>CAWFQK010000001.1:0-559116 GCA_963817955.1 uncultured Gemmatimonadaceae bacterium
TCTATTGGCGGTCCCGTAAACGCCGAAACCCGTGCTTATCTGACCGAGCGCGGTGGCGGCTCGGCGCGTTGAGTTGAACGAACGTGAACGGGTACTCGACACGCTGGTCCACGGTGCAGCCAAGAATTGTCGCCGGCGCGAAACGCTGTTTCGCCATGGCCACGAAGGCGGAGCGGACGAATTCCATTGACGTCGCCCGCACCACTTCGACAGTCCCAAGGTCGGGTTCGCCGCTTCGAAGGACGACGAAACGGAAGACGACCTCTCCGCTTGATGTGCCGAGTTGGGTTTCAATTTCGGGAAAGGCGGCGATCGGATTGTCGCGACGCGGTACCGCATCGACCACGCGCACGCGTGGGAAGAACGCATAGTTCATCCGCCGCGCGCCGGCGCTCGAGTCGGTCGTGAGCCGGACCTCGATGTCCATCTCAGACTCACCGGCTGCCATCTGGAACGTGTCGGGTGTCAGGGTCGCCACACGAATTGCCTCGATCGCCGCGGAATCGAAGCCAATCATCAACGACTCCCGTTTGACCTGAACCTCAGCCGCAGCCTCCTCTGCGTGCACCATGAAGCGGTAGATGCCGGTCAGCGTCGGCTGACGCAGACCGGATATCGAGTCGCCGGTCACGGGACGGAGGTTGCGCGTGAGGGCTGGTCCAGAAAACGTCGAGAGGCGGAAGGGCCGCGGCTGAATGAACGCCGTGGCGATGGTGCTGCCGATGATATCCGCACGGGAATCCTGGAGATCACCGCCGTCGAACCGTTCTACTTTTATGAACAGGCCCGCCGGGACCGTGTCGACGCGCGACGCAGCAACGATTGAATCACACCCGGTGGTGTCGGGACGTTGCGCGCCTGCCGCGTGGACTGCACTGGCAACGGCAATGCACAGGCCAAGGAATGCAGCGCGATTCATTATTGGCTTGTACGCGGCGTCGGTGAGCGCCACTCCTGTACGATGCGCGCGGTCTTGATGTAATCGAGCTTCGGCCACCCGCGAGTCACGTATGCGTTCCCCTTCACCATGATCGAATCCTGATTTGGTCCTGCTCGGCCGGCCTGCGGACCGGTCCGCGGAGCGGCCTCGCCGTAGCCAGCATACAGCGAATCGACCACGTTCATCCCAAGGGTGACCTCGGCGATCGGCGGGAAGCCGAAGCCGCTGAGCGTATCGAGCCGTGGGTTGTCCCTGAGATTGATGAACAGCTGCACCGAGCGCGTGCCTGGGCCACCCCGCGCGTAGGAGATGATGCCACGCGAATTCGTGTGACGTACGGGTTCATCGGCGATGGAGCGAATCTTCCATGCCTCGTTCACGTTCGGATCGCCGGACAACCCGAACTGAGCCACGAAATTCTTCACCACGCGAAAAAAACGCGCGTCATCAAAATGCTTGGCGCGCACCAACGTATAGAAGCGATCGACGCCGATTGGCGCCCACTGCTTCCGCGCCATCACGTCGAACCGGCCGCGACTCGTCTCGAATGCAACGACAAAGCTGTCGGGCGCGGCCACGTTCGGGCTCAACGCTCCCGGCTTGCAGCCGAATGGCCCGGACATGCACGATGTAACCATCACCGTGGCGGCGGCAATGAGAACAACGGAACGGGCACGACGCATTGGTCACGTCTCCTGAAAGGCGCTACGGTGAATTCGGCTGCGGCGGTCCCGCGGTGATCGCGTCTGATACGCGTTCCCGCTGATGGTCATTGATACTGGTGAGCAGCGCGATCACGTTGGCCGACTCGATGAGCGTGCGCTCGCGCTTGATGGTCTGCGGCGCGCCGGCACCGACGAACTGCGACCGATCGAGCTTGCGTGCGTCGGCCAAGCGAGCCACGGAGTCCGGATAGAGGTAGAGCTCGAGCGTCGCGGTGAGGCCGATCTTGAGGAGTAGCGGCGTGCCGGTGAGCGTTTTCTCAGACGGCGTGGCCGCGGAATCGACGTGCGGCGCCAATCCTGAACGCTCGAGCCGATAGAGGATCGTACACGGTTTCCATTCGCCGGTTGCGGAACACCCTGGTCCGCTGACCGGGCCGCTCGTCGCGTTCGCTGCGGTGTTAGCCGGCGGCGGCGGCGCCTTCGATGGCGAACAGGCGGCGAGCATCACCGCCGCCAGTATGCCGCGAAACCGATAAACGCCGTCACGCATCGGGAGACGATGCCGGTTCGATCGCCGGAACCGCAACGCCCCGCCTCGCCACCACGGTTGCCACCACGAGATCGGCCGTCACATTGGTCATCGTGCCAAAGAGGTCCGGAATGGTATCGACCGCGATCAGGAGCGCCACGCCTTCGGGCGGAATGCCATACGTCACGAGCAGCGGCGCGAGCATGAGCTGCGCCCCTTGCGGCACTCCGGGAATCGTCAAGCTCAGAGCGATCGCGGTGACGGCAAGCGTCAGCAGTGCCGGCGTACCGATCGCCACGCCATAGAGCTTCGCCAGGAAGAGCGTCCCAACGATCCAGGTGATCGGCGTCGCGGCCTTGAAGGTGGACACCGCCAGCGGGAGCACAAATCCGGTGACCGCCAGGGGCAATTCGAGCGCGCGTCCCCCTTCGACAAGTGCCGGCAGCGAGGCGAGTGACGAGCTCGAGCTGATCGCAACCGCCTGCGCCGGGAGCACGCCGCGCGTGAACCAGCCGAGCGGAATGCGCCCCACCATCGCCGCGATGGGATACAGCAGGAATGCGAACAAGACCAGCGCAGCGACGATCGCGATGATGTAGTACGCCATGGCACCCGCCAACGCCGCACCGGCGCGACTGGCTGCCGCGACGACGAGCGCGAAGATACCCACTGGCGCCGCAGCGATGATCCACTCGACCACGCGGGTCATCGCGCCACCGATCGCCGCAAAGAACCCAATCAACGCCTGACGGAGCGACTCGTCGATGGCGCGCGTGGCAAGCGCAAAGAGGAGTGAGAAGACGATGAGCGGCAGCATCGCACCGTCAGCCGCGGCCTTCAGCGCGTTGGCCGGAACGAGGGAGGTCACCCATGCTCCGAAGCCGGGAAGCTGCGTCACCTGAGCAGCCGTCGTCCCCGCACCGACGCCCGCCGACGCGCGCAACGATGAGGCCGCGTCGGCTCCGAGCTTCATGTCGTCCATCAATGGCGGGCCGAGCAGCACGGCAAAGATCGCCGCGAATACGAGGAGCGCGAAGAACGTCGCGATCGTGCCGGCGGCGATGCGGCCGATCCCGTCGCTCATGTCGCGCGATGCCACGCTCACGAACAGCAGGGAGACGACGAGCGGCACAACGGTCATCCGAATCGCATTGACCCACAGCTGCCCGACCGGTTCGAGCAGCGATACGATCCTCAGAGCGGCCGCGGTATGCGACGCGCCCAGGATGCTACCGACGATGAGTCCTGAAATCAGACCGATGACGACGCGATGAACGCGCATCGGTCTGTGGCGTTAGCGCTTCTTCACGGACTTGCCACGTGCGACGGGGCGTTTCGCGCGCGCAACCACGCCCTTCTTCGCTGCCGTCTTCTTTGCCGGCGTGGCGGTCCTGGCTTTCACCGGTGCCTTGGCGGCATGTTTCGCGGCCGGGCGGGGCTTCTTGCCAGCCGACGCCTTCTTGGCAGGCGCGGCCTTGGCCTTGGCCTTGTCCACTGCGGCTGGCTTGAGGTGTTTAGCCTTTGCGGGAGGCGCCGCCGTCACGGGAGCGGCCTTCTTTGCGACCTGGGCCACCGGCGCGATCGGAGCGGCTGGCGCGGCGGCCGCGGCCGCCGCCGCGGCTTGCGCCGCCTTCACCCTTGCCGCTGCCGCAGCAGCCGCAGCCGCCGGGGTACTTTTTGGACGTCCACCTTTGCGAGCTAACTGTGCGTCTGCCAACATCTTAGCAAAGGCTTCCTTTGCCTCGGTCATCAGCTGAGCGTGCGAGATCCGCCGCTCCTGGAGAGCACGCGCTTTTTCTTCGCGGTAGATCGACAGGGCCGTGGAGCCGTCCATTAGTCACCGGGCCGATTGGTGAAAACAAGGTCCTTCGTAATCTGCTAATCTACCGTACGGACCCCTATTGAGGGAGCCTCAGCCGCTGAGTTCCGGAATGGGACACTGAGCGGATCACGCCTCGGAGGCGGGTCGAGATGCACGCCGGATGTGATTGATCCGGTTGATCATTGCTGCCAACTCCGGCTGTCTATCCGGGTTGTCGCGGATCATGTCATCGAGAAGCGTGGACGTTTCGTCGTCGCTCACGACGCACGGATCAGCGGAAAAACGCTGGTTTCCCATGTGCCGCATCGGGTCAATGGACACCGGGTTCTCGAGCACGATGTCATGATCCTCATACTGCACGCGCACGGCGAAGAACTTCTTGCCGGACTTTTCCATGTATCCCACGCGGATCCCGTCAATGTCATCCGGCCACTGCGGCAGAGCCCGTGTTTCGCCTTCGGTGCTCTTGTACGTGGTGGCGCCAGGCCGGAGTCCGCTGTAATTCAATTCGAACGCGCCGTTGTACATGTATGCGTGACGCATTGATCCTCGTCAAAGATTTGTTAGTTGTATAACTGAATGAAAATGAGGCGGATCCGGGGCCGAGGGCTAGTGGTATCCCTGTGCAGACCGGCGCTTTCGGCGCGCCGACGCGGTGCGAATATTCACCACTCCGCGCAGCATAAACACGATGGCGAACGACATATCGAGCCATCGAGCACCAGTCAGCACGGCGTTATGGGTCCAAAGCGGTCGCAGCGCGACGACCAACCCAATCGCGATCATGGCGACGCCCAGGAGGAACGTCAGGACCCAGCGGGTGCTGGTCATGGGTGAGGGTTACCTCTCTAAGGAAGCGGCCGCGAACCGGACCTCGCCAAGCTATGTGACTCCGGATACCCGGCAAAGGTCGATCCCAGCTTCACACTGTCCATTGCCAAAGCGACCACCCCCCTTTACATTGTGTCAGCGACGAAAATTCCATCGCGCGAACACGTTCCAGATGTTATCTCGGGGCCTTCGCAAATCGCGAGGCTCCTTTTTAATGTCACCGGAAATCGTAGAGGATTTCCATGGAACGAACCCATCGTGAGGGAAGATCACGAGTAACTGTGGGTCGGTGCGTACGGCATGTTCCGGTACTCCGACGACACAACAACATCTTAGGGGTACTGCAATGGCACGCACGACCGGCACCGTAAAGTGGTTCAACGACGCGAAGGGCTTCGGCTTCATCACCCCCGAAGGCGGTCAGAAGGACTGCTTCGTCCATCATTCGGCCATCCAGGGCAGCGGGTTCCGCACCCTCGCCGAAGGCGAGCGCGTGGAGTTCGACATCGTCCAGGGTGCCAAGGGCCCCGCGGCCGAAAACGTTGTAAAGCTCGGGTAATTCGCCTGGTCTCACAGGTTCAATGCCCGTGAAGTAAGAAGCCGGGCCGATGGTTATCGGCCCGGCTTTTCGTACCACTTCTTTCACTGTCATCATCCCGAGAATTCGATGATCGAAGTCACGCTCGGCGAAGCCGATCGCCTTGACTGGGCCCTCAAGCAGTTCAAGCGCAAAGTACAGAAGGCCGGCGTCCTCAAAGATCTGCGCAAGAAGCGCCACTACGAGAAGCCGAGCGAAGTGCGCCAGCGCAAGGCTGCGGTAGCTCGCCGCCGCGTAACCACCGTCGCTCCCCGCAAGCCAAAGAAAACCGTCTGAGGTGCCGGGGCTACCGGCCCCGGCGTGCCTTGCGAATGCGTTTCATCATCGTCGTCACGACGATGAGCGTCAGCACTACCCAGACTGCCACGAACGTTTCCTGCGTTCGAACTGGCCGGAGTGGGATGTGTGCGGCGTAATAGACGCCGATGATCGTGCCGTCGAGTACCACGACCGCCGCGACGAGTATCACGAGAAGTCTCTTCGCCTCTTTCGACGGGGCGGAGCTGTGCGCCGGACCTGAGGGTGGAAGCATGCGGTGCATCCTAGCCGCTATTTTGCGGGATGGCCATGCCCGCCTTCGCCCTGCGTCGTCCCGCCGAGCCCGTACGGATAGCGCTCCACCGGAACGACCTGGAGCCAGGCGAGCCCACCGTGTATTTGGAAGGCATTTCGGACCTGCTCGCGCTCCTCACGTAAGAAAGCGCTCGCTGCATTCAAACCTTCCGCCTCGTGGGACCATCCAAGTCAGTGCAACGGATGGAGCGTCCACGACTCATGGCTACCTTGGCCATTCACGAAGCATCTTCGGCCCATTTGGGAAAGCCTGACTCAGACGTCGCACGCGCGGCGGCTGGAGATCGAAGTGCCTTCGAAGGGCTGTATCGGGAGCACGTGAATCGGGTCTTTTCCCTCTGCGCCCGGATGGTCGCTGACCGCGGTCGCGCCGAGGAGTTGACGCAGGACGTGTTTGTCCGTGCATGGGAAAAGCTGCATTTGTTTCGCGGGGAGAGCTCGTTTGCGACGTGGCTGCACCGTCTGACGGTGAACGTGGTGCTCAACGCGCGAAAGAGTGATGGGCGGCAGCACATGCGATTCGAGGAGAACGACGACGAAGCAGGCGGCATGGATGCGCATGCTGGTGTCGTCGGTATGCCTCTGGCGCCCGGAGACCTGCTCGACCTGGAAGAGGCGATTACGCGGCTTCCCCCTGGTGCACGACGCGTGTTCGTGCTGCACGACGTGGAAGGCTACAAGCATGAGGAGATCGCCGAGATGCTCGGCGTGACGTCGGGAGCCACCAAGGCGCAATTGCACCGCGCGCGGCTCCTGTTGCGGGAGGCACTAAACCGATGACTACTTCAATGACTTGCGACGAGTTCTCCGATACGCTGGCGGATTTCCTCGAGGGTGACGTCGATGACGGGACGGGCGCCACCGTGGAAGCGCATGCACTGCGGTGCGCGGGGTGCGGAGCGTTGCTCGCCGATCTTCGCGAGCTGCGCCTAAGTGCGTCGCATCTTCCCGAGCTCGAGCCGAGTCGCGACCTGTGGGATGGTATCGCTCAGCGTATCGAGACGCCGGTCGTCGCGCTCGGGACCGGACTGGCCGGGCCGCCGGCACGCCGGCGCGCGCCCGGACTGTGGTACGGCCTGGCGGCCGCGGGTCTCATTGCCGTCACGGCGACCGTGACCCACGAGTTGACCAAGCGCTCAGTGGCTCGGCAATCATCGGTTCGGGTCGCATCGACCGTCGTCGTACCCCGCGATACCGGGGGCGTTGCAGTGCAACCGCCTGCGGCCACGACGCCAGAAACACAGGCGACGCCCCAGTCTCCCGGCCGGCCCAGGGCATCGCTTGCCTCCCGCCGTCCCAGCCCAGAGCAGACCTACGATCAGGAGATTCGTCGCCTCAAGGAGATCGTGTCCGGCCGTCGGTCGTCGCTCGATTCATCGACTGTTGCCGTCATCGATCAGAATCTCAAGGTCATCGACAACGCCATTGCCCAGTGCCGACAGGCGCTCAAGAAAGATCCGGCCAGCCGCTTCCTCATCGAGTCGCTCAACGACGCGATCGACAACAAGGTCCAACTGCTTCGCACGGCGGCGCTGTTGCCGTCCAAGACATGAGCATACATCAATGAAACTTTTCTTCCGCATGTTCAGCCGGTTCGCGATCCCGGCGCTCACCGCCGCCCTCGTGGCGACGGCGACGGCTGAAGCCGGCGCGCAGCAGTCGCGGCGCACCGACACGGCACGCATCGACACCACCTACACGTTCAACAAGAACGGCGCGATCACCGTGAGCGCCGAGAGCGGCGACGTGGTGATCACCGGCTGGGCGCGGGATCAGATCCGCATCCACGCCGAGAGCGACGAGAATGACATTCGCTTCGAGACCACGTCGGACCGCATGACCCTGGGGATCGCGGGCGGCCGTCGCCACGGCGATACGCGATTCGAGGTCACCGTGCCGTACGGCGTCCGCGTCGACGCTCGGACGCAGTCGGGCGACATCTCGGTGCGCGGCACCCACGGCGCGGTGGACGTGCACGCGCAGAGCGGCGACATCCGGGTCGATGACGTCGTCAACCTGCTCGGCATCACAACGGTCTCCGGCGACGTGACCGCAGCGAACGTGAACGGCGACGTGGCGATCTCCACCATCAGTGGCGACGTCACGCTCACCGATGCTCGCGGCACTATCGATGCGGCTTCGGTGAGCGGCAGCATCGTGCTCCGTGAGATCACGTCGCGGCTGGTTCGCGGCAAGACCACGAGCGGCGATGTCACCTACGACGGCACGATCGATCGCGCCGGGCGCTACGATCTCACGTCGCATTCAGGAGACATTAGTCTGCACATTCCGCGCGACGCGGACGCGCAGCTCACGGTCTCGACCTGGAACGGCGGCATCGACAGCCAGTTTCCGATCACGGTGAAGCCGGGCGAGCACGTCATGGGCTCGGGCGTCTCCAAGCACATCACCTTTCAGATCGGCGGCGGCTCGGCACGTATCAACGTCGAGACGTTCAACGGCGACATCACGATCTCGTCCAACGGCCGCGGCGCCAGCGGACGACCGTAATCACTCAACCCGAGATACACCCATGATACGCAAACTCGTCTCGTTCGCGCTCGTCGCAGGCCTTGCCACGCCGGCCCTCGCGCAGACGCCCAACTTCCATTGGGAGAAGGTCCTGCCCGCCGGACAGCAAGTCTCGATTCACAACGTCAACGGCGACGTGAAGGTGACGCCGTCCACCACAGGTCGTGTCGAAGTGGTCGGCATCACGCGCGGCAGGGGGAGCGCGGTCGATCACATCAAGGCAGAGGTAGTGCCGACGTCGAAGGGAATCGTCGTGTGTGTGCTGTACGACGATCAGGACTCGCGGTGCGACGACGCGGGCATGCATTCGCACGGGCGTCACGATTGGAGCGACGCGCAGATGGACCTCGAGGTGGCAGTCCCGACCAACCTCACGGTGGCCGCCAACTCCGTGAGCGGAGACGTCAGCGTGTCCGGTGCACAGGGGAACGTCATGGCCAAGAGCGTCAGCGGCAACGTGCATCTCGATCACCTCCGCGTCAGCGCGGTGACCGCGTACAGCGTGAGCGGCGACGTCGATGTGCGCGTAGAGGCCTTCACCGGCAGCGGCGATCTGTCGGTCAAGACGGTGAGCGGCGACGTCACCCTCGCGCTTCCCCGCCAGTTCGACGCCGACGTCTCGATGACAAGCGTCAGCGGCTCCATGAACACTGATTATGCCTTGACACTTGACAACGGCCGAATGAGCCGGCGTCACATCAACGCTCGCATTGGCAACGGCGGCCGCCGTCTCGAGCTGAGCACGGTGAGCGGCGATGTGAAGTTGGGAATGGCGAAAGAGTAACCCGTGACCCCGGTCGCCTTCGACGTAACTTTATCTCCTTCCGCTCCGTATTGGCGTGTGGGCCTGAACGTCGGAGAACACGCATGAGATACGCATCCATGGCAGCCGTCGCCGCAGTCGTAGCTATCACCGCCGGCGGTTGTCGAAGATCTGGCGAGGACGTCGCGGCATTCAAATGGACGAATGATCTCCCCGCGGGCACGGTGGTGCACTTGCGCGACGGCTTCGGCAACATCACGGTTCAGCGCGCAGTGGGCCAGACTGCGTCCATCACGGGCAGCCGTCGCTGGCGTCGCGGCCGCTCGAGCGACATTCATTTCGTTGTAAACCAGATCGGCAAAGATTACTACATCTGTGCGATGTGGAAGGCGAGCGGCCAGTGCGCCGACAGCGGCTACAGAGGCCGGCAGACGGGTGGATTCCTCTCGATATTCAGCCTCTTCCATCGCGGCAGCGATGCGACCGCCGACTTCGAGGCGGCGCTGCCGGCGAACGTCGTGCTCGACGCGCGCACGTCGAACGGCTCCGTGACGATCGACGGCCTTACCGCCGGTGTGAGCGCGCGCACGGCGAACGGCACCGTGCGGGCAGTCAATGTTGCGGGGCCGCTCGAGCTCACTACCACAAACGGCGACGTGCGCCTGAGCACGGATGCCCTGGCAGCCAACGACCCCGTGAAACTCACGACCACCAATGGCACCGTTCGCGCCGAGCTCCCAGCCAATCTTCAGGGGCAGATCGACCTGTCCGTCGTAAACGGAGGCGTACGGAGCGATTTTCTGGTTCCCGCTACCGGAAACAAACGGGTGGGAAGACGTCTGTCGGGTCAGATCGGCACGTCGACGCGCACCATCAAGTTGCGCGCGGTGAATGGGCTCGTTTCGCTCACCAGCCTCGGGGGCGTGACGCCCGCCGCCCCAACCGCGCGCTAGCCGCTCGGGGGGCTCAAACACCCGTCCCGACGCCGGCACCGACCCCCGGCGTCGGGGTATATTGAGCAACGCAACCCCAACGGAGTTCGAGCTCGACATGGGCTATTCCCGCTATTCGTACGCACCGGCAACAGTTCAAGTCCGATCCGGCACCGAGCGTGCGACGCTCGTCCGTCGCACGTACGCGCTCGTCTTTCTCAGCGTCATCGTCACGATGCTGGGCGCCGCGTTCGCGTTCACCCAACCTGCGCTGCTCGGGGCCGTCTCCGCGCACCCGTTCATCACCTTCATCTGTATGTTCATCCCGCTGATGATGGCGCAGCGCGCCGCGCGGGAGTTTCCCAAGAACGTGATTCTGACGTTCCTGTTCACGTTCATCGAGGGCATCTGGCTCGCGCCGTTCCTGCTCCTCGCCGAGAGCAGGGCGCCGGGTACGGTCAACCAAGCGCTGCTGCTCACCTTTGTCGCATTTGGCGGCCTTTCCGCTTACGCCCTGGTCAGCCGTCGCGATTTCAGCGCATGGGGCAGCTTCCTCATGGTGGGCGTGCTCGTGCTCATCGTCGCGTTGATCGTCAACGCGTTCCTTCCCAACTTCGTCGCCGGCATGTGGATCTCCTCCATTGGCGTGCTGATCTTTAGCGGTCTGCTCGTGTTTGATACGTCACGCCTCCTGCGCTCCAACGCGCTGGGGCAGGACGATTACGTCATTGCCGCGGTGCAGATCTACCTCGATCTGCTGAACATGTTCATGTTCCTGCTCATGCTGCTTGGCGGCGGAAGAAATCGGCGGTAATCGCAGCTACTTCCCCGCTGCCTCGACCTTTTTGGCGAGATCCAGGTCTTTCTGCGTGACCCCGCCGGCGTCGTGCGTCGACAACGTCGTCGTCACCTTGGTGTAGCGGATGTCGATGTCGGGGTGATGTACCATGGCATCCGCCGCCCGGGCCACGCGGTCAACGAATGCAATGCCGTCGGCGAATCGCTCGAAGGTAAACGTTTTGGTCAGTGCATCACCGCGGCGAGACCAGCCGGTAAGCCCGGTGAGTGCGCGCTGGATCTCGAGATCGGAAAGCTTCTGTGGCATTGGCGTCAGGGTTACGGGTTCGTGGCTTGGAGTAGAGATTCCAGCACGAACCGTTCTTGAGTGAGCCATCGTGACCTTTTGCATATCCTGCCGGCGCATCGCGCTCGCACTAATCGTACTCGCTCCCGCCACGGCGCACGGCCAGGCCGGCGACTCGGTGCGGCTGTCGACGAACTACTGGTGGCGCATTGCGCTCGGCGCGACAACAAGCGTGCTGATGCACGAAGCGGCCCACATAATCACGGCAGCTGCCCTCGGCGGACACCCCCAGGTGGGATTCGACGAGGCGCGCCCCACGATCTACTCCGGCATCGATTCGCATGTCCAGCCGCACAAGCAATTCTTGTTTTCGGCGTCAGGACTCACCATGCAGTCGCTGATCGACGAAGCGATTCTCGACATTCCCCATACGCACGGAAGCGCCATCGAGCGCGGCGTGCTTGGCGGCGGCATTGGCACCACAGTCTTCTACCTGACCATCGGCCGCCGCGGCTCGGTTAGCGACGTAACCTTCATGGTGCGCAGCCACGCCATGACGGCAACGCAGATCACGTTGCTGTTTGGCAGCGTGGCGGCGCTCCACACGTTGCGCGTGACACGAGACAAACACTACGCGAACTTCTTCGTCCGGCCACGCACCGATGGCCGTGTCGATATTGGGGTGAATATCAGCGATCTCTGATCGCGATCGGCGGCCCGTACACCGTTCCGTCGCTCAACCGTGCGATGGTTCGCAAATGCGCCATCGCCGCCAGGCTATCCGGTGGAACGCCATCCGGGCTCGGCACGTCGAAGGCGATGACGACGGCGTTGCGTCGTGCCAAGGTGTCTGCAAAGGCACGCAGCTCGGTCGGTTTGCGGGCGTTGGGCAGTTCGCGCGTCGGACGGTGCAGGTAGAAGTACGCCGCCATTGGCCAGTTGGAGTAGAGTGGCATGGAGGCTCCGCTCTCGCGCGCCCAGCGGAGCAGGGACGACGTACGCCACTGCTCACCGGCGAAATCGGCGCCGTTCGTCGTCGCCCACTCGATATCCTCACTGCTTGCCGAGGCGGACATGGCCGCCCAGGCGATCGCCGCCGCGGCAATGACGCCGCGCAGCAGCAATCCCCACGTTCGCCATTCGACGGCGATCGCCGCGACCACTGCCACCGTGAGCACGAGCAGCAGCGGCGCAAGAATACGCTCGTCGAAGGGTATACCCGGATCGGCGGTGAGCCGAGACCCCATGATGACGACCACATAGCACACGCTCATGGCTGCGCACGCAGCGAGCAACCGTGCCACCGGGAGTTGCCGCCGGATCGTCGCACGCACACCGAGTGTCGTCACTGCCACGAGCAGCAGGACGGCAAGCGCGCCTAGCCAGAGCGACAGCACGCTCGGCGCCTCACTGGTAGGAATGAGCCACGCAGCGACGGTGTGCCAACCCTCCGCCAGCGTGCTCGAAAGACCCGGGTACATGCCGAAGCTGCGAATGACCGTTGGTCCCTTGGTGTGCAGCATCCAAGCGCCCTGCAGCACGAGTGTCGGAAGCCCGGCGAGAACGGCCCGCGTAAACCGACGGCGCGGGGTGCCCGGCTCGATCAGTTGCCACAGCACCACGGCGCCACTCACCGCGATGCCTGCATAACGCACCAGCGCCGAGAGTGCGGCCAACAGACCTGAGGTGAGTGGATGCGCGCGACGCACCATCGCGGCGAGCGTCAGCGACATCAGCGCGAGAAAGAGCGGTTCGCTCAGCACGGACAGGTGCACGAGTACGAGCGGGCGCGCCACGAGCAGGGCAACTCCCAGCACCAGACCGGCAATCATGCCTGCCTCCGATGCAACGAGCAGTGCCAGGATCGCCACGGTCACGCCGAACGAAATTGCCTCAATGAGTCGCGCTCCCTGCAACGGCTCCATGCCTGCCGCGAGTGTTGCGGCGACCGCCAGAGGGAAGCCTGGCGGAAAGTGCGCCAGGCTCGATGTCGAGTCTGTGCTGGGCCACGCGGCCATGGGAATCCGTAGACCTGAACCGTTCTTAAGTGATTCGGCGGCACCAAGATAAGATGCCGAATCGGGGTCCAAGCCTGGGCCGGGCGCATGGGTTGTGTAGAGGACTTCGGCCGGTGCAATGAGCAGGAACGCAAAGGCGAGTGCCTTGCATCTTCGGCGAATGTTCGGTATGGTCCTGACCCCGATCTTCACGAGTCGAGTAGCTGATGGCAGTGAGAATGGAGCAAGGCGCACTCCCGCCCTGGCTCGCGTTCGAGCAGAAACGCCGCGGAGGCTCTGCGAAAGGTGCTCCGTTCCGGCTCGGAGCGGCACCTCGCCCTGCTTCGTGGTGCAGCGATTCGCTGGGGCAGTCGGCCAGTTGGCGTTCGGCTTTGCGTCCTGAGAATGTTTGTGATATGCCCTAGGCACCACTCTTGCCTTCGGTTTGTGTTCGGCATACGTTGATATCACTTTTCCACACGCCGTAACTTTCCATGGCCACATCCCTCGCCGCGCTCCGCGCGCTCATCGAGCAGCGATTTCCGGATGCGACGCCGCTCACCGGCGGGACGCAGACAACGGAGCACGTCGGCACCGGCATTGCCGCGCTCGATCAGGTGCTGCCGAACGGAGGATTGCCACGCGGCCGGTTGTCGGTGTGGGTGCCACATGGCGGGGCGACGGCCATTCTCCGCGCCTCCTGCCATTCCGTCATCGCCAACGGCGAGCGTGCCGCATGGATCGATGGCGACAACACCGTCGCCGGCGCGTTCTGGGCAGAGGGTCCCTATCTCGTGAAACCCCGGTCGCGCATCCATGCCCTGCGCGCGGCGGAAGAGCTGCTGCGCTCGGGCGGATTCTCGCTCGTCGTCGTCGCCGGCGCCGAGCCGCAGGGGACGGAGACCGTCCGCCTCACGCGCGCAGCACGTGAAGGAGGTACGGCGCTCATCGCCGTCGGCACATCGGCATCAATGGCGAGTCTCCGGCTGACGTCACGTCTTCTGCGATATCGCTGGCGTCACACACCATTCGGCGATCCAGCGGAAGCCCAGGAGGCGATGGTGCGTGTGCACGCGCGCTCGGTGGGGTGGAACGCGCACGTCGATTTTCCTCTTCCGGTCATGCATCATGCAGTACGTCTGTCTCTGGAGTCCGAGCTGGCCGACCGGCGCGGACTTCCGCGCTGATCTCGTCGCTGGCCTGCTCGTGCATGCGCCGCGCGTCGCCGTCGGCGAGCGCGGACTCGTCTGGGCCGATGCGCGCGGTCTGCACAGCCCGCAGCTCGCGGACGTGCTGCTCCAGGTGGCGAGCGATTATGGCCATGACGACGCACACGCCGGTGTGGCACTCACGCCCGTTGCCGCCGAAGTCGCCGCGACGCAGGGCAGCACGCCGCTCGTCGTCGTGAAGGCGGGACAGGACCGGGCCTTTCTCGCACCCTACCCGCTCGCCGTCCTCTCCCCATCGGAGCCGCTCGCCACATTGCTCCGCGGGCTCGGAATCGAGACGTGTGGCGCCTTCGCCGCGCTCGACGCTGAAGCCATCGAAGTGCGGCTTGGCCTCGACGGTGTACGGCTCTGGCAACGCGCCCGAGCCGACGATGCGCGTTGGCTCTTTCGAATTCCTGTACGAGCGTTGCCGAGCGCCTCGCTGGAGTGGGTGGAATACGGATTGAAGGATCCGGAGCGACTGCAATTCGTCATCAACTCGCTCGCCGGCACCGTCTCCGCGTCGCTCGTGACGCGCGGCGAGCGCGCCCGTGAGATGGCGCTCGTCTTCTCGCTCGGCAACCGGACGCAGCGCACGCATCTCATTCGTTCGTCACGACCAAGCGCCGAACAGAAGCGCTGGATGCGCCTCGTGCGCGAGGCGCTCGACACCATCACGCTCCCCGATGCCGTGATGGGAGTGACGCTCCGCGTCGAGTCGGTGACGGGCAACGACGGGGCGCAGGGCGATCTGTTCGACCGCGGTTTCGCCAGCGCGCCGATGGTGGAAAACGCGATCATCCAACTCACCGACGATCAGGGCGATGTCGTCGTGGAGCCGGTGAACACGGAGCATCCACTGGTGGAGGAAAGGACAACGTGGAAGGGAGTGGCGAGTAGCGCGGACCGAGAGGCGAGCGGTCGGACCGGCGCGCGGCCGCTCGTCGCGCGTCCCTCGCTCACCCTGCAACTGCTTCCCACGCCCAAGGTCGTCACCGTGGACACACAGCCGCGCCGAGATCACGACGTGCCGGTGCGCTACATGGATGGCAATGAGTGGCACGATATCGTCGAGGCGGCGGGCCCGGACCGCGTTTCCGGCGGTCATTGGTACAGCGCCTACGCTCGCGAGTATTTCCGCTGCGTGCGCGAGGACGGGATGATGGTGTGGTTGTTCCGCGGTACCAGGCAGCAATCGTCGGACTGGTTTCTCCACGGCTGGTGGGACTGACACGGGACACGGGACACGAGTGTACGTCGAGCTGCGCGCACATACCTGCTTCTCCTTCTCCGACGGTGCCGTTTCTGCGGAGTCGCTGGCGAAGCACGCACGTGCGCTCGGCTACTCGCACCTTGGCATTACCGACACCGCGGACCTCGGCGGCATCGCGAAGTTCGCCGTCGAAGCGATGTCTCCGCTCAAGGATCCCATGTGCCGTGGAGCGGACGAGCACACCGACGAGCCGTGCGTCGTCTGCCAATATCCGGTGCGGCCGATCGTCGGCGCGGAGCTCAACGTCGACGGCCATCCCGCCGCGTTTCTCGCGCGCACGGCGAAAGGCTACCAGAACCTTTCCGCGCTCGTCACGCTGTCGCGCGTTGGCCAGTGGGACGAGTGGGAGAAGAAGACGCAGGGCAAGCGGCGCGGCCGGCCCAAGGTGACGTGGGCGCAGCTCGCCGCGCACGCGACCGATCTGCATGCACTCACCGGCCCCGCGTCCGGAGCGCTCGCGTCGCTGTTGCGTGCCGGCCATGCGAGCGATGCCCGCCAGTATCTCGATCGCTGGCGCGAAGTCTTCGTGCCCGGCACACTCTCCGTGGAAGTCCAGCTCCATCACGTCGGCGGCCATGAGGCCGCGCTCGCCGCCGAGTTGATTGCACTGGCCGACGACAATGGCGTGCCGTGGGTGGCGACGCAGAATCCGCGCTACGTGGATGAACGCGGCCGGCTCGTGCACGACCTACTCACCGCACTGCGCCTGGGATTGACGATCGACGTCGCTGCCGAACGCGGGCTGCTGCATCCGAATGGCGAATGGCAATTGCTGTCGCCACGCGAGATGACACGTCGCTGGCACGGGCGCGAGGAGGGATTGCGCGAGAGCGTGCGCGTGGCCGACGAATGCACCGGATTCCTGCTCGACTGGATGCGCCCTCCCCTGCCTGACTTCCGCAAAGCCAAGCTCGGCGCCGGCATGAGCGACACCGACGACCACCACGCGTTGCGCCTGTGGACATACGAAGGCGCGCGCGAGCGATGGGGCGCGCTGTCCGCCGCGCAGGAACATCAGCTGGAGCACGAGCTGGAGCTGATCGGACGGCTTGGTTTCGCCGGCTTCTTTCTCGTCATGGCCGATGCCGTTCGCTTCGCGCGACGCAAGGGCATTCTGTGCCAGGGGCGCGGCAGCGCCGCGAACTCCGCCGTCGCCTTCTGTCTCAGCATCACGGCGGTCGATCCGGTGAAGCATGGATTGCTGTTCGAGCGTTTTCTCTCCGAGGCGCGCGTGACCGGCAACGCCGAGCCACCCGACATCGACGTGGACTTCGAGCACGAACGGCGCGAGGAAGTACTCGACTACATGTATGCGAACTACGATCGCGCACACGCGGCGATTACGGCGGTCACACAGTGCTACCACGCGCCCACCGCGGTGCAGGACGCCATGCGCGCCCTCGGCTACCCGGTGGCACAGGCGTTGGAGCTCTCCAAGCGCGTGCACGGCCACGAACCTGCCGAGTGTCTCGACGCGGTGCGCGAGCTGGCGCAGGCGCGCGGTATCGCGTTGCAGGATGCGCGCGGACACGCATTGCTCATGGCACTCGAAGGCTTCGATGGGCTGGCCCGCCTGCGCTCGACGCACGTCGGCGGTTTCGTCTTGTCGGCACAGCCGTTGGGCAATTATCTGCCCGTGGAACAGACGACCATGGGCCGCACGATCATCCAGTACGACAAGGACGATCTCGACATGATCGGCGTGCCGAAGTTCGACTTTCTCGGGCTGGGTGCGCTGAGCATGGTCCGCAAGGCGTACGATTGCATAGAACAACGCACCGGCACACGGCCGCAGATGTACGCGGTGCCCGAACCGGACGCCAAGACCTACGACCTCATTCAGCGCGGCGAAACAATCGGCACGTTTCAGATTGAGAGTCGCGCACAGATCAATTCCATTCTGCACACGAAGCCCGACCACCTGTACGACATCGTCGTCCAGGTGGCGCTCATCCGGCCCGGGCCGATCCAGGCGAGCTTTGTGAAGCCGTACACCGAGCGCAGGCTCGGGCACGAGCCGGTGACGTACCAACATCCCGACCTCGAGACAATCCTCGTACGCACCCAGGGCATTCCGATCTTCCAGGAACAGGCGATGGCGATCGCCATGCAACTCGGCGGTTACACGGGCGGCCAAGCCGACGCGCTGCGGCGCACGATGGGCAACATTCGCAAGAAGGGCCGTCTCGAGGCGGCGCTCGCGGATATGAAGAGCGCCATGCTGGCACGCGCGGCACGCGGCGAGATCGCCCCCCTCAGCACGGAGATGGCCACGAAGATCTGCGAAGACCTGCTCAGCTTCTCGAACTACGGCTTTCCTGAATCACACGCCTGGAGCTTTGCGCTCATCGCCTATGCGACGACGTACCTCAAGGCGCACCACCCCACCGAATTCTTTCTCGGTCTGCTCAACGCGCAGCCCATGGGCTTCTATCCCGTTTCGACGCTCGTGCACGACGCGCGTCGCCACGGCGTCGACGTGCGGCCGCCCTGTCTGGCAACCGGTAGCTGGGAATGTACCGCAGAAGAAACCGATGACTGCGCGCGTCCGGCACTGCGCATTGGCTGGCGTTTCGTGCGCGGCATTGGGGACACCGTGATCGCGGCGCTACGCGACGCCAACGCACACGCGCCATTCCGCTCCATTGCCGACGTCGTCGAGCGCGCCAAGCTCACGCGTGGCGGTGTGCTGGCCTTCGCACAGGCCGGCGCATTCGCGGCGTGGGCGCCGGATCGGCGGCACGCGGCGTGGGAAGGTCTACGCGCCAGCGGCGACGTGCTCCCGCTCGCACCGGCCACGGTCACCTATCATGATCCGGTGCCACTGAATCGCGAGCAACTCGTCTTCCTCGATTATCATGCCGTTGGCATGAGCATTTATGGTCATCCTATGGAGTCGGTGCGCGAGAAGCTGACGAGCGGCGGCGCGATCGACAGCACGCAACTCGCCACCATGCCGAATGGCCGCATGGTGACAGTCGGCGGACTCGTCACCGTGCGCCAACGCCCGGCGACAGCAGGCGGAACCATCTTCCTGCTGCTCGAGGACGAGCACGGGTATATGAACATCATCGTGCCGAAGCCGCTCGTCGCGCCAAACGAGGAAGTGGTGAAGCGCGCGCCGTTCGTGCTCGTACAAGGACGTGTGGAGAATGACGGCGCGTCAATCTCGGTCGTCGGCAAACGTTTCAAGGAGCTGGAGGTAGGCGAGCTGACGCACCGGGGGCACGAGTTCCGCTGAGCAACGCGGGCCTTCGCCGATCACCGGCGAAGGCCCCCCATCTCGTTCAACGAATGTGATACGCTAAGCCGAGCGAGAACCCCAGATCGTTACGGGTGCTATTTGAGGCCGTGAGTGGCGACTTGAAGCAGCTCACGTAGTCGCGCGCCTCCAACCGAATGGCGACGAATTTCCGTTGGAACTCCGAACCCACTGCCCCATAGCCGGCCGAGCACGTATTGCTGCCGATGCCTGACGCAACATAGTCGTACGTGCGACCGCCGGCGCCAATGCCGACGAGCGGCCGGAACAGCCATTCGTCGTTGATCGGACGAATGAGATTGAACTCGAGGCCGACGTCATACTGCCAGATGTACGTTCGGTTGCTCGAGAAGCCGCTGAACGTATTGTGTGCCGACGCCCAGCCAACCGAACCGAGCAGGTGGATGTTGTCGTTGAACTCGTGCGCGACCTGCGCACCGAGCATGGCGGCCGTCCCGAAATCGGTGCTCTGCGCGCCGGTAGGCACGAAGGCACCGACGAACGTCCGCACTTCCAGGCCGTTGCCAACCGGGCCCGTCTGTGCTCCAAGGGTCGCCGCCGCGCTGAGAGCGATGGCGGCGAGGAGCGAGATGCGACGCATAGGTCCTCCTGGATCGAGTGGACACACATTCATCTAAATGTGCCGCCTGCCAACGCTCGCCGTGGCGCCACCAGGCAGTTTCGATAGTAGGATTGCGTGACAAACCGCGTGTCAGCGATTCATGACTGTTTGGTCCGTGGTCCGCTGGCGGCGGTCGTCAGTGTGCAGAGTCAAGAGTGACGTTTGTAGATTCCGGCCCATGCCAATCTCCCTGAACCGTTCCGCGTTTCGCGCCGCTGCACTGTCGCTCGCGGTACCAGCAATGCTCGCCGCACAAGCGGCCTCGTCCCTCACCGCGACAGAACGATCCATCACTCGCGCTGTCGACGTGCACAACGCCGACGCGCTGGCGCTGCTCGAGCGTGTCGTCAACATCAACAGTGGCACGCTGAACGTTGGCGGCGTTCGTCAGGTGGGGCAGATCTTCCGCGCACAGCTCGACTCGCTCGGCTTCACCACGGAATGGGTGGACGGCAGCGCGTTCAATCGAGCCGGACATCTCGTCGCCGAGCATCCCGGGCCGGGACCCAAGATCGTCCTCATCGGGCATCTCGACACGGTATTCGAGCCGAGTAGTCCCTTCCAGCGCTTCGAGCGCTTGAACGACTCGACGGCCCGCGGCCCGGGTATCATCGACATGAAGGGCGGCGACGTGATCCTGCTGCACGCACTGAAGGCGATCAAGGACGCGGGCGCGCTCGACCGCCTCAACGTCACCATCGTGTACGACGGAGACGAGGAGGAGCCGGGTGCACCGCTCGAGGCGGCGCGGCGCGCACTCGTCGACGCATCGAAAGGGGCCAGTACCGCATTGGGGTTCGAGGACGGAGCGGCAGATCCGCGGACTGCGGTCGTCTCGCGGCGCGGTGCCGGATCGTGGACGCTTCGTACCACAGGCACGCCGGCACACTCGTCGCAGATCTTTCAACCGGAAGTTGGCGCCGGCGCCGTGTACGAAGCATCGCGCATCCTGCACGAGTTCTACACGCAGCTCTCGCGCGAGCCGTATCTCACGTTCAATCCCGGTTTGGCCATCGGAGGCACAGCGGTGACGCTCGATACGACCGGAACAGCGGGCTCGGGGTCCGGCAAGCGAAACGTCGTTGCGGAGCACATGGAAGTCGCGGGCGATCTGCGCACGCTGTCGCCTGAGCAGTTGGCGAACGCCAAGCGCACCATGCGGCAAATCGTGTCGCGTCATCTGCCGAAGACGTCAGCCGCGATCACGTTCGATGACGGCTATCCGCCGATGGCGCCAACCGCTGGCAATCGCCGCCTGCTCGCGTCGTACGACAAGGCCAGCCGCGATCTCGGATTCGGCGGAGTCGTGGCGGTCGATCCGTCACGGGCCGGCGCGGCCGATGTGTCGTTCGTGGCCGGCTTCGTGCCGATGATCATCGACGGCATCGGACTCTCGGGCCACGACGATCACACCGAGAAGGAGACCGCCGACCTCCGCATGCTTCCCCGGCAGACGAAGCGCGCGGCGCTCCTGATCTACCGACTCTCGCAGGCCGCCGTTCACCCGTAACATGGAATGCGGAGTCGGCGAGCGGTGTCCATGTTTCGTGCGCACCAACCTTCAGGCAACGCGCTCATTGCATGGCCGATCTGGCGACTGACACTGAGCTGATTGCTCGCGCCCGCACCGGCGACGAGCGCGCATGCCGCGCGCTGGTTGCACGATATGAGGGTGCGGTCGCGGCGACGGCGGTCGGCATGCTCGGCCAGGGCGATGACGCCGATGACGTGGGTCAGGAAACGTTCATTCGCTTCTTCCGATCGCTGGACCGGTTTCGCGGTGAGTCGTCGCTCAAGACGTATCTGGTGCACATTGCCATGAATCTCTCGCTCAATGCGCTCCGATCGCGTCGCCGGTCGATCCATCGCTTCATCAGCCGCGATGAAACGCCCATGGAACTGCCCGAACCGCGCGTCGGTCCGGACGGGGAACTAGACGCACGCGAACTGCGACAGGCCGTACAGGCTGCCGTCGCGCACCTCGGCGAGAAACATCGAACCGTCGTCGTGTTGCGACTCTTTCAGGACTACTCGACGAAAGAAACCGCCGAGATACTCGGCATACCAGAGGGCACCGTCATGTCGCGACTATCGCGGGCGATGAAGGAACTCGAAGTACAGCTCGCGCCGTACGTGCACCAGAGCGGCGCGCTCCCGGAGGCCATTTGATGATCCCCCACCGACCGGTACCGCAAGAAGCGCTCGAGGCACTCGTTCGCAGTGCCGCGCCCACCGAGTTCACCGGAGGTTTCGCCGATCGCGTGCTGTCGCGGATGCGCGATGAACGCACGATTGCCACGACGCTTCAGCGACAGTTCGTGCGCATCGTGCCCATCGCCGCGGCCGCGTCGCTCCTGCTCGCCGCGCATAACTGGTGGGGGGGACGTCACGTCACCAACTCCACGATCGAGGCGGCGCTCAATCTGCCGCCAGTCACACTGGCCACAGCGTACACGCCAGTCTCGCTCTATGGGACCGTGGTGGTTCCGACGGAGACACCATGACGACGAACACCAAGTCCTTGCTGCTCCTGGCCGCGACACTGTTCTCCGGTTTCGCGCTCGGGTTATTCACCGACGCAACGCTCGTCCGCGACCGACGCGAACGCATCAGCCAACTGCGGCGACCGCCGGGGTTCGTGGCCCACATGGAGCAGATCATCCAGCCACACAGCGACGCACAGCGTGATTCCATCCGTCCGTTGATCGAGAAGGTGGCAAACCAGAATGCCGCCGTGATTCGCGAGACGAACGCCCGGCTCCATGCCGCCGTCGATTCCCTGCGCATGGCACTCGCACCGATGCTGGATTCCGATCAGCGCGAACGCCTGGCGCGCGATTGGGACCGAATGCCCGGTCCCTTCCGGCCCGGCGGGCGGGGCGGTCGAGGGGGTCGAGGCGGGCGGGGCGGCCCGCCTGAAGAACTTGACGGAGGACGGCCACCGCTCTGAACACGGGCGTGCCTAGCGGACGACCGCGCAGGACCCCAGAATCAGGGGGCAATGCAACGTCATCACGCTCCCGAGCGTTGCATTATGGCGACCGTTGCCGCTCTCTGCCTCGACCCCCTCAGAGGTTCTTCATGTCTCGCGCTTCCCTTCGTTTCTCCGCCATCGCGATGGCGGCTTTCGCGCTCCCTATCGGCGCTCAACTTCGGCCGGCGAATCCCCCCCGGATGCCTTCGCCGACCACGCATACCACCGCCTACACGATCGATCAGTTTCTGTCGCCTGCGTCGCCGCTCGAGGTCAGCGCTGCGCGGAAGACGGACAAGATCGCCTGGGTGTCGTACGAGCGAGGCATGCGGAACGTCTTCGTCGCCGCGGCGCCCGCGTTCAAGCCCGTTCGCCTGACGAAGTTCATGGACGACGACGGCGTGGACGTCAGCTCGGTGCGCCTCTCGGACGACGGTTCGATCGCCGTGTTCATTCGCGGATCCGGACAGAATCGCGCCGGATGGGTCGCGAACCCGTCGCACGATCCGGCAGGGGGCGAACGTGCCATCTGGGCCGCGCGCACCGACGGAAGTAGCGCATGGCGGCTTGCCGTTCTCACTGGCACCGAACTTCCCGGCTTCGGCCGTGGCGGCGGTCCCGAGCTGTCCCCCGACGGCAAGTACGTCGCGTTCGTCAAGGACGGCCAGATCTATCGTGTGCGCACGACGCGCGGCGCCACCGCGGCCATGGATACGGGCAGCGTGCCGTTCATCAAGGAGTGGGGACGCCAGAGTAACCCTCAATGGGCGCCGGACGGCTCCAAGCTCGCCTTCGTCACCACACGCGACAATCACGCGTTCATCGGCGTGTATGACGCAAAGTCGCGCACGGTCAGGTATCTCTCGCCAAGTGTGGACTTCGACGGGAGCCCGACATGGTCGCCCGACGGAAAGCGAATCGCCTTCGTCCGGCGTCCCGGCACGCCGTTCGGCATGCAGGCACAGCAGGGCCAAGGTGGCATTGGCAATCCGGCTGGCCCGGCCGCAGGGCGTGGCGCTCCGGGTGGTGGTGGTGGACGGGGCGGGCGCGGTGGCCAGAATGATACGACGTCGCAGCGCCCAGACGGTCTCCGTCGCGCTGCGTTCGTCGGCGGCTACACACTGTCGTTCATGGTGGCGGACGTCGCCACCGGCAAGGCGCAGGAGGTCTGGCACAATCAACCGGCCGACCGCGTCTTCAGCAACATCAACGCGATCACGTGGGCCGGCGATCACCTGGTCTTCTCCGCGACGCCGCCGAACGACGAGTGGGACCGCTACTACTCGGTGAGCGTGTCCGGTGGGCAGCAGCAGCCAGTGCTGCTCACGACGACGGACGGGCTGATCAATGACAGCGTGGCAGACCGCACGTTCGTGACGACCGCCGTGTCGCCCGATGGCAAGACGTTCTACTACTGCACCAACGCGAAGGACATCGAGAAGCGGCACATCTGGGCGGTACCGACGGCCGGCGGCACGCCGACGCAGATCTCGACGGACGACGGGGTGGAGGTGTCGCCGACGCCGCTCGCATCGGGCAAGCAACTCGCGGTGCTCTACTTCAACGCGACGCAGCCGGCGTCGATCGGCCTCGTGCCGGCGAACGGCGGTCAGACAAAGATCGTCTTTCCAACGCTGACGAAGGATTTCCCGCAGGCGGCGCACGTGACGCCCGAGATCGTGATCACCCACGCCGCCGACGGCCTGGAGATTCACAACCAACTCTTCCTGCCGAAGGATCTCAAGCCCGGCGAGAAGCGTCCGGCCATCGTGTTCGTGCACGGCGGACCACAGCGCCAGATGCTGCCGGCGTATCACTACATGCAGTTCTACCACTGGGCGTACGCGTACAATCAGTGGCTGCAGTCGCAGGGCTACGTGGTGCTGTCGATCAACTACCGCAGCGGCATCGGCTACGGCAACAAATTCCGCCGGGCGCCGAATACCGAGGGGCGTGGCAACTCGGAGTATCAGGACGTCGTTGCCGGCGCGAAGTATCTGCAGTCGCGCGCCGACGTCGACACGACACGCATCGGCATCTGGGGATTGTCGTACGGCGGCCTGCTCACGTCGCAGGCGCTGGCGCGCAATTCCGACATCTTCGTGGCCGGTGTGGACCTCGCAGGCGTACACCTGTACGGCAATTCGGTCGATTCGACGAACCTCGCATATCGGTCCTCGGCCGCGGCACACGTCGACACGTGGAAATCGCCGGTCTTCCTCGAGCAGGGCGACGACGATCGCAACGTGGACTTCTCACAGATGATCGGATTGGTCGATCTCCTCCGGACACACGGCGTGTACTTCGACCTGACCGTCATCCCCGATGACGTGCACGAATCGCTGCTGCACAGCCGGTGGATCGACATCTTCAGCCGGAGCAGCGACTTCCTGCATCGCTTCGTCTGGGACAAGCAGGCGCCGCCCGTGATGACCACGACCGGAGCGAAATGAGCTGGTTCCTCCAGGGGGCGATGGTCCTCGTCACGAGCGTCCTGGTATTACAGAACACCAAACAGGCGCTCCTGCCGGCCCGTCAAACCCCGGTGTTGTGGGGCGCGGAGCTCGCCGTGATCGTCGGCGTCCTCATCCTGCGGTCGGGGTGGGGGCGCGACGCCCACTGGCGCACGGCACAAGCAGAGCTCGGTACCCTGGCGAACGACTACTACGAGCCACGCCGCGACGCGCTCACCAACGGGTGGGCGATCGGCGTCGGCGTGTTCTGCAGCCTCTGGTGGGCGGTGGCGACATGGGGCGTTGTGTTGACGGGAATGCGACGTGGCGTCGAATCGAGAGGGCTCCTCGACTTCGAGGTCGCCGCGCTCGTCGGGGCGTTGACGGGCGGCGTGATCGGCGCAGTCATTGGACTCGCCGTTGGCGAGGTGTGGGAGCGGCGGCATAGGCGTCACCGCCAATCGACCGCCAGCCATGCCTGATCCCGGCAGCCGGCGCGCCACCAGCTCGGGACTGCTGTTGTTCCGGCGGGCGCGCGGAACCCTTGAAGTCTTTCTCGCGCATCCTGGCGGTCCGTTCTGGGCCGGTCGTGACGCAGGCGCGTGGACAATTCCCAAAGGGGCGGTCGAGGAGGGCGAGGACCTTCTCGAAGGCGCACGACGCGAGTTCGCGGAAGAGACCGGAATCGTCGCACCGGGACCGTTCATCGCACTCGGCTCGATCAAACAGAAGAGCGGCAAGACCGTGCACGCGTGGGCCTGGGAGGGCGACGCCGATCCCGATCGCACGACGGCCAACACCGCGCGCGTCGAAGTTCCGCGGGGATCCGGACACTGGCTGACGTACCCGGAAATCGATCGCTGCGAGTGGTTCGACGTGTCGACCGCGCGCGAGAAGATCAACCCGGCTCAGGCAGAATTGATCGATCGCCTCGTGGCCATCCTCGAGCGGTAGCGAGAGATCAGCGCGTTCCCGCTACGGCTTCTTCTTGTTCGACGCAACCGACGTAGTGTCGGTAATGAGAAAGGTGAACTGCTGCTCCACGAGCTGCCGCACCTTGAGTGGGCCGATCTTCGCCGGCCGAAATCGCATGTTCGGCAGGGCCTGGCGCACCGCCACCACGAAATCCGGATTGGTCGCCTGCATCACGGTGAACGAGCTCGAGTCGGCAAATCCAGTGGTGTCGACCACGTACTGCGCGTTGACGAAGCCGGTGATGTGCGCATTGAGCAACTTGAGCGGATACGTCGGCGCGGCACTGATGCTCGATCGCACCACTGCCGTATCCACTTCGAGCACCGAAAAAACGGAGTCGGGCTTCACTGGAATGGCCGGCAGCCGTTCGCTGCTCACCGTATCCGCGTTGGCACGACCGACGGTCTGGTCGAGGGTCGTCGCCCGGGCGTTCCCCATGAGTCTCGGACCGTCGCCGCTGCCGGGGCCCTGCAATGCGAGATCGACATAGCGCACCGATTCACGCGTCGGGCGCTGCCCCGGCACCCGGTCAGGCGGTGGAATGAAGTACGGCCGATTCTCAATGCCCTTCACCGCGAGATTCGCGGGCGGCAGGGTGCCGTAGACGCACGCGGCGATGACCACCAGATGCGCGGCCACGCTGAGCATCGCACTCGTGATGACCGGCGTCGATTTCGTGTGCGACTCCACCCACAATCGCATCATAAGCCCCCCAACCGCCGTACGGAGACGCGCGGCGCGCTTTCGTTACACGACGAAATACCGCTCCTGGAACAACGCGGCGTGATGTCGTTCGTGTCCGGCGATGATATAGAACAACGCGCGCACCGTGACAAAGTTTCCGCTCACCCTGCCGCGATGTGCCAGCGCCTCCTCGTCAAGGTGCTCGGCGAGAAGCACGGTCGAGGCACGCACCACCTGCAACTCCTCGAGAAGATCCGCCAGCGTGCGGCGCCCAAAGTTCGCGTTCGCGACGTAGGCGTTCTCGTCGACGCTCGCCAGCTCGGTGGGATCGTTCCGCGCAATGCGCAACGCGCGGTAGCTGAACACGCGCTCAATATCGATGATGTGGCCGACGACTTCCTTGATCGTCCATTTGCCCGGCGCATAGGCGTAATTCGCACGCTCCGGCGACAGGTCCTGCAAGAGCGTCACGGTGCTCGTGACCTGTTCGCGAAGCACGGCGACGAGATCGCCGTCCGGTACACGCGCGATGTATGAACGGTAGTGCGGCGCGTATTCATCAACCTGCGGCCGAACGATTGCTGTGGCTGTCATGGAATGGCGGGTGAAGGTGGTGCCGCGATCTGGCCCGTTCTGGGGTCCACTGAAGGAATCAGCCCCGGCGGGTGCTTCGTCAACCGTCATCGCATTCATTTCGCAGTCGGAATGTGACCCCTGCGGCAATCGCCCTGGCGTTGCTCCAACGTGAGCACCCGTACGGAGACCGCCCGAACGCTCTCTAGCGTGGATCCGCCGCCGGGATAGGTTCTGAGGCAGCATAGGTCCACGTCGCTCATCCCCTGGGGTTGTCATGCACCATCACCGCACCCTCGCGATCGCCAGCTCGATTGCCCTTCTCGCCCCGCCGCTTGCCGCACAGCAGTCGGACGCACCGGTCAGCTCGCGCCATGGCATGGTCATCTCGACATCGGCGCCAGCGTCGGACGTCGGCGCCGCAATCCTGCGCAAAGGCGGAAACGCCGTGGACGCCGCAGTCGCGACGGCATTCGCGTTGGCGGTGACCCACCCGAGCGCCGGTAACATTGGCGGCGGCGGCTTCATGGTCGTTCGTCCAGCGAACGGCGCGGCGGTCACGATCGATTACCGAGAGCGCGCGCCGCTGAAGTCGACCCAGACCATGTATCTGGACTCGGCGGGAAAGATCGCGCGGCAGCGAACGGCAACGGGCTACCTCGCGCCCGGCGTACCAGGAACCGTCCGCGGTCTCGCCACAGCGCACAAACGCTACGGCAAGCTCTCGTGGAAGGACGACGTCATGCCTGCGGTGGAGCTGGCGGAGAAAGGGTTCGTGCTGTCGGACGCGCTCGCACGCTCGCTCAATCGCGAGGTATCGGGGGCCATGGCCCGGTATCCGGCATCGGTGGCAGCGTATGGCAATCCCCGCGGCGGAGACTGGCATGGCGGTGATACCATCGTGCTTCGTGATCTGGGACGTACACTACGGGAAATCGCGACGAAGGGACCGAGCGCGTTCTACACCGGGTGGATTGCCGACAGCATTGCGTCGACGATGGAAAAGAACGGCGGATTGATCAGCAAGCGTGACTTGGCAGCGTACCAGGCGAAGGTTCGCGCACCGATTCGCGGCAACTACCATGGCTTCACACTGATCACCATGCCGCCGCCGAGCAGCGGCGGGGTCGCCATGATCGAGATGCTCAATATCCTCGAGCGCTTCGACCTGCCGAAACTCGGCGCCATGTCGCCACAGGCGCTGCACTACGAGATCGAAGCCATGCGTCGCGGCTACCTCGACCGTGCACGCTACTTGGGCGACCCCGATTTCGTGAAGATGCCGCTCGAGAAGCTGACGTCAAAGGCCTACGCGAAGACGCTCGCCGCGTCGATCGACCCGAACCACGCGTCGAGCAGCGTCGAACTGGGAAAGGACATCGTATCGCAGGTCGCCGCAACCGAACACGATGAGACGACCCAATTCTCCATCGTCGACAAATACGGCAACGCGGTGTCGAACACGTACACACTGGAAGGTGGGTTCGGGTCGCACGTCGTCGTGCCGGGCGCCGGATTCATTCTCAACAACGAGATGGGCGACTTCAACAAGAAACCTGGCGAGACCAACACTCAGGGTGACATCGGTACAGCGGCCAACCTGATCGCGCCGGGCAAGCGCATGCTCAGCTCGATGAGCCCCACGATCATCACGAAGAACGGCAAGCTGTTCATGGTGACCGGATCACCAGGCGGTCGCACGATCATCAATACCGTCATGGAGATCGTGCTCAACGCGCTCGACTTCAACATGGACGTGCGGCAAGCCGTGGACGCCCCACGATTCCACCATCAGTGGCTGCCCGACGAAGTCACCTTCGAGCGCAACGTGCTTCCCGATTCGACGGCGAAGCGCCTGCAGGCCATGGGCTACACCATCCGGTCTGCCGGCGTGCAGGGCGACGGCCACTCGATCATTCTGAAGGACGGAGTGGCGTTCGGAGCCAATGATCGGAGAAGTCCCGATTCAAAGGTGAGCGTGCCGTAGGCACCGACTTACTTCTTCTCTTCCAACCTCAACGACGCCGAGTTCACGCAGTACCTCAGGCCCGTTGGCTCTGGCCCGTCCTCGAAGAGGTGCCCGAGGTGGCAGCCGCACTTGGCACAGTGAATCTCTGTACGACGCATGAAGTGCGTGTCGTCGTTCTCGGCCTCGATGGCATTGGGATCGAGCGGCGCGAAGAAGCTCGGCCATCCGCTGCCGGATTCGAACTTCGTGGCGGAGTCAAAGAGCGGCTCGCCGCAGCAGACACACCTGTAGACACCCGTGGCGTGGCTGTCCCAGTATTGTCCAGTGAATGCACGCTCGGTACCCTTTTTCCGCGTGATTCTGAACTGATCCGGCGTGAGCTCCTTGGCCCATTCAGCTTCGGACTTGTCGATCCGGTCGCCCATCAGAACTCGCGTTTCTTCATCTGCTCAAAGAGTTCCTGCGCTTCATCATCCTTCTCCGTGCGCGGCCGCCGCGTCACGTCGAGGGTCGCATCGTAGGTCCGGCGTTGCAGCGACTTGGGCCTGCTGGCCTTTTCCACGGTCTTCTTCACTAGTTTCGCGAGTTGCTTTTCGTCCATTGCCCTCGACTCCCTTCCAGGGGTGCGCGACGTCGTTCCAGATAAGCTATTCTTCGGCATCTCATCCAGACAGACCTCGCGCGCATCAGGGCGGTTTGGGCGCCCCATGGCCGAACCCGCTGGGGTGGCGCGCCGCGTCGCCGCTCGTTGTATTCTTCACTTGGGACCCGCGCCGAGAGCGGAGCAACATGGCACGATTGACACGCAAAAAAGGCACACCAGCTAGCAAGAAGCCGCGGACGGACAAGTCCGACTACTTCACGCAGCCCGGAAAGCGTGGCGCGATCATCGTGCTGCGGAAGCCGATCGGCAACCGTGCGGCGGCCAAGGTCTGCGGCGTCATGCCGAGCCGGGTGCACGCCAAGATGCTGATGACCCAGCTCGAGCGTGCGGAATCCGTGGTCAAAGACCTGTTCCTCGAGGCGACGGACGACGGCATCGAGGCGCTCGAGGCGGTCCTGGCCGCCTGCTGCAAAGAGGTGCTGGACAAAGGCCCCAAGGTGCGCCAAAGCGACAGCTCAGGGGAGAGCGTCTAGGCCGGTTCCGTATCGCTCAGCTTCCGCACATCGATACTCACGACACCTTGCTGGTCGATGGGATTGTAGATGTTCACGAAGCGGTGCCCGAACACGACCTCATCCGGCTTGTACGATGAGCGCGCGTGCACCGTCTGCGCGAACGTTTCGTCCGTGCCGGCCAGCAGGATCATGAACTCGGCCTCCTTGGCCACGAGATCGGCGAGCGTCAAGCCGAAGAGCGGACTTCGCTCGCTGATCGGGTGAACGATGGTCCAACTCAGCGGAAAGAAGACGACGCGTGCGCGCTCGAGGACGAGTTGGTCGTACGTGCGAGACGTCCCCTCGATGCGAGTGAACAACACGCTCGCCTCGAGGTTCAACAGTTGATTGGTCCGCTCGTTGACGATGCGGAACTCGAAGGCGGTCATGCCGCGGTACGGGGCGACGACCGCGCGGTCGCTGAACACCACGGCGGCGGTGGGTCGGGCAAAACGGGCGAAGAGGATGCCCGTTCCGAGCGCGAACACGAGCAGACCGGTGAGCGACTCAACGGTCATCACAAAATGCGCAGGCAGCCCATTCGGCGTCACAGTGCCATACCCGATCGTGCCCAGCGTTTCGACGCTGAAGAAGAACGCGCGCCAGAACCCGTCGCCCAGTGCAGTACGCGGCGGCCCCATCAGCGATCCAGTCCCGCAGGCGAGATAGGCCAGCGCGAACACGACATTCGCGCCAACGTAGCCCGCTAGAATCAGCGCAAAGAAGCGCGGCCAACCGATCGTCAGAAAGTAGTGGTAGAGACTCAGCGACCGAAGAAACGACAGCCCTTTGCGCTGTGGACTGAACGTTCCGTCGCGATTGAGCAGCCGCTTCTCATTGACACCACCAACGACGGTGCCGAAGCCGAGATCCTGGGGTTCGTCTTGAAAGCCAGGCATTGGGCGCTGGACGTTAGACATTTGACGCTCAATAAAGAGAAAGAACCATGCTGCTATGGAAACGGCACACCGTCTCGGTGTGCCGTTTCCATAGCCAATCACATTGCCAGCGTCGAACGTCTAACGTTTACACGAGTATCATGGCACCACAGGCGGCACCACCGCCGGCTGCGCCGCTTTCAGCTGCTTCCAGTAATCGTCCATCTGGATGCGCGGTATGCCCTTGGTCATCCAGTCCGGGGCCGGCGTGCCCATGAGGTAATGATCGAACCAGTCCCGCTGGCGCATGGCGTAGTCCTTCTGGTTCACCGGGCGCGCGAGACCGTGATTCTCGCCGACGTACTCGAGCAGGATGACGTCCTTGCCCATCTGACGGAGCGTGTTGAAGTATGTGATGCCCTGATTGAAATCCACCGCGCCATCCTTGTCATCGTGCAGGATGATGAGCGGCGTCTTCACGTTCTTCGCGTGGAAGACCGGCGAGTTCCGAATGTAGGCTTCGTAATTGTCGGCCACGTTGCCCTTGAAGCGGCCCTGGCTCGATTCGAAGATCGCCTGGTTGGTGCCACCGGAATTCCAGTAGATCGAGCTGTACATGCTCACCATGTCGGTGAGCGGCGCTCCGGCGATCGCGGCCTTGAAGATGTTCGTCTGCGTGACCATGAACGCCGTCTGGTAGCCGCCCCACGAATGGCCCCACAGACCCACCTTGGCCGAATCCACGATGCCCGTCGCGACGGCCGCCTTCACGGCCGGGACCAGCGCCCAAACGGCCGACATGCCGGGATCATTGATCTTGTACACGATGTCCGGGTCGAGCACCGCATACCCGTGGCTCGTGTAGATGCTGCGGTTTGGCGTGCTCGTCTCGTTCAGCGTGACGTAGCTGTTCGCCAGGTTTGACCGCTTCTCGTAGATGGTGACGAGCAGTGGGTACTTCTTCCCTGGCTCGTAATTCGCCGGCAGGTACAGCGCGCCCTGCAGCTTGTCGCCTTTCGCCGTGGTGTAGCTGATCAGCTTGACGCCGCTGGTCCACGCGAAGTCCTTCTGCTGCGGATTGGCGTCGGTGATCTGCTGGCCTGGCTTGAACGACGCGTCCGTCACGTAGTAGTTCGGAAAGTCGATTGCCGTCTGCCTCGTGTACACGAACACATCGGCATCCTTTGCCTTCTGGTACGCGAGCTTCGCATCGTCCCACACCAGACGCTGCGCCCCAGGCTTGGACGGGTCGACCTTTGACACGCCTTCCTTCTTGGTCCACTCGCCATACGTGCTGAAGTAGACTGGCTTCGAAAGGTCGATCCCGTTCGCCGCCTGCCCGCCGCGACCACCGCGGCCGCCGCTCACCGCCGGTCGGTCATTGTCGAACGCGTACACACGCTGGTAGCGGATCTGCTCCTTCTTGCCGTTCCCCGTCAGATTCACCGGCGCGCCGCCGTGGACCGGCACCTTCCAGACGTCAAAACCATCTGAGAGAAGCACGGCGCTCCCGTCCTTGGACCAGCCGAGCGGCGGCACCGGGGGCGGCACGAGGTTGTTGTGGTCGTCCGACGTATCAGCGAACACCGTTGGTGGGTTCTTCATCAGCAGATGCTTCTCACCCGTCGCAACGTCGCCAATCCACCACTTTGCGTCATCGCCCCAGTACAGGAGGTTGCGACCATCGGGTGACGGCAGCGTCACCGACGCCAGATGCTTCTTGAGCAGCAGCTTGCGCTCGCCTGCCTTGAGGTCGACGGCATAAAGGTCCTCATAGCGGCGTCCGCTGTAGCTCGCCTGCTGATCGTAATCGTGAGTATCGACGCCATACGCGAAGTGATCGTGGCCAGCCGTTGAAACCGTGCGCAGAGCGTCGTCGGACAACCGAACGAACTTGTTGTCGGCAACGCGATAGAACGAGAGGTAGTTGAACGCGCGGTCCTGTGCTTCCTGCACGATCTGCTGCGACTGCAGCCGCGGGTCCTTGGCATTCCAGAGGATCAGCGTCGGATTGTCATCCGGTGTATCGCTGACACGCGGTTGGTTGACGGTTCCACCGACGCCTGGTGCGCCCGCCTGAATCATGTTGTTGTTCCCGCGACCGTTCGCGGCGACCGTGCGATCATTCGCCGGCGCCTTTTTCGCCTCCCGAATGCCAAAGAACAGGGTGCCCAGGTCGTCTGAGAAACGCGGCGCACGGTCGGCGACAATCTTCATTCCCTTCGGGAAGTCACTGTGCTGTGCCGGATCGAACACCACTTTCTTGGGCGACGGCACGCTCACGTTGTTGAAGCTCACGACGGAGAACAGCGTATCGTGCGTCGTCGAGTCGGCCTTGCCGCGCAGCACCACGAGTGCGTATGCGCTGTCGGACCAGACGAGATGCCGGTACAGCGCGTGATCGGAATCGACGGCGCGCACGACATCCGTGCGCATGTTACGCAGCTGCACGCCGTTTCCGATCTGGTCCCGCGCGTCGATGGTGTATGCGAGCCACTCGCCCGTGTCGTCGAAACTGAACTCGGCCACGTTGCCCACGTTCACGGCATCGCCGCTCGACAGATTGTAGAGCACCACGTCGCTGCCATCGACGCGAGCCTGTGGCGCGCCACCAGCACCGCCACGACCGCCAGCGGCGGGTGCCGCGGCGCCGGCCGGCGCGGACTGAGCCGGATAGCTCTGCATCGCCACCCAAGTTGGCTTGTCGCCGTTGAACACGAAACGACGCACCCGGTCGAAGTCTTTCTTCTCGCCCGTGGCGAGGTTGACGAGCGCCATCTTGTTCTGAGTCGGAGCTGCCGGAGGCGCCGCCGCGGCGCCCGGCGGGCCGCCCCGACCGGCGCCGCGACCGCCGCGACCGTTCGTCGAGGGTGGGTACACCGTGAACGCCACCCAGCGCGAGTCGCCGCTGATCGAGAGCGACGCGCTGCCTCCGCCGGCGCCACCACCGGCGCCACCACCACCCGCGTCTCCGATCGGGAACTTCATCTCCTTCCCATCGGCGCCGGTCGAACGAATGATGACATTGGCGTCGCCTTCGTTGGGCGCCAAGACGTAGGCGAACCATTTGCCATCGTTCGACAGCACTGACTGGCGAATGCTCTTCCACGCCTTGAGGTCGGCGGCCTGCAACTGCTTCGTTCCGCGCGACGGCGTTGTCTGCTGGGCCCGCGCGATTGGCGCGAACGCAAGAAGGAGGGCGGCGGGAGCGCAGGCAAGGCGAATCTGCCAGGCTCGCGCGCGCGGAGGGGGTGCAAGGCGCATGGTGACTCCCCGTCACTGTGAGACGGCACTACAGGGTGAAGTGAAGCCAGGAACGTACGGATTGGGCGCTTACCTGTCCATCTACGGAAAACGCTAAAGCCCCCCACTTTACTGACCGATACTTCTTCGTGGAAGGTCTTACCCCCGGCTGAATTCGGTCGGGGTACTCGCATGGCCGGGAGCATTATGCGGAAAACGATCATGGGCGCCGCCGTCTTTGGCGCCGCGGCGCTGATAAGCTACGGCTGCCACCAGGCGCCGCGCCCGTCGCACATTCCCGACGCGTTGGGTAATGCCGCTCCAATCCGGGACGTGACCGCGGAGGCGCACATCCGGGACATTGAAATGGAGCCATACGACGCGGTGGACCATCTCTACCGGAACGCCAAGAGCCAGCTCCCAACTTCGGTGCGCCTGGCCGTCCTGGACACGGCGGATTGGGATGCGATCTGGAAGCGAATGGTCGGCACGAACCCCCCAGCACCCCTTCCGCCCGTGGATTTCTCGCGTGAAATGCTGCTCGTCGTCGGCATGGGTCAGGCGCCTTGCATGGGCTACCAGATCAGCGTCGACACGGTGTTCCGTGACAAGGACAAACGCATCTACGCCGTCGTTCGCGAGCGGCATCACGGCTCGCGCTGCGGTTGTCTGAACGAAGTCGTCTCGCCAGTAGACGTCGTCCGCGTGCCGCGCACAGTGCGGCCGGTGACCTTCCTCGAGCGGGCGGAGACGAATGTGTGCGAGGAGCGCTGACGGCTGGGCGAGACGCTAGACGCTAGTTGGTCAAGAAGGCACACGGGAACCCCGTGTGCCTTCTATCATTCGCCCCCGAAAACCACCCCGTGTCGCTCGCGCCCCATCCAGGCGGCAACGGCGCCGAGGCTGAACACCGTGATCGCTGTGAACGCCATCGCGGTCGCATAGGTCATGTGATCGGCGAACACCGCCTCGATGAACGCCACGGATCCCGCCACCGCCACGCCGCACTGGTAGGCGAATCCCGGCAGGAAGCCGCGGACGGAATCGGGTGCCAACTCGTTGATGTGGACCGGGATCACGCCCCAGGCGCCCTGCACCATGAACTGCATCACGAATCCACCGACCATCAGCAGCGGCACCGTTGGGGCAAAGGCCCAGAGCGGAATGGCCACGATGGCCAAACACAGGGCAATCACGATCGATTTTCGCCGCCCAATGCGATCGGAGAAATGGCCGAATAGAATACCGCCGGTGATCGCGCCCAGGTTGGCGATCATCGTCACGATCGCCACCCGTTGCGGTGTGAAGTGCCAGTCGCGCTTGAGGAAGGTGGGGTACATGTCCTGTGTGCCGTGCGACACGAAGTTCATGAGCGCCATGAACACGAACAGATACAGGAACAGCTTCCAGTGCGACGCGAGGCCGCGCACGTACTCCGACCAGCTCTTGCGGGGCGTCCGCTCCCAGACCTCCGACTCCTGCACGAAGCTGCGTACGTACAGGGCAACGAGTGCGGGAATGCCGCCGATGAAGAACATCGGGCGCCAGCCCCATCGCGGGAACACGAAGAAGTAGCAGATCGCCGCGAGAAGATTTCCGCAGGCGTATCCTTCCTGCAGGAGACCCGAGAAGATGCCGCGCCTGTGCCGAGGCGCCTTCTCCATTGCGAGCGACGCGCCGACCCCCCACTCGCCGCCCATGCCAATGCCGAAGAGCGCGCGCAGTACGAGGAACGTCGTGAAGTTGTGCGCAAACCCGGTCGCCACTTCGACCACCGAGTAGAACACGAGGTCGATCATCAGTGGAATCTTCCGACCCCAGCGATCGGCCATCAGGCCGAAGACGAACGCCCCAACCGGACGGAACATCAGCGTGATCGTCAGCGACAGCGCGATCGCTTTGTCCGTTTGGCCAAAATCTTTGGCGATCGCGGTCAGCGTGTACGTGACGAGGAAGAAATCGAACGCATCGAGCGTCCAGCCGAGGAAGCTGGCGATCACCGCCGCGCGGTGGCCTTGCGCGACTGGCGCGTCGTACGACGCGCCCTTTGGCGGAGTCAAGGTTGCGCCCACGCCTAGTTGCCGCCCTTCGGAACCGCGCAGATCGCGACCTGCACGTCGAAGGTGTGATTCTGTGAACGGCGCATCGGACTCCCTGAGATCCCGTGTGAGTCGGGAATATGATGCGCCGTTCGGCTGCTCGCTACCAGTTGGCGGCTCAAGCGACGTCTCGTCAATAGCCGGCTGCGTGCCCGTCCTTTCGCGGGTCGGAGCCGGCCACATAGCCCCTCCCCAGCCTGATGATTGCCTGGCTGCCGCCGAACTGCGACGGCCGCGACACCACGACATCATGCCCCATGGCGCGAAGCTGTGCCACGACGCTGTCGGCAATGACGGGCTCGACGAGCACGCGCACGCCATCCATGTGGCGGAAACGGCCAGCGTCCATGGCCTCCTGCACGTTCATCCCGAACACGAGAATGTTGATGAGAAACTGTGCATGACCCTGCGCCTGCATTGCCCCACCCATCAGCCCAAAGCTCATCCACGGCTCGTCGCCCGTGCCGTCCGGCGCAGAGCGCGGGCCCGGCTTCGTGACGAATCCCGGAATGAGCGTGTGAAACGGACGCTTGCCCGGCGCAACGGTATTCGGTAGCCCCGGCTCGAGCGTGAATCCCGCTCCGCGATCGTGCAACGCGAACCCGGTCCCCGGCACCACGACACCCGATCCAAACTCGTCAAACAGGCTGTTGATGAACGACACCATGTTGCCGTCCTTATCGGCAACGGTGAGATACACGGTCTCGCCCGACGTGCGCTCGGGACCCGGCTCAGCATGCACCTGCGGCTTATGCTCGTCGACATGCGACCGGCGCTCGGCAATGAATGCATCGCTGAGCAGATAGCTGGGCGGCACCGTGAGATGCTCGGCGTCGCCCACGTACCGTCCGAGATCGGCGTAGGCGAGCTTCTTGGCCTCGATCAAATGGTGCAGATACGGCGCGGAATTCTGTCCCATGGCCTGCAGGTCATATGGGTCGAGAATCCGCAGCATCTCCAGCGTGGCAATTCCCTGGTTGTTCGGGGGCAACTCCCAGACGCGGTAGCCCTTGAACATCGTCGAGATGGGCGTGACCCACGTCGGCTGATTGTTCTTGAGATCATCCAGCGTGAGGAATCCGCCGAGTTTCTGTATGTGCTGCACGATGCGCTGGCCAAGCGCGCCCCCGTACAACGCGGCTGGTCCTTCCTTGGCCACTTGGCGCAGGGTAGCCGCATAATCAGGGTTTTGGAACCACTGGCCAGCCTTTGGCGTTGCGCCATTCACCAGGAACGTCGCACGAGCGCCGTCGTCATTCGTGAGTTTGCGTTGCTGGCCGAGCCAGTCGCCGGCAATGACGGGCGTGACGGGGAAACCCGTTTCCGCGTAATCGATCGCCGGTTGAAGCGCCTGCGCGAGCGTGATCGTGCCGTATTTGCGGAGGAGCTCGTTCCATCCGGCGAGTGCGCCGGGAACGGTCACCGTTTCAATGCCACCGGACGGCATGCGCGTGCGGCCGCGTTTGAGCAACGTCTCGCGCGTCATCAGCGATCCCGCACGGCCGCTGGCGTTGAGCGCCACGAGATGCTTCTCCTTGGCGCTCCAGATCAGCGCGAACATGTCGCCGCCAATGCCGGTCATCATCGGCTCGACCACAGACAGCACCGCCGCCGCGGTCACCGCCGCATCGATCGCATTGCCGCCGTGCTGCAGCACGTTGAGCGCCGCGGCCGTGGCGAGCGGCTGGCTCGTTGCGGCCACTCCGTTCGGCGCATATACGGGCGATCGTCCGGCCATCGTGGCGGCGCGCTGCGCGTCAGCCGCGGCGGGAATGAGCAACAACGCGGCGGCGCTCACCGCGCGACAGAAGGCAACTCGGGGCATGAGGACAGTCCACGGTGTCAGGTGATGAGACTCGACGCGAGCATGCTAGCTGCCGAGCGCTCGCAGGTCGTCCGGCGTATCCACGTCGCGCGGCATGGGTGCATCGACATCCACATAAGCCACCGAGCGGGCGCTCCGCTCAATGAGCAGGCGCGCGCCGGCGTCGCCGTGCAGCTCGCACAGCGCGGGAAACAGCGCGCGTGCGAACAGCACGGGGTGCCCTCCAATACCACGATAGCGCGCGCTCACGATGGGTTTCCCGGTCTCACGCCAGCAAGCGATCACAGCCTGAATCACGCCAGGGTCGATGCTGGGTTGGTCTCCCATCGCGATCACTGCCGCTTCGGCATCGTCGCCCAACGCAGCAATGCCACGAGCCAGTGAGCCGCCCAGTCCATCTATCCAGTGTGCATTCTCGACGATCGACAGATCGAGGCTGGCCAGTGCGGTACGCACCTCATCCGCGGCGCTGCCGACCACAACGATGCATGCGTCGGTCACGCCGCTCAGCGTTTGCGCAGCATGGCGCACGACCGGCTTGCCGTGGAGCGGCGCGACGAGCTTCTGCGCCCCGAAACGGCGAGCTCCGCCGGCGGCGAGCAGCACGCCGGCGATCATGCGAGCGATGCGATTGCGCGATGCATGGTGTCCAGGGGCAGCGTGGCGCACTTGCGACGCGCCGGCGGCGGCTCGCCTTCCAACGCGTTGGCGATCCATGCCGCGTCAATGCCCCGCAGTTCGCTCAGCGACAGGCCCCGCACCTGCTCCGTGAGCAGCGACGCCGATGCAATGCACAGCGCACAGGCGTCGGCAGTGAATTTCGCATCGGTAATCCGGTCGCCTTCGGTGCGCAGCTGAACTCGAATGCGATCGCCGCAGAGCGGATTTGCGCCCTCGGCTTCGGCCGTCGCGTTGGCAAGCGGCCCTCGGTTTCGCGGCTGGCGAAAATGCTGGAGCACGACAGCGCGGAATGTCGTCACACGCGTTTGCCGTTTCTTATGGCGACGATCTCTGCGAGAATCGCCAAGGCGACTTCGGCCGATTGTTTGCCGCCGAGGTCCAACCCGATCGGCGTGTGGATACGCGCTATCTCGTCGTCGGAGAACCCTTCATCTCGCAACATGTCGCGTACCGCCCCACCGCGCTTGCGACTGCCGAGCAAGCCGAGATAGCCGAGCGGCGTGCGCAACAACTGGCGGAGCACCGGTAACTCGTACTTATAGTCGTGCGCCACGAGCAGCACCGCCGTGTTCTTTCCCGGCGCGAGCTCGGCGACGATTTCCGATGGCATGCCGACGCGAATGGAGTCCGCATCGGGGAAACGCGCCTTGGTGGCATACCGCTCGCGCCCGTCCACGACGATGCTGCGCATGTCGAGTGCGCGCCCGAAGTGTGTCAGCGACATCGCAATCTCACCGGCGCCAACAATGATCAGCGTGAGCGGCGGCGCGAGATGATCCACGAAGACGCGCTCGTCCACCGCCCCCGCATCGCGCACGGCGTCTTCCGCCACGACGCGCGGCGCGGTGCTGCCTTCGAGCGGGGTGATGATCGCCGCGGATTCGCCCCGTGCAAGAAGTGCCGCGGCCTCCTGGTGCGCCACGATCACGGGATCAGCCGGGTCCGCGGGACAGACGCGCTCGAGCAGCACGTCGATACGTCCGCCGCAGGTCAAACCGATTTCCCATGCCTCGTCATCGTCGAGCGAAACGGACAACAGCGTTCGGTTGCCACCGTCGGTCATACGGTCGGCCGCGTCGATGACTTGCGCGTCTACGCATCCGCCAATCGTCACGCCGCCGAGCAGCTTTCCACTCGCGCCGACGATCATCTTTGCGCCGACCTTCTTGGAGGAGCTACCGCTAGCCGCGACGAGCGTAGCGAGGACGATGCTCGTTTCGCCCCGCAGTGCCGGATCGGTTGGATCGAGAAGGAAGTGGGACATGGTGTCTCAAGTCTGCGTCGAAGCCTGAAGAACGTCCAGCCAGAGGTGCCGGAGCTCGCTCGCCCCGCGTGCGTTCGGCTCGATCAGCGACCGGCGCCAATACCATCGCTCGCCTTCGGGCGCCGTCAGGCCATGTCCGAGAAAATGCGCGTGTGCGTCGGCGAGCACCACGTTCGGCGTGCCGCTGGCGAGTGTGCGAATGTGATCGTTCAGGGTGTCCAGCATGTCGATCGGCAGCGGCGCACCGTCGTAGACGCCAGGAATGCAACCTGTGCGATCTGAAGGATCGTACGCCGTGGTGAGTAGGACCGTGGCGTTTGAAAAGCGGCTGCGCAGGTTGTCCACGAGAAAGTCATACGCCTCGACGATATCAGCGACGAACTTCTCGAGTAGCGGCCGGCGCGGCCGGCTGCCATACGCGCTGAGCAGGTCGTTTCCGCCGACCGTCAGCGTAATGAGCATTGCCTCGTCGCGGTCCTCGAGTTGCGAGAGCTGCTCGCCGAACACCCCACCGATCGTCGCGTCATCGGTCGTCAGATTCTCGAACGCAATGCCGGGGTACAACGACACGAGGTCGTTGCCGAGGTCCTCCGGCCAACGCTCTTCGGCATTGTGATACAACAGTGAGGCCGCGCCGAGCTGCGCCACGCGACCGGCAGCCGGCACGCGCTCGAGGGCGACCGCCACGTCGATCTCACCGGCATCGAGCGCGGGATAGAGATCGATCGACATCGAATCGCCGAGGGCGATGTAGCGAGTGAAATCAGTCATGACGTGCGTAGGCCTCAGACGGGCGCCCGCAGTCCCCGCGTCGCCAGGATTCGCCCGACTACGTCGCCGATCATGTTGTTCGGCGTACTCGCACCGGCGGTGACGCCGATGCGCACCGGACCGGCCGGCAGCCAGTGGGCTGCGTCGGTCTCCACGTGCTTGATCAGGGAGGCGCGGAAATGGATGGACTTCGCGTCGGGATCAATTGCCGACGAATTCTCGATGTGGTACGTCGGCACCTCGCCGGCACACAGCGCGGCAAGTGAGATGGTGTTGCTCGAATTGAATCCGCCGATCACGACCATGACGTCGACGCCTTCACCGAGCAGCTCGCGTACGGCGTCCTGCCGCTCCTGTGTGGCGCTACAGATGGTATCGAAACTACGAAAGCTCGTCGCGCGTGCCTCTTCCCCGCGCGCCTTGGCGATCGACGCTCCGATCTGCTCGGCGATCGCCAACGACTCGCGCGCCAGCATGGTCGTTTGATTGGCGACGCCAATTCGCTGGAGGTGCTTGGCAGGATCAAATCCCGGCGATACGGCCTTCGCGAAGGTCGTCATCAGCGACTCGGCGGGCAAGCGACCTTCGATGTAGTCACAGACGAGCAGCGCTTCGTCCATGTTGCGCACCACGAGGTAGTGCCCCTCGGGATATTTCTGCACCTGCGATGCCGTGGCGCGCGTCTCCTCGTGGTAGTACTTGCCATGGATCACGGCCGTGAAGCCGTCGCGCGCGTAGCTGTCCACGCGCTTCCAGACATTGAGCACCGACCCACAGGTCGTATCCACGAGCACGGATCCGATCGTGCGTAGCGCCGAGAAGTCCTCGATCGTCACGCCGAACGCGGGCATGATCACCACGTCTTCGGGCGAAATGCCACTGAAGTCGAAGGCGCCCATCGGGTCGTCCTTCGACAGGATGGTGACGCCCATTTCCTTCAAGCGATCGTTGACGTGCGGGTTATGGATGATCTCGCCAACGAGGAAGATGCGCCGGTCGGGGAACTTGCGCCGCGTCTGGTATGCGTACTCGACCGCGCGCTCGACGCCATAACAGAAGCCGAATTCCCGCGCCATGCGGATCGTGACGTCCCCGACGGTGAGGGTGTGGTCGTTCGACCGAAGGAAATCGACTATCCGTCCATCATAATCGGCTGCCAAGTCGTCCTGAACGGCGGACTGGAGCCCGAAACCCTTTCGGAAATAAGTAGATGGCTCTCTTGGCGACGTCATGGTTGTAAATGTAGCGGCGCTCCTGTAGGATAGCGGAATGACCTCCCAATCCGAGCCGCGTCGCGCCATCGGCAGCGATGCGCTTTCAGTACGCCTTCAGGCGGCGCTCGCCGGAGAGTACTCCATTGAATGCGAGCTCGGCCGCGGTGGAATGGGCGTCGTTTATCTGGCGCGTGAGGTGCGCCTGACGCGGGAGGTCGCCATCAAGATCCTCTTGCCCGAGGTGGCGGAACAAGCGGGCATGCGCGAACAGTTCGTTCGCGAGGCACAGACCGCGGCGCGGCTGTCGCACCCGAACATCGTCGCGATCCATCGCGTGGACGAGGCAGACGGCATCGTCTACTTCGTCATGGCGTACATCGCCGGCGAGACGCTGGCTCATCGCGTCGCCACACGCGGCGCGCTGCCACCGCATCAGGCAGCGCGCGTGCTGCGCGACGTGGCATGGGCGCTGACGTACGCACACGCGAGTGGGATCGTGCACCGTGACATCAAGGCCGACAACATTCTGATCGAGCAGTCCACGGGACGCGCGGTCGTGACGGACTTCGGCATTGCGGGTGTGACGAACGCCGTTGCGCGCACCGACAACGGCCAGATCGTTGGCAGCCCCCATTACGCCAGCCCCGAACAGATCTCCGGCCAGCCGCTGGATGCCATGAGCGATCTGTATTCCCTGGGCGTCGTGGGGTATCTGTCGCTGACCGGTCGCCTGCCCTTCGATGCGCAGACACCGCAGGACGTGTTGATGATGCATCTCAACGCCCGGCCGGCGGCGATTGCCACGCTCGCGCCCGCGGTGCCGCCCCGACTGACGCAGGTGATAGAACGGTGCCTGGCCAAGCGCCCGGAACATCGCTTCCCGAGCGCAACCGCCTTTGCCGACGCGCTGGACCAAGCGGTCGATCCGCCGCGTGAAATCCCCGCGCCACTTCGCGTCTGGCTCGCGCGCACGAATCGGAACCCCCGCGCAGAGCTGATCGCGGGCGCTTTCCTCACATTGACGATAGGCGTGCCGTTGGCAACAGAGGGGGGCAACCCCTGGGCTGGACTGGCGGTCTCCCTGGCCTCGATTGTTGGCCTCGGCATCCTCCCGTCGGTGGCGCGGATGCGGCGCGTCGTAAAGGCTGGTTATGAGATCGACGATGTGCGCGTGGCTGTGCGCGAGTTCTGGATGAGGCGACGTGAAGAAGTCATGTACGAGCTGCAGGAGCGGCCGCGCGCCTTTGGACCACATGGCCTCCGATATCTTTTTGGCGCAAGTGCGCTGGGAGCGGTCGCGTTTTGGGCACTCGCAAACGAGGGTAGAGTGTTCCCGCTGGTCGCCGCCATCACGTGCGGAGCGGCTGCCGTCGGCTCCGGCTTGTTGGCGATCGCCGATTCGCAGCGCGCCTGGCGCATCCACAGTATCGGCGGCGCGCAACTCAAGTTCTACGGCGGCAAGTGGGGTGAACGCTTGGTCCGCGTGGCCGGTTGGGGCGTGAAGAACAAGGGCAAGGCGTCCTCGCTGCCGCAACTCACCGAGGTCGCGCTCGGACGCGCGACCGATGCGCTGTACAACGCATTGCCAAAGGCTCTCCGCAAGCAGCTCAAGTCGCTGCCAAATACCGTGCGTCGGCTCGAAGTGGATGCACAGAAACTCCGCACGCAGATCGACCATCTCGACGAATCAATGGTTTCGCTCCAAGGCGACGCCGGCTCGGACGCGCGCGATCGCCTGCTCGCCGATCTGCGCCTGACGCGGGAGCGCGGGAGCGACCGTCTTTCAGCCACCGTCGCGGCACTCGAGAACATCCGGCTGGATCTGATGCGGTTGCAGCTCGGCAACGGCCACATCCAATCCGTCACCGCATCGCTCGAATCGGCGCAGCAAGTGGCCGCCGATCTCGGTGCGTATGTCGATGCGGCACGCGAAGTGGAGGATCTCCTCGGTGCCGGCCCGTCTCCGGCGGCAGATCCCGCGTGACCACACCGCTCCTCCGACCACCGGCCATCGTGAAGGGCGACTCCATTGGCATCGTGTCGCCCTCCTACGCGCCGAAGCACGCCTGGCTTCAGCGGGGCATCAGCGCACTCGAGCGCGCGGGCTTCAACGTGCTCCTCGATCCCAATATCGAAAAGTCGCCGCGCTTCAAACGCGTCGAGGACAAACGGCGCGCCGAGCAGCTCATGGCCATGTGGCTCAACCCACAGGTGAAGGCGATCATCGCCAGCACCGGCGGGTACGGCGCCGTTCGCCTGCTGCCGCATCTCGATCCCGCGGTGTTCCGCAACAATCCCAAGTCGTTCGTGGGCTACTCGGACATCACCGCGCTGCATCTGTGGCTCATGCGCCTCGCCAATCTGCGCAGCTTCCATGGCCCCACCGTGGACGATCTCATTCCGAGCATGCGCGATCCCACAATGGTGTCGTTGCTTGCTGCCCTCACGACGCCCTGTCCGACGCAGAAGATCGGCCGCGAGCTGTCGCGCGGCGTCGTGCCGGGACGCGCCACGGGTCGCTTGGTGGGCGGCAATCTCTCGCTGGTGCAGCAGACGATCGGTACGTCGTACCAGGTGGAGATCGACCACGCCATCCTGTTCATCGAGGAGACTCGTGACCCCATGTCGGTGGTGGACGAGCGTCTGGTACACATGCGCGCCGCGGGATTGCTCGAGCGCGTCTCGGGGATCGTCTTCGGTCAGCTCTCGCTCGATCGCTCGGAGGAAGACGAATTCGAGGATTTTCTACTCGACCTCATCTCCGATCTGCACGTGCCCGTGCTCATGGACTTTCCAGCCGGTCATGAAAACCCTAATCTGACGCTGCCCATCGGCACCGAGGTGGAGTTGGTCGTCGAAGAGCAGCGGGGCTGGATCGTCTATCGCGAAGACGCGTTGAGTGCTCCGGTGGGTGTGTAGCGATGGTCGCCCTCCTTCTGCTGTCGCCGCCGCTATGAGCGAGGCATACGATCTGGTCGTGATCGGCGCCGGGCCCGCGGGCGAGAAGGGCGCAGCGCAAGCTGCCTACTTCGGGAAGCGTGTCTGCATCATCGAGCGCGCGCCCAGACCCGGCGGCGCCGCGATCAACACCGGCACCGTCCCATCCAAGACCCTGCGCGAAACGGCGCTCTACTTCTCGGGTCTGCGCCAACGCGGCCTGTACGGCGTCGATTATCACGTCAAGCGCAATATCACGATTAGCGACTTCATGTTCCGCGAGCGCTCGGTGATCGACGCCGAGTGGAAGCTGATCGACGAGAACATCCGCACGCACGGCATTGCGCAGATCCAGGGCTCGGCAAGGTTCATCGACCAGCAAACTGTGGAGGTCGCGCGCTACGGGACCGAGCCGCGGCAGATAACAGGCCAGGCGTTTCTCATCGCCACAGGATCGGCGCCGTTGCGGCCGCAAGGGGTCGTTGTGGACGGTAGCGTGATCGTGGACAGCGACTCGTTGCTCCGACTCGAGAAGATTCCGGCGTCGATGATCGTCGTGGGCGGGGGCGTGGTCGGATGCGAGTACGCGTGCATCTTCGCCGCACTCGGCGTGCACGTGTCGATCATCACGTCTCGCCCGCGACTGTTGGCGCATCTCGACGCCGAGGTCAGCGACGCGCTACGACAGCAGATGACGTCGCGGCTCGGCGTTCAGGTGCACGTCGGCACCGATATCGCCCAACTGGCGGTGGAGAATGGGCGCGCCGTGATCACGCTCGCCGGCGGCGATCAACTGAACGGCGATTGCGCGCTGTACTGCGCGGGACGCACTGGCGCATCGAACGGACTTGGTCTGACAGAACTTGGTGTCCACACCAATTCGCGCGGCTTCATCGAAGTCGATGAGCATTATCGCACCGCCGTGCCGGGGATCTACGCGGCCGGCGACGTGGTCGGCTTCCCGACGCTTGCGTCCACGTCCATGGAACAGGCACGCGTTGCGATCTGTCACGCCTTCGATCTGCGGTACAAGCAGGCAATGGCGAACGTGATTCCCTACGCCGTCTACACGATCCCGGAGATTGCCACGGTCGGCATGACGGAAGAGCAGCTCAGAAGCAGAGGCATCGATTACGAGATCGGCCGCGCGTCGTTCCGCAACAACGCACGCGGCCAGATCATTGGAGATCTCGACGGATTCGTGAAGCTGCTGTTCCGGTCCGAGGATCAGAGCCTGTTGGGCGCATCGATCGTCGGCGAGTCCGCGGCCGAATTGATCCACGTCGCGATGGCCTGCCTGTCGTTCGGCGGAACGATCGACTTCTTCATACAAAGCGTATTCAACTATCCATCGCTCTCAGAGACGTACAAGTACGCGGCGTACGACGGACTGCAGGCGCTGGCGCGCCGTCACGCCAGGCAGCCGGGGCTGCCGAGCGAGGACAGGCACAATGTGGATTGGACTCCGGATCTCTGACTGGCCGGATGTCGCCGGCTGCGCCGTAGTCAGTACAGCTCCTCAGACAGAAACGGCGCCAGCGCGTAGCTGACGAGCACTTCGTACGCGCGCTGCCGGTCGACGAGTCCGCGGGTGAGAATGCCGACCGCGCCCTTGCCGCGTTTCGTGTCATGCTCGCCGATCAGGCGATCCATTGCATGGCCGAGTTCCATGCCACCGCGAATCAGCCCGGCGACGGCCGGCGGGAGCGGGACGCACAGGGATCCACCTACCCCTTGGCGTCCGTCGCGCGACACGATTGCGGCCCAGGCACAGGTGCGCATCGAACCATCGGGCTGCTCCACGACGCCACCTTCAATGCCGACGCCGAGGTCCGCGTCGAGGGCTTCGCGTGCAGCGATGGCGCGGGCGAGTGCGCCTCGGATCGTTTGCTCGTCACCAACCGGTTGCTCCGGTACACCCGACGCGACGTTCAGGCCCTGGACCACGGCCAGCGGCGCGACGGCGCCGAGCACGGCGCGCACCGCGCCAATCTTCACCGGGTTGGTGGAACCCACTACGATCGTCTTGTGCGATGCGAGCGGCGGTGGCGGAACGTCAGCAGTCACAATCAATAAGTATCGTTTCGTTCACAATTCACGTTGCGACGGGCGAGAAATGTACCTCGCGTCGTCACACTCCGTTAGATGGCGACGTAAGAACCGTAAACGGTCGTGCCGCCGCCGGCTTCGCTTGCTGCGAGTCCGTCCGCGAGATATGCTTGACGTCCCTTGTCGAACACGATGCTGACGATCACTCCGTCCTCCGACTCCGCCGCGGTACCACTCGCCGGTTCCCATTCGACGACCGACCAGTCGCCGTTTGTGTTCATCGGAGAACGCCTCTGGCTGGATTTCGTAAACTGTGAATACGGGCTGCGTCGCCGGGACGCGCTGAATGATTTCGAGACGCTCGTGCGCTGGCTCGAGGTCGCCGGGGTGCTCGACGTGGATCGCGCCAGTGGAATCCGCCGGAGGGCCGAGCAGCAGCCGGCTGGTGCAGGAGTGGCGCTCATCGAAGCACGGCGCGTGCGCACCGCCCTTCGGTCGCTCGCCGAGCGCGGCCCAATGAGCGAGCGGATGCGCAACGAAGGACTCGTCGAGATCAATCGGGTGCTGGGCCGTAGCGCGGGTACGCGCCGCGTCGACCTGCGCCAGGACGGCACGTTCATCCGCTCCTTCGTACCGGTGGGCGATGCGTTCGCCGGTCTCATGATCCCCATCGTCGAGTCGGCCGCCGACGCACTCATTCTCGGCGAGCTGTCGCGCGTACACATCTGTGCGGACCCACGCTGTCAACGCGTGTTCTTCGATGGCACCAAGAATGGACGCCGCCGCTGGTGCGACATGGCCACCTGTGGCAACCGCGCCAAGGCGGCACGCCACCGGGAGAAGCTGAAGTCGCAGTGAGCCCGGTTGTCGAAGTCCTGCGGACCTACCTCGAGCTGCGCTCGCTCGATCAACTCCACGGTACGCCCGCCCGCGACGACATCCGATTCGTGCAGCGCGTTGGCATTTCCGTAACGGAATACCGGCGGCTCTATCTGCTGGTCGGCGACCAGTGGTATTGGCACGATCGCAATCGCTGGTCAGACGATAAGCTCGCGGCGTATCTGGCTGATCCCAGTGTCTCTGTCTGGGAGGCGCTGGTCGGCGACGACAGTGCTGGCTATTTCGAGATTCAGCGCGACAGCGACGACTCGGCGGAGATCGCGTACTTCGGCCTTGCGAGCGAGTTCATTGGCCGCGGACTCGGCAAGGTCATGCTGGCACGGGCCGTTGAAGAGGCATTCGCGCTGGGCGTGCCGCGCGTCTGGCTGCACACGTGTACACTCGACTCTCCGCACGCACTACCGAACTACCTGGCGCGAGGGTTCGAGCCGTTCAGGCAGGAGACGTTCGTGGTGCAGCTTCCGGAGTGATCGGGGGCAGCGGTTGGGGCTACGCAACATCCAATGTGCGACTTCACATGTCGTCGGTGCTACGCTGCAAGCGTCGCGGTTGTTTTGCGCGCTTCCGCAGCGTATAGTGACCACCTCTTGCCGTTAGATGTCACCAGATGATCGTGCGATGGCAGAAACTCCATTCGGTTTCAATCCCCAATCGGACGCGGGCTCCGGCGACGCGCTCTTGCAGCTTCGTCGCGAGGATGTCGCCGCCCTCGCCGCGGTCTACCTCCGGGATAGTCGTGCCCCGCGCCAATGGGCGGGAGTTGCTGCCGGTCTTGGCGGCCTTGCTCTTGGTCCGCTCCTCATGACGCTGGGCGCGCATCTGGGATGGCCGGCCACCCTTGAGCCGTATTTCTTCTTTGGCGGCTGGGCGATCATGCTGACTTGCGGAGTAGCCGTCTGGCGGCGGGAACGGGTGCTACGCTTGCGCTACCGGTTTCAGTGCCCGTCGTGCGATACCGCACTTCTCAACGGCATCCGCGACCAAGCCGGGCTCGCACGTGTTGAGTTGATCATCGCCACAAGCACGTGCCCGCATTGTGGTTCACGGATTCTCGCGCCGTGACATCTAACGAGGATGTAGAATTGGTCCCATCGCTAGTTCTGCGATCGCGATGTTGAAAACTCGACGTCGCCCGAAGCTACAGGATCGACGATCCTCACCTCGGGAATGATCTGACGACAGCCAAATTCGGAGGTCGCGGAATGGTGGGGACATATTCTACATCGTCAACATACGCTGAAGCCGACCGCGTTAGACAACACTCCAAGCATCGCGACAACGAAGGGACTGCCGGGCCGAGGCCCTCTCTCGATGACCGTTGAGCGCATTGAAGGCGAGGCGATCCAAGCGCTGCTCCCCCACCGCTATCCGTTCCTTCTCGTTGACCGCATCGATGTCATCGAGCGCGGCCGGCATGTCGTCGGATCGAAACAACTCTCGGCTGGGGAGTGGTGGTGCGCGGGAGCAGCGCAGACTTCCATCTTTCCATTCGGTTTGGTCGTCGAGGCGCTCGCGCAGACGAGCGGCGCAATCGTCCGGGATCTAACCGATGGCGAGGGCGGCGCCATTGCTTACTTCATGGGCGCGAACCGCGTTCGGCTACGCCGACCTGCGCATCCGGGCGAGGAACTCACGATGACCGTTGTCCTTCGTCAGTGGCGTCGCGGACTCTGTCGCGCATATGGTGAGGCAACCGTTCATGGCCACCTCGTGGCGGCCGCGACACTGACAACGATGGTGCGCGTGTTGTCCGACGAAGGCTGAACTTGTCGAGCGATTTATGGAAGCTCGCTACGCTCGCATTCAATTGAGCTCGCTTGCGAGTTAGCTCGGGCGTCAGGCACCTACCAATACTTCAATCGCGATTGGAGATCCTGTTGCGTCGAGGTCGTACGGCCTTGCTCGTCCTGCTCTGGACTGCCGTACAGTTGGGCTGTCGGGCGGGCCACCTAAACAACAGCAGCGGTCTGCCGGCTGGCGAGGCGCCATCCTACCGCATCGACAGCGGGTCGGTGCGCGTCAATGGCACGCGTCTCTTCTACGAGGCAGCCGGGAGCGGATCGGTCGTCGTCCTCCTTCACGGCGGGAACCTCGACCGCCGCATGTGGGACCCGCAGTTCCTGCCGCTCGCGCGCGAGCACCGGGTCATCCGCTACGACCTGCGCGGCTACGGGAAGTCGGGACCGGCGGACGCGCCCTTCCAGCCACGAAGACCTGCGCGCCCTGCTCGAAGCCCTCGGCGTCGTGCGCGCGTCCCTCGTCGGCCTCTCGGGTGGTGGGCGCATCGCCATCGACTTCGCGCTGGCCCACCCGGAGATGGTGAATCGCCTGGTGCTGGCCGCGCCCGGGCTCAGCGGCTGGCAGTACTCCACGAGTGACACGGCGTATTTCCCGGAGGCACGGCGCGCGCGCGACCGCGGCGACGCGGCGGGCCTAGGTCTCGCATGGCTCGGGAGCGCCTATCTGCTGCCCGCGATGGAGCACCCCGAGCTGGTGTGGCGGCTCCGGGAAATGGCGGCCGACAACGGCGGGAACTGGATGGGCCTATTGAAGCACGGCGACCTCGAGCGCGTCGCCGACCCGTCTGCGCTCCATCAGACGGCCATGCTTCGGGCGCCGACCCTGCTCGTGGTCGGCACCCGGGACGTGCCAGACATTCAGGCCATCGCCGACACCCTGACGGCCCACGTCCCCGGTTTGCGGCGCGAGACCTTCGTCGGAGTCGGGCACCTCGTGAACATGGAGCAGCCCGAGCGCTTCACGACGCTGGTCCTTGACTTCCTGCGCCGGTAGCTGCCTCCCAGGAGGCGTCATCTGTCACGTCCGTTAGAAAAGACTCGTTGAGGGGCACGATCAATAACACGGCCCCTCGCTGTTACATCTCCCGCCACCATTCCCACGTCGAGCGTCTGGAGCACGCGGGCCGGCATGGTCCGCACGCGCCTTGATTTGACTCGTTCGCAGCTGAACTCGGGCGCGAGCTAGCCGCATAGTAACGCTTGACGTTATGGTCGCGACGCGTTACTATTCGTTGTGATCAAGAGCTTCGCCGCCCACGACACCGAACGCCTCTTTGGACGGGAGCCCGTCCGGCGCTATCCGGCCGAGCTTCAGCGCACCATGCTCCGCAAACTCATTGTCGTGGACGCGGCGGAGCAGCTCGAGGATCTCCGGAGCCCGCCGGGGAATCGCCTGGAAAAGCTCCACGGCGACCGGGCCGGCCAGCACAGCATTCGCATCAATGACCAATGGCGGATCTGCTTCCGCTGGAAGGATGGCAATGCGTACGACGTCGAGGTCGTTGATTACCACTGAGGCCCACATGGCGCACCGCAAACTGACTCCCATCCATCCCGGCGAGGTACTGGCTGCCGACTTCCTCGAGCCGCTGGGCTTGTCGCAGTATCGCTTGGCCAAGGATATCAGCGTGCCCGCGCGACGTGTCAACGAGATCGTGCATGGCACGCGGGCGATCAGCGCCGACACCGCGCTGCGGCTCGCGCGGTATTTTGGCACGAGCGATCGCTTCTGGCTGAACCTCCAAGCCCGATATGATCTTGAAGTCGAACGCGATCACCTGGGTGCCCGCCTCGAAAAGGAAGTTCGAGTGTTCGACCGAGCTGGCTAGCGAGCTAACGAGGATGTAGGAAAGGCCGTTCGGAGGTGATGGCGCGCGGCCGCGGAGATGCCGTCGGACGTCGGAACCTTCGGCGGCTACGGTTCGGTGTGGGAGGGTTCTAATCCGCGCCGGGCGGGCATTAAGTTGAAGTCGGAGGGTCGAATGAAATACAAAGTTGCGGTGCGCCACGACGAGGAAGGCTACAGTGTCTCCGTCCCAGGCTTGCCCGGTTGCTGGTCGCAAGGCGCCACCGAAGCGGAAGCCGTGGACAACATCGCCGATGCGATTCGGGAATACCTGGCCGCGCGCGACGAGATGATCGGCGGCAGTGACGTGCGCGAGATCGAGGTTGCCGTCTAGCGCGTGGGAAAGATTCCCGGCGTCAATCATCTCCACGCCATCCGTGCGCTCGAGAAAGCGGGCTTCCGCATCGTTCGGGAAGGCAAGCATACCGTGATGTCGGACGGTGAGCGTATCCTCACTATCCCTCGGCACAACCCCGTCAATGCCTTCACGATGGGCGGTATCGTACGCGATGCCGGGTTGACCGCCGACGAGTTTCGCAAGCTCCTCTGAGCGGCCGGCTAACGAGGATGTAGGAAAACCCCAATTGGCCGGCGAGCCGACCGCGCCGCGTCGTCGATGCCCGGCGGCGGCGGAACTGGTCACGCGTGTGGCGGCGCCCGGAGGGCAAGACGCTGGAGTTCAAGCGCGATCTCTCCTCCCCTGACGACGCCTTGAAGACCCTAGTCGCCTCCGCGAATACGGCCGGCGGCACGTTGCTCGTGGGAGGGGTGCATGCGAGCCAACTTCCGGAGCTCGCTGCGCTCGCATTTTGTTGGATGTGCTCGCAGGCTAGCTCGGGCATTTGGCGGACAACAGCCACGCACGACAGGTCCGACCAGCCGAGGGCGCCGAGCCCCGCGCCGTGGCCTCGGGTTCGACCCGGCATTATACCTCCAAGCATGACAAAGCTGATGGAACAAGCGCTGCGCGCCGTCGCCGAGCTGCCCGAGGCTGAGCAGGACGCGCTTGCCGTTTCGATTCTAGCCGAAGTGAAGGGCGAGGAGGCGTGGGATCGCCAGTTTCAGGACTCCGCGCGGCAGCTCGAGCACCTAGCCGACGAGGCGCTCAGCGAACACGGCGAAGGTCGCTCCACGCCGCTCGACCCTGACGCGCTGTAACGCCCGATCGGTCCGCTCATCTCGCACTCGCGGACGACCACGCGGTTTCGTGAGCGGACTACGACCGTTTGCTGGCGACCTTGCGCTAGGTTCGGAATCACGAGCCGCTCGCGGGCAAACGGAACCGCTCGCCGGCAAGCACGAATCCCTCGCGGTCAAAGACGAATCCTCGCAAGCGACACGGGACCTCGCGGCCGTGTCGGAGGTTTCACGGCTCGTCTAGCTCGGATGCCGGCGTGCTCACGATCAAGGGCTCGCCGTGCCGGAGGGATCCAGCCGTTCAGGCAGCAGACCCTCCCCGTAAAGCGCCGTAAAGGCAGAACGACTCACCTACACGCCCCCCAGCCTCCCAAATCCCCCCCGCAGCCCGCCGAAAAACACCCGTGGTCTTGCGGATTGCAAACGTAACCCGCCGGAACGCCCCCGTAGACCAGCTGATCGCGCCCGTAGGTCGCCGGAACACAAAAGTATCGCTAAAATCTGCTCCGATATGACGCAAATCGACACAAGGATGCGCCCGGAACGTCCCCGTGGTGCGCCTGTTCGTGCCCGTAGGTCGCCTGTGCGTGCCCGTGGTGCGCCTGTTCGTGCCCGTAGGTCGCCTGATCGACTCCGTCATGTTGCAAATTGCGAAAAGTATGGGCCGAATCGAGGTGAGGGAGCAACTGTTCGCCCCCGTGGGGCGACTGAACGGGGTGCACGGGCACCTGTTCGACCCTATCGAGTACCGAGGCGAGGCGAGCTTGCCGCGGAACAAGGTGCAGGCCCGCCTGATCAGCCCTATTGGGCAGCTGGCAGTCGTTCCAGACCGACTATCCTCGAACTAAGCGCGACTAACCGCGCCGCCCCCCGCCCTTGCGCCCCTTACCGCCCGGCGCACTGAACCGACCGCCCGACTTTTTTCGCCGACCGGGGAACTCGGAGCCTGTGGCCTGGCGATGGTCTTTCAACTCTCCGCCCGCTTGGCGGGTGTGTCGCCCGCGCTTGCGATCGAGACGGTCGCGACGGTGATCATCCTGCGTCCGTTCGAGTTCGGAGATCTCCTGCGCCGTGAAGGGCCGGTCGAGTTCGGCCTGTAGTTCATCGAGTGTCGCCGCCCGCGCCGCGCCGCGGGCGCCGCGGGTCACGATGAACCGGAGCGGCCGATCGAGTTGCGGAAGCTCCTCGGGCGCCAGCGTGCGAGCCAGTTTCTCGGGAAGGCGCAGCCGCACCACGCCAATGTTCCCGTCCGGGGTCTCTTCGACCTCGTAATGGATCTCGACGTCGCGATCGCGAATGGACGTCGACGTCGGCAGCGAGGCATAGCGGTCGCGCACTTCGCGCGGCACGATCTCGTCTACATCCACATGGACCGCCGTCTGACGGAACTCCGTCATCGAGCCTACAGCCGCGAGCTGTTGCTCGTAGAGTGCGGTCAGGTCGGCAAGGTTCAGCCTGGGCGTCTGTCCGCCCGACCGGCGATACGTCTCGCGCACTGCCTCGATCGCATCCTGATTCCGCTTCGCGCCCGGGTGTCGCGCGTCGCCCCGGGCCAGCGCTTCGGCGAGTACGTGGCGCGCGCGATCGGCAAGCTCCGGCGGAAATTCATCGATCGGTTCGATCTCGCGCTCGAGCTCGAATCCGTGATACTGCACGCGGCGCCTGAGCACGAGCGGCGAGCGGCGACTCTCCGGATTGTAGACCAGCTCTCCTTCCATCACTACCGCGTGCTGGCGGAGCAGCTCGAACGGGATCTGCGTTCCCTCGATCGACGCGCGCGGGTTGCCGAACTTGTCGGCGAAGTAGCGTAGCTCGCCGGTAATCGGCCCCCAACTTCCACAAACGCTCGTCTTCGATACGCGTGCGTCGTCGCCCGAGAGGGTCTGCTCGTCGATGACGAGTGTGAACGGCAGGTACGCGGCGAGCAGTTCCTGGAATGTGCGCAGCACGTCGTCGCCGCCGTTTGCCATGCGCGCGGGCAATGGCACTCCGATCGACCGATAGATGCTCGCCATGCCCAGCGCCGCGTCCTCGATCGATTTCACGAGCGCGCCGCGGCGGTCCGCCCACCGCTGGATCTTCTCTTCGTCGAACAGATGCCGCGGCAGGCCGTACACTGTTCCCATGCGACCGGCGTGCCGGTAGGCCTCCGCATACAGATTGTACGCGGTGAGGTGGTCGCTGCCGGGCACGATCAAACCAGTGAGATCGCGCTCTTCGCGCGTCATGCGGTGCAACGACTCCACGGAGCTCATCACGGCCAGGAAGGGCAGCAGCTCGTCACTGCCGTGCACCAGCAATTCGGCCCACGCGCGTTCCACCGGCATGGCTTCCACCGCCTTGCCATAACCCGTGAGCCGTCCGTGCTCCACGATGCCGCGCTCTTCCAGCAGCGCCAGCGCCTGCCGGTACGCCAGCTTGTCGAGTGGCACCGGGAGATCCAGCTCGTCGGCGCGCACGCCCAGCGCCGCACAGGTGATGGCGACGCGCTCCGAGTCGCCCGCGAGCTGGAACTCCGGCTCGGTGGGCTGGAGGTGCTCGAACTGGATGTCGCGATCGGACAGGATGAAGACGCGTCCGCCTTCCACTCGGCCGTGCACGCGCCCCGCCATCTGCAGGATCTCGTTGGCGCCGAGGTGCTCCTGTGAGAGCACATTGCGCCCGCGGTCGATGGCGTTGAAGAACTTCTTGTCGTCGATGATCACCGTGTCCAGGCCGTGCACGTTGAGTGCGCTCTGGCCGGCCGCGGTCATGGCGAGGAAGTACGGTTTCTGCTCGCCGCCGTCGAGAAATGGGCGCAGGATGCGAATCGGCTCACCGCCATGATAGAACGCGGTGTTGATTCGCGGCGCCAGGTGCCGCACGTGCTCGGCGGCATCCTCGACACCGCGGCGCGTGGGGACGAACAACGCCACGCCGCGCTTCTGTTTCACGAGCTGGCGCAGAAACGCTTCATCGAGGAACGCCGGCGCCTGCTTGCGAATGACGCGCACCTGCGCCGCCTTCTTCGGGTCGAACTCGTAGACCTCGAGGACGTCCGCCGAGTTTAGATATTTGGCATAGAACGCCGGATTCACGGTTGCCGAGAGCCAGATGTAGCGGCAGCCGACCCGCTTGCCGAGGGCGAGGCACAGCTCGAGCTCCGCCGACGTCTGGTGGATCTCGTCGACGACGATGGTGTCGGTGGTGAGGATGTCGCCTTCCTCGAACCAGCGGCGCGCAATGCCCGTCGTGACGATGATGACATTCCACGTGGGCGTCTCCGGCGTCGCCTCGCGCTCCCGATTCACGACGCCCACCTTGAGCTCCGTCGTGCCGAGGATCTCCTCGGCGATTGGCCGAATGGCGAGGGTCTTTCCCGTGCCAGTGCCGGCGACGATGCCGAAGCCTCGGCCGGAGCGCGCGAGCGCTCGCACGCGCGGGCCGTGGTGCTGTTCGAGATAGGTATTGATGTGGAGTCCCACCGCGAGCTCAATGGTCTCGCAGGCCGCGCGCGTGGGCGCGATCACGATCACGCGGCCGGTGGCCGGCTCGCTCTGAACGAAGGAATCGTGATCGGGGAGGTATGGATCGCGGACGTTTCGAATCACGCGATCACTGGAGACTTTGACAGTGCGCTCTACTCCGGAGGTCGTTTCGGAAAGAATGTCTGCGGCGGCCGCTTCACATCGGTGAATCCCTTGATGTTCGGGGGCAGCTTGGTCTTGTCGTCGCCCTTCGCCTTGGTCGAGTCGGAATAATCATCCCCGAAGATCACGCGCGCATTTGCCGGACGGTTCTTCACTGCCGTCGGGCAGTCTGTTGCAGCGGGCTGCTGCGCCGCGGGCACATCATCGATCCAGATCCGGCACATGCCCTTTGGCGGCCGGGAGTCGGCCGGGATGGCCGGTTTTCGGGCGCTCTCCTTGAACGTCCGCTGCTGCGCCATGGCGGGCGCTGCAGTCGCGACGATCAGGCCAAATGTGAGTACCGTGCTGAACCGCGTCATCTCCCCTCCATCTACTTCCCGAACACTGGGTGCGCTGACCAGTAAGGCAGAGCCAATGCCAATCCCCGACGCAGATCGCGCGGTTGGAAGACTAACGATTTCAAGCACTTAGGGGAAACAGTGTATACATATATCGTAGACGGCTGTCTCTGTCGAGGGAAAAGGGTGTCCGTTCAGAGGGACACGAGACACGGGACACGGGACACGGGACACGGGACAACGGGACAACGGGACAACGGCATCAGTCGCCAAAGCTGATGCCCGTCGCTCTTGCGGTCAGCACAATGTCGTGGGATGGATCGACTCGCTTGGGCTGGCGGAGCGCCTCCTCGATCGGGATCGTCACGATGTGCGGCGATTGTAGGGCGACCATCTGTCCCCATTTCTCGTCGGCCACCGCACGTACCGCAGCCCCGCCAAAGCGTGTGGCGAGCAGACGATCGTAACCAGTCGGCATTCCGCCGCGCTGCAGATGGCCGAGCACGAGCGAGCGCGTCTCCTTGCCGCTGATGCGCTGGATCTCCCGCGCCACCGTCTCGCACACGCCGCCAAGGCGGCGTGATTCACCGGGCAACGAGTCGCCGATGAGCGATACTTTGCCGCCCGCGGGAAAAGCGCCCTCGGCGACGACGACGATGGAGAAGTGCCGGCCCGCGCGATCGCGGGCCATGATCTTCTCACACACCTTCTCGATGCTGTACGGAATCTCAGGAATGAGAATGACGTCGGCAGTCCCGGCAACGCCAGCGTTCAGCGCAATGAAGCCCGTGTCACGCCCCATCACCTCTATCACGATCACGCGATCGTGCGACTCGGCGGTGGTGTGCAGCTTGTCGATGGCGTCGATGGCGGTGTTGACGGCCGTGTCGAACCCGAACGTCGTGATCGTGCCGCTGACGTCATTGTCGATCGTCTTCGGCACGCCGACGATCTTCATCCCCTTGTCGCAGAGCAACTTGGCGATGGTCAGCGAGCCGTCACCGCCAATGGCAATGAGTGCATCGATACCGAGTCGCCGCGCGTTTGCGATCAGTTCGTCCGAACGATCCTCCTCCACCACGCTGCCATCGGCGCACTTGCGCGGGTAATGGAACGGGTTGCCCCGATTCGTCGTCCGCAGGATCGTGCCGCCGAGGTGCGCGATGCCGCGCACGGAGTCCTTGGTGAGCGGCACGACTTCGTCTTCGCCCATCAACCCGGCGTAGCCACGCTTGATCCCGAGCACGTCCCAGCCGCAATTGATGGCGGAGAGCACGGCGGCGCGAATGACAGCATTGAGCCCGGGAGCGTCGCCGCCGCCGGTGGAAATGGCAATTCTCATGGCAGAAACTTCGGCGGCAGCGACGTCAGATCCAAGGGCTGACAGTTCACCATCGCTGTTCCAGCAGCCGAACGATCTCTCCCGGCTCGGCGTGCCGTTTGGCCTTCGATTTCTCGAATACGGGTTCGCCGTCGGCGAGCACCTCGAACCGCCCGCCGCTTGACGGAATCATCTCGATCTGGGCTTCGGGAAAGCGTTCACGAATCTCGGCCGCCAGCCTGGAGGCCCGAGGTTCGTAGTTTCATATGGTGCAGTATTCAATGGAGAGATGCATAGGTAGCTCGTGGTTGATTGTTCGGTGCGTCTGCGTCTGGAGCGTCTACGTCCGGTCCCTACTTGGTCGGAATGTGGTTCACTTCGGCGATTCGCGCGATGACCGTATCCTGGTGGGCGACGACCTGGCGAAGGGAATCGACGTTCGCCTGGACCTGCGCGACGTCGTTCTTCAGGTCGCCGATCTGGGTAGCGGCGTCGTTGAGGGCCTGGATCATGTTGGCCTCAGCGCGCGGATTGGTGCAGGCCGAGAGCAGCAGTGCGGCAGAGAGCAGTAGGCGCGTTGGGCGCATGGCGAGCGAAAGTGAAAGTGAAAGAGGTTGCTCGATGCAAAATGGTGCTGAGTTATAGCCCCGTCGAGCTTCTTTTGCGACGCATGCGCCGGGCATTCACACTTCTCGAGCTCACCGTTGTCACCACGATCGCCGGCCTGCTCATGGCGATGGCCTTGCCGCACCTTGCCGGGCTCCGCAACAGTGCGGCGGTTCGCAGCGCCATGAGCGATCTGGGCGCCACGTTCTTCCAGGCACGGCAGCTGGCGATGGGGCGGCGGCTGGCTGTGGCGGTGGTGTTCGACACGGCCCACGGCACCGTCGAGCTCAGGGCAAATCGCCGACTTCTTGTCCGGCGAACCCTGAAGTCGACATACGGGATCAGTCTTGGTGCCAACCGCGATTCGGCGGTGTATGACGCGAGGGGACTGGGCTATGGTGTGTCTAATATCACCGTTACGGTTCGGCGCGGTGAATACACCGACACGTTGACCATGGCGCGGCTCGGCCGCGTGAGGTGGTGACAAGTGCTTATTCTGCCGATGTTTCGTCCCATATTTCGGATGGGATAGCACCACAGCCGATCACCGCGGGCAAAGCCCGATGTGACGTTCGCCGGACGGGGGTGGGTTATAGAGCCAGAGATGAGCGACGATGCAGCCGACGTTCAACGCGTGTTGGCGGGAGACGCTGATGCATACGCCGCACTCGTTGACCGGTATTACGATCGGTGTGCTCGATTCGCGGTTCGCATGTTGGGAAGCCGCGACGACGCGGAAGATGCGCTGCAAGCCACCTTCTTGCGGGCGTATCGGGCACTTGATCGGTATCAGGAGCGCGATCGATTCAGTGCGTGGCTGTATCGGATTCTGGTGAATCAGTGCCGGAGCGTCGCCGCGCGCCGCGCGCATCGTGATCGGGTGTTTGTACGCGAGGAAGCATTGCTGCTGAATGCACCGGATCTGTCGGTGTCGTGGTCAGCGGAAGACGAGGAATATGTTCAGCGCGTGCTCAATGAGTTGGACCCGTTGTTGCGAGAAGCATTTCTGCTGAAGCACATCGAAGAGTTGAGTTACGAGGAGATGTCGGCGTTGACCGGTGTTGGAGTCTCCGCGTTGAAGATGCGTGTCAAGCGCGCGTGCGATCGGCTGCGCGAAAGGTGGGAGCGGATCAAGGATGATTGACTCGAATCAGGACTCGCAGGACACATATATCGAATGGCTCGCCCGTGAGGCACGCCGCCCGGTCGCAACTGACCCTGCGGCGCGTGCGCGCATCATGGCGGCTGTTCGCATGGAGCCCGTCCCGCATCGCCACCACGGCTTCTGGGCGCGGCTCGGCGAGCCACGCGCGTTCTCCTTGAGTCCCGTCGGCAGCGTGTTGCTCGCGGCCGGCCTCGTCGGCATCGGAGTCGTTGTCGGCGGGATCACGAATAACCGGGACGGCCGTCAGGCCGGGCAACCTTCGGTTGCTGTTGCTCCGCAGCTCCCGGTTTCTGACACGGTCGTCAAGTTTGTCTTCATCGCTCCGCAAGCCGGACAAGTCTCGGTGGTTGGTGATTTCAACGGCTGGGATGCGACGAAGACGCCCATGGTTCGCGCAGCAAACAGCGGACTGTGGACGGTGGCATTGCCACTGACGGCTGGTCGCCATGTGTACGCGTACGTCGTTGATGGTTCCTGGAGTGCCGATCCGAGCGCGCCGCTCGCGCCCGATGATGGGTTCGGCCATGCCAATTCCGTCAAGATCGTTCGGAAAGGATCTGCGCTGTGATTCCCGACGTCGGACTCTTTCGGATCCCCTCATTCTTCCGCCGCACGGTGGGACTGTCCATTCCCACAGTCGCCTTCGTGTTGGCGACTGCGTTACCGCTCGCGGCGCAAGACCCCGATCCGTTCGCTCGCCTCGAGCCGAACGTGCGGTTCTCCATCGAGTTGCTCATGGACTCGGCGGCCTCCTCGGGGCTTCCCGCGCAGGCGCTGCGGTCCATGGCGCTTCAAGGCATCGCCAAGAAGGCGGATGGCAAGGACATCCTCAGGGCGGTGCACAAGGAATTCATTCTGCTGCGCGTCGCCCACGCCACGCTTGGCTCGGTGGACGCGGGAGAGCTCTCGGCGGCGGCGGCCGTTCTGCAGGCAGGCGCCAAGCAGAACCAGCTCGCGGCGTTCAAGGGCCGGCAGAAGGGTCGCAACGATCTCGAGGCATTCACCGTGTGGGCCGACCTGATCACACGGGGAGTTCCCAGTGAAGATGCGTCCTCAGCCATTACCAAGCTCTGGCAGGACGGGGCCGATGACGAAACGTTCCTCAGCTTGTGGAAGAACGTACAATCGGACATACTCCAAGGATTGAATCCGGGCGCTGCACTGCAGAACCGGATCCGGGAGACCCCCACCCCCGGGCGGACACCACCAAAAGTTTCGCCGCCCGCGGGGCAGCAGGAGAACCAAAGCTCGAGATAAAATGGACGAGCCGAAGGTCGCCATCCTGATACTTGCTGCAGCGCTGCTGGTTCCCGTGAGAGGGGAGCTTGCAGCGCAGATTGTCTCCAAGGTGGAGGCCGGGCAGTACACAGTATCGAGCGGTGCCCTTCCGGTGAGTGCGTTGCGCTTTGCGCCCACCGTCCAATTCGAGGCGCCCTATACCAAGATCACGGCGCACGGCTCCGCGCTCGTCACGGAGCAGAATCTCCAGCTCGCCGATGGCATTGTTTCCGGCACGTTCACGTCGCCTACTGTTTACGGTGTCCGCGCCGAGATGATCGGCAATGCTAGCCGAGCGATGGATGATCGCTCGCTGGGCACCGATCAGGTGGACGTCCAGACACGCGTGCATGTGCTCTTTCACCAACACGGCGGCGTCTGGTTCGGCGGCGGAGTGGCGCGGCCCTGGCGTGTTGCCGTGATCTCGTCGGCCGACCTGACCGACGCCGGTGCCTGGGCAAAAATGGGCGGCGCAACGTCCAGATTCGGCGCTGCTACGTTGACCGCCACATTCACGAATTTCTCGTTCACGAAAGTGGCTTCGGTCACTGACAGCGGAATTACATCGTTGTCGTGCGCGACTGGTTCCCTGACGCCCGATGTCAGCAGCAACAGTGTCCGTCCGCTGTTCGTCGAAAGCGTCAATCCGAGTGCGTGCGAGCGGCAGTCTCGATTCGGCGACCTCGAGGGGTCGGTCCATTGGGAGATCGGCGTCATCGAGCTGAATGCCCAGGTCGGCCGACGCTTCGGCGACTCATACGACGTGACGCCAGACTCCCGTGAGTGGAGCGCCGCGAGCGCGACGATCTGGCTCAACGACCGAATCGCAATCGTCGGCGGCGGTGGCCGTCAGCCCGCACTACCCTTGCGCGGACTTCCCGCGCGGAGCTACGCCATGGGCGGCATCGAGCTCGCCTACTGGCCGATATCGAGGCCAGCGAGCGTTCCAGTTTCCCTGCCGCGCGCAGCGTTGTTGAAGAGCTTCGAGGTACGCCCTGCTGCGATGGGCATGCAGAAGCTCACCATTCGCGTGGGCGGTGTGGAGACGGTAGACGTCATGGGCGACTTCAGCGATTGGAGCCCGCTCACACTGGCCCGCAAGGGACGCGACCTGTGGGAGCTGTCTATCCCCCTGTCAGCTGGCATGCACCAAATCAACGTGCGCGTCGATGGCGGTCCGTGGATGGCCCCGCCGGGAATCCCGTTGATGCACGACAACTTCAATGGTGATGTGGGGCTGATCGTGGTGACCGGGGATAGGCTGTAAGGCCTGGACGAGGTTCGTTACCGTCCATCGCCCGTCAGTTCCGACCAGCGATCCACCGCTCGCCGCATGTGCGGAATGACGATCGACCCACCGACGATCAAGCCGATGGACAGCGTTTCGAAAATGGCGTCGCGAGCCACTCCCTCCTCGGCGCAACGCACCAGGTGATACGTCACGCAATCGTCGCAGCGTAGCACCAGGGATGCGACGAGTCCCAGCAGCTCCTTCGTCTTCACGTCCAACGCGCCCGCCTCATAGGCACGGCCGTCGAGTGCGAAGAAGCGGTTGATCACGAGATTGTCTTCGCCGAGTATCTCGGCGTTCATCCGCTCCCGATACGCGCGAAATTCGGAGAGTGCGTTGCCATGGGCGTGATCGGTGGTATCGCTCATTGTTTCCAGCTCCTCAGGGTGTCGAGCGTCTGTTCGACTGCCAGCCGCTGTGCCGGGTGCTCTGCCTCGGCGAGCAAGCCTTCGTACGTGGCAATGGCCAGTTCGAGCGCCACCGGATCCTCCTCGTCGTTCGCCAGGCTGGTGGCGTTGTCAGCCAGCGCCGCGCGCGCCAGCTGATCGGCGGGAAAGTGCTTCGTCACCTCCCGCCAGCGATCGACGCGCTTACGCAGATCGCTTTCCGCGAGTGCCCACATGTGCCAGGCGCCCCGGTTCTCAGGGTCGATCTGCTTGGCCCGCGCAGCGAGTTGCCCGACGACAGCCGGGCCGCGCCCCGTGAGCCAGTACGAATTTGCCAATACCACCATCGCCTGCGCGTCGTTCGGCAACTCGCCAACGATCCGCTCGTACAACGGAATGATGACTTCGGGCATCTCGCGGTACGACTGTGCAGCCGTCTCGAGGGCCTCCGGTGCTGTTCGACTGGCGAGCGCCTTGAGCCGGTCGAGGAGAATTCCCAGGTCGCCGGAACGTTGGTATTCCTCCACGTAGGAGGTCAGTTCGTGCGAGGGATCAGACACGGGATCGAGATACGGGATTGAGACACGGGACACGGGACACGGGACACGGGAAACTCACAACGCATAACGCACCACTGGAAACTCGAAACTCGCCGACCGGCGGGCCGGTCGGTACGGAGCAGCCAGCGACATCCAGCCAGACTAGAGGCCGGAGTCCAATCTCGCTGTACCGGCCGGCGGGAGTGGCCGGCAAACCACGCCCCCCCGCGCGACGATTATGGAGTCGCGTTAGCCATCGCGGAGCTTGTCGCGCAGCGCATCTACGCGCGCCAGGAGGGCCTTGGGGTCGGGTGGTGTGGCCGCCACGACCTGTTCGAGGGCCACGAGGATCTCGCTGTTCAAGCTGCGGCGATGCTCGGCGGGGCGTTCCTTGAGTCGCAAGTAGAGGGCGTCGGGCATCCCCTTTATGGTCAGGGTCGGCATGTGGTCTCGGCAGAGAAATCCATTGTGGTACCACTCTGGAGCCTATCATTGGTGGCAGTCGATGGCCAAGGACCAGTAGACGCCCTCAGCGACCTCCGCCGTAACAGCCTTCTTCGCCGTCGCGGCAACCAGCTTTCGACAGTCCCAGGAACCCATCAATTTGCCCACTCATTTCCGCGATGGCCCAAAAATAGGCACACGGCACGAAGTTCGCAGCGCCGGGTATCAAGGGAAAGGGAGAATCCAGGGTTGCGCCAGACGCGATAGTTGGCGATACTCTTGGCGTACCGCCGGTACGACCGCGACGTCGTCCCTCCGGCCCGCACACCCAGGGTCCCGGGTCGCTTGCTGATTGAGCAACCAGGGTTGGGCGTCGAGAGCCGCGCCGTAGCGCCAGCATCGTTGAATTCGCGTGAGGTGTCCGCGCGCCGACGATTCCGACAGCAGAACATACGTCGCGTCGATTTTTTTATCCGTCATTGATCGCGTTTCTTCGCCCGCAGAGCGTTAGCCGCGAGCGATCCCGACGAGCGTAGTCCATGAGTGCGCACATGCGTTGGACACGACTCGAGCAGAGGCAGGGCCCGCGCAGCGCGGGCGCATCCGAAACAGATTCACCTTTTTACCCAACAGTAGCATGAACGAACGTCGACGCCCCCCTCGTCGTGGACGCGGGCAACGTCCGCCTCGCTCCAATGGAGAGGCTGGTGACAACCCGTATCGCGAGGAAACGGAGGGTGCCGGTGGCGGCGAGGCTGTAGCCGAGCGCGTCACTCAGACCGAAGCGGAACCGGATTCTGCACCGAAAGCAGAGCGGTACGCACCCGCCGAAGCGCCACTGCCTGAGGCGACGGAGAGCCGAGACGAGCCGCGCACCCGTCCTAACCGCGACGAGAACGGAGCGGATTCCGGAACCAACACCAGAGCCGACGGCGGCGAAACTTCCCCCGTTGGTCAGAGTCAGTCGACGCCCGTTGCCCCACGCGACCGCGCTGAACGACTGGACCGCGGGGACCGCGGAGATCGCGGAGACCGCGGAGATCGCGGAGACCGCGGAGACCGCGGAGATCGCGGAGACCGTGGAGATCGCGGAGACCGCGGAGATCGTGGAGACCGGGGCGACGGACGCAATGGACGCCGTCATCGTCGCGGTCGTGGACGCGGTGGTCCGCGCACCAGAGAGGCGGTTCAGCCGCAGGCGCCGCAACAGACCGTCCAGATCACCGCAACAGGTGAGATGCGCGGCTGGTTCGAGGGCGCCCGCGACGCCGGCTTCATTCGCCGGCCGGGCAATAGTTATCTCGCCGACGCCGGCGATGCGTACGTTCCACCCCAGATCGTCCGCCAGTACGCGCTCCGTCGCGCCGATCTCATTGACGCGACCATCGGCATTGATCCGCGTGGCCGGCCAACCGTGGTCGAGATCCGTTCGATCAACGATGTCGATCCGGAGCTCGCAGCCAAACGTCCGGACTTCAACTCGCTCCCGGCATCCTACCCCGAGCGTAAGCTGTACATGGAGACGGGACGTCCCGCCAAAGGCGGCCCGGAACTCACGCGCCGCGCCATCGACCTCATCGCGCCAATCGGATATGGCCAGCGGGCGCTGATCGTCGCGCCAGCCCGTGCCGGCAAGACCACCATATTGCACGCCATCACAGAAGGCGTCGCGATCAACCATCCCAACGCAACGCTGCTCATTCTGCTCGTCGACGAGCGTCCTGAGGAAGTCAGCGAGGCCATCTCGTGGGGTGTCGGCGAGGTTGTGTCATCAAGCTTCGACCAGCCAGCCCAGCGTCATGTGGAAGTGACGGAAATGGTGCTCAACCGTGCTCACCGTCTCGTGGAGATGGGCAAGGACGTGGTCATCGTACTCGACTCGCTCACCCGCATGGCCCGCGCGCACAACACGGCGGAACGCGGCACGGGGCGCACCCTCTCGGGCGGCCTCGATGCGACGGCAATGGCGAAGCCAAAGGCGTTCTTTGGATCCGCTCGCTCCATTCCCGATTCATCGGGTGGTGGTTCCCTCACGATCATCGCCACGGCGCTCGTCGAAACCGGCTCGCGCATGGATGACGTAATCTTCGAAGAGTTCAAGGGCACCGGGAACTGCGAGATAAAGCTCGATCGTGGCCTGGCGGAAAAGCGCATCTATCCGGCGATCGACATCGGGACGAGCGGCACGCGTCGCGAAGAGAAGCTCTTTCGCCCCGACCAGATCGACAGTGTCTTCACGCTCCGCCGCGGCCTGAGCCAGATGCCGCCGCAATCGGCAATGGAGTGGTTGATCAAGCGGATCGCGGCGACGCCGAGCAATGACGCCCTCCTGGCAGGTTTGTAGACATCGGGTATAAGGCAAACTCTTCTGGCCTTGGGCGGCCGGCCGAGTCAGCCATTCCCCGCCTGTAGCGACCAAGCGGTCTAGGCCTTGCTGGTTCGCGGCAGCGCCATGCGCTGCCCACTACTCATGCGGGCGCTCGTCGCGTGGGTGGGCCTGGCCTGCGTGCCAGCCCTCCATGCCCAGAGCGGCCATAGTCAAAACGAATCACCCGACGTTCGAAAGCTCACCCTGGCCGGGGTCAAACAGGTTGACGTGGTTGACCTCGCCAAGAGCATTTCGACGCAGGCCTCCAGGTGCAGAAGTCTGCTCCTGGAGCCATTCTGCCTGTTCAGCCACTCGCCCACGTTCGAGGAAAAGCACTACCTGAACCACGACGAGTTGCGACGGGACGTCCTGCGCATACGGCTGTACTACTGGAAGCGCGGCTATCGCGAGGCGGAGGCCGATACCAGCGTCGAGCGCATAGGGGAGAACCAGGTCGCCGTCACCTTCAATATCCGGGAAGGACGGCCAACGCTCGTTCGCAAGATCGCCATTACGTACGACTCGGCGCTGATCAGCCCGAAAGTGCGCGATCGCTTGACGCTGCTGCACGCCAACGACCCCCTCGACCTCATCGTGCTCGACTCGATGCGCGTCTTGTTCCAGAACGAGATCTGGGACCAAGGCTTCGGCGACGCGGTCGCCGATACCAGCGTCACGATAGACCAACCGGCCTATCTCGCCGACGTCCACCTCACGGTCACACCGAACCGGCGCACCACCATCGGCCGCATCACCGTGAGCGGCAATCAGAAGGTGGATCTGCAGACCATCAAGACCTTCATCACGTTCACGACCGGCGATCTCTACCGGCAATCGAGCATTCTCGAAAGTCAGCGCAACCTCTACGAGTCGAATCTGTTCCGGCTGGCCGCCATCGACGTGCCGCCGCAGTACGACACAGTCAAGAACGTCAACATCGACCTGACGGAGGCGCCGCTGCACGAAGCACGCGTCGGCCCAGGCCTGACGAACGTCGATTTCGTTCAATTCCAGACCCACTACACCAGCTACAACCTGTTCGGCGGCGCACGGCGGCTCGACGTCGATGGTACGGTCGGCAACCTGTTCGCGCCGTCGCTGCAGGGGCGGGGCATCTTCCGCAACGTGCGCGCCGACGTTCCGGACAGCAACCTGGCGCCCTATCTACAACCGACATACACCGCCAGCATCGACTTCAAGCAGCCGGCGTTTCTGGGGCGGACGGCCGACCAGGCGGGCATCGGCACGTTCACGCACCGGACGATCAACCCCGGCGTGTTCATCGACCGCGGCTATGGCGGTCAGGCAACGTTCACACATCTCCTGAGTAGTCGTGCGCCGCTGAGCCTCAACTACCGCTACGAGCTCAACCGCGTTGACGCCAGCGACGTGTATTTCTGCGTGAACTTCGGTGTGTGCGACCCGCTGACGATCGGCGCGCTGCGCTCGCATCAGTCGTTGTCGCCACTCACGTTGACGGGCTTCATCGACCGGACGGACCAACCGTTCGAGCCAACAAAGGGCTACGTGGCCCGCCTCGACCTCGAGAATGCGTCGGCATATACGGGTTCCGACTACCGGTACAATCGCATCTTCCTGGACGTGTCTGCGTACACGCATCGCAGCCGAACAAAGGACGTTTTCTCGGCGCACCTTCGGGTTGGGTGGGTCCGAGCGCTGGCGAGCGGCACAGACAGCGGCGTGCTCCATCCGCGAAAACGGTTCTACGCGGGCGGAGCGAACTCCGTGCGCGGCTACGCGGAGAACCAACTCGGACCACGCATTCTGACGATCGATGACTCGACGCTCGCGAAAGCGTCGAGCATTGGCGGCGGCGTGTGCGCGCCAACGTTCGACGGAATCAAGTTCTGCGACCCCAACTCGCCAGCGCTGGCGCGCAGCGATTTCCTGCCGCAGCCACTCGGCGGCACGTCGCTGCTCGAGGGAGGAATCGAGTATCGATTCCCGCTCGCGCTGGGACCGACCCTCCGCAATTTCGTCGGCGCGGTGTTCCTCGACGGCGGCATCGTGGGCTCGGCCAACATCCGGGGCCTGCGAACGATCACCAATATCGTCAAGGGTACGGGCGCCATTACGCCTGGCTTCGGCGTTCGCTACGAATCGGCCGTCGGCCCCATCCGCGTCGATTTCGGCATCAATCCCAACCGCGCCGAAATTCTCGGCGTCGTCACCGCGGTGCGTGACAGCACGGGCGTGACGCGGATCGTACCGCTGCCGACACCAAAGCGCTACACGCAAGGCTCGACGCTGCTCAGTCGTCTGACACTGCACTTCTCGATCGGCGAGGCCTACTGATGGCGGAGCGGGGCCCGTCCGGCGCACCGGAAGATTTGCCCACACCAGGCAAACACGACCGGAATCGCGTCGTGGCCCCTCACCAGAATCCGGAGGCGCTGCACTGGACGCGCGGCATCGTCGTGGGCGTGTCCATGATTGCAGGGTTCATTCTGCTCGCGATGGGCGTCGTGCTCGTGCTCACCGGTACCGATTGGGGCCGCGAACGCATGCGGCGATTGGCACAGAATAGCCTCAACAGCTATCTCCACGGAACGACCAGAATAGGCCGCCTCTCGGGCAACTTGCTCGTCGGCGTGACCGTACACGACTTCGTGATCACGGACAGCGCCGGCAAGCCGTTCATCGCGATCGAGTCGTTCAGGGCGAACTATTCGATCATGGGGTTGCTACGGAAGCGCGTGTGGATCGATGGTGCGGTGGCCGTACGCCCCCTGGTGGTACTCGACCGACCGGAGGGCCAGCCGTGGAATTGGCAACGCATCTTCGCGCGCATCACGGCACCAAAGCCACCGACGCAGCGGCCAGGATGGGGCGACTGGATCCGATTCACCAATGCGACGGTGGTCGACGGTGAGCTCATCGTCCGGACCCCGTGGCGCCCAAGCGAACGTCTCTCGGCGACAGCTCGTGACAGCGTGATTCGCGATGTGCTCGGCGGCGGCTCGCGGCTTCTGGTGCACCGCGTCACCGGAGGGTTCGAGAAGGTTGTGCAACTCGATTCCATCACGGGGACCATCCCGTTGCTGCGTCTTTCGCAGCCCGGGCTGAAGGACCGACTGCTCGAGATATCCGCGCTGACCATGACGGCGTACCCGTTCCGTCCGCCTGCCGCGAACGTGCGCGACATGAAGGCCGTGATTTCCTTCAACAACGACTCGGCGTGGTGGCATGGCGCCTACGTCGCCCTGCCGCAGTCGCGCGCCACCGGCGATGGCAGTTACGCGTTTGCCAGCGGTGACATGACCTTGACGGTGCACAGCGATCCGGCAGACCTCGGCGACATGCGCTGGGTGTATCCGCGTCTCCTGGCCAATGGTCGCGGCAAGTTCGATTTGCGGCTCGAGTGGCGCGGAGCCCTCCAGGATTATCAGTTCGCGAACGCCGACATCACCATGGGCCCGTCGCATGTGACGGGTACGTTCGGCATCATGCTCGGCGACACGATCACCATCCACGACGCCGACCTCCGGTTCGCGGGGCTCGACACGCGAACGCTCGAGCAGCTCATTCCGCACTTTTCGTCGCCCCGCCGCGGCACGTTCGCGGGCCACGGGATCGTGCACGGTGGACGGCACGCGCTCGCCGTGAACGGCGATGTGCGTTTCGACGACCAGCGAGCCGGACCGAGCCGTGTCATCGCCAACGGCGAGATTGGGTTTCTCGACCAGGGCGGTATTCGCGCGCGCAATCTTCGCTTGCAACTTCTGCCCGTGCAGGTGGACATGGCGCGCACCTGGATGCCGACGCTGCCGATCAGCGGCGTGGTGTCCGGCGCCGCCACCATCAACGGATCCACCACGACACAACTCGACGTAGCGGCAAACGTGGAGCACCTGGATCGCGGGGCACGATCCGCACTGGACGGCACGGCGTCAATCCGACTCACCGGTGCCAAGTACTTCGACGTGAACGTCGTCGCTCGGCCAGTGTCGCTGGTGGAAGTGGGACGATTCGTTCCAGCAGTGGGACTGCAGGGCAACGCGGCTGGACCCGCGCACATTTCGGGGACACTCACCAACCTGCGAGTCGTTGCCACGCTCGCACTGCCGGAAGGCGGCCGGTTCGAGACTCGGGGAACGCTCGATCTGGCGAGCCGCGACAAGAGCTACGATTTGACGTCGCGGCTGTACACCGTGAATCTCCGAACGATCGACGGGAAGGCGCCGGTCACGTCGCTCACCGCGCTCACCACGGTACGCGGCCGCGGCACTCAGCTCGCCACCATGCGCACCGTCATCGCCGCCGATCTTTCCACCTCGCGCTGGGATACCGTCGCCGTGGATACCGCCTCCGTGCGCGTGACACTGGCGAACGGGCTTGCGGACGTGCAGCGGCTGTCCGCCGTCGGCGCACACACCACGGTATCAGCATCGGGAAGCTTCGGGTTGACCCGCGAGCGCAGCGGTCAGCTCACCTATCGCCTCCGTATGGATTCGCTTGGCGCCTTCAACCGGTGGCTGCCGCGTCTCACGGGAGCCCCGCCGCCCGTGGCGCCACGGCCAATGGTCGTCGCGCGCGCACTCCAGCAGGCCAGGGCCGACTCCATACGCGTCGCACGCGCCACGGAGATGGGGCGGTTATTGAGCGGCGCACCGGGTCCGCGCCTCGTCGTGCATGCGCCGCAGCCAGTGCCGGCGGATACCCTCGCGGGATCGATGTACGCGTCGGGTACGCTCAGCGGCAATCTCTACGACTTCGACCTCCGCGGGCGCGCGGGCGGTGACAACGTGGTAGCGCGCGGAAACTTCATCCGCCACTTCCAGAGCGAATACATCTGGCGCCACGCGCGCACATCTGCTTCGACGCTCGCCGTCGGCCTCGACGCCGACAGCGTCAGTGCCATGGGGTTTGCGTTCGACACGCTGAACGCGAGACTCACGTACAACTCTCCCGGCGGGCACATGGAGCTCGCCGTGACGCAAGGTGGCAACCGACAGTACGGAGCGAACGGCGACTACGCGTTCTATCCCGACTACAAGGAATTGCGTTTCGTGGACATGACCTTCCGCTTCGACACGGCCTTGTGGTCCATGCCGCACCCCGGACTCATCCGGTGGGGAGGGCCTGGCATTCGCGTCACCAATTTCGAGCTGCGCAATCGCGGGAATGGCCGAGTGTACGCGAACGGGTTGCTTCCGACGACCGGCGTGGCGGATTTCGTTTTCGACGTGGACAACCTGCCCGTCGCCAACATCGTCGACCTCACACAGAGCGACGTCGAGCTGACCGGCACGATGACGCTGCACGGCCAAATGAGCGGCACGTTGAGCGCTCCGTCGTTCAGCGGCGCGTTCGGGCTGGCGCAGGGCACGTACAATAAGGTGCTGGTACCCGAGCTCCATGGCCGGTTCGGATACGCCGATCGTCTGCTGGTCACGCATATCGACGCGCTTCACGGTAGCGGCCAGCCCATGACCACCATCGATGGACGCATTCCGATCAATCTCGCATTCACGGGCGTCACCGGCAGCCGTTTACTCCCCAATCCAATAGCGGTGGATCTTGCGGCGGACAGTCTACCGCTCGAGCTCATTCCGCAGATGACCAGTGTCGTCTCCGAACTTCATGGGCGGGCAGCGGGCAAGATGACGATGCGCGGGACCCTCGAGCGGCCATCACTCGTCGGCGCATTCACGTGGGCGCAGGGTTCGGTGAAAATCACGTCCACGGGCGCCATGATCGAGAGCGTCGGTGCCACGGTGCGAATGGCCAACGATACCGTCTATGTGGACTCGCTCGCGGGTTGGGCGAAAGGGCCGGTACGCGTGCGCGGCACGCTGGCAGTCGGCAATTGGCGTGAGCCGTCGTTCAACCTGTTTCTCGTGTCGCAGAACGCCGAGTTGATCGACAACGACTCGGCGCGCGTACGCATCGACGCCGGGCTCGCGCTGACTGGTCCGTACCGTTCGGCGTACTTGAGCGGAGCCGTCACGATCACCCAAGGGGTGATCTACGCCCCCGAGCCGGAGGGACGGCACGTGATTGGCGCCGGCGATCCCGCGCTCTTCAATGTGCTCGATACGGCGACCGCAAGCGACCGCCAGCTGTTCCCTCCGACGTCACCATTGCTCGCCAACTTGCGTGTACAGATCGCCCTGAACGTCAACCACGATACGTGGGTACGCAATCGCGAAACGAACGTCGAGATCTACACAGACGATCCGATCACCGTGTACGACGAACAGCAGGCGCTCTCGCTGACCGGCGTCATCACGACTGATCGTGGCGAATACGATTTCATGAGTAAACGCTTCCAGATAAAACGTGGCTCGGCAACGTTCATCGGCAATCCCGATATGAATCCCACCCTGCAAGTGACTGGCGAGTACCAGGTGCAGTTGGCGGCGCACGGCGCGGTCAACATTCGCGTGGTGATTGGCGGCACGCTCAGGCGGCCGAAGTTGTCGCTGGAGAGTGACGCTCAGCCGCCGCGGACGCAGTCAGAGCTTCTCAGCCTGTTGGCCTTTGGACAGTCCAGCACGTCACTGTTGGCGTTCGGATCGACAAGCATTGCCGGAACGGCAGCGACCTCGGATCTGTTCGGCGTGGGTGCGCAGTTCGCCGTGCGCCGCCTGGCCGGCGTCGCGCTCGGCGTAGCGGTTCAGCAAGTCGAGATACAAGCCGGCCGGACGTTCGGCACCGACGTGTTCGACATCACGCCTGCGGATGTGCCGACGACCAATGCGATCGGCAGTTTCCTCACGCAAACCAAGTTTGAGGCCGGCAAGTACATCAACGGCCGCACCTTCGTGAGTGCGCAGGAGCAGGCCGGCCGTCTTGGCGTAGGCATCGAGCACCGCACCGCGGACGGCTGGCATATTCAGACAAGCATCGAGCCTCGCGTCGTGCTGCTCGAGCCAACATTGAGCAGCCAGCCGTTCCGGACGATGACGACGTACGGTGGGTACGTGATTCGGGAGTGGCGGTTTTAGCGGGACACGGGACACGGGACACGAGACACGAGACACGAGAAACTCACCACTCACAACTCACAACTGGAAACTCGAACCTCGCCGACCGGCGATAGTGGCCTGCGAGCCAGGCGCCCTGGTGCGCATGACCCGTATACTGACAACTGACAACTGACAACTGGCAACTGATCACGGTACCCGCGACGGCCTGTCCTCCTGAGCGAAGGACCTGGGTGATCGGATTGGACTCCGGGTATTGACCGGCTGGTTGTCGCTGGCTGCTCCGTAGCGGTCAGCCCACCGGTCGGCGAGTTTCGAGTTTCCAGTTGTGAGTCGTGCGTTGTGAGTTCCCCGTGTCTCGTGTCCCGCCCTCAGTCCGCCGCGACGGTACCGAAATCGAACCCGGGTACCGAAATCCGTTCGATTGGCTGACCGATGATTCGCTCGATCTGGCGGACCATCGCGATCTCGTCGGGTGACATGAAGGTGAACGCATCGCCTTCCTTTGCTGCACGACCGGTGCGGCCGATGCGGTGCACGTAATCCTCGGCCTGCTGCGGCACATCGTAGTTCACGACGTGCGTGATGCCGGAGATGTCGAGCCCGCGCTGCGCGATGTCGGTGGCGACGAGTACGCGCACCTTGCCCTGCCGAAAGTCCTCGAGTGCGCGCGTGCGCTGCGGTTGCGTCTTGTCGGCGTGCATCGCGGTGGCCGCGATGTTCTCACGCTCGAGATGCCGCACGACGCGATCGGCGCCATGCTTGGTGCGCGTGAACACGAGCACCGAGTCCACCTTCTCGTCGCGTAGCAGCTGCGCCAGGAGTGCGCTCTTGCGCTCGCGCGGCACGGGATACACCGCATGCGTCACCGTGCTCGCCGCGCCCGAACGACGCCCAACCTGCACCACCACGGGCTTGCGCAGGTACTTGCGAGCCAGCGCCTCGACTTCCGGCGGCATGGTGGCGCTGAACAATAGTGTCTGCCGGTACTTCGGAACTTCGGCGACGATGCGGTTGATCTGCGGCGCGAAGCCCATGTCGAGCATGCGATCCGCTTCGTCGAGCACGAGCACTTCGAGGTCGTCGAACACGACGTTCTGGCGCTCGAGGTGATCGATCAGGCGGCCCGGCGTCGCCACGACAATGTCCACCCCAGCACGCAGCTTTCTCTGCTGCGGATCGAGGGGCACTCCGCCGTACACAGATACCACCGTCAGATCAGAGTGTCTGGCGTACTTCTGCACGCTCTCTTCCACCTGCACGCACAACTCGCGTGTCGGTGTGAGCACCAACGCCCTCGTGCGGCGCGGACCGTCGATGAGTCGATCGACGATTGGAAGGGTGAACGCGGCCGTCTTGCCGGTGCCGGTTTGCGCGAGTCCCATGACATCGCGCCCCTTGAGGATCAGGGGGATTGCTTCGGCCTGAATCGGCGTCGGCGTCAGGTAGCCTGCGTCCTTTACTGCCTCGAGCGCTCCCGCTGAAAGACCGATTTCTAAAAACGTGGGAACGTGTGCGGCTTCACTGATGTCCTGCAGTCCTACAACAATCGTCTCGGTAACCATGATGTCCATCGCTGCGCACCGGGGCCGCCACCCAGGACCATCCCGGGACCGGTGTCTCTCGAAGTGCCGGTGAGCAGAGGGCGCACCGGCCAAATCAGCGAAGCATCCGGCTTCGCTTACGCGAGGGGCGTTGCGGCCCACGCACCAATTTTGATGCGCGCCGTCCCCCACGGCTGCGACCGTCCTGGCATCGCCGATCCACTCCTGGCAACCCTGCCGCAGCTGATCATGTAAATCTAACTCATTGTGGCACTTAGCGCTACCGAACGAAGTCACCCACAGCAGCGTACACATCGTCGGGAAATTCTTCGTGCGCGCAGTGCCCGCCTTCCACTTGGAGCACCACGGCGTCGTGCAACCGGGTGGCTACACGCACTGGGGTACGTATCAGACGATCCTGTCGCCCAAGTATCACCAGGCTCGGGACCGCCAAGCCGGCGGCCTCTTTGTCTCCGACCGGGCTGAAGTCGAACTGCCGGAGCGTATCGCGAGCCGCGCGCACGTGCCCGGGGAGCTGAACCGGCGCCCAGTATTCGTCGATGTCGCGCGGCGTCACGCGGCGTGGGTCGCCATACGCGATCGTCTTGAGTATGGCGCCGATCATCCACCGCGGCACGAGCCGAGGACCAATCAGCTCAGTCATCTTCGGTGGCGCGACGCGCAGCAGCAGCACGAGAAAGGACAGCTCGCTGAGGCTCGTTGGATTGATCAATACGAGTTTGCGTACACGCTCCGGCCGCCGGAGCGCGTAGTGTAGGGACACTCCACCGCCCATCGACTGACCAAGCAGATTCGCGCGCGGCAGCATGAGCGCGTCGAGCAATGCATCGAGATCCGCGCAGTACGACTCGAGGGAATACGCATTGGGCCCGAGCGGCACGTCCGACAATCCGAACCCGCGCAGATCCACGGCAATCACGCGGATGGCATAGCGGGATAGCCGTGCGAACGCGTGCCGGTAGGTGTAGATCGACGCACCCCAACCATGCAGCAGCACGAGCGGCGTACCATTCGCCGGCCCCTGTTCGGCAATGCGGACACGCACGCCGGTGGACAGCGCCAGAAACCGCGTCGTGATGTGGGGTTCGTGCGCGGGGAAGATCGCGTCTGGCGGTAGCGGCTGTGACACGGCGTTCAGACGATCTCGATCACCCTCCCACTCAGCCGGCCGATGAGTCCGAGGCGGAACGTAGCGTCCGTCCAACGCTCGTCGCCGCTCGTGTGATCTTCGAGCGGATACATCGGCCAGAGAAACGGGTTCGGACTCTTGGGCGTGGTCAGGCCTTTGTGCGGATGCCACACGCCGTCGGCGTCGCGATCGTCGAGGAAGCGGTCATACAGCTTGCACCAATTCTCGTTCTTCTTGAGATAACCGAGGCGCGCCATCAGCTCCAGCCAGGCCATGGCGAGCACCACGTCTACGTCGGCTACACTGCGGTTCGCCAGCAGGTCGCCGAGCACGAGGTGCGGCTGCGGAACGACGTTATTGCCGCACAGTTGCACGACTTCCTGGCGCGGCAGCGCTTGCGAGAGATGGTGGTACAGCAGCGCCATCGCGTCGTGATGCTCGGTTCGAAAAAGCGGCATGTACGCGAGCATGTGCAGCGCGTAGATCGAAGGCGGTGCGGCTTCGGGAGGCAGCACGTGCTGGTTGCCGACACGCACGAATGGCTTGGCCGCGTGCGGCGAGCGCAGATAGGACGCGACACGCTCAACGATGCGGCGCGCCGCGCCCCGCAAACGCGGATCGCCCTCATAACCAGCCTGGGCGAGCGTAGCGGCGGCTGCCTCGCGCAGAATGACCCGCGCCCGCCGTGAAGAATCATCGTCGGGCGCGAGCTTGCCGCCCAGCTCGAATAGGTACTCCGGATCATCGTCTTCCGCGAGCAGCCGGAACAGCACACGGCGCGCGTGCATGAGTGGCGGAGTGTTCTTGTCCCAGCCGTACTCGAGCAGTCGCCGCACCGCGTTGATGGTTCCGATCCCTTCGAAGTGCTCGCCACGCGCTGAGGGAAGCGTGAGCATCGTACGTCCCCAGGTGCCATCCACACCCTGCATCAGCGCCAACGTCAGCGCGGGGCGATGCGTAAATGGTAGAGATACCGTTTTGTCGGCAATAGCGGCGGGAAGCCTCGCGACCTCGACAATTGCCCGGTACTTGATCGGCGCTGCGGCATGTTCCATCAGCCAGGTCAGCGGAAATGCGATAGCCGGTGACGCCGGCGGCGCAGCCGGAGTCGGTGGCGGTGCGGTCGGAGTGGAACTGGCTGGTAACAGTGGCGGCAGGGTCACTAGGCGCTCATTTCGGGCCTTAAAGTCCAGCGAAGTGTCTCGTTGGCAACAACGTCCTGCAGTTGGCCGCGTAAGAATATCAGTTTTGAGGCTTTGCGCTAGAGGGCGTATACTAAGTTGTTGCGTCCACGAAGTTTGCCGTTACGCGGGTCTTGGCGCGCCCGTAGCTGATGTCGCACTCCTGTGGTCATGGTGCCCAGGCAGGCGTCTGATGCGCGAACGGCTGTTGCACTTCACACTCCTTTGGGGGCACAAGCAATGAACAAGAAGATCCGGATGGCAGTGATGGCAGCCGTGATGTTTACGGCGGTTGGGACGGTTGCTCAGGCGCAGGGCCGTGGTGGCCCGAATGTCGTTTCGATCCTCAAGGACTCGCTCAAGGTGTCCGACGCCGTTGCGGCGAAGGCCGACTCGATCATCAAGTCGTACGCGGCGCTGAATGCGCCGTTGATGGAAGCCATGCGCGGTGGCGATGCCGACGCGCGCGCCAAGATGACCGAGAACCGCGCCAAGCAGACCGAAGCCATCAAGGCGCTCCTCACAGACGAGCAGAAGGCAGCGTACGACAAGCTCATGCCCGCTCGTGGTGGCCGCCGCGGTGGTCCGCCGCCAACCCGCTAAGCAGACTGATCGCAGCACAGCACCGTACATCGTAGGGCAGTAACGAACGCGGGCCGTCACCCTAAGTGACGGCCCGCGTTAGTTTCCACCACCAATGCGCGGTGAATTCCTCGACCTTTCCGGTGCCAGGCTGTACTACTACGCGGCAGGCTCACGTGGCACCGGCGAGCCGGTGGTATTCATCCACGGATTCCCCACATCCAGCCACTTATGGGGCGACGTGGTGCCCCTCATGCCTCGCGGGCACCGGCTGGTCGTACTCGATCTGCTTGGCTATGGCCGCAGCGACCGGCCGGCGCGCCACGCGGTGGATGTACGCGCCCACGCCATGCGCATGGTCGAGCTGCTCGACGAACTGCGGATACAACGTGCCTGCATGGTTGGGCACGGCATAGGCGGCGGTATCGCGCAGTCGCTGGCGATCCGGTACCCGGAGCGCGTGTCGCACCTCGCACTCATCGACAGCGTCGCATTCGATGAATGGCCGACGCTCGAGGCCAGCGTCGCTCGCGCCACCCTGCCCGTGACCCGCTTTCTTCCAGCCGGCGTCATCACGCGCGTCCTGCGCCGTGACATGCAGCGCGGCTACAGCGATCCCGATCGCGCCGCGCGGTCGATCGATCTCTATCTTCGCCCCTTCGGGACTCCTGAAGGCCGAGATGCGCTCGTCTCACATGTCCGCGCCCTCACCAACCGCGAGACGCGCAAGCTCGGTCGTCAGCTCGGCAAGATCCACGCACCAACGGCGATCCTCTGGGCACAACACGATCGCGTGCTCCCGGTGGCCGTGGGCCGCCGCCTACAACGGGCGATCCCGCGCGCGACGCTCGAGGTGATTGCCGGCGCCAGGCATTTTCTACCGGAGGAAGCGCCGCGGCAGGTGGCGAATGGGATCGCGGCGTTGCTGGAGCGGAAGGAATAGCGCTCACAACCTCTTCATGTCCTCGGCTGCCTCGATGACATGGCCAATGTCCCGCGACAGCGCGCTTGCTTCCTGGGTCGCGCTCGTCTGATCCTCGATCGCCGAGCCGATCCCCGAGGACCGTAGCTTCAGCAAATCGAACTTCAGATTCTGTAACATCAGGCTGGTGCTTTCGAGCTGGTTGGCCAGCGTGCGCCGGCGTTCGAGCAGATCGTGCAACGACGCCCGCTGCCGCTGGAGCAGCGACAAGCGCCGTTCCCGCTCCGCCGTTTCCGGCTCCGTCCCCATCGACGCAATGCGCGTGTCCAGGGCACCGAGCGATGCGCCGGACACGTCTGCGTCCAGCCGGTGCAGCGTCGTGGCCAATGACGCGGCGCGTTGCATCAGCGCATCCACCGTTGGGCGAACGTCCGGAATCATCTCGCGCTCGATCGGGCCCAGCGCGGCAACCATCTCGTGCACCATCGCGCGGTCCGACGCGACGCGACGCACTGTCTCGCCGAATGCGCCGGTCAGGACCTCGGCGGGCACCACCTCGGCGGCGAGCTGGTCGGGCGACTTCTGCACGCGCTGCGGTGCCGACGCCAATGCCAACGCACCACCTGACCCGTCCGGCGGCGACTCGCCGCGCTCGGCGCGTTCCAACCGCAGTTTCTTGCGAATTCCCTTCTTGAACGCGTCAATCGGCCCTATGCCGTCCGACCAGATCGATCCGCCTTTCCGCAACACGCTGACGAACATGAACGCACTGGGGAAGACGAACCAGGGACCTGGGCCATGCGTGGCGACGTTGATCCCGAAAAAGAGTGTCGTCCAGGCCATCCAGCTGAACACGCTGCGTCGAAAGGCGACGACGCGATCATCCAGCGGACGATCATCGAAGTCCTTGTACCTGGTCGGCCAGACGACCTTGTCGTCCATCCCGAGCCCCATGCCGCCCACCGCCGCCCATCGCTGGCGAATGAGCAATTTGCGTTGCGTCCGGTACCAATGGCGCAATTCACGTTTTCCCAGTCCGGGCGGGGGCGACGGAAACATCGCCGGCACGGGCGCAGGCGACTCCGACAGAGCCGGGAGCAGTGGCGGAGACAGATCCTGAGGCACCGACGACAATCTGTGCCCGCGTGACGAGACTTGCGCGCCCGCCAGCGCATCGCGGAACTCGGCTGCGTCTGCCCAGCGGTCTTCCGGCCGCTTGGCGAGCGCGCGATCGATTGCCAGGGCGAGATAGGCCGGTACTTCCGGTCGTCGCTCGCGAATGGGCCGCGGCCGTTCCGACACGTGCTTCACCAACATTGCCGGCGTGTTTGCCGCCTTGAACGGCGTGTCGCCGGCGAGCATGTGATAGCCGACGACGGCAAGCGAGTACAGGTCGCTGCGGCCGTCCACCTCGCGTTCGCCCAATGCCTGTTCCGGCGACATGTACGCCGGCGTTCCCACGGCCACACCCGTTACGGTGAGCCGCGTCTCGCCCGCCGCCGCGCGCGCGATGCCAAAATCGGTGACCATCGGCCGCCCGCTGGCGCGATCGATGAGAATATTGTCAGGCTTGATGTCCCGGTGCACCACGCCGCGCGCATGCGCGTACGCCAGCGCATCGGCGACGTCACGCAGCACACGCACGGTCTTGTCCACCGACCACGCACCTTCGCGCGCCAGACGCACGCCGAGGCTCTCGCCGTCCACGTATGCCATGACGAAATACACGAGACTCTCACCATCCTGCTCGTCCACACTGTAGATCGGGACGATGTTCGGATGATTGAGTTGCGCAGCCGTCTGCGCCTCGCGAATGAATCGCGTGCGCACGTCGCCGTTGAATGCGACGTCGGGCGGCAGGACCTTGATCGCCACCGGCCGGTGCAGCCGCAGATCGGTGGCATGATACACCACCGCCATACCGCCGCGTCCGATCTCGTGTTCGATCAGGTACTGCGTGCCCACCGCGACAGTGATGCGGTCGCGCAGGTAATCGTTCACCGATTAGCGCGCCGCCGGACGGGAGGCCGGGCGCGTCCCCGTGTTTCGGCTTCCACCCATCTCGTCCGACACGTACAACGCGCTATCCACGCTGTCGGCAAGATTGAGGGCGTCCATCGCCAGCGACGTGATGTGCTGCGGAGTCTGCGAGCCGGCGTTGAGGCGGATGAGATCGAGCTTGATGTTCTGCAACGCCACCACGCACGTCTCGAGCTTGGCCGCGACCGAGTCACGTTTCGCGACGATGTCGGACATCGCCCGCCGCTGCCGCTTCAGATACGCCAACCGGCGTACCCGCTCATCGCTCCCCGTCTCGTCTAGCGGATTGGCGGCGTCCTCGAGGCGTACGATCTCCGCCTCCAGCGCCTCGGACCCGCCGGGCGTCACATTCCGCTCGAGATCGGACATCGTGATCGCCAGATGTCTCACCTTCTCGGCGAGCAGGTCCGCGGACCGTCCGACGTCGGGAATCCGCGAACGCTCAGCGGCTGACATTCGGGCGAGCAGTCTGAGGATCTCGTTGCGGTCCGCTTCGGCGCGCCGAATGCGATCGCCAAAGTTGCCGGCCGCTCCCACCACGTCGTCGGTGCTCGCACCGGCCGCCGGCAACGCCGTTGCTCCGCTGGTTCGGCTGAGCCGCTGACGCCGCTGCTGACGCATCGCCTTGCGTTCATCGCGGTTGAATAGCGCGCGCGTGTAGGTGAGCGCGTCGTCGGCGACGTCGATCAGATCGCGATCTCGCGGCTGGCGAAAGACGTCGCGCCAGTCGTATCCGTCGGCCCAGAGCTTGGCGTAGCGAAACGCCAGGTAGATGCTCCACAGCACCGTTAGACTGAACAAGTCGCTGCCGCCAACCACCGACGCGATCACGATTACGGCATTCACGAACAGGTACGGCGCGAGCTTGCGCCTGAACTTCACCACCGGCTCTTGGTCCCAGCGGCGCAACTCTTCCGACGTCGGCGCGCGCGTCTCCATGGAATCCACCGAGCCTGCGGCGCGACTTGGCGTCAGCATCTGCGGCGTGGAGGGCGCGAACGCTGCCTGGTCCTGCGTCGAGGAACGCTCGGGCACTCGACCCGTGTCCAGTGCCGCGACCGTGGCAGCCGCCGACGGGAGGCGGTTCGCGGGATCCTTCTCCAGCAGGATCATGATGATGCGCGCCAGATCCTGCGGTACATCGGCTCGGCGCTGGTCCACCGGAATCGGACGCTCGGAGATATGCTTGACCAGGATTGCCGGCGTGCTGTTGGCGATGAACGGCGGCTCGCCGGTCAGCATCTGGTAGCCCAGGATGCCAAGCGAGTACAGATCGCTGCGGCCGTCGATCGTCCGTTCGCCTGCGGCCTGTTCCGGCGACATGTACGTAGGCGTACCGATCGCAATGCCCGTAGCGGTGAGCCGCGAATCGCTATCGCTCACCGCGCGCGCGATGCCGAAGTCGGTCACCATGGGGCGGCCGCTTTGCGCATCGATGAGAATATTGTCGGGCTTGATGTCGCGGTGGACGACGCCGCGCTCATGGGCATAGGCGAGCGCGTCGGCTACGTCGCGCATCGTGCGGCGCGTCTCATCCACCGAGAGCGCACCGTGATCATGAAGCCGCTTTGCGAGGTTGTCGCCCGTGATGTATGCCATCACGAAGTAGACGATGCCTTCGGCTTCGTCTACCGCGTAGATGTCAACGATGTTCGGGTGATTGAGCTGCGCGGCGGTTTCCGCTTCGCGCAGAAAGCGCGTCTTGATGTCGCTGCGGAACGCCAACTCTGGTGGCAGTACTTTGATGGCGACCGTGCGCTTGAGGCGACGATCCTTCGCCCGGTACACGACTCCCATGCCCCCACGCCCAATCTCCTGGTCCAATTCATAATGGGGGCTGAGCACGCGATCCACATGCGCGCGCAGCTCCGAATCCGAAGATGGGACGACAGGATCCGACAAGCGATTAGCTCTGGTCTATGGTCGGCGGGCAGGAATGACGCATTTTAGCACGCGTTCAATGATCCGGAAAGGATACGCCGGAGCGGCAGTGTCAAGACGACAGTAAAACCGGTTTCAATCGCGAAATGCTGCCAGCGTGACACATTTGGGCGAGCGCGTGATATGCACAATGCTTTATCAGCAATTGCCCGCCGCACGTAAACTTCAGCAGCCACAAGGCTTAGTGTACAGCTTGGCCGAATGGAATGGAGTGTGCGACGAGCTCTTTCGTTCTCTTACTTACGAGACCCAAATGGCAACACGCCAGACACTTCCAGTCCTCCCGCTTCGGGGGACTGTCATCTTCCCGGGCCTCACCGCGCCAATCGCGGCGGGACGGCCGGGTACGCTGCGCGCGATCGAGTCGGCCCTCAAGGGCGAGCGGCTCGTCTTTGCCGTCGCACAGCGCGATAATACCGACGAACCCACGCCCGACATCCTCTATTCCATGGGCGTCATCGCGCGGATCGGCCAGATTCAGCGCGGACTGGGCGGCGTGCAGCTCCTGCTCCAGGGTGAGGAGCGCGCCACGTCGCTCCAGTACACGACCACTGAGGGGTTCCTGAGTGCGGTCGTCATGCCCGTCGAAGAGATGAAGCCGGTCAGCGAGAATGATCCGGCGTTCGTCGCTCTGCACAAGGAATTGCGTGAGCGCGCCGCGGAGCTCGGCGAGCGACGCGGGCTTCCCGAAGAAGTCGTGCACCAGGTGCTCGACGCCGTTACCGATCCGGGCCGGTTCGCCGACCTCGTGGCCGGCTACATCGAGCTCCAGCCCGCCGAAAAGCAGGGGCTGCTCGAGACACTCAGCGTCGAAGAGCGCCTCCGCCGTGTTCTCGTGCATGTTCAGAAGCAGATCGGCATGCTCGAGATGCAAGAGGAGATCAAATCGCAGGTCCAGGAGGAGTTGGGCGAACGGCAGCGCGAGATGTACCTCCGCGAGCAAATGAAGGCCATTCAAAAAGAGCTCGGCGACGACGATCAATCCAAGGAGATCGGCGAGCTGCGCGAGAAGTTGCTCAAGCTCGATCTGCCCAAGGATGCGCGCACCGAAGTGGAGCGCGAAATCGGACGCCTCGAACGGTCCGGTCGTGAGTCCATGGAGGCACAGGTCATTCGTACCTACCTCGAGTGGATCGCCGAGTTGCCGTGGAGCAACCGCTCCGACGACAATCTCGACCTCACGCACGCACAGACGGTCCTCGACGATGATCACTACGGGCTACCCGATGTAAAAGACCGGGTGCTGGAGTTCCTCGCGGTGCGTCAGTTGCGCGCGCAGCAGATGGCAGACGAGCTCAAACAGACGGGCGAGATGTCCATCTCGAAGCTGCGCGCCACGAAGGAAGACGCGACGCCGCAGCTCGGCAACAGCGCCGTCGGAGACAAGCCAATCACCGACCCGAAAGAAGCCAAGGCTCGCGCCATGGCCAAGGGTCCGATCCTGCTCTTCGTCGGCCCGCCAGGTGTCGGCAAGACGTCGATCGCCAAGTCCATTGCTCGCTCGCTCGGACGCAATTACGTACGTGTCGCTCTTGGCGGCGCCCGCGACGAAGCGGACATTCGCGGTCATCGGCGTACCTATGTCGGCGCCATGCCCGGCCGCATCATCCAGGGCATGAAGCAGGGAGGCAGCAAGAACCCCGTGTTCCTGCTCGACGAAGTAGACAAACTGGGTGTGTCGTTTCAGGGCGACCCGGCGAGCGCGCTCCTCGAGGTCCTCGATCCGGCGCAGAACGACAACTTCACCGATCACTATCTCGGTATTCCGTTCGATCTGAGCGAAGTGTTGTTCATCGCGACCGCAAATTTCCTTCAGCCCATTCCTGGGCCGCTGCTCGACCGGATGGAGGTGGTCGAATTCGCCGGGTACACGGAGCGCGAAAAGGCGGAGATCGCCAAGAAGTACCTGATTCCGCGTCAGCTGGAGGAGTCTGGGCTCGGCGACAAGAATGTGGCGTTCACCGACGAGGCGGTGGCCGCGGTCATCAGCAAGTACACGCGTGAAGCCGGCGTGCGGCAGCTCGAGCGGCAGGTGGGCGCGGTGGCGCGGAAGGTTGCTCGCCGCATCGCCAGCGGCGACAGCAAGATGATCGACGACGGGACGATCGACGCTGACGAGATACGCGAGTTACTCGGCCGTCCGAAGGTGCATCCGGAGCACGCCGCCGAGGAGAACGAAGTGGGCGTCGCGACGGGTATGTATTACACGCCGGCCGGCGGCGACATCATGTTCGTCGAGGCCGCTATTCGCCGGCTGTACAATTACGGCCAGCGCTCGTCGGACGACGAGAAGACTCAGGTGAGCGGGTGGGGCAATGTGTCGCTCATTCTCACCGGCCAACTCGGCGACGTGATGAAGGAATCGGCACGCGCGGCAATGACGTACGCAGCGACCCATGCATCCACGTTGAACATTCCCGAGGATCGCCTTGGATCCATCGAGGTGCACATCCACGTGCCGCAGGGCGCCGTGCCCAAAGATGGTCCGTCCGCCGGCACCACGATGTCAACAGCGCTCGTCAGCGCCATGTCCGGGCGCCCCGTGCGGAAGGATGTGGCGATGACCGGGGAGATTACGCTGCGTGGCCGGGTGCTCCCGATCGGCGGGGTGAAGGAGAAAGTGCTTGGCGCGCATCGGGCCGGCATCTCTACCATCATACTGCCCAAGGACAATGAGGCGGACATGGAGGACATACCGGAGGACGTTCGCAATCAGCTCACGTTCCATTGCGTCAGCACGCTGGACGAGGTGTTCCAGATAGCGCTCATGCCGGTCGAGGAGTCCGCCAACGCGCATCCGACCATGATGGAGACGATGGAGGAGAACGCAGGGTCGATGGTGGCGCAACACGCGTAACACGCCATAGCCACGTTGGCCGCCGAGGGACCCGGGTGCTCGCGCAACCGGGTCCCTCGCTGCACATTTAATGTCTTCCTCGCCTGTTCGCCGGCGCCTCTCCTCCAGGATTCCCCGCATGCCCGCATCACATATCAAGTTCCGCCAAGCATTGATCGTGCTCGGCCTCGTTGCCGTACCCCTCGCTTCCGCACTCTCCCAACGTGGCGGCGGGCGCGGAAATCTCCCTTCAGCTCAAGCCCAAGCCCAGACAACCGACAGCGCCACGAGCAGTCGTCGCGGTGGTGGTACCAGCGGAATTCCCGCGTCGGCGCACGACATCGTGCTGATGACCGAAGCGCCGCCGGTCGTGACGCATCATGTGATCACCGTCCGCGGACAGACGATCAATTACACGGCGACTGCCGGCATGCTGCCCATCCGCAACGACCAGACGAATGCCGTCGAAGGCGGCATGTACTATGTGTCGTACACAAAGGACGGTGCGAACCCGTCGACGCGGCCGATCACGTTTGCGTTCAACGGCGGACCTGGCTCGGCCACCGTATGGCTGCACCTCGGCGCCTTCGGGCCAAAGAAGGTTCGGCTCATGCCCGACGGGAACGCGCCGCCGCCGCCGTACGCGTTCGAAGACAACCCGAACACACTGCTCGACCAGACCGACCTCGTGTTCATCGACGCGGTCGGTACCGGCTATAGCCGCGCTGCTACCCAGGCTCTGGGTGCGCGCTTCTGGGGACTCGACGAAGACCTGCGCTCCTTCCAGGAGTTCATTCGTCTCTACCTCACGCGCTATGACCGCATGGGATCGCCCAAGTTTCTGGCCGGCGAGAGCTACGGCACGCTACGCGCGTCTGGACTTTCTGGTCTGCTCGCGGACGACGGCATCGTGATGAATGGCGTGGTGCTGCTCTCGTCGGTGCTGGACTATCAATATTCGTCGCAGACGAAGGGCAACGACATCGCGTTCATCAACTTCATTCCGACGTACGCTGCAACGGCGTGGTATCACAAGAAGTTGCCGGCCGAGTTACAGAAGCTACCGGTGGATCAAGTAGCGTCGCTCGCCGAGAAATGGGCCGTGAACGAGTACTCGACGGCGCTGATGAAGGGCAATCGCATCCCGCCGTCCGAGCGTCAGGCGACGATCGCGCAGATGTCGCGTCTCACCGGTCTCTCACAGGATCTGATCGGCCAGAACGATCTGCGCGTTCCACTCGGGACATTCGACGCCGAACTGCTGCGCGATCAACAGGTAACCGTCGGCCGTCTCGACGGACGCTTCACGGGGTTCGCGCCGATCACCAGCGGCAGGGGCGGCGGGTCGGGTGTCGGCGATCCGAGCGACGTGATCATCCGCAACACCTTCACGCCGGTGCTCACCGACTACACCCGTCGCGAGCTGAACTACCGGAACGAAGACTTGTACTACATCCTCGGCGGCGGCATCGGCCGCTGGAACTACCCGCAGAACCAGTACGCGACAGTGGTGCCGAATCTCGAGCGCGCGTTTGCCAAGAACCGGTACATGCGCCTGTACGTGGCCGAGGGCTATTACGACGCAGCGACGCCGTATTTCGCGGTGGAGTACACGCTATCGCATCTCTCGATCGATCCGCGCGTGGCAAAGAACAACATCACGGTGGGCAGATACAACGCCGGTCACATGATGTACATCGACGAGCCGTCGATGGCGCGGTTACGGGCCGATTTAGAGAAATTCTATGAGGCAGCGACCAGGGTCGTGGCTACGCCGTAACGTGGCGCCGTCAGTATAGACCCTTCGGGGGCCGCGCCGGCATGAATAGCGGTCCCCACTGCATCACCTTCCACGGATTATTCCTCAACTGCGCCGGCTCCGTGCCTGGAAGGAAGTACTCCACATACCGCTTGCCTGGCGGCGTCAGCGGCGTCGCGATCTGCCCGGTTTCGCGATCGAGCTCGGCATACACGAGCCCGTCCGGCGGTGGACCCCAGCCGCTGGTCGATCGGCCGCCGTAATAGCGGCCGATCATCTGGCCCCAGATGGGCGCGGCGAGACCGCCGCCGACCGCTCCCGCCGTAATCGTCTTTGGCCGATCGAAGCCGAGCCAGACGCCGGCGACCAGCTCCGGGGTGAGGCCGATGAACCACACGTCAACGTTGTCGTTTGTTGTGCCAGTCTTGCCAGCGATCGGAATGCCTTCCGGCACGGCACGTCGCGCGGCGGTTCCGCTGCCCCGCTCCACCACGTCCTTCATCATGTCGCGCACGATGAACGCCACACGTGGATCGAGCACCTGCTGCGGTGTCGACGGCGGACGCGCATACACGGCGCGTCCGGCAAGATCATCAATACGCGTCAGGAAGCGTGGCTGCACGACCGCGCCGTTGTTGGCGAACGCCGTGTAGGCCGCGACCAGGTCGATCGGGTGCACCGCGGACGCGCCGATGGCGCTGGCCGGCACTGGGTCCATTGGCGGGTTGATGCCCAAGCGTTGCGCCAGCGCCGCGACGGAATCCATGCCCGCGCGCAGCCCAAGCTGGATCGCCACCATGTTGCGTGAGTGAATGAGACCCTCACGCATGGTCATGTTGCCGAGGAACTTCCCGTCGATTTCCGTGGGCTTGTATATGTCGCCTGTGATGAGCGGAATCTCGAGCGACGTATCCGGCACGATCGCGTTCGCCGGAATGCTATCCTCGATGGCCTTGGCGTACACGATTGGCTTGATGGACGATCCGGGCTGGCGCAGTGATACCGTGGCCCGATTGAACGGCGCGCGCATGTAGTTGCGGCCGCCGACGAGCGCGCGAACGTCACCCGTGTACGGATCGATCGCCACCGCCATACCCTGGAGGTAATCGGTCTCGTTTCCCTTGGCCGTCGCCTGCGTCAGATGGCCATAGCCCTTCTGCGCCTCGATCCTGTTGGTGCCCTCGATCAGGGCAGTGACGGCCTGCCGCTGGAGCGCCGGATCGAGCGTCGTATAGATGCGGTAGCCGCCGTTCATGACCGGGATTCCGGCGCGCTCGGCCTGCTGGCGCACGACATCGACGAAATAGCCCGCCGCCGCCGACATGCCCGCGTTGGGCGCAGTCACCACCGGCTCAGCCTTCGACTTCTCGGCGTAATCCGGCGTGATGAACCCCTGCTCCTCCATCTTGGTAAGAATCAGGTTGCGCCGATCGCGCGCACGATCCGGATGGCCGATGGGATCGTAGTACGGCTGCGATTTCGGCAAGCCGGCCAGTGTCGCCGCCTCGGCAAGCGTGAGACGCGACGCCGAATGGCCGAAGTAGTGCCGCGCACCAGCCTCGATGCCATACCAACCACGGCCGAGGTTGATCTGATTGAGGTAGGCCTCGAGAATCTGGTCCTTGGAGTAGTGCTTCTCCATCTCGCGCGCCGCCGACTGCTCGCGGAACTTGCGTCCGATGCTGATGTCGCGACGATCGATCAGGTCGGGATGCAAGTAGCCGACGAGCTGCTGCGTGATCGTGCTCGCGCCACCACGGTTCTCCCCGAGAACTTTGCCTTTGATGGCGCCAAGCACGCCGATGACGTCCACGCCGTCGTGCTGATAGAAGCGCTGGTCCTCAATGGCAATGAACGCTTGGGAGACGTATTTCGGCAACGAGCGGAGCGACACACTGGTCCGCATCTCGCGCCCGACTTCGCCGATCAGCGTGCCGTCGCGGGCGAACACGAGCGATGACTGGGGCAACTGGACCAGTTGCCACGCTTCACCAGTGCTGTGCGCGGTATCCTGGGCGCGCGCCGGCCGCGCGCTGGCGAACGCGATAGCCGCGAAAATGATGGGCCGCCGCGAGACGGCCATGAATTGCTTCACGTACGGACTCCTGTGGGACCGCTGATTGATAACCCGAAATCTAGAGGTTTGTTGTGATGACGATCCGGAAGGCGCGCTGGAACGGCGTGCTCGCCCCCCTGCCCCGGCTCCCTTACTCTTAGACCATGCCTCCAGTTCTCCATCTCTCCATTGCGCAGGTAAAGCCCCGGAAAGGTGATTATCTCGGCAACCTCCAGCGGCTGGGCGCGTTGTTCAGCCAGCTCGACCAGCTCCAGCCGCGCCCCATGGTGCTGGCGCTCCCCGAGACGGCCCTCACCGGATATTTCCTAGAGGGCGGCGTGCGCGACAACGCGGTCACGGCTGGCACCTTGGCCCGCGATCTCGACCAGGTCTACCGCCAGGCCGTCAGTTCGCCCAAACCGCTGGACGTGACCCTCGGCTTCTACGAGATCTGGAAGAACAAGTTGTACAACAGCGCCATGTATGTGACACTGGGTGCCGGCAAACCGCGCATCCATCACGTGCATCGGAAGGTATTCTTGCCGACGTACGGCTTGTTCGACGAAGAACGCTTCGTGGAACGCGGGCGCGACGTCCGGGCCTTCGACACACCGTGGGGACGCGCCGCCATGCTCGTCTGCGAGGACGTATGGCACAGCATGACTGGCACCGTGGCGGCCATCGATGGGGCGCAAATCCTCTTTGTCTGCGCGGCACCGCCGTCGCGCGGCGCCTGGCCGAAATCCGACGGTGTGCCCGGGCCAGCGAGCGTCAGCCGGTGGGAGCGCCTCATTCGGGACACTGCCGACGAGCACGGTGTGTTCGTCACGCTCGCTACGCTCGTTGGCAGCGAGGGGGGCAAGGTCTTTCCCGGCGGATCCATGCTGTCCGGCCCCAAGGGAGAAGTGCGCGGCCGCGCGCCACTGTGGGAGGACGCCATCCTCTCCGTGTCCATCGACCTGTCCGATGTGACGCGCGCGCGCGCCGACATGCCGCTCATTGCCGACCTCGAGACGATGATGCCGCATCTGCGTGCAAGTCTCGACCAGGCGATGGCCGGTGCTCCTACGGCACTCCATTATGACGCAGAATCAGGAGAGCCGCAGCAAGGTGTCGTGTTCCAGCAGGACGCCAAGCCGACCGAAGGCATCACCGTCGTGCGCGTTACGCCCTCGCAGGAAGACGCGCCGGCGCCGCTCGCGATCGACGGCGCGCTCACCGAACAGTGGCTCGTGCAATTCATTCGCGACGAGATGTCGCGCCGCAAGTTCAACTTCGCAGTCGTCGGCGTGTCGGGCGGCGTGGACTCGGCCGTGACGGCCTATCTGGCTGCACGCGCGCTCGGCCCGGCAAATGTGCTTGGCGTTCGCATGCCGTACCGAACGTCGAGCACGGAAAGCCTCGATCACGCGCAGCTCGTGATCGACGCACTCGGCATCCAGACCCGGACGATCGATATCAGCGCGGCGGTAGATGGCTATCTGGCGAACGAGCCGGACGCCGAAGGCGGCCGGCGTGGCAACGTGATGGCGCGCATGCGCATGATCACGCTGTTCGATCTGGCCGCGAAGCATCACGGCGTTCCGCTCGGTACGGGCAACAAGACAGAGCGATTATTCGGGTATTTCACCTGGCACGCTGACGATTCACCGCCAATCAACCCGCTCGGCGACCTGTTCAAGACCCAGGTGTGGGAACTCGCACGCCACCTGGGCGTGCCAGACGTGATCGTCAGCAAACCGCCCACCGCGGATCTCGTGGTGGGACAGACCGACGAAGGTGATTTCGGCATCAGCTACGCCAAAGCTGACGAACTTCTCAATTGGCTGCTCAACGGCTACGGCCCTGCCGAGCTGATAGCGCGCGGATTCGACGAGCAAGAGATCGCAATCGTGAAGCGGCGCGTGGAGTCCACGCACTGGAAACGGCGTCTCCCGACCGTCGCCATGCTCAGTTCGACGGCCATCGGAGAGAGCTACCTGCGGCCCGTGGACTACTGACTCTCAGGCCGCTCGCGCACAGGCGAGGCTCACAGCCCGCCTGGCGCAACGCTTCAGGGCGCGGTGCACGGCGCGCGCATACGCTATGAAGTTGAGGCCAGCCCACGGATAGCGGGCGAAGAAATCCATCGGCAACATGTCTCCTTTCAGCCGGTTGCAGCGACCGCAAGCCAACACGACGTTGCCCGGGACGTGCGCGCCACCATGTGATAACGGGAAAACGTGGTCGAGCGTCGCGAAGTCGAACTCCAGCGGCGAAGCACAGTACACACATCGCCTGCAGCAATCGCGCATCGCTGCGCGCTTTATCGCCCGCTTCTGATGTCCTGTGGGAAGAGACTTCGCCCGACGCATCGCGGTGCGCGGGACTCGGGGGAGGGAGACACGGTGAAATTGCCGACGTTGGGACATGTCACCTCGCTAAAGAGGCAACGCCCCGCCACGGGAAGATTCCCGTAGCGGGGCGTTGCACCGATCAGTGAAGAGCCGGCTACAGCGGAGACCAGACCACATACGCCGCTCAGTGGTCGCGGCGCTCGACATGGTGCTCGATGTCGGACGAGTGGGCTCATTGGCCTTCGGTAGGGCGCATTGTTCACGCGCGCCATACAAATGGGGTGTTCGCTCGCGTAGCGCAAGAGGAAATTGCGCCAAGAGTTGCTAAGTCGCGTCTCGTGTATTGTCATACGGTTCGAACAACAGCTCACCGTGTGCGCCCTCTTCTCCGTGCGATTGGCTGTCGTGGCGCAGATGTACCGATGCGTCAGGGCGCATGGGATCACGCAACGCCGAAATGATTCTCGCCGCGTACGCGTCGAGCACCGTGCGGTCGGGCATCTGCGAGGCATTGAACGGTAGCGGAATGGTGAACCCATCACCGTGGCGCCGCGGAATGATGTGTACGTGGTAATGCGGCTCGTCCTGCCCCGCTGCCGCGCCGCTATTCACCACGATGTTCATGTCGCTCGTCCCGCTCACCTGGCGCACCGCATTTGCCAGCATCATCGTGATCCGAAAGAGGTGCAACCCGAGCTCCTCTGGCACGTCCAGCAGCGATTCGTAGTGCTTGCGGGGCACGACAAGGACGTGGCCATTGTTCACAGGCTGAATGTCCATGAAGCCGATTGCGTCCGAATCTTCATGGCAGATGGAGACCTCCGCCGCGCCCTGAATGAGGTCGCAGAAGGCGCAGCGGCTGAGCGGGCCGGACAGTTTTTCCATGAGCCTGGAAAACGCATAGGGAATGCCACGGACGGCTGGCTTTAGCTGCGGGCCTGACCGGCCGACACTTACAGCAATGATGCCGTGGGTCGAGCAAATACCCCTTCCTGTCCAGGCCTGGCTTCCGCTCGGTCTGGCAGCGCTCGCTCCGCTCCTCCTGCTGGCGGTAGTCGCGCCCCTCTCGCGTCGTCGGGCACGGGGCATCGCTACGGTTCTCGCACTGCGCACGGTAGTGGTACTCGGTGTCGGATTTGCCACGCTTGCCACGGTTGCCACGGTATCGGTGGTGCATACCGGTCTGCGCGAACTACGCGACCGCCACGAAACCGGCCTACGCGCCCTTGTCCGCGACCTCGAAGCGATGCCGCTCGGACTGGCCGGCGCAAATGCGCGGCTCCGTCTCACGCTCTATCAGGCGAGAGCGGCGAGTGTCGGCTTCGTTGCCGTCGGCACAAACTCCTGCCGATCCGAGTGCCTCGTGGTCGGCGACGAAACTGCGCCCGATCCAACTGCGCTCAAAGGACGGCTCCTTCAGAGTTGGCCGAGTACCCGTCGCGACGAGTATTTCGTTCGCGTGGGTGATCGGCCGTACCTGCTGCTGTCGGAAGCCGTGCACGACGCGAAGGGCGTCGCGTACGCTACGCTCGTTGCCGGAATCGACGCACGGTACCTTGCCGACCAGGCAACGCGTACCGCCTGGATACTGCTCGCCATCTCGTATGCGCTCCTCGTCATCGTGGGTTGGAGCTCGTGGCAACAACTCAATTCGTCACTCGCGTCGCGCATCCACGCCATCACGGGCCAGATCCAGGCCGGCAGTGTCAGCGAATCGGACGAGCCCCTCGAGATCGATGGACAAGAGCTGCGCGAACTGGCGGAAAGCGTCTCGACATACATCCAGGCCACGCTCGACGAACAGCGATCGAGCGATGAACGGTATCGACGCCTCGTGGAGCTCGCGCCGGACGGCGTCATCATGTGTTCCGCCGCTGGGATCAAGTTCGCCAACTCTGCTGCGCTCGCATTAGCCGGAACGCGTAACCGGTACGATGTCATCGGCCGACCGATCGAGAAGTTCCTCAGCTTCGAGCGCGGACGTGCGGCGGATCCCGCGACCGGCGTGTTGCATCCCGGACGGTGGCGCCGTCTGGACGGCACCGAGTTGCACGTCGAGATCGCCGAGATCGCCGACTCGAGTCGAGATGGGGTGCAGCAGTTCGTCGTGCGCGACGTCACCGACCGTCGTCTTCACGAGGCAGACCTGGCGCACCGCGCCGAACATGACTCCTTGACGGGCCTGATGAATCGCGGCCGCTTCGAGTCACGCTTGACCCACCTGCTCGGGCCCACCGGCGCACCGCATGGCCAGCTGTCACGCCACGTCGCCGTCCTGTTCATCGATCTCGACGGATTCAAGCCGGTGAATGATCGTCACGGTCACGCCGCAGGTGACGCAGTGCTCGTTGCCGTCGCCGCGCGCCTGAGGGAATCGACCCGCGACTCGGACCTCATCGCCCGACTCGGGGGCGATGAATTTGCAGTGCTCCTGGACGTGCGGGATCATGAAGAAGTGACCGCCGTGGCCAATCGCATCCTGCACGCACTCGAGCAGCCCGTAACGTTCGACGGCACGGAACTGTACGTGGGCGCGAGCATCGGCATCGCCGACAATCGTTCCGTAGACGCTGCGCTCGTGTCACTCGCCACCGGAGACATCGCGCGCTCAGCCGCCGAGTTGCTGCGTGCCGCCGACGTAGCCATGTATGCCGCCAAAGCAGGCGGTGGGAGGCGCTTCGGGCGGGGCGACGGATCCCTCCCAGCATCCACTGAGGACAAGCCGAGCGTTAACTTTCAGGCGATGTCTTAACAGTGGAGACCGATGGCGACCACCACCAGAGCCGAGCGCAAGCACGCGGGCGGCCTTTCGCGCGACCAGTTGGTCAGCGCTTATCGTACCATGCTCCTGTCGCGACGAATCGACGACAAGGAGATCCAGCTAAAGCGTCAGAATAAGATCTTCTTCCAGATTTCCGGCGCGGGACACGAGGCAGTACTTACCGCGGCGGGCTTAGTCTTCCGCCCCTCGTACGACTGGTTCTACACGTACTATCGCGACCGCGCGCTATGCCTGCAGCTCGGCATGACCGCCGAGGAGATGCTCCTCTCCGCCGTCGGCGCCGCCGCCGATCCGAACTCCGGCGGGCGGCAGATGCCGAGCCATTGGGGACACAAGAAGCTCAACATCGTTTCAGCGTCGTCGCCTACCGGAACGCAGTTCTTGCAGGCGGTCGGCTCAGCCGAGGCGACGCTTCGCGCCAAGCTGCTCGGGATGACGGAAGGCTTCGAGAAGGACGAGGTGGTCTTCTGTTCTACCGGCGACGGCACAACGAGCGAGGGCGAGTTCTGGGAGTCGCTCAATTCGGCATCGAACCTCAAGCTGCCGGTCGTCTACCTGGTTGAAGACAACGGCTACGCGATCTCGGTTCCCGTAGAAGTGAACACGGCTGGCGGCAGCATCTCCAAGCTCGTGTCGTCATTCCCGGGTCTCCACATCGAGGAAGTGGACGGGTGCGATTTCGTCGCCAGCTACCACGCGCTCCAGCGCGCGGTGGACTATGCGCGCAAACGGAAGGGGCCTGCGCTCGTGCACGCGCACGTCATTCGCCCGTATTCGCATTCGCTGTCCGACGACGAAGTGATGTACCGTCCGCCCGAAGAGCGTGAGGCGGATGCAGTCGCGCGATCCCGTGATCCACTTCCCGAAGTGGCTGGTAGCGGAGGGTTACGCCACCGACGCTGATATCGCGAAGATCCAGGAGGAGGTTGCTGCCGAGGTGTTGGCAGCGGCCGATGCGGCGCTCGTCGCCGAGCAACCCGGACCAGAGACGATCTACGACGACGTCTATTCCCCTGATGTCGATCCGACCAGCGAACAGTTCGATACTGAAGACGACCCCCAGTTCTCGGGGAATGCGACGACGATGGTCGATCTGCTCAACGTCTGCATGAAGGACGAGATGCGGCGCGACGAGAAGATTCTCATTTTCGGCGAGGACGTCGCCGATGCGTCGAGAGAAGCAAACCTGGCCAAGGTCAAGGGCAAGGGTGGCGTCTTCAAGGTGACGTGGGGCCTCCAGAAGGAGTTTGGCGGCGCCCGCGTGTACAACTCACCCCTCGCCGAAGCGACGATCATTGGACGCGCCATCGGTCTGGCGATACGCGGATTCAAGCCTGTCGTCGAGGTGCAGTTCTTCGACTACATCTGGCCGGCATACATGCAGATCCGGGATGAGCTGGCGACGATGCGCTGGCGCTCGAACAATGCGACTTTGCGGCGCCGGTCGTCGTGCGCGTCACGTATGGCGGGTATATCCGCGGCGCGATCTACCACTCGCAGACAGGGGCATCGCTGTTCACGCACTGCCCTGGTCTCCGCGTCGTCTGCCCAGCTACCGCACTCGATGCGAACGGTCTGCTTCGCACGGCCATTCGCTGCGAGGACCCGGTCATCTTCCTCGAGCACAAGCACCTGTATCGCCAGACGTACAACAAGTCCATGTATCCGGGACCGAACTTCATGATTCCGTTCGGGAAGGCAAAGCTCGTCCGGGAGGGCACTGACGTCACCATCGTGACGTACGGCGCTACCGTGCAGCGCGCCTACTCCGCGGCCAACCAGCTGGCCGAGGAGCCGGGATCTCGGCGGAAGTCATCGACCTTCGCACCCTTTCGCCCTGGGATCAGGAGGCCGTGTACGAGTCAGTGAAGAAGACCAATCGCGCAATCGTGCTGTACGAGGACGCGATCTCGTGGGGATATGGCGCAGAGATCGCGGCCCGGATTGCTGACGACTGCTTCGCCTGGCTGGATGCGCCGGTCAAGCGCGTGGCGTCAACCGACACTTTCGTGGGATACGCGCCGCGGCTCGAGGACGCCATCCTGCCGCAGATCGACGATATCAAGCGGGCCTGTGAGGAAATCGTTCGGTTCTGACGCCGTATAGCCCAGCTCAGCCATGCGGCGGAAGTCGCCACTTGGCCCCGGCGTCACCCAGCGGCGCTCCCTCGAGTCCAGGGAGCGCCGCTTGCTTGTACCCCTGGGGCAGGATGAGCAAATTTTCGTCGATGTCGCGACTCCGAATATCCGACACCGCCGACGTCTGTTCCATCTGCTCCACCTCTCCCGGTCCCTGAATCAGCCGGCTCGACGTGGTCGTTCGCAATGCCACTGCATTGCCCATCCGGGCCGCCGCGGAATCGACTTTCGTCGACAGCTCCCGGAACATACCCGTCGCCACTGGCGTGCCCGAGAAACCATTGGCCCGCAGCAGCGGATTGCCTGGCAAACCTGGCACCGATGCGACCCAGTAGTCCGTCACGCTCTCCGTGGCCAAACGTCGCTGCAACACGCCAGCATCTATGCGCATTGTAAATGCGGTCGTCATCCGAAAGTGCTGCGTGGGAAAGCCGGATATGGTGTCTCCCGGGCCAAGGCTGTCGAGCGTCACCTTCACGTCGGCAACCGTGGCCTTGAATCCCATCGATTCCATATCCTCCACCCTCTGAATTCCGGCGTCTCGCGGCAGCGGCACGAACTCGCGCGTGGCAGGATGGACCACGAGCAGATCGGTGCTGTCGAATAACACATAGTCGCCCTTTCCAAAGAGCGACTCGACCCCGCCGTCCAAGATATCCATTCGACCGCGGCCCGCAGCGAACACGGCGCTCGCGACATAGCTCCGCTCTCCTGGACCCATGACGCCCGCCATGCCGCCGCCCGGTCTGTGTGCGTCGCCCACGCGAATGGTGTACGACACACCGTGGAGCACGCCAGCTCGGGCATTTGCCTGCGCTGTTGCCGCTCCTGCGGTGGCGAGCATCATCACGACATGTAGCAGTCGCCGCATAATCCCCTCCCATTACTGTGTGATAGCGAGCATCGTTCCGCGCGCCCTACCCCCGCCTGGCAACCGCCAGCGATAGGTTTCCGGCACATGATTGCGACCAACATCTGGTTCTGGGTTGGCTTTGTCGGCTTTGTGCTGGCGATCCTGGCGCTCGACCTCGGCGTCTTCCATCGCACGCCGCACGAAATCCGACCGAAGGAAGCGGCGACTTGGACCGTAGTCTGGGTGGTCCTCGCGCTGATCTTCGCAGGGGGACTCTCCTTCTTCTTCGGCCATCGATCCGGCTTGACGTTCCTCACGGGATACGTCATCGAGGAGTCGCTCAGCGTCGACAACATCTTCATCATCGTCCTGATCTTCGACTACTTCCGGGTGCCGAGGATCAGTCAGCACAGGGTGCTGTTCTACGGCATCCTCGGGGCGCTGGTGATGCGCGGATTGTTCATCGGCGTGGGCGCGGTGCTCATCGCGCGCTTTCACTGGATCCTATACCTGTTCGGTGCGATGCTCGTGTTCACCGGCGTCCGAATGGCGTTCCGGGAAGAAGAGACGTTCAGCGGCGACGACAATTTCATCGTCCGTGCTGTCCGCAGAGTCGTGCCGCTGACCGCGACCTTCCACGGGAAGCATTTCTTCACCCGGGAGATGGGCCGGCGCTTCGCAACGCCGCTGCTGCTCGTCCTCGTCCTCGTGGAATTCACCGACTTGATCTTTGCGATCGATTCGATTCCGGCCATCTTCGGCGTGACGCGCGACCCGTTTCTCGTGTTCACCTCGAACATCTTCGCCGTGCTTGGTTTACGATCCCTCTACTTCATGCTCGCCGCGGTGATCGATCGTTTCCATCTATTGAAATACGGGCTTGCCGTCATCCTCACCTTTGTCGGTGTAAAGATGTTGACAGAGAAGTTCTTCGACATCGGCATTGTGCTCTCGCTCGGCATCATCCTCGCAGTTCTGGCCGCGACGATCGCCGCGTCGCTGATATGGCCGAGGAAAGCGGAGTCGGGCGTCAACGGATGAGCGGCGAGGGTTTACCGGCGGGGCAGGACGAGCAGAGGGAGGCATGGCCGCTCCCCAACAAAAAGCGGCTCGCGCAGAGCGCGAGCCGCATACGATCAGAAATCGTCGAGCGCGTGCCGTCAACGCTGGCCTCAGCCTTTTCGTTCGGTTGCATCCCGCACGTCGAGCAGGATCTCGAAATAGAGTTGCTCGCGGCGATAAGCGAAGTCGAGCGTGGCCATCTGCGAATCGTCACCCGAGGCCTTGGCCCGTTCGAACGCTTCGCGGTACATCTCGTCGAGGTTGCTGAGGATTCGTTCGCGTGAGCGTGACATGCTGATCTTCTCGAGGGCTCTGAATGTCAAACGGGGAGGGTCGTCGTCGGCGCGGCTGCTGCGGGTCGCCTTCTATCCGCTCGAGCAGATAGTTGCGCGCCCGATCCATAAGCATCCGACGTGACTTCGGGAGATTGTCCATTGAAGCGGAACGAAATCTTCGAGCGCGACGAGCACCGATGCGTCTACTGCGGCGAGCAGTTCCCCAACGAGGAGCTGACGCTCGATCACGTGCAGCCGCGGGTTCGCGGCGGCGACCGCTCGGAGGGGAACTTAGTAACCGCGTGTCAGGCGTGCAACACGATCAAGGGGCATCAGCGCCTGAGCATGTTTCTGTACGAGCACGCCGCCGCGCGCGCGAATTTCTTCCGATATTCCACGAACGTCTGGCCGCGGCTGCTTCGACTGGTGAACGCGGAGCTCGCGCAGCTCGACGCCGGCCGGCCGGTAGCCAAGAAGTCCTAGCGCCTCGGTCTCCGCCACGCATTGCATGAGCAGAGGCGGTGTTCCACCATGCAGGGAGGTAGCATTCGTGTCGATGAATATGACCGAGACCATCCGCATCGGCGACCTGACCGTGCTCCGCGCGGCTCCGCCGCACGCAACGCGGCCGCCAGTGCTGTTCGTGCACGGCTACTTCGCCGACGCGACCGCGTTCATCGACTGGCTGCCGTTTTTCGCGGCGCGCGGTTTTCCGGCGTACGCCGTCAACCTGCGCGGCCGGGCTGGCAGCCGGCCCGGTACAGACTTGGGGCGCGCATCGATCGCCGATTTTGTGGACGATGCATCGACCGTCGCGCGCCACCTCGACGCGCCGTTCGTCGTTGGGCATTCGATGGGCGGGCTGATCGCGCAGTGTCTCGCCGAACGTGGCGAGGTGCGCGCCGCGGCGCTGCTCACACCGGCGCCCCCGCGCGGCATCAGCGTGCTCTCGGCGCGAGTGGCGATCAAACAACTCAAATATCTGCCTGCCATTCTCACCTCCCACGTCGTCCACCCCGACCGGCAAGACCTGCGCGAGCTCTTGGTCAATTGTGTGCCGCCTGAACGACAGGATCTCCTGCTGGACATGATGATCCCGGATAGCGGACGCGCCGGCCGCGACATGTCGATCACCGGCGTGCGTGTGGACCCCTCGCGGGTGCGCTGTCCCATGCTCGTGTTCGCCGCTGACGAAGACCGTTTCATTCCCGCGGCGATCGTCGGGCGCATCGCCCGCCGATACGGGGCGCCCCTGCAACTCATGACCGGCCACGCACACATGCTCATCGTCGAGCCAGATTGGGAGAGCGTGGGCGACGCCGTGGCCCGTTGGCTCGCCGACGCCGGCTAGCAGACGGCTTGAAAGCGGAAACGCGTGGACAGGACACGGGAAGCTCGGGGCATGCGCTGATCATTCCGGGAGTAAGACTGCTCATCCTGACGCGAAGCGAAGGAGCTATTGACCGCAGACGGCGCAACAGCTTTTGAACGCAGAGGTGGAAACTGCAAGAGGACGCGGAACTGCAAAGAGAACTGCAAGAGAACTGGAAGAGGAATGCAAAGAGAACTGTAAGCGTACGGAAGAGGGAAGCGGGTATCGGTGGAATGAACTCGTGATTGCCGAGTCCACAATCATTCCGCCTATGTCGTTAATGATCCCGACCTGGGCGATACCATCGGAGCATCACGACGGCATCAGCCAAGACATCCAGGCGAGACAATCCTTCACAGTCCTCTGCAGTTCTCTGCAGTTCTCTGCGACGTTATCTCTGCGACCTCTGCGTTCAAAAGCTGTTCTATCGGTCGCAGAGATCCTTCGCTTCGCTCAGGATGACAGCATTACTCCGGATGACAGGCCGTCGCTCCGGATGACAGGCCGTCGCTCAGGATGACGGGCCGCGATCTTCGCAGCCGCGTAACCGATCGCGGCGATTCACTCGTAGTTCAACAGCTGTATCTTTCCACAGCCGCTCGGCGCGACAGGGGAAACGCCGTCCGCGCGCCCATCGAGAAATAGGATGATGACCTGTGTCGACACCTGCAGATGCCACTCCCGCCCTCACCTCCGCGCCAATCACGCCGGTCGTCACTCGCAGCGAAGTCACCTGGCGCGGCGAGCGCCTGTTTGACGCGGGTCCCGCCGGTCGCACGCACCGCATCGACGCACACGCCAAGGAAGCGCCTGGGCCCGTCGAGACCTTGCTCAATGCGATCGTCACCTGCTCGGCGGTCGACATGATCGAGATCATTGCCAAACGCAAGACGCCGGTGGAGCGCCTGACGGTGAGCATTGCCGGGGAGCGGCGATCCGAGTCTCCGCGGCGCCTGATGAAGCTCGACATCGAATACCGCGTCGACGGCGCCGGCATCGAGCGCGAGCACGCGGAGCGCGCGATTCAGCTCAGCTTCGAACGCTACTGCTCTGTGGCAACGTCGCTCGCGCCAGACATCATCACGAACACGATGCTCGTGCTCAATGGCGAGCGCGGAACAGCGGTGCGCCAGAAGGTCTGGGAAGCAAGCCGCTAATCAGACATTTGTCGTTTCCGAGCGCCAGCGTGTCCAGCGCCTCGCGCCGGTATCCTCGTTCGCACATCATCGCGGCGTTCGCGGCGGTCTACATCGTGTGGGGTTCGACGTACCTCGCGATCCGCTACGCCGTACAGACCATCCCGCCATTTCTCATGGTGGGCTCGCGTTTCCTCGTGTCGGGTAGCCTGCTCTACGCGTGGTCCCGCGCCCGCGGCGCGGCGCGACCAACGATGACGCAGTGGCGCGATGCGTCGATTGCCGGCGTGCTCATGCTGTGCTGCGGCAACGGCGCGGTATCGTGGGCCGAGCAGCGCGTACCGTCCGGCCTCGCCGCCTTACTCGTGGCGATCGTGCCGCTCTGGGTGGTGATCGTCGACTGGCTTCGGCCACACGGCACTCGACCGCGCTCGATCGTGCTGCTCGGGGTTATCGTTGGCCTGATCGGACTCGCCATCCTCGTCGGGCCGGGCGCGATCGCGGGCGGGGCCGTAGTGGATCACACTGGCGCTGCGGTCCTTGTCATCGGATCGCTCGCCTGGGCGATGGGGTCAGTGTTCAACCGCTACGGCTCTCGACCGCAGACCGCCACGATGTCCACTGGTCTGCAAATGCTCGGCGGCAGCTTCGCGCTCATTGCACTCGGTGCAGCATCCGGCGAATTTCGCGATCTCCACCCGGCTGTGATTACCACCCAATCGTGGATGGGATGGATCTACCTCGTGACGTTCGGCTCACTGGTCGGCTTCACGGCCTACATCTATCTGCTGCAAGCCGTGACACCGACGCAGGCGTCGACCTACGCGTACGTGAATCCCGTCGTCGCGGTGTTTCTCGGCTGGCTGATCGCCGCTGAGCCGCTGAGCGCTCGCTCGCTGATCGCCGCCGCAGTGATCCTGGGCGGCGTGGCACTCATCACCATCAGAAAAAGCTGAACGGGCGACTCGCTGCATGCCGTCGTTACGGCACCGTCTTTCCTGAGACCCACCCTTCGCGCACCATGACCTGAGCGGCGCTCGCGTTCGCCACAGGTTCCAGTGCCCAATTCGCGCCCTCATGGTGCAACTGCAACCCGGCGGGCTGAAGCACCTCTTCATAGTTCATGTCGTCCGTACCACCGACGTATTTATCGAACCATGCGTGCATGTCCACGCCAGCCGCATCACTCACCGCACGAACCACATCGTCTTCCGTGTAGCCTCGGCCCTGCAGATAGTACGAAGCGTTCGGCGCACCCCACGTACGGTCGCGTAGAAGGCGGAACGCGTCATCGAGCGACTTCCGGTTATTCGTGTGACCACGGATGAACAGATCGAGGTAGAGTGCGATCCCGGCTCCCTTCGTGTAATAGGAAAAGAACGCGTTCCGATTCACGTCGTATCCCGGCGTGGCGCCGTCCCAGAAGGGCGCCTCGAACGAGGCCATGCGCGCCGAGACTTCCTTGCGTCCGGGCGCAGTGAGATTGGCGCGAATGATGTTGCTGGCGGCCGTATAGATCGCATTGGCGGGAAGGACACCCGACCGCGGCAGCGCCATCTGTCCGTAGTACTGCGTCCACCCTTCACCCACCCAGAGGCTGGGCTGATACTGCTCACGCGTATAGTCGAACGGGCCGAGCGCGACGGCGCGCACTCGCTTCATGTTCCAGACATGGAAGTACTCGTGCGCCGCGGTGCCAAGGCCCGGCAGCACAGTCGCTCCGTCGGACCACTGATTGCGGTCGATGATCTGAGTCGAATACAAGTGTTCCATCCCGTCCCCGCCGGCGTATCCGATATTGAACAGAAACGTGTACATCTCGAGCGGTGGCGGGTCGAAGACGGAGTTCTCGTACCGGACGATCTTCCCGAGGTCGGTGAGGAATCTGCGACGGAGCAAGGTGCTGGTCGCCCCATTGTGGTGCACCATCGCGCGGTAGATCCGATTGTCGATGCGCAGCGTGTCGAGCATGATGTTCGCCGCGACCTCGGTCGGAGTGTCCACCAATCGATCGTAATTTTCGAAATTGTAATCCGCCTCGTTCGCCGCGCGCGAGTCGCCATTGACGATCTGCCAGGCGTTCGGGACAGCGATGTGGAGACGCACCGGGTCCGGCTTATGATCGACGACGTACATGAACAGCGACGCGCCGTTCCAGTTCGCGTGCGCCGTATCGAGCACACTGAACGTGCCGGAGAGCGTATTGGCGTATACGCGATAGCGAACGCTCACCGTACTCGCACCGTCGGGGTAGATCCGCCAGAGCGACCCGTTTTCGCGGTCCCATCGAATAGTCTTCGGTCCACTCGTGACGGCAAAGTCCGTCACGTTGCGCGCGAAGAAGAATGGCGCATAGCGGCCGGGCGACCACACGGGCATCTGCAACTGCACCACGTCGGTACCGATCTTCGCGATGTCGATCTGCACGTCATAGAGGTGCGAGGCCGGGTCCGTCCAACCCACACGATATGCAATCTGGAATGGATTGGTCGAGGCCGTCTGCGACGGAGATTGCGACGTACCCGGAACCATCGAAGCGCCCCGGCACGCCATGAGCGCCACGGCGAAGACCAGTGAGAACCGCGTCGTGCGTTTGGACACCAGCTCCTCCTCTCGAGAGTGCAGCCGTGAAGTGTGGCCGGTTCAGGGCCCACGGTCCAGTGTCGTCTGCACAAAGCACCCGGCATGCCCTTTGCCACTTGGCTCGTTCCAATGCCGACACGAAAACGCGCCGCCCGGTCCACGCCACTCGCCGAGTACAAGCGCAAGCGCAATTTCACAAGGACCGCCGAGCCGGCAGGGAAAACGGTCTCGACGACGGCAAAGCGCGCGCTGCACTTCGCGGTCCAGAAGCACGCGGCGAGACAACTGCACTTCGATCTCCGTCTCCAGATGGACGGCGTGATGAAGAGTTGGGCCGTGCCGAAAGGCCCGAGCTACGATCCGGCCACGCGTCGCCTGGCAATGGAGGTGGAGGATCACCCCATTGAATACAACACCTTTGAGGGCACGATACCGGAAGGGCAGTACGGTGGCGGCACGGTCATGCTATGGGATCGCGGCACCTACGAGCCGGAGGACGGCGGCGGCGAAGCAGCGCTTCGCGAAGGATATGAGCACGGCAATCTGAAGGTCGTACTGCACGGCAAGCGTCTGAAAGGCACATGGGTGCTCGTGCGCATGCGACGAGACCAGGCGGGTCGCGCGCCGTGGCTCCTGATCAAACATCGCGACGACACGGCAGATCCAGACTTCGACGTCACGGGCGAGATCGAAACGTCAGTCGTCAGCGGCCGCACGATGGAACAAATCGCATCGGGCGGAGGGCATGCGACGAAGAAGCACGCCGCGAAAAACGCGAAGAGCACGGTGCGCAAAGCCGCAAGAGAAAAGGCCGCAACGACTACTCGCCAAAGACGCTGATCCTGGCTACGTCCCCCGGTGAGGAATGATCCGGAAAACAGCGAGGCTACACAGAGGTTACCGGGTGGTGCCTCGTGTTCGTCTGACGCTTCACGACCCGTACCTGCAGTAACCCCTGGTCGGCGCGATCGATCAATCGTTGCAGGGTTTCGGCGTGCTCCCGCGCACTCCAGCCTAGAGAGAATGGAACTGGTGCGTGTTCGAGGGCTTCGGCGCGCAGGCGATCGGCCACGCGCTTCGTCTCGGCTTCTTCGGAATCGCGCAGCAGTACCACGAACTCGTCGCCGCCAATACGCAGCACGGCTTCCTCAGCGCGCACATAGCGCATGAGAAAACGCACCATGCGCGTGAGCACGTCGTCCCCTTGCTGATGGCCGTACCGGTCGTTGTACAGTTTGAAATTATCGATGTCGACGAAAATGCAGCCAAGTTTGAGGTCAGGCTGCTGCGCGAGTTGCGCTTCGGTCTGCATCAGGTACCGCCGGTTGAACGCACCGGTAAGCGCGTCGCGCGTGCTCATCTCGAGGAGCGCCGCCTCGAGCATCTTGCGGGAGGAGATGTCGACCAGGATTCCGTGTATGAACGCCTCCCCGGTGTCCGGATCGCGGATGAGGTAGCACGTATCGAGCACGGTAGACGCCTGACCATCCGGCCGTCGCAGCGCAATCTCGAACTCACGAACCGAGCCGTCGCGATCGAGGAGCGCCATCTGCTCCACCCGCCTCGCGGGGTCTACGAAGAGACCGGATGCGCCAAAGGTCCCGAGTTCTTCGATCGATTGCACGCCGAACATCGCCAGGAAGGCCGGGTTGGCATCGAGAATTTGCCCGTCGCGACTCGTGATGTAGATCCCCTCGCGAAGGTTGCGCGCGAACTCGCGCAGGCTCTCGGGGTCGCCGAGGCTGCGGAAACGCGTGGAAGAGGAGACCCGGGCTCCGGGGGCATCAGGAGTCAAGTGGTCTGGAGAAACCGTCTTCGGCTTCTCTGCGGTACTGAGTGTTGCGCGGTTCATATCAGTAGTATCGGCAGGGCTGGTGTCAGGCTAATCCGGGGTCCCTGTACTGGATTCTGATGCCGGTGCTCCGCGGTTGGCGGACGAAACGCTTGTGACCGTGGAAGAACCAACACTTCAGGGACGATTCGGTTTCACGAGCGTATCGGAGACCACCCAACTACTCACCCTTCGATCAACCGAGCCGGCAGTATTCCCTTGTCTCCGAACCGCGCCCGCACCTGGTCGACTGTCCGCGCCAGTACCCGATCGCGGTCCGTTTCGGTCAGCAAGGTGTCCTGGCGTTCGAAGAGTGTGAGTTGATCAGCACTGAGGTCGAGCGCGAGTGAGGAGAGGCCGACGCCCAGGAGGCGGGCGGGTACTCGGCGAGCAGCGCGCAGCTTGGCCAGAAGTCCGTGCGCCACTCCGAGAATGACGCGGTCGGAGATTACGGGAACGTCGAGCGTACGGCTCGCTCGACGCGTCCTGAAATCGTGATCGCGGATGCGGACGGTAATCGTGCGTGCCGTGAGGCCGTCGGTACGCAAATCCATTGCGGCACGGGTGACCAGAGCAAGCAGTTCGCGTTGCAGCGCATCATCGTCATTGATATCGGCTGGGAACGTGTCGTCGCGGCTGATGCTCTTTGCATCTGCGTGCGCCTCCACTTCGCTGTCGTCGAGGCCACGCACGCGGCGATGCAGCCACTCGGATTCCCGCTCGCCCAGCCACCTGGCCAACGTCTCCACGTCGTACTGCAGCACGTCGGGCACTCGACGCATGCCGAGCTTCGCGAGTCGCTCCTGGAACCGAGGTCCGATGAGCGGTATGTCGGCGAGCTCGAACGTTTCCAAGAAATGCCCCTCGTCACCGGGCTCGACGATATAGACGCCGGACGCGCCGATGCCAGGCTTCGGCTTCGCTCGCTCGACGGCGAGCTTGGCGACGAGCTTGGAGGTTCCGCCGCCGATCGACACCGACAGCCCCGTCGCATCGACCACGCTGTCGCGAATACGGTGTGCCGTTGCGTCCAGCGACTCGTTCCGGTAGAGCCGCTCGGTGCCAGCGAGGTCGAGATACCATTCATCAACGCTGGCAGCCTCGACCCCCGGGGAGTACCGCTCGAGTACGTCGCGAATCTCTCGGCTTTTTTCGCCGCAGGCGCGCCGTGGCACCGGTACGCACATCGCTTGGGGGCAGAGACGGAGCGCCTGGGCGATCGGCATGGCCGATCGCACACCGAACTGGCGCGCCTCGTACGACGCCGAGCACACGACGCCACGACTCTCGCGTGTGCCTCCCACGATGAGCAATGGCTCCTTCCCCGCACCATCCGGGTCCACCAACCGCGCAACCGCGACGAAGAACGCGTCGGCGTCGGCAAGGAGAATGCGCCGCGCGATCATCGGACGTGCAGGCGTAGCGTGCGATCGCATGGGCTGCAATGTCGCGTACGCCGCAGGGAGGAGCAACCGGCGCCGCGCCCCCTGTTCCCCACGTGTGGTCAGCGAGTTGTATATTGCCCTTTACATGAGCCCTGTACGAAAGACTACCAAGCGACCTGCCGAGTCGTCCGGCGCGACCAAGGGCGACCTGTCCATGGGAAGTGCGGCTGACGCACCGCATGGCTCCCGCCCAGATCAGGTCTACGCGCGTCTACGCGACCTGATCGTGCAGGGTCTGCTCTCGCCAGGCAGTCGCATTGTCGAGACCGAGATCGCAACACGCCTGGGTGTGAGCCGCACACCCGTGCGCGAAGCGTTGCAGCGTCTCCAACAGGAAGGGTACGTGATGGGCTCGCCGGGCGCACAGCAGTCGCGCCTCACGGTGGCGCCGCTCACGCGCGACGACGTGTACGAATTGTTGAACATCGTCGGTGCTCTGGAGGGCATGGGCGCCCGCTACGCCGCGCTCCTGCCGGCGGCCGACCGTCGTGATCTCGTCCGCGACCTCAAGTCGCTGAACGGGGAATTCCACCGGGCAGGCAAGACGATGCCCATCGACCACGGTTGTCTCTACGACGTCGACCAACGTTTCCACCGCGCCATCGTGGAAGCGAGCGCCGGTCCCCGCCTGCTCGCGCTGCACGACGCGGTGCATCCGCAGGCCGAGCGTTACATCCGGATGTACATCAGCATGCTGACGACCGACATCCGCACGTCGGTGTACGAGCATGACATCATCATTTCGGCGATCGACGAAGGACGGGCTGACGACGCGGAGCTCGCCGTCCAGGTGAACTGGCGGCACGCTGCAGACCGGCTGAGCAAGGTCATCGCGGTTGCCGGCGAGCGGGGCTCATGGTGAGCCGAGTGCTCCCAACGCCCGTTTCGCGTCCTCGTTCCTTCCGTTGATCGCAACTGCCGTCTGATACTCAGCGCGTGCAGCGTCCTTCTTCGCTTGGCGTTCGTAGACCAGGCCGAGAATGTAGTGCGCAAGGCTGAGCGAACTCGCCGGCGCATCCTTCGGGGGCGCGACGAGCCATTGCTTCACCTCGCGTTCGGCTCGATCGACGTGTTGACCTGAGAGCGCGAGATTCCATCCGATGTTGAGATGCGCGCTCGCGGCATCGGGGTTCGCCTTCAGGAGACGCTCGTAAATGGTCACCGCGTCAGCGTAACGCTTCTGGCGACGATAGAAGGCGCCAAGGTTGTTGTAGGCGACTGCGCTATCGGGTGCGGCAGCCAGCGCTGCGTTGAGCTCGCGATCCGCCAATAGGCTATCCTGTTCCCGTTCGGCGAGCGCCGCGAACTCGAGATGTCCGCGCATGGCATTGAGTTTCGCGATCTCACGTGCCTGCTCCTTCGCCTTGTCCATGCTGCCGCCCATGACGCCGGGCGCGTGCGAATAGAACTGGATGAGACCATGCCGCGCATCGATCGACGTCGGGTCGAGTGCCACGGCGCTATCAAACTCGGACTTCACGCGCCGGGCGAGAAACGGAAGTTTCAACTTGTTTATGTGTTGCGCCTGCTCGCCCAAGGCATTCCCGAGCCAGAGGTGGTGCAACGACACTGTATCGTTGGCCTTCACTGATTTCTCGAACCAGTCGGCCGCCGAAACGGGGTCGTTCATCGCCATGTAGATCCAGCCCATGCAGTGCAGCGCCGCATCGTCGGATGGACTCTTCTTCAGCACCGCCTGTACTTCGGCGCGCGCTCGATCGAATTTCAGATCGGCAGTCAGTCGCTGGACGTCCGCGGAGCATTGCGCGCCGCTGCGCGATAACGGGCTGGCGCAGAGCGCCGCGGCGGCGAGAATTGGAATGCGCATGCGGGCTCTTGCGTTGACGAGTGAGAGAGCGTGAGCCTTTCACTCGTAGGACCCCGCGGGCGACCGAAAGATTCAGCACCTCCCATCACGCTTCGAGCTCCGCCAGCAGACGCAAATAGCTGTCGTAACGCTGCTCGCTGATCGCTCCACTCCGTAGGGCATCGCGAACGCCACAGCCCGGCTCCGATATGTGACGGCAGTCGGCGAAGCGGCACTGGTCGCGCGCCGCCCGGATTTCCGGAAAGCAGCGATCGAGCGTGTCCGCTGGAAGCGACCACAGACCTATCTCGCGCAATCCAGGGGTATCAATGACATACCCGCCCTCCAGGCCGGGCAGCGGCAGCATCAGTGCACCCACGGTCGTGTGTCGTCCCTTGTTCACCGACTCACTGATCGCGCCGACTCGCAGATTGGAGCCGGGGAACAGGGTGTTGAGCAACGATGATTTGCCGACGCCCGATGGACCAGTGAGCACCGATCGGCGGCCGCCGAGCATCGCACGCGTTTCTTCGAGGCCGACGCCTGTTTTCGCGCTGGTGTAGTGGACCTGATAGCCGATCTGCTCGTAGATCGCAAAGCGCTCCCGCGCGACTGCCACGCCGACCAGGTCCACCTTGTTGATGATGATGCGTGCAGCAAGCTGGTTCCCTTCGGCGATCACGAGGAACCGGTCGAGCATCCGCGGATGCGGCTCGGGTTTGGCGATGGCGAACACGACGACCACCTGATCGACGTTCGCGGCAACGATGCGTTCCCCCTGTCCGCCACCCGGGGCGCGGCGTGCCAGGCGCGAGCGGCGCGGGAGGATCTCGGCAATCGCCCACGCGTCGCCGCGCTCGCCCTGCTCGACGCGCACGTCGTCGCCCACCGCGAGCTTGAGCGTTCCGGCGGCGGCGAGCACGGTGTCGCGCCGCAGCGTGCCATCGGCCCGCTTGCCGCTGTTCGACTTCTTGAGGCGACCGCGGAGGGAGGCATCGACCGTTTCCCCGCTGTCGATGCGCACCTGCCATACGCCGCCAGTGCCGCTGACGACGACGCCGTGTTCGAACTCCGATTCGCTCACACGTCTCCGCCTTCGTCGCGCATGGCATCCCACCAGCGCCGCCGCGGAGCGGCGTTCTCACGGTCCGCGATGAGGCGATCGAGAAGTGCTTTCACCGCGTTGAGTGGCGTAGCGCCGATCACCCGGCGCACCTCATCTTCGGCGCTGGCGTGCACGAGATATTCGCTTTCGAGATGTCCCTCAGGACTCTGTGCCCCGAGGCGAGACCACTTCACAAAAAGGAAGAATGCCGCCCACGGTGCCTCGGCATCGCCCGTCTCCTCCGTCATGATCTCGACACTATAGGAGAAGCCGTCGCTGCCTTCGAACGCTGCCGGCCGATCGTGGACGGCAGCGTACCCGCCAATAGTGTCCGGATCGCCCTTCGACGAGTCCGGTGGGCGGTACTGCGCGTGCGACATCAGGACTTTCGGCCTCTGATCATCTCGCGAACGACGTTGCCGGTGATGAAGGCGACATTCGCCGGACGCTCGGCGAGGCGGCGCATGAGATACGGATACCATTGCGTACCGAACGGCACGTACACCCGCATGCGGTAGCCTTCCCGCACGAGCTGGTCCTGCAGATCACGGCGCACGCCATACAACATCTGGAACTCGAAGCGTGACCGATCGATACCCGTTTCCGCCACGAAACGCTTAGCGTCGTCGATGATCGCCGGGTCATGCGTGGCGATGCCAGGATAGTTCGATTTCTCGATGAGGGCCCGCATGCACTTAATGTAGTTCGCGTCCACCTCCGACTTCTCGGGATACGCGACCGAGGCCGGTTCCTTGTACGCACCCTTGCAGAGACGCACGCGACACTTGGCCTGGATCGCCTGCTCGACGTCCGACCACGTGCGGTAGAGATAGCTCTGCAGCACGATGCCGACGTGATCCTTGTATGCCGGATACAGGCGATCGTAGAACAGCCGCAATGTGTTCTCGGTATACGCGCTCGACTCCATGTCCAAGCGTACGAACGTGTTGTACGTCTGAGCGCGTCCGAGCACCTCGTGCATGATCGACACGCATAACTCCTCGGAAATATCCATGCCCATTGCCGTGAGCTTGACCGAGACGTTGGCGTCGAGCTTCTGCTGGTCGATGCGATCGAGGATGTTCAGGTACGCGCGCTCGGCGGCGTGCGCTTCGCGTTCGTTCGTCACGCTCTCGCCGAGCAGGTCGAGGGATGCGGTAATGCCCTTGCCGTTCAGGTCCTTCACCGCAGCAAGCGCGTCGTCGAGCATCTCACCGGCCACAAAACGCCGGGCGAACTTCTTGGCGAACCGATTGTTCCGCACGAAGCGAAAGACCTGCGGCTGGTTCGAGAGATAGAGCAAAGTTGAGCGGAGCATCAGTCGTGAACGGCGTGGGTGCGGAGCGTTACCGGCGCGGTAATGCGCAGGATCGGGAATGACTGCCGGGTTGCCATGATGTTGTCGTAGAAGCTCCACTGCGCGAGACCATCTTCACTTTCTGGCTCGAGCAGGTAGAACGTCAGTAACCCGTACGGCTGGCCGGCACGCACGACATAGGTGCCAGCAGGAAGCGTTCGCGTGGCGGCATTGACCCACTGTCCCGTCACGTCCTTCATCATGCGCGGCGTCTCGGAACGGCCACGCTCGATTATCGAATCCACCATGAACGACTGCGCTGTCACGGTGGCAGACTTGTCCAGCCGCTCCACGCGGATGCCATGTGTCGCCAGGATCGGCCGAATGGCGCGCGCGGTCGCCTCATCGAAGGCATACGCGAATGGCAGTGTGCTGGTGAGTGTCGGCGTGAAGCTCGCCATCACCGGCATCCTCACCAGCTTGATGATACCGGTGCGCTGGCGGTTGCCCATTCCGGGCTCGCGCTTCGTACTGTCGGTGAGCGGCAGGACGACCTCGACGCGAACGTCCTCGATACGCGTCGTGTCCATACGAGAGCGGAGCGCGAGTCGGGGCGACGTCGCTGGATTCTTTGCCCATGCCGCAACCTGTAGGTCGCCATTCCTTCCGATCTTCATGACGTCGGCTTTGTGCTCGGCGACATACGAGAGGATCTCGCTCACGAAGTCGTATGTCGACGCCACCCGGCGATCGAACGGGTCGTGTGAGAACGCCTCGCTGAGAATCGCGATCCGGTTACGCAAGCCATAGTAGTTGGTGCCGTAGCGCGCGAATGGCTCGTAGGTCGAGAATGCCCAACCACTCGTAGGAATGGAGTCGGCGATGATCTGCTCGAGCGATGGACCACCGCGGCCGCGGCCCTGCGCCGTGCGCGGGCCGGTGCGGCTGAAATCACCGTAGTCCTGAATCTCCCATCCATCGCGCTCCCGCATCCGCTGGCGAATTGCCGGCAGCAGGGTATTCGCCACGTAGGGAATCACATTCACGGCGGTGGGCGTGAGCGGCGGCGAGTACGTCAGTGAGTAGCCGTGGATGCTGCCATCGGTGGTGTGGAGATCCATGAACAGATCTGGATTCCACTTGTTGAGCATCGCAAGCGAGCCACGCGTCTCGGGAGCCGACGCGCCAATGTAGTCCCGGTTGAGATTGATGCCCGATGCGTTCTGACGCGTACCAACCAACTCCGGGCCGTCTTGTGCGCCGCGGTTCTTTGCTTGCGGCCCCCACTTTTCGTTGCCGTCCGCGTTGTAGATCGGCTGCACGATCAGCACGACCGAATCGAGCACGTTCTTGTGCTTGGCGAACAACAGGTCGCGGAGCAGCGACTGCATCGCTTCCTTACCCTCGACCTCGCCCGCGTGGATGTTCGCCTGGATGTAGGCGATCGGCCGGTTGAGTCGGCGCGCTTCGGCTGGCGTCGATACCAAAGGCCGTGAAGCGATGACGTAGGGCAGCTCGCGGCCTTCGATCGTCTTGCCGATCGATCCGATCGAGATCTTCGCGCCCAGGATCTTCAGCGAATCGATAAAGGTGACGACGTCGTCATAATGCGACGTCTCAGTGAAGTTCGTTCGCTCGGCGCGAGTGAGCGGACGCTTGCCCGCGTAGCTCGCATGCGTGTACCGGCTTGCCGACGGAATCGAATGAGTATCAACCTGCTGGGCCGGCAGCGCGCTCACGGCGCTCACGGCGAACAGGAAGAGCGCGACACGGCGCATGAATTCCCCAGTTGCGTAGAGACGGGGAATTGTACCCGATGAGTCGGTCTGAACGCTACTCTGAAGGTTTCTGTGTGGTGCTGGCGTGCAGGGCGAGTCCGCGGGCGCGCGTGGTGGCGGCCACGCTGGGGTCCGCCCCGCGATCGATATCGGTGCGCACATTCCGTTGGAACAGCGACAGGTCCGGATCCTTGACTCCGGCGCGCTCGAGCTGGATCACGAGCGCCGATGCGGTGGCGATCGGGACGCCGCGGCCCACCAGATCGGTGAGGACAGCGAGTGGCATGGTCACAGGCCGTTTCCCGGTTGCCGCACGCAGCAGGGCGAGATCGCGCAGCGACACGCCGGCGTCGAGCGCCGTCGCGGCCGCCCTGATCTCGTCGGCATTCGCGGTGCCCAGCGCACGCTTGGCCGAGCCCATTCGGACATAGAGCTGATGAACCGCAGCCACGATCTTTGGGCCGTCAGAGGCCTTGGCAGCGCCCTCGAGCGCTTTGTCCGCAAGCGGAGCCGCCGGCAGCTTTGCGTACCGCGCCGAGTCAATGATGGCGTTCACGGCTGCAGAGGTGGTCTTGTCGAGACGAACGGCGAGGCGCGCATCCTGTGCGACGCCAACCCGCGCCAAGAGCATCAGGACGACGAGCGCACGCGACCCTGCAATCATTGCTGCTCTGGAACGACCAGGGCAGAAGCGGGCTGACCAAAGTCGGTGTCGATCACTCTCGGCGCGGTGGGATCGGCCACCCAGACGCTATCGTCCACAACGAAGGAATACCGATGGTGACCGACAGGTACCGACGCGGTCACGGACCACACGCCGCCACCACGTTGCAGCGCCTGATACCCGGTGTGCGATATGTCCCATCCGTTGAAATCGCCGACCACTGCCACCTTCTTGGCGTCCCGTGCAACGAGCACAAACTGAACGCGTTGCGGCTTCTGGACCCGCTTGGCGCTCGGGAAGAGCGCCGTAGCGATCGGTTGTGCCGCACGATTCAGATCGACCGGAGCGTGTGCCAGGCCCAGAACGGCGAAAACCGCCACCGACGCGGCCAGAAGACCCCACGACAGTGGCATCACGGTGACCGTGCGCGGAGTCGTTAGCCGCGACCACAGTCCCAACCGCGAATGACGAGGCAGTTGGCGCACCGCCGCCATGACGCGCGCGTCAAATCCGTCGGCGACCCGAACCGGGCGGCGGAGCTCGTGCGCGATCTGTCTCATCCTGCCCTCATGCTCGTCATGCATTCTGCACCTCACTCAGCAGCTCACGTAGGCGGTCACAGGCGCGCATGACCCGCATCTTCAGCGCCGACACTCCCACTCCGGTGAGTAGCGACATCTCGTCGTATCCCATATCCTCGACATACTTCAGGAGGAATGCCTCCCGCTGGTCGGGACGAAGCTGCTGCAGTGCTCGGTCGATCTCCTCTCGCCAGGCTTGTTGTTCCGCCGGATGCTCCTCCGATGCATCGAGCACGGCGTTTTCGTCTACGACGAACGTCCGTGCGCGACGACCGCGGCGCGCCCCCAACGTACGGCAGCGATTCACGAGGATGCGGAACAGCCATGCGCCGAAGCGCTCCGGATCTTCGCACCTCGCCAGCGACCGATACGCGCGCGTGAACGCGTCCTGCAACGCCTCTTCGGCGTCCTCACGATTCGCGAGCATGTGCAAGGCATATCGGGCATACCGGTCGCGATACTGCTCGACCAGGACGGCGAATGCCTCCACGTCCCCGCGCAACACGCGTGCAACGATCACTGCGTCGGAACTAGCTTCCACGGAGCACAGACCTGGGGAGCTTTGGGAGGGTCACACTAACTCAGTAAAACAACTTTCGCCCGCGCGCCATGTCCACCAGCAATTCGGCTGGCGCGAACCGAGGCTCGAAACGAACGTTTAGGTCTTCCAGTCGGTCTACAATCTGCGGCGCGCCAACGCTATCCACGTAGCGGAATGGGCCGCCTCGGAATGGCGGAAAGCCAATGCCGAACACCGCGCCTATGTCGCCATCGCGCGGCGAATGGAGAATGCCCTCCTCGAGACAACGCGCCGCCTCATTTACCATCGCAAGGACGCAGCGTTCCACGATCTCATCCGCCGGTACGTCGCGCCGCTGGCCACCGATGATCTCGTAAACGGTCTCGTCCACTGGCCCCTTCTTCCCTGCCGCGTCGTACCGATAGAAGCCCGTACCCCCTTTGCGCCCCGTGCGGCCGGCAACGACCAGTTTCCGCATCCCCTCCGAGGGCGACATCCGCGCGCCAAACGCCTCGAACAGCACCAGGCCCACTTTCCCGCCAACGTCCAGGCCTACCTCGTCGAGCAGCGTAATGGGACCGACGGGAAAGCCAAACTCGACCAGCGCCTTGTCGATCGCTTCGATTGACGCGCCTTCGTCGAGCAGCTTTCCTGCTTCGTTGATGTACGCCGATAAGGTGCGCGTCGTGTAGAAGCCCGGTCCGTCGTTCACGACAATCACAGTCTTGCCCAGTCTCTTGCCATACGCCACGGCAGACACCGTCGCCTCCGCATCGGTGCGCGCCGTCACGATCACCTCGAGCAGCGGCATCTTGTGCACGGGCGAGAAGAAGTGCATTCCCAGCACGCGTTCGGGATGCCTGGCCACGGCAGCGATTCGCGTGATTGGGATGGTGCTCGTATTCGACGCGTAGATCGCCGACGGATCGATGGCCGGCTCCACTTCCTCGAGCACCCGGTGTTTCAGCGCCAGATCCTCGAACACCGCTTCGATCACGAGATCGGCCGACTCAAAGCCCGAGTAGTCCGTGGTGCCGCCGACCAGGCTCAGATAGTCGTCGAACTTCTGCCGCGTGATCTGTTTGCGGGTCAGCCGTTCCTGCAGCACGCCACGAATGGACGCGAGTCCCTTTCCGATGCGCGCCGTATCGGTGTCCTTGAGCCGGACCGAAGTGCCTTGCTGCACGGCAATCGACGCGATTCCCGCCCCCATGAAGCCCGCTCCGAGCACACCGAGCTTCCGGATGTCGCGGGCCGCAGGCGCCGGCCCGTCTACTCCCGGGTCCTTCTTCAGCGAATTGCTGGCGAAGAAGAGGAACACGAGCTGGCGCGACACATCGGTCATCGCCATTTCGCCGAACAGGCGTGCTTCCTCCTTCAGGCCGGCCTCAAAGCCTCGGGAATACCCCGCCTGCACTGCCTCCAGAGCAGCCAGCGGCGCTGGATATTGACCGTGCGTCTTCTCCAGGACGCTCGCGCGCGCCTTCTTGAACACCACGTTGCGGCCGAGCGGGTTGTGCTCGAGCAGCAGGCTCGTGGCACCGTGACTACCGCCACGCGGCGCCTTCCGCGTGCCCTCGCCAAGGGAGCGCGCACGGTCGATCGCCACGTCGCGCAGAATGGCCGGGTGTACCATCTCGTGCACGAGCCCCATCTGCAGCGCACGCCGGGCACGGATGTTCCGGCCGGTGAGGATCATATCGAGCGCCGCCTGCAGCCCGATCTGCCGTGGCAGACGCTGGGTACCGCCCATGCCTGGCGTCACGCCAAGCTGCACTTCGGGCAGCGCGAGCGTCGTCTTTGGATGATCTGTGCAGATCCGGTAGCGGCAGGCCAGCGCCGTCTCCAGGCCGCCGCCGAGACACGCGCCGTGGATTGCCGCGACCACTGGTGTCCGCAGCTTCTCGAGACGGTTCAGCAGGTCCTGCCCCATGCGGCTCACCCGTTCGGCGTCGGCCGCGACGCGAAAGGTCTGGAACTGCTCGATGTCGGCACCGGCGATGAAGCTGTCCGGCTTGCCGGAAATCAACACCACTCCCTTAATGAGTGGATCTTCATCGATGCGAAGGAACAGCCCCTCGAACTCGCCGACCAGCGACGGACTGAGGGTATTCACCGGCGCATTTGGCTGGTCGATCGTGACGATCAGAATGTCGTCGACGAGCTCGGAAGTCAGCGTCTGCACGCCCTCGCCGCTCGCCACGGTTCCCACTCGGCTCGCGGTGCTCATGCGCGTTCGATTACCATGGCGTGTCCCATGCCTCCTGCAGCGCAAACGGTCATCAACCCGAACTGCCCGCCGCGGCGCACCAGTTCGTTGGCGAGCGTCGTCAGAATGCGGCCGCCCGTCGCGCCGAACGGATGCCCGATGGCGATGGATCCACCCATCACATTCAGCTTCGATCGATCGACGGCACCCACCGGCTCGGAATATCCAGCACGTTCGGCCCAGTAGCGCGATTCGAATCCCCTGAGATTGCACAGCACCTGCGCGGCGAATGCTTCGTGCATCTCGACGAGATCCATGTCTTGGAGCGACAGGCCGGCGCGGCGGAGCGCCACAGGCGCGGCAAGCACGGGACCCATGAGCAGTTGTTCGCCCGGATCGAGCGCCGCATAGGCGTACGATCGGATGAAGGCGAGCGGCTGATATCCGAGCGTGCTCGCCCGCTCTTCACTCATCAGGAGCACCGCGCTCGCGCCGTCGGTGAGCGGCGACGAATTGGCGGCGGTAACGGTGCCGTACGCCTTGTCGAATACCGGCTTCAACGCCCGCAGCTGCTCGATCGACGTTTCCGTCCTGATACCGTTGTCGCTCGTCAGGACCGTCTCGAACCGTGGCGGCACATAGACGGGAACGATTTCCGCCGTGAGGCGGCCGTCCTCCGTGCCCACCGCGGCCATCCGGTGCGAGCGCAGGGCAAACTGATCCTGCTCCTCGCGCGGAATGTGGTTGATCTTCGCCATCTTCTCCGCCGACTGGCCCATGGTCTCGCCAGTGGACGGCTCGGCAATCGCCGGCGTGATCGGTACGAGATCGCGCGGACGAATGGACGCCACGATCCGGAGCTGTGCCGCCGGGCCCTTGGCACGCGACAACGCGACGAGCTTGTCGGACATGCTGCGGGAGTGCAGGATCGGGACGTTCGACAACGACTCAGCGCCTCCGGCAATGATCACGTCGTGATGCCCGAGCACGATCTGGTCGGCAGCGTCGGTGATGGCCTGATTGGCCGACGCGCACGCGCGGCTCACCGTGTAGGCCTCGCAGCCGCGAGGCAGTATGGGCAGGAGCGAGACTTCGCGCGCAATGTTCGGCGCAATGACTGATGGCACGACCGTGCCATACACGACCGCTTCAACGAGATCGCTGTCGAGATTCGTGCGTTGCACCAGCTCAGCCACGCAACGTTTGCCGAGCTCGATGGCGCTGAGGTGCTTGAGTGTCGTGCCGGCGCGCGCAAAGGGCGTCCGGACACCGGCAACGATGGCGACGCGTCGCCCGGGGGTGCCGAGAGATGGCATGCTGCAAACTGGCTGGCGCCGGGCGACGGTGGAAGGGCAGAACGCCTGACCGGCATCGGGAGATGAGCCCCCGTGCTTTACTATTCACTCGATGACCGTTCCCATCTTTCTGGCGGATCGACTCGCATCCCTGGGCGCGCGGGCGTTCGACCTGCTCGTCATTGGCGGGGGCATTACCGGGTGCGGCATCGCGCGAGACGCAGCGCTCCGTGGGCTGTCGGTCGCGCTCGTGGAGAAGGATGACTTCGCCAGCGGTACGTCCAGCCGGTCGTCGCGCCTCGTGCACGGCGGGGTGCGCTACCTCGAGCACGGTCACGTGCACCTCGTGTTCGAATCGAGCGCCGAGCGCAGACGGCTGCTGGCGATGGCCCCACACCTCGTGCGACCGCTCCAGTTCACCTGGCCGGTATACGCCGGCGCACGCATCCCGCGCTGGAAGCTGGGGGCCGGGCTGCTCCTCTACGATGCACTTGCCCTGTTTCGCAACGTCGGACGCCACAAGCGCTTGTCGCGCAATGACGTTCTCCTCGCTGAACCAATGCTTCGTGAAGACGGCCTGCGCGGTGGTGCCATGTACTATGACGCGGCCACGAACGATGCGCGGCTGACCCTCGCCAATGCCATCGGCGCGGCCCAAGCGGGAGCGGTCGTGGTGAACCATGCCGCCGTCACGGCGCTCCTGTTCGACGACGGACGCGTAATCGGTGCGACTGTACGCGACTCTCAGAACGCGACCACAGTCGAGGTGCGCGCCAGCGTCGTCGTGAATGCTACGGGTCCGTGGAACGACGACGTACGGCACCTCGACCAGGAATCCGGTGCCACGGTGCGGGGGAGCAAGGGCGTCCACATCGCGGTGCCGCGCGATCGCATCGGAAACACCCACGCCGTTACACTCATCTCGCCCATTGATGGACGCGTGCTGTTCGTCTTGCCGGCGAACGGGCATACGATCGTTGGCACCACGGACACCTACACCACGTCGTCGCCCGACGACGTACGTGCAACGAACGCCGACGTGCAGTATCTGCTCGATGCAGCGAACGTGTTCTTTCCCGCTGCGCATCTGACGTGCGACGATGTCGTGAGTGCCTGGGCCGGCATCCGCCCACTGCTGCCCACCAAAGGCACCACACCGGGAGCAGTGACTCGTGAGCACGCGATTGCCACGAGTCCGAGCGGCCTCGTGTCGATCACCGGAGGGAAGCTGACTACCTACCGCATCATGGCAGCCGACGTCATGGATCTCGTGTGCCAGCGGCTCGGGCGCCAGGCAGGCGAGGATCGCGCGAAGTTCATTCCTCTTCCGGGCGGCGAATTCACGTCACTCGTTCAGCTGATTGCCGACGCCGCACGTGTGACGAAGGATGTGGACCTGGCGGGGCATCTCGCCGGCACCTTCGGAACCACGTGGCCCGCGGTCTGGAGCGAGATCATCGTCGGCGACGGACGCACACGGCTCGACGACGCGCTTCCCTACACGCTTGGTGAGCTACGCTACTCGGTTCGTCACGAGTTCGCGCGCTCCCTCGGCGATCTGCTCATCCGCCGCACCCACCTCGCGTTCGAGACGCGCGATCACGGACTCGACGCCGCGCCATGCGCCGCAGCCACCGCCGCACCGCTGCTCGGCTGGTCCAAGACAGATACCCAGCAAGCCGTTCAGGACTACGCCGCGGAAGCCGAGCGTATTTTCACGATCGACTGATCCGCGGGCAGGCTAGACAGCGTCTTCCTTGATGTCGTGGATCGTGCGCAGTTCCAGGACCGTGAGCTGGCGGACCATGGTGGGCAACCTGAGAAACGCCACTTCGCCCACTGCCTTGCCAAGGAGCGCGCGACCGATCGGCGAGGCCATCGTGACGTGTCCCTCCTCGAACTCAACCGCATCACCAAACACCAAAAAATACGTTTCCTTCTCGGACGTCTTCAGGTCCTCCACCACGACCTTGGAGCCGAGACCGACACGGTCGGATGGAATCTGGGCCAGATCGATCGACGAGAGCTTACTCAAACGCTCCCGGAGCTGGCCCAGACGGGCCATGACGAACTGCTGCCGCTCGAGCGCAGCCTTGTACTCGCTGTTCTCGCGCAGGTCGCCCAGCTCAACGGCCTTCCGAATCTCATTGGGAAGCGTGACGTTCAGCTCGTATTGCAGCTTTTCGACCTCTCCCCCGAGCTTTTGTTTCAGCGCTTCGATCATATTCGTTGGAGCTTCTATCGGCGACAAAAGTTGAGCGCCCGGCCGGAGAGGCCGGGCGCAATCGACATGAGGAAGTCTATCCCCCAGCCCACGCTCTGGCAAAGACCAGGCCGGACCAGGCGATGCTCGAGATACAGCAATACGGCGATGTGGTGCGATTGCGGATGAGCAGTGCCGGTAGCCGAGTGGCCGGCCTGGACGTCAGCGCCTATGTCGTACGCGGCGTGATGATTGACTGCGGCTTCCACCGCGCGCGTGTGGCCATCAGCTCAGCCGTGCGGACGCTCGGCGTGCACGGCATCATCGTCACACACTGGCATGAGGATCATGCCGGCAACGTCGCGCTGTTCGCCAGCCGCGGCATTCCGCTCCTGGTCCGCGCCGACACGGAAGCCACGCTTCGACAGCGCCCGGACATCCAGCTCTACCGTCGCTTCGCGTGGGGACTTCCGCCGGCACTGACCGCCGCAATCACGAAATTCGAGAGCGCGGACCTGCAGACGCACCATACCCCAGGGCACTCCGCAGACCATCAGGTGGTGTTCGACCGGCAGACTGGAACATTGTTTTCCGGCGACCTCTGGCTCGGCGTGCGCGCGCGGGTGCTGCATGCGTCGGAAGATCCGTACGAGATTGTCGCGAGTCTGCGCGTGGCCGCAGCTCTGTTGCCCGATCGAATGTTCGACGCACACCGCGGCTTCGTGTCCGACCCCGTGAACGCGCTCAACGCAAAAGCCGAGTGGCTGACGCAGACACTCGGCGACGTCGAACGCAAGATCGCCGCGGGCTGGGCCGACGCGGCGATCGTCAAGGACGTGCTCGGGGGCGAAGATCGCACCGCGATTGCGTCCCGCGGAGACTACTCGCGGAGAAACCTGGTGAAGGCGGTACGACGGCGATTGGCGGCAGACTCTGCGCGATAGGCGATCGCTCTACTGCGCCTCACCTATCGCTTGCTCGAACTCCCTGCGGAGGAGATCCATCATCTCATCGCGGCGGTCGTACAACCGCCGGAGGGGGCGCTTGGCGTGGCGCGCGTGCGCGTAGGACGTGAGCAGGGGGAGTGCAACCGTAGAGTCCAGGTAGCACACGACCGCGTCAGGCAAACGCTCCGGATCGATCTTACCCCAGCTCACCGCCTCGGCCGGCGTTGCGCCGGAGAGGCCGCCGGTGTCCGGGCGCGCGTCCGTGATCTGGAGAAAGTAGTCGTGTCCCTTCTCGTCAATGCCGAGCACTTCCTGGATCTGCGGTTCCGTCTGCAGCATGAAATTCTTGGGGCTGCCGCCGCCGCAGATCAACACACCAGACTTGCCGCCGCCGCGCTTGGCACTGAGCACGATGGCCGCCGTCTCATTCACGTCCATGTTCGGATCGATCGTGCACTTGTTGCCACCGAGCGCGAGCGCGGCAACGTTCATCCCGATCGACGAGTCGCCGGGGGATGACGTGTAGATCGGCACGCCTGCTTGGTACGCCGCCGAGAGCAGCGATTTCTGGCCAATGCCGAGCGCGCGTTCACGCTCGCGGATGTACTTGCCGCAGAGCCAGTGGAATTCCGCGCTGGACATCGACTTCTGGAATTCCGGCCCTTGAATGACGGTCCGGAAGAAGGCGTCGGTGGACAACAGGACGTCGTAGTCGAAGAAGATGTCGTAGATCCTCACGACGCCTTCCTCGCGCAGCACGACATCGGACTCTTGCGCGTTTCCGCGGTGCATTGCCAACCCGAGTCCGAAGTGCGTGTCGTGGTACAGATTCGCGCCCGTGGAGATGATCCAATCCACGAAGCCACTCTCGATGAGCGGAATCAGCGCGGCCATGCCGAGCCCGGCCGGCGTGAGCGCGCCAGTCAGCGTCATGCCGATCGTGACGTCCTCATCCAGCATCTTCTTGGTGAACAGCGCGCACGCTTCGCGCAACCGTGCCGCGTTGTAGGCGAGGAACGCATTGTCGATCAGGTCCGCGGCGCTTTCGCTGCCGTCGATCGCTCTTGGATCGATGCGAGCCCCGCGCAGAAACTTGCTCTTCTCGTGCGAGGTGTGCTGCTCTCCGGCTCGCTCGCGTGCTTCCGCCGCGCGTTTCTGCTCGGCCTTGGGGCCGGCCGCCGATGCCTTGTTCGTGCCATCTGACTTCTTCGTCATTCCTATTTACTTGCCTTTCAGTGATTCCCACGCTGAGATCACCGCCTGCGCGGCTTCCTGCGGGTCGTCGGTGAGCAAAATGAGGTCGAGGTCCCCCGGCGAGATCTTTGCCTCGCTGAGCACCCGCGACTGAATCCAGCGAATCAGACCGGCCCAGTAGTGCCGCCCAAACATGATCACCGGAAACTGATAGATCTTGCCGGTCTGAATGAGCGTCAACGCCTCGAACGCTTCGTCGAGCGTGCCGTATCCGCCAGGAAAGATGATGAACGCATTCGAGTACTTGATGAACATCGTCTTCCGCACGAAAAAGTAGCGGAAGTTCACGAGCGTATCGACGTACGGATTGGCGCCCTGCTCGAACGGCAGCTCGATGTTGCAGCCAATGGAGACGCCCCCGGCCTGCTTGGCGCCCTTGTTCGCCGCTTCCATGATGCCCGGACCCGCGCCAGTGATGATGGCGAAACCGGCCTCGGCGAGCAGTCGCGCCACTTCCTGAGCCGCCTTGTACTGCGGATCGTCGGGGTGCGTCCGCGCCGAACCAAAGATCGACACACCGCGCCGTATGTGGGCGAGGTTGTCGAACCCTTCAATGAACTCGCCCATGATGCGCATGACGCGCCACGGATCGGTTCGTGTGAAATCGACGGCGTCGGTCCCCGCCTGGAGCAGCTTCTCGTCTTCCGTCTCCGGCGGCGTGAAGCTCCGAATGGAGTCATCGAGAATGCGCGTCGCCCCAGCTGTGCGCGCCACCGTGCGTTCGGATGGTGGTGTGCGTCCGGCAGCGCGATGACCCGCCTCAGTGCGCTCGCGGTATCCTTCCTGCGAGGTGAGGGTGGCCTCGGCGAGCACCTCGGGGCTGGCCTTCTTTCCACCCGCTGTGCGCGCGGTCTTGTGTCTCGGCTTGGGCTTTTTCTGCTGTGCCATGCGTTGAGTTTACGGGGTTGAGGCGCGAGTGCACAGAGGCGAGCTTCCAGAACCCCTCCCTCGTATCCACCCCCCAAAGTGTCTGTCGTCATTCTCCTCGCCGATGGCGTGCGCCCCGATATCTTCGACGCCGCGTTGCGCTCGGGCGAGCTTCCCGCACTGTCTGCGCTCCGCGAAGAAGGTGAATTGCACACGGTCGCGTCGTGCTTCCCTTCTGTGACCGGACCAGCGTATGCCCCGTTTCTCATGGGTCGATATCCCGGTCCAATCGGATTGCCGGGCTTGCGTTGGTTCGACCGCGCGCGGACTGCCACGACGTGTCCCGACTACACACGGAGTTACGTCGGCTACCAGATGGGCAAGGTGGATGGCGACATAGATCCCGAGGCACCGACGATCTTCGAATTGTGCGACTCGAGCCTGGGAGCGTTGAACGTCATTGGCCGGGGACTGCCGAAGCGCGATCGCATCGGCTCCATCACGGTGCGATCGGCGTATCGCGCCGCCACCACACACTTTTCCGGCAACGTGGCCGGTTGGCTGGGGATCGATCGTGAGGTCGCGGGTGATGTCGCATACCGCATTCGCCGCGACAAACCCGAGTTCGTCTTCACCGCCCTCACGGGCGTGGACAAGGTATCCCACGCCCGGGGCCAGCAGTCGCCAATGACCATGGACGCGCTTCGGATCGTGGACGATGCCGCGGCAATGATCCGCCGCGACGCCGAAGCAGACGGACGTTGGAGAGATATGTCGTTGTGGGTCGTGAGCGACCACGGCCATTCACGCGTCACCGCACACGAGGACCTCGCCGGGTTCGTGTCCGACGCAGGCTACCGCACCATCGCGCATCCCTGGGTCTTCAGCATCGACCCGGATGTCGCGGTGATGGTGAGCGGCAATGCCATGGCGCACATCTATCTCGACCTTCGCTCTCGCGAACGCCCGGCAATGATGAACGGCAGGTGGCGGCCGTTCATGGAAATGCTGCTGGAGCGGCCGTCGGTCGACCTGCTCATCGTGCCGCAGGCGAGATCCGCAACGGTGTCCAGCGCAGCGCGAGGGAGCGCCGTCGTCGCCCGCCGGACGGACGGCTTTCATTATGAGCGTGTCTCGGGCGATCCGCTTCGCCTTGGCCGCGACATCCATGGCATATCAGCGAACGATGCCTATGACGCGACGATCGACACCGATTATCCCGACAGCCTGGTGCAAATCGCACATCTCGCGGAATCGCCACGATCGGGCGAGATCATTCTGTCCGCCGCGCGTGACTGGGATTTCCGTTCGCGCTACGAGCCCATTCCACACGTCAGCTCGCATGGCGCGCTGCACCGCGAGCACATGCTGGTGCCGCTGCTGCTGAACCGTCCCGCGCATGCCATTCCTCGTCGCACGGTAGACGTGATGCCGAGCGCCCTGGCAGCGTTGGGGAGAGCCATTCCCATGGGTTTGGACGGGGAGTCCTTTCTTTGACGTGCGGCTTTCAGGGAAGCACCTATACAGCCCAGCCGCCGGTTGGTCGATAATTCGAACTGCAGATACTTCAGCATACCGTCGATCGACTGGAGGCTTACCGATGAAGGCAGCCATCACGAAAGCAATAGGCGTCCACGGCGCATGGAAGACGCGTCTTCGTTCCGCCATTGCCGCACGTCACATTGAAATTCCACCTGCAGTGATCGCCCGCGAAAACATGTGCGATTTCGGCAAATGGCTGCATAGCGGGGAGCTGGACAACGCGACGAGACAGAGCGAGATCTATCGCCGCGTACGTACCCTGCATGCTGACTTCCATCGCGTGGCAAGCGAGGTCGCACAGCTCGCGCTCGATGGCAAGACCGAGGAGGCAGAGGAGTCAATGGCGCTGAACGGAGCCTTCGCACTGGCTTCCGCGAAGCTCACAGGCGCCATGCTCGAGTGGCAACGCACGGCCACCTGACGAATTCGGCGCGCTCTTTTCTCCGAGATTAGAGCACACCGAAGGAGAAGCTTGGGGCGGGACGCCACACTAGCGTATCATGCATAGTGATGACTTCCATAGTGATGACTCGCTGGCTCACCCTGACGCTCGGCCTCGCATGGCGAGGAATACGACACCCGGCAACCGGCTTGGCGCTGGTGCGCGTCGGCTGGAGATTTCGCCGTCGGGACTGGTACAAGCGTCCCCCGTTCCTGCCCCTTCCGGCGCGCGCATACGTCCGCTGGCGAATGTACACCGCGTACGGTGACGAGCACTTCGTGCCGCCGCCCGAGGACGTCACCCGGTACGCGCGCTGGGCAGTTCGCACGCCATGACCGCCGCGCCGGGCGCCGAGCAGTCGCTTGAGACGCTCATCAAGGCGCAATCCCATGGCCTCGGATTCCAGCTCGTCGGCATCACCGAACTGGGGCCGGTGGAGACGGCAAACGCCTTCGATGCATGGATCGACCGCGGCTACGCCGGCGAGATGTCGTATCTATCACGAGGCGCCGAGAAGCGGCGCGACACGCGGCTACCGTACGACGGCGCCACACACGCAATAGTCGTCGCGCTCGACTACGGCGGCGCGGAGCCGAGCGGACCCGTGGCGCGCTATGCGCGCGGCGACGACTACCACGAGGTAATGACCGAGCGCTTGCATGCGCTGCATGAGTGGATCGAACAGCGCGTAGGACATGAAGTCCGCGGCAAAGCCTATGTCGACACCGGCCCGATTCTGGAACGCGATCTCGCTCGGCGCGCTGGACTCGGCTGGTTCGGCAAGAACACGATGCTGATCAATCCGCGCGCCGGGTCGTTCTTCTTTCTCGGAGCGCTGCTGCTGGATCTCGAGCTAGAGACCGATGCGCCGTTCGAGACCGATCACTGCGGAACCTGCCGGCGGTGCCTGGATGCGTGTCCGACCGGCGCATTGGTCGAACCCCATGTGCTCGATTCCACGACGTGCATCTCGTATCTCACCATCGAGTTGAAGGGAGCGATACCGGAGGGGCTGCGGGAGGGAATCGGGGAGTTGGTGTATGGGTGCGACATCTGCCAAACCTGTTGCCCCTGGAACGTCAGGTTCTCCAAAGAGCTGCCTGACGGCTCGCGGTTTCGCCCTCGCGAAGTGCTGCGAGACAGCGATGCAGGGACGCTCGCGCGGGAACTGTTAGCCATGACTCAAGAGGAGTTCAGCCGCGCCTTCAAGGACTCGCCGATGAAACGTGCGAAGCTGCGCGGGTTGAAGCGCAACGCGGCGGTGGTGCTCGGAAATTCGGGATCCGAAGCCGACGTGGACGTGTTATTGGCCGCACTGGATGATCCCGAGCCGCTGGCGCGTGCGCACGCGGCGTGGGCGCTCGGCCGCGTGAGAGCTTCTATAGCCGCGGCTCGCTTGCGTGAACGCTTGGAGCTCGAGGCCGGAGAATCCGTGCGTGATACGATCCGCGCGTCCTTGGCGGTCTTGGACGGCTGATCAACGTCGAGATCGAACTGCGGTGGGTGTGACTCAGCGCGGTCTATCGTAATTCCAACGCACGCTCTTTCGTAAAACGTAGCGCGGCCTACTGTAATCCGGCGTCGTTAGCACGAGCTTCAGTCGTCGGACGCCGGGAGAGCTGGGGCAGCGCGTGCGACTCCGGCTATGAAGCGGACGGCGACCAGTTCTCTGGCAGGAGCGGCGGCGGAGTCTGGCTCAGATCTTCGAGTCCGTAGACCTCGACCCATCGTCGAAAAAACGGATCGTCAAACGCGCGAACGCCGGGGCTGACAGCGACCAGAATCTCCTGATCTATGAGGTCGGTGCTCGCGCGGTGGACCGTCGACTTCGGTCCCAGGTGGAATCGCTCGAGCGTCTCGGCGCTCAAGAGCGGGGTGGCCGGATCGCACGCCACCACGAGGAGTACACGTTGCTCGGTTTCTCCAAGGCGCGACCACTGACGTTGATGAAGCGGGGCCTGCTCTCGGACAAGGGCTTCCATCGCCTCGACAACATCGGTTTTGGTGGCGACGCGGCGTTCGCGGCTGAGATCCCAAGTGACGCGCGCCAGCTGCACGATGTCACGCGTGCGCGGGGCGGTGAGCCGGCAGATCGCGGCCGCGGCGATGACGTCAAGTTGCACCCCGGTGGCTGCGGCGCGCTCGACGATCCACGGGATCATGAGTGTCTGCGGGATCTCACCCATGTGAAGCACGTCGGAGGCTTTCCAGAGACCGACCTTGCGGTTCTCCAGCATCTGCTCGATGACGCTTCGCTCGGAGCCGGCGCAGACGTACGAGATGCGACGATGGCGCTCGAAGATCTCTTTGAGCGGCCAATCGATCGCCGTATTGGTTAGGGCCGCGAGGCGTTGAAACTCATCGAGGGCGAGTCCGAGTGTGAGGTCGCGTTCGGTGAGTTCCTGCTCCACCGCGTCGAGCACTTCGGTGAAGAAGCGAAGATCCTCGGCCGGGGTCCCGGTCGGTCGTACCGCGATGCCGAAGGAAGCGTTCCCAGTCGCGTCGAGGTTGGGGGTCAGGGTGACGGCCCCGCGAAGTCGTCCAGCGATTCGCGCGAGGGCGTCGCGCCAGCGGCCACCGATCTCCTTGTGGACGGCAGCCAGGAGGCGTTGCGATGCGGCGGAACCCGATGTGGCCGCCTTTGCAGCCATGGTTACCTCGGTTCATAAATCGTGGTCCCGAAATATGGGACTAGCGCGGGCGACCCGTAGGAGTCGGTTCCATATTCTGGGACCCACATCTTGGGACCGGCCGCTGCGGTGGAACTCACGGAGTTTATTGCCCACCGACCACGTGAGCGACACGACGACATCAGTCCCGCGCGCCCCGTTCGGGCCGCCAGTCATCGGGCCGCCAGTCATCGGGCCGCCGGCGAGCCTACGGGCACGCACCTCGTGGGACTACCGCTCCGGTCGCGAGTTCCGCTTCCGCGCTCCGCGGGGAGTTCGGGGCGTTGCGAAGATGGACGTCCGCCTCAACCTCGAGTTGATGGTCCTTCGCGGCCTCCACCGCGTCTTTCACCTCCGTGAGCTGCTGGGCCAGAGCGTCCTGTTTGTCTCCGCTTGATGGATTGGATTGACACAGCAGCCGCGATCCGGGACAGCCAGTGATAAGCGTTCTCGCACTTTGTGACTTCCGCCTTCGCCTGCTCAGCTGGCTGGGCGGCCGCCCGTCGAAATCGTCGCCCGCGCTTGCGTATCGGCGGAAGTGGTGCAACCCTAGAGCATGTGCCGCTTCGACGCGGTGCGACAATCACGAAGGCAGGAGGCAGAATGCGGAGCGGATCACTCGCGTTTGCTGCGTTCATGGCGGGACCCACGGGGCGGCTGCTCCGCATTATCATCGGCATCGCGCTCATCGCGTGGGGCTGGTCGATGCGTTCACAGACGATGGGCATCGCGCTGATCGTCGTCGGCTTCGCTCCGCTTCTCGCGGGAATCTTCAACGTGTGCCTCATCGCGCCCCTCATCGGCGCGCCGTTCTCCGGCCGCCGGGCGCGCACGACGACGCCCTGATCGCGGGGAGCGCGCCAGTCGTAGCCGGGCGGCCATCACGCTCGTACCGGGGACCGGACGCTGGACGTCGAACTGGCCGGCGCCCGCGCGGCGCAGCAGGCCCAGCGCCACCAGGTCCGAAATGGCGCGGGAAAACGTCTCAGGCGCCATACCGAGCGCCTCGGCGACGTCATGGGAACCCGCAGGCGAGCGTCGCTCGGTGTTCCGTCGTCGGAAAGAGGAGCCCGAGAAACGCCGAGGCAACGCGACTCCGCGCACCCGGCACGGAAACTGTCTGGATGACGTCGAATGCCTCGCGCAGTCGGCGCCCGAGCAGCGTCACCAGTTGAATGGCGAGCGATGGCTCGGCGGTCAGCAGCCGCTGGAACACACTCCGTGGCATGATTCCGCTTCCACGGGCTCCGTGGCCTGCGCGTGGGCGGGATACGGACCGCCGTCGAGGAAGGGCAGCAACTGGTGGAGTCCCGTGCCGATGTCGGGCTCCTCCAGCACATTCTCGCCCGTGGAAGCACCTGTCACGGGCATGCCGCGGGCGCAGACGGCGTGCACGCGTCGTCGAGCTCCACGATCTCGATTTGCAGCGTGGGATGCGTGATCTCGAAACGGTCGTGAAGCCCCTCGGCCGCGGCGGCGAAGAACGCCGGTTCGGGATACCCGCCAGGCATCACGAGATGCGCGGTGAGCGCCGTGCCCGACGTGCTCGTCGCCCAGACGTGGAGATCATGCAGGGCTTCGACACCCGGCAGCGATCGCAGATACGCGTCCACCTCGTCGAGCGCGATCTTATCCGGCACGCCGTCCATCATGAGGTGCACCGATTGCCGAAAGAGCGACCACGTGCCCACCACGATGAGCACGGCGATCGCCAGGCTGATGATCGGGTCGAGCCATTCCCAGCGGGTGGCAAGGTACACCGCGCCAGCCGCCACGACGCCCAGCGAGACCACGGCGTCCGACATCATGTGCAAAAAGGCGCCACGAATGTTGAGGTCGCGCTTGCGTCCCGACAGGAACAGCAGCGCCGACGCGCCATTCACGACGACGCCGATCGCGGCGACCACCATGACCGTGGCACCGTGGATCGGCTCGGGCGCGCGCAAGCGGTGCACGGCTTCCCACATCAGCGCGCCCATGGCGACGAGCAGCAAGAGACCGTTCCCCAGACTCGCCAGGATTGAAGCGCGCTGCCAGCCATAGGTGTGGCGTGCGTTGGGCCGCAAGCCCGCCGCGAGCATGCCGCCCCACGCCAGCACCAGCCCAGCAACATCGGTCAGATTGTGCCCGGCCTCGGACAGGAGGGCCAGCGAGTTGGCGCGCCAGCCGAAGACCGCCTCGACGACCACAATGATCACGTTGAGCGCGATCGCCAGGGTGAACGCGCGGCCGCGGCCGTTGGACCCGACGTCGTGGGTGTGGGTCACGACGCGCCGCCGCGCAGATGGAATTTCATGATCGGCGCCACGCGCTCGATCCCCTTGATCATGCAGGCCGAGAGCGCGGCGGGCGGCGACGTCGAACGTCATCTTCGTCGCGACCCGGGCGCCCATCATGACACCGTCTGCTTCAACCAGCCTTCCACTTTCGCGCGGCTCGGCACACCGCCGGCATGCACCACCGCGCCGTCGATCACGACGCCCGGCGTCGACAGGATGCCGTACGCCATGATGTCCTTGATGTCCTCCACCTTCTCCAGCTCGATGGCGACACCGGTCTCCCGCGCCACCGTTTCGAGCAGCTTGATCGTGTTCCGGCAATTTGCGCAACCGGTCCCGAGCACTTTGACATTCGTCATGATTATCTCCTGATGCCTGTTCACAGCACTGCGTTGAACACGTAGCCGACGACGAGGATGCCCGCGGCGACCACGCCCACGAAGGTCGCGATCAATCGGATCTTGAGGACCTTGCGCAGGATCACCATCTCCGGAAACGACAACCCGATCACGCTCATCATGAACGCGAGCACCGTCCCGAGCGCCGCGCCCTTGGCGAGCAGCGCCTGCACGATCGGAATGACGCCGGCCGCGTTGGTGTACATCGGCACGCCGACCAGCACCGCAAGCGGCACCGCCCACCACACGTCCCGCCCCATGAACGAGGCCATGAACGATTCGGGCACGTAACCGTGGATCACCGCGCCGATCGCGATGCCGGCAAGGATGTACGGCCAGACTTTGCCGACGATCTCGCGCACGGCGACGAATCCCGCCGCGACGCGCTCCGACAGCGTCAGACGATCGTGTCCCCCGCCATCGTGCACCGCCACCCGTGGCATGGCGCGCACCCAGTCTTCGAGCGACGACTCCATCCTGAGCCGCCCAATGACCCACCCGGCCACGATGGCGATCGACAATCCAAGGCCGAGATAGAGCAGCGCGATCCGCCAGCCGAAGAGCCCGAGCAGCAGCGTCAGCGCCACCTCGTTGACCATCGGCGCCGCGATCAGGAACGAGAACGTGACGCCCAACGGCACGCCCGCCTGCACGAAGCCAATGAACAGCGGCACCGCCGAGCACGAGCAGAAGGGCGTGACGACGCCCAAGCTCGCCGCCATTACGTTCGCGACGCCCTCCGCGCGCCCCACGAGCAATGCGCGGGTCCGCTCAGGTGTGAAGTAGGAGTTCACCATGCCCATGACGAACACGATGCCGGTGAGCAGCAGCAGCACCTTGGGCGTGTCGAAGAAGAAGAACTGGAGCGCGCCGCCGAGGTGACTCCCACGGTCCACGGGCAGTACAGCAACCACGGCCTCGGCGGCCGGCGCGAGCGCGATGTACAGGACGACAAAGGCAAGCGCCGCTACGGCGAGAAAGGTTCTCGGATGGTCGCCGGACCAGTCGTGGCGTACCGCGGCCGTCGTCACGAGACCCTCTGCGCGATCTGACAGAACGGCTTCTCGGCCAGCCGCCGCTGGTAACGCGCCTCGAGCGCGGCCACGCGGTCGTCGGTGAGAAGAGCGCGCACCGCGTCGAGCACGAGCTGCTGCTCAGCGGTGGGTTCCCGCGTCACGCGGTAATGCACCCACAGCCCCTCGCGGCGGTCCTCAACCAGACCGGCGGCAAGGAGGTAGCGCAGGTGACGCGAGGCCTTCGACTGCGTCACGCCGAGGACCGCCTCTGCATCGCAGACACACAGCTCGCCGTGTCGGAAAAGGAGGGCGAGGATGTCGAGGCGTGTGTCCTCGGACAGTGCCTTGAAGGTCTGGCTGAGATGTCGCATGGCGGGGTTGCTCATGCCATGCAATGGACTCGCTTACGCGAGTACACGATAGCAGTGGCAAGCCCACGTCATGTCCTGCTTCCGCCGACAGCCAGCGTCAGGCTAGCTTCCCGCCGTGCTGAGGAACTCTACGGCGGGCCGCATGATCCGGCGCGGGTGGAGGGTCGACGCAGCCGCCCCGGATCGGCGCCCCCAATACGCTAAGTCGGGCCTTCCTTACAGTTCGCGCTCCCGTGGCGAGCGGGATCTCAAAATGGTTATGGGCCTTCGGCCGCGGGCGCCCGGCGGGGAAAGGTGGACATCGAAGCCGAGGGGGGAAGTGCGAGCGAAGCCAGCGTTCGTCCTCGGTGCCGTCGCGGTGCGCGGAGCGCCCGCACTTTGAGGTTCACGCAGTACAGGCTCGACGTATGCGCGTCGGGCCGCTTCTACCCTGTTCCACGCCGACAATGACGAGCGATCTGGTCCCAATCGCAATCGAGCCTGTTCTTCGCGCCTTGAACGTCGCGGGACTCTCCGTCTTCGCGGTGTCCGGTGCGCTCGCGGCCGCTCGGCAACGGCTCGACATTATCGCCGCCTGCTTCTTCGCCGTCATCACGGCCGCCGGCGGCGGGACGATGCGGGACGTCCTGATCGGGGCGCCGGTGTTCTGGATGCGAGAGCCCACGACGCTCGTGATCTGCCTGACCGTGGCGGTCGCCGTGTGGCTGGTGCCAATGCGCTGGTGGCCGACCCGTGCGCTCGACTGGTTCGACGCCGCCGGCCTGTCCGCCTACGCGGTGTACGGGGCCGGCAAGGCACTGAGCTTCGGCATCGCGCCGCTACCGGCCGCGGCAATGGGGGTCGTGACCGCGTGCATGGGCGGCGTGGTCCGGGACGTGGTGGCCGGTGTGCCGTCCATCATGTTGCGCAACGAGCTGTACGTCACTGCGGCCCTGCTTGCCGCGGCGCTTTTCGTCGGCCTGACCTCCGCCGGAGTGCCCGCGCCGGTTGCGTCGCTCGCCGCCGCCGCGATGGGGTTCGCGCTCCGCGGCGCGGCGATCCGCTGGGGGCTGGCACTGCCCCGCCATCCTGGCTGATACCGGCAGTGCTCGATGGTGCTGGGCAACACTGGCGACACACGCGACGCGGACGCGCTCACTCGGCGCGCAATGCGCTCGCCGGATCTGTTCGACTCGCGCGACGCGCCGGCAGGAACGCCGCTAGCACCCCGATCGCGATCAGCAGTGCCGGCGCGCCGAGGAACGCGATGGAGTCGACCGCGGTGACGCCGAACAGCAGACTTTCCAGTCCGCGCGATACCAGGGCTGCGAGTCCGAGCCCGAGCACCGCTCCGGTCGTGACGAGCACGACGCCCTCGCGCATGAGGAGACGCACGACGCCCGACGGCCGCGCGCCGATCGCCAGCCGGATGGCCATCTCGCGCGCGCGCCTCGCGACCGCGTAGCGCACCACACCATAGACGCCGATCGTCGCCAGCACGAGCGCCAGCCCCGCGAACAGCGCGAAGGCGACCGCTCCTAACCGCGCCGGAAGCAGCATCACCGCGAGATGCTGCTGCATCGTCTTTGCTTGAATGATCATGAGCGACGGATCGAACGCACGCAGGCTCGTGACCATGCTCGTCACCGACCGCCCCGCGTTTCCGCGCACATGCGCGACGAGCATGAACATCGGCGGCGGATCCTGCGAGAACGCGGTGAACATGAACGGACGCGGCGCCTCGCCCAACGAGCGCACCTTGGTCGTCTTCACGACTCCGACTATGTGATAGACGTTCGAATCGGTGTGGAACGTGCGCCCAATGGCGTCCTGTCCCGGCCAGAACTTCTGCACCATCGTCTCGTTGACGATCGCCACCCGCTCGTGCCCCGGCACATCCGCCGATGTGAACGTACGCCCTCTCACGAGCGTGAGTCCGGCGGCAGAAAAGAATCCGGAGTCGGCGGCTGTGTCGTCGATCTCGAAGCCGATGGTTCCCTTCGGCGGCTGAAAGCCGTCGACGTTGACGAGCGTCGTGTTGTTCCCCAACGCGTTGAGGAGCATGTTGCCGATCACGCCAACGCCAATCACGTCGTTGGAAGCGGCCACGCGGCGCTCGATGTCGGCGACAGCCTGCGCCCGCCGGTCGTCCGGGTAACGGTCGGCGGGAAGCGCCATCCATACGAGGCCGGCCGGCGCCGATCCGAACCCGGCATCCACCTTCGACTGCGCGGAAAAGCTCCGAAGGAATAGCGCCGCGGTGATCAGCAGCACCAGTGACGTCGCCGTCTGAATGACGACGAGCGCGCTCCGCATCGTAAACCGTCGGCCGGGCCGAGCCCCGGCGTTCTCGTTCTTGAGCGTCTCGATCACACCGGGCTGCGTCGCCTGGAGCGCCGGCACGAGTCCGAACAACACACCGGCAACGACCGACGCCGTGAGGACGAACGCCAACACCCGCATGTCGACGCTCACGTCGAGGCTGATCGGGAGTGGAATGGGCAGGTCCGCGTGCAGCAGCGCGCTCAACCCGGCGGTCGATATGGCGACGCCGAGTACGCCTCCGGCGATCGCGACGATGAGCGACTCGACCAACAGTTGTCGCACGAGTGCGCGCCGGCTCGCGCCGAGGGCGAGACGAATGGCGATCTCACGCCGCCGGTCGCGCGCCTGCGCGAGCAGGAAGCTCGCCAGATTCGCGCAGGCGATGATCAGCACGAGTGCCACGACCACCATCAGCGCCGTCGCGGCCGGCACCACCACGTCGTCGACGAGCGGACTGACCGCGATCTGCGCGAGCGGAATGACCCGCAACACCATGCGCGCCGGCCATTGGTCCGGATGCTCGCGGTGCATATCGCCGACGAACCGATCGACGACCGCGCGGGCGCCGGCAAACGTTTGCCCGTCGGCCATTCGGACTTTCACGAAGTATGAATGGTTGCCGCGCTCCGTGAGCTCGTCGCCGGTCGTCGGCTCGAGTTGATTGGTCATCTGAACCGGCGCGTACAGCGCCGGGGCGAGGCCCGGGAGCAGGCCGTCGATCTGCTTCGGCGCCACGCCAACGACTGTGTAGACGCGACCGCTCAACCGCAGCTCGCGACCCACGACGCCGCGGTCGCCGGCGAAGGCGGTTTTCCAATACGTGTAACCCAGCACGACAACGGGATGGCTCCCGCGCGCCACGTCGTCCTCGCGACCCAGCAGGCGCCCCACGACGGGCTCGAGGCCAATCAACGGGAAGTAGTCGCCGTTCACGAGCTCTCCCGTAAGCGTCTCGACATGGTCGCCGAGATCGCGCGGAAAGATGCCGAATTTCGACAGGGAGATCTGCGTGAACATGCCGCCGGCTTGCGCGCGCAGGTCCTGGATGTCGGGATAGGCCAGCGGCCCCGTAATGCCATGCTCGTTCGCCATGTCCAGTTCGGCGACGCGTTCCGCGTGGACGACGGGCGTTTTGCGCAGGATGATCGCGTTCACGAGGCTGAACGCCGCCGTGTTCACACCGATGCCCAGGCCGAGCGACAGAACGGCGATGGTGGTGAATCCGATGCGCGCGCGGGCGCGGCGGAGGGCATAGTGGACGTCGCGAAGGAACGAGCTCATCGACGGAGGCTCCGGGAGGGGGCGTGCACGGGGGTGGCGAGAGCCGTACGAGTCCAGGGCCCTACGAGTCCAGGGCCGTACGAGTGTCAGTGCCGGCACGTTGGATGAGCGCGTGGTGGAAGACCCGCGGTCCGGGGCGACGGGCACCCAAGCGCTCGCTATTCCATGCTGCGCCGATCGGGTGCGACCCAGTCGGGCATCGACCGCTTCATGAACGCGTCGAACATGGGAACGGTGAACGCAGTGTCGCCGTGCTGTGGGCTGTACACCATGCCTTTGCGAGTCAGTTCTTGGCGTACGAATCCCACGGACGTCACCTTGACGCCTAGCTTCGCCGCAATGTCGCCGGAACGATGTGGCCCAGGACCGAGTTCGGCCATGGCGCGCATGTATTCCTTTCCCCTAGGAGTCAGCCGATCCAGCCGAACGCGGAAGAAACCTTCGTCCAACCGATGTAGTGCAGCAGTGGTCGCGTGTTCGACGTTGGGCAGCGTAATCGGCGATTCGGGGGAAATATCCCACGCGTTGGCCCCCCACTCCTGTAGAAAGTATGGGTAACCCTCGGTACGCTCGACGATCGCAGCGAGCGCCGCTGGCTCGATGTCGACGCCTTCGCTGCGCAGGGGCTCGCGGATCGCGCGCTCAGCGTCCTGTCGCCCCAGGGATCCGACCTCCGGGTAGTCAAACAGGCGCTCCGCGTAAGATTTTGCCTCCCCGGCAAGCGCCGCGAGCGATGGCAGGCCTGCGCCGAAGAAGACCAGGGGCAGACGGCGCTGGCCGATCTTGTGGACCGAGACGATCAATGCAGCCAGATCCTCTGAGGACATGTACTGCACTTCGTCAAGCAATAGCGCGATTGGCGTCTCTGCGGCGCGGGCTGCTTCGGCAACAAGCAGCATCAAGTCAGGTAGGTCGGTTTCCAGATGCCCAGAGGCAGCGACCCCTGGCTCACCTACGCCTAGCTCAGCGTCTCCAACCTTTACTTTAAACACGCTAGCGAAGCCCTGAAGGCCCCGGAGTGCCTGAGTCGCTAGGGATCTCGCTTTCTCGACCGTGCTCAAGCGATTGAGCAGCAGCCTCAGGGGGGGGGGGCCAGCATCTCCGCCAAGCGACGATTCTCGGGCGCCTCGAGCTCAATCGTCCGGTACCCCTCTCCCTCAGCTATCCGGCCAATCTCGTTCAGCAGTACGGTCTTACCCACCCCACGCAGACCGAGGAGTCAGATACTCCTCGCCGGTCTCCCGATCTGGATCCGAGCGAGCGCTACCTTTGCATCCTCTATGATTTGGTCGCGTCCAGCCAGCTCGGGAGGGCGTGTTCCGGCACCCGGCGCAAAGGGGTTTCGCTTGCGATTCATGGACGAATTATGCGGGAATTAGGTCAGTTTAGCAATTATAACCATAATTTCCCGATATGCCCGTGTTCGGCTGAGGACCGGGCGGACAGCGTTCTGGCAAACGGAGGCAACTTAGGGTGATTTATGGTTTGCTGCCAAAAACCATCCTAAACTCCCGCAAACGCAACTACTTGGGCCCTCCGCCGGAAGGCGTTCTTTCGTCGGTCTTCATGTCCGGCTCGTGTTCGCCGATGGCGATGTTCTCGACCTCGGGTTCGAGATCGAGAATCTCGAAGAGGCGGTCCGCGGCGACGAGTGCGTCCTGCATCGTGCGCGAAGGCGCGAGGCATGAGGCGCAACGCGGCGGTCGTGCTTGAAACCTCGGCGCACGCGGACGTGCGACGCGCGTCACTGATCGCGCAATGCGGCTATCGGGTCGATGGTCGTTGCCCGACGCGCGGGCAGATACGACGCAATCAGCGAGGCAGAAAGTAGGAGCGTCGTCCCCACAATGAAGGCCAACGGATCGTAGCTGCTCGTCTGGTACACCAGCGAGCCCGGGATAGAGGGTGCCGTAATTGAGCACCAACCGATTGCGACTGGTCTCCTCGATCCGGCGGGCGATGCCATATCCGTGGAGCGGCCCGAGCACCTGAAGGGTCTTCAGGATCATCAAGGACAGCGTGCCCTGCGGGATGTCCAGCTTGTCCACGGTCAGCTCCTATGGTCAACCGATAGGAGAATGTGGGTGGATGCCTTCTATGGGGAAGCAATAAGGGAGATGGCGAGGTAGACCCATCGGCCCGGCCCTGGACCCTCGTCGGCGCCTTCCATACATTCGCGTCGCCTCTCAACGTCCTCGGACCCAGGAGCACCGATGCATCGCACACCACTCGCTGCTGCCGTCGCTGCCATTTTCGTCATCGCTCCCGTGCCGGCGCAGCCACAGGCCCCGCGCACGACCATCGCGCTCAGTGTCGACGCTACGAATGCTCCGTCGCGCATTCTCCATACGCGCGAGACGATTGCCGCACGTCCCGGCCCGCTCACGCTGCTCTATCCCAAGTGGATCCCCGGTGAGCACGGGCCAACCGGGCCACTCATCGACGTCGCCGGTGTGAGGATCTCGGCGGGCGGCGCGCTGATCGCCTGGCGCCGAGATCTCGAGAACATGTACGCCATCCACTGCACGGTGCCGCAAGGCGCGACCAACGTGGACGTCGCGCTCGACTTTCTTCTGCCTTCTGATGTCTCGGGTTTCTCGTCCGGCGCCTCGTCGTCTGCCAAGCTCGTCGTGCTGAACTGGAATCAGGTGCTCATGTATCCGAGCACACCGCGGCCCGACGACATCGTCATCACGCCGCAACTCACGCTGCCCATCGGATGGAAGTTCGCCTCGGCGCTCACGCCGAGCGGCAAGAGCGTCAGCCCGATTCAGTTCGCCGCTACGTCGCTCACTATGCTCGTGGACTCACCGGTGATGGCGGGACAGTACCTGCGTTCGATCGATCTCACGCCGGCGTCCGGCGTGAGACACACGCTCAATCTCGTGAGCGACAACGAAGCGGCGCTCGCAATAAGTCCCGACCAGGTGACGGGATACACGCACCTGGTCACGGAGGCAAACGCGCTGTTTGGCGCGCATCACTATGACCACTTCGATTTTCTCTTCACTCTGAGCGACCAGGTCTCGCACTTCGGGCTCGAGCATCATCAGTCGAACGATGACCGTGTCGCCGAGCGAACGCTCATCGACGATAACCTCCGCCGCGCCGAGTCGGACCTGCTGTCGCACGAGTTCGTGCACTCCTGGAATGGGAAGTATCGCCGGCCGGCGGGCCTGGCGACGGGCGATTTCTCGACGCCCATGAAGGGGGATCTGCTCTGGGTGTACGAGGGACTCACACAGTACCTGGGCAAAGTGCTCGCCGCGCGGTCATCGCTTCAGACTCCCGACGAGTTCCGCGGTGATCTTGCACTGCTCGCGGCGCGCCTCGACAACCGTCCCGGGCGTACCTGGCGCCCGTTGCAGGACACGAACGACGAAGCGTAACTGCTGTACTACACGCGCGGCGACTATGACGCGGTGCGCCGGTCGGTGGACTACTACGATGAAGGCGATTTGATCTGGCTCGAGGCCGATGTCACGATTCGCCAGCTCACCAACGGCCAGAAATCACTCGATGATTTCTGCAAGACCTTTCATGGTGGCCAGAGCACCTCGGCTGTCGTCAAGCCGTACACGTTTGACGAGGTAGTCGCGACATTGAACGGCGTGGTGCCTTTCGAGTGGAAGTCATTCCTCGAAACCAGGCTCCAATCGCTGTCTGCCCACGCACCACTCGGCGGGATCGAAGAGAGTGGGTGGAAGCTCGCCTATCGCGACACGCCTACGAGCATGCACGTGGCCAAAATGGCCGATGACCACGTGATCGATCTGTGGTATTCATTGGGAATTCGGTTCTCGGAGGACGGAACGGCGCTCGACGTGCTGCCGGGAAGTCCCGCGGCGAATGCCGGTGTGGCGCCGGGCATGAAGGTCATCGCGGTGAACGGACGCAAGTACACCACGGACCTCATTCACGACGCGCTGCTGCTTGGAAAGACGAGCTCCGCGTCGCTCGATCTGCTCGCCGCGACAGGGGACTTCTACAACACGTACCACGTCGACTATCACGGTGGCGAGCGGTATCCGTACCTCGAGCGCGAGTCGGGAAAGGCGGATCTGTTGTCGGCGATCATCAAGGCAGTGGGGCGGTAACGACGGATGTCTCCTCAATAGAACCGGATCATGACTTTGATCGCCTCGCGGTCGTTCATCGCGCGGTAGCCGTCCGGCACACCATCGAGATTCGTCACGCGGTCGAAGACGCGTCCCGGCTGGATCCGCCCTTCGAGCACGTCGGGGAGCAGCTCCTCGATGTAGGCGCGCACGGGCGCGGGTCCGCCGGCGACGATGACGTTGTCGTAGAAACTCTGCTTCGCCTCGGGGATGCCTTCATAGTGCGGCACGCCAACGCGGCCGACCGCGCCCCCGGGACGAACGACGCGCATCGCCGTCAGCATGGAGTCCGCCGAGCCGACGCACTCGAGGACCGCATGCGCGCCGTGGCCGCTGGTCAGCTCGCGCACGCCTGCGATGGCCTCGTCACCGCGCTCGCGGACGACGTCCGTCGCGCCGAAGTCGCGCGCGAGCGCGATGCGGTCCGGGTGACGACCCATGAGGATGACGCGCTCGGCGCCAAGGCGCTTCGCGGCGATGACGCCGCAGAGTCCCACGGCACCGTCGCCAATGACGACGGCCGTCTTGCCCGGCGCGACACGCGCTGCCCGCGCGGCGTGGTGCCCCGTACCCATGACGTCGGAGAGCGTGAGCAGCGAGGGCATGAGCGCGTCGTCGCGCCCGACCGGGAGCGCGACGAGCGTACCGTCGGCATGCGGAACGCGCACCGCCTCGCCCTGGCCGCCGTCATTCTCCTTTCCGCCCCACCAGCCGCCGTGCAGACAGGAGGTCTGCAGCCCCTCCTGGCAGAACTCGCAGGTGCCGTCGGAGATGGCGAACGGCGCGACGACGACATCGCCCCGCTTGACCGTGCGCACGTGGGCGCCCACGTCCTCGACGACACCGATGAACTCGTGCCCCATACGACGCCCGGTCTCGCTCCGCTCCATCTCTTTGTACGGCCACAGGTCGCTGCCGCAGATGCAAGCGTATGTGACCCGCACGAGCGCGTCCGTCGGCTTCTTGATCGCCGCGTCGGTCACGGTCTCGACGCGGACGTCGCCCGCGCCGTACATCACGGTGGCTCTCACTTCGTCTCTCCTGTCGTCTGACTGCGGGTGCTTTGCACCACTCGTATAGCGAGTGCGGGATTCCCGGCTTCGAACCTTTGCGAGGGCAGTGAGAGCAGAACCATTTACTCGATCGCCATGACGTGGAGGTGGTATCGCCGCCCTATTTAGCGGATGCTTCGCTCCGAGCAGCCACAGCGAATTGCAGAAAATACTCGCAGAGATAGCTGGCTAGATCCGCTTCCGCCGAATCGTCGAAGAACACACGACAGAACTGCTCGCGCGCGCGGAGGACTTCGCGTCGTTGCGGAAGCGTCCGTCGCGGATCGGTCGCTGTGAGATCGAACAGTTCGAGCGCGCGGTCGATCGCCCGATGACAACGCTCGGGTTGACCCGCTGCCTGCGCGCGTATCGCCCGCTCGACCTCACTACCGACGTTACCCAGTTGTTCCACCAAGGATAGCGTGTGCCAGCGCCCGCGAGCGAGCGAAGGATGCGCAGGCGCGTTCGTCATCATACCGATTGAAAGTAGCAGTGCCCGGCATCGACGGCAGCGTCGTGACAGTCGTGTGGCCACCGCCGGAGCGGTAGCCACACGACTGTCACGAGACTACGCAACATCAACCTGCTTACGTCACTACTTACGTCACTGCGGGCGCCGTCGCGACCTGCGGCGCCGACCCCCCAGCGGTTGCTGCCACCGGCGGTTCGCCGGCGCCGCTGACGGCGGCCGGCACCTGTACTGATCCCTTCTGCACGACCCGTCTCGCCACGCGCCAGCCGGCGAGGAATGCCGGATCACCAGCAAACTGCCTGCTGATGACCGCGTTCAGCATGTTCACCGCCTCCCGTGCCCGTGCAAGCTCCTGCGCCATCGCCTGCGTTGCCCCGGCACGACGGACCTTGGTGTTTCCGCGCTCGGCTGCGACCGCCTCCACCGCGGTGGCGGCAGCACCAAGTTGCTGCAGCGTGTCCGTGGGGAACCCACCCTGCACGAGGGCATCGGCGTGCGGGGAGGCCGCCGTGGCCATCGCGCGTGCCGCGTGCACGAGCTGCTTGGGACGCAGCGACGACACGGGCGTGGTGAGGGCCGCAAAGTCCGGCACGCCGCGGAGCTTGGCGCGCGCGAACACGGTTAACGGCCGCATGTGCTGATTCTTCAGATCGCTGAGGAGCGACCGTTGACGACTGATCTGCCCGGCCAGCTGCAGATCTGCCGTGTTCTGGTCGATGCCGTGCCCCTGGAACTGCGCCACGGCCTCGTCCAACTGCCTCCGACCTTCCGATTGGTTGAGTGCCCCGACCTGAGTGGAGTGTACGTCGAGGAAGTCCTGCGACCGCCGCAGCGCTTCCCACTGCCGCTGTTGCGCCTGATTCATGCTAGCTACTCCTGCGTTACCTACGTGATGGATGCGTCGGACAGCAAGAACGCCAGCGCGCGCATCCGTCACGCTGGCGGAGATCACTGTATGGATGACAAAGGCCGTGTATGGGCGGACAGAATGTCCGCTCGCCCACGCTGACAGCGCGCACGGGTCGCCGAAAGGCGCGAGCAGGTCGCTGAATCACGCGAGCGGGTCAGCGAAAACCGCGACCGGGTCGCCGAAACACGTGACCGGGTCAACGAAACGCGCGAGCGGGTCAACGAAAGGCCCGATCGGGTCAGTGAATCACGCTGAGGGTCGGCCGTACAGCGCTTGCATCGCGTATTTCAGTGCTTGCATCGCGTTATTTCAGAGCTTGTATCGCGTATTTCAGCGCTTGTATCGCGTATTTCAGCGCTTGTATCGCGTATTTCAGCGCTTGTATCGCGTCTTTCAGCGCTTGTATCGCGTCGTACAGCGCAGACGGGGCGAAATCACCGATGTGAACACGAATGCCACAAATGCGTGCGACGGTTGTCGCGCCCATTCGTGGCATTTATGGCGTTTGCGCTCCGGGTTCAGCGATCGCTCATCGGCGAATCAGAGCTGGAGTCGCACTGCCCCCTACTATCTAGTCTCCGCTGGCGCACGCCAGCGCAAGAGTAAACTATCGTTTTCGCCAAAATTCTTTTGACGAGGACCGAAAAGTTGTGTTTTCGAGACTGGGGTGTTTGTAAAGGTGAAATCCCGAAGTGTCGTTGACGCAATTCTGTCCAGCAAACCCTTACTTCGCGAAGGTTCGGGAGTACGGGCTGTGGACACGCGACACGCGAAACAACCGCATCCCGCTCACTTTCAGTTCGCGCCGCCGAGTTCGCGCGTCATCTCGATCATCGTCCGGCGGAACCCCGCGCTCGCAAACAGGCGTTGCGCGGGCGCATTCCGCTCCGCCGTCGAGAGCACAACTCGCGGGGCGCCACGGACCTCGAGCGCCGCCAGCGACGCATCGAGTAGCATCCGAGCAATGCCGCGCCCGCGATTGGCGGGATCGACCACGATGTCGTACAGCACTCCCGCTGGCCCACGCAGCGCCATGTAGTCGCGTCCCTCCACGCCCGCATAGGTGTAGCCAAGCACCTTGCCGTCCTGCTCGGCGACGAGGACGAACACATTCGGCTCCTCGAGCTGGGTCCCCAGAAACGAGGCATACGCGTCCTCGGTCCGCGACGTGGCCTCAAGAAAGCGCTCCGGATCGAAATCGTGGTGCGTGCGAACGAGGAGCGCACCGAGGCGGCCAATGGCGGGCAAGTCTGCCCGCTTGGCGGGACGGATCGTGACGGCGGGAGCGTCGGATCGTGGCGCTGTCACTTTGTCCCGGCCATCAGCGGTCCACGTGCGCCATCTGCTTGTCATTATACCGCGGGCCGGAGACCTTCTCCGGCGCGAGCGCCGCATCGAGCACCGCCATCTCCGCGGCGCTGAGCGATAGGTCCGCCGCGGCGATGTTTTCCTCCAGGTACTTCCGGTGTTTGGTCCCCGGAATCGGCACAATGTCATCGCCCTTGTGCAGCAGCCAAGCGAGCGCAATCTGCCCCTTCGTCGCGCCTTTTTTCGCGGCCAGCTCGCGCACGACCGAAGCCGCGCGCATGTTGGCATCGAAGTTCTCGCCCTGATAGCGCGGATCGCCGCGGCGGAAGTCGCCTTCCGGGTACTCTTCGGCGCGTTTCACCGATCCGGTCAGAAAGCCGCGGCCGAGCGGCGCGAAGGGCACGAGACCAATGCCCAGCTCGCGCAACAGCGGAATGATGCGCGGCTCGAGATTTCGTTCCCACAGCGAGTATTCACTCTGGAGCACCGAGATCGGGTGCACCGCGTGCGCACGGCGGATTGTCTTCTCGCCGGCCTCGGAGAGGCCGAGGAAGCGCACCTTTCCTTCGCGCACGAGGTCTGCCATGGTGCCGACGACGTCCTCGATCGAAACAGCGGGATCCACGCGATGCTGGTACAGCAGGTCGATGTAACTCGTCTGAAGCCGACGGAGCGAACCCTCGACCGCCTCGCGGATGTGCGCCGGCCGGCTGTCCACGCCCGCAATGACACCGTTCGCGTCGAACTTGAAACCGAACTTGGTCGCGACAACGACGCGGTCTCGCGCGCCGGTGCCGAGGTCCTTCAGCGCTCGGGCGAGCAGTTCCTCGTTCTTGAACGGGCCGTACGCCTCCGCCGTGTCGAGGAAGGTGCATCCGAGCTCGATCGCGCGATGGATGGTGGCAATGGACTCGCGCTCGTTGCGCTCTTCGGACGTGCCGTACGCGTGGCTCATTCCCATCAAGCCAAGGCCGAGTGCAGAGACTTCCAGGTTTCCGAGTTTGCGTGTCTTCATGGTTGTGTACTGTGAGATCGACTCGAGCTTGGCGATTGCTCGCGTGCCTCGCCCAGCGGTTGGTGCCACGTAACCGCCGCCCTATATCTAGCTCTCCGAGGAGTTTGCACGCATTCACCATGACGGCCTCATGTGAATCCGCTACGCCCCCGTTGTTGCGCGTCCAGCCGCCGTCCGTCTAACCTGACATATTGCAAACAGGCGTCTCATCACCTGAGTTCCGCTCGCGCCTCGCCCGAGCTCGTCACGCATGCCAAGGACGATGATGTCCGTAGTGGCCAACGAAACGAACACGACTGGGAAGCACCCGATTGCGGCGCGCCGGTCGTCGCACGCGTTCGCGCGCACCAGCGCGGACCTACTCGCCTGCCTCACGATCGCATTCGGCGTTGCCGCAGTGCTGGCATGGCACCTCGGGTGGATTCAGGCGTTCCAGCTCGTTCCCGGCGCCAATGTGGTGGCATACAACACCGCGCTGGCCTTCGTGGTGCTGGGCGTGGCCTCACTGGCGAGCGGGCGACAAAAGTGGGTGGTCGCCGTATGCACCAGCGTCGTGGCGCTCCTGGCCATTGTCACCTTGCTCGAGTACGCGGTGGGCCGCTCGCTCGGCATCGCCACGGTCTTCTTTCGTCCATACCCGGTGGGCGACATGCTGCCGACCGGTCGCATCTCGCCGAACGCGGCGCTGGAACTTCTCTTCGCTTCGACGGCGATCCTGATCGTCTCGTTTCGGCCCGGCGTCGGTTGGGCCCACGTCACGAGCGCGGTGATGGGTTGCCTGATGGGTGCACTCGGCGCGGCCGCGCTGCTCGGGTATGTGTTCGACGTGCCGACCGCGTACGGATGGGGAGAATTCACCGACATGGCGCCTACGACGGCGACCGTCTCGATGGCAATGGCCGCCGTCGTGATCGCCCTGTCGTTCAGGAATCCTAAACAGCCCGCAGGCGAGTTGCCGGGCTGGCTGCCCGTACCGATTGGGATCGCCATCCTCACGCTTGCGGGAGCGATGGCGTCTGCCGTTGCGACATTGCCGGGCCGCACACATGTCGTCCTCAGTGTCACGATTCTCACATCCGGCATCCTCCAGGCCGTGCTGGTCAGTGGCGTGGTGCTCGTGCTGCAACGGCTCGGCCGCACGCGCGCCGCGCTCGAAATACAAGCGGCTGAACTCGCGCGCTCGAACGCGGAGCTTGAGCACTTCGCGTATGTCGCGTCACACGATCTCCAGGAGCCCTTGCGAATGATCGCCAGCTATGGCGAACTGCTCGATCGCAATCTCGCCGGCACGCTCGACGAGAAGACCAACCGGTATCTCGCCTATATGGTGGATGGAGCGACCCGGATGCAGCGCCTCATCAACGACCTCCTGGCATACTCGCGCGTCGGCACCCAGGGCGGTCGCGCGGCGGTTACCGAGCCGGAAGCCGTGCTCGCGCGTGTTTGCGACTCGCTGTCGCTGCGCATGACTGACGTCGCCGGCCGCGTCACCAACGACTCGCTTCCTGCCGTGCTCGCGGACCCGATGCAGCTCGAAGCCGTGTTTCAGAATCTGATCACGAATGCGCTCAAATTCACCGCGGGATCACCGCCGCGCATTCACGTCACGGCGGAGGGCCAGGGCGACATGATCCATCTCGCCGTGTCGGATAACGGCATCGGGATCGATCCCGCATATTTCGATCGCATCTTCGTGCTCTTTCAGCGTCTGCACGGCAGCGGCAAGTACCCAGGCAGTGGCCTGGGCCTGGCAATCACGAAGAAGATCGTCGAGCGCCACGGCGGCAGCATATGGGTGGAGTCCGTGCCCGGCGGGGGGTCGACCTTCCATTTTACCCTGCCCGCCGCCCAGGTTGCCGCAGCGTAAGAATCCACGCAACGGGCTGACCCCACCCACATTCAGATGCCTCACCAACTACAGATCCTGATGGTCGAAGACAATCCCGGGGACGTGGACCTCACCCGGGAGGCGCTTGACGCAGCGCATATCGTCAGTGACTTGCAGTTGGCGAGGGACGGGGAGGAAGCGCTCTGCATGCTGCGCGGTATCGGGCGATCGCCGGACCTCATCTTCCTGGATCTGAATCTTCCGAGAATCAGCGGATTTGAAGTGCTGGCGCAGATCAAGGCCGATCCGAACCTTCGGCGCATTCCTGTGATCATTCTGACGTCTTCTGCCGCAGAGCGCGACGTCACGCGCGGCTACGACCTCCACGCGAACGCGTACGTCGTGAAGCCGGTCTGCCTGCAGCAGTTCTTCGCGGCCATTCGCAGCATCGAACAGTTCTGGGCGTCCGTCGTACGTCTCCCACAGGCCGCCGGCTGATGGGCGTCATGCCGAACCTCACCGTGCTGCTCGTAGAAGACAACCCGGGTGACGCGCTCCTGATCGAAGAAATGATCGCGGATCGCGGACGCGACACCGTTCGCCTGCAACTCCGCACGGCCACCGATCTCCGAGCGGGCATCGACGCCGCTCGTGGGACGCAACTCGACGCAGTCTTTCTCGATCTGTCGCTGCCGGACTCGCATGGATTGGAGACGCTCGATCGTTTTCGAGAAACCGCGCACGATCTGCCTGTCATCGTCCTCACCGGCTGGGACGATGCCGATATCGCGGCAGAAGCAATGCGTCGCGGCGCGCAAGACTATCTCGTGAAGGGTTCGTTCGATGCTTCCCTCCTGCGCCGATCGGTGCGTTATGCGGTGGAGCGGGCAGCGGGCGAACGAGAGCGTCGCCTGCTCGAATCGCGACTCCGGCATGCCGAGCGACTCGACTCCGTTGGCCGGCTGGCTGGCGCCGTCGCACACGACTTCAACAACCTGTTGACCACGATCGTCAACAATCTGGAGTTTGCTCGAAAGGAAGGTCCGCTCACCGCGGCGCAGCGAGCGGACATCGATACCGCACTCGGCGCCGCCGACTCCGCCGCCGGCCTGGTCCGTCAGATTGTACAGCTCTCGCAGTGGGGTGAGGAGCCCGCGACCATGCTGTTGATCGATTGCGCGATCCGCGAGATCTGTGTCGATCTCCACGATCGTTGGGGCAGTCGGCATCCGTTGCTGGTGCGTGGTCAATGCGCCGCAAGCGTTGCAATCATGCCAGACGAGCTCCAGCGGGTGCTGCACAACCTCAGTGAGAACGCATACGAGGCAATGCCAAACGGTGGGACCATCATCGTCGAAGTCGCCGACGTGCGGCCTGGCCCCTCGAGCGCGGCCGGGGTTCGCATCAGCGTGACGGATGACGGGACCGGCATGAACGCGGACACCGTGCAGAAGATCTTCGATATGTATTTCTCAACGAAGCCAGACGCGCAGCGGGTTGGGAGCGGACTCGGATTCGGACTCGCCGTGGCGCACGCGATCGTTACGGCTCGGGGCGGTTACATCGATGTCACGTCCACGCCGGGCCACGGAAGCCGATTTGATGTGATCCTGCCCGCAGCATAGCTGCGCGCCAGAAATCTCTGCCCGAGTGCTTGGTTGGATGGACGAGTTCGCCTAGTCTCCAGCATGTACTCGACCTGTCTGTTCTGCCATTCCGCTCTGGGGAAGAACGAAGCAATCGAACACTTTCCCGTCGGAAGACGACTCGCGTTCGACGAGGCGAAAGGCCGGTTGTGGGTGGTGTGCAGCTCATGCGAGCGGTGGAACCTCACGCCGATCGAAGAGCGGTGGGAGGCGATCGAGGAGTGCGAGCGCGCCTTTCGCGATACGAAGCTACGCGTTTCGACCGACAACGTGGGACTCGCGCGGTTGCGCGAGGGCATCACGCTGGTTCGCATCGGGGCACCACAGCGCCCCGAACTCGCCGCGTGGCGTTACGGCGATCAGTTCGGACGACGCAGGCGTAAGCACGTCATCATGACGAGCACCGTGATCGCTGCGGCAGGCGGTCTCGTCATCGCCGGTCCGTTCATGGGCCTGATCAGCGCTTCTGCGGTCAACCTGCTCAACGTCGGGAGCGCCGTCGACTCGTTTCGCGCGGTGGCCCGCATCAACGTTGAAGGAACGCAGTACCGTCTCAACCGCAAAGCGATCGCGCGAGTCGCCCTCCGCCGCCACGGCCAGACCGGGTTCGAGCTGGAGATTCCCTACATGATACCGTGGAAGACTGCGATCACGTTCGCCAAGTACGGCGGCGCGGCGGCTCTCAGGTCGAACCCGTCGCTGACGCTGCTCGACGACGATGCGTTGCGGGCCGCGCGTACCCTGCTGCCGCGCATCAATTCCAAGGGCGGGGCCGTCGCCGCCGTGCGCGACGCCGTCGATTTGCTCGAGGCAACACCGCAGCCTGACAGATTGTTCGCGCGCGCCGCCCAGGCAAGCGAACGACGCAGGGGCTGGTCGGCGCTGCCGTCGGGAAGCATCTCGACACTGCCGGCCGCGCAACGTCTGGCGCTCGAAATGGTTCTGCATGAAGAGGACGAGCGCCGTGCCCTCGAGGGTGAGTTGGCGACGCTCGAGGAGCGATGGAGAGAAGCCGAGGAGATCGCCGCAATCAGCGACGACATGTTCCTGCCGGCTGGTATCGTTGACAGGTTGAGGCGGGTGTGAGACACGGGACACGAGACACGAGACACGAGACACGGGACACGAGACACGGGACACGGGACACTCACAACTCACGACTCACAACTGGACACCCGAACCTCGCCGACCGGCGATAGTAGCCTGCATGCCAGGCGCCCTGGTGCGCATGACCTGTATACTGACAACTGACAACTCACCACTGACAACTCACCACTGATTACGCTACCCGCGACGGCCTGTCCTCCTGAGCGAAGGACCTGGGAGATCGGATTGGACTCCAGGTGTTGACCGGCGGGATGTCGCTGGCTGCTCCGTAGTGGTCGGCCCGCCGGTCGGCGAGTTTCGAGTGTCCAGTTGTGAGTTGTGCGTTGTGAGTGTCTCGTGTCCCGTGTCTCGTGTCCCTCGCCCGTGTCTCGTGTCTCGTGTCTCGTGTCTCGCGTCCCGTGTCTCGTGTCCCGTGTCCCGTGTCCCCGCCCGTGTCTCACACGCGCCCGAGCCAGTCCCGGATGTGCTCGTACACATCAGCGCGGTGCAGCAGGTCGAGGTGACCGGCCCGGTAGGCAATCCAGCGGTAGTCGGGCTCGAACGGAAGAACGCGTTGTGGCTCCGCGTGCTCGCCGAGCGCGCTGCCTAACGGCACCAGCCCGTCGCCCCACCCACGTCCGCCGAAGCCGTCCGGACCGTGGCCTCGCGCGGCAGCGATGGTGTAGCATTCGACCCCCGCCGGCAGTGGGACGATGCCGCGCGTGTCGCCGGCGGGCGTGAAGCGATCTCGGCCCTGCCAGTCTTCATCGAGCAGATTCCCGTACCGTAGGTCGGTGATACCGGCGCTCCGCAGGCGACCCAGCCGAGCGAGCGGCGCGGCGTAGGGCACCTCCGCCAGTGCCGTCTCAAAGGCGTTTCCGGCGCGCTCCAACTGCGAGCCGTGGTGCGGCGTCGCCAGAAAGACGAGCTTGCGCAGCGTCGCCAGCCAGTCGTGCCCCGCCTGCGCCGCGTAGTGGCAGGCGCTGCGAGCGACCATCCCACCCATGCTGTGGCCCACCACCGCCAGCCGCTCCACCGGCACCGGCCAGGCCTGCACCAGCGCCTCGAGCAGCGCCGCACACTCCTGACCATTGCTGGAGATGTGTAGGCCCGTGTTGTAGTGCAGGTACAGCGGCGTGTAGCCCAGGTCGCGAGCCAGCGCCTGGCCATGGTCGCCGGTCCCATGCCAATCCCACTGCCGGTGGTTCATACACAGGCCATGGATGAGCACCACAATCTGGTTCGTTGCGTCCGGCAGCGCGGCAGCCAGCGCAGCGCGCTCCAGTGACAACGGCTTACCTCCGTGACGCAGCACCATGGGGATCGCCAGGGCGTTGTTGGTTTCGGCCAGGTGGTCGCCGATGATCCCGTTCACCACCGCGCGCACTCTTGCGTCGCGCGGGTCATCAGTCAGCGTCACGCGCCGCTCGCCTATGTCCAGCTTCCGCAACAAGGCAACTGAGCCGCTCGTGACCAACCTGATGCTCTTGTAGGCGAGGCTTGTGATGCCCCGCGTGCGCCCCGGCTGGCGCTGACGTGGCGAGCCCAGGCCGGCGATGCGGGAGTGGACGTCTTCAACCACGTCCGTTATTTGCTCAACCGCCGTGGCGGCCACGAGCGCGGCCGCGATCGCGGTGTCGTAACTTCGGCTGCCTTGAGGAGATCGGTTCACGTGTAGTCGCGGCTGTCAGGATGGTGCCCGATTGTCGATTGCCGAACCAGCTCATCAACGTACTCCGCGGACCGGAACGCGGCCCGGGAACGAGAGCGCACTGACGATACAAAGTCGATCCACGAACATCATGTCACAGCTTCTCACGTCGTACGGGTACGTCTTCCTCTCCTTGTTCGCCGCGCTGGGCGTGCTGGTCTTGCTCGGAATGCGCTGGTTCCACGCAAATCGCGAGCGCCTTGCCCTGTGGGTGACCGGCCGATGGCGGCGCGCCGCCACATCACCTCGATTCGCCTCAATCCGCGCCCGTCACCCGCGCTTGTGGACGTTCATCGGTGCGCGAATCGCCCAGGGGCGAGTACCTCGGGCTTCATCTCACCGTCGGGATTGTCATCAGCCTCGGCGCCATGTGGCTGTTCGGCGGCGTGACCGAGGACGTGATCCACCACGATCCATTGACGACAGTTGACCTCCAGGTGGCAGTCTGGTTCCGCGCGCACGCGACCCCACTCGGCGACTCGGTGGGCGTCTTCTTCAGTACCATCGGCTCACCGGTCGGTATGGCAGTGCTGGCAGTCTCTGTCGCCATTGTGCTCGCGTACAGGCGCTGGTGGATCACACTCGCCGGCTGGGTGGCCGCATTTACTGGTGCAGGCGTTCTGGGGTTGGCGATCAAGCTCATCATTCACCGCCCGAGGCCGGAGGGCGCCGTACACTTCCTCCATGACACGTCGTTCAGCTTCCCGAGTGGCCACGCGCTGGGATCGCTCGTGGGTTTCGGGATGCTCGCGTATCTGCTCGTCGCCTACTGGCCGCCGGCGCGACAGCACCGGGTACTCGTCAGCCTCTTGGCCGTCCTGCTCGTGTTGGCCATCGGCCTCTCGCGGCTCTATCTGGCCGTGCACTACCTGAGCGACGTCGTGGCCGGGTACGCGGCAGGGCTGGTCTGGTTGGCCGCCTGCATAACGGGCGTGGACATCGCACTGGGCCAGCGCGGACTCGACCCATGGATGGTAGGCGTCGAGCGACGAAGCACCCCGCGCGCGGCACTCGAGGGACTCGACGCTGCCTCGCGACCCTCCGATCGAGGCAACGGGGAACGCCCGTCCTAGCGCACTCAGAGGGTGCTCGCCTTGCTTTGGGCCGGGATGGATGTCGCGAACGCCTTATGCTAATGTGCCGGTCCGCCGACACTGCCTACTCACCGCAACCACGGGCCGGCACCGGGGTCACAGAGGGTGGGCCTTCGGGCCATGCGTTTCCACGGCTCGTCCGGGCCCAACCATTCATCCATCCGGCATTCCCATCAGACGGCTAGGCTTTTTCGTCCCGCTCGCTTTGGCGTGTGCTTCGTTGGCAAGGGCGCAGTCGGTTCCGGTCCGGGTGTTTCAGTCGCTCCCTGGCAGCTCACTGGTCATCAGCGGCTCTACGACGATCGGCACCGCGTGGCATTGCGGATCCACAGACGTGCTCTCGTTCGCTGAGGCGTCTGGGCGCCCCCCGGACGATCATGGCGCCCTGCCGCGCATTCGCACTGTGACCATTAGCGTTCCCGTATCAGGGCTGCATTGCCAGAGCGGGCGGATGGATCGTGCCATGCAACGGGCGCTGAAGGCCGACCGCGACACCGCGGCGCGCGTGATCCTCGGCTATTTCGAGTATCGTGACGCCGCGCCAAGATCACCAGCGGGCGAAGTGACTCTGGCCGGCACGCTTCGCGTCGCCGGCATCCAGCAACCTGTCGTCTTGCGCTCTATCGTCACAGAGAGCCCCGAGGGAGTCATCTCGGTGCACAGCGAGGTGCCGTTATCGCTGACGAACTTCGGGATTGTGCCGCCGAGTTATCTGTACGGCGCCGCGCGCGCACGCGACGCGATCACCGTCAAGGTTGACCTGCGGTACCCTTCGGCCAATAGGCATTCCGGGCCGTAGTGTTGGCGAGACACGCGACACGCGTGTGGGACACTCACAACGCACAACTCACAACTGGACACTCGAACCTCGCCGACCGGTGGGCCGACCGCTACGGAGCAGCCAGCGACATCCAGCCGGTCAACACCCGGAGGCCAATCCGATCTCCCAGGTCCTTCGCTCAGGAGGACAGGCCGTCGCGGGTACTGTGATCAGTGGTGAGTTGTCAGTGGTGAGTTGTGAGTGTACGCGTATGCGCACCAGGGCGCCTGGTTCGCAGGCCACGGCCGCCGGTCGGCGAGGTTCGGGTGTCCAGTTGTGAGTCGTGAGTTGTGAGTTTCTCGTGTCCCGTTTCCCGTGCCCCATATCCCGTTCTCCCGTTACCCGCTGCCGCCCCCAACTCGCCGCCCGTACGCGACGAACGCCAGCAGCACTCCGACTGCTGCTGGAAGCAACGCGGCGCGTCGTGGCGCCAGTGGCCAGCGTAGCGCCTATCGCGCCGGACATTATCATCATGAGACCAAGGGCGGCCAAGGGCGTCAGGTACGGACGGATGCCGGTCAGCCCTGGCAAGACCAGGCCGAGTGCGCCGGCAATCTCGGCGACTGCAACGAACCGCAGCAACAAGCCTGGCACCGGGATCTGTTTCGTGATCGCCGCGATCGGCATGACGAGTTTCGCTCCGCCCGCGAACAGGAAGAGCGCCGCGAGGACTGCCTGGAGCATCCAGAGGAGGCGGTTGCGCATGGCCGAGAGCCTTTTCACAGAATGAGAATGCTTCCGGACGCCAAATCCTATCGCCCGAGCTGAACTGTGGCCAGCGAGACAGAGATTCGCGTATCGTGCACACCCGAGGGAGCAAATCCAGGGCCCGAGACAGGCCCTGGTGGGTATCAAGAAAACGTTCGTCCGCTTGCTTGGGCCGCCGTCATGCCCGCATACTGCGAGTTCCAACTTCCATCCCGCCGCCAGGATCATCCCGAATGATGCGCGCGTTCTCTCTCTTCAAGCCATCCACTGGCCTGCTGCTCGCCAGTGGTCTCCTGTTCGTCCCCGCACCCACACCTCAGGCACCAGTCGATCCGGGGCTCTATTCCGCACTCGTCTGGCGCAACGTTGGCCCGTTCCGCGGCGGCCGCGTAGCCGCCGTCACGGGCGTCATTGGTCAGCCGGGAGTGTTCTACGCCGGCCTCCCCGCCGCCGGCGTGTGGAAGACGACCAGTGCTGGAACGACCTGGTTCCCGGTTTTCGACTCGGTCAAGGACGTGTCGTCCATCGGCGCGATCGAAGTGGCGCCGTCGGATCCGAACGTCATCTACGCCGGCACGGGCGATATCGTCACCGGCGGTGCGATCAACGAAGGCAATGGCGTCTATAAATCGATCGATGCCGGAAAGACCTGGCAGCACATCGGCCTCGACGCCACGAAGCAGATTCCGTCGATCCTGGTCGATCCACGAGATCCCAACATCGTGATGATCGCCGCCCAGGGCGACATCCATCAGAAGAGCGATGCACGCGGCGTGTTTCGCAGCACCGATGGCGGAAAGACGTGGACGAAGACGCTCTACGTAGACGACGAGACGGGCCTACAAAAGCTCGCCCGTGCGTACGACGTACCGGACGTCGTCTTTGCGACCACGGTGCGGCACTACAACGCGCCCGGCGGGACGGCTCCGCGCGGGGGACCACAAGCGGCTGGCCCAACAGGTACGGCGCTCTACAAGTCCACGGATGGCGGCGTCACCTGGCACGAAGTTACCGGAGGCGGATTGCCCCGGCTCGTCAGCCGCACCTCGGTTGCCGTTGCCATGCACACGAATGCGCAACGGGTCTTCCTCATCGGCAGCTTCGGTCTCTACCGCTCTGACGATGGCGGCACCACGTGGCGCCAGATGGATCCCTCGGACCGGCGCATCGCCAACGGTCAGGGCGGCTACAACTGCGGCGTCTATGTCGATCCGCAGAACCCGGACGTCGTCTACACGATCAACACGTCGAGCTACAAGTCCACCGATGGTGGCAACACCTTCACTGGATTCAAGGGCGCGCCCGGCGGTGACGACCCGCAGCAGATGTGGATCGATCCGACGAACGGTCAGCGCATGTTCCTCGGACTCGACCAGGGGGCAACGATCACGCTCGACGGCGGCCAGGCGTGGAGCCCATGGTACAACCAATCCACGGAACAGATCTATCACTTCGCCACCGACAACTCTTTTCCGTACTGGGTCTACGCCACGCAGCAGGACGCGGGCGCCATCGCCACGCGCAGTCGCGGCAACCTCGGCGAGATCACGCCGCTCGATTGGAAGCCGGTGCCAGGGTGGGAGTGGGGTACCATCGTTCCCGATCCGCTCGACCCCAACACGGTCTACGCCAGCGGCTCGGGCATCGTGAAGATCAGCTATCCCGACGAACAGTGGATCAGCGTCAGCCCCGCTTCCGATCCAGCACTCAAGCTCCGCACGGCTTTCTCGCAGCCCCTGGCGTGGGCTCCGTGGAACCAGCACGAACTGCTCGCGGGCTTCCAGTACCTCATGGGGACCACCGATGGCGGGGTACACTGGACGAAGATGAGCCCCGATCTCGGTGTTTCGAAAACGCTCACGGCAGCTCTACCAGCGCGCGCCGGCGCAACCCAATTCCCGGCTCCGCCGGGCGGCGCCATCGAAACGATCTCGGCGTCGAGTGCCGCGCAGGGCGTCATCTGGGTCGGTACGAACAATGGCATCATTCAGGTCACACGCGACAACGGCAAGACCTGGTCGGAGGTCAGCATTCCTGGTCTGCCGAACGCCTCGCGCGCACTCGTCTCCACCGTCGAGGCATCGCACACCGACGCGGCGACGGCGTACGCCGCCGTCGATCTGCACGGCGTCGGCGACTACACACCGTACGTCTACCGTACGCGGGATTACGGCAAGACCTGGACGCCGATCGTCACCGGCCTTGCAACGAATCAGCCGGGCGGCAGCTTCGCGCGCGTCATCCGAGCCGACTCCAAGCGGCCAGGCTTGTTGTTCGCCGGCACGGAGAGCGCCATGTACGTGTCGTTCGACGACGGCGATCACTGGCAGTCGCTGATGCTCAATCTGCCGACGACGTCGTATCGCGATATCGCGATCAAGGGCAACGATCTCGTCGTCTGCACCTACGGCCGCGGCATCTGGATTCTCGATGACTACGCGGTACTGCGACAGCTGACCCCGGCCGTCGCCAGTGAACCGGCGCACCTGTTCAAGCCCGACGACGCGGTCCGCGTCCGCCGTAACGTGAACGCCGATACGCCATTTCCGCCGGAAGTGCCGCACGCGCTCAACCCACCGGACGGCGCGATCATCTACTACTCGCTGTCATCAAAGCCGGCCGGCGACATTTCGCTCGACGTGCTCGACGCGTCTGGCGCCGTGGTGCGCCACCTGTCGAGCGCGCCGATCATACCCGTCGCCGAAGCGGCGCAACCACCGGAGCCGAACTTCTGGTTGCTCGTACAAACACCCATGCCGACCAATGTCGGCATGAACCGAATCAACTGGGACATTCGTTACGATGCGCCCCCGGCGTTCAGCCACAGCTTCGAGATCAATGCGAATCCCGGGTTGACGCCAGCATCGCCAGAAGGACCGATGGCGCCGCCGGGCAGGTACACGGTGAAGCTGACCGTGAACGGCAAGAGCTACTCGCAGGCGCTCACCGTGAAGAACGATCCGCGTTCAAACGTCGTTCCTGCGGCACTCGGGAGCCAGCACGTCTTACTCGCGCAACTCGCTCACGGCACCGAGAGCGCGTGGGCCGGCAACCACCAGGTCGGTGCGCTCCGTTCAGCGATCCAGAAATCGGCCGGCGCTGGTCCGCCCGCCGAAATCGCATCCGCAGTCGCCGCAGTCACGGCCAAGCTCGATACGATCGGCGGAGGTGTTGGGGGCGGACGTGGCGGTGGCGGTGGCGGACGTGGTCGCGGGGCCACCGCGCCGCCGAACTTCGCCGCGCTGAATGGCGATTTCGTTCGTCAGTTGAACGCGCAGGACAACGCCGACATGGCCCCGACACCGGCCATGCTCGCTGCAGCCTCGGCGGCATGCGCCGAGCTGCATACAGCAGCACAGAATTGGAAGGGCGTCGTGGCGAAGGATCTGCCTGCGCTCAACGCGGTGCTCACCAAGAATGGTCGCGCAGCGGTGCCGGTCCCGGTGGTCGGAGCTCTGGACTGCAAGTAGGGCTTCAGGGTGCAGGACAAGTACGCAGCCGGCGCTTTGCGCCGGCTGCGCTTGTTTGAGGACCTCGCACTACCATCCCCCCGCCCCGACCAACGATCTTTCAGGGGATGTCAAACGACGGAACCGAGCGACTCGCCGCACAAGTGCTTCGAGCCCGCGCGCAGGCGCGCGCTACCGGGCGCGGCGTGCTCGTGAGCGTTACGGAACAGGTCGCCGTTATCGACCCGTTCGACGCACTCGAGGCGCTCGCCAATGCTCCAGAGTTGCCAGCATCGGACCGCATGTATTGGACGCGTCCGGCTGACGCGTTCGCCATTGCCGGCGCCGGATCAGCGGCCACGCTCGAGCCCGCAGGCGCCGGTCGATTTGCGCTTGTGGACCGGGAGTGGGCGGCGTGGATGGACGATGCGATCATCGACGATCCATCGGGCGGCATCGCCGGAGTCGGCCCGACGCTCATGGGAGGTTTCGCGTTCGATCCGGATGGTCCGTCCACCACTCGATGGCGCGATTTCCCGAGCACGCTCGTTACGCTGCCATGCCTTCAGATCACGGCAGCCGCCGAGGAATGTTGGCTCACGATGAACGTGATGGTGGCGCCCGACGGCAGCACCAACCCTAGCCCTAGCACCATCTTGCAGATGGCGGCGCGGGCAATGGACATGGCTACCGAGCCCCGACCAGCCCCGAAGCCGAGCGTCGATGCCATCGCCTTCACCGACGAGCGTCCCGCCGCCGAGTGGCGCGCGCTCGTGGCGACGGCGGTGGCGGCGATTCATGCCGGTGACCTCGAGAAAGTCGTGCTCGCCCGTGAGGTGATCGCGGCTGCGCCACGCGAGCTCGATGTAAACGCGATGGTGCGACATCTGCGCGCTGCGCACCACGGGTCGTACGTGTTCGCGATCTGGCATCGCGACAGCGTATTCATTGGCGCCAGTCCGGAACGTCTCGTCCGGCTCGACGGGCGCGACGTGCACACGAGCAGCCTGGCCGGTTCGATCGCCCGCGGCGAGACGCCAGAGGAGGATGCCGCGAACGTCGCCGCGCTGATGGCGAGCGACAAGGACCGTGAGGAACACGAGGTTGTGCGCCGCACGCTGCGCGACGCGCTGTCGGAGGTGTGCGATCAGGTCTCGGCGGCCGATGAGCCGTCGCTGCTCTCTCTGGCGCACGTACATCACCTGTTTACGCCCGTACACGCGCGCCTCCGCGTCGGACAGTCGCTGCTCCAACTCGTCGAGCGTCTCCATCCTACCCCTGCGGTTGGCGGCGCACCGCGCGACGCCGCGCTCGGGTTCATTCGTCTGCACGAGCAGTTGGACCGCGGTTGGTACGCGGCGCCAATCGGCTGGATGCAACGCGGACGCGGCGAGTTCGCCGTCGCCCTGCGATCGGCGCTCGTGCGAGGAGATGCAGCGTCGATGTTCGCCGGATGCGGCGTGGTCGCGGACTCCGAGCCGGAGCGCGAATATGCGGAAACGCTCATCAAGCTCACGCCCATGGAGGCGGCGCTCGCCGCGGCGCTCGGCCACGAGGCGACTGCATCCGCCGGCGCCGCCCTCGAGGACACGCCGTGACGCCGCCCGATCGGGCGGCGTACGCGTACATCGGTGCGTTCGTGGACGAGCTGGCGCGAGCCGGCGTGCGGCACGTGTGCATCGCTCCTGGCTCGCGCTCGACACCACTGGCGCTGACGATCGCCGCTCATCCCGCGCTTCGCAGCTGGGTGCACCTCGACGAACGGTCCGCCGGATTCTTTGCTCTCGGAATGGCACGTGCGACCGGCAATCCGGTCGCGTTGCTCTGCACGTCGGGCACGGCCGCCGCGAACTTCTTTCCCGCCGTGGTCGAAGCGCGCAACGCCTGCGTGCCACTTCTGGTGCTCACCGCCGATCGGCCGCCGGAAATGCGCGACGTGGGCGCCGCGCAGACGATCGATCAGAATCGGCTGTACGGCGAGCACGCCAAATGGTTCGTGAACGTCGCGCTGCCAGACACGACACCCGAGCTGCTGCGCTACGCGCGCACCCTCGCTGGCCGTGCCGCGGCAATGGCCACCGCGGCGCCCGCCGGACCAGTGCATCTCAACTTTCCGCTCCGCGAACCGCTCGTACCTACGGCCGTCGAGCCACCCACCGACATCTCCGTTGGCGATCTGCTCGCCTGGCGCGGCCGCCCAGATCGCGAACCGTGGGTTGCGGTTGCTGACGCACTGCCCGATCTCGACGACGCCACCACGCGTGAGATAGCCAAACGACTGAACGCGGCGCAACGCCCGTTGATCGTCTGTGGACCGCAGGCCGACCCGCAGCTCGGTGCACCGCTAGCCACACTCGCCTGCGCCCTCGGCGCGCCGCTGCTCGTCGATCCACTATCGCAGGTACGTTGGGGCAGCCACGACCACGCAGCGATCGTCGACCGATACGATGCGGCGCTCCGCGACGAGCGCACCGCGGCCAGGCTCGCGCCCGACGTCATCGTACGCATCGGCGGCCCACCCACGTCAAAGGCGCTGCTCCAGTTTCTCCAGCGCCACGCGACGGCGCGGCACGTCATCGTTGACGCCACGCGCTGGCCGGATCCCACGCTGCTTGCCGCCGACGTCATTCATGTGGAGCCACGGCTGTTCTGCCGACGGCTGCTCGATCATGGACTCGCTCATAAGCCATCGAGTGCAGAGTGGCTGGCATGTTGGCGCCGCATGAACGACTGCACGGCACGTGCGCTGGATGCATATGTCGCCGGGCTCGATGAAACCTTCGAAGGCGGTGTGCTCGCCACGATCGCCGCCCTGGTACCGGCGAACGGTACGCTCTTCGTGAGCAGCAGCATGCCGGTGCGCGACCTCGACTCGTTCGGCGCCGGCGACGCGCGTCCGCTGCGCGTTCTGGCCAATCGTGGTGCCAACGGCATCGATGGTGTGGTTTCGACCGCGCTCGGCGCTGCCGCGGCAGCACGCGAGCAAGACAGTGGCCCGCTCGTGCTGGTGATCGGCGACATCGCGTTCTATCACGACATGAACGGGCTGCTGGCCGCCAAGCTGTACGCGCTCGACGCGACAATCGTCGTGATCAACAACGACGGCGGCGGCATCTTCTCGTTCCTGCCACAGGCGGCACATCCCGCCCACTTCGAGGAACTCTTCGGCACACCACACGGGCTGGATTTTGCGCCCGTGGCGCAACTGTACGGCGCCTGTTATTCGCGCGTCGACGATGACGCATCGTTGCGCACGGCTGTGACGGCCGGCATTGCCGGAAGAGGATTGCGCATCGTGGAGATGCGCACGAATCGGGAGCGCAACGTGGTGCTGCATCGCGATGCGTGGGCCCGTGTCGCGGCTGCACTCGCCGGGTGACCACGCCACCACACGCGGATCGCCTGATCGACGTCGGAGACGAGCTGCGTCTCCATGTCGTGGTCGCCGGGCAAGGGCCAGCGGTCGTGCTGTTGCACGGCTTCACCGGATCAGTTCGCACCTGGACACCGCTGTCGTCGCGCCTGGCGAACGCCTGCACGACGATCGCCATCGATCTCCCGGGGCACGGAGCGTCCACGGCGCCCGTTGATCCGTCGCGCTATGCACTGACCCGGTTCGCTGATGACGTCTGTCGTGTGCTCGACGTGTTGGACGTACCGCTGGCGACCATCCTCGGCTATTCCATGGGCGGACGTGCCGCGCTCCAGATTGGTTTGCGGTATCCGGCGCGGGTGAAGGCGCTCGTATTGGAGAGCACTTCTCCAGGTATGCTCGACGTGGACGAGCGCGCCGCTCGCGTCGGGACGGACAACGAACTGGCGATGGCGATCGAGCGCCATGGCATTCCAGCATTTGTCGATCGCTGGGAGCGTCTGCCGTTGTGGGAAAGCCAGACGTCGCTCTCTGATGCTGTTCGTGCAGGTCTGCGGGCGCAGCGATTGGAGAACGACGCACGCGGACTGGCGAACAGCCTGCGCGGAGCCGGTGCGGGCATCGACACACCAGTGGTCGATCGCCTAGCCGCACTCCGTGTGCCCGTGCTGCTCCTGGCCGGCGCGCTGGACACGAAATACGTGACGCTCGCGCGACTCATGGAGCGCAGGCTGCCCGAGGCGCGTCTGGCCATCGTCGCGGGCAGTGGGCATGCCGTCCATCTCGAACGACCCGAGGAATTCGCTCGCGAAGTGGAGCAGTTCCTCGTCACCGTCCAGACGCGATAAGTTGCGGCATGACACGAGGAGACCGAGAGGAGATTGCATGACCGTTGAGTGGAAGACCATCAAGCAGTACACCGATATTCGCTATGAGCGTACCGATGACGGCGTCGCAAAGATCACGATCAACCGGCCCGAGGTGCGCAACGCATTCCGGCCGGAAACCGTCGCCGAGTTGATCGACGCATTCAATCACGTGCGCGACGACATGACGACCGGCGTGGTCCTTCTCACCGGCGAAGGCGACCTCGCGTTCTGTTCCGGCGGCGATCAGCGCGTGCGCGGTCACGGCGGCTACGTCGGCCAGGATCACGTTCCGCGGCTCAATATCCTCGACGTGCAGAAGCAGATCCGATACCTGCCAAAGCCGGTCATCGCGGTGGTGGCGGGGTATGCCATTGGCGGCGGCCACGTGCTGCATCTCGTCTGCGACCTGACGATCGCCGCGGACAACGCGCGCTTTGGCCAGACTGGACCGCGCGTCGGAAGCTTTGATGCAGGGTATGGCGCGAGTTATCTGGCGCGTGTGGTGGGACAGAAGAAGGCGCGTGAGATCTGGTATCTCTGCCGGCAGTATGGCGCGCAGGAAGCGCTGGACATGGGACTCGTCAACACCGTGGTACCGCTCGCGCAGCTCGAGGCGGAGTCGCTGCAATGGGCGCGCGAGATTCTCGATAAGAGTCCCACCTCACTGCGCTTTCTCAAGGCGGCGTTCAATGCGGACACGGATGGCCAGGCCGGCCTGCAGCAGTTCGCCGGCGACGCGACCCTGCTCTACTATCTCACAGAGGAAGCAAAGGAAGGACGAGACGCATTCCTAGAGAAGCGCAAGCCGGATTGGTCCAAGTTCCCCCGCTTCCCGTGAGCGCGGTGTCCGCTCCAGCTCCTTCCCCGGTGGGTGCCTGGCTCCTGGCATCGCGGCCAGCCACGTTGCCTGCGGCCGCGGTTCCCGTGTTCGTCGGGGGCGCGGTGGCCATCGAGGAAGGGGTCACGTTTCGGCCGCTGGTCTTTGCCGCGACACTGGTGTGTGCGCTGCTCATTCAGGTCGGCACCAATTTCGCCAACGACTACTCGGATTTTCATCGAGGCGCCGACCACGACGGGCGCCTCGGTCCCGTGCGCGTAACACAGAGCGGATTGATCAGCCACGAATCGGTGCGACGTGGGATCGTCGTCGCATTCGGTCTGGCGGGGCTGCTCGGCTTGTATCTCGCCTGGGTAGGCGGCTGGCCAATCGTAGCCATTGGTGTGTTCTCCATCCTTGCCGGACTGGCGTACACCGGCGGTCCGTGGCCGTTCGGCTACCACGGGCTGGGCGACGTGTTCGTGTTCGTCTTCTTCGGGGTGGTCGCCGTCACCGGCACGGCGTACCTGCAGACCGGTGCGTGGAGCGCCTTCGCGCTCGCGGTATCGGTGCCCATTGGCCTGCTCGTTACGAACATCCTCGTCATCAACAACCTGCGAGACCTGCCCACGGATCGCGCGGCGAACAAGCGAACGCTCGCCGTGCGCATGGGGGATCGCGCGACACGTGCGCAGTACGCGCTGTTCGCCGCGCTCGCCTACGTCGTACCGGCAGCACTCGCGTTCAGCGCACCGTCGCGCCGATGGCTGCTCCTGTCCTGGCTCACCTTGCCTGTGGCCGTCAACCTGACGCGCCAGGTGCTCGGCGGCCTCGCGGGGCGTGAGCTCAACCCCATGCTCAAGCGCACCGGCCAACTGCTCCTCGCCTTCGGCGTGCTGCTCTCGATCGGATTACTGCTCGGCGCCCGCCGCTGACGCGTTTGTCCGCACCATGAGCATTCTCGCAACGCCCCTTCCGGACTGGCTCGCCTATCGCGCCGCGACGATGCCAGATCGCACGGCGCTCGTGTCGGGCGGCCACACCTGGACGTTCAGCCAGCTCGACGCCGACGCCACGCGAACGGCGCGCCAGCTCGCGACGTTCGGAATCCGTGCGGGTGATCGCGTCGCAACCGTGCTGCACAACGGTGCGGGTCCGGCGCTGCTCGCGCACGCCGCGCTCCGTCTGGGCGTGGTCCTCGTGCCACTCAACGTGCGGCTCAGCGAGGCCGAACTCGCTTGGCAGCTCGACGATGCAGCGGCCCGTCTGCTCGTGGTGGAGGGACGCACCGCGCTCGCGATCGACGCGGCGCGCCGCGAACGCAGCAACCTCGGTATCGTCAGCCTGGACGCGAGCGGGGCAGCCATTGTCGGTGGCTCGACGCTCGAGCAGCGCCAGGAAGCAGACGTCGCCCTGCGACTGGTGCACGACGCCAGCGACGTGCTGGCGCTCATCTACACCTCGGGCACGACCGGACAGCCGAAGGGCGCGATGCTCACTGTTGGCAACCAGTGGTGGAGTGCGATCGGCTCGGCGCTCAACCTTGGTACGCACAACGACGATCGCTGGCTCGCCTGTCTCCCGCTCTTCCATGTGGGCGGCTTGTCGATCGTTTTCCGCACCGCGATCTACGGGACGACGGCCGTTGTCCACGACGGCTTCGACGCCGACGCCGTCAACCATGCGATCGAGCACGAGCAAGTGACGATGATCTCCGTGGTGGCCGTGATGCTGCAGCGCATGCTCGACGCCCGCGGCGATCGGCCATATCCAGCATCTCTGCGTTGCGTGCTTCTCGGTGGCGGGCCGGCGCCACGCGCGCTGCTCGAGCGCTGTGCCGCGCTGCACGTTCCGGTCGTGCAGACGTATGGGCTTACCGAGACGTCGTCGCAGGTAGTCACGCTCCCCCCAGAGGACGCACTGCGCAAGCTCGGCTCGGCGGGGCGGCCGTTGTATCCCAACGAGCTCCGCATTCTGCGCGACGACCACAGCGTGGCGGACCCCCGCGAAACGGGCGAGATCGTCGTTCGCGGGCCGGTCGTCATGGCGGGCTATGCCAGCCGGGCCGACGCCACGGCGCTCGCACTTGTGGACGGCTGGTTACACACGGGCGACGTGGGCAGCGTGGATGAAGAGGGGTTCCTGTACGTGCACGATCGCCGAGACGATCTGATCGTGACCGGCGGGGAGAACGTCTATCCCGCCGAAATCGAAGCCGCGTTGCTCGCTCACCCACTGGTCGCCGAGACCGGGGTGATCGGCGTTCCAGACGCGACGTGGGGACAGCGCGTTGTTGCGGTCGTGCGGCTCAGGGCACCGTCCACTGCAGACGACTCGGCGGTACGGGAGCTGCTTTCGGCGCACTGCCGAACACGGCTCGGCGGATACAAAGTACCGAGCGAGATTCGCCTAGTCACGGAGCCGCTTCCGCGCACCGCATCAGGCAAGCTGCGGCGCACCGCCTTGCGCGACGCCGCGGCAGATCACTAGCACCCACCATCACACGAAATCATCATGGCACACATTGCGTTTCTCGGAACGGGCCTGCTCGGTAGCGCCTTCGTGGAGGCCGCGGCCAAGCGCGGCGAGCAGATCACGGTATGGAACCGCACGGAATCCAAGGCGCAGGCGTTGGAGGCGTTCGGCGTGACCGTGGCACCGACGCCGGCCGACGCCGTGCGTGGCGCCGCACGTGTGCATCTCGTGCTCAAGGATGACGCGGTAGTCGAGAACGTCATTGCGGCGCTGCGGCCCGGCCTCGAGCGCGACGCCATCATTGTCGATCACAGCACCACGCAACCGGCGCTCACGGCGGTGCGCGCCAGGCGGTTGAATGGCGAAGGCGTTCGGTACCTGCACTGCCCAGTATTCATTGGGCCTGCCGCAGCACGCGCGGGACAGGGCACGATCTTGTGCTCCGGTCCGCAGGTGCTGTTCGACGCGGTGAAGGACGACGTCTCCAAGATGGCGCAACGGCTCGAGTATTTCGGCGAGCGGCCCGATCTCGCCGCCGTATACAAGCTGTGTGGCAATGCCTTCATCATCGGCATCACCGCGCTCGTCGCCGATGTCTTCGCGGTGGCGCGCGGCGCCGACGTTGCGCCGACCGACGCACTCAACATCATCGATTTCTTCAATCCATCCGGAGTCATCGCCGGACGCGGCAAGGCGATGGCGAAAGGCGACTACGCGCCCGGCTTCGAGCTCTCGATGGCGCGGAAGGACGTGCGGCTCATGCTCGAAACGGCCGGGCCCGACCAGGCAGTGGCCCTGCCGGCCATCGCAGCCCGTATGGACACACTCATTGCCGGCGGCTACGGAAGCGCCGACCTCGCGGTGTTGGGCAAGACGACGTGACGGACGGACGGCGCACGTGAGGATTGTCGGAGGCAAGTTCGCCGGACGCGACCTCACGTCGCCAAACGATTTTCGCGTCCGACCCACCGCGGAGCACGTGCGCGCGGCCATGCTCGATATGCTCGCCGCCGACGTGAAGGACGCACGCGTGCTCGACCTGTTCGCTGGGACGGGCGCACTCGGACTGGAGGCGATCTCGCGCGGCGCCAAGAGCGCCGATTTCGTGGAGTTCCGTCCGGCAAGCCTGCACGCGCTCAAGGCGAACATCGCCGTGCTCAGGCTGCTCGATCGCACGCGCGTATTCAAACGCGATGCCCTGCCATTTGCCGGTGCACTCCGACCCGGAAGCTACGACATAGCGTTCGCCGATCCGCCATACGATTCGCGGATGCTCGACCGGGTGATCGACACCTGGCGCGAGACCAGCTTCGCGCGCGTACTCGTCGCTGAGCACGCCCGGACCCACGAGCTGCCGAAGGGCGCGGAGCGCCTCACCATCGACGATACGGTCGTTACGATCTATCGGGCGTAGCAGACACCTATCGGGCGTCGCCAGACACTTGCGTGAATTATACCCGGGTGATATCTACCTGATATTACCCGGGCACAATCAACACACAGGTATCTAACATGGAAGACGTCACCACTTTCACCGTGTTCGCCGGCCACCGGCAGATCGCCTTCGGCTCGTGGGCGAGCGTCCTCGAGCAGACGAAACGGCACCTCGACGCCGGCGGCGAGCAGGTACTGATGTTCGAGGACCAGACCGGCCGTCAGATCGACGCCGACTTCAGGGGAACGCTCGACGAGGTGCTCGACCGTGCCGGGGCCCGGACCGCCAAGCCTGGCCCTGGTCGGCCAAAGCTCGGCGTCATCAGCCGCGAAGTGTCGCTGTTGCCTCGGCACTGGGACTGGCTTGCCGAGCAGCCGAATGGCACGTCGGCCACCCTGCGCCGTCTCGTCGAGCAGGCACGGAAGAACGAGCCGAAGGCGCGGCGGGTGCGCGACGCGACGTACAAGTTCATCTGGTCGATGGCCGGCAACTTCGAGAACGCCGAAGAAGCCATGCGCGCACTCTACGCCAGAGAGGATGTGCGGCTCGAGCAGCTCATGGAATCGTGGCCGAGCGACATCCGCGAACACGTGCTGCGACTATTGGCCGAGGCGTGGCGGATGGAGACAGAAGAAGCGGCCGCTGGTACCATATGACCGAGCTCGATCACTGGGGTTCAGGGCCCAGCCCGTTGTATACAGAATGTAATCGAACCTTTATGAAATCCTAACCTAGACCCCGACGCGTCGTGTGGCACGGCGGCGTGTCGGATGCTTTTCGCGACGACGAACCTGTCCTGTTGGGATTGTCGTCATGATACACATCTTCGGCCCACGCGTGCCGCGCACACGCCGCTTCGGCGGCACAGCGGTCAGTACGTTCGTACACGTCGGACTCATCGCCTCGGCGGTCATGGCCACACAAAGCACCGGCCCGCTGTCACGCGCGGCGGTTGGCATCACCAAGGAACATCTCATCGTCGTCACACCGGCGCTGTTCATGAGCGCGCCACGCCGCGAACGCGCACCCGCTCCCACGCCGTCCCGCGCGCACGCGGCGATGCCGGCAGCGCGGGGGCCGGTTGCGAACCCGTTGAAGTTCGCGCTTCCCGACGCGACCGCCATGGCGGCTCTCGGCAGTATGACCTTCGACGTGCCGAAGGTCGATCTCGACGCCGGTGTCGACACGCTCACCCGTGCATGGCTCGACGCGCCGGCCGACGTCGTAGCGGGCATCAGGAGCACGCTACCCACCGATCTGATCGGCAACCGCGCGCAGCCGCGTGCCGCCGGCGCGTACTCCGTGGACATGGTGGAGAGCGCCGTCGCGCCACTCCCCGACAACCCGAAGCCAGACTACCCGCCGTCACTCCTCTCGGCGGGAATCGAGCAGGAGTTCCGCGTCGAGTTCGTGGTGGACAGTACGGGCCGCGTGGACGAGCACACGGTGACGATTCCGAGCAGCGTCCACTATTTGTTCGCCGAGGCCGTGCGCGTGGCGCTGCACGCGTCGCGCTATCTGCCGGCGCGCCTCGCCGGAGAACACGTGTCACAACTCGTATCACAGGAATTCAAATTCCACATTGCGAACCGCTGATCAGCGCGGTGCGCGAGGAATGGGCGTCTCGCGCATCGCGGCCTGATAGGCGAAGGTGGCGAACGCAATGGCCGCTTCCTTCACGTCCTCCGGCCGCATGCGTTCCATGGTGTCCATGTTCGTGTGGTGGACCGCTTCGGTCGGCGGACCGGTGCGCACGGGACGGGCGCCGACCTGAGGGGCAGGCGTGTACGGCGTCGCCGGCGCACCGGGCGACGTGGGGTTGATCCGATCCTCGGCGACAGTGGGAGCGAAGGCGGCGAGCAAAGCAAAGCGACGCAACATACTTGGTGAATGCACTGGGTGAACGTGGACGCGTTCGAGGCGGACTAGCTTCAGCGTGCGCTGCACGTTACTTGTGCATCAGCCCACCCGTCTACCCGGCTGTCATGTCGTACGCCGATTTCGTCGCCTTCCGGCGCTCCCTGCCCCGCACACCCCGTCTTGAGCGCCAGACCGTGAGGGCGCGTGGAATCTCGTTCGCGGTGTTCAGCAGCCCGCCAGTCGGCTCTGCGCCGCCACTGGTCTGCATCAACGGCGGAATGCTCTACGATCACTCCATGCTCTGGCCCGCGCTCTCGCCGCTGGCCGCGACGCGCCAGGTGATTCTGTACGATCAGCGTGGGCGTGGCGAATCGACGACCCCTTCGCAGTCTGCCGAGGCGACAATCGACGACGATGCGGCCGACGTGGGCGCATTGCGCCGCGCGCTCGGCATTCGTCGTTGGGACGTGATCGGCCACTCCTGGGGCGGCGGGATTGCCATGCTCGCCACGGCGGCCGACAGCGCCGGGGTTCGGCGCCTTGCACTCGTCGATCCTGTCTGGCCAACGAGCGGCTGGATGGCGCCCCTCCGGCAGAACATTCTCGCTCGCCTCGCGGGCGAGCAGTTCGAAGCCGTCGCTCACATCACTGAGGACGCGCTCGGCACGGCTGATCCCACGCTCCACAGCGCCTATAGCCGGGCCGTCTACCCGGCCTGGTTCGTGGACACCGAGCTCGCGGCGCGATTCGCTCCGCCCCACGCTCTGAGTGAGACCGGCACCGCTATCCTCGCGCGATTAAGACGCGAAGGATACGATTGGCGCGACCGCCTCCGTGGCGTACAGACTCCCGCCCTGGTCGTGCACGGAGAGCAGGACCCTTTACCTCTAGCGATTTCATCCGATAATCCGTATATGGTTTTGAACGCCCGCGTTGTCGTGGTTCCCTCCTCCGGGCACATGCCGTTCTGGGAAGCACCTGGGCATTTCTTCTCCCTGATCGACTCCTTCCTGCAGTAACCCCTCCTGAACGCGACTGCCCGATATCGGGCAGGATCCTCTCGGTATGAAGCGAACTGCTCTCCTGCTGGCTTCGCTTGCGCTCGGATCCCTTCTGCTGGGCGCGACACGAAAGTCCACGCCAGACACCAGAACGCCGTCCGCGATGCGCTATACCAGCGTGTCGACGGGTTCAATTGCCCACGTACTGGCCGCGGTGGTCTCGTCGGCCAAGATCGGCGACGACAAGCGTGCCATCGCCCGACGTAAGCTCAGGGCGAGCGAAGCGGGCACTTACATCGGCGAGATCCTGGACGAACGCGATTGGGCCATCTCGCACTGGCGCGACCGCCGCGACCGGCCGCTCACTGTCTGGATCCAGCCGCAATCGTCCGTGACGGATTTCACACCCGAGTACGTGTCTCGCGTGCGTGCCGCATTCGAAGAGTGGGACGCGCTGCAGATTCCGCTGCACTTCTCGTTCGTGCGTGATTCGGCGGCCGCCGAAGTCCACGTGAACTGGATTGACCATTTCGACCAGCCGATCAGCGGACGCACACGCTGGGAGCGCAGTGCGTCCTGGGAGATCACTGAGGCCAACATTGTTCTCGCGGTACACCACCATGAGGGTGGACAGCTCGACAACGAGTCGATGCGCGCAATGGCGCTCCATGAGATCGGTCACCTCCTCGGCCTCGATCACACGACCGACAGCCTGAGCATCATGGCGCCGAAAGTACGCGTGCGGCAGATCACCGCGACTGACAGTGCGACGGTCCAATTGCTCTACGCGCTGCCCATGGGGCCGATCCGCTAGGCCGGAACCGATCTTGCCTCGCTGGCCGGTATGGATGGCGAGACGCAATATGACGTCGGTATTGTTGGCGGCGGCCCCGCCGGCCTGAGCGCGGCGGTCTGGTCGGCGCGCTATCTCCACTCGGTGGTCCTCGTCGATAGCGGCGACCCACGAAACTGGCAGACACTCGGTGTCCATGGTTACCTCGGCGCCGAGGGCATTTGCCCGGCCGAGATGCGCCAGCGCGGTCGCGAGACGTGCCGCCAGTACAACGTCGATCTCATCGACGAGATCGTGCTCCGCGCTGAAAGACGTGACGACGACGACTTCCTGCTCTGCCTACAGGGCGGCCGGCGCGCGCGCGCGCGCCGGCTGCTGCTGGCGATCGGTATCCGCGACGTCTGGCCGGACATCCCCGGGCTCGCGCATGTTTACGGCTCCGATGCACACGTCTGTCCCGATTGCGACGGCTACAGCACGCGGGGTAAGAAGGTGGTGGTCATCGGCCATGGGCGGCGCGCGGTGGGGCTGGCGCTCAACCTCACGACCTGGACGAGCGACATCATCATCTGCACGAACGGCCGCCCCGCCGACATCGACGACCCGGAGTACTGCCAGAAACTCGACGCGCTGAACATTCCCGTGCTCACCGAGCGCGTGACGAGCGTACGCGAGGATGGCCAGGGCATCCACTGCCTGATGCTCGAAGGCGGCATGCAGCTCGACACCGACAAGATCTTCTTCACCATTGCTCAGTATCCGGCGGACGATCTCGGTGTGCAACTCGGCTGCGAGCGCGACGAGGAAGGAAACGTCATCGTGGACAGACACGGCCAGACGTCCGTGACGAACGTGTTCGCCGCTGGCGACATCACGCCTGGCCCGCAGTTAGCGATCGTGGCGGCAGCCGGTGGGGCGATCGCCGCGTTGGCAATCCACAAGTCGCTGGTGCCGGAGGAGCGAAAGCTCACTCCGCGCACGCATGCTACCAGCGCACGGTAATCTTCCGCGGCTTCTTGTCGCGTACCACCTGCAGGGTGACGGCGCGATCCGCCGCACGCTGCGCCACTTCTCGTTGAAGATCGGTGAGGCCCACCACGGGATGGCCGCCAACGGAAACAATCACGTCGCCGCTGCGCAATCCGGCCTTGTAGCCTGGCGACGATTCCGGCGCCTCGCTCACCAGCACTCCACGCTGGAGCTTGAGTGCCTTGGCCAGATCGGGGTTCACGGTGGTCAGGCTGGTGCCGAACACGCCTTCTCGCCAGATCATCATCACGGCGGGATTCGGCCCGTCGGCTGGAACAGGAAGGCCTTTTAGCATCAGCCGCATCGGAGCGCCATGCAGGTCGTCCTCACCCAGACGCTCGACGTTTATCTCCTGCGGCAGCCCGTTCAAGTCACGACGGCGAATGGTGACGCGCGCGGTCGCCTTGGCTACGGTGACCGGATAGTCTTTGGTTTCGCCATCACGGCGCACCGTGACGACCAGCTTTTTTTCCGGTACGAGAAGCTGCGTGAGGTTCAACTCGCGCCGCACCACGTCCAAGCCGTCGTACGCGAGGAGCAGATCGCCAGGGGCAATTCCGGCCCGCTGTGCCGGGGAATCTGGGTCAACCGAAATGATGAGCGGATACTCGATGTACCGAATGAAGTGTCCGGCGTCGGTCATCGCTTCTTCGTGCAGCCCCTGCGCATAGATGCCAATCGAGCCACGTGGCATCAGGGCGTCGTTCACCATGATACGCGGCACGGGCAGCACGGCACCGATGAGTGCGTTGATCTTGCTTCGCAGCTCCACCCACGTGCGCGATCCAGTTTGCTCCTGCTCGAAAAGACGCATCAACGTGTGAATGGAGTCGAGCGCTGCTGGCGTGGGCATACGGACCAGCCCGGTGTCACGTCTGGTCGGCGCCACGGCGCCTTGAGCAGCGAGCGGCAGCGCGAGCGCACAGGTGCACGACATCGTGAACAGAGCGGCGGCGGCGCCGCGCGACATGACGGTTCCCATCGCGGTACTTCCCATTAATAAGTGGTGATGCGCATGCTGGCCGGCATCACCGTGTTGAGTTGGCGCAGGGTTGCCTCACGCTGGCCTAGTGTGGTGAGGTAGTAGCCATTGATCACCGGATCGTACGGCGCCTCGTTGAGCGCCTCGCCCATCACTTGGCGCGTGCGGTCGAGCGCGGCGAGCCGCGTACGCATGGCGGCTGGGCTGTCGCTCGGCTTCCCTGCCGTGTCCTGCTGCGCCAGGAATGCGGTAGCCGTCTCGTATTCCGCCTGGGACTGCTGCTGGGCGGCGCGCGCCTCTTCGATCGACCTGAAACGGGCCGTCGAGTCGGCAGGAGATGTCGCGGCGACATTGCTGGAGCCGTCGTTGACAGGCAGTGCCGGAGCACCCGTGGTGTAGCGTCCGAGCATCATACCGCCCGCCACGAGCAACACCGCAGCCGCTGCCTGGAGCCAGGGACGTCGCACGTGCCGTGCACGAAAGTGCAATCCACCACCGGCGGCAATGACGCCGTCGGCACGGAGCGCTGGCGCCAACGTCTCCCACCTCGTCAGCGGGCTACCAATACGCGCCAACTCGTTCGACGACAGCTCGGCGAGACTCCGGTACATCGACCGCTCTCGCCCGCACTCGGCGCAAGTCGCGAGATGCACCAGCTCCGCCACGGTTGGCGCTTCGTCCACGAGCGCCGCTAGTCGTTCAGTAGGCAGGTGCGACATGTTCATTCTCTTGACTCGGTGAGCTAACCTCTTTCACGTCTATGAGATGCGCCAACATTTTTCTCAGCTTCGCGCGCGCCTTGAACAGCTGTGACTTGGACCCGCCGGAAGTGATGCCGAGCTCCTCGGCAATCTCCTCGTGCGTGTAGCCTTCCACGTCGTGGAGCATGAACACGGCACGCGCGCCCGGCGCGAGCTTCGCGGCGGCCTCGTCAATCGATTGCGCGATGTACGCCCGTTCGTGGTCCGGTTCGACGAACGCACAGTCCTCGGCGACATCCACCTCGATGGCCTCGAGCCGTCGCGTCTTCCGCAGTGCGTTGAGCGTGCGGTTCACTGCGATCCGGTGCGCCCAAGTGCCGAACTGCGAGTCCCCTCGGTAGCTTGGCAGCGCGCGGAAGATCTGGATCCAGACTTCCTGCGCGATGTCCGCCGCTAAGTCCACGTCTCCCCCCACCAGGCGTCGCACGACCATGTCGATGTGAGGAGCGTGCCGGGTCCAGAGAGCCCGGAGCGCACCTTCATCGCCACCAATCGCCCGGCGGATGAGAAGAGGTTCGTGATCCATGTTCGTAGAGTTGGTCACGGGAAGCGCCCGGAGGGTTTACTGACGGCGCTCATGCGGTATCGTTACATCTCACGCCCTAGCTCGTCGTGCGGTTGACGGACAGTACGTCCGTGGTCTCCATCTTGCCACAGGGAATGCGCGCAACGATTGTGACCTATCGCACAGTACTTTGGTCGGACAAAGTGGATTCCTACCCCCGACCGATACTTCTAAACAAGAGCACGCTTTCTGCATTCGCCGGCCCAACGGGCCTCGTCCGTTTTCACTAGCGTCTAGCATTAGCGGCAACTCGCCGTCTAGCGCCTAGCAAGGTTCTGCCGTGCTGTCCCTGCTGCTCTCCGCAATTACGATCGCCACCAGCTTTGGCGGCGGCGGCCTTCCGGTGAAGGCTCCGCGCACTGTTGGTATGTCCGCCGAGCGCCTGGCCAAGATTGACCACGTCGTAGAACGGGGAATTTCGGCGGGCGGATATCCTGGTGCGGCAGTCGTCGTCGGGCGGCGGGGCGCGGCGGTGTGGGAAAAGGGGTTCGGCAAGCTGAGCTGGGAAAAGAGCAGCACGCCGGTGTCCGCCGATCACACCATTTACGACCTGGCGTCTCTGACCAAGGTCGTCGGGACCACCACGGCCCTCATGGTGCTATATGATGAGGGCAAGATCCACCTCGACGATCCGGCGTCGAAGTACGTTCCGGCATTCTCGGGTGGCGAAAAGGACCGCGTTACGCTGCGGATGTTGCTCGAGCATCGCTCCGGCCTTCCTGCCGGACGCGACCTCTGGCGTATTGCCCACACCCCCGACGAGGCGCGCGCAGCCGTCATTGCGACGAACCTCGTCTGCAAACCCAACGAGTGCTACGAATACTCCGACCTCGGCGCCGACATGCTCGGTTTCGTCGTCGAAGCAGCCAGCGGCGAGCCGTTGGACAAGTTCCTCGAGGAACACGTGTGGCAGCCGCTGGGGATGACGGACACATTCTTTCGTCCCAGCCCCTCTCTGCGAGATCGCATCGCTCCCACGGAGGTCGCTCCCCCGCGCGGTTACCCGCTGCAGGGCGAAGTGCACGACGAAAACGCGTATGCACTCGGCGGGGTAGCGGGTCACGCGGGTTTATTCAGCACCGCGAATGATCTGTCGGTCTTTGCGCAGATGATGCTCAACGGCGGCGAGTACGCCGGCACTCGCCTCATCGCCGACTCGACCATCGCGCTGTTCACCAAACGTGCAGCCGGCACGCGCGCGCTCGGCTGGGACACCTGCGGCGGCTCTGGGAGCTGCGGCAAATACCTCGGCGCCAATGCCTACGGGCACACCGGCTTTACGGGCACGTCCATGTGGATGGATCCCGAGCGCGACATGTTCGTGGTGTTGCTCACCAATCGTGTCCACGAAGCGAGAGCCAAGCGTCCGGCAAAGGTGATTGCCGACGTTCGAGCCGATCTCGCCGACGCGGCCGCGCTGGCGGTGACGGATTACGCCGATGGCCCCATGGCAATGCCGGCGAAATTCCGGGCCGACAAAGCCGTCGATTGGAACCGGCCGGAGCGGCGAGCACACGTCCGGCACGCATCGTCGAAGAGGAGCAGCGCAAAGAAGGGCAGCTCCAAGGCATCCGCCAAGAAGCGAAGCTCGAATTCTGGCGTGGCAAAGAGCCGGTCGTCGAGCAGCACGACGGCGAGCGCGAAGAAGAGCAAGGGGCCGAGTACCGCCAAGAAGAAGCTGCGGAAGTAGATCGACGCGGCGATCGCGAAGCCGAACTGCTCCCACAACATGTCCAAATCGCTCGACGCCCCCGGCGGCACAATCGCCCGTTGGTGGAACCGCCTTTCCAAGCTGCCCGGCGGCCGGCGTCTGTTCAGCATGATGATTGGGCGAATGGCGCCGTATACCGGCACGATCGGTGCGCGCATCGAGGAGCTACGCCCCGGCTATTCCCGATGGACGCTGCGCGATCGGCGGCGGATACGGAACCATCTCAACTCCATCCACGCCGTGGCGCTGGTGAACTTCGCCGAAGTGGCGAGCGGGACGGCCATGTTGGTGACGCTTCCCTCAAACGTGCGCGGCATCGTGACGGACTTATCGATCACGTACTTGAAGAAAGCGCGCGGCACGCTGACAGCGGAGTGCCGCTGTAGCGTGCCAGAGGTGCGGGGCGAAACGTCGGTCGCCGTGCCGGCCGAAATCCGTGATTCCGCCGGCGATGTGGTGGCCCGTGCAACCGTGACATGGCGTTTGGCGCCGCACGACACGCCGCACGACACATAGATCACTCCCCCACAACTGCCCTTGACGGGGGCAGTTATTGTTCGAACGTGCCCACCTCATCAATCCTGAACGTCACCGCTTGGGCGTCGCTCGCAGCTATCGCCGCGGTGCTGGGACCGTTTCTGATAACCAGCCGAGAGTCGTCTGCGGCTGCACGGAGCCTGGGTCTCGCCAGCGCACTCGCCGCGGGCGCCATGCTCGGCGTCTGTTTTCCGTTGATGAGCGTCGGTCTGGCGCGCGCGGGCGTGAGCGCAACGCTCGGCGCAGTGCTCGGAATAGCCGCGAGCTATGCGACGCACGTGCTGCTGGGTGTTGGGGCCGACGATCCGGCGATGTATCCCAAACGCGCGGTGACGGCTGGCGCGTTGCACTCGGCGCCCGAAGGCGTGGCGATCGGCGCGGCGATGGCGGTTGGCCCGCGATTCGGTCTATTCCTCGTCGCGACGCTCGCCGTGCATAACATCTGGGAAAGCCAGGTGCTCGGCTCGCAGCTGCTCGCCGGCGGCGAGACCCGAACGCGCGCCGCGGCATTTGGTGTGTTGACCAACATTCCGCAGGTGCTGTTCGCGGGCGCCGTATACGTCGTCGCGATCGCCGCACCAATGAGCGTGCCGTTGTTTCTCGGCATCGGATTCGGGGCGCTCACGTATCTGTGCTTCGCGGAACTGCTTCCGGAAAGCTACAAGACCACGGGACGCACGAGCATCGCGATGGTCGTGAGTGTGGCTGCGGGCGTCGTTGCACTCCTCGGCGGAAGCACCCGATGAATCTGTGGTTCGCAGCGCACCCCGTCACACACGTATTCTTCTTTGCAGCCCTGACTGCGCTCGCGACGGGGCTGGGTGTGCTGCCGTTCATCTTCCTCCGAACCATGTCGCTGCGCACGGTGGCGTTCGCGAACGCCATTGCCGCGGGGCTGATGCTTGGCGCGAGCTTCGGCTTGCTGATCGAAGGCACACGTCACTCTGGATGGGAGACGTTTCTCGGCACGAACGTCGGCATCCTGTTCATTCTCGCCACGCAGCAACTGCTCGGCGGGCAACACCACGAGAGTGAGTTTCTCGGCGTGCGCGGAGCCGGGGCCAAGCGCATGCTGCTCGTGATCATCATCATGACGGTGCACTCGTTCGCCGAAGGCGCCGCGGTCGGTGTTTCATTCGGCGGCGGAGCGACGCTCGCCGTCGCGATCACGCTTGCGGTAGCGGTGCATAACATACCGGAAGGTTTGGCGGTGAGCGCCGTGATGCGTCCGCAGGGTGCGAGTCTGTTGGCGTGCCTGGGATGGAGCATTTTTTCATCGCTCCCTCAGCCCATCGCGGCTGTGCCTGCCTTCCTATTCGTCGCGCGCTTCTCTTCGGCACTCCCGTACGGACTCGGATTCGCCGCCGGAGCGATGATCTTCATGGTGCTGGTCGAGCTCTTGCCGGAAGCCTACGAGCAGGCGTGGTCGCGCAGCGTCGCCGCGGTCACGGCGCTGACCCTCGTCGGCATGCTGTTGATGCAGAAGTATTTATAGGGTCTTCAATTTGCCTGTCATCCTGAGCGAAGGCCTGTCATCCTGAGCGAGGGCCTGTCATCCTGAGCGAAGGCCTGTCATCCTGAGCGAGGGCCTGTCATCCTGAGCGAAGCGAAGGATCTCTGCGAGCGGCCCAACAGCTTTTAACGCAGAGGTCGCAGAGAACTGCAGGAGAACGGCAGAGGACCGTGAAGGATTGTCTCGCCTGGAAGTCTTGGCTGATGCCGTCGTGACGCTCCGATGGTATCGCCCAGGTCGTGATCACCAACGATACAAGCGGAATGATTGTGGACTCGGCAATCACGGTTTATTCCACTGATACGCGCTTCCCTCTTCCGTACGCTGACAGTTCTCTCTTGCAGTTCCCTTTTGCAGTTCTCTCGCCGTTCTCTGCAGTTCTCTTGCAGTTCTCTGCGACCTCTGCGTTAAAGCTGTTGCGCCGTCTGCGTTAAATCGCTGTTGCCCGGATTAACAAACATGTCAGTTCTCGTAATCGACATCGGTGGCACCACCGTGAAGTGCCTTGCGTCTGGCCATCGCACTCCGGTGCAGATACCATCCGGACCCCGGCTCACGCCGCGCGTTCTCGTGAACGATGTCCTGGCCGCCACGGCCGGCTGGCAATACGACCGGATCTCCATTGGATATCCCGGCCCCGTCCGCGGCAACAAACCGGCGCGCGAGCCCTGGAATCTCGGCGCGGGCTGGACGGGCTTTGACTTCGCCAAGGCGTTCGGGCGTCGCGTGCGGGTCGTCAACGATGCATCCATGCAGGCACTCGGCAGCTATGCCGGCCGCAAGATGCTCTTCCTGGGACTCGGCACGGGACTCGGCACCACGCTGATCTGCGACGGTGTCGTCATTCCCATGGAGCTCGCCCATCTGCCGTACCGCGATGGACAATCTTATGAAGACTTCCTCGGCGTCGCCGGCCGGGAGCGACTCGGCACGCACGCGTGGCGGAAGCACACATTGAAGGTCATAGACCTTTTCATGGCCGCATTCCTGGCAGACTACGTCGTCCTCGGCGGCGGCAACGCGCAGAATATGGGTGAGCTGCCGAAATACGTGCGGATTGGAAGCAACACGAATGCGTTCAAGGGCGGCTTTCGGTTGTGGTCAGACACGTCTAGCGAACGAACCCCTGAATCAGTTCCGCGGCGATGAGCAGTACCACAATGATCTCCAGGAGCTCGGCGCGAACGACTTGTGCTTCCGCGTTCAGCATGGTGTAGGTATCGCGAAAGATCTGGAGCTTGCGATCGATGCCGCGTCGCCAGGCTCGCTCGCGAAACAGCTCCAGTGCCGCGCCATAGACGCGCGCCAGGTACACGTCGTCCGTCACCTTGAATGCGTTGTCCACGCGCTCGACGACTTCCGTAATCTCGGTCACGCGCGTCTGCAGTTCGGCCAGCAGTGGCCGGATGGTGCGCGTGATGGGCCTCCAGCGCTGCCGGCGCGCGGCAATCCGGCCGTACAACGCCGGCAGTTCCGCGTCGAGCTCGGCGTCGTACACGCGCAGCTCGAGGAGTTGCGCGTTTGCGAATTCAAGAACGAACTCCACATCCTCATCGGCAGCGCGCGGCTCGACAACCAACGCATTGTCCCACGTGAGAATCGCGAGATCGTCTGCATAGAACGAGAACCTGTTCGCCAGCAGATCCTGACGCGCCGAGGCCGCCAACGGACGGGTTTCGCCGACCAGGAGGGCCACGAGTTGATCGTCCGTGGGCGCGGCGTGCCCGTCGTCGCTCTCGAGCGTATCGACACGAAACACGATGTAGTCTTCAGTGACCGGAGCGACGAGCGGTCGCTCGACCGCGGCACGGATGCGGTCGAGCAGCGCGGCAAGCTCTGTGTCAAACGTGGCGGCGACGTCCGCGGACTTGTCGACGGCGCTTCCAAATCTCGTGTACGCTTCCCATGAAGCGGCGTCGGGGGCCTCGACCGTGAGCCGGAGTGAGCACACGCCAAAATCGAACAACTGGGCCGAGAGTCGCGCCTGGCGAGGCTGGTCCCCAACGACAATGGTGCGCTGGCCGAGCGACGCGAACAGCGGTGGATTATGGATCTGAAACGTCTGCGCCTCGCTGCGCGCAGGGCGCGAGCGGCCGCGCGTCGCGTCGCCAAGCATCCTCGAGACACGGTCGAGGTCGATGGCGTATCCAATGTCGTAGAGACGGTAAGCCGCCGCGCTGCCGCGCACCTTTCCACTCCGGTGTGGTGATTCGTGTAGGCGGGCTGTACGTCAATAGCCATGCCGGCGGCTAGCTTCATCACATGCTCGTATCCGATGCCATTCAGCAACGCCGCTCGATCAAGCGATTCGCCCCTCAGCCCGTGTCGCGGGACGCGATCGAGACGCTACTCACCGCTGCGGCCCTCGCGCCGAACCATCGTCTCACGCAGCCCTGGCGCTTCTATGTTCTTGGGCCCGAAGCACGGTATGCGTATGGCCTCGCGCTGGGTGAACGGAAGGCGCGCAAGATCGAAGATGCCCAGGGCGCGCGTTCCGTGCGGGACACTGTCGCCGCCGAGCACCGTGCGTTGCCCTGCATGATCGCGGTCGCGGTCGTGACGAATGAGAATCCCGAGATCCGCGACGAAGACTACGCGGCCACGATGATGGGCATCGAAAATCTCGCGCTCATGGCCGTCGAGCTCGGATTAGGAACCCACATCAAGACCGGCGGCGTGATGGCAGATCGTGCGGCGCGCGACGCGGCCGGCGTGCGCGACGGGGAGCGCATCGTTGCGATCATCAATCTCGGTGAACCCGCGGACGTCCCCCCGCCGAAAACGCGCGAACCGGCATCCACGTACACGACGTGGATGCCGTGACCTGAAGCGCGCGAGGTCCGCTACATCCAGTGCCAATACGTCGGAGAACCTACTCTATCGAGGCTAACCCCGCAGGTTTCTCGCCCATCCCCCACGTCCACGCCCACCGCCACCGCCAAGGCCACCACCCTGTCGCCCTCGCATCATCCACGCGTCCGCCTGCTGGTCGGCGGTGAGTACGCTCAGCGCGTCGCGAATGTCGGCGCGTCGTTGATCGCGTAGACGCTCGAGGTCGGCGACGGCGACGGGCGGCCGTACAGGCTGGACGCCCGCGCCCCGTCCGCGCCCCGTCCGCATCAGAGAGTCCATGCGCGCGCGCATAGTCCGGCGCTCATCCGCCACACGGCGCGCCACAGCTGCCAACCGCACGACCTGTTGATCCGTCAGCTTCAGCTCAGCGGTGTGCGCGAGCAGTACGCTCACCAATGATGGACCGGGCCCCTGCATGCCTGGCGGCCCCTGCATTCGAGGCGGCCGCTGCATTTGCGGCGCCATCATCTGTCCTCGTCCCTGGCCAAGTTGTGCGCCTGGGCGCGGTGGACCGCCAGGCTGCTGCGCAATCGCGCTCGACGCCGTCGCGATCGCGACGGCCAACGCGAGTCGACTCATCTGTCGGGACAACATGTTTGCTTCCTCCGGAATTGAATCGTCCAACCCTGTTCCTGCCTGCACCCTGATTGACACCACCACCGGTGGCCTCACTCCATTCTCAATGCAGGGAGCCTGCCCGGCTCGTCGATCAGGCCGGCACCTCGGGATCGGGATGTCGCACGACACCGAGTGTGGGACTGCTCGGACTCGCCTGCGATCGCACAGGCATTCGACCTGCGCAGTATGCCTCGTGTCCGGCGCGAACGGCCATCGCGAACGCACTCGCCATTCGCACCGGATCTCTTGCTTCGGCCAGTGCGGTATTCACGAGTACTGCATCCGCTCCCAGTTCCATTACCTGGGCCGCTTCGCTCGGCACGCCGAGACCGGCGTCCACCACGACCGGTACCGTGCCCTCTTCGAAGATGATCTCGAGATTCGCGCGCGTGAGCACGCCACGCCCGGAGCCGATCGGCGACGCCAGCGGCATCACCGTCGCGCACCCGACCTCGGTCAGACGGCGGGCCAACACGGGATCGGCCGGTATGTATGGAAGAACGATGAATCCTTCCTTCACGAGAATCTCCGCCGCGCGAAGCGTTTCGACAGAATCCGGCAACAGATACTTCGCGTCTGGAATGACCTCGAGCTTCACCCAATTGGTTTCCGTCATCACGCGGCCGAGTCTCGCGACACGAATTGCTTCGTCCGCCGTTCGGCACCCGGCGGTGTTTGGCAGCAGCTGGAAGCACGCGATGTCGATGGCGTCGAGAATGCCCACATGACCCGTCGCGCCGATCTCGACCCGCCGAACGCTCACGGTTACGATTTCCGCCCCGCTCGCGGCGATCGCTTCGCGCATCACGGAAAAATCCTTGTACTTGCCGGTGCCCACCATCAGGCGGGACGTGAACGTGCGACCCGCGATGGTGAGTCTATCCGCAGCGCGTTCGCTATTTAATGTTGTCATATTTCATCCCCCCTGCATCATGGTGACGATCTCGATGACATCGTGTTCGGTGAGCGGTGTGTCCGGTAGCTGGCCGCGACGGTGAATCTGGTCGCCGTGCATCACGACGACACGGCTCTGATCCACCTGTAAATCGTCGAGTAGCGCGTGCAACGTCAGGCCATCGCGGCACGGGTGCTGTGTCCCATTCACGAGCATGTGAGACTCTCCGGCTGCTCCGCGCGCTGCAGCGCCGCGACGAATCCGTGCGCCGCCACGGCAGGGTCAATGGCATCGAGAATTGCGCGCACGACGGCGATTCGCGTCGCGCCGTCGGAAAGCACCTGCGTGACATTGTCGTGCGTGATTCCGCCAATGGCATACCAGGGCACGGCCACGCCGCGAGCCGCGACATCACGTACATAGGATAGCCCAGCTGCGCGGCGGCCCGGTTTGGTGGGCGTCTCCCACACCGGGCCAACGGCAAAGTACGTCGCGCCGTCGTCGAGCACGCGATCGGCATCTGCCGGCTCGTGGCTCGAACGACCGATGATGGCATTCGGCGGCAGCAGGCTCGCCGCGAGCGACGGCGGCAGATCGTTCTGTCCCAAGTGCACGCCGTCCGCGCCGACGGCAATCGCGATGTCTGGCCGATCGTTGATGATGAATGGCACGCCCGCGGCGCGCGCCAGATCGCGCACGCGCTCGGCCAGGCGAATGTATGGAAGCGCTTCCAACTCCTTGCATCGGAGTTGGAGTATGTCGACGCCGCCGTCGAGCGCCGCACCGATTCGTGCGAGGAACTCACTGTCGCTCATTCGTGCCCGCGGCGTCGCCACGAGATACAACCGGCCCAGGCGGTTCGCGGGATCGGCGTGGTGCAACGGTCCATGACCGGTGCCGACGGACAGTTGGTCGGCCCGCGCGATCGCGCTCGCCACGTAGTGCTTCGCGGCACGCATGGCGTCGATCGGACACGCGCCCTGCGCGAGCAGCGCCGCTATCGCCGACGACAACGTACACCCGGTCCCATGCGTGTTTCGCGTGACGATCCGTGCGCCCGGTAGCTCGATGTATTGTTCGCCATCGTACACGAGATCGGGGCTCGTGTCGCCACCAAGATGGCCGCCCTTCATGTAGACATAGCGACAGCCGAGCGCAAATAGCGCCCGTGCCGCACTGCGCATTTCGTCCATGGTCGTCGGCGCGTCGGCGTTCAGCAGCGCGCCGGCTTCGTTCAGATTTGGTGTGACGACCGTCGCCCGGGGAATCAGCCGGTCTCGTAGCACGGCCAGGCCAGCGTCATCGAGCAGGGCGTGGCCGTTCGTCGATCGCGACACCGGATCGACGACGAGTGTCGGGACATCAGCCCGATCCAGTGCCGTGGCCACCGCCGACGCAATGTCGCCATTGGCGAGCATGCCGATTTTCACAGCATCCACGCGCACATCGGCGAACACACTGTCGATCTGTTGCGCCACGATGTCGGCTGATATCGCGTGGCTGGCGGTCACGCCACGGGTGTTCTGTGTCGTCAACGCGGTGATCACCGCGCCCCCGTACACGCCGAACGCGGCGAACGTCTTGAGGTCCGCCTGTACGCCGGCGCCGCCGCTCGGATCTGAACCGGCGATACTGAGAACGTTCGCGACGCTCATACCTCTGCCGTGCCGTCCGGCGCCGCCGTCACGTACAGCTCTCCGCCGCGCGACCGGAACTCCTCAGACTTCTCGGCCATCCCCGCGGCAAGGGTGCCGTGCTTTACCGCATATTCGCGCACGTCCTGCGTGATCTTCATCGAACAGAACTTTGGCCCGCACATCGAGCAGAAGTGCGCGACCTTCGCGCCGTCGGTCGGCAGCGTCTCGTCGTGGTAGGCAAGCGCCGTCACGGGATCGAGGGCGAGGTTGAACTGATCGCGCCAGCGAAACTCGAAGCGCGCCTTGCTCAGGGCGTCGTCCCATTCCCGCGCCCGCGGATGCCCCTTGGCGATGTCCGCGGCATGCGCCGCGATCTTGTACGTGATCACGCCAGTCTTGACGTCGTCGCGATTCGGCAGACCGAGGTGCTCCTTCGGCGTGACGTAGCAGAGCAACGCCGTGCCGTACCAGCCGATCTGTGCCGCCCCGATCGCGCTGGTGATGTGGTCATAGCCCGGGGCGATGTCCGTCGTGAGCGGTCCGAGCGTGTAGAATGGCGCTTCCGCGCACCACTCGAGCTGCCGGTCCATGTTCTCCTTGATGAGGTGCATCGGCACATGCCCGGGCCCCTCATTCATCGTCTGCACGTCGAACTCCCAGGCGATCTTGTTCAGTTCACCCTGGGTGCGCAGCTCGGCGAATTGCGCTTCGTCGTTCGCATCGTAGATCGACCCTGGCCGCAGTCCGTCGCCCAATGAAAAGGACACGTCATAGGCCGCCATGATTTCGCAGATCTCGCGGAAGTGTGTGTAGAGAAAGCTTTCCTGGTGATGGGCCAGGCACCACTTGGCAATGATGGACCCGCCGCGTGAGACGATGCCCGTCAGGCGATTTGCCGTGAGCGGTATGTAGCGCAGCAGCACACCGGCATGCACGGTGAAGTAGTCGACCCCTGCTCCGCCTGCTCGATCAACGTGTCGCGGTACAACTCCCACGTCAGCTCTTCGGGCACGCCCTCTACCTTCTCCAGCGCCTGATAGATGGGAACTGTGCCAATGGGCACGGCGGAATTCCGGATGATCCACTCGCGCGTTTCGTGAATGTGCAGTCCGGTGGAGAGATCCATCACCGTATCGGCGCCCCACAACGTTGCCCACCGCAACTTTTCCACTTCCTCATCGATCGACGAGCTGACGACCGAGTTCCCGATGTTGGCGTTCACTTTCACGGTGAACGCGCGGCCGATGATCATCGGCTCGAGCTCGGGATGATTGATGTTCGCGGGAATGATCGCGCGGCCACGCGCCACTTCGTCGCGCACGAGCGTCGCTGGCAGCCCTTCGCGGAGTGCCACAAACTCCATCTCCGGCGTGATCTCTCCACGCCGGGCGTAGTGCATTTGCGTGAGGCACCCAGTGCCGCGCAGTGCCTGGCGTCGCAAACCGCGGGGCAGGTCAACCGTCGTCGTCCCCGGCGGTGGACGATAGCTGCGCTCCACCGACTCGAGCGCCCGACCGGCGATCCAATCGGCGCGCAACGCCGGCAATCCCTCGCGCACGTCGTGGCCGCGCGGACCGCTCGTATCATAGACCCGGAGCGGTGGCTCGCCCCCCGACAGCGCGATCTCGCGGAACGGCACACGAATACCGTGAGCGCCTGGAACGAACACCTTACGCGAGCTCGGAAACGCGTCGCCGTAATCGGAGCGGGCGGCATCCTCGGCGGGATGCTCGGTTGCGGCCATGGTGGCTCTCCTGGACTGAGGGCAGTCGCGATCCGGAGGAGAGCAGGTGTGTCGCATGAAAGATGACGGTTCGCATTGCGAACGCCGTCCTTCGATATGACACGCCGCGCTCCCTACGCCGGTGTGATCCGGATCAGGTTCCAAGGGACTTTCTCAACTCCGTCTGCGACGGAATACCCCTGGCGGCAGGCTGGAATCTAAGGCCGCGGGCGACGGATGCCAGCAGACGCCCTCGACAGAGCAGAGTTGAAACGAATGGCGACGCTCGTGAACGCGTCAGGGCTTCGATCTAGGGCTTCGATCCAAGGTCGCGCAGTTCGTCCGCCGCGCCAAGCACGTAGCCGATCTCACGCGACAGCACTCGCGCCTGCTGCGTGGCGCTTGTCAGGCCCCCAAGGGCCGAATCGAGATCCGATGAGCGCACCTTGAACATGTCGAGCGCAACGTTCCGAAGCAGCAGACCGGCGGTCTCGTACTGTTCCAGCAGCGAGGCGCGCGCGCGAACGAGCTCGCCACTCGTGTGCCCCTCGAGGCGTTGCAGCGCCGTCCCGAGGGCGACAACCCGCGCGAAGAGCGCGTCCGCCGTGCCCTTGACATCGGGCAGCATTTTGCGCTCGGTATCGGTCAGCGCGCCGAGTAAGGTGTTCACAGTTTCATGATCGACCATCGCTTGGCGGAGGACGCCCCCGAACGGCCCGTTGCGCACGTCGTCGGTGACACCTCCGCCCAATGCCGCGACGGCGCCTCCAGCCGAAAGCGCCGGATCGGCAGATGGCAACGTGCCGCTCAAGATGTTGCCGAGCGACGCGCCGTCCGCCATGAGGCGCCCCATCTGGTTCACGATACCGAGCCCCATGCCAAGGACCGGGAATGCAAACCACCAGAAGCCGTGCCCGCCGGTGGTCGCATAGTTGATACCGAACAGGAAGAGGCTCGTACCGGCGTAACTGACGAGGCGTCCGCGAAACCGGCGCAGTCGTTCGGCGAGCGGGCGATCGAGCCCGCGGGTTTCCCGGCGCAGGGCGCGCGAGTCCCGGCGGGTCGGCCGTTCTATCGCCCGAGTGACGATTGGCGGTAGCACTTCGCGCGTCGAGCGGCTGAGCGGACGAGCCGGCTCCAGCGGCGTGAGCGGCGCCCCATCGAGCGCTGCAACCAATGCAGCACCATCGGCGAACCTATTGCCGGGATTCTTCTCGAGGAGCCGCATCACGATGCGCTCGAGATCATCTGGCACATCGACACGCCGTTGCCGCAACGGCACCGGCGTCTCCATCACCTGCTTCATCATGATCGAGGGCGTGTTGCCTCCGGAAAATGGCGGCACTCCGGCGAGCATCTGATATGCCACCGCGCCCAGCGAGTACAGATCAGAGCGACCGTCGACCTCGGTGTCGCCGGCACATTGCTCGGGAGACATATATGCCGGCGTACCGAGCGCCGCGCCAGTTGCGGTGAGACGGGACCCGCCGTCATCCTCGCTCGCCGCGCGCGCAATCCCGAAGTCGGTGACCAGCGCGCGACCCGACTCCGCATCAAGCAACACGTTGTCCGGCTTCACATCGCGGTGCACGACGCCACGCGCGTGTGCGTACGCCAGCGCGTCGGCCACCTCGCGCAGGATGCGCCGGGCATCCGCGACAGGTAGCGCACCTGTGCGTCGCAACCGGTCGCCAACGCTCTCGCCCTTCACGAGTGCCATGACGAAGTACACGAGCCCGTCGCGCTCATCGACGGAGTAGATCGGCACGATATTCGGGTGGCTGAGCCGCGCGTCCATCTCGGCTTCGCGCAGGAAACGCGAGCGAATGTCGGCGCGAAACGCGAGATCGGGCGGTAATAGCTTGATAGCCACGGCGCGTTTGAGCCGTGTGTCCTGGGCGCGATAGACGATCGCCATGCCGCCACGCCCGATCTCGCTCTCCACTTCGTATGCCGGGCCGAGGGCTCGTCCGAGTCGAGACTGGAGGTCGGTTTCCATCCCCAAAGATGCGTCATGCCGCACGGAATGACACTACCTCTCAGCAACGTCCGGTATTTCGGGGAGCGACGGCGCACGCGTCCTATCCCGCGCGACCATGCTCCGATAAGATTCCGGCATGACGGCCGCCTCCGCGCCGCACTTTCCGACCCCACGCCCGAACGCCGCGTTGATGGCGACACTTGGCGTCGTCAACCGCTGGTTGATTCTCCGTGGGCATTTTCGAGTACGCCATCTCGATCTGCCGCGCGCGGACCGGGACCGCCTCGCCGGCGCCGTCAATCCGGGCACCGCGGCGTTCCTCGGCCCGAACCATCCCGAGTTCGGCCTCGACTGGATGCTCGACAAGGAGCTGTCCACGTTCGTTGCGCCACGCATGGCTGCCTGGGCGTCGCACGACATCATCGCTACGGCGCCGGCGTTCTGGACGCGCAACAATCTCGTGTCGCATCGCGGCGGCGCGGCGGCGTTCGAGTACTCGGTAGCATGGGCACTCGCCGGCCATGGCGTGCTGCTGCACCCTGAAGGCATGGTGCGGTGGACGTCGGACGTTGTACACCCGCTCTTTCCCGGGATCGCCGACATGGCCGCCGAGGCATGCGGGCGGATCGGATCAGGGCGCGACGGCCGGCCCGTGTTCATCGTGCCGCTCGTCTGGAAGCTTCGCTACACGCAAGACGTGACTGCCGGCATGCATGCCGACATGGACGTGATCGAACGCGAGCTCGGTCTTCCCAGTGGGTATCGCGCGAGCATCGCGGCGCGGTTTCGTACGTTGCAGGAACGCACGCTCATGCGACAGATGACGCGCTTCGGCTTCGAGACACGCTCCATCGAGCAGCTCGGCTTCTTCGCGGCCCAGGAGGCATTCCGCGCTGCGTTGATTCACGATCTCGAATCACGCCACACCGTGCAGGCAAGCGACTCGGTCGAGCGCACCCTGTACCGGCTGGAAAGGGTTGTACAGACTCCCGACGATCGCGCCCGCGCCCGAGAGGCTGGCCGGCTCGGCGGATTCAGCAGAGCCACGTATGGCGCGCCGACGCTGACGCAGGAACACGTTGCCGAGAGTCTGAAACGGCTGCGCGCCGATCTGGTGCGGCGCGGACGACGGAACGCCATACACAACGCGCTGCCCACCCCATACGGCACCCGTGTGGCGCACGTGCGCGTACCAGAACCCATACTCGTAGACCCAGCGGCGGCCGCGGCCGATGGAGAGGAGCGCGCGACCTATGTCGCGTCGCTGCTCGACCGCGCGCGGACGGCGATGCAGCAAACGCTAGACGACATCAATCGCGCGATTGCGCCGGCGGTGGATCCATTCCGCCATCCCAATCCGTTCTCCGACTGACGATTACAAGGTCTCCGTGCCCCTTCCCGGCCGTCGGGATGCCCTGATCGCACAAAGAAAACCGGATCTTCGGGAATTTGTGTCTGGGTGATTTCGGGCGCGCCTCGAGGACCGGCTGTTCATTTACCGTGCATACAGGCACGCCGAGTGGCGTACTTCACGATTGGACGCGGGCTCGGCGGTGACGCCTCGGTCCACAGGAGCACGGTGCGGCGACCGTCAGCGGCAAGCGCGGGGACACCGACGGTCACAGTGGCTGGGTCGATCGGAACGGTGGTCGTGCCCGCCGCGGTAATATCGAGTTCCGTGAGCGCGAGTCGTCCATTGGTGATGCGGTCGAACACGAGTGTGACGCCGCCGCAACTGGCGATCGCGCTGCACAACGAGCGTTGGCGACAGAACGGGCGAGCCATTCGCCGCATACACGCGCGCACCGGGGTGCCACGTGCGTCCTCCGTCGCCGGACGAGATGCTGAACAGCGATCCCGCATCACCCGGTGTGTCGGGGTCGGGATGCACGACGAGCATTTCAAGCGAATCGCGACCGGTTGCAGCGATCGCGGCATATGCCGCCACTCCGCCGGCCACATGCCGGCGCCAGGTGTGCGCGGCACGCGTGAACACGGCAATATGAGGCGCGGTGTCCGCCGGCCAGACGGGCATCGCGACGTAAAGCACACCATTCGCGTCCATCGTCACCACGCCGTCTTCGGCGCCCCAATCGACTCGCTCGCCGCGAACCAGCTCCTCGGCCCGACTCCACTCGCGGCCATTCCAGTCCGCGTGCCAGACCGACGTGACCCGACCCGGCCAGGCCGATTGCGGCGTCGCGGGGCCCGGTCCGTCGGCCCAGAAGAGGTGGTAGAGGCCCGCTCGGTCGACGATGCCCTTCGGATAGGCGAACAGAAAGTCGCCGACCGGTGCACGCAGCGCGCCCCCGGCCTCCTGCATGACGAAGAGCGGCGTGCGACCAACCGTCACGTCAGCGTCGATGGCAAACAGGTTCGCCGCGACGATGAATCCGTCACGCCCGATAGCGAGCGACGGCCAGCGCAACGAATAGCCGGAAGGAATGCCTCGGAGAGTATCGACGTCGGTCCAGCCTCGCGAACGCAGCGTGACCTCGCGAGTGACTGGCGCGCTCTGCGCCGTGACTTGTGCAGGGAGCGCCACAGAGAGGGACCCCCAGACCACTGCCGCAGAGGCGACCGTCAGGCGCCGGCGATTCATGGTCATGCGTACGTGATCGGGGGGTGGGGCGCGAGAACGGTGGGCAGCCGCTGGCGGCGATGAGTGCCTTTGCTCGATGCGGAACCTGGACTCAGCGCATTCGTTCAGCAAGACCTCGAGTGCATGAATTCGCGAGAACGAACCCGGCTCATCGGTCTCGCCCGGAACCCCAACCCGGACTCGCAAGTACAACTGTGCAACAACGCACTGACGAAGGTCTGCGACGGCGCGGCGTCGGTGCCCGACAATTCTCGATGGGAGCTGTTATGCGAAAGATTGCACTGTTTGCAGCATTTGCAGTTGTCACGGGCGCAACCGTCGTACAGGCACAAGCCACGGGCGGGCGGGCTGGTGGGCAGCGCGGAATGGGCATGGGACGCGGCATGGGCGCCGGTGGCGGGATGATGATGGATCAAATGCTGTTCAAGGACATCACGCTCACCGACGCGCAGAAAGCGAAGATCAAGGAGCTACGCGAAGCCGACCGTGCGAAAATGGAGGCCGAGCGCACTCAACCGAAGGCGCGCGCCGAGATGGAAGCGCTTCGCGATGCACGTCAGAAAGGAGACACCGCGACCGCCAGGCGTCTGATGCGCGAACAGCGCGAACGGATGCAAACGCAACGCAACGAGCAACTCTCTGATTTGCGTGCCATTCTCACGGACGATCAACGAAAGCAATTCGACGCCAACACCGCCGCGATGAAGGAGCAAATGGGTGAACGCGGGATGGGACGCGGCATGCAGCGACCGCCGGAGCGCTAATACTTGCCTTCAGATACCTTGCCGGGCGGCACACGGTGGATTGGACTCCGTGTGTTGGCCGGCTGGATGTCGCTGGCGGCTCCGTAGCGGTCGGGCCGCCAGTCGGCAAGGTTCGAGTTTCCAGTTGTGAGTTGTGCGTTGTGAGTTCCTGACACTCACATGCCTTACTGCGACGGCCCAGCTGCAACACCGATCGAGGCAGCAGCAACTGACCTGACCAGCGCGATGATCGTGCTGGTGGGGCGGCATGTCTCGTGACCGAGGCCGCAAGTGGAGTGCATTGATGCTTGCGCGATACCAGGACATATCGGCTAGGCAGCAAATGACATGAAGTCTATGCTGCCATTCGCTGTGCTCCGGCCCAAGCCAGCGCTTCCAGGTACAGCGGCTGCAGTGTGGCCGGCTCGATGCCGAGTGCAGTAGCCGCGGAGCGCACGTCAGCCCACCCGCCTGCGACGTACGTCTCCACCAGATGAAGCGCCGCGCCGAGAAAGTCGTCGCGGCTGATGAGCGCCCCGCGGATATCGGGTGCGAGTTGCATGGAATCGCATAGCACGTCCATCGGAATCTCGAGAAGCTCGTCGATCACCGAGAGCATGCCGACGAGGAACAGCGGCCCCTTCGCGGTGCGCACGCGCATTGGATCGGCAAGCAGCTCGCACATGCGCGCGCGGACCAAAGCAAGGTGGACGAGCTCGGCCTGTACACCCGTGTCCTTGCCGTCGGTCACGAGGAGCACGGTCAGCCAGCGCGCGAGTGGCTCGCGTCCCAGTAGTCGGAGCGCGTGCCCGATCGACCAGATCTCGCGGCCGCCCATTGCCGCCGAGTTCACCATGCGCAGCAGCTTGTACGACAACCCGACATCGCGGCGAAGGAGTTCCTCGATCTCGCCGTCGGTGGCGTTCGGATCGCGCACCAGCTTGAGCACGCGAAAAGTCAGAACGTGCTCGATGCCGATCTCCCGGCGCACGTAGCTCTCCGGCGCCGAGAAACGATAACCCTGGAACAGATCGATGCCGAGTCGCGCGCAGTGTTCGCGCTCGCCGCGATGCTGCACGTTGACGGCGAGCAGGCGCGCTTTGTGACCCCGCAAGGCCGGCTCGAGCGCCGCCAACTGCTCACTGGTGATCGCGGCGACATCGAGCTTGACGACGCTACAGAGGTCGAGAAAGCGCGGCGCCTGCATCGCATCGTGCACGTGCGTGGACAGTCGATAGCCGTTCGCAACGAGGGATTCGCAAGACGTGCGGATCTCCGGGTCAGCCGCGAGCGCCGACGGCACTTCGATGATGACCCGATCGGGCGGCAGCATGGGCAGGGACCGACGCACGAGCATGTCGCGGTTGACCGGAACGAACACGGTGTGATCGCCCACGACGCGGTCGATGCCGATGTCGAGGAACAATTCCGTGACCATTTCCTCCGCTTGAGGCTCGTCGTGATCGTCGCCCTTCTTGGAGCCGAGGAGGGCGAGATCATAGGCGAAAATATTCTCGTTGCCGTCAAACACCGGCTGCCGCGCGATAAAGAGGTTCATCGGATTTGAGTATCGGCCTCCGTGGTGAGCTCTTTAGTGAAGAGAGCTGGCTATGTCGCGACCGGCCGTTGTCTTGACCGCGGCGGCGGGCCGCCAAAATGGCGGTGATGAGGGACTTGCGGCGCGCGTGAGCTCGCCAATCACACCTGTAGGTCATGCGAACGCGTCCGTGACTCGACCAATCGGGCCTGCTATGTCGCTGAACGTCGCCGTAACTCGCCCAAACGGCAAAAGAGTTCGAAAAATCGGGCCCGTAGCCCGCCCGATCGGGCCCGTAACCCGCCTGATCGGGCCTGTAGACCACCCGGAGCGCAACGTAACGGTGCCGAACGACCCCGTAGGCGCTCCGAACGACTCCGGTAGCAGCCAAATCGGCAGATGAAGGCGACCAAACGTGGTGTAAGAGCAACCCAACGGGGTGATTGAGCAGGTGAACGGGGTGATTGAGCAGCTGAACGCACCGCTGGAGCAGGTGAACGTACCGGTTGAGCAGGTGAACGTACCGGTTGAGCACCTGAGACGCCGAATAGAGGGACTGGCCTGCCGGATGGCAGGCCCGTTCCACTTCCTATACCAACTGTGCGTTACGCTGCGGCAGCCGTTGGCGGTGCCATGCCGGCCGTAGAACCAACCGCGGCGGTGTTCGCGGTTGTATTGGCGACAGCGACATCGACGAGCGAAGTCGTATCCGGCTGCGCGCCCGTCACTTCAACGCCCAGGATACGCCTTCGTCACGCGTTCGAGGGCCCGCACGGTACGCAGGCCGGTGAGCGTCGAGTCGGGCATGAGGGGCGGCGCGTCACCAATCTGCCAGACCCACGTGTAGCGACCTTCAGTCATCGGCAACACGACGACCCACGCATCCCCGCTCTTCGTGGCGGGAATGGGGCTCCGCAGGAAATCTCCGCCCAGCGTTACCCGCGTCGCGTTGCCGGTTCGGGCGACCGGGAGGCTGAAGCGCACCGCCGACTCGCCCCAGTGACGCGTCAGAAGAAAGTGATAGTCGGGATCGACATGGACCTCGGTCACCACGCCGAGACCTTCGACGTTCACCGTATCGGCCCGCTGCGAGAGATGGAGTATCTGGCGCGACGTTCCGGCAGCAGTCGTCAACGCGATCTCCAGCTTTGGCAAATCGAACAGCTCGCCGGGTTGCACCTGCGTCACGATCAACCGGCGACCGTCGTCGTCGAGGCGCGCTTCGACATCCGGGATGTATCTGCTCGTCAGCCATGGCATGACAAACGAAGACATGCTGTGGCCGGCCGCTGCCGACCAGGCCGCGATCAATTCCTCATAGCCGCCCGGTCCCTTGCCCAAGCCATCGATATACGAGTGCATGCCGCGGTCGAATGCCGTATCGCCCATGACATAATTGCCGGAATACAAGATCCATGATCCCTTGCGATAATGGATCGTTCCGTTGTCATAGTCGCCAAGGATGCTCTGATTGCCCTCGAACCCGCCGGTGAAGCCGCGGCGATCGTTGCCTACGGCGTACAGGTCGCGCTGCCGCTCCCAGAACGTATGCTCGTCGTTCGCACCATACTGCGCGTACAACATCAGCGCTTCCACGTACGTCGCCCAGGCTTCGTGCAGGAAATTCGAGCCTCGGCCCGTGCCGTTCAATGTCCATGCATGCCCCGTCTCGTGCGCGAATGTCTGCGATGCCGGCGAACCAAGCTGCCCACCGTCCGCACCGGACACCGCGGCGTTGTTGATGCGCACGACAAAGCCCCCCGAGCCCAGCGTCCGATCCTGGACGACGGCCATGTATCGCGATGGAGACTGCGGCTCGCCGAACCGCGGCGTCAGCACGTCATACACGCGCTTGGTGACGGTGGCGAGTGAATCGTGTGAATATTGAAAACCCGGTCCGGTGAAGGACTCGAAGCGAAAGCCGGCGTACTCTGTGGTCCTCGGCCGCCAGTCGCGATCGAAGATCAGCGCGAGCAGGAACGCCGGGTGCACACTCCGCGCGTACACGGTGCGCACACCGTGGCGAACGGTGTCGGTCTGCGGCACGGTGGTCGTGAGGTAATATTCGGACGGGATCTGCACCGTGGCCGAGATCTGCGCCAGGTCGTTGGCGCTGAGGTAGTCGAAGAACGGATGCCACACGTCGGTGTTGTGGAATGCCCCGTACGCCGGAGGCGGCGCAGCAGGATTGTCCGCCCCCGCGCGCGTCGAGCGACTCGCAGCCAACGTATACGACAGAACGAGCCGCGACTGCTCGGCGACGGAGGCGTTCACCCACAGCACTCCGCCACCAAACGCATACTTCGCCGGCGCGTCGTCGATCGACACATCCTGGAGTTGCACCGCACTGTTGAGCCGGACGCCGAAGCCATACGGCGCGCGGACCGTGATGTCCAGCGTGTCCAGCACCTGGATGCCCGTGGACGGCGTCACGATCACGTGTAGGCGCTGTGACCGCACGTAGTTCCCGCTGTCGAGTGGAATCTGATGGACAATCCGCCAGCCGTCAGCCGTGTCGCGGGCCTCGTAGAAGCCCGAGAAATGACGCGCACCATTGGTCTCGTCCGCGCCGTCGGTCACGCTGCGACTCGCACGCCCGCTGGGCAGCACGACGCCCCCGAGCAGCAGAACCGCCCGGTGCGGTTCTTTCCAGATGACCTGCGCCAGTTCAGTCCGTCTCGACCCCCGGGCCTCGCGCATGAAGACTCGACCGGCCGAATCCGGGTAGATGGCCGCGAACTCATCAGCGGTGCCCGCCGAGAACACCTGCATGACCTGCGTTGCGAGCGCCTCGGGTGATGGCGCCGCACGCGCATGCACCCGTGGAGCGGGCGATGCGGCGCCCACCCCAATCACCGCGGCAACCATGCCGAGTACTGAGAACTTATTGAGCATGTTTTGACACTGCCGCGGCCGAGCTACAGCGCGTTCCTCACCCGGCGGGCGCGGTCACATTCTTGGAGGGGACTACTACTACCGACGCCTGGATCACGGGTCGCGCAACGCCAGCGTCATCCGCAATCGTCACTCGATCGGGGCTCGCGCGCTCAACCCGACCCCTCGATCACGCCCCACGCCCCAACGCTCACTTCATCGACAATCCGCTGGTACTCCACACGATTCTCCATCAGCAGATTCGCCATACGGTGTTCCCCGAAGCGTCGCAGGTGCGTCGCCATCATGCCGTCCCACCGGAGGTCCAACCGCTCCTGGAGCGCCAACCACTCCTTCGGCTGCGTGCCTTCGGGAAATGTCTGCGTGGCGCTCAGTCCATGCGTCCGCTCGATCGCCGTCATCGCGCGCGTCAGACGAGCGCATTCGCGGTCGACATCCCGCAACTCCAGGACAACGTCGCTCACGATGCTATCGAGAAGTCCGAGCGACTCTTCGTAGGTGATGACTCCGAGCTCGCGCACGGTCTGCACCGCTGCCACGCCCGACGGAACACCTTCGTTCCACATCACGTCAACGAACGCATGCCATTCCCTCACCGCTTCCCTGGAATTCTCCGTCGCCGACAATCCCACGATCCGCTCGCTGATGCGGACGACGGTTCTCGGATCCGGATCCGACTGAACATCCACCGCCTCCGGCGGCTTGTCGTCGACGAGCGTCAGCGATCCCTCGGCGCACAGCAGTCCATACGCCTCGGGCCGGTCGAGCAGCATTTCGGCAAGACCAAACTCTCCGCGCGCGCGGTGAAACTCGGCTTCGAGCTCCTTCATTCGCCGCGCGATGGCCGCATGGAGCTGTTCCTCATGCCATTTCGCCTGTGCTGCCGCGGTACCCTGCTTCGCGGCGTCACCGGCGTGCAGCGTCCAGTCAACCAATTCATTGAGGCGCCGCTGCAACTCGGCGTCATTGTCGTGGTACTCGTCCGAGCCGAGGTCATACAGCGACTGGAAAAGGTAGGCCGCTTCACCAGCGTCGAGCGTGTCCAGGTCACGCAACGCCTGCGCGGCAGCGAATGCCGCGTCCCGGTACTCCCCCGACTTCTCGGCGCGATCGAGGAATTGCTCGAAGCGACGCTCTGATTCCGGTTGTGTTTCCGCGTCCGCGATCGCAGCGAGCGACTTCATTGCGGCGGTCACTCGCTTCCACGGCGGACGCACGGCAACGCCGGCAATGTTCGGTGAATTGGACATATTGAACTCCGGTTCGGTGCGTGGTCCGCCGGCGTACCCCCGCCTACCGCGTGGACAGCCGGACCTTTCCGGTACCGCCGCGCTTGGTCTTGCGCACGATGATGTCGACGTCTTTGCCGAGGCGCGTGAGCGTGCGGATGAGCCGCTCCGCCGAGAACCCTCTGACATGGCCAGTCACCATCAGCGAAACCTGCGATGGAGCGTCGCGGATGATGTACGCCGCCTCCTGTTGTGTGAGTTCCCGTTCTTCGAGAATGCGCGAGACGGCCTTGGCCAATTCCGCCTTCGGAATGAGCTGCTCGACTCGTTTTCGCGGTCTGCGTGCCTTCGCCATGGTTTTTCCCCTTGAATGAATGAATGCTATATGAAGAATACCAGGAAACGTCGCGATCCGCCATACTGGACATGGGACAACGCGATGCCCTGTCATCCTGAGCGAAGCGATGGATCTCTGTGAACGAAGAGCTAATGTAGAGACGCGAAGGGCGGCCAGGGTGGGCGGCGGCGAGCGGGGGGATGGCGCAAGCGATCGGGATGACGGGTGACTGTGATCAGTCATCAGTGCGGAGTTCTCAGACCTCAGTGACTGAGGACCCCGACAGCCCTCGATTGGGCGAACAGACCCACGACCATCCACCCCCCAATCAGACGCGCGGCCGCGAAAGCCGACCCGAGCGAGGAGCCGTCGCCTTGTCGCGCGACTGACGACTGACAACCCACCACTGGCCACTGACGACCTCACCCGCTGTCCCGATCGCGAGATCCCGCGTGTCGCTGCGGACCCAGTCTCAACGGTTCGGCGGTCCTCTGCGCTCTCCCCGGTAACCAGCTTCTCCACGGCCCCAGGAATCATCCATTCGCGCGCTCATCTCCGGGATGACCCTCCTTCGAGGTAAACGCGATTGAACTGGCATCAATTACGCTGGCAGGCATGTGCGTGTTCGAATCCGGCCGCCCCGCCGGTCAGAGAGATCCTTCGCTTTGCTCAGGATGACAGGCACCGCGTGTCTCGTGTCTCGTGTCTTCGTGTCCCGTGTCATCGAACCCTCGCGCAGGTCACATTAGATCATGGCCGAGTTCTATCAGGACGTACCCCGCCTCGACGACCAGTACGAGAGCGACCAGCTCCTGCGGCAGTACCTCCGCTGGCGCCTGCCGTCGTCCATGCTCGCCGAGATCGAGCCCGAGCTCCAGCGCCTCGGCGCGCGCGCCGCGACCGACATTCTCGCGCTCGGCGACGCCGCCGAGTCGGAGCCACCGCGACACGTGCCGTACGACGCTTGGGGGCGCCGTATCGACGAAGTTGTCGTGTCCGACGCCTGGCGCGAGCTCGACCGCATTTCCGCCGAGGAAGGCCTCGTCGCCACAGCGTACGAACGCCAGCATGGCGCGCAATCGCGCGTGCATCAGATGGCAAAGCTGTATCTCTTCCACGCCTCGTCGGCGACATACAGTTGCCCCCTTGCCATGGGCGATGGCGCGGCACGATTCATCGAGGTGTACGGCGGGGATGACGCCTGCGCACGTGACGCATTCGAGCATCTCACAACGCGCGACCCGGCACGGTTCTGGACCTCCGGCCAGTGGATGACGGAGCGCACCGGCGGGTCCGATGTAGCGACCACGTCGACCATTGCGCGTTGGGACGAGGAGGCGAGAACGTTCCGGCTGTACGGCACCAAATGGTTCACCTCAGCGACGTCGTCACAGATGGCCATGGCGCTCGCACGCATCGAGGGTGGCCCGTTGGGCGGCCGCGGCTTGAGCGTATTCCTCATCCAGCTGCGAAACCAGCAGGGTGCGCTACGCGACATCCGCGTGAATCGGCTCAAGGACAAGCTGGGCACGCGCGCGTTGCCGACGGCAGAGCTGACGCTCGAGGGCACGCCGGCAGTGCTGATCGGGGGCGCGGGCAACGGCGTGCGGAAGATTGCCACATTGTTCAATGTCACGCGCATCTACAACGCCGTCGCCGCCGTATCGGGCATGCGCCGCGCTATCGCACTGGCGCGCTCGTATGCGACTCGTCGCGTGGTGTTTCGCCAAACACTCATCGAACAGCCACTCCACGTTGAAACGCTCGCCGAGTTGGAGGCCCGTTTTCGCGCGTCCTTCCTGCTCACGTTCCAGACCGTGGAGCTGCTCGGCAAGGAAGAAGTGGGAGAAGCGAGCGACGCAGAGCTCGCGATTCTTCGGCTGCTCACGCCCGTCGCCAAACTGTACACGGGCAAGCAGGCCGTCGTCGTCGCGAGCGAGGCGCTCGAGGCGTTCGGCGGCGCGGGGTACATCGAGGATACCGGGTTGCCACGGCTGCTGCGCGACGCACAGGTACTGCCGATCTGGGAAGGAACGACCAACGTGCTCAGTCTCGACGTGTGGCGGGCCATTGAGCGGACTGGCGCGTTCGAGCCATGGCTGGCCAACGTGGACGAGCGGTTATCGGCGGTAACAGGCGGAGCGCTCAGTAGCGCCGTGGGTCGCGTGAGCGATGCGGCGGCGCGGGTTGGACGCTACGTCGCGCGGGCACAAACCGACGCGGCACGCCAGGCCGGCGCGCGGCGGTTGGCGTTCGCCATCGCGCGCGTGACTGCGGCGGTGGGCCTCATGGAATACGCGGCCTGGAATGGTGCGGACACTGACGCCATGAATGTTGCCCTGCGCTGGACCGACCGCGACCTGGCGCCGGGGCTCACAGCGCCGCGCGAATGAAATGCGCAATGCGTCTGAGGAGATCTGACTGGGGCGGCACGAACGCGTTCAGTTCCGTCTGGTTCTCGATCCACTGACTGCGAGCCATCAGCTCGAAGAGATCGGCCAGTCCGGCGGAGGCGGCCAGTCCGGAAACGATGAGGGTCGTCTCGGCGTCGGACACGATCCCGCGCGTATCCTGGTTCTGCGTCCCGAGGCTGAAGTAGAAGCTCATGCGCTTCCGCTCGCTCTCCGGCAGAGTCTGCTCGTACCCACGAAAGAGTACATCCGCACTGCGCGCCGCTGTTGAATCGATGTCCGGGTTCGTCCATCCGAGCTGCTCCTCGAAACGCGCCGTGATCTGCGACTCGACGCGAATGGTCCGCGCCAACACCACATCCCAGCCTGGTTGCCGAACCAGCGCCGCGATCGCGCCAGGCCGCGCGACGAGCTGCGACTTCTGATGGAGCTGCGGAGCGCGTGGCTTTTCGTCATGTGCCAACGCGGTTGCGTCTTTGCCCGTCGAGGCGGTCGCTTCGGCCTGCTGGAGCACCGCCAGGGTCTGGTCGTCGAACGGGATGACGGCACGGATCCACGGTGCGCGCACGAGTCCCTGCCGTACCTCGCGTGCGCGGCCTGCGGCGTCATCCACCTGCGCGTGCGCCGCGAACACCGCCACGCGTAGATCGCCGCCGGCGCCCTGGATCTGTGGGGCGAGCAAACGGCGTACATCCAGGAGTCGTTGCAATACGTCATGCTGCAACGCCATCAACGGTGCCTGCGGACTCGGCGCGTTCGCCTCCGCAGGCGCGATCACATACACGCGGCATCCGCGAGCGGCGGCACCGGCCAACATCCCCGCCCAGGCGTTGCTGAGCCACATCGGGTCGGGAACGATGATCACGCTCCCTGGCGGCGCGAGATCATACAGCATGGCGCGCGCGACCGACGATTCCTTCGGCGCAAATCCAACCTCGTTGTTCACCTGCAGCGTCCGGCCAACGTAGTCACCGACGTTCATGCGGTCTTCCTCGCCCCGAACGCTCGCGACCGCGCGTAGCGGCACTGGAATGTCCGCCTCCGAGAAGCCGTTGCGGATGAGCGCAATTCGCACCGCGCGACGCACCTCGAGTGTCGCCGGGCCGCGCAGACGGTATCCGCGGTCTTCCCACGTCGCGCTCGCGTAGTGTTCGCCAATGCCCACACCCATCAGCAACATGGCGCCGCGGTAGGGATCGGCCTCGTTCAAATCGTAGAACACGATCTTGCGGTGGTCCCGCATGACGTTGTCCGGCGTGAACGGCAGCCCGGGAATGATGTGACTGCTGCGGAAGGAGAAATCGCTCTGCTCCACGATGTTGACGTGCACCTTGATCAGGCCTCGGAGCCAACGCTCACCTTCGCCGCTCGCCGCCGCCGCGGCCTGCAACCGCGTCGACGAAGCGACGGCGGCGCGGAGCGCCGTTTGGCGGGCACGTAGATGCGCTTCGCGCTGGCCGCTGTCGCCGCGCAGACGCATGGAGGCGTGCAGCGGGTCTTCCAGAATCGTCATCCACAGCCGGTTGTCGCGTGGCTCGTAGAAGAACTGATCCTGTAGAATGACATAGGTGGGAAACACACCCGTGCTGTCGTAGCGCTTCACAGCCGCGGTCAGTGCCGGCAAGTAGGCATCGGCCACCATGCTGTACCCGATGTTGTCGATCGCGCCCGACACGCGCCGCCCGGTGAAGTCGTGCGTCCAGAGGACGTGATAGTCTCGGGCAGCATAGATAGAGCGGGCAATTTCCAGCGGCAGATCGGAGGTCCGGAGATAAGTGAGCGCGTTGCGGTCGGTGAACGGGTGGCCGACGGCCCGCGCGATGAGCGAGTCCAGCTTCGCCTGTCCGTCGTAGTCCGCGGGCTCGAGTGCGAGCTTCAGCGGCAGCCAAACGAGCCGTGAATCCTTCGCATCGCCGAGCAAATCGCCATTCACGCGCCCAATGACGTTCATCCAGTCCGCAAAGGCGGACAGCAGCGCCGGCTTCGCCGCCGCGGGTGCATTCGAGGAGTCGTTCAGCCACCGCCGCATCTCGGCGGTCGCGGCGTTGGTGAGCGGGGTCAGGTCTCTCGGATCAGCCTTCGCTTGTCCGAAGAGCGAGTCCAGCGGGAGCACGACGCGGTCGAATAGCGCGATGCGTCCGCGATGCACGACTCGCCGTGCGGTCGCATCGTCGCTGACCGAGCCGAACAGTTTCACGAGCCCCGCGTCGTAGAGCGCCAGCGCCTGAGTGTACCCCAATCCGGTACGTGCGATCGTCCGCACCGCGCGATCCGAGTAGGCGTTCGTGTACCCGGCAATCGCGTCAACAGCCCTGATGATATCGTTCAGCGGCGCCCCGGCAGGTGCCGCCCGAACGGGTACCGTCAATTCGTTTGGGGAGGACCCGCTCGACAAGTGGACGTCGGATTGACGTGGCCGCGTACGGCCGGCGAGCGGCTGGAAGAGCGGAACCGTGAGGCCAATGGAGACGGATTGGGAGCGTGTCGGCAGCCAATCGACGCGCACCATGCTTCCGTGGGTGAGGATTCCACCGCGTAGAATGGCGCTCTGAAAGCTGAGAATCGGGGCGACATTGCCCGGGCGGGCGTTCCAGTCTATTCCCGCCGACAAGCCCAGCGCACGGGCTGTCGCGAACAGATGTCCGCCCAGCGCAGCTCCATCTCTATCCGCTACATACGCTTCGCCGGTGATGCCGAGCAACCCAGCGACTGGATCGACCAACGCGCGATAGACGCCATAGCCCAGCGACACACCGGTTCCGCCGGTCATTCCCCGCAACGAGGCGAGCGCGCTTGCCTCCTGTTGCCACTGCACTGGCTGACCGATGGAGAAAGGCAGCGCACTCCCGCTCTGCGCGTGCGTAACAACGGGCCACAGAGCGATGTATGTCACGAGTAGCACCACTCGGCCGATACTCTGTAGCATCGCGGTCGCCTCCATGTGGTACGTGGTCGCTGGTATCGCCGTCCCAACGTCGAACTCGCCAATCAGCGAGCAAGAGGCGTGCTGAACGCTGGGTGACGGGGGCCGCGCCAGATCGTCATCATTTGTTCACAGGTCCGGCGCCACCCTTCAGTTCATGGCCAACCAACCATTTCGCGCGCTGATCGAGCCTGCGAACACGAAGTGCTCGAGGCAGAACACCGCCGCGTCGCGCTCGCGCTCACCAACCTGCGCGCGGGCACGTAATGTCGATGCTCTCTGTTGACGCATTCGATGGCGCAAGCCCGGTCCAGAACATGTATCGCATCATGTTCCAGGACCACCCACAACCAATGTGGGTGTACGACGCCGATACGCTCGCATTCCTCGCCGTGAACGAGGCCGCCGTGCGCCGCTACGGGTATTCACGCGCCGAGTTTCTGCGATTGAACATCCGGAACATCCGGCCCGAAGAAGATATCGATGCGTTCCATACCCTGTTCAAGACACCGTTCCCCGCCACGGTGAATCATGGTGTGTGGCGGCACCGCACCAAGAGCGGGAGTATCATCGACACTGAAGTCATGTCCGCCGCGACCACGTTTAGCGGACGCGCCGCACGCATGGTGCTCGCCCAGGATGTCACCATACAATTGCGCGCCGAACGCCTTCAGGCACGCGCCCTTGCGACGATCGAAGCGATCGTCGAGGCGTCGCCGCTGGCGATCGTGGGGATGGACGCGGCACACCACGTCACGATCTGGAACCCCGCGGCGGAGCTGCTCTTCGGGTGGCGGCGCGACGAGGTCCTCGACCGTCCGCTCCCGTATCTACCAACAGGCCACGAGCAGCAGTTCCAACACATCGACCAAGAGTTGGCCACCGGTAACAAAGTGGTCGGCGTCGAAACCAAGCGCGTGCGCAAGGATGGCGCGACCGTTGATGTACTCCTGTCCATCACCGCGCTACCCGCTGAGGACGGCGGAGCGCCCGGCGCGGTAGCGCTGTTCGTCGACATCAGCGCGCGCAAGCTCGCCGAGGAATGGACATTGACGGCGCTCTCTGCCGCGGACACCGAGCGGCGTCGGCTCGAGGCGGTGCTCGAAGCGCTTCCCGTCGGCGTCTGCATCGCCAATCTGGACGGGGTGCTGACACAGGCCAACAGCGAATCCTGCCGCATCTGGGGCAGCTCGATTTCTCATCCCACGAGCTTCGCCGAGCTCACAAAGAACAAAGCCTGGCAGGCGGACAGCGGCGAAGCGCTCGCGCCCGGCGACTGGGCGGTTGCGCGTTTGTTGCGTGGCGATCGAGTGGACCAAAGCGAAGTGCTGGAGATCGAACGAGCGGATGGCACACACGGCTTCGTGTTGAATTCCGTTGCGCCCATCATCGGGGTGGATGGGAGTATGGCGGGCGTCGTGAATGTGAATGTGGACGTGACGGCGCAGCGTGAGGCAACCCGCGAGCGGGAGCGCCTCCTCTCGAATCTCGAATGGGAGCGGCAGCGCCTGGCGACACTCTTCCAACAGGCGCCGGCGTTCATCGCCGTGCTGCGCGGCCCGGATCACATCTTCGAGCTGGCCAACGACGCCTACATGGAGCTGGTGGGCGACCGCCGCGCAATCATCGGCAAGCCCGCCGCTGAGGCATTGCCGGAGATCGTCGAGCAGGGCTTCGCGCGCGTGCTCGACGAGGTCTATGCCACCGGCAAGGCCTTCACCGCGAATCGCATGCGCGTGTGGCTGCACCGCATTCCAGGCGGTGTCCCCGAAGAGCGTTTCTTGAACTTCGTGTACCGGGCCATGGAGGAAGTCGACGGCACGCGATCCGGCATCCTCGTCCATGGGGTGGACGTGACGGAGCACGTGCGCGCCGGCGAATCGCTGGCGCAGAGCGAGGAACGTTACCGAACGCTCGTGGAGCTGTCGCCGGATGGAATCGTGATTCACGCCGACGGCATCATCGTATTCGCGAACGCCGCCGCTGCTCGCATGGCCCGCGCTCAGCGGTCCGGGGATCTGGTGGGAAGACCAGCGATGGACTTCGTCACACCCGAAAGCCGTTCGGTGGTGGCAGAACGTTGGGCCGCTATGGCGGCGGGAGGCGACGCCCCGGCCATGGAACAGCAGTGGCGTCGACTGGACGGCCGAACGACCTACGTGGAAGTCACGTCGACACCGCTCCACTTCGACAACCAGCCGGCCATTCAGACCATCTTCCGCGACGTCACCGAACGGCGGAACCTCGAGGAGCAGTTGCGCCAATCACAGAAGATGGAAGCCGTTGGCCGACTTGCCGGCGGCGTGGCGCACGACTTCAACAACATGCTCACCGTGATCAAGGCGAACGCCGAGTTCCTGTTGGGCGAGAGCGTGCCGGGTGACGAGCGGTACCGCGATGCACTGGAGATTCGGAAAGCGGCCGAACGCGCGGCGGCGTTGACGCGCCAGTTGCTGGCGTTCTCGCGTAAGCAAATTCTCAAGCCCCAGTTGCTCGACATGAACGAGATCGTGTCTGGCATCCTGCCCATGGTCTCGCGTCTCGTCGGCGAAGACGTGCTCATCGAGCATCATCTGGCGGCGGGCGAGCTGCTCGCCATGGCGGACCCGGGGCAGATCGAGCAGGTGATTCTCAATCTCATCGTGAATGCGCGCGACGCCATGAAGCACGGCGGCTGCCTGACCATCGAGACCGCCGCGGTCGATCGTCTACCGCCCAACTGTGACACGGGGCCGGACGAGCGGCGCGGCCCGTATGTCCTGCTCGCGATCCGGGACACCGGCATCGGGATGAACACGGATGTGCAAGCCCGCGCGTTCGAGCCGTTCTTCACCACCAAGGCGGTGGGCGAAGGGACCGGGCTTGGGCTGTCCACCGTCTATGGTATTGTCAAGCAATCGGCCGGGCACGTCACCGTCACGTCGGCGCCGGGCGCTGGCACCACGATCTCCGTCTACCTGCCTCGCGCCGATGAGCGCGGCGTTGAACGCGCCAAGCCGCGGGCGCCGGTCGTGCTGCAGCCGGCGGCGACCGGCACCGTTCTGCTCGTCGAGGACGAAGACTCGGTCCGCGCCGTGGTCCAACGCGCGTTGTCTTCCTGTGGCTACACGGTCCTGGCCGCGAACGGTGGCCATGAGGCCCTGTCGATTCTCGAACAGCACGGCGACGACATCGAGCTCGTGCTCACCGACATGATCATGCCCTATATGACGGGCCGCGCCCTCGTCGATACCGTGCACGCGACGCATCCCAACATGCCAGCGCTCTACATGTCCGGCTACACCGACGCCGAGATCGTGCAGCGTGGCGTGCTCGACCCCGGCGTCTCCTTTCTGCAGAAGCCGTTCACACCAGACGCCGTCTGTGAAGCGGTCCGCGCCGCGCTTGCGGCGGCCGGCCGCACCAGTGACCATGGATGAGCCAATCTACGAGCTGCTGTTCGAAGAGAGCCCGCTGCCAAAGTGGGTGATTGACGAGACCACGCTGTGTTTTCTCCGCGTCAATCACGCGGCGATGGAGCTGTACGGATATTCGCGCGAAGAGTTCCTGACCATCACGCTGGCTGACATCAGTCGTGGTCAGTCCGCAGAGGATCTGCGACGGCGCTTTGCGACACCCGCGCACGGGCTCCACATCGGTCTGGTTCGCCACCGCACGCGGGACGGCCGGGAAATACAGGTAGACGTCGTCACGCGCTCACTCGTGTATCACGGCCAGAGTGTGCGGGTCGCCGTGATCACCGACATGACGGAGCGCCTCCAGCTCGCGGAGGCGGCGCGACAGGCAGAGCAGATCGCCGACCAGGGAAGGCGCATGGAGGCGGTGGGCCAACTCGCCGGCGGCATCGCCCACGATTTCAACAACATTCTCACTGCCATTCGCGGATACAGCGAAATCGTACGCAACGCCCTCCCCGTGACGCATCCCGTTCAACCGGAACTGTTCGAGATCTTGTTGTCCGTCGATCGCGCGGCCGCGCTCACGCGCCAACTGCTCGCGTTCAGCCGCCGACAGGCCGTGCGACCCGATTACCTGAACCTCGCGCCGGTCATCTATGACATGGAGACCATGTTGCGCCGCGTGCTCGGCGAACGGGCGGAACTCGTGATCCGAATCGCGGACACCGCCCAGAGCGTCGTGGCCGACCGGTCGCAGATCGAGCAGGTCATCATCAATCTCGTCACGAACGCCCGCGACGCGATCGACAGCGCGGGCGTGGTGCTCATTCGGGTGGACGATGCCAACCTCGACGAGACGTTCGCGGCGCAGCACCCCGGATCGGTGCCCGGTCATTATACTTCCATCACGGTGGAGGACACGGGGCATGGCATGCGACCAGAGGTGCGCGAACGCGCATTTGAGCCTTTCTTCACGACTCGAGCGGTGGGCGCAGGGTCGGGGCTCGGGCTGTCGACCGTGTACGGGATCGTGAAGCAATCCGGCGGGTACATCACCGTGGACAGCTCCGTGGGGGATGGAACTCGCGTCCAGCTGTGGCTGCCGGTCGCGCCAGAATACAGCCGGGATGACGAATCGTTGTCGGTAGAACTCGCCGCGCTCAATGGCATGCCGGCCGGCGTGAGCGAACGCAGGCAACACACGGCGCTGGTGGCCGAAGATTCGGCGGCGGTGCGCACCGTCGTGCGGCGCTCGCTCGAAGCGAACGGGTATGACGTTCTGGAGGCCGAGGATGGGATCGCGGCCATTGAAATGATGCGGCGCACGACGAACGTTGATCTGGTCATTACGGATCTGCGAATGCCGCGCATGGGCGGACGCAAACTGATCACGTCGCTGCACGAGCTCGGATATCGGCCGGCACTGCTCGTCATGAGTGCGTATTCACGCGGCGCCGATCAGCCACAACCTGAGCTGCCGCCGGTCGCGGTCTTCCTGGAAAAGCCGTTCACGACGACCGCGTTGCTCGCCGCGGTTGAGCGGGCGCTCGAGCAGCACCGTCTGCAAGGCGACCTGCTTGTATCACGATTGCACCAGGAGATTCCATGATTCCAACGATGCCATCCGTGCAGGAATCGCTGGCGGCGATGGTTGAATTTTCGGACGACGCGATGATGGGCCTGACGGTTGATGGCATCGTCACCAGCTGGAACGACGCGGCCGCGCGGATGTACGGCTTTGCCGCCACGGACATGATTGGCCGGAGCGTGCTGGACATCGTGCCGGCGGAGCTGCACGACCTGGAGCGGCGCAGGTTGGCCGCGGCCGCCGGCGGAACGCGCGTTGGCAGTGTCGAGACGTCGCGCGCCCGACGCGACGGTACGCGGCTGGCCGTGTCGTTGAGTCTGTTTCCCGTACCGTCCATGGGACGGAGCGTGAGCGGTATCGTTGCCATCGAGCGCGACCTCACGCAGCAACACGCCCTCGAGTCGCAACTCCTGCAAGCCAAGCGGATGGAAGCCGTGGGCCGCCTGGTTGGCGGCGTCGCGCAGGAATTCAACAACATCAACACCGCCATTCTGGGGTTGGTCGAATTCGTCGGCGAACGGCTGCCCGATCGCTCCGAGGCGCGCGCAGATCTCAACGAGATCACGAAGCAGGCCATGCGCGCTTCGCGCCTGGCCCGGCATCTGTTGGCATTCGGTGGCCGGCCGGCGCTCGCGGCACACCCCGTCTCGCTGGACGATCTGTTGCACGCTATGGAGCCGCTGCTCGGGCGGTTGGCCAGTGAGGGCGTGTGGCTCTCGCTGGATCTGGCGCACGATGGCGCGCACGTGCTCGCCGACGAATCGCAGCTCGAGATGATCGTCTTCGACCTATTGGTCAACGCGTCGCACACCGTAGGCGACCGCGGCACCATCCTGCTATCCACACGCACGCGCGTGATCGGCGACACGTCGTTGACCTCGCGCGCGGGTGTGCCGAATGGCGAGTATGTGGAATTGACGGTGCGTGACTCGGGTCCGAGTTTCGGGTCCCGCTCCGGCAGCGGCTCTGGCTCTGGTTCCGGCGCCGGCAACGCTGCGCGGATTGAGCGGGACGTGTCGATGGTCTCTGGCGTCATACATCAACTCGGCGGATATCTGCTGACGTCGACCACCGAGCCGTCCGACACCGAAGTGAGCGTGTTTCTTCCGCTGGCCGCGGCAAGCGAGACCGAGCGTGCTCCAGCGGAGGCATCGGTCGGTGACGTGCGGGGGAACGAGACCATTCTCGTGGTGGAAGACGAGAATGCCGTGCGCGACGTGATCGTCCGGGGGTTGCGAGCCAACGGGTACAACGTGATCGAGGCGCGAAGTGGCGAGGATGCGTTGGCGGTCGCTGGAGACTACGCCGCACCGATGCATCTGGTGGTGAGCGATGTGGTGATGCCACAGATGGACGGGCGCGAGCTCTTCGACCATGTCCGTGCATGGTATCCGCACATCCGCTTTCTGTTCATCTCCGGCTACACGCGCGGCGTCATCACCGGCCAGCAGTTGCAGGGCCCGTTCACCGGCTTCCTAGCCAAGCCATTCAGTGTGGACGATCTCTGCGCCAAGGTGCGCTCGCTGCTCGACGCCACGCGACCGCCAGACGAACCTTGACAGACTGTTGAACTACGAGTGAATCGCCAGTCATCCTGAGCAAATAAGCCTGTCATCCTGAGCGAAGCGAAGGATCTCTATGACCGATTCAACAGCTTTGAACACAGAGGTCGCAGAGAACTGCAAGAGAACTGCAGAGGACCGTGAAGGATTGTCTCGCGTGGGTGTCTTGGGTGATGCCGTCGTGGGGCTCCGATGGTATCGCCCAAGTCGGGATCATCAACGATATAGGCGGAATGTTTGTGGACTCGGCATCCACGGATCATTCCACTGATACGTGCTTCCCTCTTCCGTACGCTTACAGTTCTCTTTGCAGGCCCCTTTTCCAGTATTCTTTTGCAGTTCTCTTTTGCAGTTCTCTGCAGTTCTCTTTTGCAGTTCTCCTGCAGTTCTCTTTTTGCAGTCCTCTGCAGTTCTCCTGCAGTTCTCTGCGACCTCTGCGTTAAAGCTGTTCGGCCGCTCCGCGTTCAAACGCTGTTCCGGCCCTCGAATTGATGCGCATGCCCTCGAGCTTCTGACTCCTGTCCAGCACTATTTCAACAGTCTGTTAACGCGCGGCGGCTCCCGCGCACCGTGACTACGGCCGTCGGCCGCTCGGACCAGGCGCGTGGCCGCGCGGCACACCGAACGGCTGACGCGGCGCGTCCTGTCTCGGCTCGTGCCGGGATTCTGCACCCGGGAATCCATGCGCGCCGCTGCGATACACGATGATCGGCGCCGGATAGACATACGGATAGGTCGCGTATGGCGAGTACATGCTGGCACCGTACTCCGTTGGATATGCTGGATACGCTTGCGCCTGGTAACAGCCGGCGGGCGGGCAGACGTACATCGTCGTCATCTGCGGCGGAGCGTTCGCGTAGATGTCCGCATTCTGGCTCGGCGCAGCATATTGCGCATCCTTGTCGCGCGGCGTCGCGCCAAGCATGGCCTGCAGCACCGATGCCGGTAGATTCGCCCGCGCCAGCAACGTCGCCTGCTCGGTATTGAAGTCAAAATGCTGCTCGCTCGCGATGAGCCACGACCGCACCACAGCGGAATCCGCGATGCGGAGCGCATCCATCACGTCATCGATCGTGATCGGCGCCGTGGCGGCCGCACGCGCCGTGGCGATCGCCAGCCGCTGCTGAGCAATCGCGTGAGCAGTGCTGGCCGAAAGCTCCTCCGGCGGGTCTACCTCGTGTAGACGGCTGACGGACACGATCGCGCCGCCGCCCGATCGCACCGAGCCAACCCGAAGCCAGTCGCCTCGCGGGGTAAACGCAAATAGCGTGGACGAACTTCCGCGCGTTCCGCCGCACGCGTAATTGGCGCGCACGTATGCGCGCCGCGCGCCGGCAGCCCAGCTCACCGATTCCGTACCGCTGCAGCCTTGGCCGTCCAGCGGCTGCGCGCGTCCCATGGCGTCGAGCCGCTCACGTGACACCTCGCGTCCGTGCAAGAACGTGAGCACATCGACCACGCGCGAACCAGCGACGGGAACGACGCACGTCACACTCGACGACGACGTGCCGCCGCTGCCGGGTAACGAATCCGGCGCCCAGCAACCGAGCCACGCCGTCCAGCGGCGGTCGGGATTTACCGCGGTAGCTTGGCCGCGCGCCGAGTGCGCCACGGAGCCACCGACAGTGAACGCCGCCGCAAACAGCAGGCTGGTAAGTCCGACGTGGTGCCGCATGAGTCCGGTCCGGTTCGCCTATAATGGATGCATATAGCACGGACCGTGGTAGCGCCAGACGCGAGGCTACCGCACGAGCGTCGACGGCGGATCGCTCGGAACCCAGAGCGTGAACGTACTTCCAACGCCCGGCGTGCTCGTGCAGGTAATCGTCGCACCGAGCGCGCGCGCCAGCCGCTGACTGATCGCCAGTCCGATTCCCGATCCCTCAGCCGCGTCGGGATTGAAGCGCGTGAATTCACGGAAGATCAGATTCTGCCGTTCCGGTGGAATGCCGGGTCCATCGTCGGTGACGACGACGGCCACCCAGCGTCCGAGTCGTGGCGCCTCGCCGTCGTGGACAAGGTGTGTTCGAACGCTGATACTCCCATCCGCTGGGGTGTATTTCACCGCATTGGAGATCAGGTTCGCGAGAATCTGGCGCACGCGCGCGCGATCCGACTCGACGACGACCGAGTCGTGGTCGTCATCACCTGGCCCCAGCAGTCTGATGCTGACACGCTTCGCATGTGCGGCCGCGCGAAATTCCTCGACGATCTCGCGGGTGGTGGCGCCGATGTCGACGCGCTCTCGCTGGATCATCAGCTGCCCCGCCTCTGCACGCTCGATCTCCATGAGATGCAGGACCAGATCGAGCGCTGTGCGGATGCACCGGCGCGCGTGCCCCACACTCTCCGTCTGTGCCGACGACATCTCGCCGAACGCGCCGAGCTCCAGCAATGACAGATAGCCGTCGGCTGCGCCCAGGGGGTTCTTCAGATCATGTGTGAAACCACGAACGAGCCGCTCATGGCTCTCGATGACCTGCTTGCGGTCGGTGACGTCCTCGGTAATGGTGGCGCTGCGGTAGATCTCACCTCCCGCGTTGCGCACGGGAAAGCCGCGACTCCATACCCAGCGCTGCTCGCCATCCGGGCGCACGACGCGGAACTCCACGTCATACTCGCCGTGCGATGAGCCGGCGATAGCCTCGCGCACCCGGTCGCGGTCGTCGGGATGCACGCCGTCGAGGATCGCGAGCGGATTGTCGTACAGGTCCGTGCGCGGCCGGCCCCAGATACGCTCGTACGCGGAGTTCACGAAGAAGATTCGCGTACGTCTCGCGTCGCTGAGCGAGACCACGTCGTGCAAGGCCTCCGCGATCTCCCGGACGAGTTCCTCGCTCACGTTCGCGAACTGCTCCGCACTCATGACTTCAATGGCAACGTAGCGCTCGTTCCCCTCGACCCAGGCGTCGTGTCCAGCCGGGATCGTGTACGATTCGCCCGCCACAACGGTTCGTTCTGCCCCATCGTTCATGCGCACGCGGATGCGCCCAGAAATGGCATATCCCACGTGAGGAACCTGGCACGAGTCCGTCTTGACCACCGGCTTGATGCATTCCGACCAGCGCCAACCCGGCTCGAAGATGAAACGGCCGAGGGTAAAGCCATCGAACCGAACGACATCGACCCGACTCTTGTCCAGCCTACGAACCTCGTCGGGCGAGTCGTGCGATGTCACTACGAGTTCACTTACGCCCACTGAAGTCGGTATGTTCTGCTCGGGCATTTGGAAGTCGTGTGGCCAGCAAGGGTAGAAACACTACGAGGCCCGTCACTGCAGCGTGGGCAGAGCCCATCGCACGATCCGAATATCGTCTTCAAGTACAGAGTTCGTTAGCCGAAATGGCCAGAGTTAGCAAAGAACGCGCAAGTCACCCGACATTGCGTACTGGAATTTCGGCGTGTGTCTACGCAAAAAGGGCGGCCCCCCGCTTCACCGCCTCCGTAGCTGCAATGCCTCGATCGCCGAATGTATCCCGGCGTCGGTGAGCATGGCTCTACCCGTGATCGTGGAATCGGCACCCATTGTTCCCGCCACCGACAACGACCGTGTGGCGTTCATGGCCGTCAGTACGAACGCCAACGACGTCCCTGTCCGGAAGCCATCGATCACGATCCCGCTGTCAATGCAGGCGGCCGTGCATCGCGAGCGCGCACCAGTCCACGTTCCGAACAGAATGCGACTGTCCACGCGCTCGGTCATACGCAGCACCACCTTGCTGTAGGCCGCCGTCGTTCCGGTCCAGGCGCCGTCCATGGGGGTGAAGACGGTCACCGGCGTATCTCCACCGCAACCAAACAGGAGAGCGAAGCTCAGGCCCGCACGACTGATCTTGCGCATATGCTTGCTCGTAGAGGAGTGGTGGTTCATTCCTCCTATGCGTAGATGTCGGACCAGAGCCCATCCACTGTAGTTCGCCGGGCCGAATGTCGGCCGATGCAGGACATTGAGCGGAATTCATAAGCGCGCGTCAGCCGCAGCCGCGCGTCCAGAGCACGAACGGCCGTCTGAGGACGGCCGTTCGCCGTTCGTCGCCGATCCCCTATCGGCTATCGCGCCGGAACAACGAGCCCAACCCGCTTCCCCCGCTCGATTTCGACGTAGTCGGTCGCTTCCTCGACCTGTCCAGCCGGCCGCGCGAAGAATTTGATTTGCCCCTCGCCGAGCATGAAGTCGGGAACGCGCAGCGTCGAATCAGTCAACGCCGCAACGACACCGAGTCGTACGTCACGCATGCCCTGCTCCGCGTAAATGGTCACGGGAACATTGCGGTCGTTCTCCACCTCGACCAGAGCGATTTCGGTCGAGTCGACCGCGGCCGGCGGCGCACTCGCGGCCGGTCGCCCAACCGCGAAGAAGGGAATGACGAACAGTGTGAGTATGCTGACCATGATGTCCTCTCCGTTGTGTGGCGCCAGCGGCGCGTTGACGTTAGTTCGTCTGCACCGAATGACGGAGCGCGATCACGGTCGTTAACGGATCTCACAACATCTTAGTGTTTCGTTAACTATTCAATCAAAGGTTTATTGCGGCGCCGCGCTTGCTGAGATTGCTTACCACCGCTGCTCGTTCCATGCTGACGGCGATCCGGAGGCCGTGCTTTCGCCACAACCGAAACGGCGCTCACTGAACCCAACAGCATCAAAACGATACACATTCGCAATCCGCGCCGTTCGATGTCGATGCTCCGGACAACCAGTGAAGGAGCCGCAATGTCAATAACTCACGCAGACGCGATCACCCCAGCACAGACTGGCCGTCAGGCCAGAACGAACGTCGCGGATGCCCAATCTCAGCGAAGTCGCTTTCAAGATTCTGTTCATATCAGCGATGCGGGCCGCGCCAAGGCGGCAAGCGGAGACACCGATGGAGACAGCGACGGAAAGTAGGGCCGCGCCAGCCAATGCTGGTCTCGCGCCATCGATAGATTTTCGAGAGACGATTCGTCAGACCGCCGCGCACCGCGCCGCCTGAGCGTCCACAATGGCGCGCAGTAAGGATGGCGCGGCGAACGGCTTCTGCACGAATACCGCCCCCGTCGGAAGTGCACCACTGCGTATCACCGCGTCATCCGTGTATCCCGACATGAGCACCGCCGCAAACGTAAATCCCGCCTCACGCAGGGCGGAGATCAGCGCCGGCCCGTTCATCTCCGGCATCAGGGCGTCCGTCACCACGATGTCCATGGGCGGCGCGGCGGCATGCGCCATGTCCAGCCCCTCACGCCCATTACACGCCTCGAGCACCGTATAGCCCCCTTCGACCAGCATTCGCTTCGCGACGGCACGCACCTGCTCGTCGTCTTCGACGAGTAGGACCACTCCCTTCGCCATCGGCCTCTCGGGCCGGACGGCGGCAGTCCCTCCCGAGTCCAGGACGTCGCGCTCGGCTCGAGGGAGCAAGACGCGAAAGCGCGCTCCGTTGCCCGGCGAGCTGTCGACCTGAATGAAGCCGCCGGACTGCTCCACGATCCCGTGCACCGTCGCGAGGCCGAGGCCGGTTCCCTTCCCTTGCTCTTTGGTCGTGAAGAACGGCTCGAACACTCGACGTCGCGTCTCCTCATCCATTCCTTGCCCCGTGTCGACCACGGTCAGCGCGACGTAATCGCCGGGTACCGGTTCGTTGGCCACGCCGCCGAGGGCCGCACCCTTGGACTGGATGCGCAGATTCGAGGTGCTGATCGAGAGCGATCCACCCCCCGGCATCGCGTCGCGCGCATTCACCGCCAGGTTCAGCAGCACCTGCTCGATCTGTGTCCGGTCGGCGAGCACCCGGTGCAAGCCACCGGCACACTCCACGGTCAGCGTGATATGCTCGCCGATCAATGGGCGCAGCATGCTCTCCATCGCGACACAGACCACATTCAGATCGAGCACGCGCGGCGCGAGCACCTGCTGCCTGCTGAACGCGAGCAGTTGGCGCGTGAGTGATGTGGCGCGCACAGCGGCGCGCACGATCTCGTCGGCGTCGTCGTGCATCGGGCTCGCCGGATTGAGATCCTCGCGCAGCATTTCGGCGTGCGCACTGATGATGGTGAGCACGTTATTGAAGTCGTGCGCGATGCCGCCGGCCAAGCGCCCCACGGCCTCCATCTTCTGCGACTGGCGCAGCCGCTCGTCGCGCTCCCGCAGGGCTCGCTCGGCCTCCGCAGTAGCCTTCGCTCCAGCAATGATCCGGCGCGTCAACGACATCCCAATCAGCACGAGAGCGATCGCCACGACCGTCGAGATGGACAGCAGGACCTCGCGCAAAGTGCGCGTGGCGTCGCGCAGCGCACCCGAAAACAATTGCGTCATGGAGCTCAGCATCAGATCGTCATGCTCGATCTGATTGAGCTCGCGCTTGACCGTCAGGGTCTCTCCGCGGGCGTGCGCAGCCACGAGTCGCCCAAGGCTGGCGTCGATCGAATCGATCAGTACGTCAGCCCGCATCCAGATCCTCGCCGCGCGCGCAATGTCGCTCTCGCGACGGGCAATCCGGTAGTAGGCCGCCATGAGGTCCGCGTCCTCCGGATCGTTGCCACCGCGGACGAATGCTGCGGTAGCGGCACGATGGTCTGGGCGATCACTCTCCAGGATATCGCGAGCCTGTCGGTCCCCAAGGGAGATCTCCCGCGCGCGGGAATAGGCGGCGAGATCGGCGCTATCACCGGTATTGACGAACCGCTCAATGGCAAGAACGCCGTCCTTCTGCGCCCGCGCCCAAGTGCTCTCGCCGCGATTGTACGACGAAACCGTGAGCATTGCGGTCATGCCGACGTAGAGCAGCGCGAGCAGCAACCCAATCGCGGCCGGGAACGCCAACGCCGCAGGACCCGGCGATGGGTTCGTCAGAATTCGACGGAGGGACTGACGGAATAGGCGAAATGACTGGCTGGGAGGGAGGGGGCCCATGAAGATGACAATGGTCGGCGTCGACCGAATTGGTCAGGAAAGGAGGGATTGAGAGAGTCTCGGTCGATCTGACGGTCGGGTTAGGGGGTGGAATGACTGGTTACTAGATGAAATCTGACGGCGCGAACTGCTAACGGCGCTGACTCCCTGACGGCGCTGACTCCCTAACGGCGCTGACTCCCTAACGGCGCTGACTCCCTAACGGCGCTGACTCCCTGACTGCGGCTTACGGCGGCTTACTGCGTTTGCGGCGCTGACTCCCTGGCGGCGGTTACTGCGCCAGCATCGCTGACCGATCCGAGGTCGCGTATTGAAGGTGGCCTTACGTCCGCCGTAAGCCGCCGTTCGCGCCGTAAGCCGCCGTCAGGGAGTTGGCGCAGTCAGGGAGTTAGCGCCGTTCGGGAGTCAGCGTAGGTAGGGAGTCAGCGCCGTCAGGGAGTCAGCGCCGTTAGCAGTTCGCGCCGTCAACACTTCTCGTGTTCAGACCAATTTCTTACCATCTCCCGTTGCGATTCAGTCTGCGGCGATCCCGACCCTTGCAGCGAGCGAATCTTTGCGGGCGACATCGTCCGGAATAATTCGGTGACCTGACGCAGCGCTTCATCGCCAGTGACGCCCTGTCGAACGAGCCAGCATCCCACCACTGTACCGGTGCGACCGACCCCTCCCCAGCAGTGAACGTAGACCACCCGTCCGCGATCTACCTCCGCAGCGATATGGTCGAGGATCTCAAGCATCTCACTGTGGGAAGGCACATCCATGTCGCGGATCGGCATGCGCAGATACGACACGATAGCGCCGGTTCTCGCCGCGATGTCGTGGAGCATCGGCTCGTACGGCTGCAGTGGGTCCTGCGTCGTGGTGAGATCGACGAACGAGTTGACCCCCGAATCGAGTACGAGGAGCAGCCTGGTGAGCGCGGTCCTCTCGGAATGCGCACCGGGATACTCGCCCGCGGCGATCCGCCGGTCGGGGAGCCAGTATGAATTGGGAATTGGTGGCGGGTGTTTCATGAGACATCACCGCGAGGCGAACTCGAGGATGGTGAGAGAGCGGACATTGGCATCGTTTGAAAATTCGCCATGTGTTCCCACTCGGGCAAATCTGTCCCCAGTTGCTACCTGATCTCTTCGAAGAAGCCGCGACTACAATTGACCTCAAACTGTCGGTACTTGACCTCAAACTGTCGGTACTTCATGCGCCGGCTCCAGTTCGATGACCGGCGGGGTAGCGAAGAGTTGCGAGGTGACCAGGGTCGTGCACCCACCCGGCTACGAACGCGTCCGCGGTTGCGGTCCCCGCCAGCTGCATCGCGATGTTCTCCCCACTCCGTCGAAGCGGCCGCCGACTGCGCAAACACGCTCGGCGGGAGTGACATGTTCGGGTATCGGCGATGTGTGAGAGAAGAAGTGGTACTGCCCCATGGCTCGGCTGTGGCATTCCGCGGCGACGCCGAGCGTGTCGCTCCAGCATAGCGCCGATCGGCCATTGCGTTTCCGAACCGCATTCACGCGCTCATGAATCGCCTGGATGAGCGCCGTTGATTGCGCCATCGCTCGACACTGGAAGACTGTCGAATCGTCTCGTGCCATGGTGCAACTACCACGAGGCGACGAAGATGATGATCGCGCCTCTGATGCCAATCGTGCTGGACATGTCTGGTGTTCTGACAGTCGTTTGCGCAAGGTATATGAGGTGCTCGATGTCGACCGTGAGCGGACCTGGCTATCGTCGCCAGGCGAAGTTCAGCGCAATGGACTGCTCGGTATTCCGCACACAAGATCTGTCACACGATTTGAAGTTTCAATTGTTTCGCAGCAAGAGTGATCGATATGGAGTTCTCAATTGGGGAATGGCTACAATCGGATCTGGAGGAAGCAGCCAGGATGTTCTCGGATGAAGTAGGCAGGAATGCTCTCGGACGAAGCGGCTAGGCTGTTCCCGCTGGTCTGAGGTTGTCCGCGCCGTTACCAACCAATTCCGCCTCTGCGCTGTCCAACTGTCATGCTCGCTCAACCTCTCCTCGCTCGCTGGCGCGATTCGCTGGCCCAGGACCTCCGCTACTCGCTCCGCGGTCTCCACACACGCCCGGGCTTCGCCCTCATCGTCGTCTTCACCATTGCACTCGGCGTCGGCGCCGATGCGACGATGTTCGGTGTCCTCGACCGAATCCTTTTCCGCGCGCCGGACCAGATCCGCGATCCCGATCGCGTGGTACAGGTCGAGACGCATTCTGCCGGATCCGCGTATTGGCAGTCGAGCTGTTCCTACGCGACGTACACCGATTTTCGCGATCAAGCGGCGGGTTTCGACGGCGTTGCCGCCACGTACTCCGGGGGATATTTCCCGTTGGATCGTGGGTCGAGCGCGTCTCGCGTCGCGGGTTCGCTCGTGTCGAGCAGCTTCTTTTCAACGCTCGGCGTCCGCCCGGCGGCGGGTCGCTTCTTCTCGGCCGACGAGGACAACGTTGCCTCTGCAGGAAACGTCGCCGTCATCGGTTACGGATTCTGGCAGCGGCATTTTAACGGTCGTGAGAGCGCGCTTGGGCAAACGCTCAACATTGGCGTTCAGCGGTACACGGTAGTCGGTGTCGCGCCCAAGGGGTTTACCGGCGTCGATCTCAATGATGTAGACGTCTGGCTGCCGATCACCGCTCCGTCCGGGTTGCGCTTCGACAACTCGCCGGGCTGGACGAAGAACCGCCACGCGAATTGGCTGCACATCGTGGCGCGACTCAAAGGTGCGGAATCCGTGCAGCTCGCTACCCAGCAGGCGACTGCAGTGCATCGCGGGGCGCTCCGGCAGCAGATCGCGGAGGACCCGAAGGCCGCACGATATATCAAGCCGGATTCCGAGAGCGTGGTGCTCGCGTCGCTCATCCCGGGCAAAGTCAGCCCGGGAATGAGTGCCATCGGCCATAGTGTGAAGGTATCGCAGCTGCTCGGTGTCGTCTCGCTGATCGTGCTGATCATCGCCTGCGCGAACGTGGCAAATCTACTGCTCGTTCGCGCGTTCAACCGTCAGCGCGAGATCGTCGTGCGGCTCGCCCTCGGCGTCAGTCGCGGCCGACTCATCACCCAACTCTTGGTCGAAGGCCTGGTGTTGGCGACGCTCGGCGGCGGCGGCGCATTGCTCGTCGCACACTGGACTTCCCAGTCGGTGCGGATCTGGTTGCTCGGCGCGGGCGCGTGGACGGCGGAGGCTGTGGATGGGCGACTGCTGGCGTTCACCGCGGTGGCGACACTGGTCACCGGGTTGGTGACGTCGCTCGTGCCCGCGCTCCGCGCGAGCCGCACGGATCTCGCGCAGGCGCTCAAGCAGGGAGTTCGCGAAGGCGGAGGACAGCGCTCGCCACTGCGCGCCGCACTGCTCATGCTACAAGCGGCGCTTGCCATCGTGATGCTCACCGGCGCGGGACTGTTCATTCGAAGCGTACAGAATGTCAACGCGCTGCCGTTTGGCGTAGACGTGGACCACGTACTCGTTGCCGACATCGCGCACGCGAGCGCCGGGCTCACGACCGAGGAAGCGCGCCGCCTGTATGACGACTTCAATCGGCGCGTTCGCAGTGTGCCCGGCGTGAAGTCGGCGGCGGTGACGATCGGATTGCCGTTCGGACTGTCGTGGAGCACCAGCGTTGCCGTTCCGGGCCGAGTGCTTCCGAAAACCGAGCAGGAGCCGGTGCAGTACGCCGTCACGCCAGACTACTTCACCACGATGGGAATCCGTCTGCGCGGCGGCCGTGCGTTCACGGTGGGCGACCGGATGGGCACGTTGCCGGTGGCAATGATCAACGAAACGATGGCGACGTTGTACTGGCCGAACCAGAATCCGGTGGGTCAGTGCGCCAAGATCGACGCGGACACGATGCCATGCACCACGATCATCGGCGTGGTGGGAAACACGCGCCGTCAGAACCTCGTGGAGGGTCTCGTTCCGCAACTCTACCGCCCACTCGATCAGCTACCGACGTCGGCAATCGATCACACGGTCTCTCACTTCGGCTATGAGCTGGTGGTCAAGACCGACGGCGACCCGGCGCGCCTGGTCGAACCGGTGCGCCGCGCGATCCACGCTGCTGCCGCCGTGGTGCCGTACGCCAACGTCCGCCCGATGCGCGATCTGCTCGATCGGCGCATGCGTTCCTGGCAACTCGGCGCACGGGTCTTCTCGGCTTTCGGCGCCCTCGCGCTCGTCCTCGCGGCGGTCGGGCTGTACAGTGTACTCGCATTCACGATCGCTCAACGGACGCATGAATTCGGACTGCGAGTTGCGCTGGGAGCCCAATCGGCGGACATCGTTCGCGTGGCGTTAGCGACCGGCCTCGCGCCGGTCGTCGGCGGAATCGTGGGAGGGGTATTGCTGTCGCTTCTATCGGGGAAGTTCGTTGCCGGGTTGTTGTTCGGGGTGTCGCCACGTGATCCGATGGTATTGGCGGGAGTGGCTGGGATTCTGTTGGTGACCGGGATAGTCGCGAGTGTGGGGCCGGCTTTGAAGGCGGGGAGGGGGGATCTGGTTCGGGTGCTTCGGGAGGAGTAGAGGACAGCGCGAAGCGCTGACGGCGCGAACGGCTGACGGCGCTGACTCCCTAACGGCGCGAACGGCTGACGGCGCTGACTCCCTGACGGCGCCGACTCCCTGACTACGCCAACTCCCTGACAGCGCTGACTCCCTAACGGCGCTAACGCCCTGACGGCGGCTGACGGCGGCTGACGGCGGCTTACTGCGTTTGCGGCGCTGACTCCCTGACGGCGGTTACTGCGCCGGCATCGCTGACCAATCCGAGGTCGCGTACAGAAGGTGGCCTTACGTCCGCCGTTCGCGCCGTTCGAGCCCGCCGTAAGCCGCCGTCAGGGAGTCAGCGCCGTTAGGGAGTTGGCGCCGTTAGGGAGTTAGCGCCGTCAGGGAGTCAGCGCCGTCAGGGAGTCAGCGCCGTCAGCCGTTCGCGCCGTCAGCGCTTCGCGCTGTCAACCCATCACGCGATTTCGGCCCGCCCCCTTCGCCTCATATAACTTCCCGTCCGCCTTTTCCAGCGCCGCCCAAGCATTGTCGCCCGCCATTCCATCGGCGAGCCCGATGCTGATGGTGACGCGAAGGCCGGTGGCAATCGTGGCCCAGTCGTACCGTTCGATGGCCGCGCAAATGTCGTCACACACGCCACGCGCGTCGATGAGGGTGGTCTCGACAAAGAGCAATGCGATCTCCTCACCGCCGTACCGCGCGACGACGTCGACCCGCCGAGTGCGTTCGTGAAAGATCTTGGCGACCGTGCGCAGGACCTGGTCGCCTATGGCGTGCGAGAATTCGTCGTTGATGCTCTTGAATCGATCGAGGTCGGCAAGCGCTATCGTGAGCGGGTGCCCGAATCGACGCGATCGCTCCCATTCGATGGGCAGCCGCTCGTCGAGATCCCGACGATTGCGAAGCCCGGTGAGTGCGTCTTCGCGACTGCGGCGCTCGAGCTGGATGGCCTGCGCTTCCAACTGCCTCACCAGTTGCGACTTTTCGGCGTTCGCCGCGTCCAGCTGCGCGTTTCGTTCTCGGAGGAATTTGGCTTCGCGCTCTTTCTCCCGTAACTCCATCTGCACCATGGCGCTCAGCACCCGTCGCTCGGCGTCCGCGCCCCGTAGCTCCTCGTGCAGGGTATGGTACTCCTTGAAGTGCCGGAGGGCGGGCTCCCCCTGACCGAGGGTCTCGTATACGGTGAACAGCGCCCGATGGATGTCGGCCCGCTGTTGGCGCGATCCGCCCGCGCGGTTGACAGCGAGCGCCTCCATCAGCGACGTCAACGCCGCGTCATGTTGGCCAATACGCGCGAGCGTTTCACCGATCTGAAGGTGCGCCTCCGCATGATGGCCCCCGAGGTGCCGCGCCTCACTCGTGGCGTGGACCTCCTGGAGAATGCTGAGGGCGCCCTTGAAATTGCCGGCGTCGCGGCGGAGCAGCGCGATGTTCTCCAGGATCTCGACTTCGGCGTCGGCATGGCCTGCTTGGCGTGCGAGCTGCAGGCCGGCATCATAGTGCTTGAGGGCAACGTCAGGATTGCCCAGACGAGCATAGGCAAAGCCGACGTTGCTCTGGGCGAGCGCGGCATTCAGGGTCTCGCCGCGGCTCAGATAGTCGGCCAAGGCGCGCTCATGAAAGTGCAGGGCCTCGTCGTCCTGTCCAAGCGCTCCGAGCGCCGAGCCGATGTTATGCACGGTCCAGGATATTCCCTGGTTGTTACCGAGTTCCTCAAAGAGGTCGGTGCTTGCGCGGTACTGTTCGAGGGCTGGCGCGATCTCGCCCGCGACGGCATGGACACCGCCTAGTGCGCAGCGCGTTTCCGCTTCACCGGCTTTGTCGCCAAACTCGCACTGGAGCTCGAGCGCGGTGAGGTAGAATCGAGCGGCTTCGTAGCAGTCGCCGAGACTCTGATGCACGCGACCCAGGACGGTGAGCGTCGCGGCGCGCTCTGTCGTCTCGCCGAGTCGATCGAAAATCGCGCACGCGGCGGTCGCATCCTGGAGGGCACCGTCGAGATCGAGCAGCCGTGATCGGCACGCCGCACCCGCGCGCAACGCCCGTGCCTCCCCATGGCGATATCCGGCGGCGCGAGCGAGGGATAATGCCTCTGCCGCCAGAGACAGTCCGTCAGCCCCGCCGGTAAACCGCATGGCGTCGGCGCGGGTGGTCAGCGCATCAATATGCTGCGCGACGTCAAGGGTGACGCCTGCAGCATTGCTTCCCTCATATGACGTACTGAGGTCAAGCTGCTCCATCCTACTGTTCAGCCCATCCTGGTCGTCGGTCACAACTGTGCTCCGCCGGATCATCCCACGTCGGGGTATAGTAGCGTTTGCTAGTGACAATTCCAAGGACGGCGCGAACGGCTGACGGCGCTGACTCCCTGACGGCGCTGACTCCCTACCTACGCTGACTCCCGAACGGCGCCAACTCCCTGACTGCGCCAACTCCCTGACGGCGGCTTACGGCGGACGTAAGGCCACCTTCTGTACGCGACCTCGGATTGGTCAGCGATGCCGGCGCAGTAACCGCCGCCAGGGAGTCAGCGCCGCAAACGCAGTAAGCCGCCGTAAGCCGCAGTCAGGGAGTCAGCGCCGTTAGGGAGTCAGCGCCGTTAGGGAGTCAGCGCCGTTAGGGAGTCAGCGCCGTCAGGGAGTCAGCGCCGTTAGCAGTTCGCGCCGTCAGGGAGTCGGCGCAGTCAGCCGTTCGCGCCGTTAGGGAGTCAGCGCCGTCAGCCGTTCGCGCCGTCAGAGACGCCACTCTCTCTACCCTCCCCTCAACCGGTTGTCCCGACACCCCTCCAATCACTTTCGCATACTCCTCCACTTGCCTCCCATACCGCTCGTATCTCGCCGACCATCCAGCATCGTCGACAACGTCGGTCTTCCAGTCGACCACACTCCATCCATCCGGGCCAACCGCGGCGGCATCGATCACGCCTTCGGTGATCGTCTCGACGCCATCACGCTCGGCACTTGCCATGATCGCTAACTCCACATGCAGCGTGCCGGCTGCCGTCAGGGCTTCCCACGATTCCGATTCCGCCGTTCGTTCGATCAGAGGATAGAGCGCCGCCGACAGCTCTTCGTCCAACCGCTCCTCGATCGCTACGGCACGCGCGAAGGCGAGGAGCGAATCGCCCCGGCGGCCGCGGCCGAGTGCTGCGAGGCAACGATGAACGGCGGTTCCCCAGGCGGTTCCAAGTCCCGTTCCATGCGTTGGGCTTTCTGCCGCGACTCGGTCTTCCATTGCGCCCTTTGCTTCCTCAGTGACGGTCACGAAGCGCAGGGATGGCGTGGCGGCGACGCGAATGCGGGCGGCTGCGTCGTCGGTCGCCTCCATCAGCGACTGGGTGGTGCGGTCCATACACTTGCGGCCGGGAGCGGACTCTACCTTCAGCTCTTTGGGAATCGCATGCTCATCGAGCATCGGGGCCAGCGGCCGCCACATGGAGTTGTCCAGCTTGGGGGTCGAACTCGTAGCGACTTCACACTGCGCCACATAGAGCTCCCGCTTCGCTCGAGTCGCCGCGACGTAAAGCAGACGGGCTCTTTCTGCGTCCTGAAAGCGCGACTCCAGTTCCGCCATGTCGGCCCACTCCGGCGGCTGCGCCAGCACGTGAGTGTTGTGACCCTGTTGATGGGTGATGGACAAACCTCCCCTGGCACCACCGCTCTCACCGCGCGAAATGTGCACGCGCGGCTCGAACACCTTTCGGTCGACAGGTTCTGCAAGAATGACCACGTCGGACTCGAGACCCTTTGCCTTGTGCAGATTCATTACGCGCACGACATCGGTGCGGCCCGGGCGGAGCGGAGCGTCGGCCGCCTCGGCTCTCAGAATGGTTTCGAGGTATTCCATTGCGTCCGGAAGGCCATTCGCCCCCGCCACGGCCGATTCGCGTAGTGACGCAAGCAGATGGAGCAGCGCACCAGCGCGTGTTTCCCCGAGCGGCTGCGCCGCGGCGTGCAAGAGCAGACCACTCTCGTCCAGAATGCGTTCGAGAAGAATGTCCGCGGGATGACGTTGCGAGGCTTTCCACCACTCGTGTAATTGCAGCAGCGCGCGGGCTGCTGCGTCGGCCTCGTCGAGTGGCCGATGGCTGACGGAAAAGCGAATGCCGCGCTGTGATGCGTTCCACAGGTCCGCCGGGCTCATACCAAAGAACAGTCCTTCGAGCGCCGCCACGACGGCAATCGTATTGTCCGGATCGGCAAGGGCGCGCAACACCACGAGGAGCTCGCGCAACTCATGCTCCTCTACCAGGCGCGCCCCTGTGGTCGCAACCGGAATGTTTCGCTCGATGAGCGCACGGGCGTACTGTTCGATGGGCGTCTTGGTCGCGGTGAGCACCATGAAATCGCCGGCTACCTTTTCGCCTTTCGCAATCCTGCCGGCGATGAAGCTCGCCACCATTGCTGCATCCAACTCGATGACGGCACCCTTTGCTCGCCCAGGTGGACGAACGGCGTATGTATAGACGCCGTCCCTTCCTTCCGGCTCGTGCTGGGTCTCCATGGGGCGATACGCCGCTTGTTCCGGCGTGGCCATCGCCGGAAACACTTCTGAGAAGTGGCAATTGACCACGGCTTCAACGGAACTCACCGAGCGGAAATTCGACGTGAGCGGCAGCACGACGCCGAACGCCTCCATGCGGCGTTTCACCAGCTCGTACGTCTCGATGTCAGCACGACGAAATCGGAAAATGCTCTGCTTCGGGTCGCCAACCACGAACAAGCTGCCGGGCCGCGGTGTCACGCGCCGCCAATCTTCGCCTTCGCTGGAATTGGACGTGAGCAGAAAGCACACCTCGGCCTGAATCGGATCAGTGTCCTGGAATTCATCCACGAGCAGGTGGGCATAGCGTGCACCAAGGTCATCCCGAACCGCCGGATGTTCGCGCAGCAGCCGGGCGGTGAGGAGCAGCAAATCCTCGAAGCCGAGCTGCCCCGTTGCGTGCCGTTCGCGGGCAAACTCCGACGCTGCGCGCTGAAGCACTTCCATCACCAACGGATAGCGGTGCTCGCGCCAACAGCGGAGGACGTCGGCAATCGGCCCCTCGACCAATGTTGCGAAATCGTCGCGCAGGTTCTTTGCTTGAAGCTTGTCTTCCTTGGAATCGCTCCAGCGCTTCTGGACCACTTTGCAGTCGGACTTGGAGATCGACGCCAATACATCGCACAAGGTGGCGATGTCATCGAACTGGCCGACGCTTCGCTTGAACTCCAGTCGACGCACGAGACTCATCACGCCGTCCCAACCGTCGCTGGGCTCTTCACGCGGCATCGCATGGCGCGCAGCGGCGAGGAGCCTCTCCAACTGCTCGCGACACAGCGTCGTATTTGGCTTCGCGACCGGGGTGAGCGGAAAGTCGACGTCGGGATACGTCATCACCAAGTTGAACCCCTGGTACAACACGGATGGATCGATCCCCACCGAGTACAGCGCCGTGAGCCCGGCATCGTTGTTACGCTTCGCTCGCTCCACCCAGCGTCGCCAGAAGCGCCGCGTCATCTCCTCCCAATCGTCGTCACTGACCTCCTGAAAGTTCGGGTCCAACCCCGCTTCCAGCGGCCGTTCCCGCAGGAGCCGCGCACAGAACGAGTGAATCGTGCCAAGGAACGCACGATCGAGCTCGTGGAGCGCACGGTCATAGCGCGCCGTCTCTTCGGACGTGTCGCCGGATTTGCGCAGTGCCTGCTCCAGTCGCACTTGAAAACGCTCCCGCAGCTCATTGGCGGCTTTGCGTGTAAACGTCACCGCCGCAATGCGCTCGATCGGCGTGCCAGTCCGCACATGCTCGAGCATGCGTTCGACGAGCGACGTCGTCTTGCCGGATCCAGCACCCGCCTCGATCAGCATGTTGGTGCGCAGATCGGTGCGAATGCGTTCCCGTGCCGGCTGGTCCCCGGGGACGCGGCTCATTGGGCTGCTCCCGTTGCACGCCGAGCCAACATGGGTGCGTATTCCGGCAGTGACTCTGCGTGTTCGCTCGCCCATGCGGCGCGCGGTGAAGTGGTCTGGAACTCGCCTTGGCTCGCTCGGCAGATCTCCCGATGGTCGCAGAAGCCGCAGTCGCCGGCATCCGTCGTGGGAATGAATTTGCCGTCGCACACATGCGCGATCAGCGAAGCAACGACGTGCGGAACAGCGGACAGCTCGTCCTTGCCATACGCCATGATCTCGTTTCCACCGCGTTCGGTGGGGAAGCGATACTCAAAGCTCGACACCGGCTTACCGGTCAGCGCGGTGACCGCAGCCACGTAGATCGCCGGTTGCAGTTGACGTCCGCCGTTGAACGGACCCGCCTTTGGATTCTTTCCATAGGAAGAGGACTTTCCCGTTTTATAATCGACCACGCGCAACGTGCCGTTCGGCAGCTCATCCACGCGATCGGCACGGCCGTGCGTGAGCAGCGTCCGTCCGTCCGGCAGGGTGAACGGTCCAGCTTTCTCGCCGCGACCAAACGCCAGCTCAAAGTTGAGCCAGCGCCCCGCATCACCGGCAGTGCGTCGGTCGCGCTCCATCTGCAGAAACGCCGTGGCAGCACGGTGAACCTCTGCGCGCTCCGCCTCGAACACGGTCTCGGCGGGTGGCGGAACCTCTTTGCGCCACCGCGTCACCGCCTCAGCCGCGATGTCGCTCATACGGACACGCACATCGTCGCCGAATAGCGCATCTTGCCGCCCCTGGAACTCGCGCGTGAACGTCTCGAATACCTCGTGCAGCAACGATCCACGCTGCAGCGGGTCCAGCCAGCGGGCTTCGTCATACTGGGGATCCTGACTGGGGTAGAGCGAGAGTCCGTACTTGTAGAACCAGGACAACGGACACTTGGCAAGCGTCTCGAGCGACGAGGGAGAGATCTCACGATCGGGCCGCGCCGCTGGATCCAGCGCCGGTCCAGCGTCCGGGATCAGGCCGTGGAATGCCGTGAGTGCGTTGCCGTTCGTTGACCGGTGCGCGTCGAGCCCAGCCGCCAGCACCGGGAACGCATCACGCACCGCGCTCGTCCCATCGAGCAGCAGCGCGCCATCGGCGAGGGCATCGAACCAGACATCGCGGCCATCGAGTAGGGCGGTTCCACAGAGCGCGCCGGACTCGTCGCGCGCCGGAACGGCCGACGCCAGCGGATGAAGCGCATGACGCAGGTTCTCATATGAGAGACTCGTGTCTCCTTTCGACTGACGCCACGCCTGGAGCATGAGCGGCGATGGTCCGGCCTCCCGGCCATCCATGGATCCGTTGATCGAATAGGAAAGTGTGATTCGTCCGCGTAGGCCGGCCAGCGCTCCCAATAGCATTCGGTCGGACTCCTCACGTCGCTCGGCCGATGTCGCCAGCCGCCCCGGTCCCACTGCCCGGCGCACGGCATCCGGCAATAGCGGATCCTGCCGTGCGCCACCCATGGTACGTGCTGCGTCGAACCCCACGACAAACACTCGCCGGCGGCCCGTGGTACCTGCATGCGATACGGTCGTGAGGTGCGGCATCTCGCCGGCCGAACTCCACGGTTTGCGCTCGCTGGTGACCAACGGCCAGGCGCGAAGGTCGGCGAGCGCTTCGCGCAGCGCGGCGAGCGCGCTCGAGAAGGCGACGTCTTCCTGTTCGACTTCCGCGAGCAGAGCAAGCCGCGAACAGAGGCGGTCCATCGTCTGTACTTCAGCCTGCCCGTGCACCGGACACAATGCCAGATAGCCGAGCGTTGCGCGGGCGAGCGCCGAGCAGGAGGAGCGCGGCGGCTTGGCAGCGCCACGCTCATTCACCGCCGGCGTGATGGCCAGAATGCTAGCCAGCAGCCTCCGCAGCGCCTTGCAGGTGCGCTCGCGCGAGGCACGACGCGACGCGAACCGCTCATCGGTCTCGTCTTTCTGCGGCATCATTGTGGCAACGCGCGAGCCACTCCTGAGCAGCACGATCGCCGCCTCGAAGCGCTCCCGGCCCCACCCAATGCGCAACGACCGCAGCTCGCGCGCGAGCGCGGTGCTCGGCAAATCTGAGTCGTTGTGATTGAGCTCGCCCGCCTCGAGCGCCTGCCGCAGCACATCGGCGGAAAGACCGTCGCTCAGCCACCCAAACCACCGATCGAGCGCTCGGCCAATGCGCGTGCGTGTCAGCGGAATGCCCTGCAGCATCGTCGCGCCAACGCCAAGCCGCTGGCAGAGCGCGTCGAGCGCAATACCGTAAGTATCCGGATCTGTGGCGACGATCTCCACGTCATCCCACCGGAGATCTTCGCCGATGACGCGCCGGAATACCTCCCGGAGCTCATCCGACGGTGTACCGGCAGCAAAGAGATCGGCGTCGACACCGTTTGCGAGCACACGGTCCGGCTGGAACTCATCCACCGCGAGGATCTGCGCGCCGTGCGCGATTAACAGGTCGTGAAACTTCCCAGGCAGCCCGCGTGGCGTGCGTGACGGGACCATCGCGATGATTCCGTCCAGCGCGAACGGCGCTTCCAGTTCAAATGCTTCGATCGCCATCCGGAACACTGCCGCGGGATCGGCGAGGTGATGTTCCTGGAGCAGCCGTTCGTATTCCGCCAGCACTGCTGGTAGGTCATATGCGGGTGTTCCGGCAGTCGCACACCGCCGGATTTCGTCTACACTCACGCCCCCCGTCCGAATCTCGAGCAAGGTGTCGAGCAACGCGCGACGAAAGCCAAGACCGGGCGCGAGCGCGGCGAAACTCGCTCCCACCGTGTGCTCCGCAATCGCACGCTCGAGCGCCGAGTTGGCAAGTGCATTGATGGTCACATCGTCGGCGACCCGTACGCCGGCTTCGGCGAGCGGCACGAAGGCGACCGACTGAGCGAGCTCCCGAAGATTGGTGGCTTCCCACCCGATCCAACCGCCGGTTCGGCGAGCGAGCGTAACGAGAAGCTCGCGGCCGAAGTTGACGTCAGGGCCAACCAGGCGCTTGCGAACGAGGGGGTGTTTCGCACCGATGGATTCGACGGACAGCAGAAGCGCGGACGGGTCGATCATACTCACCACGGTTACGGAAGCCAAACACGCACTTTGGATTGGGACCTGCGCGGCGACCTGCGGACAGTACGGCTACGGTCTGACAGCGGAGGAATCACGGATCCGCCACTCGTACCCTTACACGCTCGAGCAGTCGATCGACGTCAATTGTCTCCAGTACCCCCATCCGGATGTCATCCTCGACGGCGCCAACCATGGCGCCGCGAATCTCCACCGCCGACTGGGTCGGCCGCGCATCGAGAAACCCTCCGCGCTCCAGATACTCGCGCAGCTCGGCGGTCTGCTTCGCCCGAAAGCCAGACAACTCCTTCCGTTCGAGTGCCTCCACCAGACCGTTGGCGCTCTCACCATAGAGATGCGCGAGAGCCAACACCTCCGCCATCCTGCGCTCCGACACGGCGCCTGAATCGGTCAACACCACCCGGTCAACTGGGCGTCCACGGCCGATCGCGGCGCCCTGGTGCATCGCGTCGACAGCCCGCGCCAAGGCTCTGGCACGGGCGCCGACATTGGGGAAATCCGCCAATACGTTCACGCCGCCGCTCTCGGCCAGGTTCTCAAGCTCTCCCCACGTCGTGACCCCGCCAGCGAGTAGTTGGTGCAGTGCACCGAGATCGTCAATCAAATACCACAAGTGCGTCCCTCCCGCACTGCCGCTCCCGGGAGCGCACGGCCGGCACGTGGAGCGCAGTACCATAACTGTCATGGGTGTGCTCACAGGGTAACGGGAGCGCCGCAATCGTCGGGGTTGCAACCGGACCGACAGAAAGGTCTATCGGGAGTGCCCCGTGAAGGTCCCGCCGCGCCGCCAGGTCCAACACTGTATGACTGGCCGCGCGTGCATCCAGCGCCGACATCCACTTCGCTAACTCGTCGCGCTGAGCGGTGAAGTAGAACACCTGGCGTCCACCTTCGGCGAGCGTGATCACCGCATCGATGATCGCAGCCGCCCGGTGATCGTCGCTATTGCCGAGCGTCTCGTCGAACAAGAGCGGAAGCTTGACGCCATTCTCCTGGGATTCCACAAACGCGATGCGCACCGCGAGGAGCAACTGCACCCGCGTGGCGCTCGACAGCTCATCCAGCGCGTGCCCGCGCCTGGTCCTTGTGTCGAGTGCACGGAAGCCGGCATCACCGCCAACTTCTGGTTCCTCGAACTCCAACTGATACCGTCCCCGCGTGATCGCGGAGAAGAGTTCTCGCGACCGGTGAAATACGCGCGGTCGCTGATGATCGCGCGTTGCGCGCTGAACGTGCTTCACGAGCGCACCGCCGATCAGGGCGTCAAGGTCTCTCCGGCGAGCCGTGCGGAGCGCTTCTTCCGCAGTTGCCTGCCGAGCCAGCGCGGGTTCGACTTCGCACTGCTGCTTCGCCTGATCGACAAGCGCGCGCAGACGCGTGCTCTTCGTCATCAGTCGCTCGTGCTCCGAGGCGAGCGCCGCTGCCGCCGCACGCTTTCCGTTCAGTTCGATGACGTCTGTCGTCGCAAGCGTCGGCTCATACAGCCCGTCTGACTCGAGAACGTGCTGCGCGGAGTCACAGTCGTGCTCCGCCAGACGCACCGCCTCGAATGTTTCGACATACGATGATCGATCCGCGCAGAAGGCTTTCAGCGCGTCCATGTTTCCGCGGTCACACTCGCACGAGTCGAACACGGCGTCGATTGCAGCCTGGTTATGTACTCTGGCAGCGGCGGCTTCACGTTGGCGGTGAACGGCGTCCTTCTGCCGTTGCACGGCTGCGTCGTGCTTCTGTACGCACTGCTCGACGCTGGCCGCCAGACCTAGTGCTTCCGCGGCATGTGCCGGCGCAGAAAGACGCACCGCTGCGGCAGCGCACACCGTGTTGGTCTGAGCTCTCGCTAATTGCGCGCGGGCGGAAACACGTTCAGCCTCTGCACCTCGCAATTCCTGGAAGGCGTCGAACCAGTGGCTGACATGCTGGCCAATCCAGGAGAGCCGGTGGGCGTCCGCGTCTGGCGCAACGCCGAGGCGCTGCGCGAGCGCGACGCGATCTCTGTCAAGAACGGACCGTTTGTCATCGAGCCCCTGGCGCTTCCGCCGTGCGTCCTCAGCCCATTGTGCGCGCCGGTCAGCAACGCGTATGTCCGCTGCGAGCTGCTCGAGCCGGTCCAGAGCTTCGATCACGTGCGCCGTACTCCAACTGCGCGGCGGTTCGATTCCGAGCGCAGCGTAGTCGCGCTCCCGTCTTGGACGCGCGCTGTCTGCCACAGGCTTTTGGCGATGCAACAGCACTGCGATCGCTAGGGCCAGCAGCAAACCGACACCGGCGACCGGATGCCACGTGACGGCGGCGGCAAGCGAGCCAACACCGGCAAGGCATGCGAGGACCCACATCAGAAGATCCGAGGAGGGCCTTTCCGCTCCTGTCTGCTGCGGATCGGCCTCACTCAGCCACTGTACCAGAAGACGCATGCCATTATTGACGACATCGAGTTTCACTGCTGGGCGGCCCTCCTCTCCTTCCGCGGCGAGGCGCTCCTCGGCCTCGGCCGCGGCGTACGCGGCCTGCAGTTGGTCCGCTCGGAGGGCGAAGTCCGCCAGATCACCGAACGAATCGCCGTCGATCGCCTCCAGTTTTTCGTTGGTGGGAGTTCCGCCAATCGCACGCCGGGCCGCCTCGAGTCGGGCGCACACTTCCTGCACGCGACGCTCGCACACGGCGACACATCGCTCTGCGTCGGCGAGCGCCATCGCAGTCTCTTTGAGGACGAGAACGGCCTGTGGCGCGATCGGCCCTCCCGGCAGCGCGAGGGCCGCCGCCTCAACGGCCGCCGCGACTCGCTCGGCCTCCTCCATCTCGGTCTTTGATGCGGTGTCGAGCCGGGCGTCGAGTTGTTCGAGCTTCTCGATCTCGTCGCCATGAACGTGCTGGAGCACAGCGGGATACTTGGCGAAGCGCGCGCGCGTTTGATCGAGCACAGCGATCTTGTGCGCGTAATCGATCGCCTTCGCGAGCACCTGCTCCTGTGCGCCCGCGCAGCTGGCTGCTTTCGAACGTGCTTCCAGCTCTTCGAGACCGCTCGCGTCCCGGTGCAGAGCAGCCTGATCATCCTGGGCTTCCTTCAGATCCTTGCGCGCAGCCTCCAGCGCGCGGCCCTCCGAGGCAGCTGTTGATGGTTTACTCAGAAAGCCCAAGGCATCCGCGGCAGCGGTGAAGTCGTACCCGCCTGCAGACTGACGGGCGATCTCATCCGCAAACTGATCGGTTCGATCGGTGGCGAGGAGCAGCTCGTGCAGTGACAACTTGTAGCGCTGTCGGAACTCTGGCGCCGGGAGCTCGGGCGGCCTGGATTCCGCGCCATTCCGCTGCACACCGAGATGTCCCGCATCCAGTGCCACGACGAACTCAGATTGGCCAATGGAGTAGCGAGCCGAGACGCTCAGACGATGTGTGGCGTCTGCCGCCGGCCAGAGCACCGCCTCGATCGCGCGCGCCGTGCTTGTCTTTCCGGAGGCGTTTGGGCCGTAGACCAGGTTTACGCCCGGAACGAAATCGTCCAGCAGGAACGGGTCATCGATGCCCGGCGTGCGCCGCACGTGCACGTAGTGCAGGCAGAGAGATTCTTCGGCGCTCACGTGCGGCTCCCTTTCTGCGAGAGGAGCTCGTCGAGCAGCAGGTTTGCCTGGCGCCCGAGTTGCGCACGCAGTCTGGCAGCACTGTACTCTTCGGCATTCGCAGGCAACGATCGGTAGGCCTTCGCGGCTTGCAGCGTGTCGGGAATCGAAGCAATGGATCGCAGCAACTCTCGATGCTCCTCATGGTCATGGCCACCATCCAGCGACTCCAGAAGCCGAGCAATGGACGCTGCGGCGTCATTCCCCGCTGCCAGCGCGCCGAGGTCACGCTCGGGACGCGTGAACGGATCTACGCGCTCCACGTAGACGCTCAAGTCGTTGATGTCGAGGTCGAGATCGATCGCCCTTGCCCCATCGCGCGCCAGCTCACGGTGCAGCGCACTCCGGCCAGTGAGTCGAATGCGCAACGACAGGTGACGCAGCACGCCGGCATCGCCCGCGAACCGGTCAGCCGCGGCGCGTACCGCCTGCACCATGACGACGTGAACATCCTCCAACCGCGTCGCTCCAGTCACGTCGACATCTATGGATTCGTAACGTACGCTCGCGACCGGAACCTGTTGTGGTGAGACAGGCTGTCCGTGGGAGAGATCGACCACCCAGGCACCGTGAACCCCCGTTTCGCCAGGATCGAGAGGTTGCGGTGAGCCTGGGTAGAGCACTGGCGGTTTCCCCGCCGCGCTCCGCAACGCAGGCGCGTGTACGTGGCCGAGGAGCCACATGGCGACCGGCTTCGCGTGCAAGTCGGCCAACGCCACGGGCCCATAGGCGCTGGCCATCTGGTCGAGATCTGCGTGGAGCAGACCAAGCACCGGAGCGTCATCAGCAGCGGGCAGTGTGTACGCGGCGAGCGGACTTTCCCGAACATGTTGAGTGGGAAACGACCATCCATCCACGTGCAGCAGCGCACCGTCCTTTGCGGCGATCGTCGTGCGTTCCCATCTCCCGCCAACGCCGAGCAGCCGCAGGTATCCGTGCGGGAGCGACCGGGCGAGTTCGGGCAATACGGCGAAGTCGTGGTTACCGGTGACTGCGACGGTCGCAATTCCGGCAGCGCCGAGGCGTCGCAGCCCGCGCTCCAACGGACCGAGCGACTCGTAGTAACGGTTTGCCTGATCCACGACATCACCGCTCAGTGCGACGACGTCCACCTCCTGGGCCACCGCGTAGTCCACGATCGCCGCCCATGCAGCGCCCGCGGCAATTGCCCGAGCGTCGACATGGGTGGGCAGTCGAGAGGAACAGCGACCCAGATGAAGATCACCGGCACAGAGGACACGCACGATGGGTGGCTTCAGGAGGGGGCTAAGGACGAACGAACCGGACGACGGTGGAGTGTGACGACTCGGGGAATATTACCGAAAGTCGCACCGGAATATAGTGATGGAACGATATATTCCTGACACTGCCGTTGCCACTCGGCCAGTGCAGCAAACTCTGAAATCCCGTAACAGTGAGGACCGCCCAGCCCCCTCCGTTACGACTTTTGAAGTACTTGAAGAACACCGGTCAACGACCTGGAGTCCAATCCACGGTGCGACTGATGCTTGTGGCCCTTCAGGCGTCGTTGTACTACACCAATTAGGACTGTTGTATCTCAGACCCGCCACCGCTCAGGGAGCAGGCCGCGAGCTCCCGCCATCCAGGACATACCGCCACTCGCCGTTCGACTGCTTCTCCCACACCGTTAAGTATTTCGAGAACGACGCGCGTGCCGGCGCCGATGGTCCCGTTGGCACGGTAATTGTCGCCTCGCCGACGGTGAACGCGAGGTCGCCAGAAGACGCGGCGTCGGCGCCCACGGGCGCCCAAGTCAGGCGCGTGCCCGCAGGCAGGTTCTCGAAGTTCGCGTGAATTGCTCGCGGTCCCCGGGTCATGCTGGAGTCGGCGGAGAGTATCATCGCGTCGTTTGCTGCAAAGATGCCGAATGCGTCGGCGATCGACGACGTGCCAGCGAGCCGCGAGAATGCCGAGTCGGCCTGCATCGCCTGCGCGCGCGCTGATCGTGCGTCGTCCGCGGCGCCACGGGCCACTCGCACTGGCACCTTCATCGCCAGCACCGAGTCTGCGTTGGCCTGTCCTGGACTCTTCGCGAGCACGAGCGCCACAATATGCCACGCACCGTCGAGGTGCTTCCACATCGTGATGTACTTCCCGTACTCCCGTGTGCCGGCAGCATCGGCGAGGCTCTCGGTGTAGCCAGCGGTGTAGCCGAGGCTCAGGTCGGCCGAGAGACCCGCCTTGACGGGTCGCACGGTCAGACCGTGTGCGAGAAAGGTCGTGTCGCGAGCCAGAAACGTGGCGACGTCGCGCGTTCCGCGGATGATCGGCTGGCCGGCGGTGAGATAGAAGACCTCCGGCGCCGCGATATCCGAGAAGGCGCGGGCAAACCCGGCGAGGCGCGCACGCGCCGACCAGGCGCTATCGGCCGCCAACAAGCTGATGCGTTCGGCCGCAACGGCGCTGGCCGCCGGTGACTGTGCGGATGCAGGCGTCCCCCCAAGAGCAATCGTGCCGAGGAGAGCCGCGATGAGGTTCGTGCACGATCTTGTCGATTGATGAGTCATATGAACCCGAACGTTTGAAATGAGTTTCGATATCGGGCACATAGCGCGGAACTCAGTTTCGGCGCCACGCTTCCGGGATGGGGCGCAACGTGGCAGGGAGGAGTAGCACGCGGCCCGGGCGGCTCGTCCCGCCGGAGAGCGCACCATCCCAAATCATCTGGCGGCCCAGCGGCATTTGAGCATCTTCAATCGCACGCCACTTCCCCATCAATATCGAGATCACGACATGCTGGCATTGGAAGTCTCCCCATGGACATTGCCGGAGACAGCGACGCCTCGCCGCCTGGAATTCCAGGGTGATCGCGCGGCCACGCCCAGCATCGATTGGTCGCGTCCTGGTCCCTGGACCGTTACCTTCGCCGCTTGGACCGCCGTCGGACTGCTCAACATCGCGCAGGTGTTCGCGATGGCGCAGATGCCACTGGCATCCGGCGCGATGCGGCGCATGATTCTGTCGCCGATGCTCGGCGTCTGGGTGTGGTCCCTCTATACGCCTCTGATCCTCGAGGCAGCCGTACGCCTGCGGCTCACTCGCCGCGATCTACCGCGCTCCATCGCGCTGCACGTGCTTGGCATTCTCGCGACTTGCGCGCTGGACGTGCTGTTCGACCGTTCCATCGGCGACGCCCTCACCGGTCGGTTGACCAGGACTCCGCTTCGAGCGTTCGAGGCCAAGCTGTTCATTGACAGCTTCAGCTATGCAGCGCTGGTTGCGGTCGGCCAGGCGCTCACGTATGCACGTCTGTACCGCGAGCGCCTCGCGCACGAGGACGCCCTCAAACAGCAACTGCTCACGGCGGAGAATTCGCTGCTCCGCATGCAGCTCAACCCCCACTTCCTATTCAACACCCTCAACGCGATCGCCGAGCTGATTCACCATGATGCCGACGGCGCGGACGAGATGGTGACGAAACTGGGGCAATTGCTGCGCTTCTCATTCGATGCGCTTCGTGAGCCGACCGTGCGCTTGGGGGAAGAGCTGGACTTCGTGGAGCAGTACCTCGGCATCATGCGGGTGCGCCTGCGCGGACGACTGTCCATTTCGGTGGTCGCGTCGCCGGATGCACGCGATGCGCAGATCCCGCCGCTGCTACTCCAGCCCCTCGTCGAGAACGCGCTTCGGCACGGCATCGAACGACGCGCCGGCGCGGGGCACCTGGAGATCGAAGCGCGCTGCACGCCCGGAGTGGACGACACGCTCGTCATCGAAGTGCGTGACGACGGCCCGGGTCTCATGGGCGATCCATTCGCCGGCAACGGCATTGGTCTGCGGAACACACGCGGGAGGCTACAGCAGTTGTACGCCGAACGCGGGTCCTTGATGGTCCGCCCGAGAATGCCGCACGGCGTCATTGTCGCCATCCAGATGCCGTATATCGTGGAACAGCCCCCAGCGTACACGACCGAATGGGTTTCTCCGTCGGCACGGCGCTTCGAGCTGCAGAGCAGCTTGGCCTGAGAACGAAGGCGAGACCATGACTGGAGTGACAGTGCCCCTGCCGCGGTTGCTCGAACCGCTCGGCGTAGTGATCGTAGATGACGAAGAGCTCGCGCGCGTGCGCCTCAATCGGCTGCTGTCCAAGGAGTCCGGCATCGAGGTGCTCGCCGACGCGGATTCCGGACGCGCCGCCGTCGAGGCAATCCGCCGCGAGCGGCCCGACGTCGTTTTCCTCGACGTACAAATGCCGGATACCGACGGCTTCGGTGTCATCGCCGAGCTGGGCGACGAGTTCACAGGCCAGGTGGTGTTCGTGACGGCGTTCGATGTACACGCGGTGCGCGCGTTCGCAGTCAGCGCCGTGGATTACCTCCTCAAACCGGTTGCCGCCGACCGCCTGCATGCCGCCATCGAGCGGGCGCGATCGGTGATCGCACAGCAAACGGTCGCCAAGCGCTACGCCGAGGTGCTCGCGGTGGTACAGAAGCCGGTCGGAGCGGCAACGACGCCGGCGCCATCCACCGCCGGCACGTCGGATGGCGGAACACTCGATTTGCCTGACGCGCAGACCGGGGGACCCACGGAGCGCTTCCTCGTCAAGTCGGCGAACCGCGCGGTGCTCGTCAAGGCCGTAGACGTTGATTGGTTCGAGGCCGAGGCGAATTATGTGCGACTGCACGTCGGCACGCAGCGGCATCTCATCCGTGCCACGCTGTCCAGCCTCGATGCTTCACTCGATGCAACCCGCTTCGTTCGCATTCATCGTACGACAATCGTCAATCTGGATCGTGTGAAGGAGATCCAGCCCTGGTTCTCTGGCGATCACGTCGTCGTGCTCACCGACGGAACGAAGCTCCGAATGAGCCGATCCTACGCTGGTCGCTTGATGAGTCGGGTGCGGGCGGGTTGAGCAAGGCGAGGGGCGGCCGCGCGCTCGTGATCGCCTGCGTGCGTCCCACGCTGTCGCGCAGCGCCCCCCTGATCAAGAAAGTGAACTCTTGTCCGACGAGTTGACGAACCGCTCGCCCGTTGATGCGTGCTGGAGAAAAACGCATCCCGGGAAGCGCCGCGCGCACAGCCGTCGCGAAGGCAGGCGCGGTCGCGCTGAGGATGATGAGCGTCGCCGTGTCCGCGACGCCGGTCGTGTCCACCACGTACGAGGTTGCCACCCGTCCCTCGATGCCGCGATGCAGCATCTCAATCGGGAACTGTGGCGCTGCGCTGGACGCATCGCGAACCGCCACTGAATCCACCTGCACATTAGTGTAGACGCTGTCCCTCGCGGTCTCGCCGCCAACAGGCGAACGGTTCGGCTCAGCCAGCGGCGCCTGCTCGCCGGCCGATGATGTCCTGCCACCACGCACGTGCGGGCGCGCCGAAGGTACAGCCGTGAATCCGGTTCCACTGGCGAGAGGCAACTCGACGAACACCAGATGCTCGCGCGGTCCATGCCCCTCTGGCGTGCGCGGTGGCGGCGGAATGTAGTAGACGCGATTCGCGACCGAGCCCTCGGGCACGTCGACGCGCGCGCGCGTGGATACCACCGCGGTCGCGATGAGGGTCGCGTGGGCGGCCAAGCTGAGGAGCCAGGTGCTCCTATTGGTCGGGCGCGAGCGCGGCCAGGTGAAGCGAGTGCCTGACGTCAGCCGCGTGGGGTGCAGCGTGTGATGATGGTGTCTCGAGATCCGCACGATGTGCTCCGGTGGGCTAATGAATACGCTCGCCGAGCGGCGCGGCTCCGAGATTGGGATGAAAGGTTGGATGCTGGGATGAATGCCCATTCCGTCATGAAGCACAGCCGTACTTTGACGTACAGCCTTGCAGTGGGGCGGCGACCGACCGCGCCGCGCTTTCCTTGACTCGCACGATCATGACCCTCATTGGCCGCCGCGATTTCGTTCGGCAGGTCGTTTCGATGGCCGGTCTATCCGCCGTCGCCTCGTGCCTGCCACCGCCGACCGCGACGGCGCCCAGCCGGGACAGCGCCCGCCTCTCCGCTCGCCCGCTCGTGCCCACGCGCTCGGTGACGCCCGGCAGCCATTCGATAGGAATCTCCTCCGGACGAGACGGACTCCTCTACGTGCCCACGACCTACGACCCCGCTCACCCAACGGCGCTCGTCGTGGGACTTCACGGTGCCGGCGGCTCGGCATCGGGTCAGATGCAACTCCTCTCATCCTTCGCCGACACTCTGGATTTCGTGTTCCTCGCCATCGATTCCCGCGATCGAACGTGGGACGCGAGCTTCGGCGGCTTTGGGCCAGACGTCGCGTTCATCGACGACGCCCTCCATGCCACGTTCGAGCAGTGCGCGATCGCGCCGTCGCGTGCGTACCTCGAGGGATTCTCCGACGGCGCCTCCTACACGCTCGGCCTGGGTATAGAGAATGGTGACTTGTTCTCCCGGCTCGTGGCGTTTTCGCCTGGCTTCATTCCCCTCCTGCCCAACCCTCCCGTCGGTTCACCGAGTGTCTTTGTATCACACGGCGTTCAGGACACGATTCTGCCATACGAGAACACCGCGCGGAGCATCGTGCCGAGACTCGAGGAGGCTGGCTATCCGGTGCAGTTCCAAACGTTCGACGGCCCACACACCGTCCCGTCGGACATTGCGGCCGCCGCCATGCAGTGGCTGATCCGACGCTGACCATGTCGCGCGCTGCTCGCGTCGCTCGCATGCTCATGGTCGGCCTGCTTGCCCTCACGGCGCAGTGTGTCGTCCCACACAAGGCGCTGCGCGTGCTCGCCACCAGCCGAGCGGATGTGGTCGAGAGCCGGTGGGAGAGTGGGCATGTGCTCGTGAAGCTCTGGCTCGGCGACCGGCCCGTGTGGCTCCTGCTCGACACTGGCGCATCCGCGACGCTGCTCCGAACTTCCATCCTCGACGATGTCGGCGCGAAGCCGCTCGGTCAAGCCGAGCTGGTGAGCCTTGGGCATCGAGCCGCGATTCGCCTCTACACCGGAGGCACGCTGCGTATCGCCGCCCTCGAGGTGGATGTACCGTCGTTCGGCGCACTCGATGAGCCTGCCCCCGCGCTCGAGGGCCTGCGGGACGTCGACGGAATTGCCGGCTTCGACGTGATCGCTTGGTGCGTCATCGAGCTCGACCCGCAGCGCCAGCTCGTGATGGCCGCGGCGCCGGGGCGCAACCTCACGAACGGAACGGATACGCATTTCCACCTGCACCAGAGAGTCCCGATCGTCGATGCCGAATTGGCCTTCGAGGACGGCACGACCGTTTGCGCTCCCTTCATCTTCGATCTCGGCTCGAATGCCGACGTGCAGTTACTCGGTTCCTTCGCCGCGCAGCACGGCTTGCGGTCACGGATCACCGAAGTCGGCCAGGCGGTTCACGCGGCCTTCGGTGCCGACGAGCGAGGCGTCGAAGGACGCGCGGCGACGCTCAGGATTGGCCGCGGCGTGATGCAGAAGCCGAACGTGTTCATTGTCAGCGACAGCGCCGCCTCGTTCGGAATCGCCGACGTCGTCGGGACCATCGGCTTTGGCGTACTGAATCATTTCATCATTCGCCTCGACTATGCTGGCGATCGCATCGCCTTGATCCCCATCAACCTGCTCGCGTCGCGCGACACGTCCGGCTTGTGTGACAAGCCCTCGATTCGGTGGCCGGGCATGTCTCCACGGTCCGGCGGCCCCCTCGTCATCCCCAGCATGGGCGGTCCGCGAAAAGTGGCCTGCCCGACGCGTTAGGTTGTGGTGAGGCCAACGCCAGCCACCGCACGAATGTCAGACGAGCACTTTCGAAAACTCGAGCGGATGTATCTCGCCGCGCCCAATAACGAGTACTATCGGCCGGCCATCCACATCGTTGATGCCGCCGCCGAGATTCGCATCGCGATTCGGCGAGACTTCTTCCATGCGGGCCATGCCGTCCACGGCAGTGTCTACTTCAAGGCGCTGGACGATGCGACCTTCTTTGCCGCCAATTCGATCGTGCGCGATGTGTTCGTGCTCACCGTGAGCTTCAACCTCTATCTGCTTCGGCCAGTATCGGAGGGCGAGCTCGTGGCGTTCGGTAAGGTGGTGAGCCGTTCCAAGCGGCTCCTCGTCTGCGAAGGCAGCCTCACCGACGACCGCGGACGCGAGATCGCGCGTGGGAGCGGAACGTTCATGCCGAGCACGATTGCACTGAACGAGGAAATCGGCTTCCGCTGACGGTATTGTCGCGGCGAAGGACCGAGGAATGCACACAACCCCGGTTGCACTACCTATCCCATTCGCGCCGTCAATCCCCACCGCGAAATCCAAGCGCCCTCCATAACGTTTCAACATCAAACCGCAGCTCCCGAGCGCGGCGGAGCGCGGCGGGCGCGAGCGATGATCTGCTCCGCACCGGTCTCGTCGCGGAGCCGAAACGTCACGAGGGAATCGAGGTATGATGTGAGCGCCGACCGCAACGTATCCGCCCTCTGCACAGAGTTGGACTCGGCGCGCATCCGGCCATCGCCGATCACCACGCGACCGATAATGGTGTTGTCCCAGTCTTTCATCGTTGCATTGCCTGGTTTGGTGATGGTCACGACGACCGAGCCGTCGTCGCCCTCTTCCGGTTCAATGGCGCCAGGAAAGGTGGCCAGGCGCGCGACGACCGCCCGTTCTGCGTCGGCAAGCACATCGAAGTGATCAGTCGTCAACACCAGAGGATCGCCGTCAGTGTTCGTGAGGGTTGGCGGCATCACCGGCCGATTCGCGAGGGCACGCCAGACATCGATCAGTTGAAGCTGCACCTGTGGATCGCGCAGTCGCTCAGGACGCACAGGCCTGGTGCGCACTCGGCAAATTCGGCGTGCCTCGCGGATCGCGACGTCTGCATCGCGTGGAGCCAGCGATCGTGGATGAATCCCCGCCAGAAACGAAACCCCCTCTACGTCCACCACACGGCCGAGCAGCGCGTCACGCATGCTCAGAGTTCGCGAGGCGTTGATCTCGTACACAAAGCGCTCTTCGTGGGTGAGCATATCCTTCATGGCCATGCCGACACCCGGCTCTACACGCTGGACTTCCCAGATGCCGAGCCAGGACTCGAGCTGTGCAGCGAGCAGATAGTGCAGCGTGGGGGGCAGTGGCACGTCGGACCTGTCGAACACGACTTGCGCGACTGACCTGTCGCTTTCAGGCAGGGGAAAATGAAACACCGTCCACGGGGCGGCAAGCTGAATCTCCTCTTCCACCGTATCGGGACTTGTAGGGTCCGCGTATTCGTCGAGTGCAAGACCAAGCCAGGACTTGCCGAATCGGTCGCGAGCGAAGCGCATCAGCCGGTCGAATAGGCGGCTGTCGTCGGCTTTCACCGACTCAGCGCGTGCCACGTCCGCCCGCCGCGGGGCCGCCGTGGTGGTCACGCGACTGCAGCATTTCTTGAACTTCTTTCCGCTCCCGCACGGGCAGGGGTCGTTTCGCTCAGTCTTCATCAAGAGGTCACCTATTTCCTTCCGGAAATGACCGCCGGCAAACGGCCCCTACCGCCTCAACCACCGAATCTCCCCACCGAACTATCGCGAAGTTAACGGACCCATTGGACGCCTACCCTCTCACCGGATATCGTTGTGCCATGAATCAACCGAATCTTCTCTGGCTGAGCCGCGCCCTGTCCCCCGCCCTGGTCCTCGCCACTCTGTCGTTCTCCCAAGCCGTCGTCCTCAACGCACAGCGAGCGTCTCCCCCCGAGGTCCTCGTCCTCGCGACCGGCGGCACCATCGCCTCCACGGGCAATTACTACGGCGACCGCGGCGGCAACGTCGTTCATGTCTCCGTCGACCAGCTCGTCAAGGCCGCCCCTGGCATCGACAAAGTGGCGACGCTCTCCGCCGAGCAGTTCTCCAATGTCGCGTCGGGCTCCATCGGCCCCACGCAATGGCTCAATCTATCGAGGCGCATTAGCGCAGTGCTTACCGAGCGTCCGCAATTGGCTGGCGTCGTCGTCACCCACGGCACTGACACTATGGAAGAGACCGCATACTTCCTCGACCTCACGGTTGCCAGCGATCACCCGGTGATCGTCACCGGCTCCATGCGGCCAGCCGATGGTATCGGTGCCGATGGGCCGGCGAACCTGTTCAACGCCGTTCGCGCCGCGGCGGCGCCTGCCTCACGAGCACGGGGCGCGATGGTGTTGATGGATGACCGGCTGTACGCGGCGCGCGAAGTCACGAAGACGAACACGACACGCGTCGAAACGTTTCAGGCGCCCGAGCACGGTCCGCTTGCCATTGCCGATCACGACACGCTCCTGTTCAACCGCCGCGCGCCGTCGGCTCGGCGGACATTCGACATCTCACATGTGAACGAACTGCCGCGTGTCGACATCATCTATTCGTATGGCGGGGCCGACAGCGTGTTGATCGATGCGGCCGTGGCGGCCGGCGCCAAGGGGCTCGTCGTCGCCGGGGTCGGCGCGGGCGGACTCGCGTCCGGTCAGAGTGGCGCGATCAGACGTGCAGCCCAGAAGGGGGTCGCGATTGTCATGGGCAGCAGAACCGGCTCCGGGCGCGTGAGCGGATCCGGGCGCGGCAGCATCGCCGCGGGCGATCTGAACGTCCAGCACGCGCGCATCTTGCTGATGCTCGCGCTCACTCAGACACGCGATCAGACGGAGCTCGCGAAGATATTCGCCGCACACACCGGCGGCGAACAGTAACGCCTCGCCGTCCACAGGAATCCGACTCGAGCGATCACGTTCATGAAACTCTTCACGTATCTCAACTACGGCGGCAACTGCCGACAGGCGTTCGAATTCTACGCGGCGCACCTCGGCGGCAAGATCACGATGCTCCGCACCCACGGCGAGCAGCCTGACGCAGACAACATTCCGTCCGACTGGAAGAACACCGTGCTGCACGCACGCATGGAATTGGGGGAGACATCGATCCTCGGCGCGGACGTCCCTCCGGATCGGTATCAGCCCATGCGCAGTGCATATCTCACCTTGATGCTGGACAGCAGCGCCGAGGCGGAGCGCATCTATGCACTGCTGTCGGAGGGCGGCGAGATCTTCATGCCGATCGCCGAAACGTTCTTCGCCACTCGGTTCGCCATGCTGCGCGACCGGTTCGGCACGTCGTGGATGCTACTGCACGAACGCACGATGCCGTAGAGGCGGCTTGCAGCGATCTGTCGGCTCTCATCGCCTCTCCGACGCGTGGTGAGATTGAGTCGCGCATTGCGCTCATTGCGGCAATCGTGCAGGGGTCCTGGCTCGCAAAGCCACTCTCGCCGGCCGGTGCAGCGTGGATTGGCCCCCCGGGTGTCGACCGGCTGGGTGCCGCTGGCTGCTCCGTAGCGGTCGGCCCGCCGGTCGGCGAGGTTCGAGTTTCCAGTGGTGAGTTGTGCGTTGTGAGTGTCTCGTGTCCCGCGGCCCGCGGCCCGGTCAGGCTCGAGATGTAAGAAACCGGCGGCGTCGGCAACCAATATCAGTAGAGCACCCACTACCGCTAGGACGCCACGTGCCGACCACCCAGGAACAGATCTTCCTCGACCTCGTCCGCGAGAACGCGGCGCGATTGGGAAAGATCTGCCGCGCCTATACGCGAGACGCCGATGAGCAGGAGGATCTCCGCCAAGAGATGCTCCTGCAGCTCTGGCGATCGCTGCCGTCGTTCGCTGGCGGGTCGTCGGCCGGCACCTGGCTCTATCGCGTCGCGCTGAACACGGCGCTCGCATTCACTCGGCGACGCTCTGCACGCCGCGAGACGGCGCTGGACGATACCGACGTGGCGTCCGACAACCCGCGCGCCGACGAACAGCTCGAGTCGGAGCAGCGCGCCGAAGGCCTTCACGAGGCAATCGATCGGTTGGGACCAATCGACAAGATGCTCGTCGCCATGCTCCTCGACGACAGGAGTTATCGCGACATGGCCGACGTGCTCGGGATGAGCGAGAGCAACGTCGGCGTCAAGCTGCACCGAATCAAGAAGACGCTGGCCACGTGGCTGGCACGGGAGATGGCATGAACACGACGTTGACGAATGAAGAGATCCTGGCGCTGGTGCGATCGAAGTCGCGGAAGCTCCAGTGGCAGATCCGTATGCGCGACTGGCGCGAGACAATCGCCAGCCTCATCGTCATCGCATTCCTCGCACCTGCAGCCATCCACGGGAATCTGCTGAGCCGAACCGGCGTTGGAGTCGTCGTCGGAGGTCTGATCTTCATCGGCGTCAAGCTCCATCGCGCGCGAAGCGGCCGCACGCCTGGCATGGACGCGCCGGTCGCGGTGGTGCTTCGCGCCGATCGTGAGCGTATCGACGCGCAAATCATGCTGCTGGAGAGCGTGCTCTCCTGGTACATCGCGCCAATCATGATTGGATCGATCCTCATCGTCGCATCCGTGCGTGCGCCATGGGTGTTTATGGCCGGCTACGTCGTGATCGTCGCGTTGCTCTCATGGGGGATTCAGCGGCTGAACGCGTTCGCTGCTCGCAGTTACCTGCGTCCCCGCCGCGACGAGCTAACGGCGCTGTTGTCGCAAATCGAATCGAGCGAGGTCTCGACATGACGAATACACGAATTCGGTTCACCTGCTCGGAGCACGTATGACATATCGCATCTTCTTCCTGGGTGCCACCTCGAGCGCGCTGCTCGTTGCGTTGCACGCCTATCCAGCGCGCGATGCTCTTGCGCGCTCAGTCTCTGCGATCGCGCAGACGTCCTCATTGGACGACTCGACGGTCCTGCGTCTCATTCGTGAACGGGTGGACACGCGCCGCAACGTAGGCCTGGTCATCGGCATCATCGACTCCACGGGGCGTCGGCACGTCTACGAGTACGGCCGCTTGAACGGCCAGGGCTCACCAGAGGTGGACGCAAACACGGTCTTCGAGATCGGCTCGATCACCAAGACGTTCACCACGACGCTCCTGGCCGCCATGGTGCGCCAGGGCGAGGTCGCGCTCGATGACCCCGTCTCGAAGTTCTTGCCGTCCGAGGTCCGCATGCAGGCGAACGGACGCGACATCACCCTGGAGGACCTCGCGACGCAGAGCTCGGGCCTTCCCCCCATGCCAGCCAACTTCCACCCGAAGAATGTGGAAGATCCATACGCGGATTATGGGACGCCGCAGCTCGACGGGTTCCTCACGGGCTACACGCCGCCGACCGCACCGGGGGTGAAATATGAATACTCTAACCTCGGCGTCGGCCTGCTCGGCTATGTCTTGAGCCGCCGAGCGGGCGTGCCGTACGAGCGACTGATCGAGCAGCGCGTGCTCGCGCCGCTCGGCATGTCGGACACGCGGTTGGTATTGACGCCGGACATGAAGCGCCGGCTCGCCCCAGGCCACAACCGTGACGGCGACGAGGTGTCAGGTTGGACCTTCGACGCACTCGCCAGCGCCGGTGCGTTGCGATCCACCGTGAACGACCTGATGCGGTACGTTGCCGCCAATCTCGACAGCACGAGTCGCCCGCTCGGAGCCGTGCTCCGCGGCGCCCATCAGCCGCGTCGGCCGACGACCATTCCCAACACGCAGATCGGGCTCGCCTGGCACGTGCTCCGTGTGAACAACTCCGACGTCATCTGGCACAACGGCGAAACGGGAGGCTATCACTCCTTCATCGCGGTCGACCCAACGCGTCACGTGGGAGTGGTGGTGCTCAGCAACTCGGCGACGTCGATCGACGATCTGGGAATGCATCTCGTGGATGAGCGAATCCCGCTACATTTGCCGCCTGCGCCGCCGATCGAAGTGGTACAGGATTCGATGATGGTGGACACGTACGTCGGAACGTACGAGCTCGCACCCGGCGCGAGGATGACGGTGACGAGAGCGGGATCGAAGCTCTACTTGCAGCCAACCGGGCAACAGAGGGTCCGCGTTTTTCCAACGTCGGATTCGACGTACAAGCTGACGGTCGTCGATGCACAGTTGACCTTTCATCACGACGCGCAAGGGAGGGTGAGTGAGATGGAATTGAGACAGGGGGGGAGGGAGATGAGGGGGGTTCGGGTTCGTTGACGGCGCGAACTGCTGACGGCGCTGACTCCCTGACAGCGCTGACTCCCAAACTGCGCTGACTCCCTCACGGCGCCAACTCCCTAACGGCGCTGACTCCCTGACGGCGGCTGACGGCGGACTTACAGCGTTGTTTACGGCGTTTACGGCACTTCGGTTTCCGACTTGCCGTTGGCGTCCCACGGCGGTGAGCTGAAAGGCATCCACCACTTCCTTCATTCGTTCGGCTTGAGTCGCGAGCGGAGCGGAAGATGCCGCCGCCTGGTCTGCGTTCGCGACTGTTTGCTGCGTGACCGTGTTCATGTGATCCACTGCCGTATCGACCTCGGCGATCCCCTGCGTTTGCTGGTCGCTGGCCGCCGCTATCTCGGACATCACCTCGCTCACCTTGCTCACGCCTTCGGTGATCCCCTGGAGATTCTTCGCGACCTCTGCCGCCGTGAGCCGCTGCAAGCTCTCGACGCCGCGCGCGACTTTAGCGTTCACCGACGATCGCTTGGCCATCGCACCCATTTCCTGTAGACTCGCCGACACCTTCTGGAGCGAGCTTGCTCGTTCTGCCGAACCGCGCGGCGGCAGCGGCGGCGGCGGCGGCTCCCGACGTTTGCGTCGAGTTCGTCTCGTTGGTCTGGATCAAGTTGACCATGGTCGCAACCATGGCGGTTCCGAATGGCATAGTAGTGGCGGCGCGCCACCAATCGCCTCCTCCGTCTTTCCCGCCCCGTACAGTTCCAGGAACCGCGGCCGCGCGTCGCGGTACTTGGGATAGACGGAATCCCGCTGCGCGAGCACGGCGCGCTCGGACGCGTCCGTCGACGTCTTCCGATATGCCGCCATCGCGTCCTTGAGCGTCTTCTTAATGCCCGCGGTCTGGTCGATGATCTTTTGCTGATCCTCGGGAGTCTTGGCGGACACGAACTGTGAGACGCCAATCCGCAGTTCCCAGAGCGCATTCTGCGCAGTGCCGAGGTTGGCGGCCCCTGGAGTCGATCGGCGTAGAGCGCTAGCCCGGAGCGCGTCGTGTACCATTGGCCGCTCCGTTGAGCAGGACGAGCACAATGACCATCCCGAAGGCTCCGAGCAGCTTGCTCCTGATACTCAGGTTCTTGGGCATCGACGTGGGAACCAAGGGTGTGAATTGGAGAGACGTTCGGGCTACTAGAATATTTGAATGTTCACCGTCACGACATTGCGCGGCGACCGAAGTCGTCCGTCATCTTGTGAACGAGTTTGATCTGCAGCTGAGCTCAACCTTGGCCAATTCTGGCCGCCACGTGCGTAATGGGTAGATCGACTCCGACGTCCCTCGCGATGCACGGTTGACTACGCTCGCCGGTCTGCGGTATGCGCGCGATGACGAGCGGCCCGCTGTTGCGCGGTGGGGCACGGAGCCCGGCTCAGCTTCCCCGTCGGTCCGTGAATCAACACCCCCCTTTTTTGCCTGTGTAACGGTCCGTTGCACCCCTCAAGTGGCACCGAACCGATCCCGATACCTCAGAACGACCGGGTCGGCCAATGGATGGTGCGCTAACGCATCCTGACTCGCCCCGGCACCGCCGCGCAGGATGCGCGATAGAGGAGCGGGGCTATCATGGGGCAATGGAAGCTGGTTCTCGGTATCATCAGCCTGACTGGACTCGCCAGTACGTGGCAGCACCATCCCATCGACTACCGGGCCCACCCGCCGGAGGTGTCGATCGTCGGAGCCGCCCGCGACACATTGAACGCGGCCTACGCGGAATACCAGCACCAGGGTTCCAACGCGCCCCTCATCGAACACGGATTCTGCGCCCGATCGTGGGTGTCTTACCACCCCTCTTGGAATAGGACGGTCGTTCGCATCACCAGCCTCGTTCGGTCGGAAGTGGATGCCTCGCCGATCAGCGTGGGGATTCCCTGCGCCCAATCCGGGACCATAGAAACCGGAATCGTGTTCCACACGCATCCGCCTCAACGGTGCATCATCAAGAGCAATTGGCAATCGTGGTCCGACTGCGTGCCAAGCGACGATATCGCCACTGAGTGTCGCGCGAGCTATCGCGACATGGCGGATACTCTGGAGCACCGCGGTGTGCCAGCACGCTTCCTCGTCTGCGGCGAGGATCGCTTCGTCCTGTATCACGCGACGGACGCGCTGTAATAGCCGTAGCTGTGTCCTGACACCTCTATGTCAGGGGATGTCTTCCCCTTCAGGGGCTCGAGTTCGTAGAGCACGAGCCTGGTGCTCGCGATGGCTGGCTGCGACGTGCCATAATAGATCCATCGACCATCCCGCCGCGTGGTCTCGAGCCCCGCTTCGCGAAGCGTGCGCAGATGGTGCGATACGAGTGATTGGTCGGGCCCTGTCTCTTCCATCAGGTCGGCACAGTGCGTTTGCCACTCGTGAGTATTTCGAGGAGATATCCCCGCCGCACTAAGCCCTTCCGGCGCAGCGCTGAACAGCGACTGCGCGGACCGACGGCCGACGCAAAGACCGTTGTGCCCTCACGCATTGCGTACTCGGTCATGCCGCATGGGCTTGCACCATTCCATCTCGCTTGCGAAACGCTTTCGACTCGGATGCCGACGCGCAACGACAGCGATGCAACCGGATGCGTGAGCAGGTCGATCTACGCGGCGCGCGCAACAAGCGTCTGCGCACGTTCACCACTCAGTGTGCCACGCTGACTCAGCGAGTAACGCACGTCTGGTCGCTCCTCGCTCGCGCCGACCGATGCGGTGTATCGCTCACGCGTCACATCGATCGCGCTCGACGCTCGATGTTCGTTCACGGACCCCGCCATCACGACGCCGCCACGGCGATCGTGGCGACGCCGGCGTTCACTCGCCCCACGGCGCTACCGCCGGTCGCGATCATCAAGTCAGCGCCGTAAGAGCGTTGGCGTAGTCAGGGAGTCCGCGCAGTCAGGGAGCTAGCGGCGTTCAGGAAGTCAGCGCCGTCAACAGTTCGCGCCGTCAACACTATTGACACCGCATTCACCCTATTTTACTCTATGCCTAGAAAGGATCAGTATCCGCCGCTCCCGACTCACAACTCGTCCGCTCATTCCCATGCCCGACGCCAGCCCGCGCGATCTCTTTCCCGGTGCTCTCGAGATGATGGTGCTCCGACTCCTCAAGCAGGAGCCGCTGCACGGCTACGCGCTCGTGCAGCGGATTCAACAGGCGTCGGACAACCTGCTCGAGGTCGAAGAGGGATCACTGTATCCCGCTCTGCAGCGCCTGCTGAAGGATGGATTCGTGAGTGCCGAGTGGGGGGTGTCGTCGACGAACCGCCGGGTGCGGATCTATCGGCTCACGCCAGCGGGGGCAAAGCACCTGACCCGTCAAGTCTCGAGCTACGCTCGGATGTTTGAGGGCATCAACCTCGTGTTGGCCTTCGGCGGGGGAAAGCTATGATCTGGATCGATCGAGTCTTCCGACGCCATCACATCTATGATGACCTCTCCGCGGAAATACGAGCGCACCTGGACGAACGAGTCGACGAACTGGTGGCACTGGGGATGTCCCGCGCCGATGCTCGCGCCGCCGCGCGCCGCGCTTTCGGGAACGTCACGGTGATTGAGGAACGGGCACGAGATACGTGGCAGTGGCCAACGATCGAGTCTTTCCTGATGGACATCCGATTCGCGCTCCGGCAACTGCGTCGTGCGCCGGGCGTGACGGCGATCATCCTGCTCACGCTGGCCATCGGTATTGCGGCCGCGGCCACGGTATTCAGCTGGACCCGCACCATTCTACTCGATCCTCTGCCCGGCGCCGGTGAGCCGACCCGAGTGCTGGCGCTCGAGTCCACCACGCCGGCGGGAACCTGGACGCCAACCTCATGGCCGGACTTCATAGACTTTCGTAAATACCTGAAATCGTTCGACGGGCTTGCGGCGGCGTATCCGATTTCGCTGGCGATCGGCGATGCCGTGCACTCCGAACGTCAGCAGGCCGAACTCGTGTCGGCGAACTTCTTCGACGTGCTCCGGGTGCGACCTGCACTGGGGCGCTTCTTTCCGCCAAGCCGCGACAACGTGGAAGGCGGAGATCCCGACGTCGTCATCAGCTACAACCTCTGGCACAGTCGCTGGAAGGGTGACAGCGCGGTCATCGGCCGAGTGGTACACATCAACCGGTTTCCGTTCACGGTGATCGGCATCGCACCGGCAGAATTTCAGGGCTCCATGCCAGGCGAGCAAGTCGACGTCTGGGTGCCGATGACGATGGTCGGACAGATCCTCCCAACCGGCAGCTCCATGCTGGGCGACCGCGCATGGCGGACGTTTCGCGTGCTGGCACGCATCGCTCCAAGTGTCACGCTGGCCGCAGCGCGCGAGGAGGTGGCGCGGTTCGCAACCTACATGGGCAAGGTGAACGGCGGGAGAAGTCTGGGAATGAGTGCCATGCTGCTGCCGCTCTGGCAATCGCATTGGGGCGTACAGAACACGCTCCGTGCGCCGCTCGTGGTGCTCATGGGCGCGTGCGGTCTCGTGCTGTTGATCGTTTGCGCGAACATGGCCAATCTGTTGTTGGCGCGAGCGACGGGCCGGCAGCGTGAGTTCGGTCTGCGGGTCGCGCTCGGTGCGCCGCGCCGGCGCCTCGTTCGACAACTGTTGACCGAGGCATCGATCCTTGCCGCAGCTGGCTCGGCGCTCGGTCTGCTCTGCACGCTGTGGCTCACGCACTCCCTCCATGTGCTCCTGCCGTCGTATGCGGCAGCGTCATTGCGCGACCCGAAGGTCGGCGCTGGCGTGTTGGCGTTCACAGCGGCGCTCGCGTGCGGTGTGACGCTCCTCGCCGGCATCGCGCCGGCGCTGCACGGCTCGCGCGAGCGGGTTGGCGATGCCTTGAATGAGGGCGGACGCGGAGCCATTGGCGGCGTTCACATCACGCGTCTGCGCAACTTGCTTGTGATTGGCGAGATGGCGCTGGCAATGATGTCGCTGGTGGGAGCGGGACTGTTCTACGACAGCTACCGCCGCACGCACGCCGTGGCCCCTGGCTTCATCGCCGAACATGTCGCAATGGCCGCGGTGAGCCTGACGCTCGCCGGTTACGATTCGGCGCACGCTGATGCCTTCCTTCGTCGCGTGTCCGACCGCATTCGACGCGAGCCTGGTGTCTCGGCCACGAGCTACACTGATTACGTACCGCTCAGCATGGGTCAGGGATCGTGGGAGGATCTGAACGTGGAGGGCTACGCGCCCCAGCCCAACGAAGACATGAAGCTGTTCCGCGCGGCGATTGGCCCGGACTACTTCGCGTCCATGCAGATACCATTGTTGGCCGGTCGCGACTTTCGGATGGACGATGATTCCGCCCACACGCCGGTGATGATCGTCAACGCTGCGTTCGTGCAGCATTTCCTACGTGGCCGTTCGGTGCTCGGCGTGAAGGTGAAGGGATGGGGCAAGTGGTTCACGATCGTCGGGGTGGCGAAAGACGTGAAGGTGTATCGTCTCAGCGAGTCGCCCACACCCTACTTCTATGTCGCCGTACGGCAGGTGTATCGTCCGGAATACGGTTACACGTTCCTGGCATGCACTGCGGCGCCGGTGGATCAAGCGGTGAGAACGATCATGCAAGCCGTGAAGGAAGCCGATCCAACTGTGCCGACATTCAACGCCATGCCGCTCACCGAGTACATCAGCGCACCGCTGCGCGGACAGCAAACCGCCGCGCAACTCCTGGCACTTCTCGCCGCGGTTGCGATGCTCCTCGCGGCCATCGGACTCTACGGCGTCATTTCATATGCCGTGGCAGAACGGTCGAAGGAGATCGGCGTTCGCGTTGCATTGGGAGCGCAACCGTCTGACGTATTCCGAGCGGTCGCATCGCAGGCGGGAAGCTTGGTGGTTCGAGGCCTTGTCGTGGGGCTTGGGGGAGCAGTGGTGCTCGGGCGAATCGTGGCGTCGCTGCTGTTCTCCGTGGGTGCTGGCGACGTGACGGCGTTCGCCGTCGCGGCAGGAGGGATGGTTGTGATCGCCGTGGCCGCGACGGCAGTGCCGATGAGAAGAGTGATGAAGGTGGATCCGATTGGGGTGTTGAGGGCTGAATAGGAGGCGTAACGGCGCAAACGGCTGACGGCGCTGACTCCGTAACGGCGCGAACTGCTGACGGCGCTGACGCCCTAACGGCGCTGACTCCCTGACGGCGCCAACTCCCTGAGGTCGCTGACTCCCTAACGGCGCCAACTCCCTGACGGCGGGCTTACGGCGGGCTTACGGCGGATGACTCCCTAGCACGAACGGTTCGGAGGAACCGCGCGCGGTCTACGCCGAGCCTGCGGACCAAACCTTCGGAGATACTCGCCCGATGGATTGCGCGGAATTTCAGAGCGGCTCGACGTGCAGCAGCCGGGGAGTGAAGTCGACCAGCTGAACCATCTCACCAGCTACGAGATCCGCGCCAAACGCCCGCCGTAAGCCGCCGTAAGCCCGCCGTAAGCCGCCGTCAGGGAGTTGGCGCCGTTAGGGAGTCAGCGACCTCAGGGAGTTGGCGCCGTCAGGGAGTCAGCGCCGTTAGGGCGTCAGCGCCGTCAGCAGTTCGCGCCGTTACGCCGCTTCGCCTCGTCAGCTCTATTCCCCACCACGTTGCGCGCCGCTTCGCGCGCCGAGCAGATTGAGATCATGAATGCGCTACGCCTACTCGTCCCCATCGTTCGGTTGTCATGACCAGCGCCACACCACCATCGCGCGGCGCGACCAGGGCGCAGCCGCTCGCCCAGGAGACCGACATCGAGAAGTTCCGCTGGTTCATCCTGCTCGGGCTGATTACCGCGGCGATGATGGAGATTCTCGACACGACCATCATCAATGTGGCGCTGCCGGATATGGCCGGGAACCTCGGCGCGACACACGAAGAGATTGCCTGGGTCAGTACGTCGTACATCATCTCGAATGTCGTCGTGCTCCCCATGACCGCGTTCTTCGCCGCCACTTTTGGGCGGAAGCGCTATCTCACGTTCTCCATTCTGCTCTTCATCTTCGCCTCGTTCATGTGCGGCACGTCGCACAGCCTCGGCGAGCTCGTCGTGTGGCGTCTCGTACAGGGCGCCGGCGGCGCGGCGCTGCTCTCGACCGCCCAAGCCACGCTCCGGCAGATCTTTCCGCGAGAAGAGCAGGGGATGGTGCAGGCCATCTTCATGCTCGGCGTCATCGTCGCGCCCACAATGGGGCCGACGCTCGGCGGTTGGATCACGGATAATTACCAGTGGAACTGGTGCTTCTTCATCAACGTTCCCATCGGTTTACTGTCGGCGTTCCTGGTGACCACGTTCCTGCACGATCATCCGGGCCAACAGCGGCGCTCTGGGCCAGTGGATTGGTTCGGCATCGGCTTGCTGATCGCGGGGGTTGGCCCGTTGCAGTACGTGCTGGAGGAAGGAAACAAGAACGATTGGTTCGCCGACCGGACGATCACGGGGCTCTCCATTCTCGCCGTGGTGTCGCTGCTGACGATGGTCTGGTGGGAGCTGTCGCCGCGCAACGAGCATCCGGTGATCGAGTTCCGAGTGCTGCGCAATCGCGATCTCGCCGCGTCGATCTTCCTGTTCGTCGTACTCGGCTTCGGGCTCTTCGGCGGGACCTTCCTTTTCCCGCTCTTCACGCAGGGCATCCTCGGCTTCACGCCACTGATGACCGGTCTCGCCATGTTCCCAGGCGGCATCGCATCTGGGGCGCTCGCGCTCGTCTGCGGACGACTGCTCAACGGAAAGCGACCGCTGGTGGACTCGCGGCTGCTGATTCTCTGCGGAATCTTCCTGTTCCTGCTGTCCATGTGGAAGCTGGGACACCTGACGTCGGCAGCAGGGGAGCCTGATGCTCGATTCGCCCTGATCATTCGCGGCGCGGCACTCGGACTCCTCTTCACGCCGATCAACAACGCCGCCTTCGGCAGCCTGGAGCCGAGCGAGGCGCAGCAGGCCTCCGGACTCATCAACCTGTCGCGACAGCTCGGCGGCTCCTTCGGTATCGCGGTGCTCACGACGTATGTGACCCGTCACATCCAGTACCACCGGGCAGACCTGGTCAGCAACGTGTACGCCGGCAATCCGGCGTTCGAGCAGCGGTACCAGGCAACGGTGCAGGCGCTCATTGCCCACGGAGCGCCCGCGATCACCGCGAAGCAGGAGGCGATGAAGGTGATCGACGGTACGCTGATGCGTCAGGCGTCAATGTTGGCGTACAACGACGCATGGATGCTGATCCTGCTGTCGTTCCTCTTCGTGGCGCCGGCGGTGCTGTTGCTGCGGAAACATCGCAGAAACGCAGCGCCGGCTGAGGCACACTGATCGCAAAGACCCGACGGCTAACCCTTGGTCTTCAACTCCGACTCGTGGTCGACGATGAACGCGCGGATCTCGTCGGCCATGTCGAGGAGCTTTGTCCACTGCTCCTTATAGAAGGTGATTGGAAACCGTCCCAACCCATAGACCGAGACCCCGCCCTTCTCACTCACCTTCATCGAGATGCCCTTCGCAGCTCCTTTCTTCAGTGCCTCGTTCTCTTTCCGAAGGCGCTCCAGTTCTGCGTGTAGGTCTTGATCGCTCATCGAAGTCTCCAAAAAATGGGATCCCAGATCTGCCAACAGCCAAGGTAGTCGCCAAAGATGAGAGTATCAAATCAGCGTGCCAATCCGTTCGTTCGCGTCCGTGCGTCGTTCAGGACACGTTCGGCGTAATCGATGCCTGCCGCGGTCCGCGAGCCGTGCCACGACAGCAATTCACCGTCCACTTGTACGAATCGATCCCGCGGAAGACTGGCCAACGCCGATAGTTCCCCCGCGTGGTGTTCCCTGAAGGGGAAGGGCTCGCTAGACAGGAACACGACATCAGGATTTGCCGCCGCCAAATCCGCAGGTTTGATAGCTGGATATCGAACGGGTCGATCGGCAAAGACGTTCACGCCGCCGGCGAGCGAGAGCATCGCATGAATGAAGGTGTCGCCGTTCACCGTCATCCACGGTTCGCGCCAGATCAGGTAGGCCCACCGCACCACCTGTCGACGTACGCTGGCACGCACGCGGGCGAGCCGCGCCTCGATGTCAGAGGCGATCCGCTCGGCCGCCGTCCCACGGACGATCGCTTCGCCAATGGATCGTACCATGGAGGCTGTGTCTTCAGGCGTACGCGGAAAGCTCACGTGACAGCGCACTCCAGCGGCGGTAAGCGCATCCGCGTCCTCTCGGCGATTCTCCTCCTCGTTGAGGAGCACGAGATCAGGCGCCAGCTCAATGATGCGCGCGATCTTCGGGTTCTTGGTGCCACCAACCTTCTCGACGGCGTCCACGGCACCATGAGGATGCAGGCAGAACTTGGTGCGCCCCACCAGTTCCTGCCCGGCCCCCAGGTCGAACACGAGCTCGGTGAGACTGGGACAGAGTGAGATGATCCGCATGCATGGAAAGCTAGTCGCCGCGCGCGACGAGCTCCGCGCGCGACGAGGTTCGCGCCCGACGAGCTCCGCGCCCGACGAGCTCCGCGCGCCACGAGGTTCGCTCCCTGCGACTATCCTACTCTGATGCCCAACACCGCTCTCGCTTCGATCGTCGGGTCAATCTCCGGCCTGATCACCGTGTTGTCATTCGTGCCGCAAGCCGTGCATGCATGGCGCACGGGCCGCACGCAGGATCTATCGAGCGGCACGTTCATCATGCTCGTGCTGCAATCCGCGGGGTGGACGACTTATGGCGTGCTGCTCGACCAGGCGCCGATCGTCTGGACCAACTGCTGTGTCTTGCTGCTGACGATCTCGATTCTCGCGGCCAAGTTTCGGCACGGGTGATACCGAGCAGCTCGGCTCCTGCCCGCGGACCACATTCTCCTCGAGACGGGATGAATCCTTGCCAGTGGCCAGTCCCACTCCTACGGTTACCAGCAGTCTGTCCCCTTCCTTAGCCAAAGCTGGCGTGGCGCAAATCAACACGTTCGACGGCGCGGAACGTCCACCGCGCATCCGCAAACCCTTCATTGTCCGTTGGCGTTGGCCGTTGCTTGCGGCGTGTACGATTGCGGCGGTGGCAGGCGTTCTCTGGTCCGCGCGCCACGAAACCAGAACCATCGTTATCGTGGCGCCGTTCGAGAACGAAACCAACGACAGCGCGTTCACCCTGGTGGCCACGGCGGCAGGAAGCTGGATCAGCGATGGCTTGGCGCGAGCACAGTTGGTGGATGTCATCGATTTTCAGGTGGCGTTGGAGCAACGGGCCAACCGAGGCACGGCCACGGCGATTGAGTTGGCGAGTGCGAGCAAGGCGGGCATGCTCGTCACAGGGACGGTGTCGCGGGACCGCGATAGTCTGCGTTTCAACGCGCAGATCATTCGAGTGAGCGACGGCTCTGTGGTGGAACAGGTACCGCCGGTGAAGTTCTCGCCGAGCGATCCGTCGCGTGCGATCGAACGGCTCAGCCAACAAGTAGTGGGTGTTTTTGCAGCGTTCGGCGACGACCGCTTCCGAGCCTGGACGAGTGGCAGCAAGCTGCCGAGGTACGACGCGTACCAGGAATTCGCGGCCGGCCTCGATGCTGATGCGCGTGGCGACACTGGATCCACGCGTCACTTCATCAATGCGGCACACCTCGATACGACCTTTGCCGAAGCAAAGCTGAAGGCGGTCGCGGACGACGGGAGCGACGCGAGTTTTGCACGCTCCGATTCGCTGCTGCATGCGGCGAAGGCACAGAACGAACGGCAAACGCCATACGACAACGCGGCGCTGGACGAAGCGTTCGCCGTTCACCGCGGCGATTGGGAATCGGCGTATCTCGCGGCGCAACGGATGGTGGAGTTGGCGCCGTCATCGCGCAACGCCCACCTGCGCCTGATCAACGATGCCATGGGCACCATGCGGTACGCAGACGCCATGCGCGAATACGACGTGCTCGGTCGCAGCGGGTGGATCGTGAACTGGAATGATTTCTGGCGCGGCGAGCTGATCGCGCATCACGTCGCTGGCGATTATGTGGGCGAACTCCATGCGGCGCGAACGGCAGCCGGGCAGAATCTGCGGGACGCAAATGTTTGCGCGCTCCAGATCCCGCCGCTCGCTGCGCTCGGAAAGTTCGCCGAACTCGACTCGACGCTTGTGGCCTGCGAGAGTCTACCAAATGCTCTCGAACCGTCGTTCCGGGAGTTGAGCGCAGGCCGCGAGCTCTTCGCGCACGGCTATCGCGACGCGGCAACGCGCGCATTCGAGCGGGGACTTCAACGGCTTCCAGCCAACACACGCGCGCGGGCCGACTCGGCCGCGAGCATCGCCATGTACCTAGGCAATTGGCGACCGTCGCTCGCGATCACCGCAGTGCGGCTAGCGTTGGACACCACAGACGTCACGAACGACGGCCGGTACGGCGTGGCGGCAGCGCACCTCGGCGATACTGCCACGGCGCGGGCGATGGAGCGACGCATTGCGTCGCTCCAGTCGCGAGCGGCGATCGGCCAGACGCAGTTGTGGCAGGGATTCATTGCCGCGGCGCTCGGAGAACGCGAACGAGCTACAGAATTATTGCGGAGCGCCGTCAAACACGGCGCCTCTCCGGCGTTCTTCCTTCATTCCAACGCCGCGTACATCGAGCCGTTGCGCGGATACGCGCCCTTCGAGGCGTTGAAGCGGCGATAGGAAGAGCAGGCTGCCTGTCACTGGCGCGACAGGTTAGCGGCGGATCATTGAGAGCCTGAATTCGCAATCAGGCCGATTTCCTGCAGACGCTGAGCGAGACAAAGGCAATTTTCACGTCGCTGCTCGCCGAGACAATCTCTTTGATTGAGCAATCATGACTATCAGCCCCAACGCCGGCCAGCCAGCCAGCAATGACATGCTGGTGAACGTGCCGCGTTTGATCACCGCATATTACAGCCGACAGCCCGACCCCGATATTCCAGCGCAGCGCGTGTCGTTCGGAACGTCGGGGCATCGCGGAACGGCGAACGACTGTTCGTTCAACGAGCAGCACATTCTCGCCATCACTCAGGCGATTTGCGAGCACAGGCGCGGTCAAGGCATCGACGGCCCGCTCTTTCTGGGCATCGATACGCATGCGCTGTCGGAACCAGCATTTGCTTCGGCGCTGGAGGTGCTCGCGGCGAACGAGGTGGACGTGATGATCGACGATCGCGGCGATTATACGCCGACGCCGGTCGTCTCGCATGCCATCCTCACATACAATCGCGGCCGCGCGAATGGGCTGGCCGACGGAATCGTGGTCACCCCATCGCACAATCCGCCCGAGGACGGCGGGTTCAAGTACAACCCGTCGAATGGTGGACCGGCCGACACGCAGATCACGACGTGGATTCAGGACCGCGCGAATGCGCTGCTCATGGATGGACTGAGAGGCGTGCTCCGCATTCCGTTCGACCGGGCGAAGCAGGCCGCAACGACACACGCGTACAACTACATGGGTACGTACGTCGGCGATCTCGCCTCGGTCATCGACTTCGACGCCATTCGCGGCGCCACGTTAACACTCGGTGTGGACCCGCTCGGCGGCTCCGGAGTGCACTACTGGGGAGCGATCGCCGATCGATACAAGATTCCGTTGAGTGTGGTGAGCGAGGTCGTCGATCCGACGTTTCGCTTCATGACGCTGGATTGGGACGGCAAAATCCGCATGGACTGTTCGTCGCCGTATGCCATGCGACGTCTCATCGGCATGAAAGACCAGTTCGACGTCGCATGGGCCTGCGATCCCGATCACGATCGGCATGGCATTGTCGCGCGCGGCGTGGGACTGCTCAATCCAAATCACTATCTATCGGTGGCCATCGCGTATCTATTCGCGCATCGGCCTGGCTGGCCGGCAAATGCTGGTGTCGGCAAGACGGTGGTGAGCAGCAGCATGATCGATCGCGTCGCCGATAAGCTCGGTCGTCGACTCGTGGAAGTGCCGGTGGGCTTCAAGTGGTTCGTGGACGGCCTGGTGCATGGCTCGCTTGGTTTTGGCGGCGAGGAGAGTGCCGGCGCATCGTTCCTCCGCCGCGACGGAACCGTGTGGTCGACGGACAAGGATGGGATCATTCTCGGGCTTCTCTCCGCCGAGATGACCGCCGTCATGGGACGCAACCCGGGCGAGTTGTATTGCGACCTCACGCGCGAGCTCGGGGATCCACTCTACGAGCGCATCGACGCACCCGCGACTGTGGCACAGAAGGCGGTGTTGTCACGCCTGTCGCCGGAACGGGTAGGCGCGACGGAGCTTGCCGGCGAACCGATTCAACAGATGTTGACGAAGGCGCCCGAGAGCGATAATTCGATCGGCGGTTTGAAAGTGGTAACGAAGAACGGCTGGTTCGCTGCGCGACCGTCGGGCACGGAGCAGGTATACAAATTGTACGCCGAGAGCTTCAAGGGCGTCGAGCATCTGCGGCAAATCCAGGCGGAGGCGCAGGAAATTGTCGGGGCGGCGTTCGCCGCCGTTGCACAGAATGCGGTTCCAACATACTGAGACGGCCACGTAACGCTTTGCTGCCTCCGTTCTGGCCTCAATGCCATTCCGAAGTTCTCTGCTACGAAGGTCAGGGCGTATGTCACGGCTATGAAATCGGACCTCCGCAACCTCGTAACGGCCGAAGAGGCGTTCTTCCGAGCCTACGCGGTTCTACGAAAAGAACTCGGGAGCGGCATTGCCGCCCCCGAGTTCTCCGATTCTTCCTTTCTTCAAACCAGCAACCAGCGACAACCCTACTGACAGATGGGTGCGCCGTCTGGTGCTGTCGCCACGACCGGGTTCGTCGTGTTCATGCCGATGCCGCAGGTCGTGCCAACGAGCTGCGAGTGCGTCACGGTCGCCGTCCAATACCCGGGCCCGACGACAATCGTCGGAGCGTTGACACCCGTGGACCTTTGGAACTTGAGTTTGAGTGTGTCCGTGGTGTAGGCCGAGCTGTCGGAGAAGAACGCCTCTTCGGCCGTCGTGAGGCTGTGGAGATCCGATTTCATAGCCGTGACGTACGCCTTGCCCTTCGTGTTGGCAAACCTCGGGATGGCGATCGCGGCGAGAATGCCGATGATCACCACAACGATCAAGAGCTCGATCAGCGTGAAGCCTTTGCGCAGCTTGAGCATGGAATTTTCCTTTGGGAAAGATGGCTGGAGGGAGCTGACGGTTCGCAATTAGGGCAATCCGTGAGCCCAACGCGGTGAAGATTCTCAAGACGTTGTTTGATATGCGTTTAGGGACCAGCTCAGTCCGACAGCGCGGCGCCAATGCGCCGCGAAATGCCTGAGATCGTGCTATTTGCTACGTCCAAACATTTGGATGGCCGCCGCCAACCGGCGGCATCACTCTGGCGATCCAGCACGCGCAGCACCATCATCCACTTTCACTCGGAGCCCCGAAATGTCCGAAGACAGAAACCACCCCATCACGACCGGCGACGAACGCCTCGAGCGTGACTTGAACCGGCATCGTGGAGATGAACAGCGCCGCGCGCGCGCCGAAGCCTCAATGCGCCTCCGGGATCGTGGCATCACGATCACCGAGGTTGACGAGATCGACGAGATCGTCAATGTGCTCGAGGCTGTGGAAGCATTCGAGCGGATGGTCGCGGCAAAGGGCGGCGACCTCATGATTGACACGCCACCGGCGCTCGAGCCGGACAACGCGCAATTCGTTTTGCCGCGACGAGAGTTGGATGAGCTTCTCGGCGACTATGCTGCCAGGGTGCGACTCACCACGCGGCAACTCGGCGGAACACACGACGACTGAGTAGCCAGACATGATGATGGCGTGCAAACCGCCCAAAGAAAGCGTCATTGATCGTTTCCTCCGCTACGTGCGCATCGACACGCAGTCACAGGAGGACCAGTTCGCCACCCCAAGCACTGCGAAGCAATGGGATCTCGCCCGGCTGCTCGCGGGCGAGCTCCAGCAGCTTGGCGCCAGCAACGTCCGTGTGAGCGAGCATTGCATGGTCTACGCAGCCATACCGGCAAACATCGCTCATGGCGGAGTGCCAGCGATCGGATTCCTGGCGCACGTAGACACGTCACCGGCCGTGACTGGTGCCGGCGTGAATCCGGTGATTCATCACAACTACCAGGGCGGCGACATTACGCTGCCGAATGATTCGACACAGGTCATCACCGTCGCGCAGCACCCGGTACTCAGGGACATGATTGGCGATGACATCATCACGGCGGACGGCACCACCCTCCTGGGATCGGACGACAAATCGGGCATTGCGGCGATCATGACGATGATCGACCTGTTGGCGCAGAACCCGGACATCCCCCACGGCGGGATCGCCATCGGTTTCACGGCTGACGAAGAGATCGGCACCGGGATCGAAGCGTTCGATGTCGAGAGCTTCGGCGCGCGCTTCGCCTATACCGTGGATGGCGGCGCCCTGGGCGAGATCAACGAGGAGACGTGGAGCGCCCGCATGGCGACGGTGAGCTTCCACGGCAAGAGCACACATCCCGGTACGGCCAAAGGCGTGATGGTGAACTCCATCTACGCGCTCGCGCACTTCCTGTCGCACGTGCCGAGGGACATGGTGCCCGAAACGACGGAGGGGCGCGTCGGATTCGTGCACCCATACTCCGGCGTGGCCGACGTGGAGGAGTCAAGCGTGAAAGTGCTGTTGCGCGATTTTGACCGCGAGGGGCTCGATGCCAAGGAGCGACGACTCCGCGATCTGGCGGCGGAGACGGAGCGGGCATGCGCCGGCGTGACCGTCGGCGTGGATGTGCAGGAGAACTATCGCAACATGAAGGAAGTGCTCACCGACTATCCCGAGCTGACGCGGAACGTGATGGACGCGGCGCGCCGGGCGGGACTCGAACCGTACGTGGAACCGATTCGCGGGGGCACCGACGGCTCCAAGCTGACGTTCCGCGGCCTGCCGTGCCCCAACATCTTCACAGGCGGCCACGAATTCCATAGCAAGCTGGAGTTCAATTCACGACGGGGATTGGAGAAGACGACGGAGACGCTCGTGCACCTGGTGCGGATCTTCGCGGAGCAAGCTGGATAGTGGCCTGGACTCCGGTCAACGATGGTTGGCCGCAGTTCTCTCGATGGCCGATGCCACCGCGCGTCGGAGCACCGCAACGTCGAACGGTTTGGCGATCGGCTCTCCAGCGACGTTCGTTGGGGGAACCGTCGCTTCGTCGTGCTCGACCCCGGACATGAGAATAATGGGGATCGTCGGGTACCTCGGCGCCAGCCAACGCGCAAACTCGTAGCCACCAACGCCACCCGGCATGACGATGTCCGACAGGACGACATCGGGAAGATCTCCGGCATCTGTGAGGTCGTGGATGAGCCCCATGGCGTCGAGGCCGTTCTCGGACGTCACCACGCGATAGCCGGCGTCCTCTAGCATCCGCCGGATGATCTCACGCACTGTGTGATCGTCTTCCACTACGAGTACCTGCGCCCCTTCAGCCGCCAGTGACGGCCGAGCACTACCCGCAATTTCCGACGAGGGAACGGGCGCAAGCACGGCAGCGGGCCAGAAGACCGTGAACGTCGATCCGCCACCGGGAACGCTGGTCACGCGCACCACGCCGCGCGCTTGCTGCACGATTCCGGATACTACGGAGAGCCCAAGTCCGGTGCCTTCGCTCACGGCCTTGGTGCTGAAGAACGGCTCGAACGCGCGCAGCCGCGTTGCTTCGTCCATACCGACTCCGGTATCGGTCACGGCGAGCTCGACGTACTCACCAGGCAGGGCATCCGGACCAATGATCGTTCGGACTTGGCCGGGATGTGCGTGTACCGCGCGCGTTCGCACGTGGAGCTCGCCGCCGTTTGGCATCGCATCACGCGCATTGACCGCGAGATTGAGCAGGACCTGATCGACCTGGCCAGGATCCGCCATGATCGGTGGGAGATGGTCAGTCCGCTCGATCACCAGGGCGATTGGCGATCCCCCGATCGTCTGCAACATTGGTCGCGCGGCCTCGAGCAGTTCATTCAGGTCAACCGGGCGGGGCTCCACCGGCTGCTGCCGGCTGAACGCGAGCAGTCGCTTCGACAGCTCGGCGCCACGCTGGCATGCGCGCTCGATCTCCGTCATGTCGGCGACCACGTTCGCGTTGTCGGGTGCAATGTTCGCACGAGCCATCTGCGCATACGCCGCCACGACAGTCAACAGATTATTGAAGTCGTGGGCGATGCCGCCGGCCAGACGTCCCAGGGCCTCGAGCCGCTGCGCCTGTGACTGTGCCGCGCCGGCGCGCTTTTCCATCGTGATATCGCGGCCGGCGACGAGTATGTACGTCGTGCCTTCGACCCTCACCGGATGCGCGGACAGCAACGCATATCGTCGCTCCGCCGGACCGCCCGGCACATGGTGATTGAGGGCGATCTCGAAGCTGTCGACCAAGCCGTGCTCGCGGATCGCCGCAGCTAGACGCGCCGAGTCGGCCGGATCTGCCCATATGCCGAGCTCCTTCTGCGACCGTCCCACGACCTTCTCGCGTGTGAAGCCGGTGAGCTCGCACCACACCTCGTTCACGTCGACGATCAATTCATCGCCGGCGCGGAACAGGCTCAGCGCGTCGTGCGCGGCGTGGAAGGCCGCCTGAAGCAAGTTCGCGGCGCGGCGCTCGCTCGCCTCGACTTGGCGCAACGCCGTCACGTCGGTCACGATGGCCACCGACCCAACGATCTCTCCGCTCAAGGCGCTGCGAAGAGCGTTGGCGGTGACAACCAAATCGGCGCGCGTGCCATCGGGCCGGAACCCGCGTGTTTCGTACGCTCCGCCGCGGCCCTTGATGCGCGCCTGCCATTCCGCGCGCCATGCGTCGACGCTCTCGGGCGCGATGAACTCACTCGCTTGGTGGCCAATGATGTCGTCCACTTCGCGACCGAGAATCTCCGCCATCCTGGAGTTCACGTAGAGCGTGCGACCGTCCCTATCGACACGCCAGACGCCCTCCGCCGTCGCGGCGATCAGGTTCCAGTAGCGGGCGGCGCCCTCATCGGACGACGTCCGAGCGGCGCCGAGGAGCAAGCCGGCAATGCTGAGTGAAATGAGGAGAGGTTGCGATGCGTGCACATCGGCATCGGTCACGCCGAGGAGCAGCGATAGCACGATCCACGCAGTGCCGTAGGCGGCGACCGCGATGGCGGCCCCGCGCACGCCTTCGCGCTGCGCGACCCAGAACACCGGGAGGAAACACAGCAGCCATCCATACCCGGGAAGCAGAGTTCCCTGATTTCTCCAGAGCCAGATCAGCGAGATGCCTGCGACGCCGGCCAGCACCTGCGCCACACGTTCCCATCGCATCGCGGCACGCGATAGTGTGGGGCGCCGCGGTGTTTCGTCGGGCGAGCCCACGTATACGTCGTCCGCCGACTCCTCGATCGGCGCCGCACGCCATTTCCTGTGCGATGGCAGGATGACGAAGAGGAGGAGCGGGACAACGATGAAGCCGCCAATCGCGTCGCCGGCGGCGAACATCGCAGCCTGAAGCCACAATGTCCCTGGTGGAGGGGCCGAAGCACCCAATAGCGGGACGGCGCTCCAGACAGCGGCCGCGATCGCCGCGGCCGCGATCGTGACGATCAACCGTGCAACATTGCGTGGTCGCCACGCTTGCGGCGCGAGAGGCACCGCGCGCCAGAGCGTGGAGGCCGCCGCAGTATAGATGGCGACGTGGACGGCCGATTGCAGCAGCGTCCCCCACAGGGGGGGCTGGCGTCCCGGCGGCACCCAGTACACGAGCGTAAACCGTGCGGCGAATAGGAGCGGCGCGGACCACGGTCCGAGAATGAGAAGCATCGCCAGTCCAACTCCGGCGCTCGGATACCAGGCCATGATGTGCGATCCCGGTTCGCTGGCGGGACGCAGCGCCACATCCAGCACCATGTAGGCACAGATACAGCCGGCGGCTATCGCGAGGCGTGTCCACGCCGGCAGACTGGCCCCCACCGCCGGCGCTGGCACGCCATTCACCGAACCCGCATTCTTGCGATCGATGGTACGTTCCTCGAAGATCGACGATTGTCCCGCTACGGCACGATCGGCTTCACCACCTCCGTGATCGCCTGCATCTTCCCTTGCATCGACACATTGAACGCCGCCAGATCCGTCTCGACGACGGTCTTGTATGCCACCTTGGCGGCGCTCAATTCCTTTTCGATATCGGCGAGCCAGGCGAGCGCTCCGTCGGTGGGCGGATAGTCGGCACCGCCAGCGACGTCGCCGGCGCCGCTATTCACCGTGCCATTCAACCAGATCAGCGCCATGTACACCTTGAATGGCTCGACGTAGTACTTGTCGTCGCTGTTCATGTCGGAGCGTGAAAGCAGTCGCAGTTCGACTTCGGTCAGCTTGCCGTCGAGCGCCGTCAGCGCATGTAGCGCGTCGGGCGTCTGGGCATTCACCTTCTGTTGGTCGAGAACCTGTTTTCGCATGACCTCGAGCCGGTTGATCATGTCGACGGCGGCGTTCATGTCGTCGTGCACACGGCGCTGCACCGCGGCGGACGCCACGAGATCGGCATCGATCGTCTTGATCTCCGGGTCTTTCAGGACGATGAGCGGCTGCGTGAACGTCTTTCCATTCACCGACAGACTCACCGTGTACTTCCCCGGCAGCGCGATGGGACCGGAGGTCTGTGCGCCTTGAATGCCCCAGTGGGTGATCGGACGAGTCGTGCGATTTCGAAAGCGTGGCTCATCGAAGATAAGCGGATTGTCCGGCGCCGGTGTGCGCAGCGTGACGACTCGCGGCGGATCGTAGCGCAGGTCCCAGGTTACGCGATTGTACCCGGCACGCGTTGCCGACATGAGCGTGCGTACCACCACGCCGGCGCTGTCGAGAATCTGCAGCCGCACCGGTCGCGGAGTCGCCGCCGGCAACTTGAACGTCACTTCCGCGCGACCACTGCGTGCTTGCCGGTACCCGGGATGCGGCGGATACAGCACGGCGCTGTCGCCCATCGCCAATCGCCCATCGCCGAGTTCCAACGGCGCAATGTCTCTCAACACGTACACGCCGCGGCCGTACGTCGATACGACCACATCGTGCCACAACTTGGGCACGACGATCCACGACACAGCGGTGTGCGGTAACCCTTCGTTGAACTGCGTCCAGTGCGCGCCATCATCGAGCGTGTAGTAGAAGCCATGACCGGTACCGGCGAACAGCATGCCCTGCCGGTTTGGATTCTCCGTCACAGCCATGACGTAATCGAGCGGATGCGACGACGGCAGATCGCCGGTGATGTTCTTCCACGTCTGTCCGAAGTCGGTGGTCTTGAAGATGTATGGCTTGCGGTTGTCCATCATGTGGAAGTCCACCGCGACGTATGCCGTGGCGGGATCGAAGTGGGAGGGTTCGATCTTGCGCACGGTTCCCCATGTGGGCAGACCGGCGGCGTTGAGACTTTTCGTCACGTCGGTCCACGCGTCGCCGCCGTCCTTCGTGAGCCAGAGCTTTCCATCATTGGTGCCGGCCCAGATGAGCCCCCGTTGCGTTTCCGATGGCGCAATGGCGAACACAACCTCGCCGTAGAATTGTCCAAGGTTGTCGGCGACGATGCCGCCAGACGAGACGATGCGTGACGTGTCCTGCGTCGACAGGTCGGGGCTGATGACCTTCCAGCTCTGACCGCCATTCGATGTCTTGAATACGACCTGACATCCGTAGTACACGGTGTTGTGGTCGAACGGATCGATCGCCAGCGGCGGCGTCCAGTGACAACGATACGCGAGCGCGTTGGGAGGCGAGTCCAGCGTGTGCGCGCCGGGACTGACCGATCGCGCGCGCTTCACGCGGTGATCGTAACGCGTCACCTCGTTCCCGTAGCATGAGGCCCAAATGATGTTCGGGTCGGTGAGATCTGGAAGCGTGAACCCTGATTCGCAGCCGCCAAGTCCATGATCCCACGTCGAGGTGCCGACGCGATTGGTGTTCGGCGGTGGTGGAGCGGCCGTGTCGGCGGTGGGAGATGGACGTTGGGCAGCGGGCGATGCCTGTTGAGCGATGATCGTTGGGCGATTGGCGACCGGTGCTCCGCCCCTGCCTCGACCGCCGCGGCCGGCGGCCGTCGTATCGGGGCCTCCACGCCCACCGCGGCCCGTACCCGCCGCGATACCACGCGTCGCCTGTGGCGCCTCCGGTGCGGTGCTCGGACCACGCATGGTGCTGTTGTCCTGCCTGTTCCCGTAGACCCAGTAGGGAATCTGATTGTCGACGGCAACGTGATACATCTGCGCGATCGGCAGCGCGACAGAGAGGAAGGTCTTGCCATGGTCGTTCGTCAGTCGCGCACCGAGGTCGTTCGTCAGACCAAAGTGGCCGGGCTTCTTGGGATCGATCCAGATGTCATGGTTGTCGCCGCCCCATGGCACGTCATTGAATGTCTTGCCGCCGTCCTTCGACTGAAAGAAGCTGCTGTTCGCAATGAGAATCTCATTGGCGTCGCCGCTCGAGACTTTGATGTTGATGTAGTAGCCGGCCCGTCCGATGAGTGCACGCTGATGATTGACGACCTTCCACTTCACACCGCCGTCGTTGGAACGCCAGACGGATCCCTGATCGGCGGTCTGGATGAGCGCATACACGCGCTTCGAATCGGTCGGTGCAACGGCGATGTCGATCTTGCCGATGGGTGGCTTGGGTAGCCCGGTGTCCAGTACCTGTTTCCACGTCTCGCCGGCATCGCGCGTCACGTAGATGCCAGCTTTCGGATCGTCCGTACCGCTGTACATCGCGTAGGTATGCATGATGACGTGCCACATGCCGGCGAACAGGACGCGGGGATTCTTGACATCGATGGCGAGCCCGGAGCACCCAAAGTTTCCGCCCACCCACAGGACACGCTTCCATGTCTTGCCGCCATCCATGGTGCGATACACGCCATGCTCCTCTTGCGGACCAGTCGCTCGTCCAAGGGCACACACGTAGACGACGTTCGGATTGGTCGGATGCACGATGATGCGGCCGATGCGTCCCGTGGAGTCGAGGCCCATGTGCTTCCACGTCATTCCAGAATCGGGCGACATGTAGACGCCGTCGCCCTGAAGATCGGCGTCGCGTATGGCCCACGCCTCGCCGGTACCTGCCCATACGATCTGCGGCTTCGACGGCGCAACCGCCAGCGCGCCGATGGCCTGCACGGGCATTGAATCGGAGACCGGACGCCAGGTTGAGCCGCTATCGGCCGACTTCCATACGCCGCCAGACGCCGCGCCGATGTACCACACGCGTGCGTCACCCGGCACGCCACTGATCGCCGAGATCCGGCCGCCTTCAGCGGGACCAAGAAGCTGAAAGCGGAACGGGTCGGGTTGCGGCGGACGTGGGGCGGGCGTGGCGCCGCGCTGCGCGTGGGCGGCAAGGGCGAGCGATACGCTCAGCAGCAGGGCGGCGCGCGCGGCGCGCGCCGTGAAATCGCGGTGGCTCAAGGGAGGGACTCCGAAAGGGAGGCGGGTCAGTGTCACCCATACGATACTGCGTGGGCCGGGTATGGGGGAGGACCCGGCCTGGGCCTCCCAGGTGTTTCTCGGCAAGAAACGAGCAATAGTGGCTGTCTATCGCAGGCGCTCGTCTCCGGTCGCTACGGTGCCGGATTGGCCCAACTTCCCATAGTCGACCATCCACGTGCGAAGACCGTAGTTGGGGAGGTTCTTCGTGTGCCCTGCCACGAGCTGTTTGTTGTACTCGGCGAAGTACAGATCGAACGGATCGCGTTCGTCGGCATCGTGGATGAGTAGATCCGTGTCGGTCATCGTGAGCTTGCCGAAACGCAGCTCGCCACCGCGAAAGTAGACAAAGTTGTGCGACCCGCTGTCGGGACGCACATAGGTTCCGAAGATCGTATCGTCGGGCGTACGTGCGAACTCCTGGACGAGCAGGTCCTTTTCGACGCGCACCGCGGCCAGATGCCCCTCGACCGTTGGCGGCGGAATGATCTGCAGCGGATCGAGGAAGATGTCGTCGCCCTTCACCGACGCGCCGTGCGCCTTGCTCAGGTCCATCATCCTGTCCAGATGCAGCCCGAGCGCGTGCATCAACGCGAGTCCATTCACGCCGAAGATGCGCAGCCGGTCAGGGTGCAGGCGCAGGAGGCCGTCGGGCTGAAGGACCGGCACGGACCACATCTCGAACGGTATGTTCACGCCTTTGTGCAGCGTGCCGTTCTGCACCACGGACCCGTTCTCGATGCGCACGCGAAGATTCTTGATCGGCGCACCGGGGTAGTTGAAGGCGATTTCGTTGAGGAGTGCCGTGATCGCGTCTCCGTCGAGCGCGACGAGACCGCTCGTGGCGCGAATGTGGAACGACTTCGGCTCATCCAGCCAGGCGATCGTCCCAGGTATGGTCGGGATCACCCGCCCGCGGAGCGAGCGAACCCGCATCACGTTGTGGGCGTCGACATGCAAATCCACGTTCTGCATGTCCATCCACAAATCGGACTGATGTGGGTCTTCCGCGAGGGACGACGGCTCGCCGCGGGACGTCGCACGCGCCGGTGCACGGGTGCCGAGAAACAGCCACGCCGCAACGATGAGAATGCCTACTACGCCAAAGCGGCGCGCGAGTCGAGCTGCAGTCTTGTTCATGGTCTGAGATGAATTCGTCGCCTCATCGATCTTCGAGCGGCCACCAGCGTTTGTTCGAGTAGCGACGGCCGAAGACAGCGTGCAATGCAGGCCGAGCGTCATCGGCTCGCGCCACGGCATCGAGCCGTAGGGTGAGAGGCTCGATGCGAGAGAAGTCGCGGTACCGTGCATAGCTGTGAAAGAATCCCCACGGCCCGCCATGTGCGATCTTGCCCAACCAGATGTCAGGCAGGAGCACGAATTCCATGGCGTAGAGAACGTTGAGCGTTTTTGTCCGAGGCAAATCGCTCTCAATGATGCCGTGCGGAAGATTGGAGTGTTTCCCCCATTGCACATTGACGGCTGGCTGGCCTTTGTCGCGCCAATTGGTATGCAGGATTGTGCCGTGCCAGTACGTCCACAGGCCGGTCGGCGCGTGCGTCAGGCTGTCGTAGCCGACCCAGACCACTTCCTCGTCCGACGGCTCGGCCCACGGCACCCACTGCAGATTGACATCATGGCTCCAGAGCAGGTGGTAAGCGATGATCGGCCGGGTTGGGTGCAGCACTGCCGCGACCCGCAGCAGCGGGAAGGTCTCATCGCGCTGCACGTACAGAACGGGGGCGAGTGCGCGTGCGAGCACAACGTCAGCCGAGTCGGCGGCATTTGGCGGTTGGGCCGGTACTGGCGGAATGTCTGCCCGTGGCACGCACGACGCGAGAGCAATGGCCATACAGGCCGAGAACAGACCTGCGGTCAGCCTCAAGTGTCGCCCCCCCGTGACTCCGTGCACGGCCACGCTAACGGCTTGGCAAGGCCGTGGTGGCATATCGCCCCGTCGCGCAACCCTTGCGCCGACGTTCGCCATCCGACGATGCACTGCGCGCTAAGATTTGTTTCGCCCGATCGCCGGCTTGCGCAACCGATATGGACGAGGTCAAATCGCGTGGCAAGGTGATGAGCTTCCTCTGAACTACAGCTCATCCGTAGGTAGAGCAGCAATGCCGAAGACGGCCACCGCGCTCGCACCCGGTATGCCTCTTGCCAGTTCTGCCCGTCGTCAATCTCACCGTGAGGGTGAAAACGTGAACAAGGGAATGGCGACGCTGGCCGTCCTTGCGCTGATCGGCGCCGGGGCGTGCAAAAAGAACAACGAGAATACGATGGCCGACACCAGCACCATGAGGGCTACGGACACCGCCGGCGGCGCGGTGGTTCCCACGACGGACACGGTAGTCAAGACGACGCAAGTGACCACCGACACGATGAAGGGCAAGCCGTCCGACACAGCAAAAGCGAAAGCAAAAGCGAAAGCGAAGGCAAAGGCGAAGGCGAAGACCGACACGAGCAAGAAGGATTCGTTGAAGGCTGCCGAGAAGATGAAGAAGCCGTATTAGCAGTCGGCTGTCTCCTGCCGAACGGCGGAAACGAAGGATCTTCTCTCGGGCAGCTCGCCAGCGCCGCGGGAGGAGGTCCTTCCTTGTTCGCCTTCCTGCTACGATACGGCATCGCGATGAGGTTCGGCTTGCTCAACCTTGGTGCCCGATCGATCTTGCAGATATGACCAACTCGAATACGCCGACGTCGGCTGCCGCTGCAGTCCCCACTCCAGAGCCCGTGGAACCTGTAGGCGCTTTGGGGTCCGTTGACGCGACGACGCTGACGGCTGAGCAGGTACGACTGGCGCTACGCAAGGTGAAGGATCCGGAACTCAACCTGAACATCGTCGACCTTGGCTTGGTCTACGACGTCGTGGTCGACGGCGTGGATGTGCAGATCGATATGACGTTGACGTCGCCGGGTTGCCCGGCCGGTCCACAGATCATGGGCGACGTGGAGCGCGCAGTGAAAGCGGTGGCGGGTGTCGGCGACGTGAATGTCAATCTCGTGTGGCAGCCGTTCTGGACGCCCGACAGGATCGAGCCGCGGGTGAGGGCATACATGGGGTTGTAGGACCCTACGCCGTCACCCTCGGGTGGCTTTACCCCTGTTTGTACGGCGAATCGTCACCCGATCTGACGATCGGCGCAGGCGAGGCGGGCGGCACCTGTGGCACCACAGGCTTCCGGTGCCGTGCAAGGGCCTTGAGGAAATCCTCACCGAGGACGGCCATCTGCCAACGGCGAAGCTCCGTGACCGATTCCATTTCGTCGCGTGTCGCCGGGTTCTTCCGCACGACGGCCTCGAGCCGTTCGCGTGAGCCGAGGACGCCTGGATCGAGGTCGAGGCGAGCGGCGTGCTCGTCGCGCACCGTCTTCAGCGCGTTGAATCGAACGTCGAAACTGGGGTCGCGATCCCACCGCGGCGCGCGCGGGAACTTCGGCAAATCGTTCTCCGGCACGGCGAGCCCGCGCTTCACGGCGTCGAGCAACTCGTGACCGCGCAACTCGAGAATGCCGCGCGGCATGCCCTTGATCGCGCCGAGGACGTCCTTGGTGGCCGGCTGCTGCCGCGCGATCTCCAGTAGCTGTTCGTTGCCGAGCACCCTGAACGTGGCGCGATCCATCTGCCGGGCCAGTGCATCGCGCCACGGCACGAGCTCGCGCAGAATGGCCAGCTCGCGACGCGTAAGATCGCGGGCGCCCTTGATCTTGAAGAAGGCGTTGCCGGGATCCTCGTCGGACCAGCGCGTGCCCTCGAGGAGCGTGAACTCCTCGCGCGCCCATTCCCAACGACCAGTGCGCTCGAGCTCGTCCTTCAGGCGATCGCGCAGCTCGAGCAGGTGGATGGTGTCCTGGGCGGCATAGTCGAGCATGCCCCCGGTGAGCGGTCGCATGGACCAGTCGGCGCGCTGATGCTTTTTGTCCAGCTTCACGCCGAAGTAGCGTTCGAGCAGCGCAGCGAGGCCAAACGCCTTGAGTCCAAGAAGCTGCGCGGCAACGCGCGTATCGAAGATATTGCGCACCTGCCAGCCGTAATCCTGATGCAGCAGGCGAAGATCGTAGTCCGCATCATGAAACACGACCTCGACATTCGGCGACTCCATGAGCGTCCGGAGCCCGGCCGGATTGCCGATGGGGAGCGGATCGAGGATCGCCGTGCGGTCGCGCGTGGAGAGCTGGAGCAGGTAGATTCGATCGACGAAGCGATGGAAGCTCGCTCCTTCGGTATCGAGCGCGAGGATCGACGCCCCGGCGATCGACGATAGAAACGTGTCTACCGTCTCGGGGGTGTCGAGATAAATAGGCGTGTGTGGGCTGGGCACGCTTGCAATCTAACCGGCATTTTCGTTGCCCGGAGCCGAGCGCATGGATGGTATGAGAGAACGCAGGCGGCGCGCGCCGGCCTGGCGCAGTACGGACGTGGCCCGCACGGCGGCGCTGGTCATCGCTATGTATCTGCTCGTCCGGTTGATCTGGTTTGCCGACCTGCTCGTGCTCACCGCATTCCTCGGCGTCTTGTTCGGACTCGCTGTGTCGTCGGGTGTGGACCGGCTGGAGCGCCTGCGCATTCCGCGCGGCCTCGGCGCCGCGGCAATCGTGATCGGGTTCTTTGGACTGCTCGTGGGGTTCGGCGCGTGGATGGCGCCGACGCTCCACGAACAGGGCATCGAGCTGCGACGCCGGCTGCCGGATGCGATCGACCGGGCCGAAATATGGGTCACCGCGCAACGCGGCGGGGTGTTCGGGTTCGTCCTCAGCGGGATCGCTCCGATGCAGGACTCCGCCACGGCGACGCCGCCGCCGAAGACAGCGCCCGGGGTGGCATCCGTGCCGAACCCGGCGGCGGATTCGGCGCGCTCGACGCTGCGGACCCGGCTGGGCGAGCGCGCGAGCGGCATGACGCGGTACGTCTTTCCCTTCCTCTCCTCGACGCTCGAGGTGATCGGAGGGATGCTCATCATCACTTTCTTATCGATCTACATTGCGGTGGATCCCGAGATGTACCGCCGCGGCATCATGCACCTCTTCCCACATCGCGCCCGGCAGCGGACCGGCGAGGTGCTGTCGGCGATCGCGGCGGTGCTGCGGCGCTGGCTGGTGACCCAGTTGATCGCCATGGCGACCATTGGCGTCGTCACCACCGTCGTGCTCCTCGCGCTGAACGTGAAGGCGGCGTTCGCACTTGGTCTGCTGTCGGGATTGTTCGAGTTCATTCCCACGGTTGGGCCAATTCTCAGTTCCCTGCCGGCAATCGCCATGGGCTTCCTCGACTCGCCGGAGAAGGCGCTGTTCGTCACGATTGCGTACATCCTCGTGCAGTTCATGGAGAATCACCTGCTGATTCCACTGCTGATGAAAGGTGGAATCAACGTGCCGCCGGCGATGACTATTCTCTCACAGGCGCTCATGGCGTTGCTCTTCGGCTTCCTGGGCCTGATGTGCGCCGTCCCGCTACTCGCAGCGACGATGGTGGCCGTGCGACTGTTGTACGTCGAGGGAGTGGTCGGCGATCCACAGTTCGGACCCGGGGAGGATCCGCGCCAGGGCGCGCAGACATAATGCCGCTCGCGCGGCGGTTTCCGGCGCTGAAGGAGATTCCGCGGGTGGTCCTCGGGCGCTACCCGACACCGGTCGTACCGCTCAGCGCATTGTCACCCAATCTGTGGATCAAGCGTGACGACCTGAGCGCCGACCCTCTGGGTGGCAACAAGGTGCGAGCCCTGGAGTATCTGCTCGGTGGCGTGAAGCGCGATGACACCATCGTCACGGTCGGCTCGGAAGGCTCCACGCACGCACTGGCCGTCGTGACGTATGGCAAGCGGCTCGCGGCGCGCGTGCTCATTGGCCGATGGCGGCAAGAGATGAACGCGGCTGCCGAGATCGTGAGCGCGCGGATCGCACGCAGAGCGGACGCCGCACCCATCTACCGAACCCCCTTCGGCGCATATGGGTACGCCTGGACGCACCGACTGCGCGGCGCAATATGGATTCCTGCCGGCGGCAGCTCCGCGATCGGCATCCTCGGGCACGTCAACGCGGGATTGGAGCTGATCGACCAGATCGACGCGGGACAGGTGCCGCAGCCGGCAACTATCGTCGTTCCGCTCGGCACGGGCGGCACCGCGGCGGGACTCGCACTCGCGTTCGCCATCGCCGGGCGCGACATCACGGTCGTTGGCGCTCGCGTGGTGCCACGCATCGTGGCCCGGCGCGGCACGGTGCTCGCGCTGGCCAATCGGACGCGAAGATTCATCGAGCGCGCATCGCATGAGCACGTGCCACGGGTGCGCGCGGACCGTGTCCGCGTCGTGCACGAAACGTATGGCGGAGCGTATGGTCGTGAAACGCGCGCCGGTCGCGACGCGACGACCCAATTACGAACCGTCAGCGCGCTGACGCTCGACGCGACGTACAGCGCCAAGGCGTTCGCGTACGCCTTGGCGCGTGCGGCGGCCGGCGATCGAATACTGTTCTGGTTGACGTTTGATCCCCGAATTCTGGATGGCCAATGACGCAGCTACCCGAAGTCACGTTCCACATCTATCCGACCGACTGCGATATGCTCGGGCATCTGAACCATGCGACGATGCTCAACTTTCTCGAGCGCGCCCGGTGGGCGCTGCTGGAGCCGCAGATCGATATTCGTAACTGGGCAAAGCAGCCAGTGTACTCGGTGGTGCGGCATGTCGACATTGGATACATGGCACAGTCGCCGCCAGGTGAGGACCTGGTGATCCGCTCGGGGCTGCTCGCCATTCGTCGCACCAGCTATATCATCAAGCAGGAGGCGCGACTCGTCCGCAGTAATACGCTCGTGGCCGTCGCGTCAATCGTGTTCGTGGCGATTGACCAGACGGGAGCGCCGGTGCCAGTGCCCGACAGCTGGCGCGACATGCTGCCGCAGTGGCCGGAGCACGAGTGATTGCGCTCGTCGCGGACACGGAGATCGCGTTTGACGACGTCGGCTCAGGACTGCCGGTGGTGTTCATTCACGCCTTCCCGCTCAACCGCACGATGTGGGATCCGCAGGTGAGCGCGCTGGTCGCCGAGTGTCGCTGCATTCCTGTCGACCTTCGCGGATTCGGCGATTCGGCAGCAGCAGGGCCATACTCAATGGAGCGATACGCGGACGACGTGATGGGCGTGCTCGACACGCTGCAGATCGAGCGCGCGGTGATCGCCGGACTGTCGATGGGCGGGTACGTGGCGTTCGAAATCTGGCGTCGCTATTCCGCGCGCGTGCGCGCCCTCGTGCTGGCCGACACCCGCGCCGGCGCGGACACGGCAGAGACCGTGGCGCGGCGGCGCGAACTGATCGACGCGGCGACGACGCAAGGAAGCACCGCCGTCGCCAACGCACAGATCTCCGGACTCATGGGGAAAACGACGCGTGAGAAGCGGCACGACATCTACGACGCCATCCACCGCATGATGGCGCAGACGCCGCCCGAGGGAATCATCGGCGCGCTCGAGGCAATGATTGCTCGGCCGGATTCGACCGATACCCTGGCGACGATCGACGTACCGACACTGATCGTCGTGGGTGACGAGGATGTGCTCACGCCACCAAAGGAAGCACGCGCGATGCAGACGGCGATTGTGGGAAGCCGGCTCGAGGTGCTGCCGCAGGCGGGACACCTGTCCAGCGTGGAGCGGCCAGCCTCCTTCAACACGGTCGTGACCGAGTTCCTCGGCAGCCTCCTCTACAATTAACTTTCGACGGATGCCACTCACCGCCCCCCCCACCACCTCGACCTCGGCGTCCGCTGCAGAACAGCGCACGAGCGCTCGGCTCGGCGCCGTGCTGTTTCGCAACAGGAGCTGGCTCCCGGTTCCCTTCCTGCTCGTCGCGCTGCTCGCTCCAGCCCATCCGACGGCCATCAACTGGATCGCCGGCGCGGTGCTGATCGTATTCGGCGAATGGATTCGGATGTCGGGCGTCGCCGCTGCCGGCACCGTGACGCGTCGCCGTTCACGCGACGTTCAGCGTCTCGTGACCTACGGCGTCTTCCGGTGGGTGCGCAACCCGCTGTACGTCGGGAATTTCTTCATCTGGATGGGCTTCGTGGTGATCTCGGGCGTGATGTGGTTCCTGCCCATCGCGATGGTCTTCTTCGGAATCGAATACACGCTCATCGTGGCCTACGAGGAAGGTGTGCTCGAGTCGATTTTCGGGCAGGAATACCTGGACTACAAGAAGACGACGGCCCGCTGGGTGCCGCGGCCGCCGGCATCGCCTGAGAGCGGGGAGCACGACTGGAGGGAAGCGTGGCGGAGCGAGATCTCGACGTTCATGCAGTACGGCGCTCTCGCCTTGGTGTTCGCAGGCAAGCAATGGTTCACGCGCGGTTAACGCGCGGAGCTCATGGCACAGCATGAAGGCCTCGGGCGGTGCCCGAGGCCTTCATGCTGCGAAGCTACTTCTGAGGCCGTCCCGGCGGGTTGTCACTCTTGAACACATCCCGATTGATCTGGATGTATTCCTTCATGTTTCCCGGTACGTCCTCCTCCGGGAAGATCGCCGTGACCGGGCATTCGGGCTCACAAGCACCGCAGTCGATGCACTCGTCCGGGTGAATGTAGAGCTGCTTCTCGCCTTCGTATATGCAATCGACCGGGCAGACGTCCACACAGGCGCGGTCCTTGGTGCCAATGCAAGCTTCGGTGATGACGTAGGGCATACGGGCCTCGAGTAATCCTGCGATTTGAAGTCGTTGAGACTAAGATAGGTGCGTCCGCCGCATCGTCAACGGATGCTCCGACGACTATCGCCAGGGAGGAATGTTGTCCTTGTTGCCCTTCAGCTCGGGGTTCTCGCGATAGATCGTTGCCGTCTTGCCAATGACTTGCACGACATCGGCGCCGAGAGCGACCGCAACTTCAGTCGCGGCGTCGCGCATATCGATGTCGGCGTTCTTGCCGAACTGGATCTTCACCAGTTCGTGCGTGCGTAGTGCGTCGTCGATGGTCTGACGAACGGATTCGGAGAAACCGTGTTGGCCGAGGTGGACGGAGGCGCTCAGGGCGTTTGCTTCAGCGCGGAGTGCGGCGCGTTCCTTCGATGAGAGTGGCATGACGACAAGCTAGTCGTCGTGCGGCTGCCCCACGAGCCGTTTTCCGGCTGCGGTGTGCGGCAAGCCGCCCAGCGCCTCATATGGATCGATGGGCTCGCCATTCCAGTACTTCCCGTCAGCTGGCCAGCGCATGACCTGGAAGTGGAGGTGCGGCGTATCCTTCGGCGCGTTGCCAGTGGTGCCGACAAAGCCGAGCGTGTCGCCTTTCACGATTGAGCGACCCGGCGACATGGCATCGTTGTAATGATCCATGTGCGCGTAGTAATAGACGAATCGATTATCTGTATCGGCGGTGTACATGGTGATGCCGCCGAGCGTGTTCGACGTCATCCGGAGAATCCGTCCATCATCGGCGGACAGGATGGGGGTGCCGCGCGGTGCGAGAATGTCGATCGCGTGGTGAGCCCGCTCGCCGCCGTCGCGGCCGTCGCCGAAGGTGTCCTCGAGCTTCGAGGGAGCGACGCCAGCAACGGGAACCAGGAGCCGTCGCGCTTCGAGATCGGTGGGCGACATCGACGTCGCACCGGCAGCCGGCGCCGGCGCTGGTACGCCAGGAAGCACCGCGGCTGCCTCGGGCTTGATACCGGCGCTCTCTGGCGTGGGATAGTAGAGCACCGGCCTCGCACAGGCGGTACCGAGAGCAAGCAGTGGGGCGAGGAGGATAGTGGGCCGCATCACGGGGTTGACGACTTTCAGGGAAAAAGGTTGCTGGATGTCGTCGTAGTACCGTCTGATGCGCGCGCGGGGTCAGTATATATTCACACCATGGAACACACTGACCGCTACATCCCGGCCGACACCAACGCTGGATGGGGCTTTGCGTGCGGCGTTCTCCTTCTCGCGGCGTTTTGCATCGCGACCGCTACTTATATCCATAAGCGGACGTACAGGCATCCGACGGACGTCACCTGGCATGGTAAGGGATCGGGCGATCAGACGCCGCCAGCTGCAGGCTCGCGGCAACAGTAGAAGGTCTCGACGTTTGCCCATGGCGGGACCAACTGGTCCCGCTTTTTTGTCGTCTGCGACGCACCGTTCTCCAGGGACGGACGCTAGGGACACACGCTCCCCTAGCCTTCCAGACCTATACCCGACTAATTTTATCTGCTTGGCTGAATCTGCCTGAATTTGGCGACGGCGCCGAGCGGGCATATGGCTGGGACGAGTCCGCAAGCGGTCCACCGAACACGAGCTGGGCCGCGTTCTCGGGAACGGTTGTCGCGTTCTCGTCTGAGCCATCGCCGAACGGCGATTTTGCGCAGCTACGTGGAGCTACAGATGAGCAGTTCGATCGAGAACCTGATCAGCCGGGAGTACCAGCACGGATTCGTGACCGACATCGCGTCGGACACGTTTCCACCTGGACTGAGCGAGGACGTCGTCCGCGCCATTTCGGCCAAGAAGAACGAGCCTGCTTTCATGGTCGAGTGGCGGCTGAGGGCCTATCGCCGTTGGCTGTCCATGAAGGAGCCGCACTGGCCGAACGTGACGTACGGTCCGATCGACTACCAGGGCATCAGCTACTACTCGGCGCCCAAGACCAACAAGCCGCTCGGTAGCATCGATGAAGTAGATCCCGAGCTGCTGAAGACGTACACGAAGCTCGGCATTCCACTCGCCGAGCAGAAGTTTCTCGCTGGCGTCGCCGTCGATGCGATCTTCGACTCCGTGTCGGTGGGCACGACGATGCGCGAAGAGCTGGCCAAGCACGGTATCATTTTTTGCTCGTTCGGCGACGCGTTGCGCGAGCATCCCGATCTCGTGGAGAAGTACCTCGGCTCCGTGGTTCCGTACAGCGACAACTTCTTCGCGGCGCTCAACAGCGCCGTCTTCTCCGACGGCTCGTTCGTGTACGTGCCGAAGGGGGTACGCTGCCCGGTGGAGCTTTCGACGTACTTCCGCATCAACTCGGCAGACACCGGCCAATTCGAGCGGACGCTGATCGTGGCCGACGAGGGAGCGTACGTCAGCTACCTCGAGGGCTGCACGGCGCCAAAGCGGAGCACGAATCAGCTGCACGCGGCCGTGGTCGAGTTGGTCGCGCTGAAGGGCGCGACGATCAAGTACTCGACCGTTCAGAATTGGTACGCGGGCGACAAGGAAGGCCGGGGCGGCATCTACAACTTCGTCACCAAACGCGGCAAGGCGGCGGAGAATGCGAAGATCTCGTGGACGCAAGTGGAGACCGGGAGCGCGATCACGTGGAAGTATCCAAGCGTGATCCTGCAGGGTGACAACGCCGTGGGCGAGTTCTACAGCGTGGCAGTGGTGAACAACAAGCAGCAAGCCGATACGGGCACGAAGATGATCCATATCGGCCGGAACACGAGGTCGACCGTCGTCTCGAAGGGCATCTCGGCGGGCGAGGGCAACAACTCCTATCGTGGCCGGGTGCAGGTGTTGCCGAAAGCGACGGGCGCGCGCAATTACACGCAGTGTGACTCGATGCTCGTCGGCAATCGCTGTGGGGCGCACACGTTTCCGTACATTGAAGTGGGCAACAACAGCGCCATCGTCGAGCACGAGGCATCGACTTCGAAGATCGGGGAAGACCAGATCTTCTATCTGAAACAGCGCGGGCTGAGCGCCGAACAGGCGGTCTCGATGATCGTCAGCGGATTCTGCAAGGAAGTGTTCAAGGAATTGCCGATGGAGTTCGCGCTGGAGGCGCAGGCGCTGCTCGGCATCACGTTGGAAGGGAGCGTCGGGTAACCAGGACCATGCCACTACTCGAGATCAAGGGCCTGCGGGCCAACGTCGGCGATAAGGAAATTCTCAAGGGATTGGATCTCACGGTCGATGCCGGCGAGATCCACGCCGTGATGGGACCGAACGGCTCCGGCAAGAGCACTCTGGCGCAGGTACTGGCCGGCAACCCGGCGTACCAGGTGACGGCGGGGTCGGTCGCCTACGGCGGCGAGGATCTGCTGGCGATGGATCCGGAAGTGCGCGCGCAGCGCGGCATCTTCCTCGCCTTTCAATACCCGATCGAAATTCCGGGTGTGTCGAACGCCTATTTTCTGCGCGCCGCGTACAACGAAATTCGCAAGGCACGCGGCGGTGAGGAGGTCGACCCGCTCGAGTTCGCCGATTTGATGGAGGAGAAGCTCAAGATCGTCGACATGGATCCGGCCATGCTCAGCCGGTCGGTGAATCACGGATTCTCTGGTGGCGAGAAGAAGCGAAACGAGATCCTCCAGATGGCGGTGCTCGAGCCGAAGCTTGCCATCCTCGACGAGACCGATTCGGGACTCGACATCGACGCGCTGCGCGTCGTGGCCGACGGAGTGAACAAGCTGAAGCAGCCAGACAATGCGACGATCGTCGTGACGCATTATCAACGGCTGCTCAACTACATCGTTCCCGACTATGTGCACGTGTTGGCCAACGGGCGCATTCTGAAGTCGGGCCACAAGGACCTGGCGCTCGAGCTCGAGGAGAAGGGCTACGACTGGGTGACGGGTGGAATGCCGGCGGGAGTCTCGGCGTGACCACTCCGGTCGTCTCGGGTAGCGCCGAATCGTACGTCGCCGCATTCGAGGAACTGACGTCCGACACGACCGCGGCGCCGGCCTGGGTGCAGTCGGTGCGCCGGGCCGCGTTTGACCGTTTTGCGGCACTCGGCTTCCCGACCACCAAGAACGAAGATTGGCACTTCACCACCGTCTCGCCGATCGCCGATCGCGACTTCACCTTGCTGCAGGCGAAGAGCGGCGACGTGCGTCGCGATGAGCTGGCGCCATTCCGTTTCGGCGCGGAGAACTGGCACACGATGGTGTTCGTGAATGGCCGCTTCGCGCCCGAGCTGTCGGACTGTGTCACGCTCCCAGCGGGCGTCAGGGTGTGGGACCTGGCGTCGGCGTGGACCAAGGCGCCGGACGTCGTCGATCGCATCGGCAAGGTGGCGAGCTACGACACGCAGAGCTTCACGGCGCTCAACACGGCATTCATGCACGACGGCGCGGTCGTCCAGATCTCGAAGCAGACAGAGCTCGCCCGGCCGATCCACCTGCTGTACGTCACTGACGCCAACGCCGCGAAGGGGATGATGCATCCGCGCAACCTCATCCTTGTCGGGCGGCAGTCGAAGGCGACCGTGATCGAGAGCTACGTCTCGACGACTGACGCGATGTACTTCGCCAATCCCGTGACTGAAGTGACGCTTGCCGAGGGCGCCACGCTGCGGCACTACACGATGCAGCGGGAGTCGGAGCGGGCGTTGCACGTCGGGACGACCGAGGTGATGCAGGGACGCGACAGTCACTATGTCTCGTTCTCGTTCGCCACCGGGGCAGCGCTGTCCCGCTCGAACGTCTACACCACCCTCGACGGCGAGGGCAGCGGCGCAACGCTGAACGGGCTCTTCATGCTCGACGGCGAGCAGCACTCGGACCACCAGACACAGATCGTGCACGCGCAGCCGAACACGTTCAGCCGAGAGCTCTACAAGGCCGTCCTCGACGGTCGCGCGCACGGCGTGTTCAATGGCAAGGTGTACGTCCATCCGGTTGCGCAGAAGGCCGACGGCAAGCAGACGAACAACACACTGCTCCTGTCCGACACCGCGCAGATCGACACCAAGCCGCAGCTCGAGATCTTTGCCGATGACGTGAAGTGCACGCACGGCGCAACGGTGGGGCAGATCGATCAGACGGCGCTCTTCTACCTAAAGAGCCGGGGCATCCCCGAGCACTTCGCCCGCCGTCTCCTCACCTACGCCTTCGCGGCGGACGTGCTGGAGAAGATCGAAGTCGACGAGGTGCGGGAAGCCTTGGAGACGATGGCCCTGGAACGGTTCGTCTAACAGCCAAGAACCAGCATCACGCCTCATGTCCACCGAAGCGCTGTACCAAGAGCTCATCCTCGAGCACAACCGGAAGCCGCGCAATTTCCGCGAGATCGCGGATGCGGATCGCATGGTAGAGGGACGGAATCCGCTGTGCGGAGACGCGCTCACGATCTGGGTAAAGATGGACGGCGACCGGGTCGCTGACGTGAGCTTCCAGGGACACGGGTGTGCGATCTCCAAGGCGTCTGCTTCGCTGATGACAGTGGCCGTGAAGGGTAAGAGCCGCGCCGAGGCGGAGCAGATTTTCGAGCGGTTCCATCGCCTGGTGCTCGGTGAGCTACCGGCATCCGAGCATGCATCGCTTGGCTCGCTCCGCGCACTCGGTGGCGTGGCGAAGTTTCCGCTGCGCGTGAAGTGCGCCAGCCTCGCGTGGCACGCACTGCATTCGGCGCTCGCGACGACCGAGCAGGAGGTGTCCACCGAGCGCGAAGGACCCGAGCCGCCGCCGCTGGAAGGGGCATGATAGTCGACCGCTCCGATTTTCCGCTGCTCGCATCGAATCCTGAACTGCACTATCTCGATTCGGCAGCCACGTCGCAGAAACCGCGTGCGGTACTCGACGCGATGATGCACTACTACACACACGACAACGCCAATCCGCACCGCGGCGCCTACACGCTGTCGGCGCGTGCCACCGACGCATATCACGATGCGCGGACGCGCATCGCGCGGTTCGTGGGTGTGCAGGATGCGGCACGTCTCATCTTCACGCGCGGCACGACGGAATCCCTCAATCTCGTCGCCGCGGCGTGGGGGCGCGCGAACCTCGCGGTCCGCGATGAGATCGTCGTCACAGGCTTGGAGCATCACGCCAATTTCGTCCCGTGGCAGCAGATAGCTCGCGAGAAAGGTGCGACGCTCCGCATTTGCGGTATCACGAGCGATGGACGCATCGATGTCGGGCAATTCTCGTCGCTGATCGGCCCACGGACGAAGGTCGTCTCGTTCGGCCATGTCTCGAACGCACTGGGAACGATCAATCCGATCGCCGAACTCGCGGCCATGGCGCGCCGCGTCGGTGCTGTCGTCGTGTGCGATGGTGCGCAGGCGGCGCCGCATCTGCCGCTGAACATCGATGGGCTCGACGTGGACTTCTACGCCTTTAGCGGCCACAAGATGCTCGGCCCCATGGGGTGCGGCGTACTGGTCGGCAAGCGCGCGCTACTCGAGTCCATGCCGCCGTATCAGACCGGCGGCGACATGATCGAATATGTCGGGGACGAGCACAGCACCTGGAACGTGTTGCCGCACAAGTTCGAGGCGGGAACGCCGAACGTTGCCGACGCGATCGGCTTGGCCGCCGCGTGCGCGTATCTCGAGCGCGTCGGCATGGCGAACGTCCGGCGGCATGAGCAGCAGCTCACGGCGCTCGCGTCGGAACGGCTATCAGCAATTTCCGGCGTGCGCGTGTACGGTCCGCCCGCCGCCGAGCGCAGTGGCGTCGTGAGCTTCACCGTTGGCGATATCCACCCGCACGATCTGGCGACGATTCTCGATGAGACCGGCGTATGCGTTCGCGCCGGCCATCATTGTGCGCAGCCGCTCATGAGGCGGCTGGACGTGCCGGCCACGGCGCGCGCGTCCTTTTACATCTACAACACCGAGGCCGACGTCGACGCATTGGTCGCCGGAGTCGAGCACGCACGGGAGGTTTTCGGCTGATGTACGCCATCGCGATCATTCGTTATCGCCGGCCGCTCGAAGAAGTGCTCGACGTCACCGAACGGCATCGCGCCTACCTCCGTGAGCTCAAGGATGAAGGCGTGCTGATTGCCTCGGGCCCGATGAATCCACGCACGGGCGGCCTCCTGCTGCTCAACGTGCCCGACGACAATGTCGTCGCGAACCTGGACCGCATTCGTGATGGCGATCCGTACGTGAAGTTCGGGTTGGCACAATACGAGTCGATTCCATGGTCGGTGGGACTCGGGAAGGAAGATCTGGATCGGATCGCCGAGGGCTGAACGGCCCTATCGGACGCCAGCCAGCGCGGCGACGATGAGCGCCACCCACTGGATGCCGAGCCAGCCGTTCGGGCCATCATCATACCATTCGCCCAGCGAATGCGCGCCTTCCGCATGACCGCCGCCGCCCACGGTGATCGCCGGAACTCCGAGGCTGATCGGAATGTTCGCGTCGGTGCTCGACGCGGTCGTGGTCGATGTAAACCCAAGCGCCTTTGCTGCACTGAGCGCGGTCTGAACGATCGCCACGTTGTCCGACTGGCCACCGGTGGGGCGAATGCCGATCGTATCGATGGTCATCGAAAGCTTCGCCGCCGCCGCCCGCGGCCCGGGCCAACGTACATTCTCCGCGTCGAGCGCGGCGTGCAGGATGCGCAGGATTTTTTCGTTCGTCGTGGCGAGCGAGGTTGCATCTTCCGATCGCATGTCCACGTCCATTGACGCTTCGAACGGGATCGAATTCACGGACGTGCCGCCGGTGATCACGCCCACGTTGAACGTTGTCTTTGGCGTCGTCGGCACCTGAATATCGGCAATGCCCGCGATGGCACGGCCAAGTGCGTGAATGGGATTCGGAATGCCGAACGCGCCGTAACTATGTCCGCCCGGCCCCCGGTACGTCACTTTGTAGCGGTTGCTGCCGACCGCTCTGCTCACGATGTGCATTTCCGCATCGTCGACGGAGATGAAGTAGTCGATCTTCCCCTTCAGGGAGTGGTCGAACAGATACCGCGTGCCGCGAAGATTCCCTGGTCCTTCTTCGCCGACATTGCCCACGAAGTACACGGTGCCGATTGTTTGCACGCCGGCCTGGTTGAACGCCCGCGCGATGGCGAGCAGGGTGGCCAGACCGCGATCGTCGTCGCCGATTCCCGGTGCGCGCAGCTTGGTCCCCTCATGTTTGACCGTGACGTCCGTGCCTTCGGGGAACACGGTGTCGAGGTGCCCCTGAATGAGCACGGTTGGGCCTTTGCCGCTTCCCGGACGCTCGGCGATGACGTTGCCTACCGAGTCGATGCGCACGTTCCTGAAGCCGAGCGCTTCGAGGCGTTTCTTGTACTCCAGGCCCCGCGCGGTCTCCTTGAACGGCGGCGCCGGGATCTGCGTCAACTCCACCTGCTGTTGGAGCGTCCACGCATTGTCGGCCTTGATGATGTCGAGGGCAGCGCGGACTTTCGGGTTTGACGACGGAAGCACGACCTGCGCTGGCAACGGAGCCGCGAGCAACAGGACGATAGTGGCGAAGCGCAGGCGGTTCATGAGCGAGTGGTGGGATGAGAAGTGGGACAGGGGCGCGGGACACGAGACACAAGACACGTGCATTAACACAGATGCACCGCCATCGCCTTGAACCCGACGACCACTTCGTGCCCGACGTCGAGCTGCAGCTCGCGTACGGAACGCGCCGTGACTGCGGCCACGATGGGAATGCCGCTGACATCGACCGCAACGCGCGTCAACGCGCCCGCCGGGACGATCTCGATGATATGACCACGGAATTGGTTCTGCACCGAGGACATGGCGGGTTCGGCAGACAGCGAGATCTCTTCAGCGCGAATCACGGCGTGTGTTGGACCGGGCACGACATCGCCCAGTGCGTAAAAGGTGAGCGCGCCGGTGGTGAACGCTACGGCAAGCTGCATGAATTCGTTCTCCGTGCCCTCCACCCAATCAGGCGGCTCCGAGCGAATGGGGCGGGCCACGCCGGCGAATACGTTCTCGGCACCGAGGAAGTCGGCGATGTACGGACTCGCCGGTTTGCGAAACACCTGCTCGGGATCGCCTTGCTGCACCACGCGGCCCCGATCCAGAACGATCGCGACGTTGCCAAGCAGGCCCGCTTCGGCAAAGTCGTGCGTCACGTGCAGTACCGTGAAACGTTGCTCATAGTAGATGGTACGCAGTACGCGCCGGGCAATGTTGCGCGTCCGCGGATCGAGCGCACTGAACGGTTCGTCGAGCAGCAATACGTCGGGCTGGCGAGCCAAGGCGCGAGCGAGCGCGACGAGTTGCCGCTCGCCGCCGCTCAACGATGCAGCCGTGCGGTCCGCGAGGACGTCGATACCGAAGCGACCGCTCATGTCAGCCGCCACGGCGGCGTTCGCCGCACCGTAGAGCACGTTCTCGTGCACGGAGAGGTGCGGAAAGAGGTACGCATGCTGGTAGACGATTCCCAGCCGACGCAACTCCGGCGGGGCATGCGTGAGGTCATTTCCCCCCAACAGGATCTTGCCGGACGTGGCGCGAATGACGCCGGCTATCGTCTCGAGGAGCGTCGTCTTTCCCGATCCCGCGGGGCCGATGACGACACCATAGCCGCCCTGCGGCACGCCGAACGACACGTCGGTCAGCCGGAACTTCCCGGCGCGCGCGTTGACCCGCTCCAGGGTGATCACGCGTCGCCTGCGCGCAGAGCGCGCAACGCGGCCAGTGGCACGAGAGCTAGGATTACCAGCACCGCCGCGACCGGGAGCGCTTCACTCAATCCGAAGCCACTGAACCGATCGTAGCTCAGCACGCTCACCACTTTGGGATTGTAGGTGAGGATGACGATCGCGCCGAACTCACTCACCGCACGTGCCCACATGACCACCGCAGCAGCGGTGAGTCCTCGCGCTGACAACGGCAGCGTCACGCGGCGAAATGCGCGCCATGCGTCGTCGCCAAGCGTGCGCGCCACCCACTCGTAGCGCACGTCCACACGCGCGAACGTCTCGCGCGCCGCGCTCACGTACAGCGGCGCCGACACGAACAGCATGGCGCAGACGATACCCACCGGTGAACCCGCCACGCGCAGTCCCGCCGCATAGAGTACCGACCCGATGGGGCTGCCGCGGCCGAGCACCAGAAGAAGCGCGATGCCGGCGACAGAATGCGGGATGACGATCGGCAGATCCAGCATTGCGCCGAGCACGGCACGACCCGGGAAGGAGCGCCGGGCCAGCAGGTAGGCGATCGGCGTCGCACCCAGCACACCGAGTATCGTGGCGATCGTCGCCGTGACGACGGTGAGCAGCAACGACGCGCGCAACTCGTGGTCAGTGAGGAGGCTCGCCAGTCCGCGACGGCCGCCGGCAGACACGAGGCCAATGACCGGCGCCAGGATAAAAATGAGAAAGAGCGATGACAGAACCGCGACGACGACGGCGATCGCCGCCCGCTGTGTCGCGCTCGAGCGGTGCGGGCTGACAGACATATCGGGCAGGCTATGGTCTGGAAGCGCCATGAAGTTCGGCTGGACCGCCGGAGCCGATGACGAGCGGGTGGTCCAGCATGTCGACATGCGCATCACGAAGCTGCCGAATGACGGCGGGCGACATCAGGTAGTCGAGAAAACGTCGCGCGGCGGCGGCGTGCGGCGCGGCGGTCGGAATGCTCAAGCCGTACAGTATGGGTTGTCCCGGCAGCACCACTTCTTGTCCGGGCGTGCTGCCACGCACGCGTACTGACACGCGCGCATAATCGGCGGTGCGCTTGGGATCTCCCAGGTCGATGGCCGGCGGCAAGGGAATGAACCGGAACCCATTTGCCTCTGCGACCGATTGGTAGTCGTATATGTAATCGAGCTCTCCAGCCGCGAGCAGCGCCGCGAGTTCGGCCGCGTTTGGGCGAATGTTACGCGGTGGAGCGTGTGCGAGCAGTGATGACGCGAGCCTCCGTTGGCCGTAGTATCGCTCGGCGAGATCGAATAGGAGCAGAGTGCGATAGCCCACGGGCGCGATATTCGGGTCTGTTCGGCCAACTTCGACATCGCGACGCTGAACGATTGAGATCCAGTTGGCGGGGGTGATCTCGTTTGCGTACTTCGATCGCGGCGTGTACGCCAGCACCAGACGGTTGCGCGCGAAGTCGGCATACCAGGTTGCGTAGGCCGGAACGAGATAGCGCGGAAATACGTCGGCGTCGGCCAGCAGCAGGAGGTCGGGCGTCCGGTGCAGTTCGGTAATCTTGCGCACGTGCTCGAGCGACGCGCCGCTTTCCCGCTGGATGACGGTGCCCGTTCGGGCCGCATAGGCATCCAGTACCGGCTGGAGCGGCCGATTCAGGCTGGCGGCAACATAGATCAGTAACGTGTCGGTAAGGAGGCGCAACATGCTGCAAAGAAAGCTGGATGGAACAGGCGCCGCCACAGTCGAAACTTCACGGAGGGACGAAACGTCGTATAATGGAGGTCTGCAACGCAGGTGTTTGTCCTATTTTGGTAGCACAAACCGCAGACCCGCCTTCCTTCCCCTCCCATGTCCAGCCTCGCAATCGACATTTGCAAGGTCCAGAAGCGGTACGAAGAGCATGTCGCAGTACGCGACCTTTCGCTCCAAGTACCCGAAGGATGTGTGTACGGACTCCTCGGCCCAAATGGCGCCGGGAAGACGACCACCATCCGCATGCTTCTCGACATCATCCTGCCCGACTCCGGATCCATCTCGTTGTTCGGCAAGCCGAACACGGACCTCGCCGTGCTCGACCGCGTCGGGTATTTGCCCGAAGAACGTGGCTTGTACAAGAAGATGCAGGTCCGTCGGGTGCTTCAGTTTCTCGCCGAGCTCAAGGGCGTGAGCGCCGCGGACGCCGCTCGCCGCATCGACGAGTGGCTGGAGCGGTTCAGCCTCAAATCCGATGAGAAGAATTGGGGCGACGCAAAAGTGGACGAATTATCGCGCGGTATGCAGCAGAAAGTGCAGTTCATCGCCACACTGCTGCACGACCCGGATCTCGTCATTCTCGACGAACCGTTCAGCGGTCTCGATCCGATCAACGCGCAGGCACTGAAGGATGCGGTACTCGATCTGAAGCGGCGCGGCAAGACGGTGATCTTCTCGACGCACGTGATGGACAACGCCGAGAAGATGTGCGATTCCGTGTGCATCATTGCGCGCGGAGAAAAGGTGCTCGACGGCACCGTCGCGGGTGTGAAGCAGGACGCAGGCGCCCGGAACGTGGCGCTGGCACTGGCTGGCGGCGCGCAGAACGGAGTCAGCGAGGTGCTGCGGGACACTCAGCTCGTCTCGAAAGTGGACGAGACCAACAACTACTTCGAGCTCGAAATGGCGCCGAACGGCGACGCGCAGGTTCTGCTGCGACGACTCATCGATGCGGGAGCGAATATCGAGCGGTTTGAGCTCGTCCAGCCGTCGCTCCATCAAATATTCTTGCAGCGCGTCGGCGCGCGCGGCGTCGAAACGGGGATGTCCGGCCATGGCTAACAAGATCTTCATCGTCGCGAAGCGCGAGTATCTGGAGCGCGTTCGTTCGCGCACGTTCGTGGTCATGACGCTCCTCGTGCCAGTGCTCATGGCGGCGGCGTTCTTCGTTCAAGTGTACATGGCGACGCGAGGCGGTACATCGCCGAACCTGCGGCGCATCCGCGTTCTCGATGTATCGGGTGCCGCCATCGGCCAACGGGTCGCCACGACGCTTCGCGCTGACAGCGCCACCTCCGACACGACAGCTGGCCCGTTCGTCATGAACTTGACGCCGGCCGAGCTTCCGGCGGCGGAAGAGGCAGCAGCGCGCGAAGTCATGAAACCCAATTCGCTGATCGGCTACCTGGTGATCGACGATAGCACGCTCGCCGGCAAGCGGGCGCGCTATGCCGGGCGTAATGCGTCGGCCATGTCCGACATGGAGCGGCTGCGGTCGGCAATCCGCCAGTCGGTGATGATGGTGCGTCTCGAGCACGAGGGCGTGAACAAGGCAACCGTCGACGAGCTGACGAAATCGCATCTCGAGATGCCGGCGGAACGACTGACGGAGAAGGGGCGCGGTGGATCCGGTATGAGTGGATTGTTCGCCGGAGTCATCGTGGGCGTCATGCTCCTCATGTCGATCATCGTGCACGGCCAGAACGTCATGCGCGGCGTGCTCGAGGAGAAGTCGACGCGCGTGGCCGAGATCGTGATCTCGAGCATCAAACCGGAATCGCTGCTCGCCGGCAAAGTGCTTGGTGTTGGCGGCGTGGGCTTGACGCAGATCATCGCCTGGCTCCTGCTGGGTAGCTATCTCACGAACTTCTTTTTGCCGCTCGTGCTCAAGGCATCGGGCGCGGCGGCAGCACTTGGCTCGGCGGGCGCGGGCGCGGGCGCGGGTCCCATGGCCTCCACACTCGGCGGCATGAGCATTGGCGTGCTCGTCATTGCCATTGTGTACTTTCTGCTCGGATTCGTGTTCTATGCCACGTTGTTCGCGGCGGTAGGCTCAATGGTCACGAGTGAACAGGAAGCGCAGCAAGCCGTCATGCCCGTCATGTTGCTGCTGATGAGCGGATGGATATTCGTGAATCCGGTGCTGATGAATCCAAACAGCAAGCTGGCCGTGGTGTTGTCCTGGCTTCCGTGGGCCTCTCCGATCCTCATGCCTATTCGCATGGGCCTCACAGCCGTGTCTCCACTATCGGTAGCTGGGTCGCTCGTCGTGGCGCTGATCGGTTCGCTGGGCGCCGTCTGGCTGGCGGCACGCATCTACCGCGTGGGCATGCTGATGTACGGAAAGAAGCCAAGCCTCGCCGAGTTGGCGAAGTGGATTCGGTACGCGTGAGCGTTCGGTATAGACGGCGGTGCTGAGCGCCGCCGTCTGACCAACGTTCAGTCTGCCCGAACTGGCATCGTCGAGCTCGTCGACGTCGGCGCGCCAATCGTGCTCTTCAGCTCGTTCACCCAACCGTTCACGCGGTTTTCGACGGCGCCTTGGACGCCAGTCAAGAGCGTCGCGACCACGTCGTCGAACGCCTCGCCAATCTTCGAGCGCGCCCCTCGCGTGGCACCAGCCGTCGCCGCCGCGGCTTTGATGTCGGCGCCCGACTGGCTGAGGAGAACACCTGCACCGACGGCAACCGCAAGCGCGGACCATGGATGCTCGCGCACCATCTGCATGACGTTGAGTTTGTTCTCCAGCTCGTCGAGCGTGCTCGACATCCGCTCGCGCGTCAGCTCGATGTCGCGCCGGACGTCAGCCGTTGTTTCAACCATTCTGAATCCTCCTTGAGCGTCGTCACCGTTTCATGTGGGGCGAGCTGGGACGGCGACAGGAGCGCCATGCCGCGTCTTGCGAACCACGCGGCCAACACGCCAGTGATCACCAACAGGATGAGTGCCGCGAGCCAGTAGAGATCGGCGGGTAGCCACTGATCGCCCACCAGGAGAACAACGCCGGCAAGCAACGACAGTGTGCCGAGCAGCGCGAGCACGGCGCCCAGCGCGACGAATGTCGTACCTTTGCCGATGCCTGTGGCCACGCCGGCGATCTCTGTCTTCGCGATGCGCACTTCACCGCGAACGAGTGTCGCGCTCCCCTCCGCGAGATCGCGAAGGAGAGCGCCGATGCCGCGACGGCCATCACGTCCGTCGAGCGCCATGACTACCTCCTACTTCCGGAATGCTTTGCCGAGGAGATACCCAACGCCGACCGCCATGAGTAGCGTGCGGCCAGGATGCTCCTTGACCTGACGTTCGACGCCCAGCTTCATGGTGTCGAGGTCAGCCTCGCGGAGCCAATCGGCGGTCGCGTCCATTCCAGTCGCCACACGGTCGGCGACCTGAACGACACGCGCGTTGGTGTCTGTAGATAGGTTGCCACTCGTCGTCGAGCTCACGAACTGACGACTGCCGCGCTGCCGCAGCCGATCGGCGCCAGACGCGAGAGCATCGGCGACCGAGTCCTTGATATTGCCTGCGCGTTCGCGAACGGCCGGAGTGACATCCGCCAACTTATCCTTCGCTTTCTCCGTCACGTCACGCGCGCGGTCAGCCAGTTCCTGCCCTTGTTCCGAGCGAATGCTCGTGTCGGCGTTCGCGCCGAAGCCCTGCGTACCCGACGTAATCCCCGAATTCCCCAAGCCGCTGGACGTCGATCCCCCCGTCTGTCCCTGGCTCGTGTCTCCCGACGAGAAACCGTTCCGTTCCATGTGAACTCCTCCAAAGATGGCTACCGCTGCGTCTGCAGATGGTGTGCCGGACGTCATGGGAGGAGCAATTCTCGTATCGCGCTTGCGCCGACACGTTGCACGTTGAAGTGATCGAGAGGTATTGCGTGGAGCAGGAGCGGTACGACGACCGTTGGTCGCTGACTCCTTTAGCGGCGACGAGCCGTGATCAGGACGGCGATCTCGTCCGGTCGTGCGTTGATGAAATCGAGACGGACACGACCGTCAGCTGTCGTGGTCACGGTCGCCGGTATGGAGCTGTTCGTGAGCAACCAGCCTTCGGGCAGGACGACGGCATTCGCCGGCCGGCCGAAGCTTCGGTCCCAGACAAGCTCATCGCCCACGAGCGTGTAGCGGACGCTGTCGCTGTACGTCTCGAACATGCGTAGCCGCACGGACTCGCCGGTTCTGACAGTAGGAAAGTGGAAGACGACGGCTTCGGTCGCCGAGGTCACCGCCGGCAGCTGCACGCCGCCGCGGCGGATCTCGTCTCCCCTGAGAATCTCCCAGCGGAGCTCCTCACCTGTGTCCAGGTTACGGGCCGACGGCCGCGACACGGTACTTCCCGCACGTACTTCATTGACATACGTCGAGACGCCGACGCGAGACTCCGTATAGTCATGATACAGATTGAACGCGTGCGTCTCTGGCTGCTGCAGGAAATAGACGATCTTGCGATTCTGGTGCGCGCGTTCGTCGAGTCGCGACGAGACGCTCGATGCAGCCGCCGCCCTACGCGCTGGACGAGCGCGGAGCAGGAGTGGCGCTTCAGCCGGCGTGGCGTTCCAGAAGCTGATGGCAATGCGCCCGTCGGTCTCCAACAACACCTGCGACGGATAGTTGCAGAAGGTCAGCTCATATCCGGCCGGCAATACCACCGCATTGCGTTTGATGCCGAGCGGTCGCGAAAAGATGACCGTGTCGCCGCGCACGAAGTAGCTCGTCGCATCTTCGTAGGTCTTGTCGATGAGGACGCGCGCCTCCCCGCCATTCGCTGGAACCGGATGCGCGAGCGTGACGCGAATGTAGGTCTGTGTCGTGTCGGGATTGCGTACACCGCCCGCGCGAGCGACGCCACTCCCGACGACGTCGAAGGCCAGCGGTTGGCCGGAAGCGCGATCGCTGACATGTTCGTCGCTGGCGACGCTGCCCTTGCGGATCGGATTGAAATAATACGCGGCGCCCGGCGTAGTCGCCGTCACTTCATAAATGATGCGAAACTTCGCCGAGCCCGGCGCGAGCAATTCGTAGCGCGTGTACGCGTCGGATTCGGTTTGGACCGGCGCCTGCGCACGCGATGAACGCGCGACCGCCAGCGCCGCGATCACGGTGAACAGGCGCCGCATGACGTCTACTTCTTCCCGGCGGTCACCGAAAAACTGCTGCGAATCTTCGCCAGCTCGTTGCGCTGCTCGGGATTCGTTTCCATGATGTCGCCGAGGAGCGTCGCCATCATCTCGTCGTCGATCACGACGGGCTCGGGCGAGAAGCGCTTGCCGCCGCCCATATGGCGGCCTGGATCGAGCCGGAGCTCGTGCTTCAGCACGACGTCGTCGGTGCCAAGCCTGTACGCGCACGGCCGCGAACTTCTTGCCGGCCTTCTCCATGTAATGCACGCGCACGCCATCCACGTCCGCAGGTACGACGGGCAGCGAATGTACCGATCCATCGGTGCCCTCGAACACCGTAGCACCTGGCGAGAGTTTCGGGAAATTCCGTTCGAAACCGCCATGGTACACCAAGCAATGATGCATCGTCACCTCGGGTGGGGCGTGGGACTGCGGTGGGCGGCAAAAGGTAAGGTCCCTGCCGCGCAGGCGCTATCCTGGCCGGTGGCCGAGAACTGACAGATGACCAAAAAAAAGGCCCCCGCCGGTCGGAACGGGGACCTTCAAACAACTCTGCTACACAGGGGAAGACGAACAGGAGTCAGACGCCACGCATGATTTCCCACCCACCCCTCATGACGGGAACACCCAAGCTCCTGCCGTCTAGACCGATACCACCGAGAACTTTTGGGGGGCACCCGGTGGCACGTGAGAAACTATGGTCTGGTGGCGTTTCAGTGGGTAAAGATCCCACAAAGATCAAACCACGCGACTACACCGTTTGCTCGAATGCTTCGGGCCGCAACTCCGTCGCTGGCAATCGCAAAGCAAAGATGCTCCCGCCGCCTGGACGCGGCTCGTACTCCACCGTTCCGCCCTGGATCTCGGCGAGCGTCTTCGCGATGGATAATCCCAGCCCGGCGCGTCCGGCATCCGGCGCCATTCCGCGCGCGCGATAGAACGGTTCGAAGATGCGCGGAACGTCCCGCTCATCCACCCCCGAACCGCTGTCGGCGACGGTGAACACCAGCTGATCACCGTCGCGCCGCGCGCCGAGCTCGATGGGCTGGCTCGGCCCTGAATAGCGAACCGCGTTCTCCAGCAGATTGCAGAGCACGCGCAGTGACTGAGAAAAATCAAAACGTCCTACGAGCGCGGGGCTGTCGAGGTCGATGACCGTGCGCAGCAGGCGGTCGCCAAACAGGCCGCGCGTCTGCCGCACGGCCGCGCCGATGAGATCCTCCGCCGTATTCAACTCCGGCGTCGCCGAAAAGCCCCCGCCTTTGAGGCGCGACAGATCGAGCAGATCGTTCACCAGCCGCGTGAGCCGGTCCGCCTGTTCGTCGATGGCCGCCGCGGCCTCGTTGCCCTGCAGGGCCTCACTCTCCGCCAAAGCCTTGATCGTGGTCAGCGGCGTACGCAGATCGTGCGACACCGACGCAAGCACGATATCCTTGAGCCGATCAGCCTCTCGCAGGGCTTCGGCGTGTGCCGCTTCCGCCACCAATCGGACACGATCGACGGCGAGGGCCGCGTAGTAGGTGATGGCGTCGACAAAGCGCCGCTGAGCGGCATCGAGCCGTATCGGAGCACGATTCGCCAGCCGCATGACCCCCACCACTCGACCTTGCACGGTGAGCGGCATGAGAATTGTCTGAATTCCCTCGGCAGGGGTGTTCGGCGCCGCACGAGGTTCGTCCCGGGCCAACCGAAAGACCTCGCCGCCTGGCTGGACCCAGGTGGGCCCGGTATGGTCGATGGCCACCTGGAGCGCCGCGGTCTCGGTCGGCCCGAGGGGGCCCCCGCCAGCTCGCTGCGGTCGGAATCCGTGCTCCGCGTCCCAGGCGACGATCGCGCACTCGTCCACACGAAGTGTCGCCTGAATCACGTCCGCAATGCTCGCCAGCGCGTCTTCCGCGCGCCCGGCGCTCAGGGTCTCCGAGCCAAGCCGAGCGAGCGACGATACCTCGATTGTGCGCCGCTCCGCCGCTTCTGCTTCTGCCTGCGCCCGCGCGAGGAGATGCGTCGCGACGAGTGCCGTGAGGAGAAACGACGCCAGCGTGATGAAATCGAGCGGTTTGCCGTCACCGATCGCGTAGTACGGCGGCTGAAAGTAGTAATCAATGAGGAGTACGCCGGCGCAGGCCAGCGGCATCGCCAACATTCGTCCGCCCGACGTGCTCGCGCCGAGTACGAGCAGCAGGTATACGAGAACGACGTGCACCTGGTCGATCTCGCCGCGCACCTGTACCATCGTTACGGTGCACAGGATCATCAACGTAATCCACGCCACCCAGACCAGGATGTCGCGGCGGCGGAGCGACATGGTCAGCGCGGCAACTCGGCGCGATAACCGACGCCCGGTTCAGTGATGATGAGTTGCGGCGCGGCGGGATCGACCTCGATCTTCCGGCGCAGATTGGTGATATGCACGCGCAAGTATTGTTGCGGACTGCCGAATTCCCGACCCCACACGGCATCGAAGATTTGCTGGTGCGTGAGCGTACGACCCGCGGCCGCGAGCAGGGTGGAGAGAATCTGCCATTCGATCGGCGTCAGGTGAAACGGCGTGCCGTCGCGCGACACTTTCCGCGCGACCGTATCGATCACCAGCCCACCTACCACAACAGGGGCCGAACTCGCGGCCGCCGCGGCGACGGTCTTGGCGCGACGGATCTGCGCCTTGGCGCGCGCCGCGAGCTCGAGGACACTGAATGGCTTGGTCACGTAATCGTCGGCGCCCGCGTTGAGCAGATCGACTTTCTCGTGCTCGGAGTGGCGCGCCGACAGCACGATGATCGGCACGGCCGAGCGCTGTCGAATCTCGCGGCAGACGTCCACGCCCGCCATGTCGGGCAGTCCAAGATCGAGCACAACGAGATCGGGGCGCCCGGTGGTTGCCGCGTCGACACCGTCACTTCCATTCGCCGCTTCATCGACGCGCACGGTCACGTTTCGCAGCGCATCACGCACCGCGCGACGAATCTGCGGTTCGTCGTCGATCACCAAGACCAGATCGGCGTCAGGCATTTCAGCGGCAACCGGTGGAGTGGGTTCGTGAAATATGACCATGCTATCAAGCTCATTGGTCACAGTTGCGCCCGCATCCGCGTGTATAATTCTTAGCGCGCGCGGAGCAGCGGCACAGAATCTGTCCTGTGTGTCGGCATGCGCACGCATCCTGTCCTCATCCTTACGGTCGCCACGGTCGCCGCTGCCGCGCTCGCTGCGTGCGATCAGGCGACATCGCCTACTATCGCCGGCCTCGGCGGTCAGACGGCTGCGTCAGGCACTATCGGTAACGCTGTTCCTCTGATCATATCGCCCACCGTCGTTCAGCTCGGCGTGGGGGCATCCTTTCAATTCACGACCAACGCACCTGTCGGGCAACAGGGACAGGTGCAGTGGAATTCGCTGCAGTCCACCGTTGCAACCGTATCGCCGTCGGGACTGGTGAACGCGGTCGCAGCGGGAACCGCTGTCATCGTCGCCCGGTTTTCGTTCGACACAACGAACGTCGCCGTGGCAACAGTCATCGTGTCGGGTACGACGACGGGCGGCACAACGAGCAGCAGCACCCCAGGAGTCCCGTAATGAAATCCAGACCTAGTCCCAGCTCGCGATCGCACACGCACCAGCCGGGGCACGAAACGCCTGCCGGCGGCGGCGCGACGTCGCCAGCCCACGATCATTATCGCCGAGAAAAGGAGCGCCGATCACGCCTGCCTCCCCCCTGAACGAGGCTCTCGAGGCGGCGAAGCGCGAGTATCTGGCCCTGCTCGAGGCCGAGGCCGCCAAGGGCAAGGGCGGACGTCCCAAGAAGAACCCGGCGAAAGCCACGAACGACGAGCTCGACGCGGAGGACGCAGACGCAGAATGACAAGTGGGGTTCATTTGTGCTTAATTGCGTGAGTGCGCCTCGATCGTAAACTGCTGCTCATTGCACCGACCATCGTGTTGTTCTTCGCGGCAGGCATTCTGTGACACGCCGCGCTCCAGGTCGAGCCTACACGGACGGCGGCGACCACGGCGAGCCGTGACCTCCTCGAGGTGCTGGGCGGGTTCGCCGCGCTGCTCGTTTTACATGGCGCGCAGTAAGTGTGCCCTGCGACACACGGTAATATCCCAGTACATTCTCGGTATGAAAGACGCCAGTCGGAGATCGGCCACGATGACGATGACACAATCGGTGTTCGTCACCGCAGCACTCGCGCTGCTGGTACCGTTTGCTTCGCTCGCCGCTCAGCGGTGCCGAGGATGCGCCGCTGAAGACACCGTGCGGCGGACCCACGTTTCGCCCGCGGTGGGCCTGCATGTTGGAACGCCGGAAAAAGCGTCGCTGACACTCGGCGTCCTGCTGGGCGAAGAATGGCAGCAAGGCGGGCGCGACCATTCGCGCAATGTGGCGTTGCTAGCCGAACCCGGGTTCGGCGCCGGACGCGCTTCGGTCGCACTCTTCGACCACGGGTATGGGAACTTCGGGTCCGGGTTCGGAGTCGCCGGCACGATCCTGCGGACGTGGAAGAACCCATGGACCGTGCCGCCGAATATGACCTACGCCGGCGGCGAGTTGATTCTCTGGCCGATTCTGTTCGTGGGCCCGCGGATCGGCGTGTTCCATCGCGTTGGCGGCACGACGATGAACTACAAGTGGCTCGTCGGTCTCGATTTCGGAATCGGCCTGTGAGTCACGTATGACGAGCCGGCTCTACTACACCGACGCCTATCGCACGCAGTTCACCGCGAAGGTCGTGGATCGCAGCGAGGACGACAGGCGAATCTACCTCGACGAGACAGCGTTTTACCCTACCTCCGGGGGTCAACCGCACGACGCCGGCAGCCTGGGTGGCGTGGACGTCGTCGATGTCATCGACGAGGGGGAGCGAATTGCCCACGTGCTTGCCGCTCCGCTCGCTGGATCGGCATCCTTGGTCGAAGGCCACATCGATTGGGCGTGGCGCTTCGATAACATGCAACAACACACCGGACAGCACCTGCTCTCGGCGGTGTTCGAGGATCTGTACGGCGCAAAGACACTGAGTGTGCACTTTGGGCCGGACGACTCCACGGTCGATCTCGACGCGGAGTCGTTATCGCACACGCAGCTCGTCGTAGCGGAGGCACGCGCCAACGCCGTCGTGGCCGAGGCCCGCCCGGTAACGGTCGCATTCGAAGACGCGACGGCGGCAGCGGGCCTGCGCAAGAGTTCGGATCGAGAGGGCCTGTTACGCATCGTGTCGATCACGGATCTCGACCGCAGCGCGTGCGGCGGCACGCACGTGCGGTCGACTGCCGAGATCGGCGTCGTACTGCTTCGCTCGGTCGAAAAAGTCAGGAAGACGACGCGCGTGGAGTTCGTCTGCGGCGGTCGTGCGATCGCGCGGGCGCGCCGCGATTACGAGTCATTGACGGCCATCGCGACATCGCTGTCAGCGGCGTTCGACGACGCACCATCGCTCGTCGCGGCGCAAGCCGAGCGCATGAAAGAGGGCGATAGCGCGCGAAAGAAACTGGAGAAAGAGCTCGCGACATTCCGCGCACGCGGACGATACGACGCCGCGGTACCCGATGTGGACGGCATACGCACCCTCGTCATTCGCGACGCCATTTCGTCCGACGAGTTACGCGCCCTGGCACAGGCGGCGTTCGTTCTCCCGCGTGTGGTGGTCGTGGGAGCGCTCGACACGCCGCCGTCCGTACTTGTCGCATCATCGGAAGACTCAGGCGTAGACGCTGGCAAGCTGCTGAAGGAGAAGCTATCGGCGATTGGTGGTCGGGGGGGTGGCTCACCGCGTCTGGCGCAGGGCAGCGTACCCGATGCGGCGGCACTGGAACTGGTCGTGACGCAGCTGCTCAACCGCTCCCACTGACGATCGCCTCGTTCCAGACCGCGTCGACGGCGCGAAGCATTCGCTCGACGCCCAGTGTCGCCAGTGTTGGCTCGGGATGTTCGACACTTTCGCCGATGGTGCCGTAGAGTCCCCATCGTTCGGCCGACCCGCGCACATACATCGCGACGCACGGCGTCTGAAAAGCCGACGCGGCGTGCGCGATGCTGGTGTCGGGGGTGAAGACGAAGTCTGCCGTTGCCACGAGCGAGAACGCATCGCGAATGGTTGGTGTCGCAACGAAGGCGCCCCCGCCCTGCCGGGCAACGTACTCGCCGCGGCTCGACTCCGCCGGCGCGCTGATCACGCGAAACGCGACTCGCGCATGTTGCGCGCGGATGTGCCGCATGACGGCGACGTAATGGTCGTCTGGCCACAGGCGGGCTGACGTTCCGGCCGAGACGTTCACGAGCACGCGTGCACCCTCACGCGCGCCCCACGCCGCTTCGGCGCGCTGTCGCTCGTCACCTGTGAGCGTGACCACGGGCTGGCGTTCCGCGCGGTCGCGCTCAACGTCGAACGCCGGAACGAGCGCTGCCAGAAGGTCTACCATATGCGCGTCAGGGCGCGTCTCAGGCGGTACCGTGACGTTGAACGCGGCGTCATTGCCCCGGCCGGCAATGCCGACGCGATACCGCGCGCCGCTCGCGTAGATCAAGAGCAGCGTCGTCAACGATGGCGCGGTGACCATGCAGTCGATCACCGCGTCGTAGCGCTTGCCACGCAGCCGCAGCGCCGTCGGGAGATATTGGCCGAGCTTCTTCTTGTCAAAGACCACCACGTCGGCCACGTAGTCCGCCGCCTCGAGGATGGCGGAGTTGGCCGGCGACGCGAGCACATCGAGCGTGATGGTCCGATGCGATCGCGCGATCGCGCGCATGACGCCGGTAGACAGGATCATGTCGCCCGCACGGTCGTGCCGTAGAAACAGGACGCGGAATGGCCGCGACGCCCACGCGGGCCGGGACCCACCGGACCGCCGCATGATCCGCACGAGAATCCGGATCCAGAGCGCGCGCCACCACAGCTCGAGACTCTTGAGACGCATTGTAAGGAAAGTATAGCGAGTTGGCACGCGGTCATTGGCGATTGCCGCACGACGATTCATACTTCTCTCGGACGCCGCGTGCGCGTCCGTCCACCCATCTGCACGAGGAATCGATCGTGAATCGCACCGTTCGACTGCGGTGGTGCGCGCTCGCGCTTGCCGCTGCCACACTGGCGCCGCTGGCGCCCGCCCTGGCTCAGGCGACCCCGAACCGCACCGCCATCCGCATCCCGTTCGAGAAGTACACGCTCGCGAACGGCCTGACCGTGGTGCTGTCGGAAGATCATGCCACGCCGACCGTGGCGGTGGAGGTCATCTACCACGTCGGCTCGAAGAACGAGATCGTGGGCCATACCGGCTTCGCGCACATGTTCGAGCATGTGATGTTCACCGGGTCAGGTCACGTGCCGTACGGCACGCACGACAAGTTTACCGAAGGCGTGGGCGGATCGAACAACGGCCAGACCGACTTCGACTGGACCCGCTACTACGAGACGGATCCCGCGAACTACCTCGAGACAACGCTCTGGCTCGAATCGGATCGCATGGGGTTTCTCCTCGATTCCCTCGACGATGCAAAGTTCCGCGCCCAACGGGACATCGTGAAGAACGAGCGGCGGCAGAGCTACGACAACCAGCCATACAATCGCGATCGCGAGATTCTCGGTACGTATCTGTACCCGAGCGGGCACCCGTATTCGTGGCCAACGATCGGCAGCATGGCGGATCTCACCAACGCGACCGTGGAGGACGTGAAGAATTTCTTCCGCCTCTACTATGCGCCGAACAACGCCACGCTGGCGATCGTCGGCGATTTCAAGCCCGCGCAGGTGAAGCCGTTGATCGCCAAGTACTTCAGCGGCATCCCACGCGGCAAGCCGATCACCCGGCCAACGGTGGGGCCGTCGTCGCTCACGACTGAGAAGCGCCTCACCTTTGAGGATCGGGTGCAGGTGCCGCGGCTGACCATCCAGTGGCCGAGCGTTGGCGTGCACAGCGAGGACCAGCCCGCGCTCGATCTGTTGAGCGATATCCTCGGAGGCTCGCGCATTTCGCGGTTGACCAAGGCATTGGTGTACGATTCACAGAGCGCGGCGAACGTGTCGGTGTATCAGAACCCGGCAGAGAATGTTGGCGATTTCGACATCATCGCCACACCGCGTCCCGGACACACACTCACCGAGCTCGAGACGCAGGTGGACTCCATCCTCAGCCGCCTCAAGCGGGAGGGGCCGACCACCGATGAGCTGAAGCGCGTGAAAGCGGGCCAGGAGTTGGGTTTCCTCAGTGGGCTGCAGTCGAATCTCGGCAAGGCATTCCAGCTCGCCGAAGACCAGACGTTCTTCAACGACCCCGGGCACTTCACCCTCGAATACGCACGCACGCAGGCTGTGAGCGCCGCAGACATCAAACGCGTGGCGAACAGGTACCTGGGTTCGGCGCGCATCGTGTTGAGTGACGTACCGATCGGCAAGCCGGAACTGGCGTCCCATGCCGACAGGAGTACCGTCGTCACGGATCCATTCACCGAAAAGACTCCGGAGAGCAAGCCATGATCCCGCGCACGCTTCGCGCCGGCTCGCGCGCTGCGCTGGCCCTGGCGCTCCTGATCGCCGCGCCGCTCTCGGCGCAACAGCAGACAAACAAGCAACCGGCATTGGATCGCCGAGTGGTGCCGGCGGCGGGCAAAACGCCGGAGCTACACGTGCCGTCCTGGACCAAGACGACATTGTCGAACGGCGCACAGCTCATCGTGTCGGAGAGGCACGGCCTGCCGCTCGTCTCCTTCCAGATCAACTTTGTCGGCGGCGCGTATCAGTATGAGCCGGCGGACAAGACCGGGCTGGCGAATTTCGTTTCGTCGATGCTGACGGAAGGCACGACGCATCGCACCGGCGACCAGATATCAAATGACCTCCAGTTGCTCGGCACCAACGTCGGCGCATCGATCAGCGGCGAGCAAGGACGCATTGCCTTCCTTTCGACCAAGGACAAGTTCGCGCCGGTACTGTCCATTCTTGCCGACATACTCGAAAACCCGACGTTCCCGCAGGCAGCGCTCGATCGATTGCGCTCACGAACGCTGGTCGCGTTGACGCAGAACCGCGATCGCACGACCGGCATAGCCGGCATCGTGTTCCCGAAGGTGCTGTACACGACAGCCAATCCGTATGGCCGCAGTCCCAACGAGGCCTCGGTAAAGGCAATCACACGCGATGATCTCGTGTCGTTCTACAACACGTATTTCCAGCCCGGGCACGCGATCATCACTGTGGTGGGCGACGTCACGACCGCGAACGTGAAGCGCGTTGTCGAACAGGCGCTGGCCGGGTGGAAGACGGGCGGCGCGATGCCGCGCTTCGATTATCCAGCCCCCCCAGCGCCGAAGCCGACGACGATCTACCTGGTGGACAAGCCCGGCGCTGCCCAGTCCACATTCGCGATCGGCGAAGTGGGACCGCCGCGCGACACACCAGACTACTATGCGTTGCGCGTGATGAACGAGATGTTGGGTGTCCTGTTCCAATCGCGGCTCAACCACGACATCCGTGAGGTGAAGGGCTACAGCTACGGCGTGGGGTCGAGCTTCTCGTTCGGCCACGGGCCGGGTCCGTTCCGAGCCGGCGGGGACGTGGTGACGGCAAAGACCGACAGCGCGTTGATCGAGTTCATGAAACAGCTTCGCGACATCCGTGGCGCCCGTCCGCCGTCGGACGACGAAATGGCACAGGCGCAAGCGAGCCTGGTGCAGAGCCTGCCGGCGTCGTTCGCGTCGGTGACCGGGGTGAACGGCAACATTGCGTCGATCTACACGCAGGGACTGCCTGAGACGTACTACCAGCAGTTCGCCAAGGCAGTGGACGCGGTGACCAAGGCCGACGTCGTGCGAGTTGCGCGGACGTATATCGATCCCGATCACCTGTCGATCGTCATCGTCGGCGACCGGTCGGCGATCGAAGCCCCACTCGCTGCCACCAAGATCGCTCCGATCGTCGTCCTGGATGTGAACGGCGATCCAATAAGCAAATGAATTCAGGGTTGGCAGTCTCGGGGTCCCTTTGTCCCTGGCGCGTCCTCCCCGCGCCAGGCGTTCGGTCGCATATTTTCATCTCGCAGCAACTCCTCCGCCTGATCGCACGTCACGCCATCAAACCATGACGCAGACATCCGCCAACGCTCACTCGCCCGCACTCTCGCCGACGGTTTCGTCGCTCGAAGAGCTGTGGATGCCCTTTACCGCGAACCGCGCATACAAGCATGCGCCCCGGTTGCTCGCCTCTGCCAAGGACATGTACTACACCACGGCCGATGGGCGACAGATTCTCGACGCCACCGCGGGCTTGTGGTGCGTGAACGCCGGCCATTGCCGCGAGTCGATCACCGCGGCCATCCGGCAGCAGGCGGGGACGCTGGATTACGCCCCCCCATTCCAACTGGGTCATCCACTCGAGTTCGAGCTCGCGCGCCGACTCGCGGCCATGCTTCCGGGCGACATCGACCACGTGTTCTTCGGCAATTCCGGATCGGAGGCGGTGGACAGCGCGCTCAAGATTGCCCTTGCCTACTGGCAGGCGAAAGGTGAACCGGAGCGCGTGCGATTCATCGGACGTGGGCGCGGTTATCATGGCGTCGGATTCGGCGGAATGTCGGTGGGTGGCATCGAGGCAAACCGCAAACAGTTCGCCGCGCAATCATTGCCGGCGGTGAGTCATCTGCCCCACACGCACGACCTGTCGCGCAACGCGTTCACGCGCGGACAGCCGGAGCACGGCGTCGAATTCGCGGATGCGTTGGAGGCGCTGGTCGCCGAGCATGGCGCATCGACGATTGCCGCTGTGATCCTCGAGCCAGTTGCCGGCTCAACGGGCGTGCTCGTACCGCCGCGTGGCTATCTCGAGCGCATCCGTCAGATCTGCGACCGCCACGGCATTCTGCTCATTTTCGACGAAGTGATTACCGGATTTGGCCGGCTCGGGGCATCGTTCGCCGCGACGAAATTCGGCGTGCTCCCCGATATGATGACGATTGCAAAGGGAGTGACCAATGCCACGGTGCCGATGGGCGCGGTGGGCGTGCGTCACGCCGTCTACGACACAGTGGTGAATCATTCCGCGTCGGCCATTGAGTTGTTCCATGGATATACCTACTCCGGCCACCCACTGGCCGCGGCAGCCGCGCTGGCGACGCTCGATCTGTACGCAACCGAAGGGCTGTTCGAGCGAGCCGCATCACTGGAATCGTACTGGGCCGACGCGGTGCACGCGCTCCGCGGCTCACCCCATGTGATCGATCTTCGCAATATCGGGCTCGTTGCCGGCATCGAGCTCGAGTCGCGGCCGGGCGCTGTCGGCGCGCGCGCCTTCGACGTCTTTCTCAAGTGCTTCGAGGCCGGCGTGCTCGTTCGCTCCGCCGGTGACACCATTGCACTCTCGCCGCCACTGATCATCGAACGTGAGCAGATCGACCGCGCCTTCGATCTGCTCGGGACCGCACTGCGGAGTGTGGACTGACGTGGGGCGATACGGACGGTCTGTGGCGGCGTTACTCGTGTTCGTCGCGAGCGCATGTACTCTCCAGGAAGCGGGCACGCGCCCCGACACCGCGGCGTCGGCGAACCCATCGCGACTGAGCACGAAACCATGGAATCCCAACACGTGGCAGCCGCCAGTGGTGGACAGCACGCCGGATGATCCGTTCGAAGCCTCCGTGTACCGCGGCCTGGCGCTGATTACCCACACGCGCGACAGCCTTCCCGCGTACGTGGGAGGCACCCTCAATTGTACGAGTTGTCACCTAGAAGAAGGGCGCCGCGTGAACGCGGCGCCGCTCGTCGGTGTGGTGGCGCGGTATCCGATGTACATGGACCGCACGGCCGCAGTCGTGCCGATCGAGGATCGCGTGAACTACTGCTTCACGCGCAGTCTCGCCGGCTCCAAGCTACCGCCGGACAGCCGCGAGATGCAGGACATCGTCGCCTATCTCGCATACATCTCGCGCGGGGTTCCGACGGGAGAACACGTGCGCGGCGAGGGATTGGCGAGTATCCCCAAATTGACTGGCGACTCGGTTCGGGGCCGAGCGCTGTTTGTCCAGAACTGCGCCCGGTGTCACGGCAATAACGGCGCTGGCATGGGACCGATTCCTGCCCTCTGGGGCGCGAAATCGTTCAGCATCGGTGCCTCGCTGGCGCGCCAGGAACGCGCCGCATCGTTCATTCGACACAACATGCCTCTCGATCGTCCAGGAACGATCTCGGATCAACAGGCGTTCGATCTTGCCGCGTACGTGACGTCGATGCCGCGGCCCGATTCCCCTGGCAAGGAGTTGGATTGGCCAACTGGCGGTGCACCGGCCGACGTGCCGTACGCCACGAGAGGTCACGCGGCGTATCGGCCGCCAAAGTTGTTGCCGCGCACGACCAACCCCACCGCGGCAATCGTCGGACCGCCAGCGTCAGTGCTGAAATCCAGATAGTAAGGGGGAGGCGCCATCAATCGCCGGTGCACCATGGGTCGGGAGCTGGACCGTTTTGCTCCCACCGTTGTCAAAACGCCTTCGCAAGCACATATTCGCCATACGTTCGTCACGCAGTTCCGGAACGGACCCGACGATGGGTCCCCCGCGGAGTTATCAACCATGGGTACGGCCAGCAGTGTCAGCGCCACCTTGGCGGTGATCCCGAACAAGGAGGACGCGCCTCGCGTCATCCAGCAGTTCACGTCGATCTTCCTCGTCGGCCGCTACGGCTGCCTCTGGCGAGTCTATGATACCGCGGCGCCCAATAGCGCCGATCGACGGATGCCATCGGCAGGAACGAGCCTCTCCACCAGGATCTTCGTCGCGCTTGCCCGCAAGGCTGAAGAGCGGGCGTACTCGTTCGTACCCGGCGAATCACACGACATCGATCCGGTGAGCCTCCAGCGTCAGCTCGACGAGAGCGCTTCGCAATAGCGGAGCGCCCCCGCCGGCAGTACGAATTGCTTACGGCTTCAAATTGCGCTCGAAGAACGCCCAGGTGCGATTCCATGAATCGATCTGCTCGGGCGAGTCTTCGCGTTCGAGCGTTTCGCGGTTGACACGGCGGCTGAACGTGTGGCCACAGCCGGCAGGGCCCGGCGGCGGATCCTTGTAGATCTTCGTTTCGGCCAGATTCGGCTTGAGCGCCATCAACGTGTAGACCATTTGCTGGTCTTCACGGAAGAAGACGTCGCAGTCGTTGGTCGCCACGTGCACCAACATCGGGACTTTCAGATTGTCGGCGTGGAAGACGGGCGAGCGCTCCAGGTAGACGTCGATACAATCGCGGTTGTGCTGTTCCCCGCAGTTCTGCTCGAAGGGCATGCCTTGAATCCCCTCCTCGGCCGCGTAGCTGCGCGCGTAGCCGGGACCGTGATCCATGAGCCGGAACACGAGATTGGTGACCGGCACGATCGCCGCACCGGCCTTGAACGGGTTGTCGTTGCGAAAGAGAATGTGAGACGTGATGAACCCGCCATGGCTCCAGCCCATGATGCCCAGCTTCGTGGCGTCGACCGACGGCAGGGTCGCGAGGTAGTCGACCGACGACAGCACGTCGTCCACTTCCTTTCCGCCGTAGTCGATCTTCTTGAGCCACTCGTCGCCATAGCCGGTGCTGCCACGGTAGTCCGGCGTGAGCACTACGTATCCACGCTTCACGGCTTCGACGACGAATGGATAGAGGGAGGTGTCCCAGTCGCCGTGGACGCCGCCGTGCACCCAGACGAGCGCCGCATGCTTGCGGCTGCCATTGTCGATCGGCGAGAAGACATACGCCGGAATCTCCAAGCCGTCGGCGCGGCTCTTATAGTGGATCTTCTGAAACTGATAGTTGCCCGGCGCCTTGGCCGTGTACACGCTGTCCGTGCGCCGCTTGTTCGTGATGTACCGCTCGCATACGGCGGGCGTGCATCCCTGGAGATCACTGGGGTTCTTGCTGACGTAAAGCTCCCGTGCGCGCACGGAATCCGTCGCGGCACGCCAGGGGGATGGCGGCGCGGCGCGACTCTGATCGCGCGGTGGGCCACCACGGCCGGTGGGTTGCTGTGCAACGAGTGGGGCGGCGACGAGAAGCGCCAAAAGGGCAAGTCGGTTCATTCGAGCCTCGGAGAGAAGTTCAGCGAAGCGAATGTACGAAACCGTCAGCCACCTTGGCTACTTCACCTCTGACGGCGACTGCCAGGATGCCACGTTGAGATCTACGGGCAACTTAAGGTGTCCCACCGACCGGGCGACATCGAGCACACCCTGCCAGACGCCCGCAAACGCGTAGCCCACGTCCTGTGGCGCACGGCTCTCCTGAAAACCCTTGCCGCCGGCAATCCACATGCGCGGGGTTTCCGTGTCGCCGGCCGCCCGGAGGACGTCACGCACGTCAGTAAAGACCACTGGTGCGTTGTGCTGGTGCGTGTAGAATCCGGGCCGGAATTGGCCGTTGGCGATCATACGCGCCGTCCATGCCTTGTAATAGTCGCGCATGGCGTCAGGAATCGTCTCCATTCGCTCGAGGTCGAGAAACACGACGGAGCCGTGCGCGAAACCTTCGGCCGACGCGCGCGCCGTGGCGTCGTCCGCGTTCCGTGTGCCTTCATCTGCACTCACCAGGTCCGATGCACACGCATCGTGCTTGCGCACCGCATCGCGTTGCGAGGGTGTCAAGGGCCGCGGCGTTCTGCCCCAGGTCTGTTCGCCAACGTACACAATTGCCAGCCCCCAACCCATGGCCTGGAGGGTATCGCGCTTGCCGGTCCACGATGCATCGGCATGACAGGGCGACGGGAGATAATAACCCACCCATTTGTACGGCGACCCAGGCGTATTCTTCCACGCCCGCATGGTCGCCGTGCCGGGATAGGTATGGGTATCGAATCCGAGGAACCGACCCTTCTGAACATTGTTGGCGATCGGGGCACCCTCGCCGGTCACCGCGGCGGCCGCTTGCGCGACATCAGCCGCGACGCCCACGATGGACGGCCGGTGTGTCGGATCTGTCAGCGCGGCGTTGCAGGCGGCCACAGCGACGGTTATGCCCAATGCGAAGAGCCGTGCGCGACGAGTCCGTACCGATCTGATCGTTATCGTGTGGCGTGGCATACCGCCATACAAATGCAACGACCGTACTTCGGGCGGTCGCCCATCAGACCACCATTACCTTCAGGCATGGCCAAGTATGACAAGACCCGCGCCTGGAACGGGGCGCGTGAACTCATCCGGGAACATCGCGCGTCGCTCACCGTGGGCCTCATACTCATGGTGATCAACCGCCTCAGCGGCCTCGTTCTGCCGGCGACGTCGAAGTTCTTCATCGACGATGTTCTTCAGAAACACCGCGGTGACCTGCTCATCCCGCTCGCCGCGGCCGCCGCAGTGGCGACGGTGGTGCAAGGCGCGACGTCCTTTGCGCTGTCGCAGGTCGTGAGCATCGCCGCGCAACGCGCAATCACAGAGATGCGCAAGCGCGTGCAGGCCCATGTGCTGCGGCTCCCGGTGTCGTACTTCGACTCGACTAAGACCGGCGTGCTCATCTCGCGCATCATGACAGACGCCGAGGGAGTGCGGAATCTCATCGGGACAGGACTCGTCCAGCTGGTGGGCAGCATGCTGACCGCGGTCATTGCGGTAGGCGTTCTGTTTTACGTGAACTGGAAGCTCACCGCGGCCATGCTCGTCATCCTCAGCGCATTCGGCTGGATGATGACCACGGCATTCAAGCGCCTGCGTCCATTGTTCCGCGAGCGCGGAGCGATCAATGCCGAGGTGACGGGGCGGCTCACGGAAACGATTGGCGGCGTGCGGCTGGTGAAGATCTATACGGCCGAACCACGCGAGCGGCTGGTGTTCGCGCGCGGCGTACACAAGCTGTTTCGCCTGGTGGCGAAGACCATCACGGGAACGTCGGCCGTCGGCGCAGGTACGGCCGTGATTACCGGAATCATTGGCGTGCTCGTGATCGTCATTGGCGGCCGTGCGATTCTCGCCGGCGCCATGACCACCGGCGATCTATTCATGTACATCTTCTTCGTCGGGCTGTTGGCCGCGCCCCTCGTGCAGATTGCCTCGATCGGGACGCAAGTGAGCGAGGCGTTTGCCGGTCTCGATCGCATTCGCGAAATTCGCGAGATGCCAACCGAAGACCAGAACGACGCCAGCAAGGCATCGCTGGCCGACGTCGATGGTTGCATCGAATTTCACGACGTGTCGTTCGAGTACGTGCCGGGCGTGGAAGTGCTGAAACACGTGTCGTTCACTGCGCCCGCCGGCTCGACCACCGCGCTCGTCGGCTCCAGCGGCTCCGGCAAGAGCACGCTCATCGGACTGGTGATGGCATTCAATCATCCGAAACACGGACGAGTGCTCGTCGATGGCCATGACGTCGCGAACGTGCGGATGCGCGACTACCGCTCGCACGTCGGCGTCGTCATGCAGGACAACTTCCTGTTCGACGGCACGGTTCGCGAGAACATCGCGTTCAGCAAACCTGGTGCGACGGACGAAGAGGTGCGCACGGCAGCGCACGTCGCCCACTGCGACGAATTCGTGAATCGATTCGCGGATGGCTACGAGACGATCGTCGGCGAGCGCGGCGTCAAACTGTCCGGTGGACAGCGGCAACGCGTCGCCATTGCCCGCGCCGTCCTTGCGGATCCACGAATTCTCATTCTCGACGAGGCGACATCGAGCCTCGACAGCGAGAGTGAGGCGCTGATTCGCGACGGGCTTCGTTCACTCCGCCGCGGTCGCACGACGTTCGTCATTGCGCACCGCCTCTCCACCGTCGAGAGCGCCGATCAGATTCTCGTGATCGAGAACGGAGAGATCGTCGAGCGCGGTACGCACCGTGAGCTCCTGGATCTGGGCGGGCGCTACCGCCAGCTCTATGAGAAACAGTACGGCGCCGAGACGGACCGGTTCATCAATCCCGGCGAGGATTTCTTGCGGGTCGGCCCGAGGGACGAAGTCCGGAAGATGTAACGACCGTCGGGATCGCTCCTGCGGCACGGACCATGAACCGAGGTCTTCGTGCCATGCGAACCCTACTGCTGGCCGCCGCGCTGGCTGGCCTCGTCGTCACCGCCGATGTTTCGTATTCCGCCGTTTCGGCTCACTCGGCCGAGCCCGCTGTGGCTCCGCGTGCGATGCCGTTCCATGTGGGCGAAAAGCTGACATATCAGGCGAAGCTCAATTTCGTCAATGTCGGCTCGGCGACCATGAGCGTTGAGGACATCGAAGACATCCGCGGGCAGGCGACGTATCACACGATATTCGACATCCAGGGCCGGGTGCTGTTCTTCCATGTGAACGACCATTACGAGAGCTGGTTCGATACGACGGACATGGTCTCGCTACATCACGTGCAGCACATCGACCAACCGGGCCACCGGATCGATCGCGTGTACGATTTCTATCCCGACAGGCAGATCTACGTGCGCAACGATACCGTGGGCCGCAGCGTGGCGATGCCACTCGACGAAGGGTCCTTCATCTACTTTTTGCGGTCGATCCCGCTCGAGGTGGGGAAGACGTATAGCTTCGATCGGTACTACCATCTCGAACGAAATCCGGTCGTGATCAAAGTGGTCCGCAAGGAACACATCTCCGTGCCGGCCGGCGAGTTCGACGCGATCGTTGTTGATCCCGTCATCAAGTCCAAAGGCCTCTTCTCGGAGAACGGGCATGCCGAGGTGTGGCTGGCCGACGACAGTGCGCGCACTCTCCTGCGCCTGAAGTCAAAGCTTCCGATGGGCACGTTGTACTTGGAGCTGAAACAAGCCGAGTACACCATGCGGAGGTGAATCCAGCACAGGTTCGCACCCCTTCCGCCCGGAAGATGCCCAGCGATTCATTGCGGGCTTCAAGGCCAGAAAGGGCCGCACAGGCTGACGTTGTCTTGTTGATCGTCGTCGCATCGCTGGCACGGCTGGCGCTGGCGGCAACGATCGGCCTCGGCGTCGACGAGTCGTACGCATTTGCCGTTTCGCGCCCCCTGAGCCTCAGCTATTTCGATCACCCACCGCTCGTCTTCTGGTTGGTGAGCGCAGCGCGCGCCCTCGGCTCGAGCCCCGTGGTACTGCGGTTACCATTCATCGCGCTATTCGCAGGAACCACGTGGTACGTCGCTCAGCTCACTGCCACGCTATTCGGTGCACGTGCCGGTCTGTACGCAGCCATCGTGCTGAACCTGATCCCCGTGTTCACGATCAGCTCGGGTGGATGGATGCTGCCCGACGGACCACTCCTGTTCGGCGAATCGTTGGCCGCCTACGCGGTCGCGCGGGCGACGTTTGAGCCGGAGCGCGCACCGCGGGCCGCGTGGGTATGGATTGGCGTCGGCGTTGGCATCTCGCTCCTGTCCAAGTATCACGCACTGCTGTTCGTGGCCGGTCTGCTGCTCTGGTGCGTCACATCGCCACGCGGCCGTTTCTGGCTGCGCTCACCACGAACGCTTGGGGCAATCGTCATTGCAACCATGCTGGCGCTCCCGGTGGTAGTCTGGAACGCGCAGCACGACTGGGCATCGATTCGCTTTCAGCTCGCGCGCTCCGTCGGACACCAGAGCGCAATCAGTGCGCTGGCGCAGAATGTCGCCGGCCAGGCCGGTTACATCCTGCCGTGGATCTGGGTCCCCATGCTGTGGCAACTTGCGGTGGCAATGCACCGGGGGCCGCGCGACGATCGGCGATGGTTTCTATGCTGTCTGGCGATCGTGCCCATCGTCCTCTTCACGCTCATGTCCCTGCGTGGCAACCCAGGCCTCCCACATTGGCCGGCTCCGGGGTACGTCTTCGTCGTGCCGCTCGTCGCATATGCCATCGTCAGGCTCGAGGAGCGCGTGGGCGTCGCGGGCGTACGCCGGCGCATCATCTATGCAACGGCCAGTCTCGTGGTGCCGGTGCTGTTGGTCGTGAGCCAGGTGAGCACCGGATGGATGCAGTCGGTCACTCCGTCCCTGTTCCGCCGCGGCGATCCATCTCTCGATCTGGTCGATTGGGGGAGTCTCCGGCCGCAGCTCGTCGACGCTGGGCTGCTGCCACCAGGCCGCATCGTTGCTGGCACGTCGTGGATCGACTGCGCCAAGCTGGGGTATGCTCTCCAACCGGTGCCCGTCCGTTGTCTCACCGACGATCCGCGACACTTCCAGTTCCTGCCCATTGTGCCGGACTCACGCGGTGTCCTCGTGATTCAACGTGCAAACCCCAGCGGTAGCGGGAGGAGGCTTTTTGGCGTGACGCGAAACGGACGACGGGCAATTCAGTTCACGGCGTATCTGTTGCGCCATGCCGTCGATCGCTAGTCGCCGCGGTGCTTCTCACCGACTGTAGCTTTGGAGCCGTCACCAATTTCAGTGGTCGCTGTGGTCTCCTCCTTTTTATTTGCGCTCACGCTCGCCACGCCCTTTCAGACGGCCACCGCCGACCCGGGACGCTGTTCGCTGACGGAGACGCATGTCGGCTCGTCTCAGATGGTATGGCCAGCGGTGCACCGCATGCCCTTTGCATCCGGCGAGGTGTTGGAGTACAGCGTGAATTTCGGCAGGCTGCACGTCGGCTCCGGCGTGATGACCTTATCCACTGATACGACGCGCGGCCAGCCAACGTGGAAAGCGATGTTGGCAATCTCGGGCGGATTCTCGTTCGTCAGCGTACACGACACGAGCACGAGCTGGTTCGACACGTCGTTCAACTCGCTGCGATTCGTGCAGGGACTCCACGAGCCACGCTACCACGCCAATCGCGACACGCAGATCTATCCCGATCGGAAGATGTACCGCACGAGCAACGATCCGGAGCAGCAGTCAGTGACCAGCCCGCTCGATGAAGTTGCGCTGGTGTACCTGGTTCGCACGCTCCCGCTGCAACTCGGCCAGTGCTATGAGTTCAATCGGTATTTTCAGCCAAGTGGCAATCCGGTCATCGTGCATGTGGTGCGGCGCGAGCGGATCACCGTTCCGGCGGGCACCTTCGACGCCATTGTCTTACGCCCGGAGATCACGACCTCCGGTATTTTTTCACAGAATGGGCGCGCCGAGCTCTGGCTGTCGGACGATTCATCCCGCGTCGTCCTGCAGATGAAGTCGAGCCTGCCGTTCGGCTCGATCAATCTCTATCTGACGCACGCCGGGAGCGTGCCGGCGCCCAGCGTCTCAGCGCGCCGCTGAACGACTGGCCATCGACGACCAGCCGATATTCATCCGACCATCAGGTGCTGGAGACACGGTGAGCCCTGCGGTGATCCGGCTCATGAGATCGTGGCGATAGGCGTGCGCCTGCACGGCCTGACCGCTCCATGTCCCGATGAGCACCGCCAGGGGCAGATCGCTCGGCCAATGCACGCGTTGAACGAGACGCGCCGCACCGACGGCACCGGCGAAGGCGAAGGCGAAATGGTCGACCGTCGGCTCCAGATCGGGATGCAGGCGTCCAATCTCGCCGCTGAGCGTCGCCGCCATTGCGAACGCTGCCGCGGTGTGACCTGAAGGAAAGGACACGAACGGTCCGTTGCCTTCATGGAAGCCGCGGCCGAACGAGAACCCGCGGCCTTTTTGAACGGTCGGGAGCGCACGCCCAGTCACCCCCTTGGCGAATCCGGTGATGCCGGCGGCCAGCACCGTTGCCTCCAGATTGTGCATCGCGGCGCTCGCGAGCGGATCGATGCCGGTCACGAGTCCGCCCGCGTACAGGAGCCCGCTGATGAGGAACGGTCCATCGCCGCCGAAGTACGCCACATTGTTGGCCGTTCGTTGTAGCGTCCGGTTCCCCTGCCAACGAGGCTCGCCGAGCTCACCGGAGATCGTCCGATCCAGCGGGGCGAGCAGCACGGTGGCGCCAGCCGCCGCGAGCGCCGCCACACCGTTTCGCCGCGTTACCCACGGCACGCGCGCGGACACGCGCGCGCCGGAAGAATCGCCGCGAACAGAATCTCGTCGCGTGACCGGAGCCTGTGCGCGTGCGATAGACGCGTAGCAGATGAACAACAGCGCGCCGCTACTGCACCGTGGCGAAGCCATATGCCGTATACAGAGGAGTCGGATTGGATGATCCGCCTGATGCACCCTCTGGGCCACAAATACAATCGAATGCCCGGCCCGCGGCGCTGGTACAGGCTCGAGCTGCGTCGGCGAGCAAGCGAACGAGACCGGAGAACCGTGGGTAGCGCCGGTCGGCGCGGAATACGGGTGCTGGATCGACGAGAAGTCGTTTTATAGCGCGCTCCTAATGAAAGAGCTGTAATGCCGCCGCTACCGTGGCTGCGCGTCGTTGCTTTTGGGCCCCCGTCCAACGGCGCGACGCTCCGCTCGCAACACCGTCTGTTGGGGGCGTTAAGAAATCTGAACACCCAGACCCGGGCGTCCCCACAAGCTCGCGGTGTGCGGAACGGCGTCGGCCGGTTGGGTGACTTCCAACCTCCTGCGTGGTTGGTGCGTAGCAATGATGTCGAACACGCTCCTGCAACTTTTCTCGAGGTTTCCGTGTCAGCTCGCCGCACATTGTTCCTGCTCGTCCTCGCTCTCCTGGGCGGTTTCGCGCCGCTCCACGCCCAGGATACGCCGGACATCATCCGTGGCCGCGTGATGGGACCGGACAAGAAGCCGGTAGAGAACGTCACGGTCACCGCCACATCGCTCACCAATCAGACGTCGCGAACGGCCAAGACGAACAAGGACGGCCGCTTCTCCATCATCTTTTCCGGTGGTGGTGGCGATTACATGATGGCCTTCACGTCGATTGGCTTTCAGCCGACGCGGTTCGAAGTGAAACGCGAGGTGGACGAGGACGTACTCGTTGCCGATGCGTCGATGAGCAAGACGGCGGTGTCGCTCGACGCGATGCGCGTTACCGCGGGCCGAGAGCGTCCTGACCGCAATGGAAACCAAGCGGAAGTCGGTGGCCGCGAGCAGAGCATCAATCCCAATAACGTACCAATCGACGTCCTCGGCGACCTCTCGGCCATGGCGGCAACACTCCCGGGCATCACCCTCATTCCCGGGGCCGACGGAGCCGCGAATGGTTTCTCGGTGCTCGGACTGACGGCCGATCAGAACAACATCACGCTCAACGGCCTGAATTTCTCCGGCACCGATCTGCCGCGCGACGCGACGTCGCAGACGCGCGTCACGACGTCGAGCTACGACGTATCGCGTGGCGGCTTCTCCGGCGCCCAGATCGCGCTGCGGACCAACAGCGGCTCGAACTACACCACGCGGTCGCTGCATCAGACGGTGGACGCGCCAAGCCTGCAGTACACGGACGCCATCGGCCGCTCGCTCGGCCAACAGTTCACCAATCTGCAACTCAGCGGCAGCGCGGCAGGCCCGATCACCTTCGACAAGGCATTCTATTCCTTCTCGTGGCAGCTCGGGCGCCGATTCAGCGGGCTTCAGGATTTACTCAACACCGATCCCCTCGCGCTCGAGCGCGTCGGTGTGTCGGCCGATTCCGTAAGACAGCTGATCGCCATGCTGCAGTCCTCGGGCATTCCGCTCTCCTCGCCGGCTATCCCGAACAACAAACTGACGCAGAACGGCTCGTTCATCTCGAGCTTCGATTTCGCGCCATCGGGAACGCACACGTTCAACATCACCATGAATGGCCGGTGGAGCGGCGCAGACGCGACGAATCTGTCGACGACGGCGGTACCGATCCACGGCGGCCAGACGAGCAGCTACGGCGGTACGCTCCAGGGGCGCCACTCGGCCTACTTCTGGGACAACTTCCTCAACGAGACGAGCGCGTCGGTCCAGGAGAGCGTGTCGTTGGGCGATCCATATGTCGATCTGCCGTCGGCCACGGTGCGCGTCAACTCCAATTTCGCCGATGGCACAGCGGGCGTGTCGAATCTGCAGTTCGGTGGCAACTCCGGGCTGCCGCGGAACTCGAACACGATCAACAGCGAGGTGCAGAACCAGCTGTCCTGGATCAGCCTCGACAACCAGCACCGCTTCAAGTTCGGCGTCGATCTGCGGTACAATCGCTACTCGCAGGACAACACGAGCAACCGCCTCGGCACATTCGTCTACAATTCACTGTCCGATTTCCAGAACGACATTCCGGCGAGCTTCTCCCGGCGTCTGCAGGTCAACCGCCGGCTTGGCGACGACCTTGGGGCGTCGGCGTGGCTCGGCGACTCGTATCGTCGCACGCCGCGTTTTCAGGTCACCTACGGCTTGCGCGTAGACGCGTCGCACTTTCAGGGCAACCCCGCATTCAACCCCGTCGTCGATTCGATCTTTGGGGCGCGCAATGACGCGGTACCGCGCGGCGTGTACGTGAGTCCGCGACTCGGATTCAGTTGGACCTACGGCACCAATCCGCAAATTGGCGGGTTCGACGGCGCGGCGCGCGGCTCGCGCGGCCAGATCAGCGGTGGCATTGGGCAGTTCCAGAATCTGCCGAGCTCCCAGCTCATTGCCGGAGCCGTGGACCAGACCGGTCTCCCGTCAGCTGCACAGCAGTTGAGCTGCATTGGGAGCGCGGTGCCGGCACCGGATTGGCTTCAGTATCTGCAAAACACGGGGACCATCCCGAGCACCTGTACCGGCGACCTGACGTCGTACAGCAGCACCGTGCCGAACGTGTCGCTGTTCGCGCCCGACTATATCCCGCAGCGGAGCTGGCGCGCGAACCTGGGCTGGAACATGCCGGTGCTCAACAACCGCTTCCGGTTGTCGAGTGGCGCCACGTACTCGCTCAATCTCAATCAACAGAGCCAGATCGACCTGAACTTCAATCATCAGGTACGATTTACTCTGCCAGATGAAGGGCGGCCGGTGTTCGTGGATCCGGCGAGCATCGTTCCGACCACAGGCTCAATTCTGTCGCGCGATGCCCGCGTGACGCAGAATTTCGCCCAGGTCACGGATTATCTGTCCGACCTCCAATCGCACAGTTCGCAGCTCAGCTTTGGCGTCTCGCCAATCGCCTTCAACTCGTCGCTTCAGTGGAGCGCCACGTACATCTGGCAGAAGGTGGTGGAGCAGACGCGTGGCTTCGGCAGCGGTGGTACAGCGAACGATCCGTACAACATTCAATGGGCGCGCAGCGATCGCGACGCGCGGCATCAGATCACGTACAACATCGGCTACACGTTCCACCAAGCGGTGAGCGTGACCGCGTTCGGCCGGTTCCAGTCAGGCAATCCATTCACGCCGATCGTGCAGGGCGACGTGAACGGCGACGGCTACGGCAACGATCGCGCATTCATCTACAACCCGGCCGCTCCGACAACCGTTCCGGCACTCGCGTCAGCCATGCAGAGTCTGCTGACGTCAGCGCCGAGCTCGGTGCGCGACTGCCTCAACAAGCAACTCGGCACCATCGCTGGCAAGAACAGTTGCGAAGGACCGTGGTCGACGAGCCTCAGTTTACGCGTGTCGCTGGTGTCGCAGGCGCTGAAGATCCCGGACCGCGCCACGATCTCGCTCGGCATCGCGAATCCACTCACGGGCATCGACGCCTTGGTGCACGGCTCGAACAACCTGCACGGGTGGGGCGCGCCGTCCACCGTCGATCCCACGCTGCTCTACGTGCGCGGTTTCGATCCCATGACGCAGCGCTACACCTACGACGTCAACCCGCGGTTCGGCGCGAATCGCCAGGCGAGCGCGCTCAATCTGGCGCCGATGCAGCTCACGCTCGACGTACGCCTCGACGTCGGCCCCGAACGGGAACGGCAGGATCTCTTCCTCCGGCTCCGCAGCGGCCGCGGCGGACGCGGCAACAAGCTGAGCGAGTTGCAGGTCAAGCAACAGTACATCCGCAGCTATCCAAACCCGTTCGAGCAGATGCTTCGGCAGGGTGATTCGCTCGGCCTGAGCAATGAAGCCGCCGACAGCATCGCGATCCTCAACAAGACGTACGGCAAGGTCATCGATTCGATCTGGACGCCGGTTGCAAAGTACCTGTCCGCGCTTCCCGACAAGTACGACCTCGACGAGGCGTACAGCCGTGTGAGCGAGGCGCAGAACAAGTCCCTCGACCAGATGGGGATATATGGGCCCGCCGCGAAGCTGCTGCTGACCGATGAGCAAATTCGCAAGCTGCCCCCGTATATCGCGCTGTTCCTCGACAACCAGGCCATTCGCCAGGTTCGTCCCGGCCGCGCTGGCGGCGGACGCGGTGGGTTCTTCGGGGGCTGAGAGACGGGAGACAGCAGGCGATCGTGAAACGAAACAGGCCGGAGCGATGACGTCGCTCCGGCCTGTTTCATATCTGCTGATGTCTACCGTCTAGCATCTCACGTCGAGCACTAGCGTCTAACGCTTGTCCCGGTGAGCTGCGCGAGCCCCGCCAACGTGGTCTGGGCGGCATTCAGCCCCAGCCTGAAATCCTTTTCACTGTAGGTCGCGAAGACATCGGTTGGTTGGTGCCACTGCGGATCCCAGCCCGCGCCCACCTGTGCACCGCGCTCATTCTCGCGCAGGCTGATCGCCGGAATGATGTCCTTGAATGGATCGGAGTCGGTGTTCGTCATATGCGGTCCGACCGCCGCGGGATAATCGGTCGCGTACTTCTCATTCGCTGCCTTGAGGAACCAGGCCAGCTTCTGCGAGGCGTCGGCTTCCTTGGCAGCGGACGCAAACTCGATGTTCACGTCGGCTTCCAGACGCTGCTCCTTACTCATGGTGCCGTCGGGGCGCGGCATGCCGTGATCGAACAGCATCATGTCGTGCTGGATCATGCCAAGCCATTTCGGCTCCGGGTACTTGCCGGAAGCCGCCGGACTTTCCTTGCCCTGGAGCGCCTGCCGCTGTGCGATGTAGGCGCGGGCGCCGTTCAGGCCACTCTCCTCATTGTTCCAGAGGACGAAGCGAATGGAGCGGTCTGTCTTGACGTCCGGCCCGCTGAACACGCGCGCCAATTCCATCACCAGTGCCGTGCCCGAGCCATCATCGTTCGCCGCTTCGCCCCAGCCAATGCCGTCCATGTGGCCACCAACGATGTACATCTCCTCGGGGTGAGTCGTCCCGATCTTCGTGCAGTAGACCTCTTGCCGCTCGCCAGGGGTGCTCGGCTGCGCATCAATGGCGCGGATGCGCGGATCCGGTTGTGCGAGCGAATCGTTATTGACTCCGGTGCGGGTGCGAACGCCGAACATTCGGCTGCCCCCCTGCCCATTCGCTGGGCCAACTCCGATCACATTTCCTCCGGCTCCCCCGGCTCCCGCTGCTCCGCGTCCGCGTCCGCGTCCAGCACCCGGCGCTGCAGCCGCACGCGGCGGCGGCGGCTCGTACTGGTACGTGATCCGCTCGGTATTCGTGCAGCCATAGCTCTTGAGCTGTGCCTCGATCCAGTCCACCGCCGCGCGATTGCGGTCGGTGCCCTGGCGACGGTCTCCGAATTGGGTAAGACCCTTGATCGTCGCCTGGTACTTCCCGAGGTCAAGGCGCCCTACGAGGGTGCGCACGGGGTCGTTTGCCGTATCGGCGGTGGCTTGCGCGAAAGCCTGGGCGCTAGTCAGAACGAGTAGCCCGCAGGCAATTCGAATCTTGGAAATCGAACGCATCAGAATCCTGTTCAGTGGTAGGCGCCGGCCACGCGGCAGTTCCGCCGGCACTGGATCATGGATTTTGAGCGGTGTATCGGCAAGTGGCCGCACAAACTGCGGGACACGGACACGAGACACGAGACACGGGACACGGACACGGGATCCCTGTCATCCTGAGCGGAGCGAAGGATCTCCGTGACCGGCGGGGAGACTCGTGTTCGACGCGTGGTTCAGCGCGCCGGTTTCGGCGCAGCGTCCGGCGGATCGAACTGCAGACCAGGTCCATCGGCGAACCCGCGTCCCAGATCGAGCAGCAGTCCGCGGGCGTCGGGGGTTACCCGTCGCGCCGCCACCATGTGGTCTACAAACCATTCGCCACGCTGCGTCGACAGATCGTCGTAGCGCACGCCACCGCCGCTCGAGCTCGAGTGGATGATACGATTACGCCCCGCATAGATCGCGACATGCCCAATACGGCCATTCTCCTCGAACATCACGAGGTCGCCGGCCGAAACGGCGCGCCAGTCAGGTGACAGCGCCATCCCAACTTGTGCCTGCTCCTGCGAGGTACGTGGAAGCTGCACGCCTTGCCTGGCGAAGACATACTGCACGAAACCCGAACAGTCGAATCCCGAGTTGGGCGACGTACCGCCAAACCGATACGGCACGCCGAGGTACTCTTCTGCCGTACCGATCACCCGCGCCGAACCGGCGGAGGTGGTGGGACGGCCGGTGGAGGGAAGACTCGACGGCATTGCACTGACGCGGCTGCTGCGCGCGCGTGAATCAGCGGCGTGCGCTCGGCCAGGTGAGCCAACATGGAACGAAACGCCGACGCGGAACTCAGTCGTCGGTGATGGCGCGGACGCCGCCGTCGGCAACAGGTACTGCGACATCCGCCAGCGCGACTCGCCGAAGAGATCCACCGCGCTGCCGAGTGGGATCGTGGTGCCGAGGCCGTAGCTCCAATTGTTGCTGATGGTAGTCGAGCCACTGTTGTCCCCCCCGCCGTGCCGATGCCGGCGAAAACGTAGGGCGCAAAGGTGCGAGACCTCTTCGTCGCACCTCTCCCGATGAAGAGCATGACGTCGGCGTCCGCTCCCCAAGGGCGATAGGTGCCGGTTGCACCAAATCCGTAGCTGTTCGCATTCTCCATGGCCATGTGGCCGCTCGCTCGCAGGCCGAACCCGCCATTCCCGGCAAGTGTGAGCGCGAGGCCGGCCAACGGGCTGACCCCGGCGCTCGGCAAAAACGAGACGAACGGACTCACGAACAGATCGGATTGCTGCGCACCTGCCGGCGAGATCGGTGCGAACGTGGCGGCGCAGAGGACGGCGACCACGGTGGAGGTGGGGATTGGACGGAACACTGGAACTCCGGAACATGTGTGTTCGGCCACCTATGCACGACCGCTGCCATTGCCTGGAATCATCTTAAGACATTGCGACTGAACGATTTGGGAGACTGACACTGGCTGGTTCCAAGCCACCGGCGTCCTGGTAGCGGGACACTACGTGTCACAACCAGAGAACAGCGGAACGCGCGCCGCTTCACCCGTGTCGCTGTGTTGGCGTCAGCCCGCGTATACGTGGATGCTGATCGGCAACGGGACGTCCACGCACTCCTCGACACTGAGCCGGACACGCCGCACTGTCGCGGGCGCAAACCGGTCGAGCTTGCGAAAGCCGATCGTCGTTCCTGATGACAACGTTCGCCATCCGTCCAGTGTCTCTCCCTCGAGACGATAACGAGCGACGCGTTGACCGGTGGCGATGTCTTCACGCAAGTCGGCAATGGCGATGGAGACGAACGACCCCATGTCGACCTGTCCGACCTCCGTCCCCGCGCCGGTCGGCTGCCAGGAGAACGGCTGCCCGCCTGCAACCTCGGCCGCCAGCATAGCGCGGAGTCGACCGTTCATGCCGGCAAGCCGCGCCACGTCGACGTCGTGCAACAATCCATTGCGCGTCGGCGGCACGTTGAGCAACAACTTCGAATTGCGGCCGACCGACGTGAAGAACAGACTCACCAGGTCGTCCACGCTGCGCACACGCGCATCCTCGGCTGCGTGATGGAACCATCCTGGCCGTATCGACACATCCGTCTCACCCGGCCGCCATGCGGTTCCGCTCGGATCACCCTGCTGGAGCATCTGCATGACGCGATCTCCCGTCGCACCGGGAAACGGCACCACTGACGGATCCACGGTCGACCAGTTCGTCTCACCAGCGGCACCGCGCTCGTTACCAATCCAGCGAACGTCGGGGCCGGCGTCGGAGAAGATCACAGCATCTGGCTGCAGCCGGCGGACCGTAGCCCAGATTCGCGGCCAATCGTAGACCTGCCGCCGGCCATTCGGCCCTTCGCCATTCGCCCCATCGAACCAGACTTCCGCGATCGGTCCATAGCGCGTCAGCAGCTCTGTAAGTTGATCGCAGTAGAAATCATTGTAGCGCGGTGAATCGCCGTACACGGCCGCATTCCGATCCCAGGGCGACAGGTACAAACCAGCTTTCAACGATTCGGCGCGGCAAGCGTCGACGAACTCGCGAACGACGTCGCCCTGCCCGTCGCGGAACGGACTCCTTGCGACGGAATGCGCGGTGGTCGCCGTGGGCCACAGGCAGAATCCGTCGTGATGTTTGGCGGTGAGGATCATCGCCCGGAATCCCGCCGCCCGCGCGGCACGCGCCCATTGTCTGGCATCGAGCGCTGTCGGCGCGAAGATCGCCGGGTCTTCCCGCCCGTCGCCCCATTCGCGATCGGTGAACGTGTTGACGCCGAAATGGAGGAACAGCGCGCGCTCATCGCGCTGCCACTCGAGCTGCGCGGCGGACGGCGCCGGTCGCTGGCGACGGCTGCCTCGAACATTCTCCCCCCGTAGCGAGCCGGCGAGAACGACCGCTGCGCCGCTCGCGAGAAACTCTCGGCGATTCATCGAACGACGAGCGTGCCGCGCAACCGAATGTCCTTCGACGACGCGCCAACCATCACGCGGAACGCGCCCGGCTCCACGACCCAGTGTGAATCGCGATCGAGCATCTGCAGCTCGTCGCGCGACAAGGTGAACGACACGTCGCGCTCCTCACCGGCCGCGAGGTGCACGCGCCGGAAGCCTTCGAGCTGCGTGACGGGCCGAGCGACGCTCGCCAGGTCGTCGTGGACGTACAATTGGACGACTTCGTCGCCCGCCCGCCCACTGGTGTTCCGGACCCGGCAGCGTATGACCGCCGAGCCATTCGTCGCAATCGTGTCCGGCTCGATGCCGAGATGAGAATATTCGAATGACGAGTAACTCAGACCAAACCCGAACGGGAATGACGGCTGTCCCGTCAAGTCCAGATAATCGTCGCCACGGCCCGTCGGCTTGTGGTTGTAGATGAGCGGGAGCTGGCCCTCGGATACGGGGAAGGTGATCGGCAACCGCCCGGCGGGATTGGCATCGCCAAACAGGATGTCGGCCACGGCACGTCCCCCCTGTTCGCCGGGATACCAGGCGTCGATCACCGCGGCCGTCCGATCGATCCAACGGCTCATCGCAATCGCGCTCCCGCCCACGACGACGACGACCACAGGCGTTCCAGTCGACGCCACGCGTTCGATCAACTCCTCCTGATGCCCGGGCAATCCGAGGAACGCGCGATCGCGGAACTCCCCTTCTTCGATTCCAGCGACGACGATCGCGACATCGCTGGCTTTCGCCAGCCGCACGGCCGAATCGATCTGCGCACGCCAGACATTCGGCACGCCGGCGTCCCACACCAGCTTCACCCGTGCGTTGCCGGTGCTCTCGAAATATTCCAGCCGGATGTCGTGCGTCGATCCCGGAGGAAAGTGCACGTCGGTCCACCGCGTGCCGAACGACTGCTTGTGCCAGTCGTCGATCACCAGCGTGCCGTCGAGATACAGACGATACCCGTCGTTTCCCTGTACGCCAATGCGATGCACGCCGCTCGGCGGAACCCGCACGCGGCCCGTCCAACGGACGGAATACCAGTCGAACGGAATGCCGCGCGCCGGCGAGTTGAGCGTCCACCCAAAATTGACGGACTCGTCCAGGCGCACCACGCGCGGCTGCCCGTCCAGGCGATTGTTATCGAAGTACTCGCCGCGCAGTCCATGCACCTCACGCCCGTCCCGTGCGCTGACCAGATTCTCTGACGGTATTGCTACCGACTCGAGCGTGATACGACCCGGCCCGCTCACGAAGCGCACTCGCGCCGACCCGACCTTTTCTCGGATGCCGTCGAGGAGAGAGATCTTCTGGATGCCCGGGCCGCTATAGCCACCCAGTCGCGCCTCCGACGCATCCGCTCCAATCACCGCGATCGACTTCAGCGTCTTGTTCAGGGGCAGCGCCTGGTGCTCGTTCCGGAGCAGGACGATCGATTCCTGCGCCGCCTCGCGCGCCAACGCCAGATGCGCAGGGTTCCCATTCCAGTACGCCGCGCTGTCCGGACTCACGTACGGCGTCTCGAACAACCCGAGCTCGAATTTCGCGCGCAGCACGCGCGCCACCGCGGTATCGATTACGGCCACGTCGATGGTGCCGCGACGAAACGCATCCAGATACGGCCGGTATTGCGGGTACGAAGACTGAAAGATCACATCGAGGCCGGCGTTCAATGCGTCCGCGGTCGCCGTGGCCGTACTCTGCTCGGTGTGGTGCAGCACCTTCGCTCCGCCCACCGCTGCCTGATCGGAAATTACGAATCCTTTGAAGCCCCACTCGTCGCGCAATTTGCCGGTCAACAGTGCGCGGTTCTGTGAGGCAGGGGATCCGTCGACCGCGTTGTACGAGCTCATGATGGAGCCGGCGTTCGCCTGCATCACGGCCGCTTTGAATGGCGGAAAGAACTCCTCGTCGAGCAGGCGCGCGCTGAGATCGATCGGATAGCTGTCCCGACCACCGTCGCCGACGTTCGCGATGAAGTGTTTGGGCGTCGCGATGATTCCGTTGCGTTGCATGGTGCCGACGAACGTCAGCGCCAATTGCGAGGAGAGATACGGATCTTCGCCATACGTCTCCTCCACGCGTCCCCAGCGTACGTCATTCGCAACGTTGATCACGGGCGACAGCACCTGGCGAATGCCCCGGCTGCCGGTTTCGCGTGCAATGGCCGTCGCGACCCGGCCCGTCAACGCAGTGTCCCACGTCGCGGCGAGCGCGATTGCTTGCGGAAACACCGTTGCCCCATCGCGTCCGAGACCGTGTACCGCCTCTTCGAACGGAATGATCGGAACGCCGAGCCGCGTTCGCTCTACGAAATACCGTTGGATGGCGTTGATGCGCTCGGCGTGCAGGCGTGCCGCGTCGTGCGGCGGCGGCGGCGGCGTCCCCGCCGCGTGCGTCGAGATCTGCAACCCGAACACGCCGTGCGAGTAATCCTCGGTCGAGTCGTCGAGGCTGCCGGGAATCATGAACAACTGCCAGAACTTCTCCTCGAGCGTCATGCGGCCGAGGAGGTCGTGTACTCGCGCGTCGACGGACAGGTGCGGATCGTGATATGGTGCACGATCCGACGCCTGTGCCGACACCCGTCCCGCCGCCAACCACATGAAGCCAAAGCACAACAGCAGGCGGCGGGACGACATGATTGTCCTACCTCACGGTTGGCGGGACGGTGAGCGTCACGTCGTACGTCTTGAGCGCCTGACTCATGGCCGCGGCGCGAGTCAGCAGTGCGTTCGCGTCGGCGATCGCCTTGGGAAGCGCCACCTTCACGTCGTTGTACTGACGGACCGAGGACGCACTCGGCGCCTCCCAGACAGCCATGAGCTGCGTCTTGAGCGACGTCGTGCGCGCCAGAACATTCTCCGGATCGGGCGCTGCGCCACGACCGCCACCGCCGCCGCGGCCACCGGCGCCAAGGTTGAGCGGAACACCGAATTTCTTGCGAACCACATCCATGCTCTTCGTGAGAGCGGCAAACTGGGACGTCACGTTCGCCGGTACGGCGGTGTTGCCGGCGAGCTTCTTGGACACATCGGCGAATTGGGCGTGGAGCGTGTTGAGTGCGCTCGCCGCTGCGACGCCGCGCCGCTGCAAGGCGTGCAGATCGCTGACGATAGCGGTGTAGCGGTCGTGCGCACCCGGCGCAAAGTGCACGGCGGGGTCGAACGACAGCTTTAGCGCTTTAGAATCGAGTACCTTTCCGCCGCTCGTGAGTGCCACGGTATACGTGCCGGGCATGACGGACGGGCCAGGACCGCCCAGTCCACCGCCGCCAAAGCCGCCGCCCCCCTGCCCGCGTCCTGCGGAGCTGTCGGACGCCACGACGCAGGGATTCGCGGCGTTGTAGGCTGCAGGCACCGGCTGCGGGACGCCCGGTGCTGCTGGGGTGCCACCGCGGCCACCGCGACCACCGACGCCGCCACGAGCTCCGCGGCTGGCCGCCGCCGAATCCGCTGGCGCGGTGATCGGCTCTATGCGGAGATCCCAGCAGGCGCTCTGAATGCCCGGCTGCGCCTTGGCGGCAGGGATCGCGATGATGCGAATCGTCTTGCCCGCAGCGTCGCTCACGCGTAGCCCGAGATCCGCCACCGGTTTCTTCACGATGTACTGGATCACCGCCTCGCTCGACGGATTCTCACCAACGAAGTACTGGTGACCCCAGAATTCCTCGTTGCGATCGTCCTTCGTCCTCCACTCCAGTGCGGAGCCCACTGAGAACAGCTTGACGTCCGCGTTCGCCGTCTGCGTGGCGGCGTACTCCTGAATCGGTTCGAGATGGTCGAGAACCCACAATGCGCGGCCATGCGTGGCCACGAGCATGGCGTTATCGCGCGGATGGAGCGTGATCTCGTCGACCCGTACGTCCGGGAGGTTGGCCTTGAGCTTCTGCCAGCTCGTGCCGCGATCGAGCGACAGCAAGATCCCCGTCTCCGTGCCGATGTACAACACGTCGCGGTTCCGCTGATCTTCCGTGAGCGTGCGCACGTTCTCGCTGGCCAGATTGTTCACGATCGAATGGAATGTCTGGCCGAAGTCTGTGCTCACCCACATGTACGGGGCGTAGTCGTTCTGGCGGTGATTGTCCACGGTGACGTAGACCGTACCGGCGTCGTAGCGCGACGGCACGACCTCGCTGACGAACGCGCCGGCCGGAAAGCCTGGAATGTCGTGCGTGATATTCCGCCAATTCTTGCCATTGTCGCGTGACACGAACACCAGACCGTCTTCGCTCCCGGTGTAGAACACTCCGGGCTGTTTCGGCGACTCGGCGAGCGATACGATCGTTGGCCATTGTGAAACGCCGTCATCGCGTGACAGGCGGATATCCGCGTCCTTGGCGCCCATCGTGACGACGGTATCGCGGCTGGCGTTGGTCGTGAGGTCGGGGCTGATCGTCGTCCACGAGTCGCCGCGGTCATGCGACACGAACACCCGGTTCGCCGCCACGATCAGCATGCCGGGGTCGTTCGGCGAGATGATCATTGGAGTGTCCCAATGCCACCGGAACGTCTCGCCCGCCTTTGGCGCCGGCGACACATTCAGCGCCATCGGGCGAATGCTCTTCGATTCGCCCGTCACCTTGTTGCGGCGAATCATGCTGCCATCCTGGATCTCGCTGTAGATCCAGCGCGAGTCCCGACGATCAGGAATAGCGACAAACCCGTCGCCGCCCTGAATCTGGAACCAGTCGTGGTTCAGGATGCCGGTGGTCTGTCTCACCTGGCTCGGTCCACACCACGCGTAATTGTCCTGCATCCCGCCGCAGATATTGTACGGCGTCTCCATGTCGTAACTGACGTGATAGAACAATCCAACAGGCAGGTTGCCGTAGAAATTCCATGTCTTTGCGCCGTCATACGACGTACTCAGGCCGCCGTCGTCGCCGATCAACATGTGATCGGAGTTGTTCGGATCTATCCAGATCGCGTGGACATCGTCGTGCGCGGCCAACGATGCCTGCCCCTCGGTGGTTTTCCCCCCATCGATCGTCAGTGACATCTTCACGCCACCCTGGAATACGCGATCTGCGTTGTTCGGGTCGATGCGCACCTGACTGAAGTAGAGCGGACGCGGATTGGTCGTGCTCACGCGCTTCCACGTCGCGCCAGCATCATCCGACCGATACAGCCCGCTCTCGCCGGCCGCGGCGCCGGCGCCGCCCCGGCCACCACCACCCGCACGACCGCCACCCGGCGGCAGCGTATCGGCTGCCTCGCCGGGCACCGGCGCACCGCGCCCAGCGGGCGTCGGTGCCTCGATCGACGCGTATACGATGTTACCGTTTCTCCGATACGTATCGAGCCCGATGCGGCCGAGCGAGCCAGCGGGAATCCCGTTCGAGAGTCGCGTCCAGGTGTCGCCAGCATCGGTGGATTTCCAGATGCCGCTTCCGGGACCGCCGCCGTTCACGCAGCAGCCAGTGCGCCGACGCTGATAGGTCGACGCATAGAGAGTTCTCGGATCGGTTGACGACACAATGAGATCGTTCGCGCCGGTTTCCTCATCGACGTACAGCACACGCTTCCACGTCTTTCCGCCGTCGATGGTCTTGTATACGCCGCGCTCGCCGCCCGGGCCGAACAGCGGGCCGGTGGCGGCAACGAGGACCACGTCGTTGTTGGTGGGATCGATGACGATCCGATTGATGTGCTTGGAGTCGCGCAGACCAACGTTCTGGAAAGTCTTGCCGCCGTCCATCGACTTCCATACACCATCGCCCCATGACGTGCTCTGGCGGTTGTTCGACTCGCCTGTCCCGACCCACACCACGTCGGGGTTAGACTGCGACATCGTGACGTCGCCGATCGACATCAGACCGTGGTCTTCAAAGATCGGCGTAAACGTTGCGCCATTGCTCGTCGTCTTCCATACGCCACCATGGGCGGCTCCGACGAAGAATATCGCGGGGTTCTTCTCATACACGGCGAGATCGGCGATGCGGCCAGACATGATCGCCGGGCCAATCGAACGGAAGTGTAGTTTGTCGAATTGATGCGCTACCGGTGTCGGGCCCTGCGCGGCAAGGAACCGGCACGCGACGAGCAGAGTGGTGGCGACAGAGGGCGCGAGGCGACGAAGGTGGCTGGGCACGAGGCCTCCAGACGAGCGGCGCGGTGGGATGACGGGAAGGATCTGCGAAACGCAGATGGTCGGCCGCAGAAGCTAACCCGCGGACAAGCGGTCGGCGAGGCAGGCCGGCAAACATGAACGCGCGACCACCAGGCTGGTCAAGAGACGCATATATGACGCACTCGCTGAGCGAAGCCGTCCGCAATCTGCTGGCACTCTCACTTCTCACCGCGGCATGTTCACGCGACGCGACGCGTGAGTCCGCGCGCACCGACACGGCCGTCGTGCCCGCCGAAACACACGCCGCGACGGTTGCCGGCCAACCCGACCCATATGTCGGCATCCACTACGATCCGCTTCCACCGGGTACGACGTACGAAGGCGGCGCCATTCTCACCGGTCCGGACGGCAGACCAATCAGCTTTGCCCTCACGCACGTCCTGACGCCGCGTGGAAACTATTTCTGGCTCGACAGCCTGCTTCCGGACGATGGCGCGCACCGCTCGCGGATCGTGCGCGCCGCGCTGCGCGTGCCTTCCCTGGCGCGAGACGAGCAGATGTTCGTCGGCTCATGTGACGTGAACGGCAAGCTCGATCCAGCGGTGGTGGCTATAGCCGTCACCGAGCGCGCCGTCACCCGTTATGCCAAGATCCGTCAGGCATGGCGGGCCTATCCGAGGTCGGCGACGTTCGAGGTTATTCCTGTGGCCGGTATCGTGTGCGAGGAACCGTAGTTGGGACACGGGACACGAGGAGACGGGGAAACTCACTACGCACCACTCATAACTGGAAACTCGAACCTCGCCGACCGGTGGGCCGACCGCTACGGAGCCGCCAGCGACATCCCGCCAGAATAGAGCCCGGAGGCCAATCCCCGCCTCGCGATCGGTAGCCAGCGACATCCAGCCGGTCAAAGTCCGGAGGCCAATCCACTATCACCGGCCGGCGAGAGCGGCTTGCGAGCCACGGCCCCCGCGCGACCACGCTGCACAATTCTATTTCGGTCTGAACGTGGCGCGCGACTCAATGTCACCGAACCTTCGCGAAGGTCATTAGGGCTGCCGGATCAATTCCTTCCCTTTCGCTCGGAATTGTCGCATCACGATGCAGTCTGGCGAGGTGGACGTCTCGGAATGTGGGCGATTGGTAAGCGGAATGAAGCCACCGCGCCCCGATCCTGGCCCGCCGCGGGCTGCCGTTACTCGGCCGCGGCCAAGAGTAACGCTGCCGCGCGCGGTTCCCGAACGTGCCGCGCTATCGATCCGCCATACCGCGCTATCGATCCGCCATACCGCGCTATCGATCCGCCATACCGCGCTATCGATCTGCGTGCCGCGTTATCGATCCGCGTGCCGCGCTATCGATCCGCATGGCGCGCGCTGGCCGCAGAACTCCGCAAAATGAAGTCGGCGTACCGCGCGAGCCGCGACACCGTGCCATTCCAAGTCGGCGGGTAGGCGCGTGGACAACCGGTGTTGCCGCGCGCGCCGGTCGGATGCCGCCGACTTTTGAGCCGTGCCGCGCGTGGCCCCGCACGCACAAACGCTTTCCGCCGGCGCGGCGCGCCGGATGCGACTACGCCGCGAGTTGCATCCGGCGCGCCGCGGTCGGAGGCCAGAAGCCGCGGCGAGAGCACGTTGCGCCGCGCCCGGGAGCCTGACGCCATTGCCGGTCGGTGCGGCGTGGATTGGGTTGTGGGTGTTGACCTGCTGGTTGTCGCTGGCTGCTCCGTACCCGTCGGCCCACCGGTCGGCGAGTTTCGAGTTGCCAGTTGTGCGTTGTGAGTGTCCCGTGTCCCCTATACGCGCTTCCCTCTGCGCGTCTCTGCGCCCGGGCGGTCAAAAACAAGCCGTCCGGCCCTCGAGACGCCCGGGACGGCAAAGCCAGTCGGCCGCAACCCGTCATACTTACGACGCGCAGTACCGATTGAACGCGTTCACCAGGTCGTGCGCGATCTCCTCTGGGGGACGACCCTCGATCTGCCAGCGCTCGAGCATGAAGACGAGCGCACCGTCCTTCATCAATGCGATCTGCGGCGACGATGGCGCATAGCCCGTGAAATAGCTGCGCGCTCGTGCCGTCGCCTCGGCGTCCTGCCCGGCGAACACAGTCGTGAGCTGATCCGGCTTCACGGGATTCCCGAGCGCGATGGCAACGGCCGGACGCGCCATGCGCGCCGAGCAGCCGCACACGGAGTTCACCGCGACCAGAGTCGTTCCCTTCGTATTCTTGAGGGCGGCATCGACCTCATCGGCCGTGCGCAGCTCCTTCAGACCGAGTCGCGTCAGGTCCTGACGCATGGGCGTGAGAAGTCGTTCGTCGTACATCTGCTGTGGAAGACGCATATGCTGATGTTTCGCCTGGAAAGTGCGTGCTATTCGTCGCGTACGAGTGCAAGAATTGCCGCTTGAGGCACGACGAGATAGCGGTCGCCTTCGAACGTGATCTCGACGGCAGCCTTGCGAAAGAACAGTACATAATCGCCGGTGCGCGCCTGCATGGGAACGAACCGCGTCGCCCGCTCTGGCGTGCGCCAGGGCTCGTCGGACAGCGAGTCCGGACTCGGCATGGGCAGACCCGGACCGGTCGCGACGATCCTGCCGCCCTGCACTGCCTGATTGTCGATGGCTGTCGGCGGCAGGTAGAGGCCGACGTTCGTACGCTCTTCGCCTTCCTCGACGCGCACGAGCACGCGGTCGCCGACCACGATGAGCTCTCTGTCTCGCTTGATCATTGGTGCTCCGAAATCAACGCGTGCCTGGTCCCCTGATTCGCTGAAAGATACGCTCAGACAGAGGTCGGCACGAGCGGCGGAGCTCAGAGCCAGGCGACGCCGATTGCCAGCGGCCCGATACAGACTGAGAGGCGGAGAGGAGTGACAGCGGGATGGCCGACTGTAGATCCTCGGCACACCCCGCTGACCCTCTTACCCCGGAACGCCGGCCTGCCCCCACCCGGACCCGCACGACGTTCGCGAAGCACTGCTTGGTACTACCTCCAAAGGACACGCGGCTGCGTGACCACCCCTACGACATCAACCAACCGTGACTGTTCCTGCCGTGGAATCGTACACGGCCGAATACGACGTCATATCGGATGTCGGCTGACCACCAATCCAATGGCCGTTCTTGTCGAACGTGGCGCCATGATTTGGGCAGAAGAAACCGCTACCCGTGGCGCTCAACGTACCCCCCGCGTGCGGACAGATGCGCGAGAAAGCAGAAAAAGCCGTGCTTCCCTCGCGCACGATCGCGACCGGGACGCCGTTAATCGATGTCGTCGCGACACCGCCGACACTCGTCAGCGCCGGGAAGTCGGAAATCTTGAGAATTGTGGTCGGCACCGTTGTGCCGGTCAGGTCTCCCGGTGCACATGCCGCGAGAGCCATGGCGGCAAGCGCGGCCGCTCCGTACGCCATGAACTCACGACGCCCCAGCAGACGCTCGCCTGATGCACTGGCACCACACGAGCACATAGGTCCGCAGCGCGTGTCCGCCACCATCTCATCTTCTTTCTGCATCAGCAACTCCCGATTCAGTGAAGTAACGACTATTTCGTCACCAACATCACTGGCAAACCAAGCGTCCGTGCGGCAACGGCAGCGTGCAGTTCTGCGTGGTGCCATTCAGCGTGATGACCACCTTGGCCGTGGCCGACCCATCATAGGTCACGACCTCGCGCCGCGACGTCGTCGCCGGCGATTGTCCAGTGATGGTGATCGTCGCCGACATCGCGCGAATCACCGTTCCGGCCGTCGGGAACGGATGCGGGTTGGTGGACGAACGCACCGGCATAATGAGACCGGTTGTTGTGTCGCCGACGGTACGGCTTGCAGTGAATGTCCCCTGCATCGACGTGCCGGTCGTGCTCTCCGTACCACCGGACGTGCCGCTCACCGTAACCTGCGTGCTTCCTGCGGCGAGACCCGTGACCGTTCGTGTGCTTGCCTCGTTCACCGTACTCGTACTGCTGTCACGCCGCGTTGCGGTGCCCTTCACCGTTGCCGTCGAGACCACCTTGTCCGTCGTGCTGTCGATCTTCTGTTGCGCTACGCCGGCGGCTGTCGTGAACTGGAACGTGCGGGTGATCGTCAGGCCATTATGAACCGTCGGTCCGCACGTGAGGGTGCCCGCTGCGAACGCACACGCGGTATCGCTGTGGAAATCGTCACGGCCAAAGCCGTCACCGAGGAAGCCACCGCCAAGTCCGCCCCCCATGAGGCCGAGCCCAAAGCCCGGTCCGTCTCCACGGCCATCGAATCCGTGATCGCCACCATGACGCATGAGGCCGAACCCAGGCTCGAACGTGGCGCCAGAGTCGCCGAAACTTGTCGACAGCGACCCGAAGCCGGTGGGCGTGGATGAGTACGCCGACGCCATCGTGATCGCCAGCTGGCTGCTGGGAGCGGTGTTCGTGCCGGTATCGCTACAGGCGGTCGCGACGACAGCGGCCGCGGCGGCGCCAAGAACGAGGAATGTGCGCATGGAGGTTGATCCCGTGATGAAGGTGACGTCCAGAGGACACTCGATTCCCAAGGTACCCTGATCGTGTCCCATCGGTACACAAAGCTTCTTTGATCGCGTCCCATCAGAGTTCCTGGCCTTCAGGAAGCCAGGTTGACAGACGGAGCCGTAAGTGGCGTAGCGCTTTCCCCATCTGTGACTCTACCGTCTTAATAGAAATGCCAAGCGTGGTAGCGATTTCCGCGTACCGAAGTCCCTGGCCTCGGCTCAGCTCGAACACCTGCCGACACGCGGGCGGCAGTTCCGCGACGGCGTCCGCGAGCGCGTCGCGGAGCTCGCCGGCAACGAGTTTCGTGGCACCCGTGGCAGCGATCGTTTCCTCGCCAACGAGCTGTGGCTCGGCACGGCGCTGCACGTTGGCATGCCGAATTTGATTCAGCGACCGGTTTCGCGCCGCCCGCAGCAAGTATCCGTGCAGAGACTCCTCGATGTGCAGTTCCCCCCGGCGACGCCAGAGCTCGAGCATGACTTCCTGCACCACGTCTTCCGCTGATGCGCGCTCGCGCAGCAGCCCCAGCGAGAAGGCCACAAGTTGCGCGTAGTGAGCGCGGAAGATGGAATCGAATGCGGCCTCATCGCCCGACCTGAGGCGATCGAGGAGCTCGCGGTCGTCCATGTGTTCTCGACGAGGAAAGAAGGTTCCGGTTTGGCCGCTCCGTCTGTTCTCAACAACGGCATTTCCCTATACTCCCGCGACGCATACATGATCCGCATAGGGGTATTTGTTCGCCCATGTGTCGATAGAGCATGTCCGTACACCGTTCGTCCTCCGATCCAATGAACGCGCCAGACTGGGACGCAATCGCGCGATACCTCGCCGGCGAGAGTTCGGGCGAAGACGCAGAGCGCCTGCGACGGTGGCTGGAGGACCATCCCGTCGACTGCGAGCTGGTGGAGCGTCTAAAGGATGCGGCGCACGTTGAGCCGGTTGAGGTGGATGTGGAAGCCGCACTTCGCCGCGTACATGCGCGGATGCACGAGCCCGCACCTTCGGTTTCCGTCCCGCGGCTCACGCTGCACCGTGTCGAGGCACACGATGTCCGCCTACGAGTGGCAGGACTAGTCACGGTACTCGCCGCTGCCGCCGCTGTCTTTGCGTTGATCAGACCGCGTCAGCAAGCCGTTGGATCGTCACCGGTTGCGCGCTCGTACGTTACAGCGATCGGCCGCCGAGACTCCGTGCTCCTCGCCGACGGATCGCGCGTGGTGCTTGGCCCAGACAGTCGCCTCACTGTTCCGGGCGATTACGGCACGACCGTTCGATCGGTCACACTGCATGGAGACGGCTACTTCGAGGTGCGGCACGATGCGGCAAAGCCGTTCTCCGTGCGGGTCGATCGGGCACTCGTGGAAGACATTGGCACCACATTCACCGTCGAGAGCGATGACAGCGGCTCGACCACAGTGGCTGTGATGAGTGGGAGCGTACTGCTGCGCCCGGTCGATATGCCGGCGAAGGCCGGCGCGGTGCTTGCCGCTGGAGACCGTGGATCGTTGACGCCGGACGGTACCGTGCATTCCCATCCGCGGTCCGTCGCAGACGATGCGGCGTGGACGACGGGTCGTCTAGTATTGCGTGATGCATCGCTGGCTCGTGTTGCGGGTGAGCTGCACCGCTGGTATGGTGTGGAACTACGCGTCGCGGATTCATCGTTGTTGTCGCGGCACGTGACGGCATCGTTCAATGGAGAATCAGTGGATCGGGTTCTCGAGATCATCGGCCTCGCACTCGGTGCACGCATCGAGCGCTACGGAGACAGCGCGACCATTCATGCGATTCACGGGTCCGCTGTAGCGCGGTGACCGACTCGGCAAGCCGGCTACGCCGTGCACTCGGCTGCGCGTCCGTGGCGCTCACTTTGGCGCGTCCATCACTCGCGCAGTCACGTCCCTGCAGTGTTGCCCCAAGCGATCCTGCCACGGTGTCGGCAACTTTGTTGTCGTCCCCACTCGATCGGATCATCTCGCTTCAGGCGACGGGTATCTCGCTACGCGACGCGCTCGACCGCATTGCCGCGTTGGCAAAGGTGCGTCTGTCGTACAGCGCCGAAGCACTGCCGCTCGATCGTGCCGTCTGCGTGCTGGCTGACCGCGTGGCCACCGGCCATGTACTGGCAGAGCTGCTGGTCGGCACAAATGTCACGGCGGTCGCGGCGGGAGCAGACCAAGTGGTACTCGCGCCGCGACCTCCCCGCGCAGTCACGACCGACGACATGGCGCATTCCCTCGGCGTCCTCGATCGCGTCGTCGTCACCGGGAGCGCCGTTGGCGCGTCCGAACGCGAGCTCACGGTGGGCCTCGATGTTGTGACCGGACGACAGCTCGCACGCGAGAACGCCGGCACGCTCTCTACCGCTCTCGACGGACACGTGCCCGGGGTGTGGAGCTGGGCACAATCGCCGAGTACCGTGCTCGGGACGTACGGCAGCATTCGAGGCGCAAGTTCGTTTGGACTCAGCTATCCCAAGATCTACATCGATGGAATCGAGGTAGCGAACCCACTGCTCATTAGCCGCTTCGCCCCAGATGCGATCGAGCGGATCGAGGTCATCCGCGGTCCACAGGGATCGGCGCTGTACGGCACCGACGCCATCAGTGGCGTGGTGAACATCGTGACGCGCCACGACGGCACGGACGCCGACGGCTCGCATACGTCGCTACGGACGACCGCAGGAGTCACCCAAAGCGCGTTCGCCAATGATGTGCTGACGCAGGACCACGCGGTGTCGTTTGCCACCGGGAGCAGCACTCGTTCGGCGGATCTGCGCGTTTCCGCTGGAAGCATGGGCGATTTCATTCCGAACGGATATAGCCGCGATATCATGGCGAGCAGCAGCGCGCGAATCGTTGGCGCGCGCGGTACTCTCAGCGGCACCGCGCGCCTGCTCATGGAAAATGCCGGTAGTGCGATGAGTCCGCTTCTTGTCCGCCCGACGTTGTCTACCTCTGCGTCGGACACGTTGTATGAAGACATGCTGCAACGCAGCACGCAGCCGCAGTCCATTCGTGAATTCACTGTTGGGACCGCCGCGACGCTGACCCCGTCGGAGCGTTGGACACACTCGTTCGTCGCCGGAGTGGACGGATATCACCTGGCCAACGTGCAGACCAACTTCACGCCAATCCCCACGGTCGCCGACTCAGCGCTACGCGCCGCGCAGGGCGGAGCGGCCCGCGGGACGTTGCGGGCAAGCAGCGTTTTGCATGTTCACGGTAACGACCCGACGCGAGCCACCATCACATTCTCCGCCGAGCATGCAGTTCTGCGGGAGACCGTAGCGGTGGATGATGTTACGACTACGGTGGCACATGGGGCGACGGTGGCATACGGGTCGACGCCAACGCACACCGAGGTTGCGCAGAACGCGGTACAGTGGCAGACCAATACCGGCCTTACGACCCAGGCGAGCGGCACATGGAATAACACGCTGTTTGCCACCGGCGGAGTTCGCGTCGAACGTGATAGCCGGCTCACGGCCCCGCAGCGGACCGCGACACTGCCAATGTTCGGCGTGGCCGCCATCGAAGACTACGGTCCTCTTACCGTGAAGCTTCGGGCGGCGTACGGCAAGGGCATCCGTCCGCCATCCACCCTCGGCCACGAAGAGTTCTGGCAGCCCGCGGCGCGCTCGGCAACACAGCCTTCGCTACGTGCCGAAGAGCAGGCCGGCACCGAAATCGGGGTCGACGTGTTCCTGCGGCAAGCGCTGGCATTCAAAGTCACGCGTTTCGACCAACGCGCCTCGAATCTCATCCAGCAGGTCGCGATTGCGGCTGACTCGAACTATGAATCGCATCGCGTGGCATATGCGCTGGAGAATCTCGGCGAGATCAGCAATCGCGGATGGGAGCTGGAAGCATCGAGCGGCTTCTCACGGCTGACCATCTCGGGAACGTTGTCGTTCGTCGACAGCCGGGTGCAGAAGCTCGCGAACGGGTACACGGGCGACCTGCTCACGGGTGATCGCATGCTCCAGGTGCCGGCGCGGACGGGGGCCATGAACTTCTCGTGGGTCGGCGACCACTGGTACGCGACGCTTGGCGGCTCGCGTGCTCTGGACTGGATCAACTATGACGAGCTGGCGCTGACCAATGCTTTCCTGAGCGGACGTCATACAGCGCGCGATCTGCTCGGTTTGCAGCTCCGGCAGTACTGGGGTCAGTACAACGGCGGCTTGCGTGTCCGCGCCTCGGTGTCGCGAGATCTTCTCGGCATGTTCGCCGTGGAGATCAGCGGCGACAACCTGTTGAACTATCAGCGCAACGAACCGGACAACATCACGGTGGTGCCGGGCCGCACGATCATGACGGGATTGCGCATCAAGTTCTGACGCGCGATCCCGATGGCGGCCTACGGTGTGCCAACCTCGTCGGGCTCTGCATCCTCGTGCACGATCGTCCGGCGGGCCAACTGCACTACGCCCGCGAGCACCATCCCCCACACCACGATGGACAGGCCGCGGGTGACCAGCGCGTTGAAGGCCATTCCCGCCCAGTCGTCCCAGTGCGCGCGCACCGTACCGTTGGCTTCACGACCAACGAGGATCAGGAGCGCGCTCGTCGTCATCTCCGCGGCCACTTCGATTACGGCAAATACAGGGGCGCGCCAGAGGTACTGGTGGAGCGGATAATTGGCCAGGTGTGTGGTGAGCATGCCGAGCAGAAGGATCAGGCCCAGCGCGAACGTGCTCCCCAGATACAGCCAGTTGTTGGCACCGTGCGTGAAGATGAGCAGACGATAGATGCGCACGAGCACACCCGTCACCACTGCCATCTCCACGAGCGAAAACGAGAAGCGCCGAAACGTTCTTGGCTCCTCGAGTCTCAGCTCGAGGGTCCGTCTCGGAAAGAAAGTCGCCATGGCTCACCCCTGTTAGACAAACGAATTGCCGAAAGGGTGGCAACGTGACATCAAATCACGGCCAACCAGCGGATGCGGCCACTGGAGCGCCGCGCATGACAGCAACGAGTGTCTCCTCGAGCTTCTCGAAGGCGAACGGCTTCATGATCACCGGCTGCCGATTGGCGGCGTTCCGTCCAATGGCAGTGACGACGTCACCCGTAATGAACACTGTTCTCGCCGCCAGTCCAGGCCGCTCGCGGCGCAACCGTTCATGGAACGCTGGGCCATCCATTCCTGGCATGCGCAGATCACACACGATTGCGTCGACCGCCGCCGTGCGCACCATCTCCAGCCCTTCAATGCCGTCTCCGGCCGTGACCACGGTAAAACCGCGTATTTCACCGAAGGCGCGTACGCCGCTGCGTAACGCCGATTCGTCATCAATGAACAATAAACGGATGCCGGCCAGTGGCGAGCGGAGCACCAATCCACCGGACTCGCGCCTCGCATTGTCGTTCGCCTGTTCGTCAACCGCGGGGAGCGTGACGCGGAACGTCGAACCAGCATTCGACGTGTTGGCCACCTCAATCCTTCCGCCGTGGGCGGTGATGATCCCGTAACTCACGCTCAAACCCAGGCCGGTCCCTTCGCCCTCTCCCTTCGTGGTGAAGAAGGGCTCGAAGATATGAATTCGCGCCGCCTCGGGAATACCCGGCCCGGTATCGCGCATGTCGAGTACGACGTGCACTCCGTCGCGCCGCGTCGACACGAAGAGCGTGCCGCCGCCAAGCGTCGCCATCGCCTGGATCGCGTTCGTCACGAGATTCAGACAGACCTGCTGCAACTGCCGTGCGTCGCCGACGACGGCGGGTAGCTCGGCAGCCAGATCGGTCTCGACGTTGACTTTGTTGGATGTGAGCTGATAACCGCGCAACCGGAGCGTTCGTGACAGCACGCTGTTCAAATCGAGCGGCTCGCGCTGGGGCTCGCTGCGCCGGGCGAACGCCAGCAGGTCCTTGACCACCTGGGCCGCGCGCAGCGTTTCAGACTTGATCACCTCGATCGAATCGCGCTGTGCCGCGGTGAGTCCGCCGTCGCGCAGGAGCAACTGAGCGAACGCGCTGATGCTGCTCAGCGGATTGTTCACTTCGTGCGCCACACCGGCCACCAGCTCGCCGACGGCGGCAAGGCGGTCGGACTCCATGAGCCGCGCACGCATGTCGCGCTCGCTCGTCATATCTCGGCCCACCAGCAGGACGGCCGGCGGATCAGCCTCCGGCAATCGGCTCATGGCGAGCGCCACGACGCGACGGCTCGTCGCTCCGTGCGACTCGTGCTGGAACGATACTTCCACGCGCGCCGGCGATCCGGCGAACGTCGCCTCGAGCGAGCCGCACAGCTTTTCGCGGTCATCCTCGGACACGAGGTCCGTCACTCGCCGTCCGACAACCTGCAGCGGGTCGACGCCGGTGACGTCACGCACCGCATCGTTCGCCTCGCGAATGCGACCACTCTCGAGTACCGTGAACACCGCGTCCGGCGCGGCGCGGAAGAGTGTACGGAATCGCCATTCAGCCTGCCGGAGTGTCTCCACGAGCTCGGCGTTCTCCAGCGAGACGGACAGCAGGTCAGCCATCGCCTCGATGCGCTCGAGATCCGCGGTTGTGAATTTGCGAGCGTCCTTCGTGCCCAGAGTCACTGCACCGATACGCTCGCCGCGCCGAGCGATCGGCACGATGGCGACCCCCTTGATGTGTTCCTTGACGCGTTCGTAGATCAGATCCGACACCTGGCCGGCCTGCGCCGGCAGGTCCGACGTCGTCCAGGCCGTTCCGGTACGAATCACACGACCCATGGCGGAGCCGGAGATCGGGATGGTCATCCCGGTCAAGTCCGCGCCGATCCCGGCGCCGACGACGACGCGAATCTTACCGTCGTCTCCAGTCAATCCGACGATTCCCCCCTCGGCTTGCGCAATGTCGACCACCGCCTCGAGGAAGCGTTCCAGCACGCGCTGCGGATTCAGCTCCAGCGCGATTTGCTGCCCAAGCCACCACATGCGCTGCAGCACGCGTTGCGCGTCGTCCAGCTCCGTCGTGCGGCTGACCACCGCCCTCTCGAGCGTGGCGCTGATCTGTCGTTCTTCGGTGATGCGCCACGCGAGCTTCTCCACGGAGCGCCGTTCGTTCGTCGCATTGAGGAGCGCGAGCAAGCCGCTGCCCGCCGCACAGAGGAAGAGGCCGAGCAACATGACACTCGGCTGATCCCGCCAAAGCTGTATCAGGAGTATGGCGCCGATCCCGACGATCGCGAGCTGCCCCAGGATGATGATCTTGGTGGCGCTGGTGATGTGGGAGAGCAACCGTCGCATGAGGCGAGTGGAAGGAGGGCGCGAATCGCCGTTGACGTCAAGAATGCGTCGAGCAGCAAGGGAAATGGTACGCGCCATTCTCCCGCAACGCCAAACAGCGCTCCCAATTACAGACGCGTGACCGGCGATTCCGTTGCACTCTCCAGCGTCACTTCACCCAGTGTCCGATTCGACCCCAGCGGATATCGGTGAGCGCCGGCATCGGCCGATCGCTCACGGTCCCACTGCACTCGCCGGAGTCGTCACCTGGACCTGGCACGTACGAGTAGTACACGAACAGCGGCCGGCCACGAAAGTTGGCCTTGGGTACGGTGCCCCAGTAGCGGCTGTCCTTGGAGCAGTATCGGTTGTCGCCCATCATGAAATAATGATCGGCTGGGATCACGAGCGGTCCCCAGTTGCCGAGCGTTGGCTGAGCGGGGGCCGGCCCGAAACGCGAGCTCTTCAGCTCGATGTTGTGCTGCCAGTCGAAATTCGGCGCAACCGAATTGTCGTCACCTCTGGGGTTGCTCGCGGCGAATCCCTGGCGTTGCGGAATGCCATTGAGGTACAGCTGACCACCACGCATGTACAGCGTATCGCCCGGCATGCCGATCAATCGCTTCACGAGTGTCGGCGTGAAGTCCGGCGCATTGTCGGCTTGGTATGGGGACTCGAACACCACCACATCGCCGTGCTTCGGCGACGTGTAGCCCGGCAAATGCGAATTCGTGAACGGAATCGTCGGCCCGTACACGAGCTTGTTCACGAAGAGCCAGTCGCCGACGAGCAGCGTCGGAATCATGCTGCCCGACGGGATGCGGAACGCCTCGACGAACAGCGTCTTCACGAACAGGTAGATGATGATCGCGCCGGCGAGCGACTTGAAGTTCTCCCACAGCCAGCGTCCCGCGGGCTGTGCCGACTTCTTCTTCGCCCCCGCGCCGCGCGCCTGCGCGACGACGTTGGTCGGTTTGGACGGCTTCTCTGTGCGTTTGGCCATGATGCGAATGAGCGGGGCACCGACAATCTAGCTGTCCTACGGCGGAAGCAGGCGAGGCGTTCCAACGGCAGCGGATGGATATGCAGCGGGGGGACGTGCATTGCGCACGCCCCCCCGAGTGCAGACCAGCGACCGACTACTTGATGTGCTTGTTGACGAGCTTGGTCATCTCGAACATCGAGACTTTGCCCTTGCCGTTGAACACCAGCTTGAGCTTGTCGTCGGCGTTGATCATGCGACGCTCTTTCGCGTCTTGGAGATTGTTGCGCTTGATGTAGGCCCAGAGCTTTTTCGTGATCTCTGTGCGCGGAATGGGCGTGTTGCCGACGACCGCGGCGAGTGCCGGAGACGGCTGCATCGGCTTCATGAAGGCGGCGTTCGGGGTGCGCTTTGCACCCTTTTTCGCGACGCTCTTCTTCGCGACGCTCTTCTTCGCGACGCTCTTCTTCGCGACAGTCTTGGCGGCCTTTTTCGCGCCGCCTTTCTTGGCGCCAGCCTTCTTGGCGGCGCTCTTCTTGGCACCCTTCTTTGCAGCCATTCTCTCTCCCGGTAGATGGAATGGTTGAGGATGAAAAACCACGAAGACAATCGATTTCCCCTATGAAAAACGATCGTCTTCGAGGGCGAAAGGTATAATCATCGCCGTAGGACGCAATAGGGAAATTGCGTTTTCCCCCTATGAGAAGCGACGATTTTCCCTATGAAAACTGCCGACGATCTCTCGATCGCGATGCAATCTTCCCTCTGCGCAACGACGATTTCTCCTCTGTGATCACGCGCAGCGCCACGCTGAAGCGCTCCGCGCGCGCGGGCCTGATCGAGCTCGTGTCGATCGTGTGGGCGCCGACCCAGTGAGTCACGTCGGACGTTCCTTCCAGAGGTTGATCATTCGCGAACCGCCAACGTAGTCGACACTCTCCGGGTTCTTCAGTCGTCGCAAGCTGCGCACGACATCGGCGATTCGCAGCGCTTGTTCGTGAATGACGTCGATCAGCTCATTCCGCTCGCCCCGTTCCTCGAGTTGCATGATCATCAGCTCGGCATTGCCGAGGAGCGCCGAAAGCGGGTTGTTGATCTCGTGTTGCAATGCGAGCATCGCTTCGCCGATGCCGGCAAGCCAACGCGCCTCCGACAACTCCGCTTCGGCGCGCCGCCGCGCGGCCTCCTGTGAAATACGCTTGCGCGCCACGATGAGTCGCGCGCGCAGATCCTCCGGTGTGGTCGGTTTGACGATGAACTCGTCGCCGCCCGCGTCGAGCACGCGCTCCAGGCTCTCCGGATGATCCCGTCCCGTGAGGAACAGCACGAACACCTCGGGTCTGTCATGGACCTCACGAATGCGCCGGCAGAGTTCAAGTCCGCTCACGTCGGGCATTTCAACATCCAGGATCACGAGGTCGGGATGCCACTCCTCGAACAGGTGCCACGCATCGGCGCCAGTCGAGGCAACCTCCATGTAGTGGCCGAGCTCGGCGAGCACCGCGACGACCAGCAGCCGCACGATCGGGTCGCCATCAGCCACCAACACTCGGAGCGGCATCGGCCGCGCGGTGGGATCGCTCATCGGATCCGGCCGATCCGCACGACGCGCGATACGATCGTGTCCGCGGCACCAATTGTCGTCCAAGACACGGCGAGCGTCGGCCCGCGCAATGCGACCAGCGGCGACGAGGCGATGTCCACATCGCGCGACGCCGTCGCGTGCCACTCGAAGATATGCCCTTGCGTCATCGACAGCGCGACGTCCACCTGCCGGCGCGATCCGTTGGGTTCTTCGTACGCCACGGCGACGCGATCGCCCTCGGCCGCTATCGCGGTCGGAACGAGACGCTCGCCGTAGATCACAGGAACAGGAGAGTGGAGCATGGAGCCCATGAAGTGCGCGAAGAACACACCGGTGCCTTCGGAGGCCGTCATCGAATACGCGACGTGCACGTCGTCGCCCACCGTTGTCAGCGACGGTGGTGGCCGGTTACAGCCGCGGGAGCTGACGTCCGAAGTATCGACCGCCGCGGCCTTTCCCCAAGTCTTGCCAGTATCGGGCGACTCCGCCGCATACAGCACCGCGCTGCTGTCCGGTCGCACGCTCCACCACGCAGCGTGCAGATGCGACGTGCCGAGCGCCGTACGCAGCGACACGACGCAGAGCCCGACCGCTGACGGCGACGCCACAACGCGAGCAGTATCGACGATGAGCCGCGGCTGACCCGCCGAGTCGATGACGAGCCGGTCGCCGCCGGCAGTGGCCGCGATTTCGGAGGGATCGTTCCACTCGACGCGAGGTTTGTCGCAGGCGAGGAGCGCAAGGAGCGCAAGGACACACGAGGCAGGGCGCATGGCCCTCATCTTAGTCGGTAAGATTATCTTCCGGCTATCGGCCATCGGCTGGTTATCCGCTCGAGACGGATGGCGCCACAGGCGATAGCCGGGATCCGATCCCCGTGCCCTAACGACAAGGATTGATATGGCCGTCACTTCCGCCCCCTCTCGCTCTGCCGCCGAATCGGTTAAGGCGGAGCGCACCGTTTCGCCACGTTCCGCACCGCTGGCAGCCTTCAGTGGCACGCGCCGTGTTCCGCCGCCTACGAACGAGCCGATCAAGAACTACGCGCCGGGATCGCCTGAACGCGCTGGCCTCAAGGCGCGACTCAAGGAGATGTCCGCTGAGCGTGTGGACATTCCGATCATCATCGGCGGCAAAGACATCCGGACGGGCAAGACAAAGCAGACAGTGATGCCGCACAATCACAAACACGTGCTCGCCGACTGGCACAAGGCGTCGAACGAACACATCCACCAAGCAGTTGACGCTGCGCGAGAGGCGCGCGCCGAATGGGGCAATTGGGCATGGGAAGATCGTGCCGCCGTGTTCCTGAAGGCCGCTGAGCTGCTCGCCACATCCGGGCGCGCGACGCTGAACGCCGCCACCATGCTCGGGCAGTCGAAGACCGCCTTCCAGGCAGAGATCGACGCAGCGTGCGAGTTGATCGATTTCTGGCGCTTCAATCCAGCCTACGCGCAGGAACTGTACGACGAACAACCGTTGTCGAACAACACGATGTGGAACCAGCTCGACTACCGCCCGCTCGAAGGGTTCGTGTATGCGGTGACGCCGTTCAACTTCACGTCGATCGCCGGCAATCTGCCGACCGCCCCGGCGTTGATGGGCAACTCCGTCATCTGGAAGCCGGCATCGTCGGCAATGCTGTCGGCCTACTACATCATGCGCCTGCTCGAGGAAGCGGGACTCCCGCCCGGCGTCATCAATCTGGTGGCGGGCGATTCGGCGGAGATCTCGAACACGCTCCTGTCCCATCGCGAACTGGCAGGCGTGCACTTCACTGGCAGCACTGCCGTGTTCAACAGCATGTGGAAGACGATCGGCGCGAACATGTCCCATTACGCCGCGTATCCGCGCATCGTCGGCGAAACGGGCGGCAAGGACTTCATCGTCGCGCATCAGTCGGCTGATCCGCAAGCGCTTGCCGTCGCGATCGTACGCGGCGCATTCGAGTACCAGGGCCAGAAGTGCTCGGCGGCGAGTCGCGTCTACGTGCCGCGCTCGATCTGGCGGGACGTACGCGACCGCGCCGTTGCGATGATCGAAGACATCCGCATGGGCGACGTGATGGACTTCCGCAATTTCATGGGTGCGGTGATCGACGAGAAAGCGTTCCAGAAGATCAGCGGATATCTCGATGACGCGAAGCAGAACGCGACGATCGTGGCCGGTGGTACGGCACACGGCGACGAAGGCTACTTCGTCAAGCCCACGCTCATCGAAGCGAAAGAGCCTGGCTACCGTCTGCTCTGCGAGGAGATCTTCGGTCCCGTGGTGACGGCATACGTCTACGACGACTCGAAGTGGGACGAGACACTCAAGATCGTCGACGCGACGTCCCCGTATGCACTCACCGGTGCCGTGTTCGCCAATGATCGTAGCGCCGTGCGAGAGGCCGCGATGGCGCTGCGCAACGCTGCCGGCAATTTCTACGTCAACGACAAGCCCACTGGGGCCGTCGTCGGCCAGCAGCCGTTCGGTGGCGCCCGCGGATCGGGCACCAACGACAAGGCCGGTTCCAAGCTCAACCTCGTCCGGTGGATCAGCGCCCGTTCGGTCAAAGAGACCTTCTCACCGCCACACGACTACAAGTATCCGTTCATGGCGGAGGAATGAGGTCCAGCGTTTAGGACCATGTTGATCCTCTCCCAAGCTGACGTCGAATCGCTGCTGCCGTTGTCCGCATGCATCGACGTGATGGCCTCGACGCTGGCCGCGCTGGCACGCGGCGAGGCCATCTTGCCGTTGCGAACGGTCATTCGCATTCCGCAATCGAGTGATGCGTTCGCGGTGATGCCGGCGTTCCTCGCCACGCCGAAGACCATCGGCGCCAAGATCATCACGGTATACCCAGGGAATCATGGCACGGCGTTCGATTCGCATCAGGGCGCCGTGCTGCTATTCGATCCGGAGAATGGATCGCTCGTTGGGTTGCTCGACGCTACAGCGATTACCACCGTGCGCACGGCGGCGGTATCGGCAGTCGCTACCCGCGCGTTGGCGCACGAGCATGCTTCCACGCTCGCCATCATCGGGGCCGGTGTGCAGGCCCATGCCCATCTCGAGGCGATGTGCGCGGTCCGGCCCATTACGTCGCTACGCATCTGGAGCCGCAATGGCCTGCACGCACAGGCGCTCGCCACCGCGGCGCGGGACCGCTTCGACATTCGCGCCGACACATTCGACACAGGGGCTGGAGCGGTTGATGGTGCGGACATCATCTGCACCACCACGTCGTCTGTCGAGCCGGTCCTCTGCGGCGACTGGCTCACGCCGGGAACGCACATCAATGCCGTCGGCGCCTGTACGCCAAACGCCCGCGAGCTCGACACCAACGCGGTCGTGCGTTCGCGCCTGTACGTCGACCGGCGCGAATCGGCACTCAAGGAGCCAGGGGACATCGTTACACCGCTGCAGCACGGCGCCATCGGTCCGGAGCATATCGTTGGCGAACTGGGCGAGCTGTTGATTGGTCGCGCGCCGGGCCGGTGCGAGGCAGCCGAGGTGACACTGTTCAAGTCACTTGGCCTTGCCATTGAAGATCTGGCTGCTGCGTCGTACGTACAGGCAGAGGCCGAGCGGCTGGGTGTCGGCATACGAGTACACCTGGGAGGGGCAAGGCATGCGGCGCATTGAACCATTGACGATCGATGATATATGTGCCGCGCGCGAGCGGATTTCGTCCTCCGTGCTGCGCACGCCACTCGTGCGGCTCGAGGTAGACGCACCGGCGGAGATATACCTCAAACTCGAAACCTTACAGCCAATCGGGTCGTTCAAGCTGCGCGGCGCGATGAACGCCATTCGTCAGCTATCACCAGAGGCACTGCGGCGGGGCGTCTACACGGCAAGCGCCGGCAATATGGCGCAGGGGGTAGCGTGGGGAGCACGCACGCTCGGCATCGCCTGCGCCGTCGTCATGCCGGATAGTGCGCCGCGCACCAAGCTCGACGCCGTAAAGCGGCTCGGTGCAGAGATCGTGCAATTGCCATACGACGAGTGGTGGCAGACTCTATCCGATCACGGTCGAGCCGGGATGCCAGGCACGTTCATCCATCCGGTCGCGGACCGCGCGGTGATGGCGGGGAATGGCACGATCGGGCTGGAGATCATGGAGGATCTTCCCGACGTGGATGCTGTTCTCGTTCCGTTCGGCGGCGGCGGACTGGCGACAGGCATTGCCGCCGCGGTGCACGCACGCTCGCCGCGGGCGAAGGTCTATGGCTGCGAGGTGGCGACGGCGGCCCCGCTCACCGCCGCGCTCGCCGCGGGGCGGCCGGTTCAGATAGACCGGGAGCCCAGCTTCGTGGATGGGATTGGCGGTCGTGGCGTGCTCGCTGAAATGTGGCCGTTGGTCGAATTGCTCGACGGAGCATTGGTGGCGTCGCTCGACGAGGTCGCCGACGCGGTGCGGCTGCTCGTGCAGCGCGCGCGTGTCGTTGCCGAAGGGGCAGGTGCAACGCCGGTGGCCTCGGCGCTCGCAGGCCGCGCTGGCAGCGGGCGAATCGCGTGTGTCGTCTCCGGCGGGAACATCGACATCACGACCCTCGTCACGTTGCTCCAGCATTGAGGCAACGACCTCCTCGCACCGCGCGATCCTGCAGCGTGTCCGTTCCGAACGATGCTGGCACCCAAAGTGCCTTTGGTGATTGCGCGATGGCGGGGCGTAGGCGACTGGAGGCGGGCAAAATCAATGCGGACACTCACTGATTCCACGGGCGTCACCTGGACAGTTTTCGAAGTAAAACGACAGGGAACTGAGGTCCAGTGGTCGTATCTCCCGGAGGAGTTCGGCGAGGGATGGCTGTGCTTCGAGTCCGCTGTGACCAAGCGACGGCTCACGCCAATTCCAATTCGGTGGCGCGAGCTCAGCGACGAGGAACTCGAGCGTATGCTGCAGCGGGCGCAGATAGCAAACCGTCCCAATCGCGATAGCGCGGATCGACCGACAGCGGGCTAGGCGCCGTGGGGCGTGGCTTGACCTGAAATCGTTACCAGTCGATCAGGATCAGCATCGCTACATTCTTCTCCCATGAACGCTCGCTACCTCACCGCCGACGTCTTCACAGATCAGAGATTCGGGGGCAACCAGCTCGCGGTCTTTCCAGACGCCCGAGAAATCGCTCCAGAGCTCATGCCACGGATCGCACGAGAGTTCAACTACTCCGAGACGACGTTCGTGCTGCCGCCTGACGACCCCAGCCATCTGGCGCGCGTGCGCATCTTCACTCCGGGTGGTGAGCTGCAATTCGCGGGACATCCAACGGTCGGCACGGCGCACGTGCTGGCTGCAATCGGCGCATTCCCGCTCATCGGCCCCGAGACGAAGATCGTGCTCGAGGAAGGTGTGGGGCCCGTACCCGTTACGGTTCGATCCGAACACGGCCGGCCGGTGTTCGCCCAGCTCACTGCGGCCATGCTGCCGGAAGTGGGCCCTCCGCCGCCGTCGGCCGCTGATCTGGCAGGGATGCTCTCGTTAGCCAACGCCGAGGTGCTAGACAGCGAGATGTCACCAGAGTCCGTGTCCTGTGGAACCCCGTTTCTTTTCGTGCCGTTGCGCAATCGCGCCGCGGTTGCGCGCGCGCGCCTGAAGCTCGATCTGTGGGAATCCCTGCTCGGGAGCTACCTCACGAACCACGTGTTCGTGTTTGCGATGGAGGGCGAGCGGGCCGGTTCGCACGTGCGTGCACGCATGTTTGCGCCGGGGATCGGCGTGCCAGAGGATCCTGCCACGGGCAGCGCGTGCGTCGCGCTCGGCGGTTACCTCGCTACACGGGACGCGCGGGCCAACGGCACACTCCGTTGGATGGTCGAGCAGGGATTCGAGATGGGACGGCCCAGCATTCTCGAAGTCGAAGCAGACAAGCATCAGGGTAAGGTCACGGCAGCGCGCGTTGGCGGGCAGACACAACTCGTCTGCGACGGCGTGATGTCGCTGTAGACGCGACAACAATGACGATCGAGTCGGAGTCCGACCTCCAGGGCATGCGCGCCGCAGGAAAACTCGTCGCACGCGCGCTCCGTGAGATGCGTTCAGCGGCGCGCGCTGGGATGACGACGGAGCAACTGGATGACATCGGCGCCGCATTCCTCCGGCGGCATGGCGCGCGATCGGCTCCGCAGCTCACGTACGATTTTCCGGGTTTCAACTGCATCAGCGTGAACGATGAAGTCGTGCACGGCGTGCCGGGCTCGCGCGTGCTGCGGCCTGGGGACGTCTTGAAGATCGACGTCACCGTGGAGCTCGACGGCTACATCGCCGACGCGGCGATCACGGTGGTGCTGCCGCCCGTGAGCGCTGAGGCGCGCGATCTGGTGCTGTGCGCCGAAGCAGCTTTCGCCAGGGCACTCCACGTGGCTGAGGTGCAGGTGCGGATCGCGGAACTTGGCCGCGCGGTGGAGGGCGAAGTGGAGCGTTGGGGCCGTTCCGTCATCTATGACCTGTGCGGCCATGGCGTTGGTCGCGCACTGCACGAGCCGCCCACGGTGCCAAACTTTTTCAGCCCGTTCACTCCCGGGCGGCTTCAGAATGGGCTCGTGATTGCGCTGGAGCCGATCATCAGCCAGTCACCATCTACCGTCTACGAGGACGACGACGGCTGGACCATGCGTACGACGACCGGATGCCTGGCCGCGCATTACGAGCACACAATCATCATCCGCGACTGTCGGCCGGAAATCCTCACCGCCGCGTAATCGTCAGGTCACATCGTTGAGACTGCGGGAAGCTCCGGCGTCGGCTACGAGGCCATGCCGAATTCCGCCGCGGCCAAGAGCTTCCCGTCCCGACCTCAGGACTTGCTCCTTCGGCTGCTGCTTCCGCTGTGGCTGCGCTTGCCGCCCTTTCGAGCCGACGTGTGGCTGGATGCCTTGCCACGGCCGGAACCGGACTTCTTGCCGCCTTGGTCCTGCTTGTTCACGGTTGCCCAAGCGCGCCGCGCCGCCTCCTTCTCGTTCACACCACGATCCTCGTAGCCCTCTTCGATGTGTTGCGCCTCGCGTTTCTGTTTGCTCGAGTAAGAGCTCTTGTCGCCTTTTGGCATACGACCCTCCCTATACGATGAAGCGTCCGTGATCCGTCAGCCGCTTCGCAGATAGCATGCCTTTGGATGCGGGAATGACGACGGCCGGCGAGTGCCATTGACTCCCTCGCGTCACGCGCGGAGTTTCCTCGAACCTTCACGCTGTCGGAGTTCCTGTCGATGCTCGCACTATCGGCGATTGCCGCACTGATCTTCCAAGCCACCGTTACATCGCCCAACCCTGCCCCGCCCACCGCCGGCGCACGAAACCCCGCGTACGCGCCCGATGGGCGTCTCGCCGTAAGTGTCGAGGGCGATCTCTGGGTCATTTCGACCCGAGGCACGTGGAGTCGACTCACCGCCGGCCCGGCATGGGACCGCGAGCCGACATGGACACCGGACGGATCGGCGATCGTTTACTCATCAGACCGCGCCGGGAGCTTTGCTCTATGGCGGGTATCCGTCACGGCAAACGGCGTTGCGGGCGACCCGGAGCGCGTAACGACATCGTCACTGCCGGACGGACAACCGGCGGTCGCGAGCGACGGACGCATCATCTTCGTTCGAGGACGGCTCGGCGCAGCGGCCCTATGGGTCCGGCAGCCCAACGGTGTGGAATCGCGCCTGACGAGCGACGGCGCGGTGGAGCAGTGGCCCGCGGTGTCGCGTGATGGATTACGAGTTGCGTACGTCTCCATGGCCGATGGAACGCGTAAGCTGCACGTCCGCACGCTGAACTCCGGGCGAGATACCGTCGTGCTCACGGATGCCCGGTTGGAGCATCCCGCGTGGGCGCCAGCGGGTGATCGCCTCTCCTGGACCGCCACGGGCGGGCGCGGGCCGGTGTACGTCACACCGCTGGACGGCCGCTACGTGAATCTCGTGAGCATGCGTCACGCGGAATCCGCCTGGAGTCCTGATGGCAAAACACTCGCGCTCGCCGACATCCCGGCCACAGATGCCATTCCGCCAGTCAGCTACAATGGCGATCCGGATCGCACCGGCGATCGCGAGGCGAATTCGCTCGCGATGTCGAACGGACGGTTGTGGACCGTCGACGCACCGACGGCTCCCGACCAGCAGCTCGTGGTACAAACGGGCAGGCCAGCGGCCAGCGATCGCGCGCGCCACAACGCTGATGCCTTCGATCAATTGTGGGACCGGACGGCGGCGCTGTACTACGCCACGCCCGACGCCGCCTCTCGACGCGCGCAGTGGGAGATTCTGAAAACTCGCTTCCGCCCGCGCGCGCTTGCCGCGACGAGCGACGACGAGCTCAAGTCAGTGCTGCACGACATGTTGCGCGAACATCCGCCCTATCGGCAATCGGCGACCGGTCGCGCCGCTGTCTCGAGCGCCCATCCTGTCGCCACAGCGGCGGGAGTCGAGATGCTCGCCAAGGGCGGCAACGTCGTCGACGCCGCCGTCGCCGTATCGTTCGCGCTCGGGGTCGTCGAGCCTGACGCGAGCGGCCCTGGCGGATACGGTCAGCTGTTGGTGTACCAGAAGGGCATGGAGCGGCCGCAGCTCATCGAGTTCATGTCGCGCGTGCCGGAAGACGCAGGGCTCGCCAATACGTCGCTCCTCCAGAATGGACGGTTATCCGATGGTGGCCCGTCCGTCGTAAACGTGCCCGGCACAGTCGCGGCCATGTACCTGGCCTGGCAGAAGTTCGGCAGCAAGAAGCTCACGTGGGCCGATTTGCTCCAACCAGCCATCCGCGCGGCGCGCAATGGGTATGTCGTCAGCGAGGGCCTGGCGACGACCCTTGCCACGGAGCGTGATCAATTCATGAAGTACGAGGGAAGCCGAGCGTTGTTCTTGCGTGGCGGCCGGCCGTTGCACGCCGGCGATACGCTGAAGAATCCGGATCTCGCTTCAACGCTCGATGAGATTGCGAGAGGTGGTGCCGACGCGTTCTACAAAGGCGACATCGCCCGGCGAATGGTGAACGATCTGCACGCGCACGGCAATGCGATGAAGCTCAGCGACATGGCACGGTACTTCGCCGCGGAGCGTGATCCGATCGCCGGGTCGTATCGGGGATACACCTTCTATTCGAGCGCGCCGCCAGTATCGGGCGGCGCCGAGCTGTCGTCGAAGATGAGCCTCCTCGAGCAGTATCCGAGCCCCAAGCCGTACGCTGAAGACGCCGGAACGCTGCATGCCATGATCGCGGCCTGGCAGCTCGTGCCATCCACGCGCAACCGTATCGCCGATCCAAGCCTGTGGCCGGTCAACACCGAGCCATTCACCAACAAGGACACGGCACGCAGTCGGTGGCGCTGTTTCAACCCAGACAAGGCACTGAATCCAACCGCACTTCGCGGTGACACGCTGACCTGCGCGCAGGAAGGCAAGAAGACCGCGAGCATCGAGATGTCGCGCGACCCCGAGTGCAGTGCCCACGGGTACGACGCCAATCAGGCCGCCTCGTGCCGGTCGGCTGGCACGACAGCGTTCGCGATCGCCGACGCGGATGGCAACGTCGTCGCGGCGACGCAAACCCTCGGTACCTGGGGCGGCAATTTTTACGTGACGCCAGGACTAGGGTTTTTGTATAATGACAAGCTGATGTCATACGGAACCGATCCGAACGCATATGGCGCGCGTCTGCCTTTCGCGCGCCATGGCAGCACGATCGCGCCGACGATCGTCTTCGAGGGCAGCGGCCGCTCGCGGCATACCGTCGCGGCGATGGGAGCGGCAGGCAACTCCTGGATCACTTCGGCGGTCTACCAGACGCTCGAATCGATGCTCGATCAGCATCTCGGCCCGCAAGCCGCGCTCGAGCAGCCACGCTTTCTCATTGGCGGCGGATCCTTCGGCGGTGGGCGAGGCGGCGCCGGCGCGACAACCGCGCCGCAAGGAGTCACCATCCAAATGGAGGACGGGTTCTCACCCGAAGTCATGAAGCGCCTCCAGGCCCTCGGCTACCGCACGCAGATAGTGTCTCTGCTCGGCGAGTTGCGCGAGGGTTATGGTGCCGCAGTGAAGATCGAGAACGGTCGCGTTACCGCTGGGGCGGATCCGAGGCGCGCGGGCGCGGCGGGCGCGATTCCCTGAGTTGTCCTTTGACGCGGACGTCTGAGTCTCACCGAGGTGACGCCCGCTGTGATTAACCTCACAGATCTACAGTTTATGGTTGGCCTGCGGCGTGCGATGTGCACTCAGAGGTATTCGCGCGCGCGCGCGCTCGAAACCGAATCCGCCCCAGGGAGGTCACGTGCGCAGGATCATTCAATGGACGCTGATTCCGGCCGCAATGGTTGCCGTCGGTTGTAGCAAGGGGCACAGCCGCGCTCCGACGGCCATGGCCGATGATCTGAAGCGTGACCTCCAGCTCGCATCGACAACACAGAATATTCAAATCAGCCCGGACGAAGTGGCGCCACAGAGCAAACAAGAACTCGCGGTCCGGCCGAAGCGCGCGCCGAACGGCCACAAAGTGATTCGAACCGAACACCCGACGATCAAGGCGTCGGCAAAGCCGGCGGAAGTTGCCGAGATCAAGACCAACGTGCCTCAGGTCGAAGTGATGGCCTCGTCGCCTGCACCTTCCGAGACACCGACCCCCGATGCTCCACCGATGGCGCGTCCGGCACCAATGCCAACGCAGGGCTCACCAGGCGCGCAGCCCGTTCCCCGCAACGGCGGTGACGGAGGAATCGGCTCGGTACTTGGCGGCATTTTCGGAGGGGTGATTCGAGGCGGGGTAATGGGCGGTGACGATCATTGCGATCCGCGCGGTGGTCGGCGCGGCGGTCGGCCGATTGGCGGGGACATCATGGGCGGTATGGGGGGAGTGTACGGGCGCCCTGGCGGTATGGGCGGGCGCTTCCCGATCATTCGGTGAACCGGTCCCCACGATAGCCTGACCAGGCATCAATGGGGTGGTGCGGCGCTGTCCGGCTTCGGTCGGACAGCGCCGCTTTCGTTACACAAGGGTCCCGCTCTTGCCCACTCTCCGCGCAGGAGGAACCCATGGCCGCTCACGAAAGCAGTTTCGACCGAGAATGGATTCAGGAGACCGGCGCATCAACCGGCGATGCAAGAGAGAATCAACCCACCGATGCCGGCTACACCGCGGAAGACCGCGTCTTCCGATCGCATTTTCAGCGTGTGAACCGGCTGGTTGACATCTCATATGAGCAGATGCGGCCAGCGTACGAACTCGGCCGTTCCGCCGCAGCTCAGCAGCAGTTCTCGGGAAGCGCCTTCGACGAGATCGAGAAGGATCTCGAGAATGGGTGGCTCAGCGTGCGGGTCGGCGACGGCGACTGGGCCTCGGTGAAGGAGTTCGTGCAAGTCGGCTTCGATGCGGCCCGGCAAGGACGCGTAGAAGGTTTGCCCCCCGCAGGCACAACACCTTCGCACGACCGACCGAGCTTCGCCGATCCACTCGCAGGGAAGATGGATCCGACCGATCCAAGCGCGCCCGAATACACCGTCTGATTCCGATCACTCCGCGCCGGCTGATCAGCTCGAGCGGATATACGTGCAGCCAGCCTCTTGCGCGCGGTGCACCGCGTAGACGCCGGTGGGCTGCATGATCACGCCGGGAACCAGATTCGCCGCGAGTTCGTCGTACACTGTGCTCGAGATCTGCTTGGTATTCTGTGCGATCGTGCCAGCCATGCCGTGCATCGCGAGATCACAGCCGAGCAGAAAGTGTCCGTGAGTAGCGAGCCAGGTCAGGGTGGCTTGTGGGCGGTCCGCCGATGACGCAAACGGGTTGCGCGTCGCCCACTTCTTGGTCGAGTAATCCTTGACCTTCGATTCTTTCCCCAATTCATACTTCGCCCAGATCGTGTCGTTGAACGCCATCGAGATCGCGGCGTGCCGAATTACCACAACGGCTTGCACATCGCTCGGGGGTACCGCGAGGGCGTCACGCATGCCTCGGAGGTACGATGCTGCCTGCGCAACAGCGATTCCGTCCTCGATTTCTGGAGAGTCGAACACGGCTTTGTGCTTCGCCGTGAGACGTGAGAACCAGGAGTCATCCCAGTGTGTTGGCGCCGGCGGAGATGCCGGGGCAACCGCAGGACGCGGCGCCGAAGTCTGGCCGACGGTTGTTGGCGTGGCGCATGCCGTTCCCGCGAGTACAATCGCCGAGGCCGCGACCTGACCAAGGAATTCACGCCGCGGCGTTGGGCGGCTTGAGGGAGGAGTCACAGATCGAAGGAGTGAGGGGGGGTCTGATCAAGAATACATTTTGGAACACACTTCGCCACCTTGAACCTGCGCCGTGTCCAGACAGCCGACTGCCGTGATGCCCGCCGCTGCACACCACCGTTCCGATGGCGGATTTCGAAATCCTTGGCCCGGAACCGAGCCGCACGGTTTCAAAGACTTCCTCCGTTGGCGCTTTGGAGAACGCCGGGCGGTGCAGGTGGCGCCGAACCCGCCATTCGGGTCGTTGCCCACCCGATCGCCGACGATCATCGCACCGCGTGCGGTTCGCCGGTACCAGTCTGCGACGTGGGTGGGACACTCGACGGTGCTGCTGCAGATCGGTGCGCTCAACGTACTCACCGATCCCATCTGGAGTGAGCGCGCATCGCCGGTCCAGTGGGCTGGTCCGCGGCGCGTGATGCCTCCTGGGGTGGCCTTTGATGCGTTGCCGGAAATAGACGTCGTCCTGCTGTCGCACAACCACTACGATCATCTCGACGCGCACACCGTTCGCCGGATCGTGCATCGTTTCTCCAACGCCAGCTGGCTGTGTCCCATGCGCCTCGGGGGTCTTCTGCGATCATTCGGCGTGAGGCATCCGGTCGAACGCGATTGGTGGGAAACCGTGGAAGCGCCGATGTTCAAGGCCATGTGTACGCCGGCGCAGCACTTCAGCGCGCGCGGACTGGGGGATCGGGGCGAAACCCTGTGGTGCGGATGGACAATCGAATCGGACGGCATGCGGGTGTACTTCGCTGGCGACACGGCCCTTCACCCCGAGTTTCCGGCTATCGCGTCAGCAGCGGGACCGTTCGATCTGGTCATGCTTCCGATCGGCGCCTACGATCCCCGCTGGTTCATGCAAAGCGTACACATGAGTCCCGAAGACGCAGTGGTCGCGTATCAGGCGCTTACCAAAGGCACAGGACACGTGCCTCCCTGCCTTGGGCTGCACTGGGGCACCTTTCGTCTCACTGACGAACCGGTGGACGAGCCGCCGCGACGATTCGCCGACGCCTGGCGCGCGGCCGGGTTGCCGGAGCACGCGAACTGGACGCTCGCACACGGTGAGACACGCCGTTTGTTAGCGAACGTGTAAGCGCCGCCCCACGGCTTGCGCGAACCGCGTGGCCCCGGCATCGGAAAAGTTGAAGAATAGATTCGGTTCGATGAGTTCCAGCTCCATGAGCAGAAACGCATCGCCCCGAGCGACGCCGTCGATTCGTGCGTACAGTGGCACCTCGGGCAGCGCGCGCAGAACAATCGCCGCTTGATCGAGCAATGTTTGTGGCGCCGTAATCGCCTCGACGGATCCACCGTGTTCCGCCTGTACACGAAATTCGCCGCTCGACGCGCGCTTGAGCGTCGCATGGCTGAACGCACCGTCGATGAAGACGAGCGAATACTCCCCGTGCTGTGGCACTTCATCGGCGAACGGCTGTAGAAGGACGTCGGCGATCGACGTCACGCGCTCAACAACGTGCCGGTCGTGAGCGTCGAGCGGCACACGCAACGCGTGGGTTTCGTACCCACTAGCCGACACCGCGGGTTTCATCACGAACCGCTGCCATCCTTCGGCGAGGGCGATGGACTCGACGTCGGCCCCATTCCCCTGCGACACCACCACGGTTGGGATCGTCGCGATTCCCCGCTGCGACAGATCGAGCAGATAGCGTTTGTCGGCGTTCCAGCGCACCAGCGCGGCAGAATTCATCACGGGAACGCGAGCCGTTTGCAGACGGGCGAGCCACCGCTGAAACTCCCCGGCACGCAGATGATAATCCCAGCAGGAGCGAATGATGACGGCGTCGTATGTCTCCCATGGGACGTCCTCGCTCGTCCACACCGCGGCGTCGGCAGTAATGCCCTGTTCGGCGAGTGCCGGTACGACGCTGCGATCGTCCGGTGCGAGCTCGGGCGCGCGGGAGTACGTCGCGAGCGCGACACGGCGAGGCGTGGTCACTGGCGACACGGGACGTGCGGGTTCGTCGGGCGCGCTGAGTCCCGGCGGGGCGCGTGATCGGCATTCGCGACGAACAGCGCCGCGTCGAATACCATTTGCGTGAGCCTCGCATAGTCTGGATAGTCGATGTACTGCGCCTCGTCCGTCACCTGGTGGTAATCCATGTGCGACCCCCGCGAGAGCGACACGCTTGGAATGCCGTACCGAGCGTAGTTGTAGTGATCGGCGCGACAGTAGTACTGCTCCGGATGCCCCGGTGCATCGAATTCGTAGTTGAATACGAACGGCAGTGGCTCCTTGGCGTTTACTGACTCAAACCAGTCGCCGAATTCCTTCGACAGGCGCCGGAGCCCCACGACTTCGAGATATTTCGGTCCGCCAGCCGCAATATCGCGCGCCGCACCGCGACCGATCATATCGACGTCAATCTCGGCGACGATGGAATCCAGTGGCACCGTAGGATGGTCGGTGTACCACGCTGAGCCGAGCAATCCAGCCTCCTCGGCGGTATGCGATACGAGGAGAATCGACCGCCGCGGCCTCACGGTGCCTGTACCGAATGCCTCCGCGATTTCGATGAGCGCAACGGTGCCACTGCCGTCGTCGTCAGCGCCATTGTAGATGGAATCTGGCCGAGGCTCGTGCACCTTACGAAGACTGTCGAGAATCGATCGAATCTGATCCTCTTCCGCTCCCGACGGCGTACGCGGCCGGCTGTCGGCACCGAGCGGGCGAACGACCGTGTTGTAGGCGCGCAGAGAATCATGATCGACGGGCCGGTGGTTGTAACCGATGTGATCGTTGTGTGCGGTAATCGCCACGTATTCTCCGCGACGCGCAGAGTCAGTACCGGGAACGATTGCAATGACATTCCGGGCCAGGCCCCGTCGCGCTGTCGTGTCCTGAACCAGGATGTTCGGAACGGTCTGGAAGTAGGTGCCATGCTCTCCCGCCGGCCGCAGCCCAAGTCGCTGGAATTGCGCGGCGACGTACGCGGTGGCTTCTTCATTCCAGTACGTGCCGGCTTGTCGGCCCATCATCGAATCGGCGGCGAACGCCTGCAGCCGTTCCCGCAAGTCGCCCGGCGTAATGGCGGTCGAGGTCCCAGCGACCGAGCTTACCGAGACGCGAACGCACGAGGCCGCAACGCAGGCGACCGCGACCAATCTGGTCGATCGAATGAGGCGCATGGCAGATTCAGGAGATGACAACGCAAGATCAAAGCTGACGTTGTGGCGCGCTACTCAGTTGCACGAGATCCTGGGGGGTCCAATGAAGAGACATCGCACACTTGCGGCCATTGCCGGTGTCATGGGATTCGCAATCGTGGCATTCGCCTGTCCCACGGCCGCCCCTGACCGTTTGCCAAACGGCATCTGGGGTGGCGAGCACATTGGCATGGTCGTCGCCGACACGGGCGCGACCATCGAGTACGATTGTGCGAGCGGGTCAATCGATGAGCCTCTCCGCCTGGACGCATCGGGCAATTTCATCTGGCACGGTGTCCATCACATAGGCCATGGCGGCCCCGTTCGCATTGACGAGCCGCCGAACAACCATGCGGCGCGGTATACCGGTCACGCGTCGGCTACGAAGATGACCATGACCCTGACGCTCACCGACACGACCTATCCGGCGCAGACCTTCACGCTATCGCGCGGAGGGACGCCCTACGTCTTTCGTTGCCTGTAGCAGCTGTGCCCGCGAGGCGGTCGACATACGGAATGTGTATACGAGTACCGGCATACCATTACCGTAGACGCCCGATTCTTGCTTGTGCTCCCTCACATAAGGGCCGCATAATGAAAAATTGACGAAATTCCCGGCATCTGCCCAGGATTTACCCTTTCGCGTTTCCCGATATCTACTAAGATTAAAGCGCTCTAATGTCTTCGTCACCTAGAACTTTCCATCTTTCCCAACGGACCGTGGCACGATCTATCTCCAAGAGCAGCCCGAAACGGGCGAGCACTGAGTCGGTCATCCCCAAGAACGTTCTCGCGAAGGAAATCGCGAAAATTCTCGAGGATCAGGACCTGACCCAGACCGAAGCCGCGTACATCATGCGTGACGCACCGTCACAGATCTCCCTAGTGGTTACAGGGAAGCTGCGCGGATTCTCAACCGAGCGCCTGCTGCGCATGCTGGCCCGCCTCGGACGCGACATCGACATCACCATCCGTCCGTCCAAGGGCAAGCAAGGGAAGGTCAGCGTAATCAGAAAGTAGGCGCCGAGGCTGATTGACAGGGCAACGACGGCGCCGAGCATTCGGTGCCGTCGTTGTTGGCGTGTCTACTCGATTCCAGAATCCGCCGGTTCCGGCCTTACTCGTGGTGTATGGCGTCGATTGGCGAGAGTTTCGCCGCCCGCATCGCCGGATAGAGGCCGAACGACAGGCCAACAGCAACCGACGCGCCTATCGCCACGAGCACGGTGCTCACCGAGAGCCAGGCCTGGACCGGCGTGTTTGACATGTGCCGCATGATCGCTGTAATGGCGAACGCTGCCCCGGCACCGATCAACAACCCGATCAGACTTCCCACACTGGTGATCGCCACCGACTCGCAAAGGAATTGCCACAAGATGTGCCGCTGCGCCGCACCGACTGCCTTGCGAATACCGATCTCGCGCGTGCGTTCGATCACGGAGCTTAGCAGCACGTTCATGATGCCGATGCCGCCAACGATCAGCGAGATGCTCATCAGCGCTCCCATGAACAGTTTGAACAGCAGTAGCGCCTTGCTGACCTGATCGAGCCTCGCCTCGTCCGACACGACCGTCACACGATCCTTCCAGCCAGGGCCGAACTGCTTCGTCGCCCAGCTTTCGACGTGCGAGCGCGTCACGGCAACACCTTCTACCGTCTTGGCCGTCGCCGTCAGTATCGACGGTCGATCGAACGGTCCGACGATGACCGCCCCAGCGATGGCACTGATCGGCATGATCGCTCGACGCGCAGTTTCCGTTTCTTCGGCCTTGAGGACGCCAATGATCTGCCGGGGCTGGCCCTGAAAGAGCAAGGTGTCCCCGATGACGTCGCGCGGCGTACGGCCATGAGCGACATCATTTGCCAGCTTGTACGACACAACCACCACAGGCGCGCCGCTCGCCGCCTCGGCGGCCGTGAAGACGCGCCCGCCCAAAAGCGTGGAATCCACCATCGATGGTTCAGGCGCGAGCAACCCCATCACGTGTGCGGCGTGTGGCGTGGTGTCGGCTCGGGTCGTGACGAGCGCCGTGCCGTTCTCCGTCATGTTGACCGACCCGTATTCGCTCACGGCTGCACGGAGAGAGTTGGCCTCAACGAGTGTGAGCTTGACGGGATTGGGTTCCGCGATCGGTGTGCCGTCGATGATTCGAAACAGGCGCGGGGTTACCGCAATTCGTTGCAAGTCGGTCGTCTTGCCGATCTGTTCATGCGCCAGCCGTTGCATGCCGTCGCCGACAGAGAGCACCGCGACCAACGCCGCTACCCCGATGACGATGCCGAGCGTGGAAAGGACCGTCCGCAGCGGATTGGCGCGAAGCGTGTCGAACCCGATGGAGATGGAGGTGGTCAGAATGGGATTGGTCATGAGGCTGCGTACGAGCCAAGAGAGTGGGCGGTTCCAACGGGACGCAAAATCTGTTTCGAAGGGAGTTTCATGGAAACTCCGGCAGGCTTGCGTCGTCGAGAAGGTATGAGAAAAATCCTCGCTTTCGTTGGCGCCACCATCGGCGGGTACATCGGATGGTGGCTCGGCAATTTCGCCGGGTTCATGACGGCATTCATCCTGAGCACCATCGGGTCCGGCGTCGGGATGTACTACGCCTACCGGGCCGCGCAGCACTACGAGTGATTCAGAACTTCGCTTCGAGATAGAGATCTGCCCGATACTGCTTTCGCGGATACAGTCCGCGGGCAACGTCGAACCGGAAGAGTCCATCGAGGAACGACACACCGGCTCCGACGCCGCTCATCGGCCGACCGACCTCGCGGATCTTCGTCCGGTCGCCGGTCCAGCCGAGATCGGCGAATATCATCTGACGCACGGCTGCGTCGTTCGAGCCAATCTCCAAGCGACTCAACCAAAAGGCGTTCCCGCTCTGCGCCGTGTCCGGGCTCTGGCCACGCACCGTTTGCGAACCGCCGAGATACCAGCGGCGCTGCGGCGGCAGACCGCCAACAGAACTGCCGCCGGATACTGTCAGCGCCGCCGCGAGCCGACCGAGGCCGCGTGTTGCCGTGAGGTCCAACGCGCCTCGACCATACATGGAGTCGCCCGCCGCCGCCTCGACGCGCAGATCGGTGAATAGTCTGAATCCGCGCGGGTCCAAGCCATAGTCGTGCGTGAGGCGCGCACCGATGCCGGAGTATGTGCCCCGCCGAGCGACCAGATTGGCGGGGAAATTAGCACCGTTGATGGTGAAGTTCGTGTGCACGGCGGCGGTCCGCTGCCGTTCGACGAACGCGCGCCAATCAACATGGGTTCCGCCGCCAAAGGAGGCATCGCGCGAGCCGTGAAGCTCTGCGCCCGATGCGCGATAGTAGAATCCCTCATCACGTCCGAACATCAACGCCGAGAACGAGCTGCCGAAACTCAGGGGATGTCCCCAATCGCTCGCTGATACAAGGCGATTGTACGCGCTCACAGCGATTGCATCGGTGAGATTCGTGCGCGTTCCCGTCAACTCCACGTTTGGCTCGAGATCCGCAAGACCGAGCCGCCCTACCACCGTGGCTTCATACCCGCCGCCCAGCTGCTGGTCGACCATCGCGCCGAGTGACAGACCCTCGACTCGATTGTACCGCATCATCGACGGGCCGTAGGAGATGGCCGGCGGCGGCAACAGCCGCATCCGAACCGTAAACGGGGCCTGCGCAGTGAGCGACAGCGCCTCTGCCTTCAGCGCTTCGAGCTCCTTTGCGCCGAACAACTCCTCACCGGGGTCGTAGATCGACGGTGGGAGATCGGGCGAATGTTCCAGCGTCGACAGGTCGCACGGCGTGCGGACAGCAACGCGAAGCTGTGAGCCGTACCGCGTCGTCGTATAAAGCTGCGTGTCGGAGGTATCGCACTGCGACGAGTGCGGGGCGCGCTGCTTGAGGCCGCGCCGAATGGAATCGTTGGATGCTTGAGTGCGTTCGCGCCGTACCGCGCGCACCGAGTCGCGCCACTGCTGGGCTGCATCCTCACTCAACGAGTCTGGCGCGCGCAGTGGGTTCGCCGCGACTTTGATCTGGGGGAGCGTGTCCTTGCCGTTGACGCTGGCATACGTGAAACTCTCCTCCATTTTGAATGGCACGTGCATGAAGCTCACCTGCGCGCTTCCTTCGGCGAGCCGCAAGCGCGGAAGCCAGAAGCGGCCCTCATGCAGGCCGTATTCGACGGCGATCGCCGACACCTCCGCCTTCATCGGGGTAATCATCGGCTTCACCCACACCGGCACGTCGTCCATCGACTTCGGGTCTTGGTCGCGCGCGACGGCCCAAATGTCCATTGGAATGGAGAGTCGGTACGCCGCGCGCACGAGCTGACCCGACTTCGTGTCAAACCAGAGCGAACCGACGGCGAGATTCCATTTCGGTTCGCGCGGCCGAACCTTCAGTTCGCGAAGTTGAATAACCGTACCGTTCGGCAACTTGAAGCTGATCGAGTCACCGGTCTCGTAGGTATAGTAGGCCTCGGCCCCATCGGCGATCGGATGAACAAGCTCCGTCTCGTCCACTTGCGTACGCGCGACATTGCTGCCGATCCAGAGCGGCTCATATCCCGGAAAGTACGGGATGGATGCATCCATGTCGGCCCCGTTCACGTCGCTGCGGATCTCCGCACGATCGTCCTGCGGGGCCACGGGAACCACTGTGCGATCGCCCTTCGTGTCGATCCAAACGCCGACGCCCTGCTGCCAGCGAACGCGTGACGCGTTCTCGGTCCGGAACAGCAGGCGGTCGCGCCCGATCCTGGTGAAGCCCATGCCCGCCGAGATACGCTGATAAGACATGGCGTCATACGCCACGAGCGCCGAATCCTGGGTCAGACGGGCGTGGCGCGCCGCCAGCAGGGTCGTCCGCGCCGTAACGTCCTTGAACGCGGTGGCGAGGACCTCGGCTGTGACCGCTTTCCGCTTGCCTTGTCGGTGACGTTTGCTTGCGGTAGCAGCACTGTCGACGAGGCTATCGCGAACGACGGGTGACCGCCGTTGACCGCCACCGATCTGAATTTGGACCTGAAGATTTAGCGCGAGCGCGCCAGCGAGGAGCAGAAACATGATGCGGTGAGCCTCGGGAAGGACGGCAACTCAACAACCTACGTGTCCGCCCGGGACCCGGTTTCGAAATCGCCACGAGCCCGTTGTTCAGCGTGTCTGTCGATTCGGTGGCCCGGTGATCGAGGCTGGCTTGAGCCCCGCTTGCTGCCGCACGGCGTTGAGCTTCCTGATGTTGTGTATCCGGAGGCGCTCGAACCGCGCCCATTCTTGCCGATCGAGTACCGTTTGCCGAGCAGCGGGGAGTCCGCTCAGCGTGAGCACAAGGGCAATCAGGAGCGAGCCGGCTAGCGCCATTGGCGCGCCCGGTATTGCCTGCCGTTGGCCGATATCGAGTTGCTTTGTCAACCCAGGGAACCGGCGTTGAACCCACACGGTCATGATGATCGTTGCCAGGCCGAGCGTGGCCAGGACAATAGGGTAGCTGGCGGCACGGTCGAAGACGTTGAACGTGAGGTACCCAAGGTACGACAGGAATCCCACGAACGCCGCGGCGAGGAACAAACGGCGCCGCAATCGAAGGGCCGCGACGACGAACAGCGCCGACATCGCCAGCATCGCGTGCGCGGCAATGACCTTCGATTCACGCCAAAAGCCAGCCATGGCTGGAAGGAGTGCCACAAGTCCCGCCAAATAGAACCAGGTGGCGTAGTCCTCATCCGCGGCAGTACGGCGATCCACCGCGTAGCCAATCGTCAGCAGTGATAGCGCGAGCAGGAGCGGAAGCCTGCCGTTGAGCGCGTTCGCTACGTTTTGATCGAAGACCAGAGAGAAAGCGTGAGCGCCCGTGGCCATCGCTGCTGCTGCAAGCGGCAACCCCAGAACGTCAAACCGCACGCGACGCAGCGCGACCAATCCCGCCAATAGTGTGGTTAAGTCGATCGGCAGCCAACGCACGTTTTCCCAATCATGCGAATACGGCAGAGCAAACCACTGTGGCTGCGATGGCGGCGTCCAATCCCAAATCCCGGTCAATGACAGCAGGGACCAGGTTACTAACGGGACGATGCCGATTACGAGGACAGTCGCAACGCCGGCGGCGGTGCGGAATCCGTGGCCGGCAAGCAACCGTGCCGTCCACGCAAAGAGCGCGGCGTACACCAGCGATACCACCAGCACACCGGCTGCACCCAGCATGCTCCAACGCACGATGAGGAACCAGCCGAAGGCGACCAATACGGCAATTCCACCCGCCCAATAGGCGACATTCACCGCGTTCAGTCCCCGCCTAGCCTCGCCGCCTGCCGGCGTCTGGCCGAGCGCCAACAACGCGTCCCGCTGCTGCTCGGTAATAATGCCCGTGTTTACGGCGCGGTCGACCTGTTCACGCGATATCATGTCGGCACCATTGCGAGTGAACGACTCCGAGGATCGATTTGGAAGTCGCTCCGTTTGATCGCTGAATGCTCCACCCAACCTGGGTCCCATCGATGCGCCGATTCCATTCGCTCTCTCTCCTCGCGGCGCTCCTCGTCGCGGCCCCCGCGACCGCGCAGCAGCGCCCCGCGCCCATCGACTGGAATGCTCTCACGAACGAGACCGTCTCCGTCCTTTCGAACTATATCAAGATCAATTCGACCAATCCGCCGGGCAATGAGCTGCAGACCGCGCGCTTTCTCAAAGCAATGCTCGAGAAAGAAGGCATCGAGGCACAGATCCTCGACACCGCCGAGTTGAAGCCGGCGGGGCGTGCGAACCTATACGCTCGCCTCAAGGGCAACGGGTCCAAGAAAGCGGTCGCGCTCGTGCATCACATGGACGTCGTGCCGGTCACACGGAGCTCCTGGTTAATGGATCCGTTTTCCGGCCAGGTCAAAGACGGGTACGTGTACGGCCGCGGCACCATCGACATGAAGGGGGAAGGCATCACGTTCCTCATGACGATGATCGCCATCAAGCGCAGTGGCATGACACTCAATCGTGACATCGTGTTCATTGGCAACGCCGACGAGGAATTGGGCTCGACAGGTGCCGCCATATTCGTCCAACGTCATCCCGACTTGCTTCGCGATGTAGAGTATCTGATGACGGAAGGCGGCGGCAATCAAGTGGAGAAGGGCAAGCTGCTGTACTATGGCGTCGGCGTCGCCGAGAAACGCACGTTTTGGCAGCGCCTGTCGGTCACCGGCACGCCGTCGCACGCATCTCGTCCCACCAAGCTCAACCCGGTGCCGAAGCTGGTCGCCGCCCTCGACAAGATTGCGAAGTACGAGACGCCGCTCCATGCGACCGCGGGCGTCCAGAAGTACTTCCACGACATTGCCACGACGTATCCGGAACCACGCCGTTCATGGCTGAGCGATGTGACGAAAGCACTGCAGATTCCGAAGGCGCGTGAGTGGATCCTGAGCGACGTCTATTGGAATGCCATTCTCCGGAACACGATCTCGCTGACCGTTCTCCAAGGCTCGAACAAGACGAACGTCATTCCGGCCGAAGCCACGGCGGAGATCGATATTCGCCTGCTGCCGGACACCGACCCGCGTGAGTTTCTTGCCACATTGACGCGCATCGTCAACGACACGTCGGTGCACTTCACGACGCTGCTCGAACCAAAGACGCCGCTCGAGAATCCGATCGCGACGGATCTTTTCCGGGCCATTGAACGCGCCTCGCACGATCGCGATCCGAAGGCGCTGGTTACCACGCCCATGCTCACGGCGGCCACGGATCGCCCGACGTACCGCAAGCTCGGCATCATCACCTATGGCTTCGACCCGTTCAAGATCGAGGCGTCGGACATTCAGACGGGAATGCATGGCAATAACGAACGCCTGTCGATTCAGAACATCGGTTTCGGGCTCAAGTACACCTACGACGTCCTTCGGTACGTGCAGTAGCTCAGGTTGGTCGGCGCGCGGCGACGGGCACGGGGATGTAGAATTCAGGCCGTATGCCTAATTCAGTGATCTCGGCCCCCGCGCTGTTCGTCAAAGACTTGCGAAAACACTACGGCGACGTGTGCGCCGTGGACGGGCTCGATTTGTCGATCGCCCAGGGCGAGTGTTTCGGCCTTCTCGGTCCCAATGGAGCGGGAAAGACGACGACCATCGAGATCTGCGAAGGTCTGCTGTCGCCGGATTCCGGCCAGGTCGAGCTGCTCGGTTTGACATGGGGACATCACGAGAAAGAACTGCGCGAGCGGCTCGGCATTCAGCTCCAGGACACACAGCTCGCTGAAAAACTGACGGTTGAAGAAACGGTGCGCTTGTTCCGCAGCTTTTACCCGCGCGGGCGTACGGTGGACGAGGTGATCGCCCTCGTCCAGCTCGACGAAAAGCGCTCGGCGCGCGTCGGCAAGCTGTCGGGCGGCCAGAAGCAGCGGCTCGCGCTCGCCTGCGCCATCGTCGGTGATCCCGATCTGCTCTTCCTCGATGAACCAACCACTGGTCTCGACCCGCAGTCGCGACGCCAGTTGTGGGATCTGATCACGGAATTCAAATCCCTCGGCCGCAGCATCCTGTTGACTACGCATTACATGGATGAAGCCGAGATACTGTGTGATCGTGTCGCGATCGTCGATCACGGTCAGGTGATCGCGCTCGGCACCCCGTTGGAGCTGATCGGTTCGCTCGGGGCCGAGCAGGTCGTGGAGTTCGCGCTCGCCGACAGCGCCGCGCCACTCGACGAGACAAGGCTTCGTGAGATTGACGGTGTGCGGTCAGCGCGGGCGCTCGCCGGCGGATACGAGCTCCAGGTGGACGCACTGCACCGCACGGTGCCCGCACTGCTCGCGCTGCTCGCCCGGCAAGGGTTGGAGTTGGCGCAGCTTTCGACCCACTCCGCTACACTCGAAGACGTATTCGTGTCGCTCACCGGGAGACAGTTGCGCGATGAGTAACGCGTCCCGCAGCGATCGCAGGCGATCGCTCGATCATAATCCGCTCTGGCAGCTCATCACCGTGCGGTTCCGCGAGTATCTGCGCGAGCCAGAGGCATTGTTCTGGTCGTTTGGGTTTCCTATTCTGCTTGCCGTCGGACTCGGCATCGCCTTCCGAAGCAAACCGGCCGACATCACGCACGTGGCCGTGGCCAACGGCAGCCCACGCTCGGCGCCACTCGCCGACGCGCTCCGCCAAGACCGTGGCCTTGCCGTCGAGCTCTTATCCCCCGACAGTGCTGCCGCGGCGCTCCGCACCGGCCGCGTGGCGCTGGTCATAGCGCCGAACGGCAGCGATAGCGTCCGATATCAATACGATGAGACGCGGCCGGACGCGCGATCCGCGCGTCTGATGGTGAACGACGCAGTGCAACGTGGCGCGGGCCGCGGTGACGTGCTGCCCGTCGCTGACCAGCACATACGGGAGCGTGGTTCACGGTACATCGATTTCGTGGTCCCGGGCCTCCTCGGCATGACTATCATGGGCGGCGGCATATGGGGGCTCGGCTATTCGATCGTCGATCAACGCCGCAAGAACCTGCTGAAGCGGCTCGTCGCCACTCCGATGTCGCGCGCCAAGTACCTCGCATCATACGTCATCTCGCGCCTCGTGATGCTCACGATCGAGATCGGCGTGCTGCTCGGCTTCACGATCACGCTGTTTGACGTCCCGATGCGTGGCTCGTGGGTGTCGACGGCGACGATCATCGTCGTGAGCGCGCTCGCGTTCGGTGGACTCGGTCTGCTGATCGCTTCGCGGTCGAAGACGATCGAAGGCGTCTCGGGATTGATGAACCTGTCGATGCTTCCGATGTGGGTGCTGTCGGGCGTGTTCTTCTCCTCAGAGAACTTCCCGCGCGCTGTTCAACCATTCATCAAGGCGCTGCCGCTCACGGCCACCAACGATGCCCTGCGCGCGAACATGCTGCGCGGCGTCGAGCTCGGAGCACTCTGGCCGCAGTTGTCGGTGCTGCTTGCATGGATGATCCTCTGCTTTGTCGTCGCGCTCCGCATCTTTCGCTGGCGGTGACACATCCCATGTCTGGTGATCTGCCGAAATCCGAGTTGATCGCGCAGGGACGAGTGGTGCTCGATTGGATCGGCGACTATCTCGAGCATCCTGAGCGTTACCCGGTGCTCGCGCGCTCCCAGCCCGGCGACATCATCTCCGCGCTACCCGAGTCGCCACCGATTCAGCCGGAGTCGATCGAGACGATCTTGCGCGACTTCGACGCGACGATCGTTCCCGGTATCACCCACTGGAACCATCCGGCCTTTTTTGGTTACTTCGCCACGTCGTCGTCCGTGCCAGGCATTCTTGCCGAGATGCTCGTCGCAACGCTCGACGTGAAAGCGATGCTCTGGAAGACGTCCCCCGCGGCAACCGAGCTCGAGCAGGTCGTGACCGACTGGCTACGGCAGATGCTCGGCTTACGGGAGGGATGGTTCGGCATCACGACGGATACAGCGTCCATGTCATCGATGCTGGCGCTGGCCGCGGCGCGCGAAGCAAAACCGGAGCTCGAGATTCGGGAACGGGGTATGACCGGGCGCGCCGATCTGCCGCGATTGCGTGTCTATACCTCGCCGCACGCACATTCGTCGGTCGACAAAGCCGCACTTGCGCTGGGACTCGGGCTGGAAAACGTCGTCAAGATCGAAACCGACGATCACTTTCGCATGCGCCCCGACGCATTGCAGCGCGCCATCGCCGATGACCGCGCAGAAGGGTTTCTTCCGCTCGCCTGCGTTGCCACCGTCGGCACCACGAGCATGACGAGCATCGATCCAGTGGCCGCCATCGCTGACATCTGTCGCCGCGAAACGGTATGGCTCCACGTGGACGGCGCCTACGGTGGAATGCTCGCGATCGTCCCGGAGTTTCGCTACGTCCTCGACGGCGTCGACGGCGCCGATTCGTTCGTCGTCAATCCGCACAAATGGCTGTTCACGCCCTTCGACTGCTCGGCGTTCTTCATCAAACGTCCAGACGTGCTGAAGCGCGCATTCTCGATCGTGCCAGAATACCTCGTCACGCGCGAACAGGACGAGGTCGTGAACTACATGGACTACGGCGTGCAACTCGGGCGGCGTTTTCGAGCGCTCAAGTTATGGATGATCATTCGCGCGTTCGGCACGGAAGGACTGGCTGACCGATTACGCGACCATTGCGCCTTGGCACACCAGTTCGCGTCCTGGGTCCGAGCGGAGGGCAGCTGGGTGTTGATGGCTCCGGTGCCGTTCTCGCTCGTCTGCTTCCGCTACGCACTCGACGGAATGAGCGACGCCGATGCCGATCGGATGAACGAGACGATCATGCATAATGTGAACGCCGGTGGCGATGTGTTCCTCTCTCACACCAAGATCAACGACCGTTTCACGCTGCGACTCGCGATCGGTAACATCCGCACGACGGAGGCGCATGTCGCGCTCGCATGGGACCGGCTGCGCGCCGCCGCGCGCGCGGTGATCACCTGTCAATGACCCTCGTGTGAGTCCTGGCAGCGGCGACCGACCCGGAAGACTTAGTGTATCCCCTCGCGATACATGTCCGGAAACTCGCGCTTGAGATTCGCCACTTTCGGCGCGTCGTACATCGCGATGTACGGCTCGCCCGGGTTCTTTTCGGCGTAGTCCTGATGACGCGCCTCAGCCGGATAGAATGACTTGAACGCGACAATTTCCGTGACGATCGGTCTCGGGAATACGTGGGCCTTGTTCAATTGATTGACATAGGCCCTGGCCGCCTCGCCTTGGTCGGGAGTCATGAAGAAGATCGCCGAGCGATATTGTGTTCCGACATCCGGGCCCTGCCGATTGAGCAGCGTGGGGTCATGAGCGACGGAGAAGAACACGCGCAGCAGCTGGCCGAATGAGGTCTTGGACGGATTGAACGTCACACGCACCGACTCCGCATGTCCGGTGCGTCCGGAACTGACCTGCTCGTACGTCGGCCGGTCAGTCCAGCCGCCAGAGTAGCCGGCCACCGCGGCGTTCACGCCTTTCACGTGCTCGAACACGGCCTGGACTCCCCAGAAGCAACCGCCGGCAAACACGACCGTTTGCTCGTCACTGTGCGACGTATGCGCGGGGCGCCATGGCGAGAACGGCAGCGCCGCGAATAGCGCGAGTGCCAGTCCGGCCCGACCAAGCATCGAGATCATTTCGCCTCCTGTGACTCCTCTGGTGCCGGGCACGCCGGTACCGACTCCGGATCACCCGCAGCGAGCACCTCTACGACCTCGTCTTCAACGTGCTCCTTCCGCATGACCCAGAACACCGCCGCGAGGACCACGACGATCGCTGCGACGAGATAGTTCTCATAACGCCGTACATGTCCGAGTACGAACAGCGCCGTGCGTCCAAAGCCCCAGCCGAGCAGCGTGAAGAAAAACGACCACGTGAGACAACTGATGGCGCTGCCCGCCACATAGATGAGCACGGGCAGTCGTGCGGCGCCGCACGCGATGGGGAGTGTGAGGCGCAAGCCCCAGGCCCACCGCACCGCGAGCGAGGACCGCCACGGATGTCGCCGCACGATGCGAAGCGCCCGCACCATGAATGATCGAAGCGCCGGCCATCTCTTCCGTACCCAGCGGCCGCGCCACCGGCCCACATAGTACAACCCGAGATCAGCCGTCCACGTTCCGCCGGCAACCCAAAGCCCAACGGCGGCCACACGAAGATGATGGTCGTGCGCAGCCAGGCCGCCGATGAGCGGCGTGGCCTCTTCCGTGATGATGCCGGTAGCTCCCAGCGTCAGATACGCCCACAGCCTGTGCAGCGCTTCTGTCGCACCAAGATGTGACGTCGCAGCCTGCAGCAGCGCGAGAATGGACGTCACTCCGGAAGGACGTCAGTGTGCGGCATCCACCACGCCGCAAGTCGCGTCCATGTGCGCGCGGAACTCGGCGAACAATCGTGTGGCGATTGGTCCGGGGGTACCCGGCCCAACCGGCCGGTCGTTCAGGCGAACGATCGGCATCACGTCCGCCGTCGTCCCGGCGAGGAACAGCTCTTCCAGGCGCGGAATGTCGCGCTCCACGAACGGCTCCTCGCATACACCCATACCCAGTGACCGGGCGATATCGAGCACAACAGCGCGCGTGATCCCCGGCAGGATGAGGTTGCTCGTCGGATGCGTGCGAATGACGCCGTCGAGCACGCCGAACACGTTCGAGTGCGACCCTTCGGTGAACACGCCGTCGCGAATCATCAACGCTTCCATGGCCCCTCGCTCGGCTGCGGCCTGCTTCGCGAGGACGTTCGGCAGCAATTGCACGGTCTTGATATCGCAACGCAGCCAACGGATATCCGGAATCGTGATCGCCGCGGCGCCGCGCTGACGCACGTTGTCAGGCGGCATCAAGCGATTCACCATCGCAAATACTGTGGGGACGGTGCCGGCTGGCGGGAACTGATGCGTCCGCGTGGCAACGCCGCGCGTGATTTCCAGATACAGGGTTGCCTCACCGTCCAGGAGCCCGCACTCGCGGATGAGGCGATCGGCAACCTCCTGGAGGACCTCGGCGCGCACGATGTCCGGCGCCGGAATGCGCAGCTCGCCGAGCCCGTACGCCAGGCGCTGCACGTGTCGGTCTCGTTCAAAGAGGCGCCCGTTAACAACACGCCACACGTCATAGACGCCGTCGCCGAAAATGAATCCACGATCCTCGATCGGGACACTCGCCTGTGCGCGTGGAATGAACTGGCCGTTCAGGTAGCAGACCATGCTGAAAAGTAGATTGGCTGTCAGACGCCGCGCCATGGGCGCGCCGCAAGTCGGCGCACCTCCGGCACGTTCAATCCCCTCCCACCACTGCGTGCTCCGCCGTCATTTGCTTCGGCGACATCCCGAAGCGACGGGCGATCGCCTGGCGCCATTCGTCGAGAATCTCATACCCTGTCGGAATCACCAGCAGTGTGAGGAACGTCGACGTGATCACGCCACCGATCACTGCCACACCCAAGGGAGCACGGAACTGAGCGCCCTCGCCGCGGCCGAAAGCGACTGGAACCATGCCGGCGATCAGCGCGAACGTCGTCATGAGAATGGGACGCAAGCGAATCGCGCCGGCTTCGATCAGGGCTTCGCGCAAGGGCAGTCCCCGTTCTTCTCGCGACCACTTCGCGAAATCGATCAGCAGAATGGCATTCTTGGCCACGATGCCCATGAGCAGGATCACCCCGATCAGGCTCATGATGTTGATCGTCAGTCCAGTGATGGCGAGCGACAACATCACTCCGATGAGCGAGAGCGGCAGCGACATGAGAATCGCGATCGGGTCGATGAACGACCCGAATTGCACGACGAGAATGAGGTACATCAACAGCACGGCGATCCCCAGCGCCGAGAAGATTTGACCAAACACCTCGGCCTGCGACTCCGCGTCGCCGCCGATGGTGTAGCGCACGCCGGCCGGCAGTCGCATCTTCGCCATCCGGGCCTCAATGTCCGCCGTCACGTCACCCGCCGGGCGGCCGGCCGTGTTCAGCTCCACGGTCACCACCGGATCGCGATTCAGGTGATCGATGATCGCTGGACCCACGCCCTCATGAATGCTCGCCACCTGGCCGAGCGGCATCATCGATGGCTGTCCGGTCGGTCCGGTAACGAGCATCGGAAGCTGAACGAGATCCGATGCCCGCTGCCTCGATTCGGGAGTGAGGCGCACCGTGACCTTGCGCGACTTCCCCGTTGGATCGATCCAATACCCGGCGTCGATGCCGGCGAACGCCGGGCGAAGCGACTGCGCCACTTGCCCGACCGTCAATCCGAGCGATCCGGCGACACCGCGATTGAGTTCGATCTCCAATTCCGGCTTCTGCCCCTTCGTCGAAAGACCGATATCCACGGCACCGGGCACCTGCTGCACTTCGGCGCGCACCATGTCGGCCGCCTGCGCGAGTGCCGCGATATCCTGTCCGCGAAGCTGCAACTGGATCTGCTTGAAGCCGCCGCCGAAATCGCTCGTAAACACGGACACGGAGGCACCGACGACATGTTTCATTTCCCCACGCAGCTCTTCCGCGAGCTGCTCGACCGATTTCGTGCGCTGGTTCTTCGGCACCGTCCGCACGTAGATGTTGCCTTCGTCCACGCCCCCGGTCGCGCCGTTCCCGAGCGTGCTGTAGGTGTACACAACTTCACCGCGGTGCGCGCGCGCGATCGCCGCCGCTTCTTCGGCCTTCAGGCGCGTGTACTCGAGATTCGATCCAGGCGGGGTCTCCAGGGCCATCGTGAACTCGCCACGGTCGTCGTCCGGAAAAAACGCCGTGCCAACGGTGCGAACCGGGGGGACGAGTTGCGGCAAGATGAGAAAGGCCGCCAGTCCGGCCAGCACGGTGACGACCCGAGCTGGCGCGTTCAATCCGCGTTTCGTCAAGCCGAATACCGTGACGGCGATGCCGACGATCGCAACCGCAAGCCCGCTCACCCCACGGGTCGGCAACAAGAATGACGCAAAGAAGGTCAACGCAGCAATCGTCACCATCGCCGCGCGATGGTCGAGCGCCCAAGCAATGACGCGACGATAATTCTGCGCCTGTCCATTGAACCACCTGTTGAACTTGTCGAGCTGGCGCGTGATCCAGCCGCGTTCGTTCGGCGGTTTGTGCGGATCGGCCCAGTACGCCGACAACATCGGGTCCAGAGAGAACGAGACGAACAGCGATACGGCCACCGAGCAGGCGATCGTCAGTGCGAACGGCTTGAACCATTGGCCGCCCACGCCGGGCATGAACCCGATCGGGACGAATACGGCGAGAATTGAGAATGTCGTCGCCGCCACCGCGAGCCCGATCTCGTCGGTGCCATCGTGGGCAGCAGTGAAATGGTCTTTCCCCATCTCCACATGGCGCACGATGTTCTCGCGTACCACGATGGCGTCGTCGATCAGAATGCCGATCGCCAGCGACAGGCCGAGCAGCGACATCGTCTCGAGATTGAACCCGAGCATCCATACGGCGATGAAGCTCGCCAGCACTGAAATCGGCAGCGCAACTCCAGTGATGACCGTCGAACGCCACGAGTTGAGGAACAGAAACACCACGAGTACAGTGAGCACCGCGCCAAGCAGCAGCGCTTCTTCCACATTGCTCACGGCGTGCGTGACGCGCACGCCGGAGTCCTTCACCAGGTCGATCGTCGTACCCGTCGGCAGTGTTTGACTGATCTGCGCCACGCGATCGCGCACCTTGGCCGCGACATCGGTGGTGCTGTAGCCCTTCGACTTCTTGACATCGATGCCAATGGCCTCATGTCCGTTATACAACGCCAGAGTCCGTGGTTCCTCCGTCGCGTCACTGATGTTCGCCACCTGTCCCAGGCGGATGAGCTGGCCGTTCCGGTCAGCAATGACGAGGTTTTCGAATTCGGCCGGTGTCTCTATGCGCCCGCGCAAGCGAATGGTGCGCTCATCGAGTACACCATTCACGCGGCCAACCGGCGCCGCGAGATTCTGCGCTTCGAGCGCTTGCACTACCTGCGCGATGCTCACGTTCGTCGACTGCAGCTTGTGCGGATCGACCTCGACCGTGAGCTCGCGTTCCACCTTGCCGAAGATCTGCACGTCGGCAACACCGGGAATCGCGCGGAGTTCGCGCGTGATCCCCGGATCGGCGAGCCGCGTCAATTCAGCGGGCGACAACACGGTTGACGACATGGCCACAGAAATGATCGGACGATCCGTGTCGTTGAACTTCTGCACGATCGGTTCTTTCATTTCGACTGGCAGGTCGGCGCGGATCGACGAGATCGCGTCGCGGACTTCCTGCGACGCGACGTTGAGATCTTTCTCGTAGAGGAACTCGATCATCAGCATCGAGTAGCCGTCGTACGCCTTGCCGATGATGCGCTTCACGCCGGCGATCGAGCCGATCTGCTCCTCGACGGGCTTGAGCACTTCGCTCTCCACGACCTCGGGCGAGGCACCGGGATACACGATCCCCACCGTGAGCCAAGGTGGCGCGACGTCGGGGAACTCGTCCGTCTTCAGCTTCAACAGCGCGAAGGTTCCAAAGATCACCAGCGCGACCATCGCCACGACGGTGACAAGCGGCCGCTTGATCGCGAAATCGGAGATGATCATTTCGTCAGTCGTTGGGTGCCATGGCTAGTCGCTGGTTTCACGAGCAACGAGCAACGAGCACGCAGCAGCCCTCTGGTTATGGTTTCCGCCCGGTATCCGCCGCGACAGCGCTCACCCTCACCGGTGTCTTCTCGGAAATGCCGCGGGCTGCGCCGAGCAAAATGGTGTCGCCCGGTTGAATGCCACTGCGCACCTCCACCGTTTCCGTTGCGCCATCCCGAATGCCCAGATCCACTTCGGTCTTCTGCACGAGCCCGTTCTTGATCCGCATCACGAACGGACGCAGACCCCGCTCGTCCACCGCCGTCAACGGCACCACCGGCGCCGTCCGCACGTCCGTTGCGACGTGCCCATCGGCGAACAAGCCGCCCACCAGTATGCCGTTCTGGTTCGGCAACGATACGATGATGCGCACCTGGCGCGTCGCCGGGTCCGCGACCGGATTGATCAGCGTTACGCGTCCGGTGAACTGGCGGCTCGGATAGCCGTTCACCACAAAGTCCACGGGCGCACCGACATGCACCGCCGCAAGCTGATCCGCCGGCACCGAGGCCTCGAGGCGCATCGTGGCCGGATTGACGATCGTGTAGAGCGCAGCACCAGGCTGCACGACGTCGCCCGCGCTCACTTGGCGCGCACTCACGATTCCCGTGAACGGTGCGTGCACCGTCGTCTTTGCAAGCTGTTTCTCCGCATTCACCAGTTGAGCCCGTGCGTTCGCCAGCTGCGCTTCGGCCGCCGAGTACTGGTTGCGCACCAGCTCGAGGTCGCGCTCGGCGATCGCGCCTGCCTTGATCAACGCCTCGTCCCGCTCGACTTGCCGTTTCGCCAAGTCGGCGCTGTTCTGAGCGGTGGTCACTGCGGCGCGCGCCGACAGCTCCGTTTCGCGCAATGCGGCGTCATCGATCCGGGCCAGCACCGTGCCGTTCGCCACGCGCTGACCCTGTTCGGCGTACGTCTGCAACACGGCACCGCCGACTTCGGCGCGCACATTCGCCTGCTCCTCAGGCGTGAGTGTGCCGGAGATAGCCGGTCCGGAGCGAATCTGCGCCGCCTTCACTACGGCAATGTTCTCCGGACCGACCACCATTTGGGTCGGTGCGGTCGCCGCCTTGGTCGTGTCAGGGCCCTTACAGGCCACACACGCAATGGAAGCCAGTACGAGAGCGGTCGTGAAGCCGCGATTATGGAGAGTGTGGCCTGCCCGTGTCATGGCTGAATGCCCCCGCCTGTGGTGCTGCCCACACCGCTGGCAGACTGTGTTGAGGTTCCGGTGGATTGCTGTTGTTGTGGTTGTTGCTGCTGCTGCTGCGCTGTGCTCGCTGCATTGGCGCCGCCGGTCGTGGACCCGCCCGCCTGTATCGGCAAATCGCGCAGCAAGGCGAGGCGCACGCGAGCGACGGCAAGATTCCGCGCCGCCTGCGCGCGATTCGCCCGCGCCTGCTCGAGCAGCAATCGCGACTGTGCGAGGTCCGTCTGCGTCGAGATGCCTTCGCGAAAGCGCACCTGATCGATGCCGTACGCCCGCTGCGCCTGTTCAGCGGTTCCGCGGCTTGCCTCCCACGTCGATTGCGCTTCCTGCAGCGCGTTGAGAGCGACGCGTGTGTCGAGCGCGGCGAACTGGCGCGTTTGCTCACGTTGGGCGCGTGCTTGCTGCAATCCGGCCTGCGCGACGAGCTGGTCGCCGTGAATGCGGCCCCCGTCGAGCAGCGGGAAGTTCGTGGACAGCCCGACCGTCCAGTTGTTCACGCCGCTCGAGAGCGAGGGAAAGACGCCCGGAGGGAAGTACAATCGTTGGTAGTTCGAGACGATGGCCAGTGACGGATACCGCTCGGAGCGCGCGACGCGGATCTGCGCTTCCTGAGCGTGCACGGCTTCGTCCAGTTCCCGTACCGGGGCGCGGTCCGACACCGAAGTGTCAACCGCCGTGCTCGTCACCATCGCCGGTACCGCCGGACCGCTCGCTTCCTCGATGCTCGTGGTGAGCAGCAGATTGTCGTCCAGCGACACGTTGAGCAGCTGCTTGAGCCGCAGATATGCCACCTGCCGGTTCGCGCGTGCCTGAATGACGACGGGGAGCTGGTTGTCGTGCGTTACCTGTGCGCGCAGGAGGTCGTACTCCGACGCGTTACCGACCTGGCGAGCGACTCGCGTCTGCGCGAGCAGGGCGGCCGTCTGCGCCAACGACGAGTCGGCGATCGCCACGAGCTGGTCAGCGAGTGCGGCGTCGTAGTACGCCGACGTGACATCGAGCGATACTTGGGCGAGTTGCGCCGCGACCTCGATGTTCGCTGAACGGAGTTGCGCCTCCGCCGCTTGGTTCTGGGCGACGATGCGACCGCCAGCGAACACGTTCTGCGAGAAAGAAAGTCCAAGCGCCCACTGGTTGGTGGCGCCGAAGCTCGTCTTGCTCAGATCGAACCCGCCACTCCCGCCGGCTGGGGGACAGCTGGCCGCCTCTGCCAGGGCCGCCGCACGCTCGGCAGGCGTGGCGGTTGAGGAGATGAATGGAGTGCAGAGCGACTGCGTCGTCGGTACGATAGGCGCCGCAGGACTGCTCGAGAGGCCCGAAAACTGTGATTTGAGCGTTTTGGTATAGCCGGCCGTGCCGCTGAGCTGCGGCAGGTTCTGGCTGAACGCCTGCGCGCGCTGTCCGGAGGCACGCCTCACGCCGGCACGTGCCATCTCGACGCTCTGACTCTGCGCCTGCGCAATGCGCAGCGCGTCGTCAAGCGACAGTCGGACGGAACCGAGGGCCGGCTGCTGTCCGCCAGCGCGTCCAGCGCCCAACGCGCCAAGCGACAGTACCAACAACGCCGCGACCGCAAAGCGGCCAGTCCGCGGGCCCGCGCTGCGCAGCATGCCGCGCATCGGAACGGATATCATGGTCGGAGGTTCAATGGGAATCGAATCGGTCGCGGCTCAGTCACCAGCGACCGAGCGAACGTGAGTGGCGCGGTGGCTGGCAGCTTCGACGCCGAGCGCGCGCAGGAAGACCCGTACGTATTTCGCAGGCGCTTCGTTTTCGGGCTGGGGGAAAGCGTTCGGCATGATATCCCGGGAGATGGCGTCGCCGAACATCGAGCTCATGAGCATGGCCACTGCCGTCGGAATGTCCCCGTCCGAATCGGCCAAGCCCATCGATCGCAGGCGTAGCACATAATCGGTGAGAATCATGCCGGCGCAGTTCGGTCCTTCGCACATCGAGACCGCGGCCTCGGGGCGCTCCTCGATCTCGCCGAGCGACGTGCGAATGAGCGCGCGGTTCATCCGCATGTGGCCCAACACTGCGAAGACCCAGACCGTGATTTCGTCCTGCGGATCGACCGGATTGTCGGGCAGTGGGGGAATTGGCGACTGCGCGACATGCGTGGTGAGCAGCGCCTCGAAGAGTGCCGCCTTCGATCCGAAGATTCGGAAGAGGGTGACCTCGTTGACGTCGGCAGCAATAGCGATGAGGCGAGTTGTCGCCCCTCGGAAGCCGTGCTGCGCGTAGACGGTCTTCGCCGCTGCCAGAATGCGATCACGAATGTCCATGGGCCGTAAAGCCTAGGCGGCTTCGGAGCGTGATGCAAGTGGTTACTTACTTTCTAACCTGCTAACTGCCGCACGGTCGCCATCGGTAAAAGACCGCACAAACTGTCCGCTATTTCCTGACCAAGAATCCAGTTAGCTCGGACAGAGAGTCAGACCCTAAACCGGCATTCTCATCTTGGGATGAGAAACTCGTTGACCGGAGATGATTCGTGCTTTCCAACACATCCGATTACGCCCTGCGCGCCGCCCTCGTGCTCGCTCGCGCCTACGGTGCCCGCACGGTACGCGCGGACGAGGTCGCTGCCGCCACCGGCACTCCGCGCAACTACATGGCGAAAGTGCTCAACGGTCTTGCCAAGTCCGGACTCGTCACCAGCGCCCGCGGCCCGGCCGGCGGATTCATGCTCGCCGAGGCGCCCCAAAACGTCACACTCGCCGAGGTTATCGATGTCTTCGACGAGCCACGGCGTCACACGCGCTGCCTGCTCGGCAACGGTCCGTGCAATCCGCTCGGTCCGTGTGCCGCACACCAGGCCTGGAGCGCCGTCATGGTCGCTCGCCGCGATGCGCTCGTGAAGCTCACGCTCGCCGATCTGCTCTCCGGGCGCGGCGGTTCGTTCGGTCCTGATGCGTCAGTTGAGCTTCCGTCCCGTGCAGCATTCACCGCATAGCCGGGCATCAGCCTTGGGCGTTGTAGATACCTCGACCTGCGCGGCGGTGCTTTGATGGATTGGTTCGTGAAGGCATTCATCAAGGCAAGCGTCAGCTGGCTTGCGGCCGGCGCCCTCATCGGTACGGCCATGGCGGTTCACCCGGTATGGACCGTCTATCGTCCGGCGCACGTTCACATCATGCTGCTCGGCTTCGTGACCATGATGATCTACGGTGTGGCGTATCATGTCATTCCGCGCTTCGCAGGTCATCCGCTGGCTGGGCGCCGCGCCGTGGCGGTGCATGTCTGGATTGCCAACATCGGTCTGGCATTGATGGTGGCAGGGTTCGTCCTGCGCGCGAACGGCGCGGCGCTCGGCACTCCGCTGTTGTCGGCAGGTGGCACATTGGCCGGTATCGGTGCCTACATCTTCGCGGTCGTGGTGTGGCGCACCATTGATGGCCCCGCTCGAATGCGCAAGTTACGGGAGTCGGCGGCTCGATCCAACGCACCTGGCCCTCCGAAGACCTCCACCGAGGTTTCAGCCGCGAGCCCCGGACGACGTCTCCCTCTCGCAGGTGATTGAGGCAGCGTGAAATAAACACAACGCCCGGGGATACCCCAGGCGTTGTGTTCAACCAGCGCACCCAATCGCTTGGGCAGGTCCAGTTCGCACTTACGGCTTCTTCTTGGCCGGGGCTTTTTCGGTAGTGGCCGCTGCGCCGGTGGCTGCGGTCGGGCTGTTGAGTTTACTCTGAATGGCCTGCGCCTTGGTGAGATGCCCCTGGATAGTTGGGATCGCCTTCGTGACCAGGGCCTTCAGAGACGTATCCTGCGCAGCGCCCTGTGCAGTCTGGAGCAGCGACAGCACGCTCTGGTGTACTGCCACTTCGTGATCCATATACGCCTTGTCCCACGCGGCACCCTTCGCCTGCGCATTCAGGCTGTCAGACATCTTTGACAACGTCGCCGGCAGTGTGTCGTCCGCCGGCGGCTGCGGTGTCAGATTCAGCTTCTTGGCCAGATCCTGTCCAGCTTTGCGTAGTGCGTGATGGTCGCGTACCATCGTCCGGCCAAAATCCTTGACGGACGCGGCGGTGCCCTTCTTTTCTGCGATGGCTCCCCACGTGCTGTCCGCAGCATTGGCCTCATCGAGTAGCGCAGCGATATTCGCGTCGTTCAGCGCTGCTGGGGCCGGCGCCACCGGTGCCGGTGCCGGTGCGGTCGCCTTCGCCGTCGTTTCGGTCGCGGCCGCCGTCGTATCAGCAACTTTTTCACTCTTCGAGCATGCCGCCCAGAGCGTGCATGCACCGAGCAAGGCTATCCCGCGAGAATGGCGAATCGACATACGTTCCTCCGAACAGGGTATATCGCCCGGGCATCCGGGCGGGCTGGCGCTGCGATAGCAAGTTCTGTACGCACGGCTCGTCCGCGCAAGCGAATGCCTCGCTGTGAGCAACATCACCAGGAATGGAAGCACTGGGACACATAGGTGTACGAGTATTGCGACTCCACGACGTGGGGTGGTATGCGTCTCAGGCAGGTTCGAGTGACAGTATGAATCGTCGGAAATTGCGGAACGGGCTCATGCTTGCGGTGGCAACTGTCTCGGCGTCGCTCGAAGTTCCGCGCATCGCGCATGAACCATTGCACGCCACAGCATTCGAGATCGCAGATGCGTCGTCGGCCATGAGCAGCGCGGTGAAGGAGCTCGCGTCGACGGTCACGGCCAGCCATGTAGGCTTCGACACGAACGTGTATCCCGGCGACCGTGCGATGGACGCGTGGAAGCGCTCCGGCGAATACGAGTGGGTGGGGTACTATCTCCAGGCGCCCTGCCACAAAGACACCAGCTGGTCAGGAAAGCGCGCCCATCTCGTCAACAATGGATGGGGACTCGCTGTGCTATACGTCGGCCAACAAACGTGGGGCCAAACATCCACCACAGCATCCGCGCCGCCGTCACGAAAGTTGAAACGTCCACGCCATGGCAAGAAATCACGTGTCACGCGCACGATGACGCGACGTTCGACAAAGCCAGTGGCCGCCGCCGGCGATCGCTGCTCGGCGTCCTACGTGGGAGCGACCCAGGGCCGTCTCGATGCGCGCGACGCGATTGCGACGGCAGCGAAGGAAGCATTCCCTAGCGGCACCGTCGTGTTCCTCGACATCGAATACATGGATGTCCTGCCGCAGCGCATGCGCGACTACTACATGTCGTGGGCAAAGTCAGTCCTCGCTGATGGCCGCTATCGCCCGGGCATTTACGCACACACGCACAACGCCGCGCAAATCTACGATGACGTCAGCGACATCTACGCGCAGGCTGGCGTCGATACCGAACCGCCGTTCTGGGTCGCTGGCTCGAGCGGCTTCTCTCCCGGCAGTGTGCCCACAGATGTTGGGCACGCGTTCGCGTCCGCCTGGCAGGGCTTACTGGACGTCGTGCGCACACACAATGGCGTAAGGCTGCCGATCGACATCAGCGTCGCGTCCGTCGCATCGCCGAGTCTGGCGACGGTGCAGTAGCGTGCGCCGTGACTGCCACCCCGCGCTTGAAACGCGCGAACAAGCGTTCGCGCCACTCGTCAAGGATCTCGTACACCGTCGGAATCACCACGAGCGTCAGCACGGTGGACGTGATCACGCCGCCGATGACCGCACGGCCAAGCGGTGCACGGAAGTCGGCCCCTTCTCCGAGGCCGAGCGCGACGGGAACCATCCCCGCGATCAGCGCGAGCGTCGTCATGAGAATCGGACGCAGTCGAATGCGCCCGGCTTCGATCAACGCGTCGCGCCGATTGAGACCGCGATCGATGCGCGCCCACTTCGCGAAATCAATCAGCAGAATGGCATTCTTGGCCACGATGCCCATGAGCAGGATCACTCCGATCAGGCTCATGAGATTGAGCGTATCGCCCGTGACGATGAGCGCCAGCACGACACCGATCAGGGACAGCGGCAGCGAAATGAGAATCGCCAAGGGGTCCAGGAACGAGCCAAACTGCACGACGAGGATGAGATACATCAACATGACTGCGACGCCGAGAGCGACGAAGATGCTCCCGAACACCTCGTTCTGGCTTTCCGTCTGGCCGCCCGCGCTGATGTGGTAGCCGGAGGGCAGTTGGATCTTTTGGACGCTCGACATGAGCGACTGCGACACTTTGCCCAATGACGAGCCCTCGATGTTCGCGCCAATCATCACCACGCGTTCGCGCTGATAATGGTCGATCTGCGACGGTCCGAAGCTAGGCGTGATCTGCGCAACCTGACTGAGTGGCACGAACGCCGGCGTGCCGTTCGCGGCCGGAGAGACCATCACCGGTAGCTGGCCGAGATCGGCGGCGTTCTCGCGTGCCGCGGGAACAAGACGTACATGGACGTAGCGCGAGATCCCGGCTGGATCCACCCAGGTGCCCGCATCCACGCCGGCAAAGGCAAATCGCAACGACGTTGCGAGCTGGCTCAGACTCACACCGAGCGTGCCGGCGAGGCCACGGCGAACGCGTACGTCGAACTCCGGCTTCTGCCCTTTCGTCGAGAGTCCGACGTCCACGGCGCCGGGTGTCGCGGCCATGATCTTCTCAATCCGCTCGGCGTACTGGTTGAGCGTTCCCTGATCGGGCCCTTGCAGCTGTAACTGCAACTGCTTCTGCGCGCCTCCCATGCCCGACGCGTAGGTATATGCGGTGGCGCCGCCGATGGCGCGCATCTGCTTGCGCAGAATCTGCGCGAGGGCGTCCTGGCTGATTCCACGCTCGTTCTTTGGCTTCAGCCGCACGTACACGTTCGCATTATCGACGGCACCCGAACCTGACGCGCTTCCCACGGTCGCGTACGTGTACTCCACCTCAGGGTGCGCGCGAATCATGCGCGCCACCTCCTCCGCTTTGAGGGTCGAGTAGTCGAGACTGGAGCCGGGCGGCGTCTCGATGGCAATGTTCAACTCGCTATTGTCGCTCACGGGCACGAAGCCGAAGCCACCGATCGTCACTTGGAGGAGGATAGCGAACACGAAGGACCCGGCGGCAAGCATGATCATCGTCCAGCGATGATCGAGCGCCCACGAGATCAGCCCCTTGTACCGCTCGGATTGGCGGTCGAACCAGATATTGAAACGCGCGAGTGCGCGCGCGATGGGATTGCGCCGCTCGTTCGCCTCCAGTTGGGGGTCGGCCCAGTACGCCGACAGCATCGGGTCGAGCGAGAATGACACGAAGAGCGACACGAGCACGGCACAAGCAATGGTGAGCGCGAAGGGCTTGAACCACTGACCCGCAATGCCCGGCATGAAGCCGACCGGCACGAATACGGCGACGATCGAGAACGTCGTCGCAGCGACGGCGAGGCCGATTTCGTCGGTGCCCTCATGCGCCGCATGCATATGGTCCGCCCCCAGCTCGACGTGGCGGACAATGTTCTCGCGCACGACGATCGCATCGTCGATCAGAATGCCGATCGCCAGCGACAGCCCGAGCAGCGACATCGTATTGAGCGTGAAGCCGAATATCGCCAACGGCACGAATGACGCGAGCACAGACACCGGCAATGCCAAGCCGGTGATGACCGTGGATCGCCATGAGTTCAGGAACAGAAACACCACGAGCACCGTGAGAATGGCGCCTTCCACGAGCGCCTCCTCCACGTTCCGCACCGAGTTGCGCACGCGAACACCCGCGTCGCGAACCACCACGATTCGCGTGCCCGTTGGCAGCGTCTGCTGCAGTTGTGCGATGCGCTCCCGCACGGCATCGGCCACCGCCGTCGTGCTGTACTCACGCGACTTCACGATGTCGAGGCCAATGGCTACTTGCCCGTTGTAGAGCGCGGCCGATTTCGGTTCCGCGGCGCCCGCTTCGACGTTGGCGACCTGGCCGAGTGTGATGAGCTGTCCATTACGCTGCGACACGACGAGCGCGCTGAAGTCCTCCGGCCGTTCGAAACGACCCTCGAGACGAATGGAGCGCTGCTCGAGGGAATTGTTGACGTTGCCGACGGGCGCCGCGAGATTCTGGGCGCGCAACGCCGACACTACTTGATCGATGCCGACGCCGTTCGCCGCGAGATCCGTGGGCCGTACGTCCACATTGAGCTGGGCACTGTCTCCACCGACCACGTTCACCTGCGCCACGCCACCGATGGCGCGGAGCTCGCCGGCGATCGTTTGATCGGCGATTTGCGTGAGTTGAGGCGGCGTCAGCACTGAAGACGTCATCGCCAGCGATACAATGGGTAGCTGGTTCGGGTCGAACCGCTGCAACACCGGCTCGAGGATTTCCGCCGGTAGCTGAGAGCGAATCGCCGAGATCGCATCGCGAATGTCCTGCGTCGCTTGATCGACCGGCTTGGAGAAGACGAACTGCACGATGATCTGCGCGAAGCCGTCGGTCGACGTCGAGTTGATCTTGTCTACGCCGCTGATGCCCGAAATCTTGTCTTCGACGCGGTTCACGACTTCGCGCTCGACGACGTCCGGCGCCGCTCCGGGATACGGAATGGCGATAAAGACGATCGGCGCGTCGATCGCGGGGAATTCGTCCGTGTCCAACCGGGCCAGCGACGCCAGACCGAACACCACCAACGCGATCATGGTGACGACGGTGATGATCGGCCGACGAATCGCGAAATCCGAGATGAACATGATGACGTCCTCTGCCCCAACATGAATGTCCGACTGCTACGATCCTGCAACTCCAGAAACTATCGACTGTTCTTCGGCGGACAGAGCGTATCGCTCATTGGCGGGATGGCAGGCGCGTGCGCGGCAGCGTGGTCCACATGGGGCTACCACATGGGGGCTACCGCGCCTTCGAATGCTTGTGCGACCGATCTACGTGCTAATAATAATCCTTGCTGATTGACGAGAGCCGTCACCGCGAAGGGCTCACCGTCCGCACGAATACGATGGCGTCGTAATTCGCCGGTAGTTCGATCGGCGTCTGTACGAGTTCCGGCGCCTCCGGCGTATAGATTTCTGTGATGAGCCGGATGGGCCGCGATCCTTTGAGCCAGGCGCCGGCAGCGTCCGCCGGCAGCGTCCGCGCGTCGAGCCAGTAGCCGGCCTGCGCCACGCGCCCGAGCACGTCTTCGTATGTGTTTGGCAGCGGCGGGCGAACGGCGATGTCACTCAAGCCACCGGGCTGTCCGCCGCGCCCCGTTGATACGCGACGGGCGCGAATGGAGCCGTTGCCGAAGGCAAAGGCAATGGCGCGATAGCGTGTGCCGAGTCGCTGGCCCAGAGAAAGGCCCGTCTGGGGCACGGTGCGGTCGAGCGTGAGCCGGCCCATTTCGACATCGCCACCCCACAACATCAGCTTTGCGTCGGCGCCGAGCGCATTGGCCAGGAACAGGACGTGCTCGGCGTTTGCGTCATGCCGCGTCATGTGCCGCAAGCTGACGCTCACGTGATGCTGAATCAGCCGCGCCATCTGCTCGGCGAACGCCACATCACTCGCGTGGGTCGATGTTGCACTCGTGCGGCGACGGAGCGCCACGAGGCTGTCTACTCCGGCCGCGGCAACCGTGTTACACCGGTTCCAGAATGTGCTATCCGCCGCTCGGCCTTCAAGACCCCAATGAGCACCTTCGTTCATCGCCACGCAAGCATATTCGCGCGTGAGCCAACTCTTGAGGGGCGCCCCCGTTACCGAATCCGGCAGCGACGTCACCACGTGCACTGCAAGGGCGGCGGAAGGAATCTCGAATCCGTAAAAGCCAAGCGGTGCCGCGGGATGTGCGCGGTTCCAGTCACGCATCGCGTTGACGAGCGCGAGCATCTCACGCGTCTCCCAGCGCCAGGATCCGAGCTCGCGGAGCAACCGCCGCGGATCGCCGACGCCGGACCGTACGTACCGGTCGATTTCCATCGCCTCGGCCATCGGGGCCTGAATGGCGAGACCGCGCACGCCTTTCGCTTCCGCCAGGGCGAACAGCGCCCGGCGAATGACGAGCGGGAATTCGCGCGTCCCCTCAGTCAGTTCGCTGAAGCCCACGATGCGCGCATCGCCCGCAAGCGCCGCGAGCTGCATCCGCTCACCGACCGATGGCAGCGAATCCGCCGGGTTGAACGGAACGGCGTGGGACGACACCCAATTGAGGGCCGCGGTGGCAGAGTCGTTCAGCGCCTGGGGAGCTGGCGGGGGCGGGGGCGGCGCCGAACGGCAGGCGGCAACGGCGAACGCGAAGGCGACGACTATCGAGACACGAGCGGCGGAGTGCATAACGATCCGGTTCGGGAAATGGCGTGGTTGCGACGTAACATGCAGCTTGCGTGACAAATCATGTGCGGGACGTCAGGCATGGCCTGAGACATCACCTTCGTACGACATTTCAGCGCCATCCTGGAGCAGTGTCTCGAGTTCGCGTGCCGCGGCAGACGACGTACGGCCGATCAGTCGGATCTGCGTCAGCGGCCGGCCGATGACCAGACCGCTCACCGGCAAGATGGCGATTCGCCCGAGCGCGAGCTGGTCCGCCGCTGCCGCGCGCGACACGATCGCCAACCCCAATCCCGCTGCCACCCCCTGCTTGATCACTTCCGTCCCACCAACACGCATGGTGTTCGTAAGACGCACGCCCTGCGCGGCGAGAGCGCGTTCTGTGACAACCCGCGTCCCCGATCCAGGTTCCCGCACGAGAAATGGCTGTTGCGACAAGAGGTGAACGTCTGTTGGCGCTTGAGCGAGCAACGGATGGTCGGGCGGCGCGATGATCACGAGTTCGTCGTCCCGCCAAGGCCGCACCTCGACGCGCGGATGCGACACAGGTCCCTCGACGAGTGCGACGTCCACGCGGAACTCCAGTAGCATGCGCAACACCCTCCGCGTATTGGCGCTGGTCGTTTGGATGCGGACGCCCGGATGCCTGAGGTGGAAGCGCCCCAGTATGGGCGGGAGCATGTAGGTGGCGATGGTGGTACTGGCCGCGATCCGGAGCACACCCCGTTCGAGTCCGCGCATCTCGCGGAGCTCCTGTTCCGCAATGCGTTCCACGCCAAAGAGCTCACTCGCCCGCGCATAGAGGGCCCGGCCAGCATCAGTCAGTTTGACCGTCTTGCCACTGCGGTCTAGTAGCGCGACGTCGAGCTGCCCCTCCAACTCCATCACCGACTTGGAGATAGCTGGTTGGCTCAGACGTAGTGCCAGGGCGGCATTTGTGAAGCCCTTGCGATCTACCACGGCAACGAACAGCCGGAGATGGTGAAGGTTGATTGCCATAATGGAAAGCTATGGAATCATAAGAATAATGTAGTGGCCTTATAATAGTCCCCGCGGCTACCATGCGACATGACCAGTATCGCTGCAGACGCACCCGTGCTCATCCGTCGATCCCCGCCCGTTCTCGTGGGGATCCTGGCATCGATTCTTGTGTCGCTGGTCGCCCTCGCCGGCGGAGCGGCGGAGGAGCGGTTGTTTGGACGAGCCATCATCGAGCCGCTGGTCCTGGCGATCCTCGTTGGGATGGTCGTCCGCACGGTTCGCGGCGCCGACGCCCGTTCCGAGCCGGGGATACGCTTCGTCGCCAAGGACGTGCTCGAGGTCGCGGTTTGCCTGCTTGGCGCCACCATGAACGTGCCGCAGCTCTTTGCTTCCGGGCCATTGCTGGCTGTGGGTATCGTGCTGCTCGTGTGCACGGCACTTGGCTCCGGGTTCCTGATCGGACGCGCCGCCGGCCTCACGCCGAGGCTGGCCACGCTGGTTGCCTGCGGAAATGCGATTTGCGGCAATTCAGCCATTGCTGCCGTCGCACCGGTGATCGGCGCAGAACGGGAGGACGTCGCCGCCTCGATTGCGCTCACTGCGGTACTCGGCGTCGTGGTAGTCCTATTGCTTCCGCTATTGATGATTCCGCTACACCTGTCGTATTACCAGTACGGGGTGCTCGCGGGACTCACCGTCTACGCCGTACCGCAGGTGCTCGCTGCGGCGTTCGCGGTCAGCACCTTGAGCGGACAGGTGGCCACGGCCGTAAAACTGGCGCGCGTACTGATGCTCGGACCCACGGTGATCTTCTTCGCGCTTCGCGCACGGCGCGCGAATTCCACTGCGACCTTGTCGTTCCGCAAGATCGTGCCCTGGTTCGTCATCGGCTTCGTGGTTCTGGCCACGCTACGATCGACCGGTCTCGTGCCGGATCTTGCGGCGACCGACGCCAAGCTCGTCGCCGGTTGGCTGACGATCGCTGCGATGGCGGCACTTGGCCTGTCGGTAGACGTTCGTGCCGTGCGGCAGGTGGGTGCGCGTGTGACACTCGCGGTCGCAGGATCGCTCGTCACGATCATCATTCTCGCCGTGACGCTGATCCGCGTGTTGCATCTGTGACCTGCGGTATTCCTATGGGAGCTTGATCATCGCGGCGGCCCACAGAGGGCCATCGGTATCCTCTTGATACAGCTTGTCGAGATCGACGCTCACACCACTCCCGTCGCGCGCGATCGCGAACCGATCCATGTCGCGCGTCGCGCGTCCGCTGCCAGGCACGTACTGACCGGACGCCAGGAACTTCGAGTGATGTTTGGTGCACTGGAATGCGTGATCGCGATCATCCCATTTGAGCGCGGTGTTCTGGTGCGGACAGGAGAGCGCAAACGCGTACACGGCGTTCTGCCAGCGCACGAGAATCACTTCGTTATCCCTGTCGATTTGCGCGCCGTCGGCAGCCGGAATGGTGTAGCTGCGCATGCTACCCGACACATGCTTTGCTTCGGTGAAATCGAGCGGCATGGCGAACGCAGCTGTCTTGCTCATGCCAACTGCGACCATGGCGCCCGCGACACTGAGAAAACTGTCGCGCAAGAAACGGCGGCGGCTGCTCGGCAGAAGACAGTCACCATGGTCGCAGTCGCCGTGAATATTCGATTCTTCAGACATCGCGTGCCCTCATCAACGGTATATACCCTCCTTTACCGCTCGGAGTGTGCCGTCCAGGCCCATATCGCCAAGTCTTTCACTTGTTGAGACTTACGTAAGAGACACCGAAGTCGTTGAGTCCCCCCGTGTCTGTAATAGAGGACGGCCTCAGTCTATGGAAACAGACGGACACCGCTTCGTCAAACTGGGTCCCGCCGTTTTTGGGGGTGGGTGGCCGAGTGCACGTACAGCGACTCGACCTTGGCCCGCGCCCACGGCGTCTTGCGGAGGAACTTCAGCGATGAGTTGACGCTCGGGTCGTGTGTGAAGCAACGCACCGTGATGCGTTCGCCCAGTCCGTCCCAGCCGTATCGCTCGACGAGATGCTCGATCATCATCTTGAGCGTGACGCCGTGCAGGGGATCGACCGCCCTGTGCTCGGTCACCGTGGTCATTACGTACGTACCAACTTCTTGAACGCCACGCGATGCGGCTGGTCGGCGTCGGCACCCTTCCGCTTGTGCAGATCATCGATGTACGACTGATAGTTCCCCTCGTGCCACACCACTTCCGAGTCTCCCTCGAACGCGAGGATGTGCGTGGCGATTCGGTCGAGAAACCACCGATCATGTGAAATCACGACGGCGCAGCCGAGGAAGTCCACGAGCGCATCTTCCAGCGCGCGCAGCGTATCCACGTCGAGATCGTTCGTCGGTTCGTCGAGCAGCAGCAGGTTGCCCCCGCTCATCAGCGTCTTCGCCAGGTACAGACGATTGCGTTCGCCGCCCGACAGCTTGCCGACTTTCTTCTGCTGGTCAGTGCCTCTGAAATTGAAGCTCGACAGGTACGCGCGGCTGTTGAGCTCCTTCTTCCCCACCATGATCAGCTCCAACCCGCCGGAGATCTCCTGCCATGCACTCTTGTCCGGATCGAGCGTGCGGTTCTGATCGGTGTAGGCAATCTGCACCGTCTCGCCCACCTTGACCGTGCCGCCATCCGGCTGCTCCTGCCCGACGATCATTCTGAACAATGTCGTCTTGCCCGCACCGTTCGGTCCGATGATGCCGACGATGCCGCCGCGCGGCAAATCGAATGACAATCCGTCAATGAGGATCTTGTCGCCAAAGGCCTTCTTGACGTTGCGCACCGTCACGACATCATTGCCAAGCCGCGGCGGCGGCGGAATGACGATCTCGTGCTGCATGATCTTTTCCGCCGTCTCTTCAGCCACCATTTCTTCGTACTTCTGGACGCGGGCCTTGTTCTTGGCCTGCCGCGCGCGCGGCGCCAGACGCACCCATTCCAACTCACGCTGCAACGTGCGCTGGCGCGCCGATTCGGTCTTCTCTTCCGTCGCGAGACGGCTCCGCTTCTGCTCGAGCCAGGACGTGTAGTTCCCTTCGTAGGGAATGCCGGCGCCGCGATCCAGCTCGAGGATCCAGCCGGCGACGTTGTCGAGGAAATACCGATCGTGGGTGACCGCGACGACGGTGCCGGCGAAATCGTGCAGATACCGTTCGAGCCACGCCACGCTCTCGGCATCCAGGTGGTTCGTCGGCTCATCGAGGAGCAGCATGTCGGGCTCCTCGAGCAGGATGCGGCAGAGGGCTACCCGGCGCCGCTCGCCGCCGGACAGCGTGCTCACGTCAGCATCGGCCGGCGGCAACCGGAGCGCGTCCATCGCAATTTCGATCTTGTTGTCGAGACTCCACAGATCGTGGGCATCGATCTGCTCCTGCACGCGGGCCTGGCGCGCGAGCAGCTTGTCCATGGCCTCGTCGCTCATCGGCTCGGCGAATCGCATGGAAATATCCTGGAACTCCTGCAGCAAGTCGCGCTGGGCCTTCACTGCGAGCTCGACGTTCCCGCGAACGTCGAGCGTCGGATCGAGCTCCGGCTCCTGCGACAGGATAGCTGATGCGCGTTCCCTCGGCGGCCCACGCCTCGCCCTGAAAATCATGATCGACCCCCGCCATGATCCGCAGCAGCGACGACTTGCCGGCGCCGTTCGCGCCGAGCACGCCGATCTTGGCGCCGTGATAGAAAGACAACCAGATCCCACGCAGAATCTCCCGCGACGGCGGGACGACCTTGCGCAGGTCTTTCATGACGTAGATGAAGGACGGGGGAGCCATTATGCGTTGGGCAATCAGCGAGGGACGACTGGCGAGGGAGTTCGACTACAGCCCAGAAATGTAGCGGAGGGTTTGCCTTCACGTGCGCCCGACATCACACACCGCGATCAGCCCGCCTGGCCTTTGCCAGGTAGGGTTCGCTGCTCGTTGATCGTTGCCGTGTCTCCGTTACAACGTCTTGGCAATCGAAGTGAGGCCGTTCAGGATCTCGGTGATGTCCCCCGACGTGGTGCGGGGGTTCATCATGGTGACGCGAAGGACGCGGCGGCCATCGAGATTCGTGGCCGTGATCCAACCTTCGCCAGACAGATTGTAGCGCTCGCGTAACTCGCGGTTAAGGTGATCGAGCGCTTCGTCATTTCGCGAGCCGTCGCCGACGTATCGGAAGCAGAGAATGTTCGATTCGGGTTCGTGCAGCGCCGTGAAATCGCCGCGCTCCTGAATTTCTTCCCACATGCGACGCGCGTTGCCGCAGAGATGGTCGTACAGTTCCCCAACCCCCGTAGCTCCGTACCGCTGGAGCGCCACCCAGACCTTGAACACGTCGGCGCGGTGCGAGCAGAGAAAGCTGCGCGTGCCCTGGTCCCATACCCGCTCACCTTCGCCGGCATGGAACAGGTACGGCGCTCGTTGCGAGAACGCCGTATCCAGATCGCGCTCGTCACGTACGAGCACCATCCCTGCCTGCAACGGCAGAAGCATCATCTTGTGCGGATCCCAGGCGATCGACCGTGCGCGCTTTATCCCGCGAACGTGGTGCTTGTGCGATTGTGACAGCAGTGCCGACGCGCCGTGCGCACCATCGATGTGCAGCCAAACGCCATGTTCATCGCAGATTGCGCCGATCGTCTCCAGATCGTCGAATGATCCTGTCGCAGTGGATCCCGCAGTGGCAACGACAGCGAGCACGCGGCGCCCTGCACGATGCAACGAGTCGAGTGTGACACGCAGCGCCTCGGCGTCCATCTTGTAATTGCGGGACGGTACCGAGAGCACACTGCGCATCCCCAGTCCAAGTTCACCGGCGGCGCGCGTTGCGGCATAATGGGCGTGCTCTCCGCAGAGCAGTACTGGCGGATCCACGCCGACGCCGTTCGTCCAGGCATCGGGCAAGGCCACGCTGCGCGCCGCAAGGAGCGCGGTGAACGTCGCCTCCGTCCCACCCGTCGTCATCGTTCCGCCGGCGGACACCGGATAGCCGGCAAGCTGGCACATCCACTTGATCACCTGATGCTCGAGCACCGTTCCCACGGGCGACATCTCGAACACGGCAACCGATTGGTTGAGCGCCGCGGTTACGCTCTCCATCCACACCGCGGCGGGCAGCGGAGCCGACACCTGATGGCCCACATAGCGCGGATGAAAAAGGCGATTGCAGTCGGGGATGACGTCGGAGCGCAGTCGCTCGATGATCGCGTCGATTGGCTGCCCGTCGAGGGGCATCGGTTCATCGAACCGAGCGGCAAGAGCGGCAGGCGTATGCGCCGTGGAAACACGGCCGTCGCGGCTTCGCGTCTGCGCAAAGTACTCGGCGGCCAGGGCGACGAACGCCTGTCCAACCGAGGCGTCGCAGTCGGCTTCAATTGTCGAGAGAATGTCGGGTGCGGTGCGCGTCATATCGGTCATTGTGGCGTCGGGCCGCCGAGCGGCAGATCGAGCACTTTCTGCGTTCTCGTCAGATCAATCGCACGGTAGGCCTGGATCGAATCGATCGTAACCGGCTCGCTGATGCGAATGCGCAGCAGCTCGCGTAGGCGGTCGCGCGACAGCTCGGGGTAGAAGCTGAGCGTGCAGTGGGGAGTGAACGTGAAACGGGGCTGCTCGTAGGATAACCCGGCCATCTTGATACGCTCGTGGAGCGCGCGGATGGGACCGTTCGGATCGATCTCCATCACGACTACGGTGCTCTGCATGAAGCGCTTGGGCGGCTGGAGGCGTACACTGAAACGTGCGATCTGCGCGGCCACTGGGCCGAGCGCGGACCGCAGCACCTCGTCGCTCGTCTCCGGCGAGATCGGTCCCATGCCCGACGAACCGCTGATCGTGATGTGTGGCGGCAGTTCGGCGACCATACGCGGGTCGAATCGCTGCTGAATTTCGCGCAACTCCTCGGCGATCGGCCCATGCAACTCGGACATCACGATGATGCCTGGCTTCACCGCTCGAGCCCCTTCAAGATCACCTCTTGCGAGCCGTCGAGATCCGCCAGGAACATCTGCTCGGCTTCAGCGCCCAACACAGCGTCTTCGATGACGGCATCCAGTTCGTAGTTGATCGCCACACCCAATGGGTTGAAGTCGGTCGAGCCTACACGGACCCATTGTCCGTCCACCACGCTCGTCTTGGCGTGCATCATTTCGCCCTGCCACTCCCAGATGCGCACACCGTTGGTAAGCAGCCGGCGATAGTAGCGGCGCGCGAGCAATGACACCCACGGGTGATCATTCTGGCTCGGCACGAGAATGCGCACGTCCACGCCATCGCGGGCCGCGCCGTTCAGCGCCTCGACTTCCGACGGCGAGGGTGTGAAGTAGGCTGTCGCGATCCAGATGGACCGTCTGGCCGAAATGGCTTGGATCTGCAATGCACGCGAAACGCGCAGGCGCAGCGGCTCGCCCTCGATGATGCCGACGAGCGCCGGGGTGTCGGTTGCCGGATCGAGATGCGCGCCGCGCGCCGGACGGCGGAGAAGTCGGTGTGAGCCGCGCCGCTCGTGCCCGTTGGTGCGCCGCCACATATGGTCAAAGGCCTGGACCATATCGCGCGCCGCTGGTCCCTGGATCTTCACCGCCGTATCACGCCAGCGGGAGCGGTGTTGCTTCAGCACGCCGGTGGTCCATTCGCGCCCGACGCCCACCCCACCAGTGACACCAACCGTTCCATCGACAACGAGGAGCTTCCGGTGGTCGCGCGGCACAAGGCCCAACCAGCGGTGGAATCCCACGGGGTTGAACACCGCGACATCGACTCCTCCACGCCGGAGGCGCTTGAGAAGGCTACGCGACGTTCCTCGAATCCCGATCCAGTCGAGCAGGAGCCGGACGTTGACGCCCCGCCCGGCTGCCCCTACGAGCCCTTCGGCCATCCTGGACCCGACGTCATCGGAGCGAAAGATATAGCTCTCGAGGGCAACGCTCGTCGTTGCGCTCTCGATCAGCGCAATCATCGTGTCGAACGTCGCCGGGCCGTCGCGCAGAAGGGTGACTTGGTTGCCGCTCGACACATCGGCCGCGGCAATTCTCCAGAGCCCGCGCGCGAAAGACGGGCCGGCGACGGCCGGGGCGACGGACGTGTTGCCGTCGCCCCGGCCAACGAGCGTTTCTCGGGCAGGCATCGTCACAATGGCCAATCTTACAGATTACGCGCCGATTTAGTCAGCGGACCACGTCGCAATGTGGCGCTCGAGCTCGGCGAGCTCGAATGGCTTGATGAGAATGGGGCGTTCCATGGTCGCGAGGCTCTGCTCAACGGCCGGCTCGCGGAGGATGTCGCCGGTCACGAACACGGCGTGGGACGCGACGTGTGGCTGGTGCATGTCCACCCATTCGAACAGGTCGAAGCCGCTTTCGGCGCCGAGCCAGATATCGATGAACATACCGTCGATGGCGTTGGTCTCGAGGATGGTCCGTGCCTCGTCGATCGTTCCGGCCGAAAACACGGTATGCCCTCGCCGTGCCAGCCAGGAACGAAGAGCTCGGCGAATGGCATCTTCGTCATCGACGTACAGTACAGTGGCCAACTGGTCTCCTATGGGGCACTGTTCAACGGGCAGGAAGCTCGTACTTCTCGGATCGATTGCATAGCGAACAAGCCCCGACAGCCCGATGAGAAGCTTCTAACCCGGATCGGAATTACACGCGCCATTGGGCGGGCCGCACTGCTGGCGACTATTATTGAGGCCATGCTGAACATCGACTTGACGGGACGCCGGGCGCTGGTCGCCGGGGTAGCTGACGACGCAGGATTCGGCTTCGCGATCGCTAAGGCGCTCGCCGAGGCGGGCGCAAGCGTCTGCGTTGGCACATGGCCACCAGCGCTCCACATCTTCCACACCCTCCTGGATCGAGGGAAGATCGACGATGCGCGCCGTCTGTCATGCGGTCAATTGCTGCAATTCGAGAGAATTTACCCACTCGACGCGGTATTCGACCGGTACGACGAGATCCCGGAAGATCTCCGCGAGAGCAAGCGGTACAAGGACGTCGGCGACTGCTCGATCGGTGGTCTGGCCGAGCGGCTGGTAGCGGATTTCGGGGAGAAGCCGCTCGATATCGTGGTGCATTCGTTGGCCAACGGCCCGGAAGTGAAGAGGCCGCTCCTCGAGACGAGTCGCGGCGGTTATCTGGCGGCGCTGAGCGCCAGCGCCTACTCGCTTGTGTCCATGGTTCAACGCCTTGGGCCGCTGATGCGCGATAACGGCTCGTTCGTGTCGCTCACGTATATGGCGAGTGAACGGGTAGTCCCCGGCTACGGCGGTGGCATGTCGTCGGCCAAAGCCGCGCTCGAGAGCGACACGCGCATGCTGGCATTCGAGGCCGGGCGTAAGTTCGGCTGCCGCGTGAACACGATTTCGGCTGGCCCACTCGCCTCGCGTGCCGCAAGCGCCATCGGGATCATCGAGAAGATGGTCGACTATGTCGCGCACAACGCCCCGCTCACCGACAAGCTGACGGCGGACGAAGTCGGCCTGGTGACCGCATTCCTATCTTCGCCCATGGCGAGTGGGATCACCGGCAGTACCGTGTACGTGGACAAAGGGTACCACGCGATGGGGATGGCCGTGCCGACGAACGATGGGTGCTGATGACCTTCGCGAAGGTTGGGTGTGGAGATGCCGCCGGTTGAGGCGGGCGGGACGACGGGTGATGTGATCAGTTGTGAGTTGTGAGTCGTGAGTTGTGAGTATACAGGTCATGCGCACCAGGGCGCCTGGCTCGCAGGCCACTATCGCCGGTCGGCGAGGTTCGGGTGTCCAGTTGTGAGTCGTGAGTTGTGAGTTTTTAACAACGCGCAACGCATAACTCATCACTGGCAACTCGAAACTCGCCGACCGGTGGGCCGACCGCTACGGAGCAGCCAGCGACATCCAGCCAGAATAGGGCCCGGAGCCCAATCCCCGCTGAAGGGGCCGCCGAGACAGGCTTGCGAGTCAGGCGCCCGGGCATCGTCTCTGCACCGGGAGCAAGCGTGCCACGTCCTTCCTACCAGCTCGCGCACTGCATGGTGTGCGGCCACGCGCAAGCGACGCTCGTCGCCGATGCAGATGACATGCGCGCCGAGGTGGAAGCGTTGTGGGCGTATCATCAGCGGCGCCTGAGGCCGGAGACGCCGCCGCAGCGGTTGATGGATCGCGTGGCCTTTTCCGAGCATCCGCCGTATCGACTCGTGCAATGCACCGGGTGCGGTCTGGTCTACCGTAATCCCGCCGAACGCGACCATGAGCTCGTGGAGATCTACGCGCGCAAGGCGCCCACGCCGGACGCGATGCGCGCCCTTCATGGCACGCAGGCACCCGCGCTCCGCGTGTTGGCGCGGCAGCTACGGCGGGCGCTTGGGCGCGGCGGATCAGGATTGGAAGTCGGCAGCTACGTCGGTGCATTCCTCGCCGCGGCGCGCGACGAGGATCTCCACATGGAGGGACTCGACATCAATCCCGACGTGAACGCATTCACGCGATCGCTCGGCTTCGTGGTGCACGACGGCGAGTTGACGACGTTTGGGACGGGGCGGACGTTCGACGCGATTGCCATCTGGAACACCTTCGATCAGCTCGCCGACCCACGAGGGGCGGTGAATGCTGCGTGGAAGCTTCTGCGACGCGGCGGCATCCTGGCGCTGCGCGTGCCGAACGGAGCGTTCTACGCCGAACGGCGGCAGTCGCTCGGACGGGGCAGTGCCGCCCGGCGCGCGCTCACGAGAACGTTGTTCGCGCAGAACAACCTCTTGTCCTTCCCGTATCGATGTGGATTCACACCGAGCGCACTCGCGCGCTTGCTGCGTACGAGCGGATTCACCGTCAGTCGGCTGCGCGGTGACGTGCTCGTGCCACTCGCAGACGAATGGACGCGGCGGTGGGCGCGGTTCGAAGAACGGCTGGTGAAGGCCGTGCTCGGCGCCGCAGTACGCTCAAACCTCCGCTGGGCGCCCTGGTTCGAGGTCTACGCCATCCGCGACTGAGCGCCCCTTGCATCGAGACGTGTGGCGAGCCAATCCGCCGCGTCGTCGATCGCGCCCTGCGTGGGCCAATGGCCCCCATTGTACCAGCGCAATTCCTTCGGCTCAGACGCGGCATCGAATAATGCGCGGGCCTGCGCTGGACGAGTCGTTCGATCATGCCGGCCGTTGACCATGAGCAGCGGCCGGCCGGACAGATTTCGCGCCGCACGCTTGGGATCAGCGACGGCCCGGACGAGCGACGCGAACGGCATCATATCGGGCAGGTCTCCGCCCGCGGCAAGCGCGACGACGCGGATCAGTTGATTGCTCGCCGCCACTATCACGGCGAGGTACGCACCAAGCGAATAGCCGGCAAGCCCAATGCGTCGCACATCGATGGCGCGGTGTTCGGCAAGGTAACCGACAGCCCCCTCCGCCTCGCGTATGGCGAGTCGCCATTCACGGACGAGCGTGAGCGGGTTGCCAAGCCATTTCCGCTCGAGACCCGCCTCCCGTGCGCCGTGGAGTGGCAGGTCAATGGCGAGGCTGGCTACGCCGCGCCTGAGTAGCGCGCGGCCGACGGAATCGGCCATTCGCTCCTTCTGCGAGCCGATTCCGTGGATGAGAAGTACAGCCGGAACCTTCCGCTCGGTGTGTGGAAGCTGAAGAATAGCAGGCACTTGCTCGCCCGTACCGACCTCGAGCAACACCGAGCGGGTCTTCGTCTTTGACGCAGGCATCGGGGTTAGCTACCGCAGACGGCGCGCCGAAAGGAGGGTCCAGTCTGCCAAGCGAGCCAACGGTTTCGTCCCTCGGGACGTTCGAGCTGTTAGGATAATACCTGCCCTGGTGTATCCCCCCCTCCTTCTCATCACGAAGGTTCATGCGATCGAGTTCCGCATTTGTCGTGGGGTGTTCGGCCATCGCGGTCATCGCGATCGGCTGCAGCACTGCCAAGACTCCAGCGCCCGCCCCGGTTCAACCGGCCCCCGCTCCAAATCGTCAGGCACAGCAACCCGCGCCAACGCCCGGCGATACAACCGAAACGCCAGCGCCGGGCGCAGCCGGCGGACGCGGCGGACGTGGTGGCGCACCAGGTGCGCCCGCCACTGGTGCACCGAATCCGCAGCCGTATAGCCGCGTCGTGACCCGACAGGCGCAGACGAAGACAGGATTCATCACGGTGCATCGCATCGGTGAGCGAGTGCTGTTCGAGATTCCGCGCCGCGAACTGAACAAGGACCTTCTGCTCGTGCAGGAGATTGCGCAGACCACGCTCGGCGCCGGTTATGGCGGACAGTCTGCCGGCAATCGCGTGTTGCGGTTCGAGCGCAGGGACAATCGCGTGTTGCTGCGCGGTATTTCCTACGAAGTGATGTCGAGCGACACCACGGCCCCGGTTGCCGGCGCTGTGCAAGCGGCAAACGTGCCGCCGGTGATCGCCGTGTTCAACGTGGAAGCCTACGGTCCGGACAGCGCGGTGGTGATCGACGTATCGCGCACGTTTACTCAGCCGCCGCAGGAACTCTCGCCGGCGCAGCGCGTTGGCGCGGGCTACACCGTTGATGCGACGCGCTCGTGGGTGGATCGCGTCTCGTCATTCCCGGACAACCTGAACGTCTACTCGACATTGACGCTGGCGAGCAGCGGCGCCGGCCGCGGTGCAACGCCTGGCGGCGGTCGTGGGGCGGCGGGCGTTACCGCGCCCTCGGCGACCATCGTCATGTCGTACAGCTTCCACAAGCTGCCCGAGACGCCGATGCAGCCGCGCCTGTGCGACAATCGCGTCGGCTACTTCAACCTCACGGTTACCGACTACTCACAGCCGGCGCAGCGTGTCGCCGACGACCAGCGCTGCTTCATCACGCGCTATCGTCTCGAGAAGAAGGATCCGAGCGCCGCGCTCTCCGAGCCGGTGAAGCAGATCGTGTACTACCTCGATCCGGCCACGCCCGTAAAATGGCGCCCGTACCTCATCAAGGCGATCGAAGACTGGCAGCCGGCGTTCGAAGCCGCGGGATTCAAGAACGCGATCGTTGGCAAGGTGGCACCGACGAATGACCCCGACTGGTCGCCGGAAGACGCGCGCTACTCGGTAATCCGCTGGTTGCCGTCGACGACGGAGAACGCGAGCGGTCCGAACATTCACGACCCGCGCTCCGGCGAGATCCTCAACGCGCACGTTCAGTTCTATCACAACGTGCAGAACCTGGCGCGCACCTGGTACTTCACGCAGGTGGCGGCGCTCGATCCGCGCGCGCGCGAGTTCCCGCTCCCCGATTCGCTCATGGGGCGCCTCCTCGAGTACGTGCTGGCGCACGAAGTCGGTCATACGCTCGGCTTCCAGCACAACATGAAGGCGAGCTCGCAGTATCCGATCGACAGCATTCGCAACCCGGACTTCCTGCGGCGCATGGGCCACGTGTCCACGCTCATGGATTACTCACGTTTCAATTACGTGGCGCAGCCGGAAGACCACATTCCAGTTGACTTGCTCGTGCCCCGCGTTGGACCGTACGACCTCTGGGCAACGAGATGGGGCTACGCGCCGATCAACACACCGGCGGTGGCGCAACAGTCCGGCAAGCGCACCGGCGCAGAGCTGATTCTGAGCGCGGAAGCAGAGCGCCCCACGCTCGATTCTTGGGCGCGCGATCAGGATACCAAGCCATGGTTGCGCTTCTCGACGTCAGGCGCATTTGGCTCCGATCCGGGTGACGAAACGGAGGCGGTGGGCGACGCCGATCCGGTGCGCGCCACGGACCTCGGCTTCAGAAACCTGAAGCGGAACATGCAGTGGATTCAGTCGGCGACGGTGAAGCCGGACCAGGACTTCGAGGTGCTGGCCGAACTGTATAGCCGCGAGATCGGTCAGTTCCGCACGGAGCTCGGTCACGTCGCCAACCTCGTTGGCGGCATGGACTCGCAGGAGAAGTACGGCAACCAGCCGGGCCCGCGTTTCACGCCGGTACCGAAGGCGAAACAGGCAGGGGCTATGAAGTTCATCGCCGACAATGGATTCAAGACGCCGACGTGGCTCATCGATACGGACATCCTGCGCAAGATCGAGCCGGACGGCGAAGTCACCCGCATCGTCAGCGCGCAGTCGGCGATTGTCACCAGTCTGCTCAACGACGCCAAGATGACGCGGCTCATCGAAAGCGAGGCGCTGGCGAAGAACCCGAGCGACGTGTACACGCTTGGTGAAATGCTCAGCGATCTCCGTCACGGCGTGTTCACGGAAGTCTATGGCAGCGGTCCGGTCAAGATCGACGTGTATCGTCGCGGTCTGCAGCGGGCGTATCTCGCCGCGGTGGGCGCCAAGATCAATCCGCCAGCCGCTGGGGCCGCGGGTGGTGCACCAGGCGGTGGACGCGGGGGTGCGGCTGCGCCTGCTTCAAACACCGGTGAGATCAAAGCGATGCTGCGCGGAGACCTGAAACAGCTCGACACAGAGCTCGCCGCGGCCTCGAAGCGCGCAACTGACGTGGCCACGAAACGGCACATCGACGATGCGCGGCACCAGATCAGCGATATCGTCAAGCCAAAGGCCGCGGCAAGTGGTGGTAGCGCGGGCGAGGAAGGAATCGTTCGACGCTAGGCGCTCGACAGTAGACGCACGTTGTTCGCGGAGTCGGGGGGTCGTTCGTTCTGGTCGCAATGAATCATTGCGGCCAGAACGAACGACCCCCCGTTCGCTTTTCCTTGACCACACCGCGCTTGATTCTCCGCCGACAACCACGGAGATTCGCACGATGCCGATAACCGACAAAGCGCCCACATGACGTGGAAGCGATGGGCGTTCACGGCGGCGTCGTTCGCCGCGGTGATCGGCGTTTCGGTGTATTTCATACTGAGCTGGTGGCGCGCCGGTAGCGCCATCGGGCTGCCGCTCCGGGCCCATCTCCTGGCGATCACTGCGGTGGTCGTCGAGATCCTCACGCGATCGTGGAAAGTCACGTGGAGCGCCAAGGCGGCGCAGATCGATCTCAAATTCACCACGGCGCTACGTACCACTCTCGCGGGTGACTTTGGCGCGTCGATCACACCGGCGCGATCCGGCGCCGAGCCGGCACGTTTTCTCGTGCTCGCGGAAGCAGGTATTCCGACGTCGAGCGCACTCGTCATTCTGTTCGCCGAGTTATTCGTGGAGGCGCTGTCGCTTGCGACGGTAGTGCTCATCGTCGCGTTCGTGTTCGCCCACGCGGGCGTCGTGCTCGGTGCGCTCGTCGGTGTGGTTGGTGCGTATGCCGGATTCGTCATCGGCCTCGCGACAGTCGCCGTCGTGTTGTCGCGGCGTCATGTCGACGACGCTGCGCCCAACTGGGCGCGGCGTCTGGGACTCGGCGGAACCCGTTGGCGGACGATCCAGCGGTGGTTCGCACAGGTGCGTACGACGGTAGACAGCGTGAAGCACATCGACATGCGCTGGGCCGTCGGGTCGTACACGATGTCAGTGATTCACGTGGCCATGCGTCTCTGTGTGCTGCCGGCACTGGTGCTCGGCGCGGGCGCACACGCGGCATTGGCCCCCTTGGCGCTCTGGCCACTCGGGCTGCTGTACGGAGCCGCGGTGGTTCCTGCACCGGGCGGCGGGGGTGCGGTGGAGCTCGCGTTTCGCGCAGCGCTGGCGCCGGTAATCGGACCGGGTCTGTTCGCCGCCGCGCTCCTGTGGTGGCGGTTCTACACCTTCTACATCTACATCATCCTCGGCGCGGTCGTCGCCGGAGGTACGGCAATCCGAGCCATGCGGAAGACAGCGGAGCTGGAGGACGAGCTAAAGATGGCAGAAGCTTGACGAGACACGAGACACGAGACAACGGCCTAGCCGACGGGAGAGAGCACGTGCGTTTGCTGCGGGAAGTACGCGTTCCGGACGTACTGCTCCACCATCCGCTGTGTATTGAAGAACGATCCGTTCAGCGAGATTGCCGAGCGCATGACTTCGGCGTAGGCGAATGGCAGGCCGTAATACAGCGGCAGGATGACGCGTTCGAGTTTTAGATAAATCTCATAAGAATCCTTCGACTGATCGCCGTCCGGCTCGGAGCCGCCAATCGACCAGCCGGTCACGCCTTCGACGTGGCCTTCGATCCACCACCCGTCGAGCACGCTCAGGCTGGGGACGCCGTTGAGCGCCGCTTTCATTCCGCTCGTGCCGCTCGCCTCGAGCGGCTTCATGGGATTGTTCAACCAGAGGTCGACGCCGGCGACCATCTTGCCGGCAATCTCCATCTCGTAGTTCTCGACGTACACCACGGTCACCTGGCCCGCCAACTCGGCGGACGCCTCGTGGATGCGGCGAATGAGGTCTTTGCCGCCATTGTCGTTCGGGTGCGCCTTGCCACCGAATACGATTTGCAGCGGACCCACGCTCGACGCGATCTCGGCGAGACGCTCGGGATTTGCGAACACGAGATCGGCGCGCTTGTACGGCGTCGCGCGACGGGCGAATCCGATCGTGAATACTTTGGGATCGAGATCCACGCCCGTTCGCTCCGCAACCGCGGCGCTCATCACCCGCTTTGCTTCGGCATGGGCGGTTCGAATCTCCTGCAGCGGAATGCTCACCGCGTACCGGAGGTACAGATTGTCGGACCGCCATTCGGGAATACGCCGGTCAAACAGCGCTTGAAACGATGGCGACGTCCACGTGCCAGCATGCACGCCGTTCGTAATCGCGTCGATCGGGAAATTCGGGAACATGCCCTGCGACACCTCGCGGTGCTTCATCGCCACGCCATTGACGAAGCGTGCCAGGCGCAGCGCGAGATGCGTCAGGTTCAACGTGCCAGCATCGAGACAGTTCGCCGCCCTGAGCACGGCGACGTGCTGTTCGCCGAGCGCGCGCCGCACCATCTCGAGCGGAAACTTGTCGTGGCCGGCCGGCACAGGCGTATGCGTCGTGAAGACGCAGCGGTCGCGCACTGCCTCGAGATCCGTCTCGTCGAGCTCGAACGCCTTCCGGCCGTCGAGCTGCCAATCGAGCAGACACAGCGTGAGCAGAGCGGAATGGCCCTCATTCAAATGATAGATCTCGGCAGGACAGTCCAGTTCGCGCAGCAGCGCGGCGCCGCCCATCCCGAGCACGATCTCCTGGCAGAGGCGGTAGTGACTATCGCCGCCGTACAGCGAGTCGGTCAGCGTTCGATCCCACTCGCTGTTCTCAGGCAGTTGCGTGTCCAGCAGATAGACGGGCACTTGATGGCCGTTTACACCGCGCACTCGGTATTTCCAGGCGCGCACGTGCACCGTGCGACCTTCGATGACGACTGTCGTGCGCGCGTCAACCGCTTCAAGCTCCTGCTCCGGCCGCCACACCACCGGCCTTTCCGTCTGATTGCCAACGCCGTCGAGATGCTGCTCGAAGTATCCCTTTCGGTGGAGCAGCGTTATGGCCACCACCGGAACAGCGAGGTCGGCCGCAGAGCGCAGCGTGTCCCCGGCAAGTACACCAAGACCGCCGCTGTACGTGGGGATCGCCTTGTCGAGCGCAATCTCCATGGAGAAGTACGCAACGGTCTTATTCATTGTACGAGCGCTCATTCAGTCCTCGGTAACTGCCGATAACACCACCTCGTACCCCGCTACCGGCGAACGGCAAGCTATAGGATGGACACGGCGACTGGAAGTTTTGCCAGCGTCGTCGCCAGCGACATTGAGCCAGAGGCGACCTCGACCGCATCCCCTAGCAAGTGCGATTGCCACAGTGCCGACGCAACGTGGTCGGGGAGCACGACCGCTGTGTTCCCCCACCATTGGGCGTTCTCTTTGGCAACAAGCGTGCAGACGAGGCGCGATGCGATGGTGATGGCGTGGTGGGCGCCGAAGCTGCGCAAGAAGGCAAAGACATGCCCGGCACGTTCGCCACGTACGTCGAGTGGACGATAGGCACCTCGCGTCATGAGATCCGGGTGGCTACGGCGCAACGCGAGCAACCGGTGCGTCACGAACAGCTTGGTGCGACCGTCAAACCAATCGGCCGTGCCATCCTGCAACCGCCTGGCGACATCGGCCGTATCGGCGAGCACGGCGACGCGCGCATCGTAATCCACTTGACGCCGGTTGTCCGGATCGACCAAGGCATAGTTCCAGAGCTCGTCGCCCTGGTAGAGATCCGGTGTTCCGGGCGACGTGAGATGGATGGCAATGCGCGAGAGCGCGTTCCACGCTCCCGCCTGCGCGATGCGCGCCACGAAGCGGGCGACGTCCGATAGAAACGGAGTGTCATCCGACGGCTCGAGCGCGGCGGACACAAAGCTCATAAGAGCGTTTTCGTATGCCGGGTCGGGCTGGACCCAGCTCGTGCGAAGCCTGGCTTCGCGGGCCGCCTTGAGCAGGTACGCGGCGAGCCGCTCGCATGCTCCGTCGAGCCATGCACGATCGGGTAGGTCATCGATCCGACGGCCGGAGCGCGGCGGCGGCCAGAGCGACACCAGCATCTGATAGAACAGGTACTCGGTGTTCGTGTCCGGAGCCATGCGACCGTCCACCGTGCGCCGATGTTTACCATTGAGCCGGCGCCAACGTTTGAGCGAACGCTCCCATTCCCGCGGCAGCTCACTGAGCACGTCGAGGCGCGCTCGCACGTCGGCGCTTCGCTTTGTGTCGTGCGTGTTCGTGGTGGTGAGCGCCTGGGGCCACCGCGTGGCACGCGTGGCATTCGCCACATGGAGCCGCGGTATCGCGTCGTCGAGCAGACGTGCCGGCGTTCCCCCAACCTCATCGCGAGAGGCGAGCGGTACATACACGTAGAGCGCCGTGTCCTCCACCCCTTTTGCCGTTGCCGGCCCGCTCAGCTGCTGCAGCCGCTGCGCAAAGGTCAAGCGCGATCCCGGGTCCGCGTTCGGCACGCGATCCAACAGCAGGTCGCGAATGAACGTCACGCACTCAGTCTGCGGGAGCGCAGCGGCTGCCTGTTCGATGACCGCTGCATCCGCAGGATCGACGGGGTTGGCGTCGATGTACGTCCTATACACGGGGAGCGCGGACAGGAATTGCACGAGCGCGTCGGTCAACTCCTGCGTCGTCCATCGGTGGCCCGTGGCGCGTGCGATCGGTGCGAGAAGGAACACCAGGCGCGCGACGTCTGCTCGGAGCGGGCCAGTGAGCATCGCGGTCTTTCCTGCGTTGGCGACATCGCCGAACGTCTTGTGGCCGAGTTTGCGCATGCGACGGTAGCAATCGTCGAGCTCGGCGAACCCGGCAGCGTCGATGAACACCTCCTCGACATCGTTGAGAAACTCATAACCCGTCGTGCCGGTCACCGGCCATGAGGCGCGGAGCTGCTCGTGCGACGACAGGATCTTCTCCACGAAGAGCGGCATGTCGCGCGGCGTGACGCTGCGCAGGCGGGCGAGATACGCTGCCGGATCGAGGAGCCCGTCGATGTGATCGATACGCACCCCGTCGATCACGCCGCTCCGAATCAGCTCGAGCACGAAGCCGTGCGTCTCATGGAAAACCACCGGGTCTTCCATGCGGAGCGCCACGAGATCATTCACGTCGAAGAATCGCCGGTAATTGATCTCTGTCGCCGCGCGCCGCCACGACACGAGGCAATAATGCTGCGCATGGAGCAACGCGCGTAACCGGACGCGTCCTTCGGGGGCGGAATACTGCGTCGCCAACTCGCCCGTCTCCTCCGTGTCGAACTGCACCAGCTGCAGCTCCGCCGGCAGCGACCCGAAGTCGATGGGAAAACTGTGCGAGAAATACACGATGCGCGGGGTGTCGCCCTCACGAATGCGGAGCGTGATCTCCCCCCGTCCGATCACCGCATCGAGCTCATCGCCAAGCACCGGCAGTACGACCTGGCGGCCGTGGCCGTCGCGCGGCGACCAATCGATGTCGAACCAGCGCGCGTAGCGCGATCGCTCGCCGTGCGTCAGGACATCGTCCCAGTACGGATTCTCGGCACCAGTGCCCATATGATTGGGCACGATGTCGACGATCAGTCCCATCTCGCGCGCGTGAAGGTCGGTCGATAGTGCGCGGAGATCGGCGTCAGTCCCCAACTCCGGATTCACGCGGCACGGATCGACGACGTCGTAGCCGTGCATGCTGCCGTGGCGCGCGGCGAGAATGGGCGACAGATACAAATGCGAAACGCCAAGTTGCTCAAAATAGTCCAGCCGCCGTCGCGCATCCTCCAGGGTGAAGCCGGCGTTCATCTGCAGACGGTACGTCGCTGTCAGGCGCGGATTCTCCATGAGTCATCCGATGACGACGTTGGATCGCACGCGCCCGTCACAGCGAAGCGCGGCACGCACCTCGTCGCTCTCCGTGATCACCTCCAACGGCTGCCTCATCTTGCGCGTCCAGCTCGGATGCAGGTCCGCACCGACGCCAGGTATGTTCACCGCCTCCTCTTCACCGACAAGATCGTCGAGCGACAATCCGACGAGCTGCGACGGCGTGCGACAGAGAAAACCGTGTACGGCCGCGCACAGATCCTCCGGTGAATACACGTAGCCCGGACCGCGAATCACTTTCTCGTGCGTCAGCCGGGCGAGCAGTGCGTCAACATCCTGCTGGCGCTCCACCCGCGCCCGCGCCGCATCGGCATCGCTGCCAATGAGACCCACGCGGCGCCTTGCATCGATGTCGCGCCCAGACCAGAACCCGGCGAGCGGCGGCATGTCGTGCGTGTTCGCCGTGGCCAGCGCCAACGAGGGATAACTGCGCGACGGTTTGTAACGCCCGCGCCTGTCTCGCTCGAAGTACAACACCTTCGATGACAGCACGCCCCACTTCTTCAGCGCCGGTGGCACGTTGGACGGAACGGTCCCGAGATCCTCGCCCACGACCACGGCCGCATTTCGCACGCTCTCTAGCGCGATGATGCCCAGCAGATCCTCGAACGGATACTGCACGTACGCGCCATGCTCGGCCCCTTTCCCGTCGGGAATCCAGAACAGGCGCGACAACCCCATCACGTGATCGATCCGCAGCGCCCCCGCATGTCGGAAACCGGCGCGCACGAGGTCGATAAAGTAGCGGTACCGATCTCTGCGCAACGCACGCGGATCGATCGGCGGCACCCCCCACACCTGGCCGCTGGCGGCGTATGGGTCTGGTGGCGCCCCCACGCTCACGCCGCTCACGAACAGGTGCGGATCGGACCACACATCCGCGCCTCCCGGCGACGTGCCGATCGCAAGATCCTGATACAGTCCGATCCGCATGCCCGCGTCGTGCGCCCGCACGGCAGACGCGGCCAACTGTCGATCGGCTTCGAATTGCAGCCACTTGTGGTACGTGACGCGCTCGGAATGCGTGCGACGGAGCGCGGTCACGGCGGCCGATGCTGGATCGCGCAGGTCGTTGGGCCAAGTCCGCCAGTCGCTTCCATGACCCGCCATTTCGGCGAGCGTCATCCATGTGGCGAATCGGTCGAGCGCCACTCCCTGCACGTCGACATAGGCGCAGAAGGCTCGATCGCGCACGGTGCCCGATCCGCGTACGCGCTCGGTGAACACCTTGAACAGTGCGTCGAGCACGAGGCCCTTGACGCCCATCACTTGTTCGTAGCGCACCGTTGAGGATTCACGTAACGCGTGCAGCTGGGCCTCGAGCTCTGTCGACGTGATGGCCTCTCGCAGCTCCGGCGCCTGCTCCAGCTCCGGTACGCATGCAACATCTATGTAGATCGGATTGCGAAACAGCCGGCTCACGGGACTGTACGGACTGACGTCGGCGCCCCGATTGAGCATTGCGTGCAGCGGGTTCACGCCAACGAAGTCAGCGCCCACTGTCGCGCCCCATTCGGCGAGTGACGCAAGATCGGAGAAATCGCCGACGCCCCAGTTTCTGTCGCTTCGCACGGAATACAGGTTGGCAATCAGGCCGAACGCACCGACGGCACCAATGCAGTCCGCCGGCGTCACGCAACGCGGCGGCACCACGATCAGCGCCTGCTCGCCCATCCATTCTTTTCCGCCGGCGCCGAGCGACACGCGCACACGATGGTACCCCAGCGGAAGCGGCGACAGCCGCAGAGTCAACGACCCTCTGCCTTGCCACTGACCTTCCGTTACCTGCAGATCACCTTCGTCCGTCTGGATCTCGAGCCGCCACGACCCACCGTTCGCGCGGCCGGCGGGAGGGCGGACGAGCACATTCGCCGACTCAGCCACTCGCAGCACGCGCACGGGCGCGAGCAACTCCTCGCGCTCATCTGAGCGCCACGCGGCAAGCGATTCGGCGGCCGCTTCCTCGCTCGACACGTCGAGCCCCAGCGCGCCGAGCAGGTCGCGCCGAGTCGCGTCACTCGTGCACCGCTTTGCCTTCCCCGTCTGATCGACGTACTCGTCGATGATGCCGACGGATCGCGACAACACCCGCAGCGCCGAATCACTCGTGTCGCGCGACGTGTCGCGCGGCGTGCCGCGCACTGCACTCCGACTCACGGCAACGCTGGGGCAAGCACGAGTGCACCCAACGGCGGCAACGTCACTGCGATCGACTGTGGATAGCCGTGAACGGGCAATGGCTCGCTCGCGACGCCATGGAACGCGCCGAATCCGCTGCCACCCCACTCGAGATCATCGCTCGACAGCAGCCGCTCGTACCACCCACCCGTTGGCACGCCGATGCGATAGCCCTCGCGCGGAACGGGCGTGAGGTTGAGGACCACCACCGCCAGCGACGGCCCGGCGCTACGCACGAACGAAATGACCGAGTTCTCCCGGTCCGCGACGTCGATCCAGCGGAACCCCTCCCAACTCGGATCCTCGCGCCAGAATGCCGGCTCGTGCTTGTACATGGTGGCCAGCCGCGAAAGAAAGCGGCCGAGCGCGGTGCGGTTCGGATCGTCGCGCAAATGCCAGTCGAGGCTGATGTCGTGGTTCCACTCGTTCCACGACCCCAGCTCGGTCCCCATGAACATCAGCTTCTTGCCGGGACGTGTGAACATGTACGCGAGCAGCAGGCGCAGATTCGCGAGCCGCTGCCATTCGTCGCCCGGCATCTTCGTGAGCAACGAGCCCTTGCCGTGTACCATCTCGTCGTGCGACAGCGGCATGATGAACCGCTCGCTGTACTCGTACAGCATGGCGAACGTGATCTGGTCGTGTTGGAAACGACGATGCACGGGATCGAGCGCGAAGTACCCGAGGGTATCGTGCATCCACCCCATGTTCCACTTGAAGGTGAATCCAAGCCCTCCCTGGTCTACCGGCGTCGTGACCCCGGGCCACGCCGTGGATTCCTCGGCGATCGTGATGGCGCCGGGACACTCGTGCCGGATCGTTCGATTGAACTGCGTGAGAAAGTCAATCGCGTCGAGATTCTCGCGCCCGCCGTAACGATTGCGCAGCCACTCCCCCGCCTTCCGGCTGTAATCCAGATAGAGCATCGATGCGACGGCATCCACACGCAACCCGTCTATGTGGAACTCGCCGATCCAGTACAGCGCGTTGGCAATGAGAAAATTACGAACTTCGTTGCGACCGTAGTTGAAGATGAGCGTCCCCCAATCCGGGTGCTCGCCGAGCCGCGGATCTTCATGTTCGAACAACGCAGTTCCGTCGAACCGGCGCAGGGCGTAGTCGTCCTTCGGGAAGTGCGCCGGCACCCAGTCGAGGAACACGCCGATGTCGTTCTGATGCAGCGTATCCACGAGGTACCGCAGCTCGTCGGGCGTGCCGTAGCGCGAGCTCGGCGCGTAATACCCGCTCACCTGATAGCCCCACGAGCCGTAGAACGGATGCTCCATGATCGGCAGCAGCTCCACGTGGGTGAAGCCGAGCGCTCTCACGTGCTCCGCCAGGCGCGGCGCGATCTCGCGATAACTCAGCACGCGATCGCCTTCTTCCGGCACGCGCGCCCACGAGCCGAGGTGCACCTCGTAGATCGACATCGGCGCGCGCAGTGGATCGGCATCGCGCCGCGCCGACAACCAATCTTGGTCGTTCCAGTGATAGCGACTTTCCGCTTGCACGATGGACGCGGTGCCGGGGTACTGCTCCATCTTTGCCGCAAACGGATCCGTCTTCAGCCGTATCGCATGTTCGTGCGTCAACAACTCGAACTTGTACAGCACGTCGGGTTTGATGTCGGGAAGAAAGATCTCCCAGACACCAGAGCTGCCCAGCATCCGCATGGGGAACATGCGACCGTCCCAGCCGCAGAAGGCGCCGACGACGCTCACGCGGCGCGCATTCGGCGCCCAGACGGCAAAGCTCACACCCTGGACACCGTCCACGGTGCGCACGTGTGCACCGAGCTTCTTCCACAGCTCGCGGTGCGTACCTTCGTTGAACAGGTGCAGATCCACTTCGCCAAGTGTTGGCGGAAAGCGGTACGGGTCACCGCGTTCCCACATCGCGCCGTCGGCGTAATAGATCCGGTATTGATAGTCGAGCGGCAGCGTCGCATCGGCGATGCATGCGCCATAGAGGTCGGAAAGGCCTTCGGCTTCACGTGTCATCTGTACCACCCGGCCATCCCGCGTCCAGCACTCCACGCGCACCGCATTGGGAACGAGCAGGCGGACGACCACCCCATGGTGTTCGCCAACCATCGCTGGATGCGCCCCCAGGATCGAATGCGGGCTCGCGTGCTCGCCGGCGAGCAGCCGATCGAGATCAGCCTGATCGACAGGCGGCAAACCGCGCGGCGCGCGTTTCGTGCGCGTCGCGGGCTTCTTCTTTTCAACCATTCCTATCCCTGTTCACGTTGCCCCATCTCCTTCCACGCCAATGTCGGCTATGCGCCGGTTCTCGCCGAATCGCACCAGCACGAGTGAGAACGGCTCCAGGTCGATCCGGCCCGACGTCACGACACGCAGGTCGCGGTGCGCCGTGTCGACCATCTCCGCCCAGATACCATGGTCTTCAATGGCCGGCATAGTGAACTGTACTGGCTCCGCGCCGGCGTTCACGATCAGCATCAATGTCTCGCCCTTGATCGGCCGGCCACGGTCGTCCGTCTCATCGGTGGCGTCGCCGTAGATGAGCATGCCGATCGCGTGATTGGCGCGGTTGTGCCAGTCGGCTTCGGTCATCTCGCGTCCATCCGCGCGAATCCAGGAGAGGTCTTTGGGGCCGCCTTTGATCGTCGGCTCGCCGCGAAAGAAGTGCCGTCGCCGCAGCACCGCGTGATTGTGCCGGAGATTGAAGCACTTTCGCGTGAATGCAAGAAGTTGTTTGCGACGCTCGTCGAGGTTCCAGTGCACCCACGACAGCTCATTGTCCTGGGGGTACGCATTGTTGTTGCCACATTGCGTGCGCGCGATCTCGTCGCCGTGCGACAGCATCGGCACGCCCTGTGAGAACGCGAGCGTCGCGATGAAGTCGCGCATCAAGCGGAAGCGCATGTCGAGAATTTCGGGATCCTCGGTATCGCCCTCGGCGCCCCAATTCCGCGAGATGTTGTCATTGTGGCCATCCTGATTGTTCTCGCCGTTCGCTTCGTTGTGCTTTGCCTCGTAGCTCACGAGATCGTACAGCGTGAACCCATCGTGCGCCGTCACGAAGTTCACACTGGCGTAGGCGCCGCGTCCGCTCGGTTCGTAGATATCGCTCGAACCAGCCAGGCGCGACGCAAGATCGGACACCTGCCCGGAATCCCCTCTCCAGAAATGGCGAACGTTGTCGCGGTAGCGGCCGTTCCACTCGGCCCAGCGTATGGGGAAGTTCCCTACCTGATAACCACCGGGCCCCACGTCCCATGGCTCAGCGATCAGTTTGACGTTCGCTAGCGCCGGGTCTTGATGAATGATGTCGAAGAACGCTGACAGCTTGTCCACGTCGTGCAGCTCGCGTGCGAGCACCGGCGCGAGATCGAAGCGGAAGCCGTCCACGTGCATGTCCTTCACCCAATAGCGTAACGAGTCCATGATGAGCTGGATCGTGCGCGGGTGCTGCATGTTGAGGCTGTTTCCCGTGCCGGTGAAGTCGGTATAGTACCGTGGATTCGACGCCAGCCGGTAATACGCCCGGTTGTCGATTCCGCGCAGCGACAATGTCGGCCCCAGGTGATTCCCTTCGCCCGTATGATTGTACACCACGTCGAGTATCACCTCGATGCCGGACGAATGGAGCGTCTTCACCATGCTCTTGAATTCGTAAACCTGATTGCCCAGCCCTTTGGACGCATAGCGCACGTCGGGGGCGAAGAAGCCGATGGAGTTGTACCCCCAGTAGTTCGTGAGGCCGCGTTCGGCCACCTGCCGGTCCACGACGAACTGATGCACCGGCAGGAGTTCCAGGGCCGTGATGCCGAGTGAGAGGAAATACTCGATCATCGGATCGCTACACAGGCCGAGGTACGTGCCGCGAAGATTCTCCGGCACGTCGGGGTGCAGCTTCGTCATCCCCTTCACGTGGCACTCGTAGATGACGGTGCGGTTCCAGGGGATCTCGAGCGGCCGATCATCCTCCCACGTGTACGCCGGGTCGATCACGACCGACTTCGGTACCCCGCCGGCGCTGTTCTCCGGATCCGGCTCGAGGTCTTCACTTGGATCGCCAGCCTTGTACGCAAACAGCGCATTGCTCCATGTGATGGTGCCGGAAATCGCCTTGGCGTAGGGATCGATGAGGAGCTTGACCGGATTGAACCGGTTGCCGTTGTTCGGATCGTATGGGCCGTGGACACGATAGCCGTAGAACTGCCCCGGCCGAATGTCGGGCAGGTAACAATGCCACACCTGATCGGTGCGCTCGCGCAACATGATCTTCGCCGATTCGACAGCATCGCCCTCGCGCTCGAACAGGCAGAGCTCGATTCCGCTGGCGTTCTCGGAGAATATGGCGAAGTTGACACCCTGGCCGTCCCAGGTTGCTCCAAGAGGATAGGGACGGCCAGGCCAGACGCGCATTTACCGGTAACCGGGTGGGTGGACCCAGGCAGGGAGCAAGACGTATTCCCTACGATTCAACCGTTCAGAGCGCGCGAATCGCCTTGTTTACATAAGTGAAGATCTCGGGGTCCAAGCAGCTCCGTTCCATCATCTTCGGTTCTGTAGTGAACGACGCACGCAACGTCTGCTCGATCGCCGGGTTGCCGCCGGTGAACTCGCGCACCAGCTCCCGCCACCGCGTGGCCAGCGGGCGCATCGCCTCGCTCGTCGGCTCGGTGCCCTTCTGCATTTCGGCGCGCACGCGCGCGATGAGAGTGGGCCATTCCGCCTCCACGGCGCGGATGTGCTCCGGTCCCAGCTCTTCGCCGCGTCGCTTGATCTCCTGCAACTGCTCGCTCGTGAAGTGCTTCTCGATCATGGTGATACCCTCGATGGCGTTGATGAAGTCGTCGGCCGACGCGGCGGCGCCCAATTCAAAGCTCGCGGCGAGCGTCTGGAGTAGCAGGACCAACCGCTGCTGCTGACCGATCTGCTCTCGCAGGCGTTCGACGTGCAGTTCGATCGTGCGACGTGGGGTGAAGCGCGGCGAGTCGAGGCATTCGCGAACTTCGTCGAGGCTGAAACCAAGTTGCCGCAACGACTTGATCTGCTGCAGCCGCATCAGCTCGTCCGCACCATACAAGCGATGGTGTGAGTCCGTGTGCTGCGATGGTGGCAGCAATCCAATTTCGTCGTAGTAATGGAGCGTGCGCACCGACAGCCCGGTCCGCTTCGCCACCTCGCCCACCTTCATTTCGCGCGACCGCACGTAATCAGTCCCCGCTCGTCTTGGCGCCTGGAAATTGATCATGACCGAACCGTACAACCTTACGTTACGTGAGGTGCAAGTCCTGAGTAAGCTTTGAGATGACTGACAGGTATCGATCGGTCGCCTTCGGGATCCGTCGCGCGACTCTTGGAGACGCCACGCTCCTCGCTGAGCTCGGCGAGCGGTTATTCGATCAGACGTTTGCTCCGCGAAAACGATGCCGAAGACATGCAGCGCTACCTCGCGCAAGCATTCTCGTCCGAGATCCAGCGCAACGAACTGTCCCACCCAAGCCGCGCCGCATGGATCGCATTCGACCCGCACGACCAGGCGATCGGCTACGCCATGCTCCGCCGTGACAGCGTCGCCAACGGCCTCACGGCAGTCAGGCCCGCCGAGGTCGAGCGCATCTACGTGGAAAGCGTCTGGCACGGGCGTGGAGTCGGCAAGGCGCTGATGCTCGCCTGCTTCCACCAAGCACACACGTGGGAGTGCGATGCGATCTGGCTCGGCGTGTGGGAGCGGAATCCGCGAGCAATCGCTTTCTACGAGAAGAGCGGGTTTCAAGCGATGGGACAACAGACGTTCGTGCTTGGCAGAGACGTTCAGAACGATATCGTCATGGCACGCCCGCTCGGGTGAGCAGGCCGGGATATTGCCATTCGAAATACCGGCAAGCAAAGCGAGTAGAGCGGCAGCGACAGCGACAGCAGCAGCTTGGAGGGACACCTCTATGCAGACGTCACCGACGCCTGGTCGCGGGAAGTTCGAGGATCATCGCGGTTCCGCGGGTGCGTTCGGAACGCTGGCGATGGGAATCGGCAGTTCGATGGTCGTGTTCGTGCTGAGTCTCTTCTTCATACATGATTTCATCAAAGGCTCGAGCGGGAGCGCCGATCTCACGCAGCATGAGGCGGCCGGTGATGTAGGACTGATGCAGGAGACGCCGGCGGAAGCGAGCGAAGTGCAGTTCGTCACCTTCGTGCTCGACACCGCGCAGGCGCAGTGGACGCAGATTCTGTCGCGCACGACAGGCCAGCCCTGGCACAATGTCACGCTCGTTCTCTTCCGCGAGGCGACACCTACCGCCTGCGGCGTTTCGCAGACCACCACGGGGCCGTTCTACTGCGCGCGCGACAACCGCGTGTACATCGATCTCTCGTTCTACGACGAACTGCGTGATCGCTTTGGCGCGCCGGCCGACTTTGCGCAAGCCTACGTCATCGCGCACGAGCTCGGGCATCACGTGCAGCATCTGCTCGGCACCGACACCAAGGTGCACCGCCTGCAGCACGAGCATCCTGAGCAAGCAGACGCGCTCTCGGTCGCGCTGGAGCTTCAGGCGGATTGTTACGCCGGCGTGTGGGGATACTACATGCAACAGGATCAGTTATTCGAGTCGGACGACGTGGACGAAGGACTCAACGCCGCCGCCGCTGTAGGCGCCGACCGAATGCTGAAGGTGGGCCCCGACCATGCGAACACCGACACGTTCACGCACGGACTCTCGACGCAGCGGGCGACGTGGTTCAGGCGAGGGCTTTATTCGGGAGACCCCACGCAGTGCGGGATGCCATAGACGGCGCAACAGCTTTGAACGCAGAGGTCGCAGAGAACTGCAAAAGAACTGCAGAGGACTGCAAAAGAGAACTGCAAAAGAACCAAAAGAACTGCAAAAAAGGACTGGAAAAAAGAACTGCAAAGAGAACGGGAAGCGTACGGAAGAGGGAAGCGCGTATCGGTGGGATGAACTGTGATTGCCGAGTCCACAATCATTCCGCCTATATCGTTGAAGATCCCGACCTGGGCGATACCATCGAGCATCACGACGGCATCATCCAAGACTTCATGGCGAGACAATCCTTCATGGTCCTCTGCAGTCCTCTGCAGTTCTCTTGCAGTTCTCTGCGACCTCTGCGTTAAAGCTGTTGCGCCGTCTGCGGTAAGAAGCTGGTGTTCCCCGTCACCGAGGCCCGAGTAGTTTCGCGATCCCTCTCATTGGAATGCCGGCCCACGTTGGCCGGTTGTTCAACTCGTACGTCAACTCGTAGAACACCTTCTCGGCCTCGAACAGGGCGATCAACTGACGTACGCTCGACGGTTCTTCGGGTAGAATGTCCGGCGAATCGTCTTCGGGTTCGCCCAGGTATCCGGCGAGATACGCCGCGCGGACGTCGCGCTCCCAACGGGCCGTGCGCAACTCGCGGGTCGGTGCATCGATCGTCTTCTCCACCGACATCGCGAGCGTCGCCGCAACGTACGCAAAGCTTCGCAGCATGCTGGCGACGTCGCGCAGCGGAGAGTGCTTCTCGCGGCGTTCCTCGAGCGATCGGGCCGGCTCGCCCTCGAAGTCGATGATCATGAAGTCCCCGCCCCCGCCCCCGCCCTCGCTCACCGTGCGAAGCACCTGACCCAGGTGATAGTCGCCGTGAATGCGGATGCACATGCCGAGGTCGTCGCCCAACTCATCGACGGTCTCGTCCATCCACTTCTCGAGCCGCGAGCGCCGGCTCACGAGCGCCTGGGCTTCGGCCACGCGCTCCTTGGGAAAGGTGCTGGAGGTGATTTGCCGCTCCAGGAGCACGAGCGATTCTCCAATGGCGTGCTTCGCGCGGTTCGCCCAGCGGTCGAGATCTTCCGGCACCGCCGGCTCGGCCGCGAAATCCGGATCGTCGTCATCACTCGAGAGCGCCTCGTGCAGCGCCCGGGTAACGGCGCCGAGCCGTTTCGCGTCGACGACGAACTCGTTCGCCGCCTCACGGTTGGCCGGCCCGTTGAAGTAGCTGCGCGCGCGTTCGAGCGCATATGCCCATGCGTCCGTTGACCGCGGCAGGAACTGCTGCATCATCCCCGATGTCGTGCGTGTCGCTCCCTCTTCGAAGTGCATCCAGCCGAGGAGTGCAGGCGTATGAGAGAAGTTGGCGCGCGTCGTGAGGAACGAGGTGACCTCCACATCTGGGTGCACGCCCGGCTCGATCCTGCGAAACAACTTGAGAATTGCCGCGTCGCCAATGATGATCGACGTATTGCTCTGTTCCGCGGCGACGAGTGTCGTCTTGGCAGCGTCGATCATTGGCGCGCCAACGGGCTCGGCGACCCACTGCACCGCGTCGCCTCGCACGGTTGCACCATGGACCACGGCGCCCACAAGGCCGGCTCTGAATTCGGGATCGTACATGGCGTCGTACAGGGGGACGTTCGACTGCGTCGCGATCATCGCTTGGTCTACGACGTCGCTCTTCGTCCGCGAAGCAAGCGGCACCTGGTACTCGTGTTCCGCTGTTCCCGCGACCACGATGACGCGGGCAATGGCGAACGCGCCTTCGCCCCACGGCAATACGACATACGATGCCACTCTCGCCTCGGTCGCCGCGGTGCCCTTCTCCGCGAACCAGCGCTGTCGATGGAGGAAACGCAGCAACTCGTCGCTCGACAACGACGCGATTGCCGTCGCGATCGGCGAGGCGGGGATCATCATGTACTCCGCACGAACGCTTTCGCCTGTTCAGCGCGCAACAAACGAAACCAGAGAAAATTGTGTGGTCCAAGCGTGAGCAGATACGGCAGCTCGCCTATGGGCGGAAACCCATTCTTGCTCCAGAGCTCGAGCGGCACGAGGCCCGTGAACGCGCGCAGGTCGAGTTCCACAAATTGAGCGAAGCGCGACAAGTTGTTGACGCAAAGGATGGTCTCGTCGCGGTATTTCCGCAGAAAGACGAGCACGCGACGATTGGCGGCGTCCACCGGTTCCCACGTTCCGCGGCCGAACGCCTTGTACTCCTGGCGGACGGCAATGAGGCGCCGCATCCAGCGCAGCAACGACGTGGGCACGCGCTCCTGCGCCGCGACGTTGACCGTGTGATAGCCGTAGGGCGGGTCGACGATCAGTGGCGAGTACAACGCCGCCGTATCGGCCTCGGAGAATCCGGCGTTGCGATCGGCGCTCCACTGCATGGGCGTGCGCACGCCATTCCGGTCGCCGAGGTAGATGTTGTCGCCCATGCCGATCTCGTCGCCGTAGTAGATGATGGGCGTTCCTGGCAGGGACATCAGGAGCGCGTTCATCAACTCGATCTGACGCCGTCCACTCTCCATGAGCGGCGTCAACCGGCGCCGAATACCGACGTTGATGCGCATCCGCGGATCCTTCGCATACTCGCGGTACATGTAGTCGCGTTCATCGTCGGTGACCATTTCGAGCGTCAGCTCATCGTGGTTGCGCAGAAAGATTGCCCACTGGCATTCGCTGGGAATCTCCGGTGTCTGTCGCATGATGTCGACCACCGGCGTGCGGTCCTCCTTTCGCAACGCCATGTACATGCGCGGCATCACCGGAAAGTGGAATGCCATGTGGCACTCGTCTGCGTTCCCGAAATACGGTCGCACGTCGCTGGGCCACTGATTCGCCTCGGCGAGGAGAATGCGGTTCGGAAATTCAGCGTCGATCACGGCGCGCAGCTTTCGCAGTATGGCGTGCGTTTCCGGCAGGTTCTCGCAGTTGGTTCCCTCCCGCTCAACGAGATACGGGATGGCGTCGAGCCGCAGACCGTCGACGCCCATGCGAAGCCAGAAGCGCATGACATTGATCACGGCCTCGAGCACTGCCGGATTGTCGAAGTTGAGATCGGGCTGGTAGCTGAAGAAGCGATGCCAGTAGAACTGCTGCGCCTCCGGGTCCCAGGTCCAGTTCGATTTTTCCGTATCCGTGAAGATGATGCGTGAGCCGGCGTACTTATTCGGGTCGTCGCTCCACACGTACCAGTTCCGTTCTGGCGAGTCCTTTGGTGCGCGGCGGGCGAGCTGGAACCAGGGGTGCTGGTCCGAGGTGTGGTTGATCACCAGCTCCGTGAGCACGCGAATGCCGCGCTCGTGCGCTGCCTGCAGAAAGGCGCGGAAATCCTCGATGGTACCGTAGGTCGGATGGATCTCCTCGTACGCGGCTATGTCATACCCATCGTCCTTCAGCGGCGACGGGTAGAATGGCAGCACCCAGATCGTATTCGCACCGAGCTGCTCGATATATGGCAAGTGCTCGGTGAGCCCACGGAAATCGCCAAAACCGTCCGCGTTGGAGTCGCGGTAGGCTTTGATGTGGAGCTGATAGATGATGGCGTCTTTGTACCAGAGCGGATCGTCGGAGAGCACTCGGTGACTGGTGGTTGGTGGTTGGTGGTGGTGGTGGTGGTGGTGGTGGTGGTGGTGGTGGTGGTGGTGGTGGTGGTGGTGGTGGTGGTGGTGGTGGTGGTGGTGGTTGGTCGCTAGTCGTGGCTTGTTGGGCCTGCTGGTGCGGAGGTTGCGGTGTGGGAGCCGTTAAAGTGTCTCAGAGATTAGTAGCTAGTATCTAGCATCAATAGCCAGCACTAAGCACCTGAGCCAGCACCAGGCACCCTGCCACCAGTAACCGGCGACCAATGCTCCTTCCCCTCATTGCACTCCTTCTTGCGTCGGGAGATACCCTACGAATCCGGCCTACCGTACCGCCAGTGATCGCACCGGCGTCCGCACCGGCAGACTCGGTCGCAAGCGTGGACTGGTACGACCGAGCGCCCGAACTCGACGCACGACTGGCGCCGACGTTCGACGCACGACTAGTGCCGGGTTTTGAACCGCCGGCTGCAGCATCCGATACCGTCCGGAAACGCCGGAAAGCCATCGAGTACAGTGACTGGTACTACCGCCGCCTGCAGATCCACAGGTGGGGCAGCTGGGTCGAACTTCCGTTGTTTGCCGGCGAATACTGGCTTGGCAACAAGCTCATGCCGCGCGGCGAACCAATCGCCAATTGGCTGAGGCCAGCGCATCGCACCGTCGCCGGAGGGCTCGGCGTCTTATTCGGTATCAACACGATCACCGGGGTCTGGAATCTGTGGGATTCCCGCAACGATACAGATGACCGCGGGCTCGTCTGGACCCATTCGGCCCTCATGCTCGCCTCCGACGCGGGGTTCGCGATCACCGGAGCACTAGGTCACAACGCCCGCCGCTCGATTAACGGAGCCAATCAACATCGAAACGCAGCCCTCGCCTCGATCGGGCTCGCAACGGTGGGGACCGCGATCATGTGGGTGAAGCGAGGGCTGTGAGGTACGAGACACGGGACACGGGACCCGGGACACGGGAAACTCACCACGCACAACTCACCACTGGACAACTCGAAACTCGCCGACCGGTGGGCCGACCAGTACGGAGCAGCCAGCGACATCCAGCCGGCTCACAGAGATCCTTCGCTTGCTCAGGATGACAGGCATCCAGGATGACAGGCCTTCGCTCAGGATGACAGGCATCGCGGGTGATCGGTGATCAGTTGTGAGTTGTGAGTTGTGAGTTGTCAGTATACGGGTCATGCGCACCAGGGTGCCTGGCTCGCCGGCCACTATCGCCGGTCGGCGAGGTTCGGGTGTCCAGTTGTGAGTCGTGAGTTGTGAGTTTTTAACAACGCGTAACGCATAACTCATCACTGGCAACTCGGAACTCGCCGACCGGTGGGCCGACCACTACGGAGCAGCCAGCGACATCCAGCCGGTCAGAACCCGGAGTCCAACGCGCGCCTCACGATCGTTCCTCCCATCGGCGAGTTTCCCGTCTTGCGTTTGCGCATCATGCGTCGACCGTCTCCACCGCCAGTACGTGCCCCACCGCCTCAACCGGATCCAGCCGGACGTAGTTCCTCACCCCCTGCCACATGTACTTCACCCCCGTGAGCAGATCGTGCACCACGTACGGCTGCTCGTCGTCGATGCCCATGTCGTGAATCGGCACGTGGACCATCGTCTCCTGGACGTGGTGCGGGTCGAGGTTGACGGCAACGAGAATGTCGGTGCTCGTCGCGATGGGAGCGAGGTCGAGCGCTGCGGCGATCTTTGGTGGAACTGGATGGCCCGTGGGGTTCGTCCATTGCACCAGCGGCGCGCGCGATGACTTGCGGTAGAACAGGATGTTCGGGTTCTCGGACGTGTGGAATGAAAGGTTGGCGTACTGTTGGAGCGCCCGCTGTTCGCGGCGCAGGCGATTCAGCCGTTCGATGTCCACATTGATGTTCCCGGGCGCGCCGTAGTTGCGCGGGCGAAGCTGGTACTTCTCCGAATCGAGATACTCCTCGCTCCCTTCACCCACCGGCACATTCTCGCACAGTTCGAAGCCGCTGTAGATGCCATACAGCGGCAGCAGCGTCGCGGCGAGCAACAGACGCACCCGAAAGGCGGGCCGGCCGCCGTTTACCAGGTATTCATTCAGAATGTCTGGTGTGTTGACGAACAAGTTCCCGCGGAAGTACTCCACCATTGGACTCTGCGCCAGCTCCTGCAGATGCTCGCGCAAGTCCCACGCGGCGTTCTTCCAGGTGAAATAGGTGTACGACATCGTGAAGCCAAGCTTGGCGAGCACCTTCATTGGCTTGGGCCGCGTGAATGCTTCCGCGAAGAAGATCACGTCGGGGTGCTCGCGTTGCACATCCTGGATCACCCACTCCCAGAAGGCGAACGCCTTGGTGTGCGGATTGTCGACGCGAAAGATCTTCACGCCGTGACCAATCCAGTACAGCAGCACGTCGCGGCAGGCGTTCCATAGCCCATGCCGGTCGTCGCACCAGAAGTTCAGTGGATAGATGTCCTGATACTTCTTCGGCGGATTCTCGGCGTAATGGATGGAGCCGTCGGGCCGAATGTAGAACCAGTCGGGGTGCTCCGTGACCCACGGGTGATCGGGCGAGCACTGGAGCGCGTAGTCGAGCGCCACTTCCATTCCCAGCGTGCGCGCCGTGTCGACGAACTGATCGAAGTCGTCGATCGTGCCCAGCGCCGGCTCGATGGCGGTGTGCCCGCCATTCTCGTTTCCGATCGCCCACGGACTGCCGACGTCGTCTGGCTCCGGCGTGAGTGAGTTGTTCTTGCCCTTCCGGTACGAATGGCCAATGGGGTGGATGGGCGGCAGGTAGACGACGTCGAACCCGAGGTCGGCAATGCGCTGTAGCCGCGCCGCCGCATCGATAAACGTTCCGTGATGCGGCGGCGTGAACCCAGGAGTGACTTGTGACCGCGGAAACATCTCGTACCAAGCGGCAAAGCGCGCCAATTCTCGATCGACAGTGATGGCGAGATCGTGCCGGTAGCGCGCCAGATCGCTCACCGGGCCGTACTCGGTCATGAGCGCACGCAGATCGTCGTCCAGCGCGCGTTGCACGCGTCGTTCGATCGGCGTGTCGCTCTGATCCTCGAGCATCTTCGCGGTCATGAGCAGCGACGCCCTGGCAGCCTTGCTCTTCACCGACCGCGCCGCCGAACGCGCATGCTGCGCACCCTCCATCAAGTCCACCGTCACGTCCTGGCCGGCCTTGACCTTTTTCTCGACAGCATTCCGCCAGGTACCGAATCGGTCGGTCCACGCCTGTATCGTGAACGCCCAAGGCCCAAGGCGATCAACCGTGAAGGCGCCATACCAACGGTCACTGTCGAAGTCGTATGCCATTGGCGACCACGACCAATCGCCGTCGCCCGGACCGCGATACAGCAGCTGCGCGGTCAGTTGGTCGTGTCCTTCCTTCATGATGTCGGCTCCGACCGACACCCGGTCGCCGACCACCCGTTTGACAGGATAGCGCCCGCCGTCGAGCTCGGGCGTGACGCACTCAATGACGATATGCTCGAGTCGGCGTGACGTGGAACGGCGCTCGGTCTTTCTGGTAGCCACAGTATCCGGGTAGATCGGTCGCACATGAGGCCGTTGCGACTCGAACGGCGTTCGGCGGAGTTGCTCGCAACATCCGCGCCCTCTATATCGTACAAAATGGCCACCGCATCTCATACTGTCTTCGTTCACAAATTCGGCGGCAGCAGCCTTGCCGACGGCGACGCCTTCCGCCGCGTCGCCGCAATCGTTGCTGCCCGCCCCGAGTCGCGGCGTGTCATCGTCGTCTCGGCCATGAGCGGGGTGACGAACACCCTCGTCAACGCCGTGGAGCGTGCCGGTGCGGGCGATCAATCGTACGTAACGCTCCTCGACGAGCTTCGCCGCCGCCACCTGTCGACGATCGATCAGCTGTTCGACGAATCAGCGGCCGAACCACTCCGCGCCGTCATCGAGCACGACCTCACGGAGATTGGCAAGATTCTGCATGTGGCTTCACTCCTCCACAGCTCGCACGACGCGCTTGGTCTGGTGAGTGGATTCGGCGAGCTCTGGTCCGCGCAACTCCTTGCCGAGTGTTTGCGGTCGGTGGCCGGGGTACCCACTGCATGGCTGAACGCGCGCGACGTGCTCACGGTGGTGCCCACCGACGGTCCAGTGCCGGACGTCGATTGGGACGTGTCGCGCATGCGCCTCGCCCAGTGGATCGCGGCACATCCGCAGCTTCCACCGACGTTGGTCGTCACCGGCTTCGTCGCCTCCACTCGCGACGGCGTCGCAACGACACTCGGCCGCAACGGCAGCGATTTCACTGCGTCGATTTTCGGTTCACTCGTGCAAGCGGACGAGATCCACATCTGGACCGACGTCGATGGTGTGATGAGCGCCGACCCGCGTCTCGTGCCCGAAGCCGTCACGCTCGATGCGCTGTCGTACGACGAGGCAATGGAGCTCGCCTACTTCGGGGCCAAGGTGATCCACCCGAGCACGATGGCGCCGGCCATTCTACGCGACACGCCGTTGATCATCCGTAACACCTTCAACGCCGAGCATCCCGGAACACGCATCGAAGCGCATCCCCTGTCGTCATTCGGCGTCAAGGGACTGGCCACCGTGCAGTCGATTGCGCTCCTCAACCTCGAGGGCACGGGCATGATCGGCGTGCCCGGCACCGCCCAACGCCTATTCGGCGCACTGCGCGAGGCGGGCATCTCGGTGGTGATGATCTCGCAGGGCAGCTCGGAACACTCGATCTGCTTCGCCGTGCCAATGGCGCTCGCCGAACGGGCGCGCGAAGCGGTGGAGCGAGCGTTCTTCGCCGAGCGACATCACGGACAGATTCAGCGTGTCGATGTGTTGTCCGATTGCAGCATCCTGGCCGTGGTCGGTGATCGCATGGCGGGACAACCAGGCGTTGCAGCCAAGTTCTTCAGTGCACTTGGGAAGTCCGGGGTGAACATTCGCGCCATCGCGCAGGGGTCGTCGGAGCGCAACATCTCCGTCGTCGTGGACGCGGGCGACACGCAACGCGCGCTCCGCGCCGCGCACGCCAGCTTCTATCTCTCCAATCAAACTATCTCCATCGGCCTGGTGGGCGCCGGCAACATTGGCGCAACGTTCCTTGGTCAGCTCCAGCGAGAGCGTACTCGCCTCAAGGAGACGTTCGACGTCGATCTCCGAGTGCGGGCCATTGCCACGTCGTCGCGCATGCTCCTCAGCCATTCAGCCATCGATCTCGCCGACTGGCGCGGCTCGCTCGCCCAGAGCGGAGAAGCGTTGGACCTGGACCGACTCGTCGCACACGTGCGCACCGAGCATCTCCCGCACGCCGCGATCATCGACTGCACGGCCAGCGAGGTCGTTGCGCGGCAGTACGCGGAATGGCTCGAGCGCGGCATTCACGTCATCACGCCAAACAAGCGCGCGAACACCGCATCGATGGACTACTACCGTCGCTTGCGTCCGGCCACAGGCAGCCTTGGCGCACACTATCTCTATGAGACCACTGTGGGCGCCGCGCTGCCGATCATCCGCACGCTGCGCGATCTCGTGCAGACGGGCGATCAGGTACAGGAAATCGAGGGCATTCTGTCCGGTACGTTGTCGTACTTGTTCAACAGCTTCGACGGTTCGCGTCCCTTCTCGGATCTCGTGAAACGCGCCCGTGCGCTCGGGTACACTGAGCCCGATCCGCGCGACGATCTGTCCGGCGCCGACGTCGCGCGCAAAGTCGTCATTCTGGCGCGCGAGATGGGATTGTCGCTCGAGCTCGCGGACGTCCAGGTGCAGAGCCTCGTGCCGAACGTGCTGCAACGCGGATCGACCGAGGACTTTCTTGCCGCGTTGCCCGAGCACGACGCCGAGATGGAAAGCCAGCGCCGAGCCGCGGCCGCCGAGGGCAGTGCACTGCGGTATGTTGGCCGCGTCGATGCGAGCGGGCGGGCGACGGTGCAACTTCGCGCGTATGCGTCCACGCATCCATTCGCGCGCATTCAACTCACCGACAACATCGTGCTGTTTCGCACGGCCCGGTACAGCGAGAATCCGCTGGTCGTGCAGGGGCCGGGTGCAGGACGCGACGTAACGGCCGCCGGCGTCTTTGCCGACCTGCTGCGTCTGGCGTCGTACCTCGGCGCGGTGATGTAATGACCTTCGCGCATGGTGTAGCAGGGGTGGCGTCAACCGGGCTTGGACTCCGGGTTGTTGACCGGCTGGATGTCGCTGGCTGCTCCGTAGCGGTCGGCCCACCGGTCGGCGAGGTTCGAGTTGCCAGTGATGAGTGATGCGTTGCGCGTTGTTAAAAACTCACAACTCACAACGCACAACTGGACACCCGAACCTCGCCGACCGGCGATAGTGGTCAGCGTGCCAGGCGCCCGGCGGTAGAAGCCCAACTGGTAACGCATAACGCGTAACGCGTAACGCGGTGCCCCGTGTCCCCAACATTTGTAAGGATCATGTACGAGCGCGGCCCATCCGTCGTATCTTTTCCCGATGCCAACTGTAACTGTCATCGGCGGCGGCCTCGTCGGCCTGGCCAGTACATACAAGCTTCTGCTCGGCGGGCAGTTCGACCGAGTCGTACTCCTGGAGAAGGAACCGGACGTCGCCCGTCATCAATCGACGCACAACAGCGGCGTGTTGCACGCGGGGTTGTACTACACGCCGGGCTCGCTCAAGGCGCGCTTTGCCGTCAACGGCCTCCGCGAGATGGTGGCGTTCTGTCAGGAGCACGGGGTGGCGTACGACCAGTGCGGCAAGGTGGTCGTGGCCACGGAAGACGCGGAGCTCGGTCGGTTGCACACGCTGTTCGAGCGCGGACAACAGAATGGCCTGTCCGGATTGCGCTGGCTCGACGGCAAGGAGCTGCGCGAGATCGAGCCGCACGCGGCGGGCATTGCCGCGGTGCACGTGCCAGAGGAGGGCATAGCGGACTACGCGGGCGTCGCGCAGGCCATCAAGCGTCTGATCGTCAAGGCTGGCGGAGAAGTGGTCGTGAGCGCGCCCGTGCGCTCGCTCACGCGGTCCGCTTCCGGCTGGACGATTCGCGCCGGAGCGCAGACGCTGACGGCGAACACCATCGTCAATTGCGCAGGTCTGCACGCCGATCGCATTGCGCGGCTGGCCGGCGAGCAGACCGATGTCCGGATCGTACCGTTTCGCGGTGAGTACTACACCCTGCGCCCGGACCGCGCGTCGCTAGTTCGAAATCTCATATATCCGGTTCCGAACCCCGCCTTTCCGTTCCTGGGCGTGCATCTCACGAGAATGATCCACGGCGGTGTGGAGGGTGGGCCGAACGCCGTGCTTGCCGGTGCGCGCGAGGGGTACACGAAATGGCAGATCAACCTGCGCGACCTCGGCGAGGCGATCACCTTTCCCGGCCTGTGGCACTTCATCGCGCACTACCCGCAGGTCGTCACGTATGAATTGGCGCGGTCGTTCAGCTCGAGATTGTTCTTGCGCGCGCTGCAGCGCCTGGTCCCCGAGCTGCGCGCCGGCGACATCGTGCCCGGAATGGCCGGCGTGCGCGCTCAGGCCATGCGTGGCAACGGCGAATTGGTACAGGATTTCGACATGATCGTGCGTCCAGACGCCGTTCACGTACTCAACGCACCGAGCCCGGCCGCCACGGCTTCGTTGGCGATTGGAGCCGAGATAGCCAGTTGGACTTGTCGCCAATCCCCACGACCATCGCCGACGACCCGGCCGCTCGGCCGGTGATGACAACGGTCGTCGCGGACGATCTCCTGCTGCACACCCCGAGACGTGGGCCGGATGGTCGCTGGGCGAAGAGCGCGTGGCCCGCCTATTCCGCGCCGCGGCCTCGTTCTATGACGCCGCGCCTCTGGTCGCAGGCCGTATAGGCAGCGCCCCCGTTGTACCCGCCACGGCGCGCCGTCACTCGACGGCTGGCACTACACCTTGTTGAACATGTCATGTACGGAAACCGAGCGCCGATCACGGCGATCACCGAGTTCGACCTGCGCGAGTTTCTCTTCGACTCGTTGCCGAGAAAACTCAGGCTCGCCCGCTCGGCGGCGTTGGCTGCGCTTGGCTCTCTCGAACGGTTCTTCGAGTTTCTCGCCGCCGAAGAAGGCATCGAATGTCCCTGGGCCGCGCCCATTCTACAGGACCGAAGCGCGTTCATCGAGCGATGGGAAACCTGTCCGAACAAACCCTTCTGGGATCTGGAGTCGATTGATTGGATCAGTGATCTGAATGCCGATCTCCAACGGCGCTCGCTGCTGCCGGAGTCCGATCTGGGGTCCGGGCCGGAGTCTGCTTCGGTCTCCGATGATCTGGAACTTCCGATCACCCCCATGACCTGGGAGCAACATCTGGTGTGGCTGCGTCTGCACCGGCAGTGGCTCGCTTGGCGCGACGAGATCATTCGGTCTGGTGTGACCGACGCCGAGACCGTGTACAACCGCTTGGCCGAGCGGGCGCGCGCCCAACAGTCTACTTGAAAGCCGTCGGGCTATTGGCCCGATCTGGTGCGTTCAAGGCGTAAAACGACGGCGGAGCACTCTATGCTTCGCCGTCGTTTTCTCTCCTACTCCCTTCCCACCACCACCCCACCCCACCCGCGGAATCAAGGAGCATCGAGCGTACCACGCCACTTTCCCCGTCGAGTTCTTCGACGCCGGAGACCGCGTGGCACGCCAATTTCTTTACCAGCCGTCGAGAGAAAGACCACATCTGACTCATCGAACTTGCCGGCTGTCTCATGCGTGCTCGTGTTTCCACTCAGATCAGTGTCCGCCTCGGGCTCGCCGGTGCGAGCATGGTGGCAGCGCTGATCGGGTGCGCAACCCTGTCGCGATCGGGCAGCGTGAGTGCGACACCACCCTCCGATGAATCGGGCGATCTGTACAGTCTCGCGTCCAGCGGCGCGCGACCAACAATGATTCACGAAACTCATACGATCTCGCTCGCCCTCGATCGTATCGACCAGCGTACGCTGCCGCTCGATCGCACCTATCGCCACTCGGCCACCGGCAAGGGCGTAACGGTCTACGTGTTCGACGGCGGCATCTCGACCACGCACCCGGAGCTCGCCGGCCGCGTACGCATCGGTTATACAGCGTTTCCTGAAGATCCCAAGATCTGCAACCCGCACGGTACCGCCGTCGCTGGTGCGATCGCCGGCACGACGCTCGGCGTGGCGCCCGATGCCGAGATCGTCGACGTGAAGATGGTGGAGTGCGAGCGGCTGCGTGGCACGGTCAACGCCATCGTCGAGGGCACGCACTGGGTCATTGCGGACCACAAGCTGCATCCCGGCCCGGCAGTCGCCAACTGGTCGTTCATCGCCGACACGTCCGGGAATATTCCGGCGCTCGACAGCGCCGTCATCGATCTCCGCGCCAACGGCATTCCCGTGGTCGTCTCGGCTGGAAACCTGGACATCGACGCGTGCAAGGTGTCGCCAGCCAATTCCCGGGGCACCATCGTGGTCGGTGCATCGGGGATCGCGACCGAGCAGGGGAGCAACGGTCTCACACGCATGGTTGACCGCCGGTCTCCGGGCACGGCATACGGCGCATGCGTCGATCTCTACGCACCAGGTGACTCGGTGTTGCTGCCGAGTCTCGACCGCGATCAGGCGCCGATCTCACAGCTCTGGAACGGCACGTCGATGTCAGCCGGGTACGTGAGCGGAGCGGCGGCGCTGTACCTCGAGACACATCCGAGCGCCACGCCGGATCAGGTGGGGGATGAGCTCGAGCGTGATGCGACGGTCAATGTGTTGCGGGACACGCACACCACGTCTTCGAGAATGTTGTATGTGGGAACGCAGGAGCCGCAGTTGGTCGCGAGGAAGGTGGCGCGGCGCTGAGCCATCAAGAAATCTTTGCGGCCACCGCGGCTCGGCGGTTAATACCAAGTTTTCTCAACACATTTTCCGTATGATGCTGCACGGTATGGATGCTGAGGTGTAGCCGATCGGCAATGCGCTGATTGGATTCGCCCTCGGCGAGCAGGCGCGCAACGTCGACTTCGCGCGGCGTGAGCCGGTACTTGGCGATGAGATCCGGAAGCGGACTCGAGGTTTCTTGGGTCTTGAACAAGTGTGTTGGCGTGAAGAGGGTCGGCCGGCGCCCGTCATTGGGAACCCTTTGCCGGCGCGTCATTGTGACAGATATCATTCGGACGCGCTCGGCAAACTTCAATACTATCTGGATTTTTGTCAACGCATTTGCGTTGATGAACTCGCTATTGAGCGGCAGGGGCTCGTGGGTGGGCCGAGTCGGACGCGCATAGCGTAACATTTTGTTACTGATACTGTTGTTGCCGACCCGGCAGCCTACAGTCCGAGCGCCAGGCCCGCAGCCAACAGCAGTGCGTGCCGTCCAGTCTGCGTCGTCAGCGATCCGTTCGCGAAGAGCTCGAGCTCACCTACCGGGAACGACCGAATGGAGCATTCGCCGCCTGCCAGCGCCGCGAACCCATTCACGTCGCCCGTTTCGAAATGGCCGCGGCCATAGCCGACGCCTGCCTTGACACTCAGTGGCGTCCCCAGCAAATGGACGCTTGCCAGGCCCACAATGTCGAGCGCGTTGACGGAGGTTCGTTGCCAGTAATCGACCTGCATGCCGACGCTCACGAAGGGCACGACCGGAACGGCAACGCTCCCCATCAGGAGCGGCGCAGCCTTGAGGTCGGAGCTGGGCCCAGCCAGTCCGGCGCCCACACCAGCGGTGACGCGTGCGCCCAGGAGCGTTTGAGCGCGGATGCCCTCCGACGGCGCAAGGAGGAGCACGGCAGCGACGGCGGCGATCGAGATACGGCGCATGATCACTCCGAGTCAGGCGTTGGAACAAACTCTTGTCGCAACGATGAATGCGTCGTTCGTCAGGTCAATAGGGCTTTCTGGAGGAACGTGTCGACGGCGGCGACGTACTTGGAAAACTCGTCACATACCGTGCCGATTGCTTCCAACACGATGGCGTCGTCAATGTCGTCGTACTCGTGCACCAATCGGTTGCGTAGGCCTGCGGCTGGTGCGAGTGAGGCCGCCAATGAGTCCGGCATGATCCCCAGTCGTCCGAGCGCAATGAAGCTGTCGTAATAGTCTGTCGCTGACGATCCGCGGGTATTTCGCAACAAGTGCTGGTTGGCATCCACCGCGGCTTCGATCGTCTCCTGAACCAACCGCTCAGCGCCCTTCAGGCGAAATCGATCTCGGCGATACGCCGTCAGCGACTCGTGCCGGACATGGTCGAGGTCAGCGATATTGCGGACGATCACGGCCAGCTTTCGGCGCACGAGCGCCTCGTCGACAGGCATCATCGCCCAAGTGTTCGCGCCGCGACGAATTCGCGTATGCGCTCCGCTTCGAGATCGCGAAATTTCTTGGTGTCTGCGTAGCGACGCGCGGCCAGCGACGCAAACTGGTCGAACGTGCTCGGATCGCGTTCGAACAACGCCACCCCATCACGCGCTACCAACATGAGGAGCAACGGATCGGCGTGCCGCAGATTGACGAGGTCCACTTCCTGTTCCCTCAGCGCCTGAATGAAGGCGTTGGTCAGCATCACCATATCGATGGTGCTCGGACCGAGGACCCCCAGATCGATGTCACTGCCCGACGCGCGGTCGCCTCTCGCTGTCGAGCCGAACAACACGACGAGATCGAGCTGCTCGCGACGCGCAACGTCGGCCGCAGCGCGCCGCAAATGCTCCATGTCGAGTCTGCTGGCGTCGCTCGTCATACAATTCAATTTACCCGCCGCCGGAGGAATCGGCGACTTCGCCGGCGTCAGCGTTCCGGTATGCCGCTGTAGCGCGACACACCGACCGCTCCACCGCCGCAATGTTCTCGCCGCGCGCACTGATCTCGATCGACACCCAGCCCAGAAATCCCACGCTCGCCAACCCTTGGGCGGCGCGTTCGTGTTCGTCGTCAGATCCCAGCTCGACGAAATCCGGCTCGCTCGCGTGGTAGTGCGCGATGAACGGCGCCGCGCCTTCGATGAACGTCCGCGGATCCTCGCCAGACAGCGTCATTGCGCCAAGATCGGCGTTCAGGCGAATGCCTGGATGATCGATGCGACGACACAGCTCCAACGCTTCGGCCGGCGTCGTGAGAAAATCGGCGCCATAGCGCGGCGGCACGGGCTCCAGGCACAACGCGAGATCGCGCGACAAGGCGTGCTCGCCGACCATGTGGAAGAAATCGACGGCGATGGCAGCGGTGTCAGCATCGGACATCGTTCCCCGCAGGCGGTTTTTCGGCGACCCGAACACGAGAGCTTTGGCCCCGAGCGCCGCACCAAGATCGATGATGCCACGCAGATACTCGCCAAGCGACACGCGGCTCGTCGCGTCGCCGAACAACTGCAGGTCCGGCCGGCCGAAGAGGAGTGACTGCATCGCAACGATCTCGAGTCCGCGATCGGCCCAGTCGCGCCGATAGTCGGCGACCTCACGCGGCGGCGCCTCGAGCGGCTTGTCCCACCGCTTCGTCGGCGCAATCTCGACGCCCGTCACGCCGTGCCGCCGCAGCACCTCCGCAACCGGGTCATCCTCCGTTGGATTCCAGGCGATGTTCGAAATGGCTAGGTGCAATGTGGGGGCTCCAGTCTCTGAGGCAGCACAATCTGGCCGGCACGAACCCACGCCATCATGTCTCTCGGGTCGGCGATCACGATGTCGCGACCGATGCCGCGGTGGAGCGCGACTCGGCCTGGTATGAGGACATCGGTGCGGTAGCTAGCGAAGTCGCCAAAATTGCGCGTCACGAGGACATCCGTGAGGCCGGCCACGGCGGTCTCCATCACGTGCGCGTCCTCGTCGTCGCGCAGAGGCATCACGCCGGTACCGCCAAGCAACAGGTAGGGAGCGATGCCTGCCGGCCCGAGGCGGGCATACCCCGTGATCACGCCGATGTAGGCCTCGGCGAGGGACCGATCAACGTGCCAGGAATCCGCGAGCACCGCGCGCAGCCGGGTCAGCATTCCCCACGAAATTACCAACTGCGTCGGTCCAAGTGCGCACTCCCCGCGTCGAACGATCGCGACGAGTTCCTGTGCCGCGCTACCGGAGCGCCCCGCTTTCTCGGCCAGGAACGCGGCGCACCAGATGTTCAGGTCAAGACACAGGCGCAGGATGGTCGGGACGGGCGTGTGCTCTTCGTGAACGGAAGCAGGCGGGCTGCTGCGAGCCATATCCCGAATCAGCGACCTGACGTGTGACGACGCCCGCGCTTGCCCGTGGCCGCGGAGTCCGGCATCACCCTGTTCGCGGCAGCACCGCGCGAGGTGCGATTCGCCACACGGACGCCCGCATCGAGGAGATCATCCTCCGTCTGGAGGGCGTCGACCCCCTCGACCTGCATCTGCTGCACCACCTGCCGCTGCACCACGTCGTAGTCCATGTCGAGAATGCGCCGGGCGATGGCGCGCGACACCTGCTCGAGATCCTCGACGGAGCCGAACGCCTCGATGTGGCGCAACGCCGCGTGCGCCTCCACAGGGAGCCCAACGTAGTAACCCAGAGCCGCGGCCGCGATCTGCGACGCCGTACGACCCTCGAGTTTCGTGAGCTGCTCGACGCGGCGAGCCACAGACTCCTCGACGTGGGCGGAAATCGTTCTGCCAGCCATACCCCCCTCCGACTCTTATACGGCGCTATAACCCATAGGATCTATAGGAACTATGCGATCCCGACGCCGTATTCGCAACCTCGGCGGTCCACCAGAGGGTAGGACATGGGGGGGAGTCGCTGAGCGGTCAGGACGACAACGAGCCCAGATCCCGCCGTTCCCGCTCGACGAACCGCTGGATCCCGGCCAGCTCCTCGATCTTGCTCTCGACGTACACCCCATCTCCCCCGAACAGCGCCGCGTGCCGCGTATGCACGTCGTACCGCGCCGGCACCGGCACCACTTCGTTGGTGAACTCCATGCCGAACGCCGCCCGAGCGACGTCGGCCACGCTCACCGGCTCCGTCGGCAGGTGCGCCAGTGGCAACGCGTTGGCGATCGCGGTCTCGGCATCGCGCCAGAGGCGATCGATATCATAGAACTGGAATGATCCGCGCGAGTCGATCTTGTACACTTCGTGGTCATGCAACAGATCGTGGATGGCGTTCTTCTTGAGGCCGTGGCCGTAGAGTCCCGCCAGACGCAGGACCACCGTGTCGAAGCGTGCCGACAGCACTTCCTCGAGCAGCCGCCGGTTGCGTCCATACGCGTGCAGGCCGGTGAGCGGAACGGGCGAATCTTCGTCCACGTCTACCGGATTGATGAACACATCCACCGTGGAGATCAACACCACCTTCTGCGCATACGCCACGCGATCGATGGCGCGAATCAATCGCTCGATGTTGTCGCGGTCGCGCGCGGGATCGGCATTCGCCTTCCACTTCTCGGCCGGCGCGCCGGACACGACGAGCAGATCGAAGCCGCGGCCGTCGATCTGCTCGATGTTCTTCGAGTTGAAGCAGGCATCGAATGCGCGTTGGCGCAGCAGATTGCTGCCGACGAAACCGGTATGACCTACGAGAGCCGACGATTGTGTGTCGCTCACGAGAGGAACGCGTAGCTGATGCCGGCTTCCTGCGCCCGGTTTCCCGCGACCAGCATGGCCGGTACCACGAACACGCCCGGCAGCAGGCCATGCAGAAGTCCATCGCGAATCTCGCCTTCGGTGCCGAATCCCTTGGGCGCGAGTCGCTTGGCAAGGCTGTCAATCGAATTCTTGCAGGCGAGAAAGCGAACGCCGCGTGTCATGAGCGACGACACGGTCGCATCGTCGCGCACACCCATCGCTGCCGCATCGGCGACATACACATTTCGCTCGGCGGGCTTTCCGGTTGCCGCGTCGATCAGTGAAAACAGCTCGCCAAGGTGATAGCGCGCCCAGACCGCATGCGAGCTGACGAACGCCAGGCCGGCGGCATGCGCGCCGAAGATGGCATTGATCGACGTTTCCTTCAGTGAGTACGCCGATACGTATGCGCTGAGGAAGTTGCTCGTGCGCATGAGCGGCTTCCCGTCAGCAATGCCACCGACGTCGAAGAATTGCCGGTGCGTTCCGTTCAGGCCAGCGAGCCAGGGTTCCAGGCTCGCTGAGTTATGCGACGTCCGCGGCTCGCGACGCAGACCGACGCCTGCGGCAACCGCGCCGAGTGCTTGGAGAAACGAGCGTCGGTTGGTTGGATCGCTTCCGTCAAGTTGACAAGGCTTCATGGATCAAAGCGTCCGAGCACTGCGTTGGCGAGGGTCTGAAGCACCAGGAGATTGCCTTTCACGGGACTGATCTTGGTGGGCGTCTTACCCTCTGCAGGATACTGCCGCGTGACCGGCGTCTCAATGACGCGGAAGCCGAGCTGCGCGGCGCGAATGGCGAGATAGTAGTGTAGCTCGTAGCCCATGAACACGTCGCGCAGCGGCTGCACGCGTGAATCGGCGAGCAGACGGCGGCTGTAGGCGCGAAAACCATTCGTCGTGTCGGTGTACCGCTTGCCGGCGGCAAGACTGATCAACGGCGCGTGAAGCAGCTTCACCCCGAGCGTGCGGCTGAGCGGAGTGTTGATGCCTTTACCACCGGCTATGTAGCGCGAACCTTGGATGTGATCGTAGCCGGCATCGAGCAGTTCAATGAAGCGAGGGATGGCCGAATAGTCGTCCTTGCCGTTGCCGTCGATGACCACGAGGCCGTCGTAGCCTTCTTCGAGCGCAAAGGCGATCGCCATACGCATCTGCGCGCTCAGCTTTCCGGGGCCGCGTTTGATGAGCAGCGCGCGGAGGCGAAAGGCGGCGAGCGAGTGGAGCGCGAGCGAGTTGTCGGTGCTGCCGCCGTCAGCGACGACGATGTCGATCTGGTCGGCAAGAGACGCCATGCCCCGGAGCTGACGACGTACGCGTTCGCCTTCATTGATGACGAAGACGGCGACGCAATACCGATGGCGCTTCGGGCCGAAGACGTGACGCTCGTGGTCCGGGACGCCAGTCATCCTAATAGTCCTGTCATCATGGAGCCCCTTCCCGTCATCCTGGAGTCCCTTCCTGTCATCCTGAGCGCAGCGAAGGATCCCTCGGCGCATTCGACGACCCCACGACGTTCTTCCGCTCCTCTCGCAGCAGCACGGAACTGGTGTGCTCTTCCCGAACGTAGTAGCTCGGCCGATCACGGAAGCGGCGCGTGAGACCGGCGACGTACTCGCCGATCAGCGCGATCATGACGGCGAGCACGAGGAACGCAATGGGTCCGCCAAAGAACGCCACATCCACGATCGCGATCAGCACACCAATCCAGATCACCGTGCGCAACGGGTGCGTCGTGTGATCGATGATCATGGCGCGGAACAGATTGATTGCCTCGCGCTTTGGCCGCACCGCAGCATGTCCGCTGCGGTTGATCGGCGCGTACGGGAGCGGCTCCTTGCGAAAGCCGATGTACGACGTGAGTAATCTCAGATACTGATCCGGACCATGGATCTGCGAGATCGCGTTCACCACTTGCCGGCTCATGCAGCGGAACTGCGTGGAGTTCTCTGGAATGCCGGCCTTGATGACGCGGTTCATGTACCAGTAGAACATGCCGGCGCCGGCGCGGTACCAGAGCGGTTCGCTCTTGCGGTGCAGGCGCACGCCATAGACGACATCAGCTTCGCCGCGCGCCAGCTCGAAGAACCGCGGAATGAGCGACGGCGGATCCATGTTCGGCAGCATCACGATCACATAATCGCCAATGGCGACATCGAGTCCCGCGGAGATCGCCGTCTCTTCGCCAAAGTGCCGCGACAGCCTGAGGAACCGCAAGAAATCGTACTGCGCGAGCAACGCGCGCACGCGCGTCACCGTCTCCTCGTGCGCGCCGTCGTCGACGAGAATGATCTCGTAGTGCGACACGAGGCTGCTCAGCACAGCCACCGTCTCGTCGATGAACTGCTCGACGGCGGCCGCTGTATCGGCTTCGAGGGGGGCGACGACGCTTATGAAGGACTCAAGCACGAGAAGGCATCCTCCACATCATACACGCTATCGATCTTGGCGCCCAGCACCGTGAAGAGCGCGGGAATCTCTCTGCTGCGGTGGAGCAGGATCGGCCGGCTGTCGTCCTGCTCGCTGCGCGGCATCACCGTCTTCACTTCCCAGATCGAGTCCACGTAGCGCGCCGAGCGTATGGCGGGGAGGTAGCGCCCGGCATCACGGATCATGTGAGGGAACGCCGAGTGGCGAGCGGCGAGGAGATCGTCGGCATTCACCGCACTCGCACCGCCCTCGTCCATCCAGCTCGCGTGTGGCGTGTAGCGCACGTGGCTGAGGGTGCTGAGGCCGCGCGACGGATAGGGCATGAGCGAGAAGAACGGGCCGTCCATCACCGTCACGGCGGCGCCGTGCAACTCGGCAGGCGGTTCGACGAGGGCCATCTCGGTGAGCTCGTGCTTCGCCGGCACCGTCGACGCGCCCGATGCGGCGAGCAGGCTATTCAGTCGCGAATAGGTGCAGTTGAGCACGATCTGCGCGCCAATTCGCTGTTCCTCGCCATCCCTCGCTACCACGGCAGTCACGCCATCCGCCGCATGGTCGACGCGCAGCGCTTCGGCGTTTAGCCAGACGTCGACGTCTGCGTCCCGCAATTCTCGCTCGAGGCGTGCCGCCAACCGCACGGCGTCGAAGGCGCACTCCTGCACGAGAAACACCGCTTCGATGCGCGAGCGATCGAACAGCGCCACCACGTTGTCCGGCGCCGGCGAGAGTGGGGCGTCAATGCGCCGGCAGAACTCGGCAAATTGCGACGCCGTGACGTTGGACGTGCCGCGCGCGATGGCGTAATAGTGCGCAAAGCCGTCGTCGATGCAGTCCGCGTACTCGGCTACGAACCGAGCGTAGTTCATCCGCGAGCGGAGCGACGTGAGAATGCTCCGCGGGTAGTGGTAACCGCCGTGCACACGCGCCTGGTTCCGAAGCGACGCCCGACCAAGCAGCGCAGGGCCGCGCTCGACGAGCAAGACTCGGCGTCCGGAGCGGCGGAGATAGAGCGCTAAACGGCAGCCGAAAAAGCCGCCGCCAATGACGAGGGCGTCGTATGAGCAGGGTTGGTCCACTTTTATAGACGAGTCCTGACGGCCGGCGGTCACCTTGGCGAGAGCCGTACTCTATTGCGTCTCGCCATCCAATCAACCAGAATAGACGCCTCTTTCTCGACCGAGAGCGCCGATGCCACTCGCACGCGCAGTTCTCACGTTGTTCGTCGTCTCGGCCGTTGCGGCCGGATGCGCCAGGCCCATCGCGCAGATCCGTTCCTTTCCGGACGGCTGCCCGACGGGATGGCGATACCTATACACCGACCGCCAGATGAGCTCCAGTACGGAGCGAATGGTATCAGTATGTCGCCAGGAGCGGGACTCGGCCGGCGGGCGATAGGGGGACACGGGACGCGCGATCTCACGGCGCCGGCCGGATAGTGTACTTGGTCGTCTGCACCACCGCCCCGCCTTTCGACAACAGGTACGTACCGCCAATACTGCCGGCGGCGCCGACCTGACCGTTCAACGAAATGGTGTATTTGTCGCCAGCAGCACGCACAGCGGCAGTGCGCGTGTTGCGTGTTTCCACCAGAATGTGTGAGGCATGTATTGCCCTCCCAGGCTCAGTCGCGGCGAACGAGCGCGAAGTATTGTTTCGCGCCGGCGGGTGTGGTCCAGTAGAACTCGAGATTGCCCTTGTTCAACGTCGCACGGCCGTTGTTCCACGCAACCAGGGAACCGGTGAATACCACGTCGTTGCCGTCAACGCGCCATCGTCCCGATCCCGAGTTGGGCGACGTGTACGTTCCATTCGCATTGACCTCGATCTGGCCGACGAAGTTGGCGCCGTACCAGGTACCGACGAGCGAGTTGGGCTTTGCCGGTTGCGCGGTCTTGCCGGCGTTGCCGGCCGTTCCGGATTTCCCACTCGGCGACGCCGTAAAGCTCCCGTTGGCGGGATCGATCTTGATCGTCGTCACGCGATCGCCGGCGTACTTGAACGTGAGCGCATACTGATCGACGGTCACGCTGCTGCGCTGGCCAAAGACGCGCACGACATCCGCGGCGCTGCTGCCCACCCCGATCCCCGAGGCGAGACGCACGTCGGGGCCATTGATGGTGAAATGCCAGATTTCATCGCGTCGTCCACCCACCATCACGCCAAATTCAGCGTAGCCGAACGTTCGCACGTCCCAGGTGACCTTCGTCGGCTCGCCGAATTTCTGAACGATCTGCGCCTTGGTCCAGCTGAGCTTGAGCCCGTTCGACAGCGGTTCGACCGGATTGTCCCCACGCGCTGGCAGCGCAACGACGGTCGTGAGGAACAGCGCCGCAGAAACGCGGCGCAGGCTTTGGAAAATTATCATCGTATTCCCTGTGAGCACATGGTTAGCAGCCCGAGGAGTCGGCCGCGCGCTTGGCACCGAAGGCAGCCCACGAACCTACTGGCACACTCCCCACTGCTCAATGAGCACCAACTGCCCGGCGCGGCTACCAACCGCGTGATGTCTGAACCAGCGCATGTCACCACGCTTTTGGTTTGTACGTGATGCCGTTCAGCACGACGCCGGTCTTGCCGTTCGGTCCGAGCATGCGGAAGGAGTAGTGGCGCGTCTGGCCCACCGCGGTCTCGCCCGCGGTCATCGTCGTCACACGATTCACGACGCTGCCAGATGCGTTGGTGATGCGCGTGACGTGCACATCTAGCGCGTCGCCATTGATGGTGTACGTGCCGCGCTCGGAGGTGCCGTGAGACATGGTGCCGCCGTTGAAGACCTCGCGGTACAGGTACGTACCGTCGGCGACAAAGTCCCACGTATGAAGCAGGTTCTGCGCGTCCACATAGAAGTACCGAGCCGTCCACCCGGTCGGCGTCGGTTTGGCCGCGACCGGCGCCGCCGGGGCGACACCAGAGGATTGCACGGGGGTTCGCACGGAAGAAACGCCAGCTGGGGAAACTGCTTTTGGCGTACTGTCAGCGTGCAGAGTAGTGGTCGTGTCTTTGTTCTGGTGAAGCGGCACTAATCCATATGCTCGCGTCTTCACCCCGCTCCCATACGTTGGCGCGGCCACGCTTCCATATGTCCGTGTCTGGACACCTCCGTACGCGCGCGTAGTTGCTCCCGTCGCCTGAGCGGCGCGAAGCGAGTCGGCTTGCACTTTGGCGGCCTTGGCTTTCGCTGACCGTGCCGCGCGAACGGCGCGAAGCGAATCGGCGCGGGTCTGGCTGGCCGGCGCGGTATCGGTGACCTGAGCGGCTGAGGGCCTGCCCAGCGCCACGCATGCAACGGCCGCGATGCACAACAGCTTGGTCCGTTTCCTCATACCCTCTTCCTCCTCCTCGGGTTTTGACGCGATTGGCTAAACCATGCACCGCGCATTATGGTGATGATTCATCACGCGCCGATCATCGGTCGATCACACAGCTATGATACTGCGCCTCAACATCTTTATATGGACGAGTCCTGATGGGCGGCGGTCACCGTGGCCGTGTGCGCCCATGGACGGATAGTCGGGAGTGGCGGGTGAAGCGATCGAGACGGCGGGTGACAGTGGTGAGTCGTCGGGATCGAGTCGTTAGTCGTCAGTGACTGAGGACCCCGCCGGCCCTCGACGGATTGCCAGCAGGCTACGCGCTGCATCCGCAATCCGGTTCACTGCCGCCACCGCGTGCCGCCCTTCCTCTTCGCTGGGGAACGGTCTCGGAGCGAAATCATCTTCCGGATAGCGGGAATCCACGGCAAAGCGACACAGGAACACGCAGTCGTCATCCAACCCGTCGAGCGAGTATCCAAGCCGCCAGCACTGCTCGAGCACCGCGTGGACATCGTGCGTCCGCTCCGGGCGCTCCCAGCGCTGAATGATCAGCGCCTTGAGATACTTCTCGGCGGCTTGCTGGGCGTGGAAGCAGACGGCTGCCCACGGAATGTGCTCGACTGCCAGAGACGCCCGGATAGTGGTCAGATCTATCTCCGCGTACTCGATCCAGCGCGCCACCGACGCCGGCTCCTTCGGCCGCTCCCGCACATACCGCGACGCACCTACCGCGACGTCGCTCCGGCGGTACAACTCCTTCCCTTCTCTCGCAATCGCGTAGGCCATGGTGCCCGGATCATCGCGACACGCGTCCAGCTCTTCGGGCGTATAGACGAATACGTCCATGTCCCAATCGCGCTGGCTGAAGAGCCGGCGAACGACTTCACGTCGCTCGCGCACGGGCAGCGGCGTCTCCAACTCCACCATGATGTCCGCATCGCTGTCCGCACGCGCATCGCCGCGGGCGCGGCTGCCGAAGAGCACCACGCGCCGCGGATGCAGGGCGTCTACGATCGTGCAAACGATCTCGTCTATCGGCGGAGTGCCTCGCATGTGCTTACGATACTGCAAGGCACCCGCCGAGCGCCATCGTTTGGTTTCGGAAGCGGCGATCGTAATAGCACGTGCCACTCTTCGAGGAGGCACAGATCGATTGGAGCCGCGGCGTGTACCATTGCGTCGATCACTCCCCTGGTGATCTTGGCGTCCCGCAAACCATTGCGAATAGCGGCCGTCGCGAGGGTGCCACCGGCGATGATCCGGTAGCGGTCGTCGACTGCTTTCTCGAGAGCGTCGATCACATCGCGCAGGCCGCTCGCGGTGTTGGCGCTTACGCCGTGCTCCTCGAACTCAGCGGTGCGCTCTGTGAGCAAGCCCGCGAGCGCGCGTCCGTGTGTTATGAATTGCTCGATCGACTCCCTCATGGTCGGCGCGACGAAGCCGGGCAGGGCGCCCGATCGGTGCGCTATGGCACGCGTGACGGCGAAGATGACGCGGAAGTGGCGGTCGAGTATGTGCTGTCGCAATGTTCGGATCACATTGGTGATTCCGCGCGCCTCGCTCGCGGCGCGCGCCTGCGTGATGGCCGCCTCTTGGACCGTCTCGATGTGCTCCTTCAAATGCACACGTGCCGGCAGACGCGCGAAACCGAGCTGTCTTCCGTGACTGTCCATGAATGCGTCGACGCGGAGCAGCATGGCGAGCGCGTGCGCTTCTTTTGTGTTCATAATATACTCATGGTGAATGGTTGTGGTGGGCGCAAACGCACACGGCCGCCCGGTGAGGGGCGGCCGTGTGCATGACTACGTGGGTGTCGCTCAGATGGCCGGCGGCGGTGTCGGAGCCGGTGTTGGGGTTGGAGCCGGTGTTGGCGTTGGAGCCGGTGTTGGCGTTGGAGCCGGTGTTGGCGTTGGAGCCGGTGTTGGCGTTGGAGCCGGTGTTGGCGTTGGAGCCGGTGTGTCAGGCACGTTTGGTCTCACCGTCGTCGTCGGCGGCTTCTTTACGATGTTCCACTCGTTGAGCAGGTCCTCGTTGTCCTTCAGGTCGACCTTGACCAGCGCGTCGAGCACGAGGACGGTGCGTCGAGCGGCGACGAGCTGCGATCGGAGACTCTTGGTCGCACCCCCTTTAGCGCCGCGGGTGGCCGAACGCTGGTCGATAGACGCGATCATGTCGGCCGCGGCCTGCCGAAGGCGGTCGGCGAAGTCTGTCGTCAACCCCGCTTCGATGAACACCGGCGCGTGCTGTGCCGCCACGTCGGCCATGCCGATGGCCATACTGTTCAACTGTTCCGCCGTCGCGTTCGTGCGCGGCATCTTGAGCGCAGACAGCTCGGGCGTGTGCGGCAGGTCAGCCGCGGCAATGCGACTGATCGGCGACATGTGGTCCTGCAGCAGCGTCTTGCGCAACGCGTATTGCTTGGCGGTGAGGCCGCGCGCAGCCTGGGTTCCGCCGGCCTGCGTTCCCGCGTGTCCCTCGAGCTGGACAAGCCTCGCTTTGAGCTTTCCGCGCGACCCCGCCACCGCGGCGACGGGAAGCTTGTCCGCGTTCGCGTCGATGAAGTCGTCGACGGCGCGGAGGGACTTGATGGTGTTGCCCTGTCTGATTTGCATACTGCCTCTATGAAATAGAGTGGTTGGACGCGCATGAATGTGCGGCCGGCGTGCGCGTCCTCACGTCGGCCGGCAATGAACGGGCGGTACTTGGGATTTTCAGTAGGGATGACGCACGTGCCTGTCGGAGCCACGTGTTGGTCTGTCGCGGTCACGCGTCCGGGTGTCGCGGTCACGCGCCTGCTTGACGGCGAGACATGCCATCCGGTCGGGATGAAGCGTCAGCGTGTCGGAGCGCCGCGTTCACCAGTCGCGGTCACGCGTTCGTTGGTCGGCCTTCGGCGCTCGAATGTTGGAGTCGGACGATCGCTTGTCGGGGTCGGACGATTGGCGGTCGGCGTGGCGTGCGTGGCGATCGAGGTGCCGCAACTGACTGTCGCGGTTCAACGTCTGATCGTCGCGATCGGGCGTCTATCGAACGGTGTGACGTGTCGCGATGTCGCCGTGTGGCGCGCGGTCGTCGCAGTCACGCGTTCGGATGACGGTGTATTGGACCCGATGGTCGGGGTTGCGTGCAGCGACGTCGTGGTTCGGCGTTCGGCTGACGAGGTCGCGTGCTCGGCTGACGGCGCCGGCGAGTGGGTACATCGAGCGACGACGACGGGCACGGATCGCGGTCATCCGTGAGGCATGAAACGACAAAGGATCTCTTCGACTTGAAAGAGATCCTTCGCTTTGCTCAGGATGACAACGGGTGGCTCAGAATGACAACGGGTGGCTCAGAATGACAAGCTCGATCCGTAGTTGGCGAGTTCATGCCCCTATATATTAGTTCCGAATTTGGGGGGTCGGCGCAAGAGGCAATTTTTGCCGGGGGCCAAAATTGGTCATTTTGTCCGTTTAGTCGTCGACGTCATCGCGGCAGCGGGGGCGGGGGCGGGGGCGGGGTTACGGGACGTGAGCACACCTATCGCCAAGGCTCGCAATTCACCGTAGCCGAAAGGTCGAATCCCTTCATGCGCACGTGCTTCCCCGCCTGACCACCCAGAAACCCACCGCGAAAGGTGATCGTGGCCGCGGCGGCGTCATAGATGTACGCGCCGCCGCGCTTGCCATCGAGGTCGTCGTACGTTCCCCCGGTCTTGAGGCGAAAGCCCATTCCTGCCATCAGCTTGGTGTGCACGCCGTAGCACGCGTATTCGCCGATGTAGAGACTTCCCTGCTCCTTCACAGCAGGCGTCGTGGGCTGAGCGCCGACGGGCGCTGCTCGCGGTGCCGCCTCACCGGCCAGGCCAGCCACTGGCATGGAGCTCACGCCTTCGGAAGGGTTGTTCTTGCAGACGGCATCGCTGACCGTCATGCGACCTTGGACGATCCACTTGCCGAAGTCATCCTTTAATGCGTCGAACTTCCACTTGTCCATTTTGCCGACGCAGGTCTGCCCGTAGTAATGATTACTGGGGTAACCCGGGCCGTAATCGTGGATGATTGCCGTGACCTGGAATGGATAATATCCGCCATTCGGTTTCCCCGGCTGCACGTCCTGAAAGAGCACCGTGCGCACGGTTGTTCCGGCTGGCTTGAGCTTCTGCAAATGCGCCTCGAGCAGCTGCGTGAACTGTGCTGCGGACGGCTGTGCGGCAGCCGTTGATGCCATCAGCGCCAATGAGACGAGCGCGATGCCGAGCCGGGGGGTACGCATTTGCTGACCGGAGAGAGGGGTACGGGACACGAGTAGTAGCTTGGCGCCGCGCGGGAGGGAAGTGATGACGGCAAACCTGGGTAGAAGCTGACGTGCTAGGTAACAGCTAAAACTCCGGCAATTGGTAATTATTCAGTAGTTCCTACATGCAGGTGTGCGCCTTGGACTAGGCAAAGTTAAATTGAACTGAAGTAAGAACTTGCGATGTTTTAGTAGGAATTGTAGTTTTAGTTAGAAACTAAAACTACTGGATTTGATAAATGAACCCTCGCCGACGAGCCCCGGAGAACCACGATCAACTGACGGCTGCCCTGCTGGGTTTCTGGCGTGACGAACTCGGTCTATCGGTTACGCGCGAGTTGGGCGCATCCCGCGAGACGGATCGAGACGAGTTTGACGAAGTCATTTCCTTGCACCTCGATGATCGAGTCTGGCGCCTATACATCGATTGGCAATCCCGCGCGCCATCCGCCCTCGACTTGCACCACTTAGAGGCCCGCGCTATCCGGCTCTCAAAAGCGGACACGAGCGGCGTGCTGTGCCTCGCCGTACCACGCCTACTCAAGCGGCATCATGCGGCACTACGCGAATCCGGTATTAGCCACGCAGATCTGCGCAGCATCCTGTACTTGCGTGCGCCAGGGTTGCTTGTTGACATAGAACGTCTGCGAGACTCGACCGATCGGGCGGCGGCGTCCATGGACTCATCCCCCGTGACTCCCGTTGATCCGTTCTCGGATCGCACGAGTCTCGTCGCGCGCACCTTACTGGAGTACCCGCGAGAGTCATTCAAAGTCATCGACCTCGCAAAGCTCACCGGCGTCAGCGCTGGCTGGGTCTCGATCGTTTCCAACGAGCTCTGCCGCCGAGGGTACGCCGCCAAGTCCGCCCGCGAACTTCAACTCGCTGATGCGGTCCGCCTCCTCCAGGACTGGTCACGCGTCTACACCTGGCGACGAAACCCCGTTCAACGCTTCGAGGTGCCATACTCTGCGGAGGAGATCCTCCGAAAGTTCCGGCTTCATCAGGCTGACAAACCCAGTTCCGAGTCCGGCCAGGCCGCCCTGACGCTACACTCGGCGGCTCAACTTGTCTCACCACACGTTCGCAGTGACGTTGTAGCGCTGTATGCCGAGCGTCCCGCGCATAAACGACTGCTCGAATGGCTTGCGACAGACTTGCAAGCGCAGCCGACAACAGCTGGCGGCGGTTTCCAGGTCGTCACTCCGTTCTACGAGCACTCCGCGTTCTACCAGGTCAAGTCTATCAGTGGCCTGCCGGTCGTTTCGCTTCCGCAGCTGTTTCTCGATTTGGTGCACTACCCGATACGCGGCCAAGAAGCAGCCTCGATGCTCGTACGCACAGCTCTCGGCGACCATCTCGACCTCTCGCCCGCCGATCGGCAACGGCTAACGCGAGAAATCGAGCAATGAGCGCCGACGACGACGCAACTGGAGTCTTTGCGAAGCTCATCCGTGCCTTGAACCCGTACGCCTCAGAAATTGTTTTGGTCGGCGGTTGGGTACACGCACGCTATCTCGCTGACGCGAATCGCGGAGGAAGAGGCGTTCGAGCACAGTGGCCGGTCCACACGGACGACATCGATATCACGATCCCGCCTAAGCTTCTTTCGTGGGCCTCCCCCGATTTCGTAGACACGAGGTTTACGCTGCTATTGCGGGTTCTCTCATGCGTGTCTGCCGCAGCTCAAACGCGGCGGGACTCAGGTAGCCCAGGCTCGAGTGCCGCCGTTGTTGATTATACCACACCTCGATGTACTCGAACACCGCCGTCCTTGCCTCGTCGCGTGTCGCCCAATCGGCGTCATCCGCCAGCTCGCGCTTGAGCGTCGCAAAGAAGCTTTCCGCGACCGCATTATCCCAGCAGTTCCCCACCCGACTCATGCTGCAGGTCATCGCGTGAGCCGTGAGGATATCCTGATAGTCGCCAGCCGCGTATTGACTCCCCCGGTCGGAATGGTACAGCGTGCCCGGCTTGGGCTGACGCCCCGCCAACGCCATCAGCAGCGCGTCCCGGGTGAGCGCGCCCTCCAAGGTGTGCCGCATCGCCCACCCGATCACTCGGCGCGACGCGAGATCGAGCACGATCGCCAAGTACAGCCAGCCTTCGCGCGTCGACAGATACGTAATGTCGCCGACCCACACGCGATCGAGCGCGGCCCCGTCCGCCACGGCGAACTGCCGATCGAGCACGTTGGGCGCGATCGGATGTGCATGCCTGGAATCCGTCGTCCCGCGGAAGCGCCGCGGCGTCTTGGCGCGGAGCCCTTCCTCCTGCATGAGGCGCGCGACCCGCTTCGCGCCGTGCGCTGCCCCTGTGCTTTGAGCTCGGCGTGCACGCGCGGACTGCCATACCGCTGGCGGCTCTTGGCATGAATGACCGTGATCGCCTCGGCGAGCTGGGCGTCGTCCTCGGCGTGCCGACTCGGTGGCCGGCTGACCCATGCATAGTAGCTGGCCTTCTTCACCTGCAACACGCGACACATGGTCGTCACGTGGAACTCGGGCGTGTGGACCGCGATGAACGCGAATCTCATCGCCCGCTCTTGGCGAAGAAGGCCGTCGCTTTTCCCAAGATGTCACGCTCCTCGCGCAACACCGCGTTCTCGCGCCGCAACTGGCGAATCTCCTCGTCCTGGCTCGTCAACTTTCCGTTTCCCGGGAAGATGTCGGCCGGCCGGTGGCCCGCCCGCGCTTCCACCTGGCGCGTCCACTGGCGGAGCATTTCGGGACGAATGCCCAAATCGCGCGCGACTGCACTCACCCGCCGATCGCCGACGGCAGCGAGGCGCACGGCCTCAAGCTTGAAGTCTTGGGTGAACTGCCGACGGGATTGCGGCGGTTGACTCCCGACCTGTTGTGGCTGCTGCTTGGTTCGTTTTGCCCTCATTCGACACCTCCACCCTGAACGTAGCAGGGTTAATTGGGTGTCTACAAAAATGGGGGACCTTCATTGGCCGACCGACCCACTCTGGTCGAGTTAGCGTTGGGCGTCGGGTTTCATTTTGACAAGTCCAATTGGTATGACGAAACTGTATTGGCGAATCTCGTCCATCCCGTCGGCGGCGGCGTCATCGATCTCGACATCCTTGCCCGCGCAGACCGACCGGATGTCGCCATAGCGATCGACGGCCAACCGGGCCTCGTGGTACACGGTTACCCGGATCTCGACATCCTGTCGGACAACACAAAGTGGCTGGAGGTCGGAACGGAGACGCACCGCACGCTCGATCCGTCTGTCTCTATACGTGTTCCCGTGCCAGCGGCGTACGTCTTCCAGAAAGGGCTGGCGGCGCAACGCCGAGACGATCGAGCGAAGATCGCCAAAGATCTCGTGTACATCTGCGAGCTCGTTCGACATCCAGGATTGCGCGATGAGATTGTGCACGCTTTTCCCGAAATCGCTCGTAGGCACGTCAACAGGTACGCCACCTGGAGGAGTTTCATCACTGGCCTTCGCGTCGGCATACCGCCCGTCTCAGACGCCGTCGAGCAACTGCTCGAGGAGAATCGGGCTCAGGGAAGCCCGGAGCAAGTTGGCGCCGCGGTCGTCTCGCGCTTGCAGCGGCTGGTCGCCGACATAGACGCCGCGTTGAAAAGCTGATGACCCCGGTCACAGAGATCCCTCGCTTTCGCTCAGGATGACAGATATCGCGGGTGATCAGTGATGAGTTGTCAGTTGTCAGTTGTCAGTTGTCAGTTGTCAGTGTACAGGTCATGTGCACCAGGGCGCCTGGCTCGCAGGCCACTATCGCCGGTCGGCGAGTTTCGGGTGTCCAGTTGTGAGTTGTGAGTTGTGAGTTGCTAAAAACGCATAACGCATCACTCACAACTGGCAACTCGAAACTCGCCGACCGGTGGGCCGACAGCTACGGAGCAGCCAGCGACATCCAGCCGGTCAACACCCAGAGTCCAATCCCCGCTGCGCCGACCGGTGCGAGAAGGCACGCATGCTCGAAAACCCGAAGTCGTTGTCCCGTGTCCCGTTGTCCCGTGTCCGTGCTCGTGTCCCGTGTCTCAGATCCACCCCTTCCACCGGTACTTCACCATCCCCAATCGCTCGTACACGTACTCCCGGAACGCCTCCAGCCGATCGTCCGGCCCACGCGGATTGATCGTGACGTAGTCCCGCTCCCGCGCCGGCTGGCACGCCACCTTGAAGCCAACCCCCTCGAACACCGCACACGCGCGCCGAGTGTGCATGGGTGACGTCACCACGACAATCGATCGTGCCCCAGCGGGCAACAACAACCGAGCCGCCCCCACCGCTTCGTCACGCGTCGAGTGGACGTTGGGCACGATGTCCCACTGCACCGAAAGATTTGTCATGGTGATGATGCGCTGCTGATCCACATCACTCGTCCCGCCGTGGTCACGCTGCACAAATATGCGACTGGTCACGAGACGCCGGGACGCGCCTTTCTGGAGTAGCTCGATTCCGGACAGCAGACGGTCCAACCCGTTGCCGGTGATTGTGGTGTCGTTCGTGATTCCGCTGGACAACACCATCACGGCGTCTACCGAGGCAGGCATTGGATCGCGACGAACCCAGCTCGCCGAGAGCCCATGGGCCAATGGCGTCTCCGCGATCACCAGATAGGCCACGAGGAGCAGCCCATCGAGCGCCGGCCACCCACCCTGGTCTCTTACGGAGGCCCGCGGCAAAGCCGGCGACGGCGAACCAGAAGACGACCGTGTCACCGGACGGGAAGCCGAGTAGCCCGTCCAGCCCCAGCTCCAGGAGCAGGAAGCCCGCGAGCGCGCCAAGCAGCGCGCCGTACCATGCCGGCTTGTTGATTTTGGCTAAGTTCATATGGCCGAGAATCAATGTTTTCCCGCCTGGAACAGCAATGCCGAACCCGACCCCAGATATCGATCAGCTCTGCATAAATACGGTCCGCACTCTCGCCATGGACGCCGTCCAGAAGGCAGAGTCGGGGCACCCGGGCACGCCAATGGCCCTCGCGCCCATTGGCTACGTGCTCTACACGCGCGTGATGCGGCACGATCCCGCGGATCCGAGCTGGCCCGATCGCGACCGATTCATTCTGTCGTGCGGTCACGCGTCAATGTTGCTGTACTCCTGCCTGTACCTGAGCGGCTACGATCTCTCGCTCGACGACATCAAGCAGTTCCGGCAGTGGGAGAGCCGCACGCCGGGCCACCCGGAGTACGGCTACACGCCCGGTGTGGAGACGACGACCGGCCCCCTCGGCCAGGGCGTAGGGAACGCGGTGGGAATGGCGGTGGCCGAAGCGCATCTGGCGGCCACGTTCAACAAGCCAGGGCATGAGATCGTCGATCACTACACGTATTTCATCTGTAGTGACGGCGATCTGATGGAGGGCATCTCGCACGAAGCGGCGAGCTTTGCGGGACACTACAAGCTCGGGAAGCTGATCGGCTTCTACGACGACAACAAGATCACGATCGACGGCTCCACCGATCTCACCTTCACCGACGACACGTCCGCGCGCTTCGAGGCCTACGGCTGGCAGGTGCTGCACATCAGCGACGTGAACGATCTCCAGCAGATCGAGGGCGCGGTCGCCGAGGCGCAGGCGGACACAGAGCGACCGACGCTCATCGTCACCAAGACCCACATCGGCTTCGGCAGCCCGCGGCAGGATACCGCCCAGGCACATGGCGAGCCGCTGGGTGCAGCGAATGTGCTGGCCACCAAGAAGAACCTGGGCTGGCCGAGCACGGAGCCGTTCTTTGTGCCGGAGGAGTCGCTGGCCCACTGGCGCAAGGCCAAGGACAAGGGGGCAACTGAGCACGCCAAGTGGAACGAGCGCTGGTCGGCATACGCACAGGGGTTCCCAGACGACGCCAAGGAGCTCGACCGCCGGCTGGCCGGCAAGCGCGCCGCCGACTGGGCAGCGAAGGCGCCGAACTTCACCAAGGAGAACGGCAACCTGGCGAGCCGCGCGGCGTTCGGCGCGGTGCTCAACGCGACGGCGGAATCACTGCCGGAGCTCGTCGGCGGATCGGCCGACCTCACGCCGTCGAACAACACGTCGGTCAAGACCTGGAAGAATTTCTCCACCGCCGATTACGCCGCGCGGTACGTGCACTTTGGCATCCGCGAGCATGGCATGGGGTCGATCATGAACGGCATGGCGCTGCACAAGGGCATTCTGCCGTACGGCGGCACGTTCCTGATCTTCTCCGACTACATGCGGCCGGCCATTCGCCTGGCGGCGGTCATGAAGCAGCAGGTGATCTACGTCTTCACCCACGACTCCATTGGACTGGGCGAGGACGGGCCGACGCACCAGCCCATCGAGCAGCTCTCGGCGCTGCGGGCAATCCCCAATCTCACGGTGATCCGCCCGGCAGATGCGACCGAGGCGTCCGTCGCCTGGCAGGTGGCGGTGAACCACGAGGGCGGACCGATCGCGCTGGTGCTGACGCGACAGAAGCTGGGGTACATCGACCGCCAGACTTACGCGCCGGCGACGGGGCTCGCGCATGGCGGCTACGTGCTGGCAGACCCGCCGGCTGGGAGAGCGCCGCAGGTGATCCTGATGTCGTCAGGGTCCGAGGTGGCGTTGGTGCTCAAGGCGCACGAGCAGCTCGCCGAAAGTGGGGTGGCGACGCGCGTGGTGAGCATGGCGTCGATGGAGCTGTTCGCGGCGCAGCCAGTGGCGTACCAGGATGCGGTGCTGACGCCGGGCGTGCCGCGCGTGGCAATCGAGGCGGGGCATCCGATGTCGTGGTACCGCTGGATGGGGTCGAACGGGGGGGGGGTGGTGCTTGGCTTGTCGCGGTACGGGGCGTCGGCGCCGTACGAGAGGATTTATGAGGAGTTGGGGTTGACGGTGCAGAAGGTGGTGGAGGCGGCGAAAGGGTTGCTGTCGAGCTGACGCAGTCGCGGGGGGTGCGGGCTTTGCGGGCCTGCGGGCCACTACCGCCGGCCCGTGCGGCGTGGTGGGCTCCGGGCCCGCGACCGGCTGGATGTCGCTGGCTGCTCGGTACCGGTCGGCCCACCGGTCGGCGAGTTTCGAGTTTCCAGTTGTGAGTTGTGCGTTGTGATGTTGTTCTCGTGTCTCGTGTCTCGTGTCTCGTGTCTCGTCGCCTGGCCGGCCTGCGAATTCAATCGCTGGTCGTGAGTTTTATCGCGCTACCCTTGACCCTGTAGCACAAAAATAGCATAGTGGTGTAGGACTTCTGTGCTACATCAGAGCCTATCGACCTCAACTGGGCGGCCCTATGGTCAAGAAGATTGCGATGCGCCGCGCCGGCGGATCGGTCACGGTCACCATCCCGAAGGACATGGCCGATCGCTACCACATGACGGCTGGCGAAGAAGGGTTCGTGATTGAGACGGACCGCGGGGTCCTGTTGACCGCCTATGACCCGACGTTCGAGCAGGCCATGCGCGTGTACGAGCGGGGGGCTCACACGTTCCGGAACGCCCTTCACGAACTCGCGAAGTGACGCGGCTTCGTGGATGAACCGACGTGGCTGAATAGGACGATCGTCGATGCCATGCACTTCGACCAGTTGGAGAAGCATGGCGGGCTTCGCGGCATCAAGGACGAGAATGCGTGGGAGTCTGCGCTCGCACGCCCACGGAACCGGTGGGCATACGAACCGGACTCAGATCTCTTCGATCTCGCGGCTGCGTATTGGTACGGGCTTGCGACGAATCACGGATACAGCGATGGGAACAAGCGCATCGCGTTCGTCGCCACGTATACGTTCCTCGGTCTGAACGGCTGGGAGATCGTCGCCTCGGAACCTGAAGTCGTTCCGCTCGTGCTCGATGTCGCCGCGAACCATTGTACCGAAGAAGAGCTCGCGACTTGGCTTCGCGACCACGTCCAGCAGTTCCCTGATCTCGAGTAGCCGCAGCTTTTGAACGCTTTCGTCGGGAGCTGGCTTACGGCGCGACTCGGTAACGCGGCGTCGCTACGCCATGCGGCGCTGTGCTGCTGCACGCTCCTCATGCTCGAACGCGTCAACGACCTGCTCGACGCGATCGTGGGGCCACCGGCACCACCGTCTATCGTCGCACCGACGGCGTCGCCGTGGTACCGGCCGCACTGCTTGGTCCGTAACGAGACACGAGACACGGGACGAGGTCACGGAGGCGACCGACGCCATCGCGCTCCTCGCGCCTCGAAAGAGCCTGAAATTGAAAATGCTGAGGCGACATGGCGCAGGCGGGCGGGGTCGCCAGCTTAGCGACCCCCTGAATTCGTGTACAGTAGCGCCCCAGTGTTGCTCGCGGTGTTGGCACATGCCGCCCAGCCGACCAAGTCAGACAGCATCACGATGTCTTGCACGATGCAGGTGGCGCCAGCCCCAGTAGCCTGCGTGGTCCAGCTGGTTCCGCCGTTCGCGGAATACATAATAATTGAGCCGGTTCCGATATTACCGCCTATCCACACACCGCTGCCGGATGGTGAGATCGCCACCGATGCAAATGTGGCGCTGCTTCCGGTGGGCAAGCTGGTCCAACTGGTTCCTCCATTGCTCGTCTTGAGAACCGTTCCAGAACTCCCGGCGGCGTAGCAGGTAGTGCCGAGGCACTTGACCTTGAACAGGTTGCTGGTGGTCCCGCTGGCCGGGCTGGCCCAGGTCGAACCCATGTTCGTTGTCGTTCGAATGACTCCGCCATCGCCTACGACGATCAGGTTGTTTGGATTGGACGATACGGCATCAATTCCATAAAAGCGGTCCGACGCACTGGTTGTGAGGAGTGTGTGCCAGGTCCCAGGGAATCACGCCCGAGGACGAACGCGCTGTTGTTGGTCAACCCTCCGACGGCCGCAACCTGGCGCGACGGCGTGATCACAAACCCCTGGACGCGGTCCAGATACGCCATGCCGCCAAAAAAGGCAGCCGTGTTGACCTCTTTCGTCCACGTCGCCCCGCCCGTCGTGCTTTTCCAAACCGAAGCCCCGCTGACGTCCTTTCCAGCAACCCAGATCTCGGTTGGGGAGAGCGCCGCGATTGCGTACAGATCACCGCTGGTGGGAGAACCAACCCCCACTGAGGACTCGCCTCCGTCTGGCGTCATGAGAATTTCGCCGAGGTGCCCAGCGGTGAATGCGTGCTGGCTATCCAGAAAGAACAAGCTGCTCGGACCGGCAGTGGCACCGTCGGTAAGACCTCCCGAATACGCGCTCGGAAGGATGATGTTGCCGGCACTAGAAATGATCGTTGCCCACCCAGTGGTTGCCGTTGGAAGAGGCCCACTACCGGAGCTTGAGGGAGAGCTCGTAGCCGAACTGCAGCCCATGAGCCCAAGGGACGCAAAGGCCCCGGCGGCTAGGGCGACTCGCGTGGACTGTTTCACTAGACGAACTCCGCCGTTTGATGCCAGGGTGTAGAGAGAAAGGACGGATTAGTGTCTGTCGCCGCGAGTCAGTGCGCTGTCAGGAAACTCCCGCATCGTTTGTCGGGTTTGTGCTGACAGCACTGGTCTGCCGTCGTTGCGGGTTGAGCGGTCGGGCCGCGCCGCAATCGTCCTCATGCAATCCGGCCCGCGCGCGTCGCCTCATCTTTTGCGCGTGTTTTTCAAATACTGAGCGTATAGCGCACATAATTCAAACCGCGCGCAAAGATTTCACGGCTGAGACGCCAGCAGCGCTGTGCCTTTGCGTTCCGCTCCGCTACGACTCGCTGCGAAATTGTGCGTAGTCCGGGCGTATTCGTCGCCTTTGACATACAACTAATACCTAGATAGTATTAGCCAACACACTAATATCTATACGGTATTAGCGCCTTCGAGCGCAGCACGAATATCCATCTGGGAAACCCGCTCATGACGATGTTGCGTTCCCTGCCCACCCCCTGGAACGTCTACAACCTCACCGGCTCGCCGTACTTTCAGGAAGCGCTCGAGGCTGGCGAAAACACACCACGACCGCTGAGTCTGTTCGTCGGTCGGCAGACCGAACTGCATCGCCTCCAAGCGAACATCCGAAGCGCCGGCGGCAACTCAACCCGCCAGGCGGTGGCGGGGGCGCCTGGCGTCGGCAAGACCACGCTCGTGAAAGAGCTGAAGGCGCTCGCGCTGGCCGATGGGTACCTCACGACGGATGCCCTCGTGCCCATCCTGGGTAACGACACGGTCAGTACGGTATTCGGCCGAGTGTTGGGTGCTCTTTATGACACGGTCGTCGCCAATCGGCCTCATGCGATCGACGATCCAACCCTCCGCGACGCGCAGGTGCTGGTCCGCGCGACACGCCTCGGGACCGGAGGTGGTGGCGTCTCGGTCATGGGGGTGGGGGCGACGCTCACGACAGGGTCAACGGTGCTCCATCCCGGCGACATGATGATCGACGGCCCCCGGGTGGTGCGTGACCTGTCGCGGTTCGTCCAAGCGAGCGACGCGCGCGGCGTGCTGTTGCACCTGAACAACATGGAGAATCTCACGGAGTCGGATGCCCAACATGCCGCGAATCTGCTGCGCGACTTGCGTGATCCGCTCTTGCTACAGAATGGCCTTCATTTCGTGCTGGTCGGGACGACGGATGCTGTGACGACGGTCGTCAATACGCACCAGCAGGTGCGGAACACGGTCAGCATTCTTCGGCTTGAACCGCTGGACATCGCCGAGGTGCATGCGATGCTTGCGGCGCGCTACGCGTACCTGCAGTTGAACCCGCACGATCCCATTTCCGCGCCTGTTGAACCCGAGGCCGTGAACCTCCTCCACGAGCTTTTCCGTGGCGACCTGCGCGGATTGCTCAAAGCTCTCGAGGACGGCGTCGAACCACTACTCGGCCTACTGGACCGGAACGGCGGCACGGTGGTTCGCCCAGTGACCGGTGCCGAAATTCGCGGAACGTTGCAGGCGCGGTACACTGCCGAGCTTTCTCAGCACGTCGAGCCGGTACGAGTCACGCAACTCACCGCGTGGGGCACGCAGGCACCGGGGGCGGGGGTGGGGGCGGGGGCGGGGGGCGTACAAACTCAAAAATCCCTTCGCGGGCTCTGGAAGCTCTCGCAGCCGGGCGTGTCGAACGCGGTGGCCGCGCTCGTCCGGCAGGGGTACGTGGTGCTACTCCCGCGGTCCGGAGCGGAGCCAATTCAGTACGTGCTCTCCGGGGTCAGTCGACTCATCTTCGGATGACGGGGGGGGGGGGGGGGAGGGGGGGGGGGAGGCGGGACGGCGGGACGGCGGGACGGCGGGACGGCGGGTGAGGTAATCCGTTGTGAGTTGTCAGTTGTCAGTTGTGAGTATACGGGTCATGCGCACCAGGGCGCCTGGCTTCGCGGGCCACTATCGCCGGTCGGCGAGGTTCGGGTGTCCAGTTGTGAGTTGTGAGTTGTGAGTTTTTAACAACGCGCAACGCATAACTCACAACTGGCAACTCGAAACTCGCCGACCGGTGGGCCGACCGCTACGGAGCAGCCAGCGACATCCAGCCGGTCAACACCCGGAGCTCAATCCACGGCCTCACGATCGGCTGCGCCGGTGGGCCGACCGCTACGGAGCAGCCAGCGACATCCAGCCGGTCAACACCCGGAGTCCAATCCCCGCCTCGCGATTCCCCGCCCCCCAATCGGCCAACACTCGGAGCGCCCAATCCGGCTTGCGCTGGTCGGCGATAGGCATATAATTTCACAATAGATCGATAAGATCGGGTAAGATACCTCAAATCGCTGACTCAGCATGAATCCGCTAAACAACCCGTTCTCACCCGGAGCCGGCGCCCCTCCGCCCGAGCTCGCTGGTCGTGACGAAATCGTCAACGCCGCGACGATCGCTCTTCACCGTATCCGCGCAGGACGACCGGAAAAGAGTCAGCTGCTCCTCGGCCTTCGCGGCGTCGGAAAGACGGTCTTGTTGAACCGGATCGCCACCATCGCTGAAGAGACGGGCCATCTCGTCGTCCAATTCGAAGCACCGGAGGGGCAGAAGCTGGCCGAGTATCTCGCGCCGGCACTGAAAAGCGTCCTCCTCCGACTCAGCCGCGTCGAACGGGCGAAAGACTATGCCGCCCGCGCCATGGGCGCGCTGAGAGGGTTTGCAAGCGTGTTCAAGGTTTCCATCGGCGAGGTCGGGTTCGGCGTCGCCGAGCCGCAAACCGCCGACAGCGGCAACATCGAGTTTGATCTTCCTGAGTTACTGATCGCGACAGCGCAAGCGGCGAAAGCCGCGGACACAAGCGTCGCCGTCTTCGTCGATGAGGTCCAATACCTGTCGGAGGAGGACCTCCGTGCACTGATCGTTGCGCTGCATCGCGTCGCGCAAAAGGGCTTACCTCTCGTCCTCTTTGGCGCCGGGCTTCCGCAGGTAGCCGCTCTCGCCGGAGAGGCGAAGTCTTACGCCGAACGGCTGTTCGACTATCCGGAAATCGGCCCTCTCGTTCCTTCGGCGGCAGAGCGTGCGGTACGGGAACCCGTCCGCTCTGAAGGGGCGGACATTGACGCTGGAGCACTGCACGGGATCGTCGAGGTGACCCAAGGCTATCCGTACTTTCTGCAGGAATGGGGTAAGCACGCCTGGAACACTGCGCCACGATCGCCGATCACCGCGGCGGATGTCGAAATGGCCAGCAGGTCTGCGACCGACGCCTTGGACAAGAATTTCTTCCGAGTCCGGTTCGATAGGCTCACTCCGCGCGAACAGGATTATCTGCGGGCGATGGCGGACCTCGGCCCAGGCCCCCACCGGTCCGGGGCGATCGCTGAGAAGCTCGGGGCGGCGGTGGAGAACCTCGGTCCGCTGCGGAGCGGCCTCATAAAAAGGGGTATGATTTGGAGCCCGTCACACGGCAACACCGCCTTTACTGTACCCATGTTCGACGCGTTCATGCGACGCGCGATCCCAGTTTGGCAGGCACCAGCCGCGCCCAAGCGCCGGGGGGGGACTGTGACCAGTGGTCAGTGACCAGTGGTGAGTTGTGAGTTGTGAGTTGTGAGTTGTGAGTGTACGGGGCATGCGCACCAGGGCGCCTGGCATGCAGGCCACTATCGCCGGTCGGCGAGGTTCGGGTGTCCAGTTGTGAGTTGTGAGTTGTGAGTTTTTAACAACGCGCAACGCATAACTCACAACTGGCAACTCGAAACTCGCCGACCGGTGGGCCGACCGCTACGGAGCAGCCAGCGACATCCAGCCGGTCGATACCCGGAGCTCCAATCCCCGCCGGTCCGCGATCAGCACCCGCTCTCGGCAATAATTTCACGCCTAGCTGTACGGTACGCCGCATCGGGCGGAGCATCCCCTTTCGGCCAATCCAGCTCCTTCCCGACAAAATCAGGCCGTGGCTTCGACACGATAAAAGCCGCCACGTCGAACGCCTCGCCGGGGGCGAGCGTGCCCGGCCGGTTGAATGGCATGCTGGCCTGGATGAACGCTGCTGCCGTGCGCACTCGCGCCATGCCTGCGCCAATATTGAACGATTGCCCTCCCCAGAGCGGCGTCGCGATCGTCGTTCCCTCGCCATTCGCGCCATGGCAGGCCGCACAATTGAGCGCAAATACCGCTCGGCCACGCGCGGTATCCGGCGGGGTTGCTGGGGCATTTACCTTCAGCGCCTGGGTGCCGTCGTTGCGGACCAGCGGCGAGGGGCGTGAGAGGTAGGCCATGTACGCGACCAGGTCGCGCATCTCGCGGCTGGTATCCGGGAGCGCGCGACCGTTCATGCTGCGACGAAGGCAGCCGTTCACACGATCCGCCATCGTCAGAATCTTGCCCTCACGCGGGCGATACTGCGGAAAGCGCGCGTAGACCCCCAGCCAGGGGATGGCGCCCGTCCGCGTGCCGCCGTCGAGATGACAACTGGAGCAGCGGAGCGTATTGCCCGTGTAGCCGGGCAAGCTATCGCGCGTTGCGTCGGCAATGGCACGACCCCGAAGAACGGCCGCGCGAACCTGGGGAGCCAGCTCGACGTTACCGGGAATGGAGAAGGCCGCAGGCGGCTCCACGATCGAGCGCTCCGTCGCGGTAAGCGACTGGTGCTGCACGTAGCGCGTGACGGCGAGCACACTGGCGAGCGCGGCACCAGCGCCGACCGTCGCCACAATGCGCGGCTTCGCTCGGCGGCCGATACGCTGGCTGATGGCCTGCATGGGCCGAGCGATCATTGGCCCGATCAGGAAGAGAAGCAGGATCGTGAGCCACGCCAGACCCGCGGCGCAGAGCACGAGGCCGAGCCCAATTGCCAGAATGCCAAGCGGTCCGTGAGTTTCCATGCGGTTCTCGTGTCAACGATAATCGTTTTCCGGGATTCATGTAAACCCATTATGGGTATACCTACTATTGCCTGCTCTGCGCAAAAAGAGTGGGGGGCTCCGCGCGTCGATTCTTGAGAGCTGTGGCGACAACGTGTACATTGGTACGTACACATGTACACGAGGTCTGTATGCCGTCCGCAAATCACTCGCCCGTTGCCGTCGCGCTCGCGCTACTCGAGGAGCATCAGGAGCGCACCGTCACGGTGAAAGCGACCCAGGCTCGGCATGACTTCTTCCCGCTCCTTGAGTCCGTCGTCGCCGACCCGTCCGAGGTGGTGGAGGTCGAGCACAAGGGCCTCCAAGGCCGTGCGTTACTTGTGAATGCGCGGTTCCGTGACTACGTGCGCCAGCTCGAGGAGACGGTACGTGCGCTGCTGGGTCCGGCGTCGGGCGGGCCGACGTTCCGACTCGCGGGTTCGCTGTCAGTGGGGGGGGACGTCGAGGAGGGGATCGAGGCACTCCGCAGCCGGGAGCGCCAAGCCGCCGCCGAGCGCTTCGCTGATCTGTGACGCGGCCCGAACGTGAAACGCTAGGCGCCGGGAGCAGCGAGCGGAGCGTGCTGGCAGTCACCGATACGCACAGCCTCCTCTGGCATGCGACGCAGCGCGTTCAGAAACTCGGGCTGCGGGCCCGCGAGCACTTCGAGCGGACCGACCGGCGCGAAGCGGCCGTCTACGTGCCGACGTTTGTCCTGGCCGAGGTGGGCGAGTTGGTCCACCTCGGCCGCGTACAGCTCCCGCGCCCATTTGAGGAGTGGCTCGACGACCTGCTCGGGAGCAAGGTCTACATCCCGGCCGACCTCACCGCGGACGTGGTGCGTAGCGCACACAGTCTCTTTGCCATTCCCGAGCGTGGAGATCGACTGATCGCCGCCACGGCGGTGGCGCTCGATGTGCCGCTCATCACCCGCGACGGCGAGATCGCGGCGTGCGCCCAGGTGGGGCGACTCTGGGACTGACAAGGTGCTGGAAAACCTTCGCTCGGTGTCGCGGCTAAACCCCGCGGCGCCGTAGAGGATGCACGCCTGCCCGCCCATGAGCAGGTAGCGAACGCCATGTTCGCGCATGGAAGAAAGGACTATGCGAGCCGTGCCTACAGCACCGTTCTCCAGCGCACTCGACCTGACTGTTCGAGCCATCCCGGTGGACCCAGTCTCAGCGGTTCGCGCCGTTACCGCCGCCAGCACTGAACCTCGGACAAAGCAGTACTAGTCAATCAGATCTGCGCTGGCGAACCCGAGGACGTCACCGGATGCGATTGCGGCTGCCACGCCATGCGACCATGCATCGTCGCCGGAGAAGACGGCGAAGTGCACGCGATGCACTGGTTGACCGGCCGGCAGATCGGTGAGGAGCAGTTTTGCGCGAGCGCGAAGGGTGTCGAGGTCGGGATCATCGACCCTACCCCATTTGCATTCGCCGACGAGGATGTCTCCGTCCAGTCCGACGGCGACGATGTCGATTTCGTTCCGTGAGTCCGCGTCCCACCAGGCCCCGACCCTGCTGGGCTTGAATGGGAGTTTGGTGGTGCGGCCTACCCAAGCGCGGCAGATGTCCTCGAAGGGGGCACCCATGTAGTCGTCGAGCCGCGGTGCAATGCGCTGCTGCCACAGTTGCTCTGGCGCAACGAGGCTGATCTCGCCGGTGGCGATGAGGGGGGCAACGAACCGGTGCCAGAAGGCAACGTACGGATCGTTAATTCGATACAGCGTCCGTTTGGAGTGCTGCGGGCTCGTCTCTGTGATGGGGACCATGCGGGCCACGACCTGCATCTCTTCGAGCCAACGCATTGGACGAGAGAGGGAACCGCTGCCCTTCCCCAGCCTGCTCGTGATCTTGCTCCACGTGCGCTCTCCGTTCGCGATGGCCTGGATGATCGAATAATGGATGTCCGCGTCCCCCCCCCCGCGAAAGGCGTCAAGCATGTGCTGCGCCTCGTCGAACAGGCGTCCGGCCGGGGTTAGCATCTGTCGCATCACGTTCGCTGCGAGCGCCCGCTCGGGGTCGAGGAGGGCGAGGTGCCCCGGCAAGCCGCCGAAGATGCTGAAGATGATGAGGCGTTCCCGAGCGGTGTACCCCGGGACGAAGGCGCCGACGTATTCGTGGGTGAATGGCGGGAAGATGAGTCGTCCGGTTCGGCGACCGTAGAGCGGCTGATCCGCCTGCTCCAAACGCTGCATTGCCGAGATGTGCGACCCGTTGAGGACGAGCTTGAGACGGGTCTCGGGCCAGTGGTGGTCCCACACCGATTGAATGATCGAGGGTAGTGCTGGCGCGGCCGCCGCCAGATATGGGAACTCGTCGAGGATGAGGAGGAGCGGGACACCGGCAGCTCGGTCTGTGAGGTATTGGAAGAGGCTCTCCCAATCCGGGAGCGCCACCCCACGAAGTAGCGCCGCATCCTCAAAATGGCTCCCAATAATACGGCTGAGCGCCGCAAGTTGCTCAGTCTCCGTGCGGTTGGTGGCCTGGTAATAGATTCCGCCCACGGACTTCGCGAATCGAGTCAGGACCCAGCTCTTGCCTGCGCGCCGACGTCCAACGCCAAAGATGAGATCGGGGGAAGATCGGTTCCAGATCTCGTTGAGTTCCTGCCACTGGGCATCTCGGTCGATGATGTCGGCAGGCTTTATTGGTCGAGGCATGGTCGCATCCGATGCGTCGTCGCAATTGTTGTAGCGCTACAACTTGTATGGCTACAACATAGATGCTGCTCCGGCGCGAGGCAATATGATCCTTGGACGCTCCAGTTGGCCTCGGCCAGCGGGTGCGGATTGCGACGGTGGTGACGGTCGAGATGTCAGCGAGGCGAACTGGGGACGCCGCGGGGCGCGGTAAGTTCGATCACCCGTTGAACTGTGCCCATCGGCATGAACATGGGGCGATTGGTCGCTTCCGCGCCGAGCGACGTAAACCCCATCTTCTCGTAAAACGCGGTGCTCTTGGCATCGCGGGAGTGAAGGAAGATCCCGGTCGATCCGACGACTTCTGCCGCAGCAGCGCTCCGCCTCATGGCGTCGACCATCAGCTCCGTTCCGATCCCCTTTCCCTGCTGGCCTCTGGTGACGGCGAACATGCCAATGTAAGTCACGGACAACGGATACTTCGGGAGCTTGCCGCCGAGCACCGGTTGCAACGTCTCCGGCGTCGCATTGCTGGCGGACAGCGTGTAGAACCCGAGGACTTGGTCAGCAGCCTGCGAGTCGAGAATCACGTACGCGCGCCCAATCTCGGCACGGTCGTTCCCGTAGGCGCGCTTCGACAGGAATGCGTCAAGGGTGGGCTCTCCACAGGAGAACCCACCCTTGCCGTCCCCCTCCGCGATGCCGCGAATGATCATCGCGCCGTGACCAGACTCGGTCGAGCGAAAAGCTCACACAGAGCGGCGGTCGGCTCTGGCGGGTTCTCGATGAGTTCCATCATGCGGCTGTACGCTGCATCGGTGACGCGGAGACGGTCGGTCGAGCGAGCGCGTTCGAGGACCGGCATGTCGAGCTCTCGCACGGCTCCCTCCTCGGTCACGCTGGCGATATGGCGTCCTTGGCGGATCTGGCCGACACACCAGTCCATCAACTGCAGCGCGTTGCGGATCAGGTCGGCATTGCCGGTCCTGAGGACAGCCTGCAGTCGTTCGACCTGCTCAACGTCCGCCGGATCGTTGAGGGTTGCTTCAAGCCGGAGTGCGGTCGCCAAGGCGGCTTCCTGAGAGATGATACTCAAATAGTACCGGTATTTCCCCGGAAAATCAACGGGTGGATTACCGCCAAGAGCCCGGTATTCCACCGTGAAATGACTTTGATAAGGCGCCGCGGAACTGCGGGACCGCGCTCAACCGGGCGTAAGTGCGCTCACGTTACGCTGGATTCGTTCGAGTTCGCCTGATAGTGCATCTGGTTGCCGGGCGAAACGACATATGGTATAGTATATGAAACCGTACTAGCACAGACAGTATCATATACTATACGACACAATGAAAGCAGCCACGCACGACCGTCTTCCTCTCGCTGTCCGCCGTTCGCTCACGAAGTTGGGGCGTGACGTGGCGACCGCCCGGAAGAAACGCCGGTTGACGATGGCCATGATGGCCGAGCGGGTCGGGATCACCAAGGTCACGTACATCCGTGTCGAACGGGGAGACCCGACCGTGGGCATGGGGATCTATGCCATGGTCCTTTTCGTCCTGGGACTGGGGGCACCGTTCGCCGATCTAGCCGATCCTGGTTCGGATGACCAGGCGCTCCTGCTTGAAGCCGAGCGCTTGCCGACCCGAGTGCGCACCAAGCAGGAGCCGACTGCACAATGAAGCGCACGATCAACGTATACCTCGGTGAAGCGCCCAAGCACATCGGCGTCCTCCGGTACAACCAGGAGGGCGCGCGCGAGAGCGCGAGCTTTGAGTATGAAACGGCGTGGCTCATCGACCCACAGCGCTTCGCGATTGATCCGTTGCTCCCACTGCAAGCGGGCGCGCAGTATCGCAAGCGGTCGGAGGGAGGCTCGATCTTTCACTCCGCGATTGCGGACACGGAGCCCGACGGGTGGGGGAAGACGGTCATCCGGCGTGACCATGCGAAGCGTCGCGCTGCCGCCAAGGCGGCTGGTCAGCCGCTTCCCCCGATTGAAGGCGCACTCGACTTCCTGCTCGGAGTAGACGACCCGAGCCGCATTGGCGCGCTCCGCTTTCAAGATGAGTGGGGAGTGTTCCAGCGCGCGATAGCACCTGGGCAGCGGTCGGTCCCACCACAAGTTGAATTGCAGCATCTCATTGCCGCCACCAGCGCGGTCGAGCTCCACCAGGAGACGGCGGAAGACTTGGCCTATCTCCGCGGTCGTGGCACATCACTGGGCGGACTCCGACCCAAGGCGACGATCGTCGATCACGCGGGGCGACTGGCCATCGGCAAGTTCCCGAGTGTGCGCGACGAGCGGGCCGTGACCAAAGGCGAGGTGCTGGCCTTACATCTGGCGACCCAAGCGGGGGTGGACGCGGCGCATGCGAGCTTGGTCATGAGCGAGGACGTACCGGTGGCCGTCGTGCGACGCTTTGATCGGGACGAGCATGGCAACCGTTTTATGTATGTGTCGGCAGCAACACTGCTTGGCGTCGAAGCCCAAGGCGCCGACCAATACACCTATACGGACATTGTGGACACCATCCGGCAGCATGGAGCGAAGGCGCAGCATGACATCGACGAACTATGGCGCCGCATAGCGTTCTCCATCCTCATCAACAACGGGGACGATCATCTGCACAATCACGGCTTCCTGCACGCGGAGTCGGGCAAGTGGCGTTTGTCGCCGGCGTTCGACGTAAACCCGTTTCCGGACAGGGCCCGCGAGCTGAAGACGTGGATTACGGCGGACACAGGTCCGGCTGCGACGATTGACGCCCTTCTCTCGGCGACGAAGTACTTCGCGATTCAGCCGTCGCGCGCCCAGGACATCCTGAAGGCGGTCGAGAGGGCTGTGTCGCAATGGCAAAGCGTTGGCCGAGCACTGGGGATGTCAGAGATCGACCTCGCGCAGTTCGCCGATGCGTTTGAGCACCCGCAACGTGAGGCCGCCCGTAAGGCGTTTGCGATGCGCCCTGCTCGCAGCATCTAACCCGACAGCTTCTGCGAGGATCGAGGGGCAGGTGGGCGGCGATCCCTCAGTCGCGCACCTGTGGTAACACGCCTGAGAACATCACGCAGTGATTGCGTAGCTCGTACTGCGACCGCCTGCGGGACCTTTGCTGAGGATGTTCATTTCTACCAGGGCGACGATATCTCGGATGGCCGTGTCCTGAGAGCACTTTCCGATTCTGGCCCACTTCGATGAGGTGAGCTTACCCTCAAAACCATCGAGCAGCAGGTTGAGCACCTTGATCTGGCGCCCATTGAGTTGGGCGGCAGCGTGCCGCTGCCAGAAGTGAGCCTTGGAGAGCACGGCAGAAAGGGTGGCCTCGGCGCCTTCGATCGCGCGGTGCAAGCATCCGAGAAACCACTCCATCCAGCGCGTCACGTCGACGGTGTCTTTTTGAGTCCGCTCGAGGGCGGTGTAATAGGCGCGTCGTTCGGCCTGGATCTGGGCCGACATGCTGTAGTAGCGCTGGGGGCAGTTCTCCGAGCGCGCCAGGGCGAGGTCGGCGATCGCGCGGGCAATGCGACCGTTGCCATCGTCAAACGGGTGGATCGTGACGAACCACAGGTGTGCGAGTGCGGCCTTCAGGACGGGGTCGATCGCCGGCGACGCGTTGAACCAATCGAGGAAGCGCCCCATTTCGGCGTCGAGGCCCTCTGCTGGTGGAGCTGAATAGTGGACCCGCTCGTGACCGATGGGTCCGGAGACGACCTGCATTGGCCCTCCGGAGTCATCACGCCACGCCCCAACACGGATTTTGCTCATGCCGGTGCGGCCGGTTGGGAAGAGTGCGGCGTGCCACCCAAAGAGCCTGTCCTCCGTCAGCGGATCCGCGAAGTTACGAGTGGCGTCGAGCATCATTTCCACGACGCCTTCGACGTGACGATCAGCCGGGGTGAGCGCGCCAACATCAATCCCAAGGCGGCGGGCGAGGGATGATCGCACCTGAGCGGCGTCCAGCTTCTCGCCCTCGATTTCGCTCGTTTTCAGAACATCCTGCGTAAGAGTTCGGAGGAAGGCCTCCTCACGCAACGCGAACCCGAGCGACTCCATGCGGCCGAGTAGCCGCCCCTGCTCGTGGCGCAAGTCGGCCAAGGGTTGAGCCAATCGCAGCTCGTCCCAGCGAAGCTTCGGCCACTCCGGCTGTTCCCATATGTAGCGCATAATCTCCGTACCTCCTGAGGAGATTATAGTCGCCAATCACCGCACGTCCAAGTCAATCGCCGCACTCTATGCGGATATTAGCGTGCTCAATCTCCGCATCACCCGCTGTCCCGATCGCGAGATTCCGCGCGCCGCTGCAGAGCCAGTCTCAACGGCGAGAAGCGTGCTGTCGCTGCTCAGCCAGTCGATCCAGGATGCTGCCTTGGTAACTGTTCCAGATGGCCTTGCGGTCGCCGATCAAGAGCACCCACACCTCATGAGCTGAGTTCTCGATATGGTAGGCAACGCGCAGATGACCTATGCTGAGCTTGTATAGCCCATGCAGGGGCGCATGCAGCGGGGCGCCATACTCGAGCGGGGCACTGGGAAGCTTCTTGAGTATCGCCTGCTTGGCCCGCTCGAAGGCTGCGTGCCCGATCTCCGGCAAATCCTCGGAGAGGATGCGCGGTGAGAACCGGAGGCGCCAATACGAACCCTGGTCGCTCTGCCCGAGCGCTGCCTTGCCCGAAGAAGGCTCGGCGGGCGACCGACGTGGTTTCTTCACGACGATCCGCGACGCTGATCGGCAGCTACTTCTTCGCGCGCGCCGCCATGGCGGCGTCAGCCTTCGCAAAGAAGTCGTCCGCGTCGAGGAGGGCATCAGCGCCAGCGCGAACGGCGGCGATGCGATCAGTCGCGATTCCAGCGATTTGGAGATTTTCCAGGGCGTCCTCGAGAATACCCATCATCTCCATGCTGATGATGCCGCCAATGGGCTGACCATCCTTCGTGACGTAGACGCGATAATGCTCAGCCGCCTTGAAGGCGCCTCGAACATCCTTCTTGACCTCAGTGGTCGAGATCACCGCGGCCCGCGGGGCGTCGATTACCAGCATTGGAACTCCAACCAAAGGTATGCGAAAAGGTACTCTCTAAAGTACCATATGGTGGCTCCGATGGCAAGTTGTCGCATGACGGGCTTGGCGTGATCAGTGGCGGACGACTGACAACCCACCACTGACCACTGACGACCCCAGCCCTTGACGCTTTCTTCCCTTTATGTAACCTTCTTCGACAACAGCCACTTCCTTCCCTTTACGTAATCTCAAGCGACGTGGAGCTTACCCCGCGAATCATTCAGACCCCCGAAGAGTTCGGCGCGGTGCTCCGCGCCGAACGACGCGCGCGCCACCTGACCCAAGCAAAGGCCGCCGCCCTAGCTGGCGTGAGCGAACGCCTGTGGAACGAGACCGAACGTGGGAAGCGTTTGCAGCTCGGCATGGATACCGCCCTCCGGATGCTCCAGACCCTCGGGTTCGATCTTGGCCTTGTGGCCCGGGCGCGCCGCGGAACCGCTTCGGGAGCATACTGAGACGATGGTCCGGCGCGCGGCCAACCGCTACGACACGTCGTCGCCCAAGCTCGACGTCATGCTCCACGATGTGCCGACCGGCACGGTCGGGGAGTCCAACGCGAGCGTGCGGTTTCTGTACGACGACGCGATTGTCCGCTCGGACTTCGGCGATCGGTTGAGCGCGCAGGCGATCTCCGTGCGGATGCCAGTGGCAGCCGCGCCGTACGATCACGCGGCAACCCTCGTGTTCTTCGACAACCTCCTGCTCGAGTCCGACACTCGGTCCGAACTCGCCCAGCTCGATGGGCGCGACGCCTCCGATGTGGCCGGCCTGCTCGGCCGCGTGGGGGCCGAGTGCGCCGGCGCCGTGTCCCTCTGGCCTCACGGCGCGCCGCAGTGGGGAGCGCTCCTATCGCGAACTTTCGGTCGCCGAGGTCGAAGCGCTCTTCGATGAACGTCATGGGGAGCGTTTCTCCCAAGCGCTCCTCGAAAGCCAGCAGGTCATGAGCGGCGCGCAACGGAAGCTCGTGCTTCGTCGCCACGGCGACACATGGGCGCTCCCGTTGCACGGCGCACCGAGCACCCATCTCATCAAACGCTCGAGTGGACGCTACGACGGCCTCGTGGCCAACGAGCTCGCGTGCCTGCGGCTCGCGAACACACTGGGACTGACAGTGCCAGAGGCGTGGAGCGCGGGCACCGTGACAACGTGGCCGGACGGCACGACGGAACCGCGGATGATCGCCATCACCCGGTTCGACCGTGAGGTGCGCCCGGACGCGACAATCACGCGCCTCCATCAAGAAGATCTCTGCCAGATCACTGGTCGGCGGCCCAGCGCCAAGTACCAAGCGAACGGGGGACCCACCCTCCGGGATCTCGCTACATCGATCCGCCGCTACAGCGTGGCGCCGGACACCGACCTTCAGGCCGCACTCACCATGACCGTCGCCAATGTGTGCCTCGGCAACGGCGACGCGCACGGCAAGAACTTCGCTCTGCTCTCCAACGCGAACGGTGAGCGACGGCTGGCCCCGTTCTACGACGTCGTTTCCACCGACGTCTACCCGGCGCTCACCCCGACATTCTCGATGACGTTCGGCCATGCGGTGCGCGCCACCGAGTTGAGTGCGCGCGATCTCGACCGCGTCGCTCGTGACTTCGGAATTAGCCCGTCGCTCGTCCGCACGACCGTCGAGTCCGTCACCACGACGCTGCCGCGGGAGCTGGACAACGTACTCGATGGGGTAGAACGGGAGATCGGCGTGGCGACACCCGTGCTCCAACGCCTCAGCGCCCTCGTGCGCGCGCGCACCGCCCAGATGGAAGGGCTACTCGTGCGCGACAGCAACAGCCACGGCTGAGCGAGTTACGGAACAATTACGACCACCCTACGGTGGAGCGGGCCCAACGCCTGATGGGCGATGCGCTGCGACGGTGCCTCGACGGTCTGGAGGCGATCGGCTCAGTCGGCATTTTCCTCGACTCCCACGACGAGGCGAGCACGCGGTTCTACCAGGGCCTCGGGTTTGAACTGATCCCGCATCTCCCGTCGATGACTGCTCCCTACCGGCAGCCGATGTTCCTCTCGATGAAGACGCTTCGGTTCGCGAAACGGGCGGGCACGTAGATCGGCCCCGCTACGCCATGCGGCGCTGTGCTGCTGCACGCTCCTCGTGCTCGAACGCGTCGGCGAAGCTCTCGGCCTCCTCCCGTGTGAAGCCCAGGGAGGCTGCCATCTCGCGCCATCCGGCGACGGCGCGCGGCGCGAATTGCGGTCCTCGGACCAATGGGAGCGTTGGGTCGATCTTGTAGCGTGCCGGATCGCTGAGCCATGTGGCGGCGTACTCGAACGCCGCGTGCTCCCGCCGGCCCTCCTGCGTGTAGCGGATCTGCCCGACGAGGGTGTCACCAACGAGCACATCAAGCTGGCGCTGTACGGAGGGGGAGACCACGGGCTACTTGGGCTGGGGGGTACGCTTGGGCCGGACCTTTTTTGGCAGATCGGCGATCTCCAGGGCAGTCCCCATTTCGTCGGCCTGTGGGTCGGCACTGCGTTCGAAGCTTTCCCACTCGAGGCCGAGAACGAACATCGCCATGAGGTACGTCCCCATGGCCACGGTGGGGTCGCCGCCCTCGACCCGGCTATAGGTCTGGCGGCCCACTCCGATGCGCTCGGCCATCATCGCGGCGGTCAGCTTGCGGCGCCGGCGAGCGACGTTTATACCGCGACCGAGCTGGACCATCGAGCGTCGGACCCTGGATGGAAGAACGTCAGATGTAGTCATATGCACGATAAAACAGGTGACATTGCTTATTAGGCATGATATATCACGCTTAACAAGCGTGTCAACGGCAAGCACTGCGCTCCGCATGGGCTGGGTGCGAAGGATACGTGATTGGCCTTCCGCGTGGCGGCCGGAATCCGAGCCGAGCCGCGGGTGGCTGTGATCAGTTTTCAGTTTTCAGTGGTGAGTGGTGAGTATACGGGGCCTGCGCACCAGGGTGCCTGGCGCGCAGGCCACTATCGCCGGTCGGCGAGGTTCGGGTGTCCAGTTGTGCGTTGTGAGCTGTGAGTTTTAAAAACGCGCAACGCATAACACACTACTGGCAACTCGAACCTCGCCGACCGGCGGGCCAACCGCTACGGAGCAGCCAGCGACATCCAGCCGGAATAGAGCCCGGAGTCCAATCCACGCCTGCGCCAGTCGGCGATCGAGCCCTACGGCCAATTCACGCCCATGGTGCGGTACGCCGCACCGGGCGGAGCATCCCCCCTTCGGCCAGTCGAAGACGGGCTATATGACTACTATGACCTGGGCTAAACGACTACTACAAGGTCGAACCTGGCACCTTTCCGTAACGCGTGTAGTATCCCCTATCGGCAGATGCCATGGGATACTTGCTATCCAGTCCGTATTTCTGGGATACTGGTCCAATATCCCTCACGCATATATTCTCCATTGTTGGGATATACGAGTGGTAGTCTCCCTTTACCTACATCTAGGGAATATGACCGCGCCCACCACAGCCCTACCATCGCTCCCAAACCTGTGGAACGTCTTCAATCTCCGCGAGACGCCTTACTTCCAGAACACCCTTGGAAGTTCTGCGCAAGGCTATCCGCTGAGCTTGTTTGTCGGTCGGGAGCAAGAGACGCAGACGCTACTCGCCGGCATAGGCGGTACACGCTCTTCGCGCGCGGCGATTTGCGGTGCGGCTGGGGTTGGGAAGACAACCCTCGTCCAACAAATCAAGGCGGCTGCCATCGCCGCCGGCTACTTCGCCACGGACGAACTGGTACCCGTGTACGAGGACGATGACATTGAGCGCCTGTTGGGACGGATGCTCAGCGTACTCTACGACACGATCCTCGCAGCGCGCCCGCACACCGCCGATCACGCGGTTATGCGCGACGCGCAACAACTCGTCAAGGTCGCCCGCTTGACCGCTGGCGGCGCGAACGTGTCCGTTCTCGGAATCGGCGTCGGCGGAAGCCGCAGTACCAACCTCGTGACCCCGCCGGGGGCGATGCTTCTCGACGGCCCGCGCATCATGCGCGCGATGTTGGCGCTCGTACAAGAAGCCGAGTCGCAGGGCGTGGTGATGCACCTGAACAACCTGGAGAACCTCTCCGATAAAGGCGCCACACGAGCGGCGGACCTTCTCCGGTCGCTGCGAGATACAGTCCTCCTACTCGAGGGGCTGCACATTCTCTTGGTCGGCACCGTTGACGCAGTCTTCCGAGCTGTGAACACGCACGCGCAAGTTCGCTCGATCTTTCCCGTTCCGCTGGTGTTGCACGCAATGCCAATCGACGACGTGCAGCGCTTGCTGGCGGCACGTTACGCGTACCTGGCCATTGACGATCGTACGCCCGTTCCGCCCGCCGCCCCCGAGGCTGTTGGGCAACTCTATCCGCTATTCCGCGGTGACCTGCGTTCCCTCTTGAGTGCTCTCGACGAGGGAACTCGGCTCCTCATTGGGACGGTACCGGCCGGAACCTCCATTCCGTTCGACCTCCTACACCCCGCTCTTCGCGAACGATACGAAGCGGTGCTCAACGAGCGACTCAGCGAGATCCGCCGTCGCTATCTCGAGGCGTGGGCCGCAGTAGGTGCTGAGACGGCGCAGACGCAATTGGAGCTACAGGGCCTCTGGGCGCTGACACAAAGCAAGGTCTCGAAGACGCTCGCGGAGCTTGAAACGCAGGGATACGTGATTGGCCTTCCGCGCGACGGGCGGAGTCCGAAACAGTACGTATTGAGCGGCGTGAGCCGCCTGATCTTCGCGGCGTGAGCCGCCTGATCTTCGCATGGTGGCCGGGCGTGCCCCCAGGCTGATGGGACGTGCTCGTTGGCGCTACTCGCGAAGCCAAAGCCCGAGCCGAGCCGAGCCGAGCCGAGCCGAGCCGAGCCGAGCCGCGGGTGGTTGTGATCAGTTTCCAGTGGTGAGTTGTGAGTATACGGGGCATGCGCACCAGGGTGCCTGGCGCGGAGACCACTATCGCCGGTCGGCGAGGTTGCGGGTGTCCAGTTGTGCGTTGTGAGTGGTGAGTTTTTGAAACGCGCAACGCATAACTCACCACTGGAAACTCGAACCTCGCCGACCGGTGGGCCGACCGGTACGGAGCAGCCAGCGACATCCAGCCAGTCAACACCCGGAGCCCAATCCCCGCCTGCGCCAGTCCGCTCTAAAGGTCGAACCTGGAACCCTTTGACCGATCGTGGGCGAGTGGTACATTCCCTCTAAGGGAATATTCCACTGAGGATCTGCGAATGAGCCACATCATCGGGTACCTGACGATCGATCAGAAGGGGCGCACGACGTTTCCCCAGGAAATGCGGAAGCAGCTCGGCATCACCGCCGGGGTGCAACTGCGCATTGAGCAGGCGGACAACGGGGCGTTCGAGCTCGTGCCGGCGGTGTCGATTCCTCAGGATCAGTTGTTCTATCACTCTCCGGAAGGTCGCGCACGCCTGGAGCGCGCCGAGGAGGACATTCGGCTGGGTCGGGTGACTCGTACCCATGGCGCCGAGTGAGGCACAGGAATTCCTCGACTCGCTCAAGTCCGCCACCGGGCCTGGCAGACCGTCCAGACGCTGAGGCGACATGGCACGTAAGCAATCATTCCTCAACGCAGTTTGGACCGAGCAGTTCAAGGAGAGCTACGCAGCGATTCAAGCGAACGAGCAGAAGTCCGCTGACAAGGTCTCGTTCGCGATCATGAAGGGCGAGGTGACTCCCGGCATGCGGGTCAAGCCAATCGAGCCGGAGAAGTATTTCAACGAGGCGCGGCTGGACGATGGGGACCGCCTCGTTCATCGGATACAAGAGGGCACGGTCTACTTCGTTGACATCGTGCCTCACGATCAGATCAACAAGTACGGTAGACGCTGAGTAGTGCGCCTCAGCCGCGCCGCGGGGTGACTGTGGTCAGTGACCAGTTGTCAGTTGTCAGTTGTCAGTGGTCAGTGGTCAGTGGTCAGTATACGGGTCATGGGCACCAGGGCGCCTGGCTCGCAGGCCACTATCGCCGGTCGGCGAGGTTCGGGTGTCCAGTTGTGAGTTGTGAGCTGTGAGTTTCTAAAAACGCGGTACAAACCGGTCTGATAGGTGAGCAACAAACCGGTCTGATAGGTGAGCAACAAACCGGTCTGATAGGTGAGCAACAAACCGGGCTGATAGGTGAGCAACAAACCGGGCTGATAGGTGAGCAACAAACCGGGCTGATAGGTGAGCAAACAGACCGGGCTGATAGGTGAGCTTGGGTGAGACAGCCTGGACCGGCCGGAAACGGTACGATGCTGCGACCTAGACTGCGGCCGCGCAGCTTTTGCACATGCAGGATTTTCGCCGGCTCAAAGTATGGGACAAGGCTGTCGCTCTGGCGCTCGGAGTCCGAAGGGCTACGACGCGGTTTCCAAAGCAGGGCTATTCGGAACTGAAAGCGCAGCTGGTCTCGGCTGCCGAATCGGTGGGCAACAACATCGTCGAGGGTTGCGGCGCGAGCACGCAGAAAGAATTCGCGCGCTTTCTGGAAATGTCCGTGAAGTCCGCGATGGAGCTCGAGGGCGAACTGGAGCTGGCGTACCGGTACGACGTGCTGCAGGAACGCGACCGGCGCGCCCTTGGCGCAATGACAGTCGAGACGCGCCGAATGCTCTGCGGTCTGCGGAACAAGGTGCTGAGCACCACCGGTGAGACCCCACCCCGTTAACACTCACAACGCACAACTCACAACTGGAAACTCGAACCTCGCCGACCGGTGGGCCGCCCGCTACGGAGCAGCCAGCGACATCCAGCCGGCCAACACCCGGAGCCCAATCCACGCCTTCGCCGGTCCGCGATCACTCAGCCGGACTACGGCAATTTCGTGCCTACCGTGCGGTACGCCGCATCGGGCGGAGCATCCCCTTTCGGCCAATCGAGTTCCTTCCCGACAAAATCCGGACGTGGCTTCGACACGATATATGCCGCCACGTCGAACGCTTCGCCGGGCGCGAGTGTGCCCGGTCGGTTGAATGGCATGCTGGCCTGGATGAACGCCGCCGCGGTGCGCAGTCGAGCCATGCCTGCGCCGACATTGAACGAGGAAGCCCCCCATAGCGGCGTTGCGATCGTCGTCCCCTCCCCATTCGCGCCGTGGCAGGCTGCACAATTGAGCGCAAACACTGCTCGGCCCCGCGCGGTATCAGGCGGGCTTGCCGGGGCATTCACCTTCAGCGCCTGGGTGCCGTCGTTGCGGACTTGCGCCGAGGGGCGTGAGAGGTACGCCATGTAGGCGACCAGGTCGCGCATCTCGCGGCTGTTCTCCGGGAGCGCGCGACCGTTCATGCTGCGACGAAGGCAGCCGTTCACGCGATCGGCCATCGTCAAAATCTTGCCCTCGCGGGCGCGATACTGCGGAAAGCGCGCATAGACTCCCAGCCAGGGGATCGCGCCATTTCGCATGCCGCCGTCGAGATGACAACTCGAGCAGCGGAGCACGTTGCCCGTGTAGCCGGGCAAACTGTCTCGCGTTGCGTCGGCAATGGCGCGACCCCGGAGGACGGCCGCGCGAACCTGGGGGGTCAACTCGACGTTATTTGGGATCGAGAAGGCCGTGGGAGACTCCACAATCGAGGGCTCCGTCGCGACCAACGACTCGTGCTGTACGAAGCGCGTGACGGCGAGCACACTGGCGAGCGCGGCGCCCGCGCCGACGGTTGCCAATATGCGCCGCTTCGTTCGGCGGCCGATACGCTGGCTGATGGCCTGCACGGGCCGGGCGATCATGGGCCCGATCAGGAAGAGAAGCACGAACGTGAGCCACGCCAGACCCGCGATGCATAGCACGAGGCCGAGCGCAATCGCCAGAATGCCAAGCGGTCCGTGAGTTTCCATACGGCTCTAGTGTTCCAGAACTGGCTTCGAGGCAATCACCTGCGAGGATCGGTGCTTTGCCGTTCGGTGTGTTCGCGGCGGATGACGTGGCGGAGGCTTTCGAGCTCCTGGATGCGGGGACGCCAGTATGCCTCGTCCGCGGCGCGCTCTCGCGTCTCCTCGTCCGCGAGGGCGCTTCCGATCTCCTGTTCCGAACCTCCCTGCGCGGCGATTGCGGTCGCCTGGCGGGCGGCCGACAGTTCGGGAAGGAGCGCGGCGATCTCGGAGGGTGCGGCCTGAGCGCGCGCGACGCATTCGGCAAGAAGCGCGGGCGTGCGTAGCTCGCGCAGCCAGAAGCGAAACCGCTCAGGCGTCGGCTCGAGCTCCGGATCCAAGTAGTGGCGTTCGACGAGCCGTCGGACCATGGGCCAATCCTTGTCGCGGCGTGTCTTCTTGCAACGGACCAAATCCTCGAGGCCGAGCACTTCGAGCTCGCCAAGGTCGCCGAGGGCGAACGTGCTCCGGCGGGCCCAGCATTCCGCAAACGAGGGGACGTTCCGCATCGACGCCATCACGTCGATCCGCATGCCCGCCGCCGCTGATCCTGGGCCGCATTCAAAGTGGACCGCGTGTCCGCGTGCCAGGTACTCCGGCTCGAAGGGGGGAACGGCGGTGACGCGCGCCGCGAGGGCCGAAAGTGCTGTTTGCAGTCGCCGCAGGTTATCAGGCTCCGCGAGGATGGCGATGTCGGTGTCGCGGCTAAACTCCGCGGCGCCGTAGAGGATGCACGCCTGCCCGCCCATGAGCAGGTAGCGAACGCCATGTTCGCGCATGGAAGAAAGGACTCTGCGAGTCGGGCTCGACATCGAGACTGCCTCCGAGATCGGTGAACGTCTGCCATAATTGCTCCGCCTCGCGCCACCGATCCTGCGGACTCAGTCGATACCAGTCTGCCCATTCCGGGCCGACGAGCGCGATCAGCGCGTCCGGTTCAAAGTAGGCGGACGGCGCCACGCTGCGAGCCGTGCCGACAGCACGGTTCCCCAGCGCACTCGACCTGACTGTTCGAGCCATCCCGTTATCGTCGTGCATTCTATCACTATATGGGTTTCAGCAGGTTCGCTCAAGGCAGATAGCTGACGGCTCGCGGCTGCGGCCGCGCGACTGACGACTGACAACCGTTTTACTGATGACTGAAGGCGGAGGAACTGATTGCGTAGCTCGTACTGCGACCGCCTGCGGGACCTTTGCTGAGGATGTTCAATTCTACCAGGGCGACGATATCCCGGATGGCCGTGTCCTGAGAGCACTTTCCGATCTTGGCCCACTTCGATGAGGTGAGCTTACCCTCAAAGCCATCGAGCAGCAGGTTGAGCACCTTGATCTGGCGCCCGTTGAGTTGGGCGGCAGCGTGCCGCTGCCAGAAGTGAGCCTTGGAGAGCACGGCAGAAAGGGTGGCCTCGGCGCCGTCGATCGCGCGGTGCAAGCATCCGAGAAACCACTCCATCCAGCGCGTCACATCGACGGTGTCTTTTTGAGTCCGCTCGAGGGCGGTGTAATAGGCGCGTCGTTCGGCCTGGATCTGGGCCGACATGCTGTAGTAGCGCTGGGGGCAGTTCTCCGAGCGCGCCAGGGCGAGGTCGGCGATCGCGCGCGCAATGCGACCGTTGCCATCGTCAAACGGGTGGATCGTGACGAACCACAGGTGTGCGAGTGCGGCTTTCAGGACGGGGTCGATCGCCGGCGACGCGTTGAACCAATCGAGGAAGCGCCCCATTTCGGCGTCGAGGCCCTCTGCTGGTGGAGCTGAATAGTGGACCCGCTCGTGACCGATGGGTCCGGAGACGACCTGCATTGGCCCTCCGGAGTCATCACGCCACGCCCCAACACGGATTTTGCTCATGCCGGTGCGGCCGGTTGGGAAGAGTGCGGCGTGCCACCCAAAGAGCCTGTCCTCCGTCAGCGGATCCGCGAAGTTACGAGTGGCGTCGAGCATCATTTCCACGACGCCTTCGACGTGACGATCAGCCGGAGTGAGCGCGCCAACATCAATCCCAAGGCGGCGGGCGAGGGATGATCGCACCTGAACGGCGTCCAGCTTCTCGCCCTCGATTTCGCTCGTTTTCAGAACATCCTGCGTAAGAGTTCGGAGGAAGGCCTCCTCACGCAGCGCGAACCCGAGCGACTCCATGCGGCCGAGTAGCCGTCCCTGCTCGTGGTGCAAGTCGGCCAAGGGTTGAGCCAATCGCAGCTCGTCCCAGCGAAGCTTCGGCCACTCCGGCTGTTCCCATATGTAGCGCATAATCTCCGTACCTCCTGAGGAGATTATAGTCGCCAATCACCGCACGTCCAAGTCAATCGCCGCATTCTATGCGGATATTAGCGTGCTCTCGGCTATTTTGCCGTTCCTGTGGTCGCAAAGCTGACCGCTTCCGTACGTGCGCTCGAGGCCCTCTGGAAGACCTCGTACACCACCGCGAATGAGACTGTCAAGCGGCTAGTCGAGGCAGGGTATCTGACGACCCGTCCTCCCACGGGTCGCCCAGCGATGCGGTACGGCGCGACCGGCGCAACGCGTCTGGCGTTGTGGTGAGGTGTCAGTGGTGAGGTGTGAGTGGTGAGTTGTGAGTATACAGGCCCTGTGCACCAGGGTGCCTGGCTCGCAGGCTACTATCGCCGGTCGGCGAGGTTCGGGTGTCCAGTTGTGCGTTGTGAGTGGTGCGTTGTAAAAACGCGCAACGCATAACTCATCACTGGAAACTCGAACCTCGCCGACCGGTGGGCCGACCGGTACGGAGCAGCCAGCGACATCCAGCCGGTCCACAGAGATTCTTCGCTTCGCTCAGAATGACAGGCCTTTGCAGTGAGTCAGGTCTGCGCTGGTGAACCCAAGGACGTCACCCGAGGCGATTGCGGCTGCCACGCCATGCGACCATGCATCGTTGCCGGAGAAGAGGGCGAAGTGCACGCGGTGCACTGGTTGACCGGCCGGCAGATCGGTGAGGAGCAGTTTTGCGCGCGCGCGAAGCGTGTCGAGGTCGGGATCATCGACCCTGCCCCATTTGCATTCGCCGACGAGGATGTCTCCGTCCAGTCCGACGGCGACGATGTCGATTTCGTTCCGTGAGTCCGCGTCCCACCAGGCCCCGACCCTGCTGGGCTTGAATGGGAGTTTGGTGGTGCGGCCTACCCAAGCGCGGCAGATGTCCTCGAAGGGGGCACCCATGTAGTCGTCGAGTCGCGGTGCAATACGCTGCTGCCACAGTTGCTCTGGCGCAACGAGGCTGATCTCGCCGGTGGCGATGAGGGGGGCAACGAACCGGTGCCAGAAGGCAACGTACGGATCGTTAATTCGATACAGCGTGCGTTTGGAGTGCTGCGGGCTCGTCTCTGTGATGGGGACCATGCGGGCCACGACCTGCATCTCTTCGAGCCAACGCATTGGACGAGAGAGGGAACCGCTGCCCTTCCCCAGCCTGCTCGTGATCTTGCTCCACGTGCGCTCTCCGTTCGCGATGGCCTGGATGATCGAATAATGGATGTCCGCGTCCCCACCCCCGCGAAAGGCGTCAAGCATGTGCTGCGCCTCGTCGAACAGGCGTCCGGCCGGGGTGAGCATCTGTCGCATCACGTTCGCTGCGAGCCCCCGCTCGGGGTCGAGGAGGGCGAGGTGCCCCGGCAAGCCGCCGAAGATGCTGAAGGTGATGAGGCGTTCCCGAGCGGTGTACCCCGGGACGAAGGCGCCGACGTATTCGTGGGTGAATGGCGGGAAGATGAGCCGTCCGGTTCGGCGACCGTACAGCGGCTGATCCGCCTGCTCCAAACGCTGCATTGCCGAGATGTGCGACCCGTTGAGGACTAGCTTGAGGCGGGTCTCGGGCCAGTGGTGGTCCCACTCCGATTGAATGATCGAGGGTAGTGATGGCGCGGCCGCTGCCAGGTATGGGAACTCGTCGAGGATGAGGAGGAGCGGGGCACCGGCAGCTCGGTCTGTGAGGTATTGGAAGAGGCTCTCCCAATCCGGAAGCGCCACCCCACGAAGTAGCGCCGCATCATCAAAATGGCTCCCAATAATCCGGCTGAGGGCCGCGAGCTGCTCAGTCTCCGTGCGGTTGGTGGCCTGGTAATAGATTCCGCCCACGGACTTCGCGAATCGAGTCAGGACCCAGCTCTTGCCCGCGCGCCGACGTCCAACGCCGAAGATGAGATCGGGGGCAGCTCGGTTCCAGATCTCGTTGAGTTCCTGCCACTGGGCATCTCGGTCGATGATGTCAGCAGGCTTTATTGGTCGAGGCATGGTTGCATCCGATGCGTCATCGCTATTGTTGCAGCACTACAACTTGTATGCTTACAACATAGATGCTGCTCCGGCGCGAGACAATCGCTGAAGAGAAGGGCCATCTCGTCGTCCAACTCGAAGCACCAGAGGGGCAGAAGCTGGCGGAGTATCTCGCGCCGGCACTGAAAAGCGTCCTCCTCCGACTCAGCCGCGTCGAACAGGCGAAAGACTACGCCACCCGCGCCATGGGCGCGCTGAGAGGCTTTGCAAGCGTGTTCAAGGTTTCAATCGGCGAGGTCGGGTTCGGCGTCGCCGAGCCGCCAACCGCCGACAGCGGCAACATCGAGTTTGATCTTCCCGAGTTACTCATCGCGACAGCGCAAGCGGCGAAAGCCGCGGACACAAGCGTCGCCGTCTTCGTCGATGAGGTCCAATACCTGTCGGAGGAAGACCTCCGTGCACTGATCGTTGCGCTGCATCGCGTCGCGCAAAAGGGCTTACCTCTCGTCCTCTTTGGCGCCGGGCTTCCGCAGGTAGCCGCTCTTGCCGGAGAGGCGAAGTCTTACGCCGAACGGCTGTTCGACTATCCGGAAGTCGGCCCTCTCGATCCTTCGGCGGCAGAGCGTGCGGTACGGGAACCCGTCCGCTCTGAAGGGGCGGACATTGACGCTGGAGCACTGCACGAGATCGTCGAGGTAACCCAAGGCTATCCGTACTTCCTGCAGGAATGGGGTAAGCATGCCTGGAACACTGCGCCACGATCTCCAATCACCGCGGAGGATGTCGAAATGGCCAGCAGGTCTGCGACCGACGCATTGGACAAGAACTTCTTCCGAGTCCGGTTCGACAGGCTCACTCCGCGCGAACAGGATTATCTGCGGGCGATGGCGGACCTCGGCCCAGGACCGCACCGGTCCGGGGCGATCGCTGAGAAGCTCGGGGCGGCCGTGGAGAACCTCGGTCCGCTGCGGAGCGGCCTCATAAAAAAGGGTATGATTTGGAGCCCGTCGCACGGCAATACGGCCTTTACTGTACCCATGTTCGACGCGTTCATGCGACGCGCGATCCCGGTTTGGCAGGCACCAGCCGCACCCAAGCGCCGGGGGGGACTGTGACCAGTGGTGCGTTGTCAGTTGTCAGTTGTCAGTTGTGAGTTGTGAGTTGTGAGTGTACGGGGCATGCGCACCAGGGCGCCTGGCATGCAGGCCACTATCGCCGGTCGGCGAGGTTCGGGTGTCCAGTTGTGAGTTGTGAGTTATGAGTTTCTAAAAACGCATAACTCACAAATGGCAACTCGAAACTCGCCGACCGGTGGGGCGACTTCTGAGCTGTCTGACAGCCCGCAGCCGTTGGCTCTCCGTTCACACTTCGCCACCCCGTCCAAGCGCCGCGGCTTGCAGCGCGGTGATCTTCCGGGCGGCGACCGTGACGCGAGGAAGCGCCACTCCGTCAGAGCGTTCCGAGTTGTTGGGCCCACCGGAGCCAGTGACCGAGGAGCGGGTCCTCCAGCCGGTACTCCACGACGCCCTGGCTCCCAGTCTCGCGCACGAGACCTCGTGCATCGAGCGCGTGGAGCGCCCGGTGCATGGACCCGGGAGGGACGCGGTACCTGCGCGTCACGTCTGCGGAGAGGAGGCCGCGACCGTGCTCGAGCACGACTGCCTTGAGCGCGCGCTTCTGCTGGAGGGTGAGCGAGTTCCAGATCTGCGTGTACGCCGCATCCTCCTGCCCCAGCACCCGCTCGAGAGCAGCATCCACCAAGGCATCCGTGAGCGTGGAAGTCGTGGCTCCTCCGCGGGACGGGGTTACCCGAAGCATCTCCCAGCACTCGTGGGCGAGTCGTTGCACCGTGTAGGGAACGTCCTCGGCGCGGTCCAGGATGTGGAGCAAGGCCGCCTCCTCGGCTTCGAAGCCCGCGCCTTGGAAGCCCGTGCGAAGGAACGCCAGAAATTCCGGCCGGGGGATCGGGCCGAGGAGGAGGCGCTGGCCGAGGCGGTAGAAGGCCCGAGCCGGGTCGCTGGTCATGTCGGCCAGCAAGCGCGTCGCGGAACCGGCGAAGATGTAGCCGACGTGCCGGTGCTGCTGGACCGACGCGCGGATCTGGCGCTCCGCGGTCTCGCCGCCTAGCGCGATCACCTGCTGGAACTCGTCGATCATCACCGTCGCGTTACGCCCAGTCTCCGCGGCGAGCCGGTCAATGGCGTCCAAGACGTCCACTAGAATGGGCAGCGCCCGGGCGCCTTCCGCGGTCCCAGCACCTCCGATGGAAGACCCTGATCGCCTGCTCCTCGAGGTTGTAGCTCACCTCCGGCTTCAGCGCGCCCGCCAACCGCTTGAGTAGCGCCCCGGCGCGCTCGGCCGTAGTCGCCATCTGGCGCGTGGCGGCCGAGAGCAGCGCCTGGGCGAGCAGGTCCAGGGTCTCGTACCGCTCCGCGTCGTAGCGCAGCACGAGCGCCCCGTCGGCCCCGGCGACGGTGGCCGCCGCCGCCAGGAGCGACGTCTTGCCAAACCGACGCGGCCCAATGAGAAACAGGCGGTCCAAGTTCTGGATCGACCGGACCACCTGATCAATCTCGGCGGTCCGGTCCACGAGTTCCTCGCGTCCTAGCTCGCGACCGTACTCGAACGGGTTGCGGATCGGCTGCTGTGGACGTGGCGGCATACCCCTCCGAGAAATCCACTTCGCATTCTGCGTTTCGCATTATGCGATTCGCACAATGCGAAGTCAAGCTCTGAGGCCACTCCAGTCTCTGCGATCGGGGGCGGCCGGCGACCCCCCGAACAACACGAGGCGACCCGAATATGGACGTGCGTACCGCCAAAGGCGACTGAACAGCCCCACGCGCACTAATACTGCTTTGGCCGAGGTTCAGCGATAACCGGACGAGTACCGCGCGGGCAGTGGATGATCGAGCGGGGGCTGGCGGGGGCTGGCGGGGGCTGGCGCAAGCGATCGGGACGGCGGGTGACAGTGATCAGTCATCAGTGCGTGGGTCGTCAGGCCTCAGTGACTGAGGACCCCGACAGCCCTCGATCGGGCGAGGAGACCCGCGACCATCCACCACCATTAAGAACGCGCGGCCACGAAAGCCGGCCCGAGCGAGAACCCGTCGCGTAGCCGCGCGACTGATGACTGAGCACCGCGTACTGATGACTGAAGACAGTCACCCGCCGTCCCGATCGCTTTACCTCGCGTGGCGTCGCCGGACCCAGCCGCAGAGGTTCGCGTCGTTACCTGCGGGCCGACTGCACGAGCATACCGACCCCTGCCGGGACACTCCCAAGCCCGCCCAGACTCGTCAGATCAATGCCGTCCAAGTCAACAAAAACCCCTCTCGATCGGGCCCACGCCTGGTGGAGAACCCGGGTAGACGCGGACCAATACGTCGTGGATCCGAGCGAGAGCCCGAACGCAGCGCGCATACCACAGCACCACGCTCGAAGGCTATCGCATCACCAAGGAACTTTCTGACGCGATCGTTCGGCGCGGGGAGTGCGCACTTGGAGCCGGGAGCCTCACTACTTGTATTCGTCCGTTGCCGACGCGATGTGCGATGGACTGAGATGCATGGCAATGTCTGGCAGTGCGTGGACGATGATCCAGCCCCTCAGAAACGGGCTATCGAAGCAGTAACCGCTCCCGTGAACAGTTCGCATGAGGCGGCCGTCCTCGACAAAAGCCTTGAGGGTGTTTGAGACACTTCCGGATTCAAGAGCAAAACGCTTGCGGGTCGCTTTCGTCGTGAGTCCTTGATCGGTCGCCGCCACGGCACGTAGCACATTTTGCTGGGTCGGCGTGAGTTTGCTCCACCACGCCTCGCTCTGATCGGCTGACTCGTCGATGATTTCTTGAAGTGCTGATGCCACGGTAAGGTGGTCCACGACCGCGCCATCGGGTGCGATATCTACGCACTTGCGCGCGAGTCGCACGATGTCGCGGGTGCGAGCTCCGGCGACGTCGACACACACCTGACCCGCCCCGTTGGGCACGAGACCAACGCTGCGCATGCGCTCATCAATCCAGGCGGACATGTGATCGCGGTCAATCGGCCCGAAGGCGTGGTGGTCGAGTAGATCGTAGAACGCGCGATCTTTGCCTACCATTGCTTGAAGGAGGGCGGGCTGGGACCCAGCAACGATGTAGCTCATGTTGTGATGATGCTGCATCACTCCGCGGAGATGCCATTCGCCCTGTTCTCCAGCGAGGCGTGTGATCTCCTGGAACTCGTCAAGCACAAGCCCCAGTGTCACACCGCGCGTTTTCGCCAGGTCGTTCAGGGTGTCGAGGACCCGTGCGAGAGACGCTTGCTGTACCTCCAGGTTCTCTTGCCGCACGCCAAGCTCGAGGCTCGCGCCTAACAATCCTGTCGACGGGTCGGGGGTCACTTTGACGCCGCCCTGAAATCGAGTGACGAAGTCTGAAATGAAGGTTGTCCAGCGTCTGCCGAGGATCTTTGTAGCCCCATCGAGGATGCGGTTCGCCATGTCCGCGATGGTGGTGACGGTCGAGATGTCAGCGAGAAACGCATGACCACCCCCGGCATTGACGGCCTCGACAGCATTGTCGAGTGTGGAGGTTTTCCCCATTCGACGCTGTCCGTACACCATCATCTTGGCGCAGGGCTCCATCAAGACGCGGCGAAAGATGGCGATCTCCTCCTCTCTGTCCGTAAAGAATGGCTTTCGAACCGCACCATGGATACGGAATGGATTCTCGAGGTCGGTGGCCATGTCACTACCCAGTGGACGGGATAAATGTGTAACAAATAACAGTGTTATTCTCTACACTGTAGCTTACTACAGTAATCCCTGTACCGTAATACGCTGGTAAAGGCTGCTCGGGCGCGCCAACCACTGCTCGGCCTTACTGGACCGGAACGCGCGGCCATGCTGCGGCGTCGAAGTAGTCGAAGGGGTCGTGCTTGATGACGCGCGAGAATCGCCCGTAGAGAGGGTGTTAGACTTCAGCAGTACCCGTCCGCTATTGGGTGCCCTATCTTCCTTTCGTACACTCCCGGGGATGACGATGGCGACTCCTTACAGCGAACTCGAAGCCATGCGACAAGAGGCACGCCGCACCCTCCCGCCGTCGGCTCCCACGGCACCTAACGGCGCTGCTGACTGAGCGACTTCTGAGCTGTCCGACAGCCGGCAGCGGTTGGCTCTCCGTTCACAGAGATTCTTCGCTTTGCTCAGGATGACAGGGGATTTGCTCAGGATGACAGGCATCCCGTGTCCCGTGTCCCGTGGTTCAGCGCTGGCGGCGGTAGCGGCGCGAACCGTTGAGACTGGGTCCGCAGCGGCGCGCGGGATCTCGCGATCGGGACAGCGGGTGACTGTCTTCAGTCATCAGTAAACGGTGGTCAGTCGTCAGTCGCGCGGCTACGCGACGGGTTCTCGCTCAGGCCGGCTTTCGCGGCCGCGCGTCTTATTGGGGGGTGGATGGTCGTGGGTCTGTTCGCCCGATCGAGGGCTGTCGGGGTCCTCCGTCACTGAGGACTGACAACCCACGCACTGATGACTGATCACAGTCACCCGTCGTCCCGATCGCTTGCGCCAGCCCACGCTCGAACATCCGCCGACTGCGCGGCAGTCGTCCGCGGTATCGCTCGGAGGATCGCTCAGACCTACGGCAATTTCGCCCGCACCGACACGGTGCGGTACGCCGCATCGGGCGACGCATCCCCTTTCGGCCAATCGAGCTCCTTCCCCTACTATGTGGGTCTCAGCAGGTTCGCTCAAGGCATAGCCGTCTCTCACTCACGCACCTGCGGTAACACGCCACCCGGTGTGCCGAAGTGTGGCGTCAGCGAGGCAGACGCCCGCGCATCGGCCGTCGGCATGGCGAATGCTCCCGCCTCGGTTGACCAGTACAGACAACCGATCTCGTCCGGCGGTCGCGATCGAATGAATGCCTCAGCCGAGCCAAGCGCCGCCAGCCAGTCCGTCTTGGCCGCGATCAGGTCGAACGGCTCCGCGAGATCGAGGCGCGCAAAGTCTTCTGGCCGGTACCGGCCACTCCGCTTGAGCAACTCGAGCAGCGACAACGGAGTGAAACCGGGGTCCTTTCCTGCTGCGGCCCAACAGACGGCGCCGAGTGGGAGCACGCGCGCGTTGATGAACAGAATGTCCACGAAATCGCGCGGTTCATCGCGTCCGACCAGCGCGAGCACCTTGTTGATTGCCAGGTCGACGGGGTGGAGCAACCATCCGCCAAGCGGGTCACGCACGAGCGGCATGAAACGCCACGCCGAGACGTGCGCCCAGTCCACCCGCGTCGACCGCTCGCCCAGCGCCACGATGGCGCGCACAAATCCGGGCTGGCTGATCTCGACCGTCACGGCATATCCGGCCGCCTCGAGGCGCACCCGGTTGTCGTTGAATGCCGCGGCCACTCGCTTGACTGAATCGTGGAAGAAGTCCAGGTCGTTGCTGAAGCGCGTGGAGTTTGGCGCGAAGTGGAGCGCCGCCCCTCCGGCGAGATAGCTCTCGCCCTCACATGTGGTGGCCAGCTCCGCGAGCAACTTCCGCTGGAAGTCGGTTAGCGGCACAGTCGCGACCCCACGCGCCATGCCTCGCGATTGCCGTGCTTCATGAGCTGCTCTGCGACCCACGGCACGTCGTCGCGCGTGATGGCAAGGTCGGACCGATACGACCAAAAACATGACGAGTGAAACCGATGAAATGCACGCCGTGCCTCGCGAACATTTGCCATGCCGCGCGCGGTGGCGGGATCGAGCGTGCGACGGCTCTTGAGGCCTCCGCGCCTACCGATGGCAGAGAGGTACTTGCGGATCGACGACATGATCAGTCGTAGTCCGCTTATGATCTAAAGTCAATACAGTAAACACTATACCTTCCTGGCCGGAGGGCAGCCGCTCTCTGCAGCCGGCTGTGGGCTATAGTGCGCCTAGGCCTGCGGCACCCCGCCAGGGCCTTGACGCTTTCTTCCCTTTATGTAATGTTCTTCGAGAACAGCCGCTTTCTTACCTTTACGTAATCTCAAGACGTGGAGCTTACCCCGCGCATCATTCAGACCCCCGAAGAGTTCGGCGCGGTGCTCCGCGCCGAACGACGCGCGCGCCACCTGACCCAAGCAAAGGCGGCCGCCCTAGCTGGCGTGAGCGAACGCCTGTGGAACGAGACCGAACGTGGGAAGCGTTTGCAGCTCGGCATGGATACCGCCCTCCGGATGCTCCAGACCCTCGGGTTCGATCTTGGCCTCGTAGCCCGGACGCGCCGCGGAACGTCGTCAGGAGCATACTGAGATGATGGTCCCGCGCGCGGCCAACCGCTACGACACGTCGTCGCCCAAGCTCGACGTCATGCTCCGTGATGTGCCGACCGGCACGGTGGGGGAGTCCGACGCGAGCGTGTGGTTTCTGTACGACGACGCGATTGTCCGCTCGGACTCCGGCGATCGGTTGAGCGCGCAGGCGATCTCCGTGCGGATGCCAGTGGCAGCCGCGCCATACGATCACGCGGCAACCCTCGTGTTCTTCGACAACCTTCTGCTCGAGTCCGACACTCGGTCGGAACTCGCCCAGCTCGATGGGCGCGACGCCTCCGATGTGGCCGGCCTGCTCGGCCGCGTGGGGGCCGAGTGCGCCGGCGCCGTGTCCCTTTGGCCTCACGACGCGCCGAGTGCGGCGCGCTCCTATCGCGAACTCTCGATCGCGGAGGTCGAAGCGCTGTTCGATGAACGTCATGGGGAACGTTTCTCCCAAGCGCTCCTCGAAAGCCAGCAGGTCATGAGCGGCGCGCAACGGAAGCTCGTGCTTCGTCGCCACGGCGACACATGGGCGCTCCCGTTGCACGGCGCACCGAGCACCCATCTCATCAAACGCTCGAGTGGACGCTACGATGGCCTCGTGGCCAACGAACTCGCGTGCCTGCGGCTCGCGAACACACTGGGACTGACAGTGCCAGAGGCGTGGAGCGCGGGCACCGTGACAACGTGGCCGGACGGCACGGCGGAACCACGCCTGATCGCCGTCACCCGATTCGACCGTGTGGTGCACGTGGACGGGCCAATCACGCGACTCCATCAGGAAGACCTCTGTCAGATCACTGGTCGGCGGCCCAGCTCCAAGTACCAAGCGACCGGGGGACCAACCCTCCGTGATCTCGCCACAACGATCCGCCGCTACAGCGTGTCGCCGGACACCGACCTTCAGGCCGCACTCACCATGGCCGTCGCCAATGTGTGCCTCGGCAACGGCGACGCGCATGGTAAGAACTTCGCTCTCCTCTCAAACGCGGACGGTGGGCGTCGACTCGCCCCGTTTTACGACGTCGTTTCCACCGACGTCTACGCGGCGCTCAGTCCGACCTTCGCGATGACGTTCGGCCATGCGGTGCGCGCCACCGAGTTGAGTGCGAGCGATCTCGCACGCGTCGCTCGCGACTTTGGCGTAAGCCCGTCTCTCGTCCGAACGACCGTCCAGTCAGTCACCACGACGTTGCCGGCGGAGCTGGACAACGTACTCGATGGGGTAGAAAAGGAAGTCGGCGTGGCGACACCGGTGCTCCAACGCCTCAGCGCACTCGTGCGCGCGCGCACCGCGCAGATGGAAGGGCTACTCGTACGTGACAAGAAGGGCCACGGCTGAGCTGTCCGACAGCACGAGCATACCGACCCCTGCCGGGAGCAGCATCACCCTTGTGTTTTAGAGGAAAACACAGCCTAATTATTATAGGAAAAGACAGCATAAATATTAGAGTGAAAGGCAGCGTCGCCTTGGACTAGGCGACTACACTCCCAATCCCGCCCAGACTCGTCAGATCAATGCCGTCCAAGTCGACAAAAACCCCTCTCGATCGAGCCCGCGCCTGGTGGAGAACCCGGGTAGACGCGGACCAATACGTCGTGGATCCGAGCGAGAGCCCGAACGCAGCGATTACCAAGCTCCTTCGGTCAGAACGGCTGGTCCTCGAGGTCGCCGGTCGGCGGGTCTGGATTCTCACGACCCCGAACCGGGTGGACGACCGCGCGGTATTCCTCGCGAACTATTGGCCGGTTCTGGCGCACGCGCTTCATCGCTATCTGCCCGCTGCGGTCGTCGGCATTGACGCCGTCCGCTTACATCTCGATGACTTCACGATCCCCACCGAGGTGACCGCCTGGCATCGGGCGAACGCGAGCACGTACGATCTGGAACTCACGACGGAGTTCACGCTCCGACTCCGTCCTGAACTGCCAGAGTCCGATCCGGCGAGTACGATCACCAAAATCGCTGCGCCCGGTGGCGCGCAGATACCCGTTCTCGCGCCTGCCCCCCTTCTCCTGACACTCACGGAGCCGGAGATCGCGCGCGGTATCGAATCGGTGACAGCCTGGATCCGTCACCTTGTCCTGCCGCAACCCCAGTTGGATGCCTCCATCGAGGCCGCTCCACGCCCCGTAGTCCTCCAGCGTATCGCCGACATTGCGAGCGATGCAGGAAACCCCAGTCTCTCGCGGCAGCTCGATCAGGCCGCCAAGCGGGTCTCCTCGACGCGGGTGACGCCGTCCCGTACCGGGGTTGGCGGCCGCATCGTCGTGCCAGCTGTGGTGCAGGAGCTCGCCCGCGGCACCGGCACATCGTGGACCGACGAGCAACAGATGAGGCTTGCCCGCGAGAACACGGAGATCGCCACCGCCCTCGCGCCGTATCTCGAAGGTCTGCCGAAACTCACCCTGCGGCAGCTGCTAGCGCACGCCCAGCAGGCGAAGGCCTACGACGCATACCACAGCACCACGCTCGAAGGCTATCGCATCACCAAGGAACTTTCTGACGCGATCGTCGCCGGTGAACCTCTGCCCGACGGACCGCAGGACGAGGAAACGCTGCGCGCCGCAATGGCGGTCCAGGGCTACTCTCATGCCTTTGACGCGGTCCTGACGCTCGCTCGCTCGGACGAGCCGATCACGCGCGCCACTATCCTCGATCTGTACGAAGCCCTCTTCCGGCCATCCGTCGATGCTGGGCGGGTCGAGGCGCACATGCTCCGCGGATGGCGCACGTCGGGCGTCTCGCTGCGCGGGTATCGTCACACGCCGCCGAGTCCCCGCAAGCTCCACGACCTTCTCGTCGGCCTCGAGCAGGACGCCGCCGTCCCGACCGATCCACCGGCCGTGCGCGCCCTCGTGCTACATCTTGAATTCGTCACGATCCACCCGTTCCTCGATGGCAACGGCCGTCTCGGGCGGTTGCTCATGAACCTCGAACTGCTCCGATCCGGGTTGCCATGGATCACGGTGCGGTCGGACGAGCGCATTCCATTCTTCAAGTCTATCGAGCGCGCCCAAGTGGACTACGACGTAGCGCCATTCGCGAAATTCCTCGGGAACCTCATGAAGACAGTAGCTGAGGACGCGAAGCCGCGCGGTCGGCGGCGTTAACGGCGCGAACGACGTCGTCCGCGGTATCGCTCGGCCACGTACCCGAGTGCGACGAGCTTTTCGAGCATCACCTTCCAAGAGGCCGGCATTCCGTTCGTCGTGATGGGTGGTCAGGCCGTGGGGGCACACGCTGGCCGATGGCTCGACCATTCTGGATGACAGGCTTGGCTCAGGATGACAGGCTTCGTTCAGGATGACAAGGCTTTGCGTGCCCCGTGTCCCGTGTCCCGTGTCTCGAGGGGAGCGTCGGGAACTATCTGCGGCCCGGAAATGCGCGATGTGCGAAGTGAGCCGGCTGGCGTCATGTGCACCGCGGTCGGCTGGTATTCCGGGACAAGCTTCTTGATCATACGCCGCAACTCGGCTTCCGGTTCACGACGCCGAGCGGCTTCGATGAGCTTGTCCACGTAGATGTCGAGCTCAGTCGACGAGTTGCTGTCACGCGCCTGAAGGATCTTCTCGTGAGTCGTCGGCGTCGCGTCCTCCGGACCAAAGAAGAGTTCCTCGTAGAGCTTTTCGCCGGGGCGCAAACCGGTGCAGTGGATCTCGATGTCTTCGACCTCGAGACCGGACAGGCGGATGAGATCTTCAGCGAGGTCGGCAATGCGAACCGGCTCACCCATGTCGAGCACGAACACTTCACCACCCCGTCCAAGCGCCGCGGCTTGCAGCACCAGTTGCACCGCCTCCGGAATGGTCATGAAGTAGCGCCGCATGTCCAGATGCGTGATCGTGATCGGCCCACCGGCGGCAATCTGTCTCAAGAATGTGGGGACCACGCTGCCTCGGCTGCCCAGAACGTTCCCGAACCGAACGGCCACGTAGGGTCTGCGAGTGCGCTCGGCAACCGAGCACACCGTGCCTTCGGCAATCCGCTTCGTGGCACCCATGATACTCGTGGGGCGAACGGCCTTGTCAGTCGAGATCAGCACCATGCGCTCGACATTGAATTCGGCACAGAGCTCGGCGACGGTCCGCGTGCCCAACACATTGTTGAGGATCGCCTCGTCGACGCTCGCCTCCATGAGCGGAACATGCTTGTGCGCCGCGGCGTGGAAGACCGTAAACGGTCTGGACGCCTCGAAAACCGCGCGCAGGCGCACACCGTCACGCACATCCACGATCGCCGGCGTGATCGGAATATCCGGGAAATTGATGCGCAGCTCCTCGATCAGCTCAAAGATCGAGTTCTCTCCCCGGCCGACGACGACCAATCGAGCAGGAGCAAGTTGAGCGAGTTGCCGACACAGCTCGCTGCCAATCGAACCACCGGCGCCGGTCACGAGGACCGTCTTGTGCGAAACGAAGCTGCCAACCTGGCACGAGTTCGTTTCGATCGGCTCGCGACGCAACAGATCCTCGATCTGGATGGGGCGCAAGGCACTCACGGCCTTCGCGCCTGACAAGATCTCGTACATGCCGGGGACGGTGCGATTGCGTACACCGGCGGCGGCAGACCGCTGCATGATGTCGCGTATCACCTTCCCGCGTGCCGACGGCAGCGCGATAATGACCTCGTCTACCGCTTGCGCCTCAACGACCTCTTCCAGGGTCGAAATCGGGCCGAATACACGGAGTCCATGCAGGTGATGGCCGTGCTTCGTTCGATCGTCGTCGAGAAAGCCAACCGGCACAAGGCCAAGCTGATGATGGTCGAGAAGCTCTTTGGCGATCATACCACCGGCGTCACCAGCGCCGGCGATCAGCACCGTGCGCGTCTGGCGTGCAGCCCCGTTGTGTAACGATCGCCCATAGTCCCTTCCCAGGCGAGCGCGCTTGCGTCGCGTCGCAACGCGCAGCAAGAGTCGAGACAGAGTGACCGCGCCGGCCGTGAGCACGCTGTCCATGAGTAGGACGCCGATCGGCACCCGCTGCTGCACAAAGCCGAGAAGGGGCATTGCGACCAGGCCAACGCCGAACGAGACGATGATCCCGAGTAGGCAGGCGATCAGCGCTGTTTCCAGATCGGCAACGCTGGCGTACCGCCAAAGGCGACTGTACAGGCCCACACGCCAGAACAGAACAATCTTCAGTGGAATGGCGATGGCGGCATAGCCGATCGCAACACCAGCCATTGTCGGCCACCATCCAAATCCTTCAAATCGTGCGGTGAAGGATAGGAGCACGGCCGTTGCAGCCAGCAGCACATCAAGAGCAAGGAAAACCCGGTTTCTCATCGGTACCTGCGATCCATCATTTTGCGCGTCGGCCGCCATGGGGACGTGGCTCTCGACTGTTCGCCACGAAGCCACGTCAACATTGGTGCTTCAATATCTCGACCGCAATGCGAAACGGCCAGCAGAGCCTGGAAAGATGAATGGGCGAATTATCAGTACGACCAGGAGCGCGGCGATCTCGAGGGTGCCGCCTGAGCGCGCTCGTTCTCGCGGCGACGCCTGGTGTTGCGCCGGTCAGCGCACTGGGCTGTGGGTGACTGGGAGTTGCACTCCGACGTCCGGCAGTACGGCAGCAATGATCCACGCGCGAAACGACGGGTCATCGAACGTGAACAAATCGCCACCGCGCACAGCGTGTTGCGGTCTTCAATCGTGAGGAGGGCTTTTGACACTCGACTAGCAGGTCGCTGAAAAATTGAGGATTGTGACGAAATTGCTGTCTGTAAACGCAATTCTTGGCTCAGCGGGCCGGTGACCGAGGCGATCGCGGCTCCGCTCTCGACGCTTCGGCGTCGATGCCGGGCCGGAGCCGGGGCGGTGGAGCGCTTACGTGCATACGCCGACGCGGATGAGCGTGCGGATTCGCACGAGATTGTACGCGGCGTTCGTAAAGGCGAAGATCCAGCCGACCTTCTCGTGCCCTCGGTGATGCAGTTTCCGCAACCCGCCGATGGTCTTGCCCCAGCCGAACCCTTCTTCGACGAGCTTCCGTTTGACTTGGCTCACCTCGTAGCCGTCATGCCGCGTGGTCCGACCATCGACGGCGCTCTCGGGCCGCGTGGCATGGATGTTCTGCGCGACATGCGGCGTGGTGTGGCAGTCACGCACGCCCTCGACGAACGCCACCGTGTCATAGCCCTTATCCGCACCGAGCGTCCGGCGCTGCGCCCGTGGCTCCAGCGTATTCAGCATCTCCACGCCGGCATCGCGCTCGGCCTCGTAGGCGGGCGGGCGCACGTCGGTGGCGACAATCAGGCCATGCCGATTGTCCATCAGCACGCTGCCCAGGTGAGCCAACACGCTGGCCGTGCCCTTGCTCTTCCGGGCCAAGCGCGCGTCCGGGTCGGTCACGGAGGCATGCGTCGCGTTCGAGCGCTTCTCGCCACGAAAGTTCACCGTGGGGTTCTTGGGATCGCCGTCGGAGGGGGGCGGCGTGGGATCGTCCTTCGGTCGAAAGCTCTTGTGGCTCGCCCACGCCTCGAGCAGCGTCCCGTCGACGGTGAAATGCTCATGCGACAACAGGCCGCGCGTGTCGGCCGCCTTCAAGACTTCATTCAAAAACGCGTCCGCGATGTTCCCCGCCATGAGGCGGTCGCGATTCTTCGTGAACACGGTCGGGACCCAGACCGCGTCATCCGGGTTGAGGCCGACAAACCAGCGGAAGAGCAGATTGTAGTTGAGCTGCTCCATCAACTGGCGCTCGCTGCGAATCGTGTAGAGGATTTGGAGGAGCAACGCTCGCAGCAGGCGCTCCGGCGGGATCGAGGGGCGGCCCATCGTCGAGTACATCGCCGCAAACCGCGGCGACAGCGCGGCCAGGATCGGATTCACCAGCGTCTGGATGGTCCGCAGCGGATGGTCGGCCGGAATGCGATCGTCGATCGAGAGAAAACTGAACAGGACCGTCTGCGGGATGTCCGAACCACGCATGGCAACCACTCGCGCTAGGGATCACCGAATATATGATAGTTTCCTCATAATTACCATGCATATCTCTACTTTTTCAGCAACCTGCTAGACTCGCCCAGAGAGAAGCGCCGCCTCACATGTAGCGTTGTCAAGTTGGTTCCTTCGTGCGTATTTCGGCCCATCCCGTTCCCTCATTTCGGTCCAAGCCGTCCACCCATTTCGGTCCAAGCCGTTCAGAACTCGGCATCGTCCCAACCTTCGCCTTTGCTGGCGTACTACCGCACAATGCAGTAATCTGAAACCATCGAATCGATGACGGGATTCGAGAACGCGCCATTCTTGCCGCGTGCAGTCGTTCTACTCCAGCCGACCATTCCCTATGAAACTGAAGTTGCTCCGACTTGCCATTGTCGTTCTTGTACCGAACGTCTGCGGCGCATGTATATAGATCCGGGAGCAACCTCGCTGCTCTGGCAGCTCATCGTGTCGGGCATCGTGGGCGTGGGGTTCACGCTGCGCCACAGTATCACCCGTGTGTGGCGCAAGCTGCGACGTTTCGGGAATGCGGAATAGCAGTCCGGCGCAGAAGCATCCAGATTCATTTCAAGGTGCGTCGTTTCGGGACCCAGGCGGTACGCTTCGCTTTGTGGACGGTACGCCAGTCCGATTTGTGCGTTCCCCGCATGCCGAGGAGTTACGGGGCTTCCTTAATTCGGCAACGGCGCGCTCGTGGCGCACTCGCGGCGCACTCGTTGCGAGCACGGAGTTGCATCCCCCCGATCTCGACGTGTACCGAAACGATCCGGGCTTCACCCAGGCTCTCGGAGCCGAGCGTTGGGGCGGAATATGGCGGCACGAGCGCGTGTTCTTCCCCTCATCGGCCGATGAGTGGTCTCAAGGCATGCTACATCGTGCCGGGGCGAGCACGCTCGACCTGGCGCTCGATCTATTGAAGGACGGCCGTGGACTAAAGGACGCGACCCCCGCGAATGTGCTTTTTCGCGGATGCCAGCCCGTGTTCGTAGACCTTCTTTCGGTCGAGCAACGGGATCCCAAAGACCCACTCTGGCTGCCCTACGCGCAGTTCATTCGCACCTTCGTGCTTCCCCTGCTCGTGTCTAAGGCCATCGGCTTACCCCTTCGCGCAGTGTTCAGCATTGGCCGGGAGGGAATCCAGCCTGAGGTGGCGCGAGACCTCGTGCCCCTCTCCAAACGACTGAGAGGGCCTGGGTTGTGGCACGTAACCGTGGCGGCGATGCTAGGCCGCGCGGGGTCGACGCTGGTCGACGGAGCTCCTCCCAAGCGCTCGGTTCCCCCAGAGCAGACGCAATACGTCCTGAAGCATCTCTTCCAGGGACTGCGAAAGTCGCTCGACGACGTGGGGCCTTCTGGAGATCCACAGTCGTCCTGGACGGGATACGAGGAGGATCATCACAGCCCCGCCTACTTCGACGCGAAGCGCGCCTTCATCACCTCTGCAGTAGAGGAGGTGCAGCCAAGGACGGTCCTGGACATCGGGTGCAACACCGGCGAGCTGTCGGTAATCGCAGCGACACGCGGTGCTCAGGTCGTGGCGATCGACAGCGACCCACAGGTGGTCGAGCGGGTCTTTCGGCGCGCGACAAGCGATGCGCTGAATGTGCTCCCCCTAGTCGTGGACATTGCATCACCAACAGCCGGCCGCGGCTGGATGAATCGGGAGTTGCCGTCTTTTCTGGATCGGGCGACGGGCGCGTTCGACCAGGTGCTGGCAATGGCGGTAATACACCATCTACTCGCAACGAACGGCATCCCCCTTTCGGACGTAATCGATCTGTTCGCCCGGTTGACCCGTCATTCCGTCGCTCTTGAGTTCGTCCCGCCGTCTGATCCCTATTTTCGGCGGCTTGCGAGAGGTCGCGACTACCTCTACGCAGACCTTTCCAGAGCGACCTTTGAAGAGGCGCTAAAGCGCCGCTTTGAGATTGTTCGATGCGAACCGCTGCCGAGCGGTGAACGAGTGGCTTATGTGCTCCGGAAGACTGCGACCTGAGCGGAAGCAGGCAGCAAAGGATCTCCTGGTCGGATGTTCCCTTGTCAGTCTGCTCTATATCGACGTCTGGCGGTTGCTGCTTTCCGCCGCGACGCCCTCGAACGGCTTCTTCCTCGCGTACAGTCCGAGCGACTACCTCGCCGCGATCGCCACTGTGCTCGCGGGGGGCGCGGTCCTGGCTTCGCTCTCTCCCGCGCTGCGCAGAGCCCCTCGAGCGGTGCAGTACGTCATCAGCTTGTTCTTTCTGGCCACGAGCATCGTCGTCCTGAACGAACTTCGAAAATCGAATGAGGGCAGACTCTCGGCCGTGCTTAGCGTCTGGAATGAAGTCAAGCAGACACTCGGAATTCCGATACTAGCACTTCTCGGTCTTGTGATACTGGCTGTGACGCTTCGATACGTGATGCCAATCACCAAGTGGTACCGGAGGGTTCTCCTGGCCGCGTCATTATTCGCCGCGTTCGCGATAGTCAGGGGTGCCTGGATCTTGGCGACGATGGACTTCGACGCCTTTCACGTGGTGCTGCGGCACCCGCATCCCGGACTTTCCTCGGCGCATCGGGTCGTGATGGTGGTCTTCGATGAGATGGACAACGAAATAGCATTCACGCGACGACCGAAGGATCTGAGTTTGCCGAACTTCGATGTGCTGCGCACGACGTCCGTGACGTTCGACTCGACGTATTCACCCGGCCCGAACACGATGGAGTCGATGTCATCGTACCTGCTCGGCCGTCAGGTCGGCTCGCTCATTCCGTTGAGCGCGAACTCCTTTGTCGCCCTGCTGAAGGACGGACGGCGCGTGCGCAGTGATACCGCTAGGTCGATTTTCTCGGGTCCGGCTGCGAAGGGAGCACGTACGGCGCTCGTGGGTTTCAGTCTCCCTTACTGTCGTCTGCGCCTTACCGGATTGGTGGATCAGTGCGAGGAGATTCCGTTGGAGGGCGGTGGGAAGGTGGACGTGCAGCGGGAGGGAGGCTTCTGGCGAGCCGTTGCCAGGCAGTCACAGAGCCTGATGCCATTCAATGGGCGGCGCTCGCATATTGCTCGACTGCGCGAGGTAATCGAGAACGCCGCTGACCTTGCCGCCGACGCCTCCTACACGCTCGTTCTCCTGCATCTTCCCCTCCCGCATTCGCCGTGGATCTGGGACCGACGGACCAATCAGTTCCGGGTGACCATATCAGGAGACGATGGCTACCTCGGCAATCTCGCACTAGCGGATCGCGTGATCGGACGGATGCGTGACGAGATGACTCGGCGCGGAATATGGAACGCGACGACGCTGATCGTGACGTCTGATCACCCGTGGCGCGCAAAACTCGTCCAAGGTAGGAGTACTGATCGCCGGATCCCGCTCATGATCAAGCTTCCCGGCATGAAGGAGAGTGAGCACATCGAAACGCCGACGAATGCAATCGTGGTCTCGTGGCTCGTGCCAGCCCTGATCGACGGCCAGATTCCGGACGCCTCAGCGCTTCGCACTCGCGTGGCGCAGATTACCGCGAGCGATTCGACATTTCAGATGAAGCATACGCCCTGATCGATCAGGCCGCGACTCGTGTCTAGAGTTCGGAAGGTCTCATCACGTTGCGCGAACCCGAGATACTCCATGCGGCCCAGGAACCGTGCCTGCCGGTGACGCAAGTCGACCATGGGTTGAACCAATCACCGCACGTACAGGTGAATCCGCGCATTCAATGTGGAGATTGGCGCTCTCAATCTCCGCAACACTCGGCCCGCAGTAGATCGGGGCACTATGGCCAACACAAGGCGGCCTGGCATTCAAAGAGCTGCGTGCACGGGGCAAGTGGAACGCCGAGGCGACAAGCAGCACTCGCAGAGCGTCCCTCGCGAAGTTGGGCCTGAGAGTCGTCCGCGGAGGAGCGTTGCTACGGCCAGGGCCTACCCCGCTGTGTTCGTCACGCGCGGAATATCCACGATTCTGCCCGACAGGCAGTTCCATTGCCTTCGCGTACCCGGGAGAATGTCATCTTCCGACGCGGGTTTGGCTCCCAGGGCGCCGCCCGCCGGTCAAGACCATCAAGGGTGATTTCACTGCTTTGAATAGCTCCACACCGCCGAAGAATCCATCGGCGTCACTCCATTCGCTGAGTGCAGCTTGCCCGGAGAACCACTCGACCTTCACTCAGCACGACAATGGCCCCGGCTCCGGGGGCATATGGGGACGATCGCTGTTGGACGCACCCGACGGGGAGTACGAGCACCGGGAGCATCTTGTGCAAGTATATCACTCAGCGGATGGCCTCCCAGCCCCTAGGCGCACCGCTACCACTGCAAGAGGCGCATACGCGATCAGAACACCCAGAAAACCGTCCAACCAACCTAACGCGACTGTCAGCGCGACCGGCAAAAGCCAGCAGAGATTGATGACACCGACCGTCACCGTCGCTGGCATATGGGAGCCTTGGCGCATGGCGGCGTGCTGGTAGGCGTGACTTCGGTGTGCCTCGTAGAATCGTTCACCGTGCGCCATCCGACGGATCAGAGTAACAGTCGCGTCGACGACGAACACGCCGAGCAGGATCACCCAGCTCCAGAACAGTCTGTTCGCCACCCATCCTGCCTGTAGAGAGAGTGCGGCAAGCATGAGCCCAAGGAATCCGCTGCCGGCATCACCCATGAAGATCTTCGCCGGAGGCCAATTCCAGACTAGAAAGCCTAGGGTCGCCGACGCGAGGACAAGAGGGGCGATCCACAAGTGCTTACCCGGCGCAGCTACTCCGCTCAGGAAGACCGCACTCAGGCAGACGGTGATAGCCTCGACGCCGGCAATGCCATCGATACCATCCATGAAATTCGTGAGGTTGAGCATCCAGACGAGATACAGTGCGGCGATCGCGAGTCCCAACCATCCCGAATCCAGCACGAAACCCATCGCTGTCAGCCGGGGGACGCCGCCGAGCGTCGCAAGTACCCACGACGCTGCGGCGAAATGTCCGACGAGTCGCCATCGCGGCGCAACGTGTCCGCGATCATCCACGAACCCGATCAGCGCAACCAGAGCCCCTCCCCCACAGAGGCTCCACACGGTCGACCAAGCCAGCCGATCAATCCAGCCAAGCACCAGAAGCGCCATCAGCGTCGACACCACGATCGCCACGCCGCCGCCTCGCGGCGTGGCGATCGTATGCGAACTGCGAGAGTTGGGCACGTCGAGAAGCAGGTGTGTGAGAGCCTGCCGGCGAAACCACCCGGCGAGTTCCCAAGAGCCGAAGCAGACGGTGAATGTCAGGAGCGTTGGGAACAGCAGTCTCATCTCGGTATCTTGATCGCTTAGAAGATGTTGCTGCGTACCTGAACATTCGGCGCGCATCCTTTGTCGGTGCCACTCATCGCGTTCGCAGTACTTCGGTGGCCATTTGGCCCGAATACGCAACGCTCAAACCAAGCTTACTGGTTATCGCCTTGGCGACCGCCTACCCTTTGCTGGCGGCATCAATAATCGCTGCCGAACGTCGCGCGCCGGGGTTGTCTAACGGGCGAGAACATTTCCATAGGCAGCGGCGACTTGCTTCAAGCCTTGGTCGACCGTCAGCGGAGGCGTCCAGTTTAGCGTCGCCCGTGCCTTAGTAATGTCAAGCTGTAAGGATCCAATGAGTCGTTGCGCGATCGCCCGTTGCCCAGCGAGAATCGCCAGTGACATCACCAGATTTGCCGGGACAGGTATTAGTCGCGCGGGTCGATTCATTGCGCGGGCGAGACGGCGTATTAGATCAGCGGTGGAGATGTCTTCACCGTCGCTGACGAGGAAGGTTTCGTTGGCGGCAGCCGGAATCTCGATACATGTAACGATGAAATCGACCAGGTTTTCGAGTGCGATCAAACTTCGGCGGTTGTTGATCGCCCCAAACGGAAGAGGGAATCCCAGAGCAACAGTTCTAATCAACGCGTCAAAGTTCGCCTTGACCCCCGGACCATATACCAATGGCGGGCGAATAATCACGACTTCCATACCTGATTCAGCGGCAATTTGCCGCAAGCCTATCTCCGCTTCGTGTTTGCTGATTCCATAGGGATCCCTCGGGCAAGGCTGATCGAGTTCGCTGAAACGTCCCGATTCGCCGTTCACCTTCACCGAGCTCACAAAAACGAAACGGGTTACCCCATGCTGCGCCGCTTGGCGAGCGAAGCTCAGCGTGCCTGCCGCATTGACTCTTCTAAACTCGGTGAGCGGGTCGCCGCTCGAGTCCCGCATCACATGCACGCGGGCCGCTAGATGCACCACGACATCGACAGCTTGGAGCGCCGCGCCCCAGTCCGTATCCGCTGCCAATCCGCTCACGACGACTCGTTCCGCCTGGAACGGCAGCTCCCGACCCTTATCTCGCACGGCCCCTCTCACTGGGTACCGGCCATCGTTGGTTAGTCGACGGATCAACGCAGTTCCGACAAAACCATTAGCACCAGTCACTAGCACGGTCGACGCTGTCTGCCCCGAAGCTGCCGGCTTCGAGATACTAGCCACAATGCCAGACTCGCCGATTCACGAAGTCTGTGTAGCTCAGAATAATTCGTAGCACCTTTTCCGACACGTTGTCCGGCGCGTAATCACGAACCATGTCGAGGATCCGGTCTTCGCCACGCGTTTGGGTTCCCAAAACTTCGAGCGCGTTGATCACGCGGTCCACGTCCAGGCCGACGAGCATGACGGCTGCTTCCTCGAATCCTTCTGGTCGCTCGTGAACTTCGCGGAGGTTCAACGCGGGAAAGTTGAGGATTGAAGACTCTTCCGTGATCGTTCCACTGTCGGACAGCACGGCCCGGGCCCCGATCTGAAGCTTGATATAATCGAGAAATCCGAACGGCTCGTGGAATTGCACATTGGAGTGCGCCGTCAGCCCCAGCGCGTCAATACGCTTCCGCGTTCGCGGGTGAGTGGAGACTACGACGGTCTCATCGTAACGCGCCGCAAGGCTATTTAGAATATCGAACAACCGCGCGAGGTTTCGGGGAGAGTCGACGTTTTCCTCTCGGTGCGCGCTCACAACAAAATATTGTCGCTCTCTCAGGCCTAACCGCGACAGCACGTCGGAACCCTCGATGCCAGGCCAATAGTGCTCGAGGACCTCTCGCATCGGGCTTCCGATCTTGATCACCTGGTCAGGTGGCAGCCCCTCCCGCAACAGATATGATCGGGCAATCTCGCTGTACGGAAGGTTGATGTCGGAGACGTGATCGACAATCCGGCGATTGGTCTCCTCGGGCACCTGAAAATCGAAGCACCGGTTGCCGGCTTCCATATGGAAGATGGGAACTTTTCGCCGCTTTGCCGCAATCGCGGCGAGGCAGCTGTTTGTATCGCCGAGCAGCAGCAGAGCCTCCGGCTTGTACTGCTCGATGGCCCTGTCCGTCGCGATGATAACCTGCCCGATCGTTTCTGCCGCAGTTTCACCAGCAGCCCCCATGAAATGATCGGGCGTTCGTATCTCGAGGTTCTCGAAGAACACCTCGTTGAGGCCGTAATCGTAGTTCTGCCCCGTATGCACCAGCACGTGATCACAGTGGCGATCCAACTTGTCGATGACGCGCGACAGCCGTATGATCTCGGGGCGGGTGCCGACGACCGTCATGACTTTAAGCACCGACGGCCTCCTGGACCATCGGCAGCTGCATCAACACTTTCTTGACCTGTTCGACCTCGAGTCGCCTGGTGTTGTGCGAGGTGTAGTCGTCAATTCTCGAGATAGCGGTTTCTCCTTCGACAAAATACTTGTCGTAGTTCAGACTGCGCGAGTCCGCCGGGATCCGATAGTAGCCCCCCAGGTCTTCGGCGCGCGCCATCTCCTCGCGAGAGACAAGTGACTCGTACAGTTTTTCTCCGTGACGCGTCCCGATGACTCGGATCTCATTCTTCTTACGCATCAGCTCCTTGAGCGCCTGCGCCAGATCACCGATGGTCGATGCGGGTGCCTTCTGGACGAAGATGTCGCCAGGCCTGGCGTGCTCGAACGCGTACAGGACCAGATCCACGGATTCGTCGAGTGACATGAGAAACCTCGTCATACTCGGATCGGTGAGCGTCATCGGTCTCCCCTCCTTCAGCTGATCGATGAACAGCGGGATCACCGATCCCCGTGACGCCATGACGTTCCCGTATCTGGTGGCGCACAGGACGGTCTTCTCCGGATTGCACAGGCGCGATTTGGCGACCATCACCTTCTCCATCATCGCCTTGGACATGCCCATCGCATTGATCGGATAGACAGCCTTATCCGTGCTGAGCACAACGCACCGTCGGACGCCATTGGCGATGGCGGCTCGCATCACGTTTTCGGCGCCAATCACGTTCGTGCGCATCGCCTCCATCGGATAGAACTCGCACGAGGGTACTTGTTTCAGAGCGGCGGCGTGAAAGACGTACTCCACGTCCAGCATGGCATCGTGGACGCTGTCGTACTCGCGTACGTCGCCGATGTAGAACTTCACTTTGTCGCTCTGCAGAGCGAGGCGCATATCCTCCTGCTTCTTCTCGTCTCGGCTGAAGACGCGAATTTCCGCGAAATCGGAATGCAGGAGTCGACGCAGCACCGCATTGCCAAACGAGCCGGTGCCTCCGGTAATCAGCAGAGTTTTGTCTTTGAACGACGAGGGATTGCCGTGTAATCTCATTGATTGTTCACGCCTGGTTCGCAACGCTTAGGGGGAATCTGGCCGACGTCCGGATCGCGGTCCGCGGCCGCTGGCTAGCCAAAGTCTCGCATCGCCCGAATCGAGTCGGACCAGGCTAGTGGGACGTAGCCCGTAAGTTGGCGGAACCGTGTCGAGTCCAACGAACGATTGATGACCACGTGGTCGTTCGGAGCGATCTCGATCGATTTGCCGTAGACCTGAGCGAGCAGCCCAAGTAGGTCAAACTTGGTAATAGGATCTGAAGAAACGTGGTACAACCCGTTCATCTCTGGCCTCGGGATGATGAAATCCCGGATTACACGCGCCAGCTCAACGGTCGGCAAGCCCGAAAAGACTGCGCGCGTGAATCCTTGGACTGTCTCTCTCTGACCGAGAAACCAGCCAACCAGTCCATGTGCGGTGTTGAGCTCATGTCCGATGATAGACGTACGAATGGTCACGGTATGCGGGTAGGCAACCTCTCCGAGAAACTTGCTCCTTCCATACAGATCTTTCGCGTCGGAATCGTCACTTTCGCGATACATCCCTCCTCGTCCTGAAAACACGCAGTCCGTACTGATATGGACGAGGCGCGCTCCGCCAACTTCGCAAAGACGGGCTAAACGGTGGGGCAGAAGCGCGTTGATTGGAATTGCCGCGAGCGGATCGTCGGCTTCGGCGAGTTGCTTCACAAGTCCGATAGCGTTGACCACGACGTCGGGCTGGACTTGAGCTAACACCTTTGTCAGACTGTCGAAATTATCCACGTCCACAAAGGGCACAACGTTCTTGCGAAGTTCGTGTGGGAGATATTCCAAGGCGGAAGCAGATCGCACAGTGCCCATGACGGATATCCCCTCGCTCGCGGCAAAGAAGCGCAGAAGTGCATTGCCGAGCATACCACTCGCGCCAAGCACCAGGACCGAAGGCATGGAGGGGGAATCATTGTTCTGTTTTTTCATGGCCACCTTGAGGCGTTACTCCGCTACGAGATCTTGGAAGCGCTCGACAAGCTGTCGCGCAAGGATGTCTGGAGCAAAATGTCTTTGGTAGAAACTGCGGCCTGCTTCGCCCATCCGAGCCCGCTCCTCGTCAGAGGCCGTCCATAATTTCATCACGGCTTCGGCCAATGCGACCGCGTCTTCCGCTGGAACGGCGAGTCCCGCCTCAGCTTGCAATATGACTTCCGCACCCTCGCCGTCTAAGGCGGCAATGATTGGACGCCCTGCCGCGAGGTAGGCCTGCACCTTCGCGGGAATGGTTTGGCTCATGGTCGGGCTCCGTTTGAGACTGACCAACAGCGCCGAAGCCTGAGCCAGGATCGGCGGCATTTCCTCCGCTGCATATCGTCCCGGCAGTTGAATGTTCGTCAACCCACGCCGCGATGCCTCAGCGTTCAGCCACGCACTCCGGCTCCCGCTCCCGACCAACACAAACCGGATCTCCGGCTTGTTGCGGAGCAATTCCGCAGAATCGAGCACCATCTCGAGTGCCTGCACGCTGCCCAGGTTTCCGGCGAACACAACATTGAATCCCGCGTCTAGCTGCAACGTCGGCTCGCCTGAGCCACTCGGCAAGCCAAAGCTCCCTTCGCCAGGGTTCGGGAAATACTCAACAGGCACCTCGCCAGCCAACTCGCGAATCGACTTCACGAATGACCTAGACTGCCCAAGGAGCAGATCGTTTCTGTGGTAGATCCATCGAACCAACGACCTGACCACGCGCAGAACGGTTGAATTCCGAATGAAGCCAGTCGACTCCAGGCTTTGCGGCCAGAGATCCTGAACCCAAGTCACCAGTCGCGCCTTCTTCAATCGGGCTATGAAAATCGCTGGTAGAGCCTGAAGGATCGGAGAAGGCGCGTACACGAGCACGACATCGAACCGCTTTCCGCGAAGCAGCCATGGCCCAAACATCGCCGCCGCGATGGCGAATGAGGCATAGTTCGCGATCAGCCGCATCGCCGACGCGTTCCCTCGGGGAACGAGGGGCACGCGATAGATCGTGAACCCCTCTCCATGAAGCTGCTCGCGAATCGATAGAGCGGAATAGCCGCGAAAGATGACCCCTTCGGGGTAATTCGGCTGGCCGGTCAGAATCGTGACGGTACAACCGGCGGCACGGAGCGACCTCACGAGTTCCGTGATGCGGAACGCTTCCGGCCAGAAATACTGGGTGACGATCAGTATCCTCATGGAGCGCTCGGTCCCCTGGCGGTCGACGCCGACGTCAGCGACCAGTCGCCGAAAGCCTGAAGCACTGTCTTTCACGCCGCCTCGTCAGCTCGAACCGATGACGTCCAGGAACAACCGACGATTTGCTTCCGACACCGCGGGGTCCGCCGATCGCCGGTTCGCGTAATCATGGACCCGTTCCCGCCAGGCACGGTACTTGGGTCCGTCAACCGTGTATGCCTTCTCGATCGCTAAGACAAAAGCATCCGTATCCTTCAGCGGCAGATCCCACCCGACGCCGACTGCTTCGAGACCCCGCCAGGGCGTCGTGTCGGCAATCAGGACCGGAGTACCCGCTCGCATGGATTCGAGAATCACGTGACCAAAATTCTCTCCCCTGGTGGGAAACAAAAAGAGATCGTGGGCTCGAAAAGCTTCGTCGACTCGTCCGTGTTCCAAAGTCCCTTGGTAGCGTGCCGACACCCGCTCTGGAAGTTCTCTCATCACAGTCTGACAGCCTGCCCAGTATGCACCGTCTTCACGAGGGCCGTAGATGTCGAAGACGACGGGACACCGGACCCTGGCGAGAATTTGCAAGGCAAAATCCAAATTCTTTTTGGGAGAGATTCGTGAGATGAAACAGATCCTGAGCGGATCGCCTTTCCGTCTCGTCACTTCGCCGTTTGGCAATGCCAGAGTCGGCCGAGCCGGCAAGTCAGGCGCAACGACGATTTCATCCATTCGCACGCCAATGAATCGCTGAATATCGGCAGATTCATGCTCACTAGAAGCTTGCCATGTAAGCTGGCGGTGAAACCCGGCGACTCTGCTGAGAGTGCGATACGCCACCTTCTTTGGCGCCTTCAGGGATAGAGCGCCTTCGGAGAACTCCCCCCGGGGCGCCAGAACCGACGGTCGCGACTGGAAGGATCGCAGCCGCCGCGCTACGAGCGGACGTGCGGAGAACACGGGGTCAAAATAGCTGTTGAGGTACAGGACGTCGTGCAGCGTAGCCCGAATCACACTTGCCAGCCCAAAAAGGGATTGCATGCGTGGGGAGGCGTAGAAGACACGGGATCCGCCTACGTCATTCCACCTGTCAACTTTAACATTCGAAAAGGGCCGATCGTCCCCAAGATCGCGGTCGGACGTAATGATCTTGAAATCCAACTCATCGCCCAGTTGATCGGCCATGTTGGCGATGGTCCGCAGAGGACCACCAGCCTTGTAGCCGGGGAGATAGTATCTGAGGAGAACGAGTACTGTTGGCCTTGTCATGACGCAACGTTTGGTTCGATCCGGCGAATGCTTCGAGGCCGCCGTCTTACTCGTGAAATGGGATACACCGCGGGCGCGCTGGAGTTGACCGCACGGATCCGCAACCGGTCGACTGCGGCTGTAGCTGTGGGAGGCGCTGGAGACTGTAGTGGCTGGAACGTCGTGCGGCTGACCGGCCATTGTTCGCGCAAGCTCCACCAATCCCATCGGCACGCGATGCTCAGCAAGGGTCCGGCGCAATCGAACATGGCGCATGCGACATTACCTTCGGCGTTGTTGTAAGCACCGAGGAGAAAAGCCGCTCCCGCGCTCCGATTCTCCCATGTGCGGCATGAAAAACCGGCGTCGCCATGTATGGGACCAGCACGCGGTAGCGCCCATGGCCCCTCGCCGCGGCCGGCGAGTGCTCCACGATGCTGTAGTACTGAGCCGAGTCGACGTTCCCGGTCTTGCGCGCGTCGTAACGGTTGAGCGTCGGGTATCCGAGCCCATGGCAGATCGCAAAAAGAATCAGCCAGAACACTGACCGACTAACCAGTGAGCTCGAAACCCGAGGTTGTATCATGCAGTCCGATCGGCAGGAGTCAACAATCGTACCGTCGCTGCGAGTCGCTTCGGCCAATCCGAGCGCATGCAGGGCTTCTCAACGAGATAGAAATATACGGCACACGCCGCGATTAGAATCGGCGTGATCAGCAGAAATTGCCAAACGAACCCGGTGTCAAAGTCGTTTGTTACCCGCAGCTTGATGGTGTGGCGACCGACAAACGAGATGATCGGATAGTGAAGTAGGTAGATGGTATAGCACATACCGCCGATCGTCGTGATCCAGCGATTCGAGAACAGTTTCCGAGACCACACGCCGCGGAAGGTGGCACAGTAGAGTGCGAACGTGATCGGCGGAAAGAGCCACCGCGAGACGTCGGGATAGTGCCACAGCACAGGCAGCAAAGGCCAGCCAAGGCATGAAACCAGGTCCCATGCTGGGATTTGCGTCGGCTCGGAACGCCATTCCGAAAGATAGACGTCGGCCAGAAGGAAGCCGAATAAGAAGAACTGCAGATAGTTGAGGATGGAGATTGAGAGACGAGCGTCGGCGGCTGGAATGGCGATCCACTGGAAGACCATCGCCGCGACGATCAGGCCTACGGTGGCCAGCCGTCTCGGTACTTTGTTCCGGATGGCAAAGAGCTGCGCCAGCAGAGGGACAAGGATGTAGAACTGAATCTCCACCTCCAGCGACCAGGCGACGCTGTTGATCAGGCTCCCGGTACCGTAAATGACGTTGTGGAGATATATGAGACTGGCCGCGAGGTGTGGAAGCAGCGCCGAAGCGCTCTGGCCAACGTAGACGACAGACATCACGAAAAAGAGCAACATGCTCAATGCGTATGGCGGCTCGAGCCGTGTTAAGCGCCGAAGGAAATACGCGCGCAACGATACGGTTTTCGAGCCGCGCAGGTGGTGCGACGCGAACGGCAGGGCGAGCACGAACCCGCTTATGACGAAGAAAAGCTGCACGCCATAGTTTCCCTGCTCCAGCACGCGCGCTGCCAAGCTGAGCGATGGATCTGCAGCATAGGGCAGACCATTGACTAAGAGATAGCCTCGCAAGTGGAAGAGGTACACCATCAGAATCGCGACAAACCGCAGGCCGTCGATCTCGGGTACGAATCTTCCCGAGGAGGTGACGCGCCGAAATCGCTCAAGGCCGAAGTGCGACGCGCCAGGGGACTCAACAAACCCACTCGCTTCCGCGTTGGCGGGCACGTCGGCAACTCGTGGCGACGCGTCACCGAGGAGCGAATGGTTCGCACAGTGTATCATCGGGCTAGCTCGCCCCCTCGGGAATGACATTCTGCATCGTCGGTGCGTACCGGTACCAAAATGGGAAGAGTCTCTACCTTTCCCGTTGTGCGCGCTTCGTAACGGGTTGAGGATGCAATCGCTTGCTGGCCGGCCGGGATCATGCCGAAGCTGTGACGGCGCTGGCACTTTGCATTGGACGGCTCGGTTGAGCCGCGGATGCCGTCTGATAGAGCTGGCCGACCAAAAGCCAGTACATCGCCCCGACTCCATCGTAGACAAGGCTGTTCCCCGTAATTCCGAACACAATATAGATCGCCAGGAAACAGTAGAAAAGCGTGAGCTCCTCCGTAGTTCGCATGCGCGTTCCAGTGCTGTACAGCATGACGACGATAACGACAGTGAGTAGAATCATCCCGAGCGCCCCGATCCGTTGACCCATTTCGAGAAAGATGTTATGCGATCCCCAGAACCACTCTTCGGACCTGCCTCTGAATCCGAAATAGACGTCCATAACGCGTCCCGCGGGAACCACGAACGCCGACGAATGGGCAATCTGGTCAAACGACGCGTCCCAAATAGGCTTTCTATCGCCGAGCAACTTGAATTCCGCGTAGCCCTTTATGCTCGTCAAATCGAACCGGTCCGCCGCAGGCAACCGTAGCACGAAGATCGTGAGGAGAATCGGAAGAGCCAGTCCGGCGATCATGATCGGCTTCCGACGCAATAGATGATTCGTCAGGCGGTTCGTGGTGAGAAGAGCCAGAAAGGTCAGGCTGACGAGGATGATTCCAAGACCGGTCAGCGTTGAGCTCTGCGACGCAATGATCTTCAACGCATACGCGAATGGGATGAGCGCCAGGAGACGTGGCTTCAAGCGCAGCCACGCGTAGGGAATCAAACCGAATGCTATGAACAGCCAGTGGCCGCTCGTGAGTCCCAGAACCAACAGAAGCATCGAAAGGAAGAGAATCCGGTCGAGCACCGCCAAGAACTCCTCGCGACTACGCACGCACTGCGGCACGAGCACCGCGCCAACCGACAACGCGATGCGTAACCCCACCGTGAGGCCGGCGGGGTTCTTGTTTCCGGCAAGCACCGAATAGACCAGACCGATGCTCGCCAATGCGACGGCTGTGAGCCAACCCACCGTCAGAGCCCGGAGGTGGATTTGCTTGAAGCGAAGCAGTACTCTGATCAGGATCGCGAGCGAGAAAACCAGCCTCGTCGAGAGTGCGATCGGACCGACGAAAAACACGCTGCTGAGATGGTCGAAGATTCCCGGGGTTGTGCCAAGGTCCTGTGCGCCCGGATCTGTCGACGCAAAAACGATCGAAGGGACCAGCAGCACGAAGATCAGATAAAGATCGACGCGCTTTCGCCTCACGAAGTGAACGAAGAGCCAAGCACAGGCTGGCAGCAATCGCGACCCCGCTAATCGCCCCGCCGAAGTGTAGCGCGACAAGGAAGTAGGCGGCGCCATAAGATCTGAGATGCCGGACTATTATAGTCAGCACGTGAGCGTCACCATTGCAGAGACGTCACCGGCATGCTGCGGCTGTCGCCTCCAGGAGCCGGGCCGCTTCTTTCTCCCAAGTGTTCATTCTCAGAAACCTATCCAGCTCTCGGCTGTATCGATCCCGCTCGCTCGCGACCGCGGTCAACGCGGCGGCGACACTCTCTGGAGTGACTTCCCCATCACATCCGACGAGCCGGCCCATTGGATGCGTCTCGAACAGGCTCCTGATTGTCGGCTGACACGTTGCCACCATCGGCAGGCCAGCCTGCGCATACTCTATCACCTTGTTGGGCGCGCAGAGTATTTCGTTGATGCTCCGCATTGAGTACGAGATGAAGCCGATATCTGCCTGTCGGATCACGTCGAAGACTTCCGCGTGCGGTACCGGTCCGATTACTCGCAAGCGATCTTCCGCGGTGTCGGCTGCCAAAGCGCGCACCGCACTGAGATCCGGCCCGTTGCCGACGAAGACCAGCTTGAAGTTCTTCGGGAGAAAGGGCAGCGTCTCGAGCAGCACACTGAGGCCACGGCCGAGATTGATGTCTCCCATGTAGACGACGTGAACGTCCTCGGATCGTGCTCGCCGGAGATCCGCATAGCGACTGAGCACCTCCGAATCATCAAGGTGGCCGGATGGAGTAGGCGGGATATTCTTCACCGCGACGGGAACTTCCGACAACCTATAGTGATCATGCATCACGGCTGCTCGTTCAGCATTGGCCGCGAGCACCAAGTCCGCCCGCCTCACTACCAGTCGTTCGAGTCGGTAGAAGAACCATTCCTTTCGCGTCATCGGCTGGCCCTCGGTGGGCACGATCAGCTCGTGCGCATCGTAGATGAAGCAGGCGCCGGAGAGGCGAGCGGCGAGCCAGCCGGGGAACGGCAAGAAGAAGTCGTTCGCGTACACGCTATCCGGTCGCATCCTCAACGCCGTGCGCAGAAGGACGAGCCAAAACACGAGCAGCCTTCCAATGCTCCCGAAGTGGGCTGCGGGCGCGGTTCGCAGAATCTGGAATCGATCCGATTGGTACTGCCCCGACCCGCGCAGACACAGCAGCGTCACGTCGTACTCGGTCGCGAGCGCGCCGCATGTGCGCTTCACGCGACCATCGACGTCGATCGGATTATACACCGCAATCAACATCCTGCGCCTCTTCATCGCGTGCGCACTCCGTATGCAGGAGAAAAGGCGATGGACGATGCGGGGGCAAAGGGATTCGTCGACGCCGGAGTCCAGGCCGACTTAAGTTCATATTCGTCGATGATGTCGATCGCGCCTGCCCTAAGAACAATTTGGCGGGTTACCCGCCCCCCTTCAGTCGTCATGGTTCCGCGGAATCCTTCGATCCCGAAAGCCTCGCATCGGCTTTCTCTGGTGAGCGGCTGCGAAAACGGCGCTGCGTCCCGTTTCGCAGCCGGACCCACCACTGAAGGAGACGCGTGCACCACAGCCGACCGGTAGTCGTTACGAAGGGATCTCGATGCTGTATATACGTATGTGCCCGGGTCGGCCGTAATCGTGGTGCCGTCAATTGTGAGCTCAACGGCGAGGTGGTCCTCGTGTGCGTGCGTTCCAGCCCCGTCTCGCATTGAACTGCCGCAACGAATCACCAAATGCAATCGGTTCGACCGGACGACATAAGCTCCGAACTCGGGAAACGCAGCAATCGATACACCGTTCAGCAGGCCACCATCATCTACAGGATGAGTCGCGGTCACACGATGCGTCACCCCTCTCACTCGACCCGGCACTTGCATGGCAGCCGCGGCAGAGTGGGGCTCCTGCCTCCGCGCGAAAGGAGCCACGGACATCCGCCGCTTTCCACTTACGAGTCTATCCGCGAGCGCTCGAGTAATTTGGCAGTTGGGCGCGTACCCCTGGTCGAGAAGCTCAGGCACGCTCAGTAGAGCACTTGCCCATGCAATCCAGTGTTGGTGATTCAGGCTCGGCTGCGCGACGTACGGGGAATGGTCTGGAAGGTCACGGAAAAGGGCGAGGTTCTGATACTTAGCTCGGGCGCTGGCGATGGTGCCGTCCAAGACCCATCCACCTATCCGTAGAAATCGGCCGCTGTCGTTGTCACCGATCTGGACGACCGTCCCATCCGGCTTGGTCATCTCCATCGTGAAGTCAACGGCATTCAGAATTCGAGCATAGAACTCGTCCGGAAAGAGCTTCTCCGTCTGTCGGTAGCGATTCTGGAGAATGCCGGGCGTTGACGGCCGCAGCTTCGGCCCATAACGCATCATCCCGGTGCTTGCGAACAGTGCTTCAATTCGCGACGCAGGTATGGCTTCGCAGAGCACGGCGCAGACGACGACCATCTCCGCGCAAAGTCGGTGGTAACTGGTGGACGCCTCGAAGTGGCCACCGTCAGAGAGGAACTGACGGTCGGTCTCTGCCGCCAATTCCTGTACGGCGAACGCCAGCCACGAATCGGCCTGGCCGTCCGGCTGCAGATAGGCCGCCGTGACCAAAAGTCCGCAAATATCGCCGAGGTAATGATTGGCCCGGTGACGTTCGGACCACTCGAGGTTCCGCGAAATGTGGCGAGCGTGATCATACGCAGTTGCCACCACCACTTCGTTAAACTCGTCATCAAACTCGTCGCCGGCTGATCGAAAGAGATCGTAAGCGATCAGCAGGTTGGCGATTCGGATCCCAACGTCCATTGTCGAGGCCCAGTTCGCTCCGAAGCGAGGCGGGTTCGATGCGACCCAGTCGAGCACCTGGTTTCTAAACTCCTGGCGATACCGGGGTTCTTTGCCTACCAAGTAGGCTACCGCCAGCTCCGGAAAATGCTGCAGCCTCGAGAGCTCCCAGGGAACCTTGATATCAGCACCCGGTACGCTCCCATAAGCGATGTCACGATACCAGGTTCGTTCCGACCAGCGGAACCCGGACCTGAAATCAATCTGCCAGTCAATTGGTATGTACTCCGTCGATATCAAGGCTCTTATACGTCTCGCGGCTGATCGCCCGTGCCTCGGCAGATGATGCATAAGCGCTTCGGGCGTCGCCTGGCGCTCCGGAGGGTCGAAGCGAATCCGCTCGAAACCGAGACAATCCATGCCGTGAAACACTCTCACCCAGCCGGAGCCAAGCAAGTCGAACCGGTGGCTGAGAAACAGCTCGATCGCGCTCGCGTCTGCAGCAGTGGGAGAAAAACGAATTCCCGCTGGAATCAGCCGCGCAAGCAGTTGATTCGGCTCGGTGGCCTCGCCGAACGATGTCAAGACCGCGTCGTGAGCGCGAAAAAAACTCCGTCGGAAGCTGTTACCCGCCCGTCGCCAGAGTTGGGAGAATGATTGAAGGGTGATCCGAGGGATACTCATCGATAGCTCGATGCGTCAGGCTCACACACCCGATGCCGGCATCCCTGAGCGGCGTGCATGCACCAGTCGCTCCATCTCCGAGACGATCCGTTCTGCCGCCCGTCCATCCCACTTCTCCGGAATGGCGCCCTTCTTCCACTGGCCATCCATGACGCGCCTTAGAACGCGAGAGACATTTGCGGGATCTGTTCCGACGAGCTCATTCGTCCCTACGGATACGGTTTCGGGACGCTCCGTATTGTCGCGTACTGTCAGACAGGGAACACCGAACACCGTCGTCTCTTCCGTGATCCCCCCGGAGTCGGTGATCACGGCCTTGGCGTGCTTCACCAGATAGTTGAATTCCAGATACGGCAGTGGTCCGACCGCGTGAATCCCCTCAAGAAGCTCTCCTCGTTCCTTCAGCTGCCTATCCGTTCGTGGATGGACGGGAAAGATCACCGGAAAGCCGCCGGCCCCATCGACCACCGATCGGAGCAGAGCAGACAGGCGCTCCAGATCGTCCACATTCGAAGGACGATGTAGCGTGAGCACCAAGTATTGGCCAGCCCGTAGACTGTAGTTGCTCCAGAAGGCTGGAGGGCGCAGGTTGGACTCCTGTGTCATAAGCGTATCGATCATAGTATTCCCGACGAAGAAGATCCGATCGTCGGACACGCCCGCCTTCCTCAAGTTTTGATTGGCCACCTCACTGGTGGTGAAGAACCAATTGGTGATGGAGTCCGTCACCACCCGATTGATCTCTTCAGGCATCGCCCAGTCGTCCGAGCGAATGCCGCCTTCGACGTGTGCAACTGGAACGCCGAGTTTCCGCGCGGTGATCGCGCAGGCCATCGTTGAATTCACGTCACCGACGACGATGCATGCCTCGCTCCGCTCGTTCATCAGGACCTGCTCATAGCGGATCATGATCGCGGCTGTCTGCTCGGCCTGGCTTCCCGAGCCCACGCCCAGATTGACGTCCGGTTCCGGTATCCCCAGTTGCACGAAAAAATCAGCGGACATCGCGCGGTCGTAGTGCTGCCCGGTGTGAATCAGTCGGGGGCGAAGACGGCCTCTGCGAGCTGCAGCGTCGCGGAATGCGGCCATGATCGGGGCGATCTTGATGAAATTCGGCCGAGCTCCGGCGATGACGTCGACGAGAACGACCGTCACCGACTCGTACTCGTCCCGGTCACTCTCCCGGGCTGTATCTGCGACTCGACGGCCAGCGCTGTTCGTGCAACCTGCACCTGTTGCCACCAGGGGATCGGCCATTCGCCTTTCTGAATGCCGTCGGCAAAAGCAATCAGCTCTTCCTTGAGCCCCTTTTCCTGAACGGCCGTTCTGAGCGATTTCCCTTTCGTGCCATACACATCGAGCTTCTTGTAATCCGCCAGAATCGCGGTCTTTCCGTCGACGTGGAGGTCGGCAGTCTCCTTCGGATAAGACTTGTTACCCAGAGATGTATACGTCAGGCTCGCAATTGAGCCATCGGCGAAGCGCATCGTGGCGACGAAGTTGTCATCGCGCCGATAGTAGCTCGAGCTCGGGACGATCGACCGCGACGCGATCTCGGTCACTTCACTATTCGACAGAAACGTGAACAGGTCATAGAGGTGGCAGGCCTCGCCGAGGTTTCTGCCTCCTCCCTCAGGACCGTGGACCCAGTGATCGGACGGAATGTGCCCGGCGTTCATTCGGTAGTCGAGCATGAACGGTCCGCTTCGATTCTGCAGTATCTCCGCCATGCGCCGCGCATACGGCGAAAACCGCCGGTTGTACCCGGTCATCAGAATCGGGGCAGCGGTGCCCGCGGAGCTCACGCACTCGTCGAGCGCTTGCAACTCGGCAGACGTGATCGCCGTCGGTTTTTCCACGAACACGTGCTTACCCGCTCGCAAGGCGGCGAGCGCCATCTCAGCGTGGAGATGATGCCGCGTCGCGATGAGTACGGCGTCGACGTTGGGATCGTCGAGCACCTGTTCGTATTCCGTCGTGCAATAGGCCGCTCCAAATTGCCTGGCCAGTGCTGCGGCCCGGTCCCCAGACCGCGTCATGACTGCCTGTAAGGCGAACCGGTCGCCCAGACTCCGCATATTGGGCAAGTGCGCCGACTGGGCGAAGGACCCGGCGCCGAGGATGGCCACGCGAATGGTCCCAGGACGCGCGGCGAAGGTGCCACCGGTCAGAACCTTGTGAGATGGTTTGCTATCCGTCTCCGGATAGGTCAGAAGCACCATCAATGGCCTGGCCGAAGAGTCATTCAACGACGCATATGCCTTGGTCGCATCCCCAATGGGATATCGCGCCGAGACGAGCCGTTCCACCAGCACACGTCCCTCAGCCAGCAGGCGCAGGTATTCCGCCATGTTGCGGTTTTCCGTCCACCGCACATAGGCCACCGGATAGTCGAGACCCTGCTCTTCATACTGGTGGTCGTATCGCCCCGGCCCATATGATGTGGAGATCAGGAAATCGATCTCCTTGACGTAGAAGTCGGCGCGATTGAGATGCAGCCCAACGTCGCCAACCAGCACCACGCGTCCTTTCTTCCGACACATCTTGAATGCGGTCGAGACGAGAGCGTCCGACGGCGTGGCGGCGGTGATGATGACGCAGTCGACACCGATACCGTCGGTCAGTCGGGCGACTTGATCGACGCTTGTCGCGTCGTCTGGCTGAAGCGCGAGATCCATTCCGAGACTGAAAGCCAGCGCCGAGCGCTCGCGGTCGAGATCGACGCCGATTGTCCGGCACCCGTTCGCCCGCAGGATCTGCACGGTCAACTGGCCGAGAATCCCCAGGCCGATGACAGCAACGGTTTCTCCCAAGGTTGGCTGTGCGCGGCGAACACCCTGCAGTGCGATAGCGCCAAGGGTAACCGTAGACGCACTCTCCCAATTCAAGGCGTCTGGAATTCTCGCGCAGAGATTCCGCGGAACGCGAATGAACTCAGCATGATGTGCGTACCCGGCCCCCGCACATGCGACTCGGTCTCCGATGGCTAGATCGTCGATAATCGACCCGACATCGACGACGACTCCGGCGGCCGAGTAGCCGGTGGGGTGCGCCGCATCGATCTTGTCTTCGACCAGGCTCCACGTCCGCCTGATACCGGAGGTCGCGGCCAGTTTGAGGGTAGTAGCGACTTTGCTCGGATCCTGTAGCGCGCGCTTCCAGAGCGGAGCCGCGCTCGAGCGAACGGCGCTCATCTCCGTGCCGACCGAGAGACACGATGCCCGAACGCGGACGAGGACCTCACCTGGTTCCGGATGAGGTGCAGGCAGTTCGGCGACGATCACACTGCCCTTCTGAACCAGCACTTGTTTCATAGGTATTCAAACCCCAGGAAAAGCCTCATCGCTTTGCCCGGATGCCAAGGAACCAGCCCCAGGTCGGGGGAAGCCGCGAAATGATCCAATTTGGCAGGTCGTGCGTGTCGCCGACGGTCAGTATCGGAATGACGTCGACCTTACTGAAACCGGCGAGCAGCGATTGTACCTCGGATACCGAGTAGGCCTTCGTGCCCAAGCTTTCGACATGATGGAAGAGCACGTCGCGGAACGAACGCCAAGGCCGCCCTTTGAGGACCGCGTGTTTCAACCAGACCCGAAGCGTGGTCAGCGAGGGCCGCTGATACAACATCCCGACAAACTCACCGGTCCGAGGCTTCAGAACCCGAATGATCTCTGAGAATATGCGCTCCGGGTGTTCGGAATGGTGAATGACCCCCCAGGAATACACCACGTCGAAGAACCCGTCCTCGAAAGGCAATGACTCAGCCGAAAGACGCTGCACGTTGGATGTCAACCCATGCGTCTCGAGTCGTTTTCGGGTGATGTGGATGGCCGCGTCGGTGAGGTCCACTCCGTAGAGGTCTGCCCCGGCCCGCGCCCATTGGAGGTGATCGGTGCCCGCCCCCACGCCGATTTCGAGCACACGCTTGCCGCGGTAGCGCGTAAACTGGGCGACTGAATGAATGAATGGCTCGACAGCATAGCGGTATTCTTCGACTGCCTCGAACCATTCTCGCGACAACGGCTGTGTTTTTCCAACGATGTAAGCGTCGGTGCCGCAAGGCACTTGTTCCCAATACGCTTTCACCTCTTCCATGAGCGACTGCGGATTCCGACTCACCCAACGACCTCGGGTTTGAAGTTGGCGTGCCACCATTTTGCCAAATTGAGGAGCGGCCATGAGTTGGCCGGTGTATCGCTATTCAGGATCTTCTCCACCTCTCGCCAATCGAGCAGATCGGTGACGCTGCAGAAGTCCTGCAATTCCCGCCGTGCCAACGCTCCAAGACGATCTTCGAACCACTCGTCTATGGGAGCGCCGAACCCTTGCTTCTTTCGGTCGATGATTTCATCCGGGATCACGCCGCGAACAGCCTTCTTCAACATATACTTGAGATTACCCCCCTGAATCCTCATCTCGGCGGGTATGCTCATGGCGTATTCGACGAACTTATGATCGAGGAAAGGGACGCGAGCTTCCAATGACACGCCCATTGTCATCTTGTCTACGCGCATGAGGAGCAACTCCGGTAGACGAAGGTTCAGATCGAGATAGGTCATCCAGTCGAGGGAGGCCCTGCGGGCCGATTTATCTTCGAATCGCCGGCGAATTGGCGCCAGGGCGTCCCACGAAGTCACGTCCTTCATGCGTTCGCGCATCCTAGGTGAGAGGAGTCGCATCTTCTGCGCGTGCGTGAATGCCTCTGCGCCCCCCCAAAAGATCGGCACGTTGCGGCTGGCACGACGCAGATATTCGTAGCGCCAATCCTTATCCAACCCGATCATCGACAGGATCTTGACCGTGATCCGCTTCAACGCGGTCGGAACCGGAAGGTCGTCAAGACGCTGTAGATTCAGCATCGTTCGCCAGCGCGGATAACCGCAAAACAGTTCGTCGGCGCCCTCACCGACCTGACACACGATGACCCCGGTCTCTCTGGCCAGCTTCGCAACGTAGTACACGGGAATGCAAACAGGGTCCGCGATTGGCTCATCCTGCAGGTGCACCATCCGCGGCAGGAAATCAATTAGATCGTCGACGCTGAGAAGTTTGTCGTGGTACTCGGCGCCCACGTCCTTTGCCACCGCGCGGGCGTACTCAAGCTCGTTGCGATAGCTGCTGTACTCGTCATCGTAGCCGATGGAGAAGGTCTTTACGGGGCTCACCTCACCTTCTGAAAAAAGCGCGGCGTTCGCGCTCGAGTCGATACCACCGGAGAGAAACACGCCCACCGGAACGTCGCTGACCTTTCGAAGCTTTACAGCGTCGCGCAGCTCGTCCAGAATCCGACTCGCGACCACATCTTCCGACGCGCCATCCAGAGACTGCGTGTGGTCGAGCACATCCCAGTAGCGATGTTCCTCAATACTACCGTCAGCCTGCAAGCGCATCCACGTGCCGGCCGGCAGCTTGTGAATTCCGTCGAACAACGTGCTTGGCGCCGGAACCGTCAAGAAGGAGAGAAAGTGAAACAGCCCCTCTTCGCTGACCTTCCGCTCCTGGTCGGGATCCTCGAGAAGCGCCTTGATTTCCGAGGCGAAGACGATCCGACCGTGATGGATACTGTAATAGAGCGGCTTGATCCCAATTCTATCGCGAACCAGCCACAGTTCGCGCTTGTTGGTATCCCAAAGCGCGATGGCAAACATCCCGCGAAACTTCTGGAGGCAGTCGATTCCCCACTTCTCAAAAGCGTGGAGTATGACCTCCGTATCGGAGTGATCGGTCTTCCATTGGTGGCCTCCGATCTGCTCCAGCTCAGCCCGGATCTCAGCATGATTGTATATCTCGCCATTGAACAGCAGCCAGAGCGTTCCATCCTCGTTGCACATTGGCTGGTCGGCCGCGGTGCACAAGTCGATGATTGCCAACCGGCGAAAGCCGAGGCCGACCTTCCTATCCTCAGAAACCCATACGCCGGCGCCGTCCGGACCCCGATGCACCATCGTATCCCTCATCTTGACCACGTATGGCTCATCGATCGCGAATGAGGAAGCGGTGAAAGAGAGTGCGCCTGCGATTCCGCACATAAATAAGCCTCAACGATTCTCTGATTGGTTGGCGTAGAATCGGAGCGAACAGCCGCGCCAAACCTCGAGTCGCGGTTTCCTGCCCGATCTCCATGCAGGCCTGCGTGACTCAGGCCAATCGCACTCGCGCCAAGGACTTTTGTCTACGCGCAGCTGGGGAGTCGCTGCAGAACAAATCTAGCGCTCGAGGCGGTCTTGCTTACAGGACCGTCGCAGGGGCTGCCCGATATTCCCGCAGAACATCCTGGTATATCTGAAGCTGACGTTCAACTATTGCGGCGAGATTGTGGCGCCTAAAGGCAACACTCCGCGCGGTCCTGCTTAGCGATTCAGACAGATCCCGGCTCTCGAAGAGTCTCTTGACGTGATCCGCGCAGACAACATGGTCGCCGGCCGGGAAAAACAGGGCAGTCTTTCCATCCTCAGCCAAATAGGCGCTTCCCCCATTGAACGAACACACCGAAGGTGTGCCAATGGTCATGGCCTCGGCGTGAGCGACTCCGTAGCTCTCCGCGTAGCTCGGGAATACGGCCACGGAGCTCTCAGCTAGCTCCTTGCACAACCGTGCCGCATCGATGGAGCCGAGCCAGTAAACGTTCGACTCGAGCCCGGCACGCCGGATCTCGCCGTTCAGCCACCGGATGTAACCACTCAAACGAAGGCTCTGAGCTTGATGCGCCCCGGCGATACGGATCTGAAGATTCGGAAAGTGAACGCGAAGAATTTTCGCGGCGCGAACCAGAGTGTGGAGTCCTTTATAGGGGTGGGGCGATGAGGAGGAACAAAAGATGATCGGCGCGCCGGTGAAGCTCCACGCCTCGCACGAGAGCAGTTCTTTCCTGAGTGGAATCTCGTTTTGAAAAAGCCGTGCGTCAGATTTGGCGGCAAGCGCATGCGCCGCCATCCACGGGGAGGGCGCGGTAATAAACCTGTGCTTGCTCATGATCTCTTGTTCAAATACCCCCCACTTCCTAAAAAACGCGCTTACCTGAAAAATCGTGGATCCGCGTACGATCTCCTTTGGCCCGATGCATCTTAACTGTTCGATGAGCGTCAATCCGCCGTGGTACAGCTCGGCCCAGGGTCCCTTGAGACCCTGGATCTCCAGAAGAGCCGGATGCTTCACCACCCCTCTTGCCGTCAGCAGCCCTGGAAAGGTCTCGGCGCCCCAGACGTGAATGATATCCGGGTTGAACTGCTCTATGGCCGAGAGGTATCCGGCGACCACCTTGGTGTTTGGCAGGCCGTCTTTGCCCACCTTTCTCACCGCAGGCGCGATCCACTGGGTGACGCCCTCACCGTCCAATCGCGTCAACTCGGAGACCCTGCCAGTCGTAATGTTTCCAAGCGTGATACGACCGGAGTTCACCAGTCCGTCAGCCATCGCGTGGAGCCACGTCCCGGTAACTCCTCGGTCCACTGGCTCGAGCACCGCGTTGCTCAACCACAGAACCCTTAGTCGGGATCCTTCAAACATGCATCACTGGGGGTCCGGACAACCGAGATAGGCCTCGACTCAGCTTTCGTCCGAGATTCCTGAGACGCATTACCCAGGGCAAGATCGCTCGCTCAGTGCGTGTGAAATGCTTCGACTGGAACTCAGAAACCTCCAGTTGCGACATCGCGGCGTTCGTGGACGAGAACCCCTCTGGATCCCAAACGCACACATCCACGTCAACTAGCGCGAATCGGCCATTCGCCGTCGCCACGCGAAAGAGCCACTCGCGATCCGCGATGATCCGGTAGTGCGAACTGAACTTGCCGATTCGATCGAACATCCCGCGCCGTGCGAAGACGCTTTGATGGCAAAGCGTTTCAAAAAAAAAGTATTTCTTGTCGATCTTCGCCGGCGGGCGCATAATCTCGCGCGAGCTCTTCAACACGGCGTTGCCATATAGGACATCGACTTGGGAGGGAAGCTGACTCGCGAATATGGCCTGCAGCACGTCCGGCCCGGCGAAAGTGTCGCCGCTGTTCAGGAACATGATCCAGTCTCCGCGAGCCGCCGCGACCCCCTTGTTCATCGCGTCGTAGATACCGTTGTCCTTTTCGCTTGACTGATAGTCGATCCGATCGCGGTACTGGTGGAGAACCTCGAGGGTTCCATCGGTCGATCCACCGTCGATGACAACGAAGTCGACATGGGGATATGTCTGGTCGGCCAGGCTTTGAATAGTCGTTCTCACGGTAGCGACCGCGTTGAAGACGACCATGACCACGGAGATGAACGGGCTTTCACCTGGATGCCTGGAAGAACTGGACCGATTGGGCGTCAGGTCGCACCTTGGTTTCGCTACCATCAAGCCGCGATTCGGCGATAAACCGCGAGGGTTTCTGCAGCACACCTCGCCCACGTAAACTGTTTCACTCGCTGACGGCCAAGCTCGGCAAGGGTTCGTCGGCGATCGTCTGAATAGACCACCGACATGATCGATCGGGTCATCGCCTCGATGTCGGACGGATCGAACAACTCTCCGGCGTCGCCGATGACTTCCGGCATGGAGCTTATGTTGCTGGCCACCACCGGGCAACCGCGCGCCATCGCCTCGAGCGGCGGCAAGCCAAAGCCCTCGTAGAGCGATGGGTAGACGAAGGCTCGTGCCTCACGGTAGAGCGCGCTCAGCGAGGCATCATCTCCACTTTTATGTTCGATCGAGTTCGACAAGCCGAGGCGCTCGATCAGGTGAAGCTCCTGCGGCGAAAATGACTGGCTTCCGAACGCAACTACCCTGAAGTCTCGGCGCAGCGACGGTGACGAAGCCACCGCCCCGAGAAAGCGTCCGAAGTTCTTGTACCCGCGCCGGTCTCCGACGTACAGAAGAAAGGGCGCGCGCGTGACGGAGTGGCTTGGCGGTCCATTGGGGGCGACATCGTCTGGAACATCGGCGCCAAGGTGGACGATCGAGACCCGTTCCTGCGGAACGCCGAGCAAACGAATGAGATCGTCGCGGGTGTTGGCTGAAATACATATGATGTGATCCGCGCGCTGAACGGCCGCCAGTTTTACGGCGACGGTCTTGTCGTAGGACGGGAACTCATCTGCGAACAACTCGTGGATCATGTCGTAGACAGTGATCACCGTTGGGGTTCCGGCCGGACCCGTTGGCTTCTTGGTGTAATAGGTCTCGTGAACGACTTGAGGTCTCCAGAGCGACATCTGGAGACTCGCCGACCACCTATTGTACAATCGGTTGAAGTAGTACGCGTACCCCGGCAGAAAACGATCCGTATATCGGCCCCGAACGAGCGGCGTCGGTAGCTGCTGTAGATATCGGTTCCAATACAGGGGGGCGAAGACACGCGGTGTCTCGCCGAGGGCAGCGAGCTCGCGCACCAGCGACGTGTAATAGCGGGTAATCCCCCCATATTTCTGCGCCGCGAACATTTGGTAGTCGAAGGCAACCTTCATTTACGTCCCAAACGTGCCCGTGACATCAGGACAGCCGTGATCGTAGGGCGCCGATCCATTGCTGCAGTCGGGACAATCGCGGAACCTGGATCTGAAATACGTGCCGATCTTCCCATTCATCCGCGGCGGCATCGCGCAAGACCCTTTCCGGATGCTTCAGCGGAAAGTTCATGGACTCCAGCGGAAGGTTGGCTCCCATGGCAGTGACGTCCTTCGTGTGCGTAGCATCTGGAGCAAACCCGATGTTGCGAACCAGATTCCTCGAAGGCGAGATGGCCAGTGCCTCACGGAGCATTGTCGCGAAAAGCCACTGGTAATCCCATGTATCGACTTTACCGTCATACGTCGCATCAAAGATCCTCGTCCAGTAGGAGACAAAATCGCGATCGCCATCGCCGAGCCGATGAAGAAGGTCAGTTGCCCTGACACGCGGCCACTGTGTCATGGATACGTCATACTCCTGCCACGCGCGGCGCCAGGAAGCCCATCCCCAAATGCGAGTGTAACGCGTAAAGAAATAGCTGGTCTCGGGAGCGTAGTTCGAACCATGAAAATTGTTTCCCGAGACCATCATCACTTCGGAATTGGATCGATATCGCTCAAGCAGCTCTTCGCAATAAGCGAAGAAGCTAGGATCAGGGATCACGTCGTCCTCGAGAATGATTCCCTCCCCTTCCTGGTCGAAGAACCAGGTAATTCCCTGTGAAACGGCCCGCCTGCATCCAAGATTGGCCTGTCGGAAAAGCGTAAAAACTTCACACGGCCAATCGACTGCCATAGCAATCCTCCTGGCAAGCTCGCACCGCGCGACTTCTCCCGCCCGATCGGGCCGCGCGCCGTCCGCAGCTACATAGAGACGTGGCGGACGCGCCTGACGGATCGCTTGGAACACCTGTTCCGTGGTGTCCGGTCGGTTGAAGATCAGGAAGAGAACTGCGGTGCGCATATGTCAGTATCCTGCCCCGCGACGGGTGTGTCCCGAGGCTAGTTGAAATTCAGGTGATGTCGGATGAGACGCAGCTCACGGCGCTCGGGCCTGCCAGCCAAATCCCCAGCGAGTTCGTACGTGAACCAATGCAGACGAAAGATCACCTCAACGACCGGACATGAGCCCTGGAACAATACTGGGGGTGACGTCACACGCGCGATCGTTCCTGAGAGGCCGGGCCCGACCAGTTCCAAGCTCCTTCGGCCCGTCGCCACCGCCTTTGCTCACGCGAGCTCGGGAAGAAGGCGGCGGTACTCGTCGAACACACTCGCCGCATCGCTCGGAAACAATGCGATGTCGAGATAGTAGATTGGAGGCGCGCCGAACTGGGCACGGTCCGCAGCCGCGTGACGATGAATGTACCGGAGGAGCCCCTCGATGAGAACGCGCGTGTCGACCAGGCGGCCCGCTGCGATGACGAAGCCGAAGTTGTCGAAAGCGATCACTGAGCTGTATATGTCGACATCGAGCCGAGCGAGGACGTCTAGCCAGGCGACCAGCGATTCATTGCTCTCGACCTCGGCTTCAGCCCAAACAATCGGACGTCGATCGTGAAGCCACTCGAGTTCCGTTCGCAGAATATGCGCGTCGTACCCATCGGTGTCGATCTTGACCAGACTAACGTTTGTCCCCGCGACCTGACCGATGGTGAACGTCGGCACGGGCGTGACGTTACGATCGGGTGAACACTCGCGTGGCTCGTGCAGGGCCGATATCCGAGTCGCAGCTGTACCGTGTGCCTCCTCCAATCGTAACGAGTCCGTGGCGCTTCCCACGAATGCGTTTACGCAGCGGACGCTGCCGAACAAAGCGCGATTTGCCGCCAAATTTCGTTCAAGCAGTTGGAAGTACCGCGCTGACGCCTCGACGGCGACGATTTTAGACGTGCAACCTGCCAACCTGCAGAGCGCGACAGTATCGCCGATGTTCGCCCCCACATCGACGATATTCGCGCCCGGGTAGTGCCGGGAAACGACCGCAGTGAGAAGTGGAAAGCGACGATCGTACAGCGGGTGCGACGCCTGAAACACGTCGAGCCGATGTTCGGTCGGCGCGATAAGTTCACAGACCTTCTCCACCCCGCCTGGCGCCGCTGGGAAACGAACGAGAAGGACGCGCTCGGTGGGCGCGAGACGAGCACGTGTCTTCGCGACGATGCGTTTTGCCATAGCAAGCATGTCAGTTCGTCCTCGCCGGGGGTGTGCCCCGAGGCTAATTGAAATTCAGGTGATGTTGGATGAGACGGGAAATAGCGCGCCGCCCACGATGCCTCAAGCCCGCCAGTACCGCACCGCTTCGCAAGTATGCTCGTGATGTCTGATGGAACACCCGCATCATGGGTCCCGGCACGCACGTTTCGGCGGCCGCTTGCCGGAAACGGGAGCCGACGTAGTGGTTGTCGAACAACGCCGCAAACCGCAGAAGCGTCCATGCCTTCGCCACAGAACCCAGCGGCCGGTCTGCCTTGGAAAAAAAGAACCAGATTCCAAATCGCTGGATCAACCCGTCGTACATGCGTCCCAGCTCGTCGGCATGGATTTTCTGGACGTCGCTACTCTTGATCCCGTTGTCGTCGTGATCACGCCGAAAACACAGCACCTTCGGTTCGAAGCAGCACGACTCGAAGTACAGGACCCGATACGTATACTCAATGTCCTGGCAGCTCCGGAGCTCTTCGTCAAACATGCCGTAGCTATCGAAGAAGCTTCGCTCGACCATGATACTGCACGCGTAGATCCACTCCCGATGAAACAGATATGGTCTGTCGCTCAATGATCCTAGCGTCTTCCAGTAATCGTCGAACCCGGGTTGACGATTGCTGTTCGCGTCAATCACGCCGACGTTGCAAATGCCTGCTTGTACCTTGCGATGTTTGATGTTGGCGACTTGGAGTTGGACATAGTCGGTGTGGAGCACGTCGTCATGGCTCAACCAGACGAAGTACTCGCCGCGCATCGCTCGAATCCCCTCGTTCAGCGCTGTGGCAACGCCACCGTTGGCCTTCTCGATATAGCGAATGCGCGATGCGTATGCCTTCGCGACGGCCTTTGTCCTACCGCCGTCCGTCGACCCGTCGTTTACCACCACCACTTCAATCGGCGAGTAGGTCTGACCAAGGGCACTCTCGACTGCTTGGTCGAGATAGTTGGCGCCGTTGTACACCGGAATCACGACGGATACAAGCGGGTGGGAACACTCGCCAACGGGCATGACTGATAATGCCGCGTTATTCAGCCGAGCGCCCGAGCAACCGGCCCGATCGGACACGGGTTCGCAAACTGCCAAGGACTGCGTAAACCTTCCGTGGTGACGCATCCGCTAGCTTCGATGCCAGGTCATTCGGCGTTGGGTAGAGCGGAGTCAGTCCATACCGGAGTGCCATTTCCGCCAGCTCACTATGAAAGTTGGCCACCCGCTCGCCGAACGTTCCCACTTCGAGAAAGTGTTTGTACGCCTTTGCGGCAATCATCATAATAGTGGGCGAAATAAGTCGATCGGTCCTGCGGGTCGAAGTACCCGAGTCGAATCGCTTCATACAGGTTAATTCCTAGCCCCTGCGTCACCGCGAGGTCGTGTCCCTCGCTGCCCCAATCCGTTCCTTTCATGCCAGAAATTGACTGTGAAGGGATCGGACAGGTGCAGCGCCGGAGTCTACGGCGTGAGGCAGTACAGTTGTTCAGCGCGACGTGATAGCACGCCTTTGGTTTGGAGAAGACCTGACTCAGCTCCTCAGCGGATATCCGGTTGCTCCCCCGTCCCGAGTGCCACGCATAGCACATCAAGGACCCGAAATAGACCGCATCGATGTTTGGATCGAAGATCTCATTCACCGTGCTCTTGGAATCTCTCTTGACATGTTCGACTTCGTCGAACGCCAGCTGAGCTTCACCCGCTTTTCAACCGACACCTGGACATACTCCCACAGCACGCTCGACAATTAGCTCTGATCTTGGCTCTCACGTGCGCGGTCGGCTGCCACTCGGTCATACATCGCTATGACCTTTGGTCGTATGACCGATTGGTCTAGTCGTTCCATGACCGTGCGAGCATTGAGTTCATCGGCTCCATTCACCAAGGTATCATCCCTCAAGGCACGGCGGATGGCCAGCGCGATAGGCTCCGGATCGTCAGGCGGTACGATAAGACCCGACCTGCCATTTTCAATCCACTCGTCGGCACAACTGGTGCATGATTGAATTGGGAAAGAGCCCATTACCATTGCTTCAAGCATCGATGTACTTGCCGCATCGCTAATACTCAAGCCGATAGAAATTCTAGCACGACCATGTAGCCGTAACATCTCCTCATGGGAAACCGCGGGAATGATCTCGACGGGAATACCCGTGGCATGACTCATTAGTTGGGCGGCGATTCTAACGCCTTCATCAGCCAAGTGGACGGCGACACTGTAGCCTTTCAGTTCGTCCACGTTCAATTCGATAGCCCGCAGCCCGACCAACGCCCGCCCAGCCCAGCCTTGATACCCCTTCAAGACGATGAGGCGACGCGCGGATGTCGGTCCGGGTTGGCGAAACCTGAGCATCTGTTCGACGTCGAAACCGCCAGTGTTCGGCAAGACCGGAAGAACTTCCCCTTTGAAACCAAGTTCGCGGGCCAATGCTACATCGCGTTGGCATTCACAGTCGTAGTAGTCGCAGGCGGATAGCACGGATTTGATTCTTTCAACATGCTCGGGAAGTCGACCAAAAAGAAATATGTCACTGCCCCAGTTCGCCACAATCCAAGGTGGGAACTTGCCAGGGAAACGCTTCCGCGCTTCTAAGGTCAAGTAGCCTGCATGTTGTATCTCAAGTGAGTGAACAATGTCAGGATTGAGTCGTTGAATCGTATCCGCCAGCCGCCAGTCGTCAAGCAAACGCGATGGCGCATATCTCTTCACTATGCGCCTTGCAGTCTCCGCGCCTCTTGGAAAAGGCCATGAACCCACCACTTGGACACTCTTATTCAGCCCCGACGGAGGGTAACTAAGAGAACCGCTATGGATGCTCAAGTTCCGCAGTTCAGGATGGATGTTCTGATTTCGCGAAGGAAAGAGATGTAGGTCCCATCCTCGATCAGCAATCTGGTTGATCCATCGTGCCGTGTGGATGCTACCGGGCATCGCGACAAAGAGAACACGCAGGCCGCCGCCATTCATTTCGCTTTGTCCTCTCAATGATACATCCAGTTAGGATCAAGACCCTCCATGTTGAACGCATCTTTAGGCAGCGAGTAGTCCGGGACGATGACCAACTGTTTGTTGAACAGTCGGCAAAAGACAGCCTCAACCACTCTGCGTACTCTTGGACATAATGTGTACGCATACTCCCTGAACCTACGATCGAAGAAGAACAACGGCCTATGAAAGAGCAAGCTCATCAACTCCCAGGTTAACGCTCCGCGCAAGGTTCCCTGACGCAGGAAATGGCACGAGATGTTATATGCTCCGCGTAAGGCATCTTCATAGAACGGATCCTCTGGGGGAAAGTTCTGGTGGAGAGTCTCTCTGAAGGAATCAGCAAACTCGCGCGCCTTCTTTGGAGTTTGAGTCATCTGCGCATCATGGGAACGATAGAAAGAGAGAGGTAGATTATAGTACTTGATCCGCTGAGGCCCAGCCTTGAGGATGCGTACCCATAGGTCTGTATCCGCGCCAGCATTCCTATCGGCATTCATACATCCTACTTGTTCAAGCGTCTGTCGACGAAAGAAAGTTGATGGCTGCGGTATATAATATTCGCCTCGCAGAAAGCAGGAGTAGTCAAACTTTCGAATGTTGAGTACATAGTGGTCCTCGAGGACGCGATTGTCGCCGTCAATGAATACCATCCCGCCGGTGACAATGTTCAACCGTACATCAGAAAAGGCCTCGGCTACCACCCGAAAGACGTTGGGCATATACACGTCATCACTGCTTTGAATAGCACAAATCTCTCCAGTGGCGCGCCTCAACCCTTTGTTGACGGCGTCCGAAAATCCTTTGTCCGGTTCACTAAACCAGACCACTTTATCGTAACGCCGAAGTATGTCGATCGTTTCGTCCGTGGAACCCCCATCGGCCACAATGAGTTCGATCGACGGATAGTCCTGCCTGAGAACACTGAGTATTGTCTGTTCAACATATCGTCCCTGATTGAAGGACGGCACGATAATCGAGATAGTTGGCAAAAAGGTCACACTGCACTCCCTCGGGCCTTCTGGCTAGTACTACAGTTGCAAGTATGCAAATGCACATTCCAACGAAATATTCTAGGTCGACTTCGATCCCGTAGAATCGCTTTCCTTATCAACGTCCCAGGTACAATATGCGGCCGGCCTGGGTCCCCGAAGTAGGTCCGGGGCGGAGCGCCAGTTCTTCAGCGTAGGCCTGGGTCCCCGAAGTAGGTCCGGGTCAGAGCGTCAGTTTTTCAGCGTCGAGACCGAGGCTGGTAGTCTCCGCTCGCTCGATATTGAGCTGGGGTTTGCAACCCTAAGCTGGTGTGAGGTCGCAAGTTGTTGTAGTCCGCACGCCATGTCGAGAGCTCCGTCTGCGCTTCTCGAAGCGAGGCAAACCAATGACGCGTTAGGCACTCACGTCTGAGCGAGCCATTGAAGGCCTCACAGACGCTGTTGTCCACGGGTTTCCCCGGTCGGCTGAAGTCGAGCTGCACGCGATTCCAGTACGCCCAGTGATCGAGCGCCGTCGAGGTGAACTCGGTGCCGTTGTCGCATTGGATGAGCGGTGGGAGCCCGCCGACGCGATCGCCAGCGTCGCTCAGCATCCGTGCGACATCGTTCCCGCTGAACGAGCGGGCTACTGCAAGGGCGACGCACTCACGCGAGTAGACGTCCACCAGCGTGAAGACGCGCACATGCTGCCCCGTCGCCAGGACGTCGTGCATGAAGTGCATCGCCCAGCGTTCGTTCGGTGCGCCGACGGCGACCCGCGGCTGCCGGACGGTGGAGGAGCGGCGCCGGCGGCGCCTCGGCTTGAGCTGCAGGCCCTCCTCGAGGTAGAGCCGGCGGACCTTCTTGAGATTGATCACGAGCCCATCGCGACGCAGCATCGTGTGCAGCCGCTTGACGCCGAAGAACGGGCGATCCTTCGCGAGTTCGTGCAACCGGCGCCGCACCGGGGCATCGTCCGGCTTCACCGACTGGTAGCGGATCATGGCGCGATGGATCGCAAGGCCGCGGCACGCCCGTCGTTCGCTCACCTGAAACGCGCTCTGTGCCCAAGCAAGCATCGCGCGTCGCTGGCTTGGGCTCACCATGATTTTTCCAAGCGCCTCGCGCAGCATCGTCTTGTCGAGCGAGAGATCGGCGACCACGCCCTTCAGGCGTCGGTTCTCGTCCCTCAGCTGCTTGAGCTCTCGCAGCTCGCTGACGTCCAACCCCGTGTACTGCCTCTTCCAGCGGTAGAACGTCGTCTCTGTCACGCCGAGCTTTCGGCAGATGTCGACCACCGTCGTCCCGCTCTCCGCTTGCCGCAACGCCTGGAGGATCTGCTCCGGCGTGAACTTGCTCTTCCGCATTTTAGGCCTCCTCTCTCTCCCGAGAGTTTGGCCTCTGTCCACTACCCTGTCAAAACGGGGCGCCGCCTGGACTCAGACTCGGAGACCCAGGCCGACCCAGGACTGGTCACATCAAGCCATGATTTACGCTGTGATTTTCGTACCTAGGAGATCGAACATCTCTGCGTCCGCCACAAGCCATCAGTATCCTCCTGGCTTCCTGCGAACAGGACTATGCTATTCCCTTCTTTGTTCGGCTCACGTACATCGTCCGCCGTTATCGTCATGTCGTGAGATGAGCTGCAGGTCTCTAAGCCAGCACGAGAGGAGATCAAGTTCCTCTCTTTGAACGACCTCTACTTTACCTAAGGCTTCATAAGCATTCCACAGATTATCTGTGAGAGATTCTCGCGAACTGATGGCCGCTCCCACAGAGTCCCAGACATCGTAAGTCTTTAGGTAGCAAGATACTTCCATTCGAAAGTCGTCCAAGTAATCATGATAGTTGCGTTCTTGACTCACGGTTGCCCCTAAAAAGCCCAAGCGGTAGCCATATAGCCACATGATTGGTTGTACAACAAATCCCCGAAGAATATCGGTGAACCTCATGGAGACGGTCGAAGGAAGGTACAGCAAAGGAAACAGATCCCGTGAGAACAAAGTGTTTTGGGAATTCATGGGACAGACTGTTCCCTTGGCCAAGACAAGCGGCTTTCGCTCGCGAAAGACGCAAGGTTCATCAAGAACCAAACGGTAAATTGCGTCAACGTCCGGATCCCCGTCAGCCAAGCCCTGCCAAACGCCTATTCTCGCCTGCTCTTCCGAAAGATCCTTCTCGCACAACACGGTACTGTCCATCTTCACCATGTCTAGAGGAAAACCTCTTGGCCAGATGTGTTGCTCCGTAAAGGATCTGTAGACATTTACAAAACCAAGATCGGCTGAGGTCGTTGGAAATATCCCCTCGAGCGAAGGAAATGCCCAGTTTTCCTTTGGAAGATTATCATCGTCAGTGTCTACGATCGCTTCAGCGCCTGCTTCAATGGCATGAAGGTAACCGAGATTCTTCCTTGAGTAGTGATTGAACGGAAGCGTCTTGGCCAGTTGGTAAGCGCTCTCTAATTGGTCCTGAACTGAGATGAAGCGAACCCCTTCCCACTGCCAGTCTGTTGGCGTCTTTCTGTCTGCCACTACCACCATTTGGTAATCCTGAAACTCCGCAAATCGCCGCACCGAATCAGTTGGTGCGTTGATGCTTGTCATGACAATGAAGCGAGCCATTCGTCAACTCCTTCTTTTGCGCCAGGAACTGAATTCGAGAGTGAGGTCGCGGATCTTCTCTGTGGACTCTGACGGGCCGGTCGTCCCATGGGGTAATTGCTGAAAGCCGTCGACATGTCTCTTCAATGCACGCACATCCCAATTCCCGCAAGTTGCACGATGACTACTGCCCGACTTCAGGTTTACGTGACTGCGTGGACACCTCCACAGGTGTGGATGTACGCCCACTCGTCAGCCATTGAGCTGCGGAGAATGTCGAGCTGCCGGAGATCCCGCAGATGCGCCCGACGATCTGCTTTGCGGCAGATGGCGAGAATCACGGTGCTTATGATCTCATTGCCCGTCATGACGTTGGATCCGTTTGCTACTTCAGAGGTCGCAGCGTTGCCGAACATCTTCGGGCGATGTTCTGGATGCCCACGCAAGAACGGGCTCGCCTACGCGACTCGTGACATCCAGTCGGCATAGATCTCCGCCAACGTTTGCTCAAGGCTGTAGTCCTGGCACCAGCCCAAATTCTGTATTTTTGTCGGGTCTCCAACCAGAAGCAGCTCATCCGAAGGTCGTAGAAGCGCCGGATCCTGTGAGACTCTGACATGTAATCCTGAAATGCCAATGAGCGTTTCCAGCACCCATGCCATCGTGTACGCTCTTCCGGTGCAGATGTTATATGGCTCGCCCGCATTTCCTTTGTCGACGAGGTGCATCATCGCTCTCACTCCATCGCGCACATCCACAAAATCCCGTGCTGTGTCAAGTCGTCCCACCCGAATTTCCGGCGTACGAAGGCCCCTTCCTATCATCGCCAGTTGGCGAGCGAAATTCTGTATCGCGGTAGCCGGTGGATGCCCCGGGCCCACATGAATGAAGAGACGGGGAAGATAGACCTGCAATCCATAATTGGCGAAGTACTGATATCCGAGACACTCGGTGGCCACTTTACTGACGCCATACGGACTGACTGGCGTGAGAAGCCTTTCCTCTTTGACGGGCGACTCTGTCAGCGGTACCACGCCGTACTCAGCGCTACTACACGCTATTAAGACCTTCGCATTCGGGCAAAATTCGCGACAGCATTCAAGAAAATTCATTGTGCCCACCACGTTAGTACTCATGGTAGTGTGCGGTGCTTCCCAGGAAACGCCATTGAACGCTTGAGCAGCCAAATTAATGGCCAGATCAGGAGAAACCTCCCGAAAAATTTTCTGAAGAACCTGCTTCTCAAGAATATCGCAAGTATAGAAATGGTCACTTGCCGAAATGGAATGCCTCGCCGATGCGCCCACCCTCGCCAAGCCAAATACCTCGTGTCCTTGAGCCTTGAGATGCTTGACGAAAGCTGTGCCAATCATTCCTGTGCTTCCGGCTATCAGTACCTTCATAATGTCAGCGACCTGGGTCTGTAGGCTGTTGGCGAAAGAAACGTCACTGGATACAATGGGCTCAACTTCGCGCGAAAGTTCAACTGGACCATCGAATCGGCCGCCTCTTGATCAACCAAGCGGGTGAAGCTAATGCCTGTTTCAGGCAGCGGCTTCTACCGAATAACACTATTGACCTTCACGATTGTACATAGCCAGGTCCAGCCCTGCATGCCAAAGAAAATGACGGACGGTTGCGGGGTGTCGTTGTAAGTAGCAAATGCCACGACACCCGTGCGCCTTCAGGGTCGGCACGGAGTCTGGGCGCGCGTTGGCCATGCGGCATTGATGATCGCGTTGGCCTGCTCCTCACGATTTCAGTTCGGGCGCATAGGCTGGGGGAACCGTGGCATAGTCCCGCGAATCGGTGGCCAGGAACGCCTGCCCGACGTGGGCGGTATGCGCCGCTGCCTGATCTCAATAACCAGCAGCGGTCGCGCCAAGACGCGGCGGAAGCCGCATCAGAGGCGACATCACCGGAATATCAACTAGGCGCCGGACATTCCCGAACCGTCGCCGTGCCACGCGGTCAAGCGACCGGCCGGCGTCACTGCGATGATGCTCGAGGTTTCGCGCCGCTTGCTCCGGCGACGCAACGCCTTCTTATGCCCGCGCGGGGCCACGCCGCATTCAGGCGGGCTCGAAACGAGTGACTTGTTTCGTCTCACGCTGGCAACGACACTTCGCTCGCGCCGAGCTTCTATCAGAAGTCCGTTTGCAGAACTCGACGACCCATTCCAGAATCTCGTCGGCGGTCTTCGTCCACACGGAGACCTAGTCCAGTGGAGTTTGGACGCTACCTCCCTGAGCCCACGAATGTTCGACCGAGACAAACCCAAAATTATCGTCATCATCTGAACATCCTTCCGTCGTTAGAAGACAGACTTCAAATGAGGTCACATCCGGCACCTCGTCGTAGTCTACCTTACCCGACCTAGCGCCTACGTGGACCGTATAGGTTCCAGGCTTCAAACAGTCGGTCGCTACGGAGAGAATGAGCCGGCCCATACCATCACGAGCAGGGCTGAAACCTGCCGGGCTGTGAAATGTACAGAGTCGCTGTCCAGTTATCGTGTTTATCCCGAGTCCGACCCTCAAGTCAGCAAGTACAGCATCACAAAGAAAGCAAATTTCAAATTGAAGAAGCTCTCCAATTCTATAGATAAGTTGATCACTGCCCCCCAAGAGAGACACTTTCATGATTCGGAAAGGTGAGTCGACCAAAGACACTCGCCTCCTCCTCTTAGAGAGGTCGACCTCTCGATTTCTTCCATAAGCAGCATCTTGCAAGTAGTGGTCTGCTACCTGTCGTGCACTCCCGGTTTGAGTGACTGTACCTCGTTCTAGAAGGATTCCCCGTCCACAAAGCTGAAGAACTGATGCGATGTTGTGACTAACAAACAACACGGTCCGTCCTTCCTGCGCGACATCTCCCATCTTTCTCAGGCATTTCTTCTGAAAGGCTGCGTCTCCCACTGCCAAAACCTCATCGATCACCAATATCTCCGGCTCTAGGTGCGCAGCCACAGCAAACGCCAAGCGAACATACATGCCGCTGGAATATCGCTTGACCGGAGTGTCCAAGAACTTCTCAACGTCGGCAAAGGCCACGATTTCGTCGAACTTCCTCTTTATCTCGACACGTGTCATTCCCAAGATAGCACCGTTCAGATAGATATTTTCGCGACCGCTTAGTTCCGGATGAAAGCCAGTGCCTACCTCCAGCAGACTAGCCACCCGCCCCCTGATGCTCACTCGCCCGGCACTCGGTTCGGTGATGCGGCTCAGGATCTTAAGCAGCGTGCTCTTGCCGGCGCCGTTGCTGCCGATGATACCCACTGCTTCCCCTCTCTGAATCTCAAAGCTCACATCCCTCAGCGCCCAAAGTTCCTCCAACGCATCGCCTTGAATGACGGGTTTACCCTGCATCAAGTCTCTAGTCTTGTTCCATAAACTGAGGGCGCTTTGCGTCAATACATCCCGGAAAGTAAGGTAGCCGACGTCTTCAGCCTGATGTCCAATGATGTAGGTCTTGCCCAACTTCTCGGCTTTGATCACGACGCCAGACATAGCCTACACCACGTCCGCAAATGTTCTTTCCATCTTCCTAAACTGGTAAACGCCCAGCCAGAGAAAGAAGGCGACGACTACCAAACTATAGGCGAAGTCGGGCCAATGAATGAAGCTCTTGCCGCCCAGAATGCACCACCGGAAACCATCAATTACACCGACCATAGGATTTAGGCTGTAAAGTAGCCGCCATCGTCCCGGCACTAGGTTGCTGCTATAACCAACGGGGGATACATACAATCCGAACTGCACGACAAAAGGAATCACTATCCGAAAATCTCGATACTTAACATTCAGTGCCGTGATCCAAAGACCTGGCCCCACACTTGTGAGCAGAGCCAACAGAGTGAACACCGGAAGCAGCAGTAAATGCCAGCTCGGCACAACGCGATAGTAGGCCATCAACACCAGCAGGATGACCAGGCTAATTAGAAAATCCGCAAACGCGGTCACCATGGCCGCGATAGGGACAATCAATCTAGGGAAGTAGACCTTGCTGATCAAATTCGCGCTGTTGATCAGGCTATTGGAAGCGTCGCCAAAAGACGTGGCAAATAGAGTCCATGGCAACATGGCCGCGAAGACCAACAGTGCGTAGGGTGCATTGCCGTCGCTGGGTAGCTTGGCCATCTGTCCAAAGACCACAGTAAACACCACCATCGTTAGCAGCGGTTTTAGGATCGCCCAAACGACTCCGATGACAGTTTGCTTGTAGCGCACGGAGATGTCTCGCCACGCGAGGATCAGAAAGAGCTCTCGAAAGCGCCACAGATCGATCCAGTAGTTCTTGTCGGCCCGACCAAACTCCAGCACTAGCACGGGTTCTGCTAAAGATTCAGTCGCACCTCTCATCGGCAACACTGGAGTGCTCATCTGACCGTTACTCAGAACAAGATATCGCTCGGATTCGTCGGAGGCTTGAACAACAACATTCGCGTTCTCCGACGACGCGCGTACGGATTGCGCGACGAAGAGTATTTGCGATGGAATATCCTCACGCGCATGCAGCCTGTGCTCTAAATTGCTCACAAATCACCCACCCGTATTCCTTAAAGACCTTGTAGTATTAGACAGGTCGCGAGGTAGTTCCAGGCCGTCGTGCCTGCGAGGCAAAATAAGCATGGGCGGCAGCCCATCTGTCGGAACTTTCGCAATGCCAGCAAAGATCGCCGTGAATATCACAGTGCTAAGGATGGGCTGAATAACAAACCAGAGCGGGCCGAGAATGGTCTGCGTGCAGACGGCCACGAAGTCGCGCCGTACTAGGGGCCAACGCAGGTCGCGTTAGCGCCAGACGTCGTCGAGGTGAATATCCCACGACTTCGTTTGGGGCCTGATAACAAGGATCGGGTGCTCGGAGGACGTGGGCCTCAAACACAGCGCGCATTGAAGTCCTTGTAGGCAACCACAAGTCCCTTCGCGAGCGTCGTCGTCGCCTGCCACCCCAACCCGTTCAATCTGCGGCAGTCGAGGAGCTTTCGTGGCGTTCCATCTGGCTTCGTTGGATCAAACACGATTCTTCCCTCATAGCCGACCGTCAATGATATTGCCTTCGCGAGCTCGACGATTGTAATGTCTTCGCCCGCGCCGATGTTCACCACCGGTGCCAAGCCGTCGTTGCGGTCGGCCGCCAGCAATGGCCAGTATACTTCGTCCGGCAGGTTCATCAGATGCACACAGGAGTCGGCCATGTCGTCGACGTACATGAACTCGCGGCGTGGAGTGCCGGTCCCCCAGATCGTGACACTCGGCGCCCCGCTCGTCTTTGCTTCATGAAACCGCCGGATCAGCGCCGGAATGACATGGCTGTTCTCTGCATGGTAGTTGTCCCCTGGGCCATAGAGATTCGTCGGCATCGCAGCGAGGAATTGCGTGCCATGTTGCCGATTGTAGCTCCAGCACATCTCGATGCCCGCAATCTTGGCGAGCGCGTAAGGCCGATTGGTCGGCTCGAGCGGGCCGGTCAACAGCGAGTCTTCCGAGAGCGGCTGCGGTGCCAGCTTGGGATAGATGCAGCTCGACCCCAGAAATAGCAGACGCCTTACGCCGTTCTTGTAGGCGGCGTGAATGACATTCGCCTGCACGGCAAGATTGTCGCGAATGAACTCCGCCGGGTAGGTGTTGTTAGCATGAATTCCCCCGACGCGCGCGGCGGCTAGATAGACATCTCGCGGCTTCTCCGCGGCGAAGAATCCGTCGACCGCACGCGCGTCGGTCAGATCGAGCTCGGCATGCGTGCGCATGACGATACGAGCGCGCTCGCCGCGCGCCTTGAGGTTTCGCACGATGGCGCTGCCTACCAATCCGGTGTGCCCGGCGACGTAGATGCTCGAGGTGGGCACGCCGTTATCGCTCCATACCGACGGACACCGCGTAGCCGTGTAGCTGGAGCAGGGCGTGACGCCTCGCCTGAACCAGATCGTGCGAGACCATCTCGTCGATCATCTCGTCGAGCGTGATCTCCGGCACCCACCCAAGCTTGGCCTTCGCCTCACTCGGGTCTCCGAGAAGTGTCTCGACCTCGGCGGGGCGAAAGTAGCGCTGGTCAACCTTGACGATGACCTGTCCGACGCGTAGGGCCGGCGCATCCTCGCCCTCGATTCTCGCCACGAACCCCTCTTCTGTCACTCCGCGTCCGCGCCACTCCAGCGTGAGCCCCAACCGCGCCGCCGCCTTCTCGACGAACTCGCGCACCGCGACCTGTTTGCCCGTCGCTATGACGAAATCCCTCGGTTCCGTTTGTTGGAGCATCATCCACTGCATTCGCACGTAGTCTTTCGCGTGGCCCCAGTCCCGCAGCGCATTGATGTTGCCGAGGTAGAGACATGGCTCGAGGCCCTGCGAGATGTTCGCGAGCGCCCGCGTGATTTTGCGCGTCACGAACGTTTCGCCGCGTCTTGGGCTCTCGTGGTTGAAGAGAATTCCGTTGCAGGCGTACATTCCGTAGCTCTCGCGATAGTTCACAGTGATCCAGTACGCATACAACTTTGCCACGCCGTAAGGACTGCGCGGGTAGAACGCCGTGGTCTCGCGCTGTGGCACTTCCTGAACGAGTCCGTAGAGCTCGGAAGTGGACGCCTGATAGAACCGTGTCTTATCGACCAGCCCGAGAAGTCTGATTGCTTCCAGCAGCCGAAGCGTGCCGATCCCGTCCACTTCGGCGGTGTATTCCGGACTCTCGAACGACACGGCTACATGACTCTGGGCGCCGAGGTTGTAGACCTCATCGGGCCGGACCTCCTGCAGGATGCGCGTCAGGTTACTGCTGTCGGTGAGGTCACCGTGATGCAGCACGAAGTTGCGATGACCGAGGTGCGGATCGTGGTACAGGTGGTCGATGCGCTCGGTGTTCAACGACGATGCGCGCCGCTTCACCCCATGCACTTCGTAACCCTTCTCTATCAGGAATTCCGCGAGATAGGATCCGTCCTGTCCGGTGACGCCGGTGATCAGGGCTTTGCGACTCATTTTCTTGCTATCCTTTGACCGTCAAGTAAGTCGGGATCATTATCGGGCATTCCATTTGAGAAATCGTGGCGTCGCATTCTCGATCAGTCGGAAGAACTCCCGCGCATCCTCGCTCTTACTTCGCCGTGCTGCCGCCAAGGCGTCGGTGAGCAAGGCGAAGATCGCGCCGAACATCGCGCCGGCGATCCCACCGAAGCTCGCCTTCAGCGCCGATTTGCGAGGCTCCCCCATGAACGCGAGCCGCGGGCTCTCGAACACCGTGATCACCGGGGTATCGCGGATCTCACGGATTCTTGCCTCCTCTCGACTTTGGAGCCATGAGGTATAGAGCTGGCTTTGCCGCGTTACTTCGCGTTGCAGCCGATCCCGCTCGAAAGCGAGGCCCGGCGATCTGCCGATGTCCCTATTCGACTGAAGAAAGGCCTGCAATTTGTCCTCTGCGCCGCGAAGGGCTCGTTCCGATTCCACGGCCTGCGCTTCCACGAATTGCCGTTCAACTGCAGCCTGCGACTTACGCGTATCGAGATTGAATTGGTTGACCCGATGCACTAACCGATTCGCGAGCGCGAGCGAAACGCTTGGCCATTTGGTTTTCACCGACACCGTGACCCCGCCGATCTTCTTCTCCTCGTTGGCTGCGATCATGCCATTGAGCGCGCCGACAGCTGTGGTGACCGCACGCTCGCGGGTTGGAGCCTTGATCTGGAGGAGGTCCATGAGCGCCATTCGCCGCCCCCCCTCCTCCGCCACGACAACGGTATCCAATGCGATTGGTTCGAGCAGGGCGCGTGATCGGATCAACTCCACGTACATCGGGGGACCCCAGCCTCCAGCGGCGGATGGGACGTTGAAACCGAACTGGCTTGCAGCCAGCGCGAGACCCGAGGTACCTCCCTGCGATCCCTGAGGGATGAAGGTGGCGGACGACATGTACACCCGTGGTTTCGAGAGCCCGTACGCGAGTCCGAGCCCGAAGCCGACCACCGCCATCGCGACGATTTGCCATCGCCACCGGACAATGAAACTGGCGATCGCGAATACCGAAATCTCGTCTTCGTCGCGATTCATCCACGCTGGACCGGCTGTCGGTTCAGTCATTGCACCTTGAACATGATATTGTCTGATGAGCTATTTGCCGTGCGCGGCCGTGACCAGCGCAGACCCAATCGTGAAGGCGACCCCACGCCCAATCTCAGCCACCCACAGCACTAGTTGGCGTCCGCTCCTCCGCTCGCGCACGATCCCGCGAACTCCGCGGAGCACGCCTTCCTGAACGATCACTTCGTCTCCCGGTACATAGTCGACGCTCTCAGTCACGGCTTCAGGCGCTGCGCCCACCGCGTTCGATCGCGTCGCGTAACGAAGTGACAAAACTATCGGCAAGAAGAGCCGGCTTCCCACGCTCTGTGATGACCGTCAGAACCCCTGGAGTCCGAAGAATCCGATGCCAGTCGGCGTTGGTAGCCTGGGCGAAGAGATAGCCTGGGAAGAGGGGACACTCGACTTCCCGCCAACGGTCACTCCAGCGGTGCCGCTCCTTCACGATGGGAAGCCAAGGGGACAGTCCAAGCGCCGCGATCCGCCTCTCGACCTGCTTCTCGGCTCGCGATTCGGCCCAGATCACGAACCATGGGTCAGTCTGAGCTACAGAGAATCAGTATTCTGAATCATGGCTACCTAAGTGCATGGTCAGTCACAGAACGTGACGAACCACGAGAAATGCCGTGACGAATCCAACGAGCTACGACCTAATTTCCCGCGCCCGGAGGACCCTCGCTCTCCGCCCGCAACCGCTCTATCTCGAGCCGCGAGAGCATCGTACTCTTCGATCTTCCGTGCCAAAAAATGTCGCGTGAGCTCGGACTTGGCGGCGACGCCATCAGGAGTGAGGAGGTAGACGTAGCCTCGTTTGTGCGAGCTGTTGGAGAAATTCTGGACCTTCACGAATCCCTTGCCGAGCAGCGCTCTCAGCAGGTAGTTCGCTTTTCCGAGACTCATCCCAAGCTCATGCGCCATTTCGCGTTGCGTGCGGCTGGGGCTCGTACCGAGAAGTCGGAGGATGCCCAGAAGCGAAGAGTCGTTCATGGGCTGCGGCTGGAACTGAGGGAGGGATGTTCAACGCGTGAACATACGGAGATCGCTCGCCGCCGTCAAGATAACGGAAGCCGGATCAGACGCCAGCGGATTGCTGTCGAAGTGGAGGGCGTTCGTTCGTGAGCGACAGGTCGTCACGTCCGATGGCAAACTCCCCCGCATTGACCTGCCCGGTGTACTTCGGTTGGCGTCACGTGCGCACCCATGAAGAACCCACGGCCGTCGCCGAACACCTTTGGCTCGATCAATCGCACGCCAGAAAGGCTCGTCTCTGTGACCTTCATGCTCGGCCGCGCTCCGCGATGAGGCCACGCAGGTAGCACCCATATCCGCTCTTGCCCAATCGCTCAGACAGTCGATCGAGCTGTGCGTCGTCGATGTACCCGAGACGCCACGCGATCTCCTCGGGTGAGGCGATCTTCAGGCCCTGTCGCTTCTCGATAGTCTGCACGAAGGCCGACGCATCCTGAAGCGAGTCGTGCGTGCCCGTGTCGAGCCAGGCCATCCCGCGGCCCATCAGCTCCATGCGAAGTTGCCCGCGGCGCAGATACTCGAGGTTCACATCGGTGATCTCGTATTCGCCGCGTGCCGAGGGTTTCAGTGCCGCAGCGATCTCCACGACAGCCTCGTCGTAGAAGTACAACCCGGTGACGGCATAACTGGACTTCGGGGTCGCCGGCTTCTCCTCAATGGACAGGACACGGCCAGCCGAGTCGAACTGCGCGACGCCGTAGCGTTCCGGATCGGTGACGTGATACCCGAAGACCGTTGCACCACTGCCCTGCGCTGACGCTCGGCGCAGTTGATCGACGAGGCCGGTGCCGTAGAAGATATTGTCGCCGAGGATCAACGCCGAACTCTGGCCGGCGAGGAACTCGCGCCCGATCACAAAAGCTTGGGCGAGACCGTTCGGCGTGGCTTGTTCGGCGTAGTAAAGCGCATGCCCCACTGCGCGCCATCACCGAGCAGCTCACGAAAGCGCGGCAGGTCGGCAGGCGTGGAAATGATCAGAATCTCCCGCATTCCCGCCAGCATCAGCGTGGAGAGGGGATAGTAGATCATCGGTTTGTCGTACACCGGCAGCAACTGCTTGCTGACGACGAGGGTGACCGGGTGAAGGCGGCTCCCCGCGCCGCCAGCGAGAATGATTCCCTTGCGGCTGGTCACGCGTCTGCTCCGAGTCCAAGCCGCTGGCCCTGGTAGGCGCCAGACTGTACGCGCGCCGCCCACTGCTGATTGTCGAGGTACCATTCCACCGTCTTGAGCAGTCCGGTGTCGAAGGTCTCGCGAGGCGCCCAACCCAACTCGCGCGTAATCTTCGTGGCATCGATCGCGTAGCGCGCGTCATGGCCAGGGCGATCTGTGACGAACGTGATGAGCCGCTCCTGCGGCACATCGTGCGGATCAAGCTCGTCCACGAGCGCGCAGATGCGCCGGACGACGTCGATGTTCCGCCATTCATTGTCGCCGCCAACATTGTACGTCTCGCCAGGAAGGCCGCGCTCGATGACGGTGCGCAGCGCACGCGCGTGGTCGTCGACGAACAGCCAGTCGCGCACATTTTCGCCTGCGCCATAGACTGGCAGGGGCCTTTTCGCCAGCGCGTTCTGTATGGTGAGCGGAATCAGCTTCTCCGGGAAATGATACGGGCCGTAGTTGTTCGAGCAATTGGTCGTGATCGCCGGCAATCCGTAAGTGTGGTGCCATGCCCGCACGAGATGGTCTGAGCCGGCCTTGCTCGCCGAGTAGGGAGACTTCGGGGCATAGCGCGTCTCTTCTGTGAACCAGCCGTCGCGTCCCAGAGAGCCGAACACCTCATCGGTGGAAACATGCACAAAGCGAAAGGCGCCCTGCGCTGAGGTTGGGAGCGACCGATAATGCCGAAGGCTTTCCTGCAGCAGGACGAATGTTCCGACGACGTTCGTCTGGATGAAGACGCCGGGTCCGTCGATCGAACGATCGACGTGGGACTCCGCCGCGAGATGAATTACAGCATCCGGACGGTGGCGCTCGAAGCAGGCGCGCAGGCCCGACGCATCACAGATGTCGAGATGCTCGAAGCTGTATCGTGAGTCGAGGTCGGCGCCGGGAAGCGATTCCAGATTGCCGGCATAGGTAAGTTTGTCGACGTTGACGACGCGATGGCTGGTTTCGCGTAGCAACATGCGCACGAGTGCGGAGCCGATGAATCCAGCCCCTCCGGTAACTAGCCAGGTTGTCATTGCACTCGCGGGGTCATAGCGGGGGAGAACGCGCCTTCGAGGAGCGCGCGGGCACGGCGACAATTTGCTGTCGCCACGTACCTGACGAGATGCACCATGCGCGTAGGATCGACCACGCGGCAAACCTGAAACGCTCGATAATTCCGTAATGCCGCGCGACCACGCGCCGGCAATTCTTGTCTCGTAACCGAATCTGGTTCGGCGTTGGCGGTGCCGCGCGTCCAATCCGGTGCAGCACGCGGGCGGACGGCTCGTACAACAGCGAATAGCCTGCCCGGGTCAGCCACATCGAGAGTTCGACGTCCTCCACGTATGTGAAGAAACGCTCATCAAATACCCCGACGGCCCGCAACACGTCTGCGCGAATGAGAAAGCAGCAGCCACAAACAAACGTCACAGGCATGCGCTGTTGCGTGGGGTCGCTCGGTAGGTTCTCCAGGAAATGTGTCGGCTGAACTCGTGTCGGAGACACCGTGCCGCCGCCGTACCAGACGATATTGGGCTCGTCGTAATACAAGATCTGCGGCGCCACCGCGGCGGCACCCGTATCTTCCCGCCGCACGTACCAACCTGCTGACACACTCTCGATCGATCTCGGTGTCGTCGTTCAGCACAAGCAGGTACTCACTGCCGCGCGCCAACGCCCATTCTATTCCGCGGTTGTTCCCGGCAGTGTACCCGCCATTGACCGCAGCTTTCAGGAAGCTCGTTGCCGGAAAACGGGCATGCAGCCGGTCACCCGAGCCGTCTGGCGATGCGTTGTCCACCAGCAACACCGTGAGGGCATCGTAGTCCGACTTGCCCAGCGACTCGAGACAAGCCGCGGCCTCGGCTTCGTTGCAGTAGGTGAGAACTATGGCGGTGACGCGTTTACCAGCAGCCACTAGGCGATATCCAGCAAGACCTTCACGGTCCGCAAGACGATTCGCAGATCAGCCGTGAGCCGCCAGTGACGGACGTACGACAATTCAATGTCACAACGCTCCGGATAACCCACGCCGTGCCGTCCACTGACCGCCCATGCACCAGTGAGTCCAGGGCGCGCCGACAGCAAGAGGTCAGCCGAGTTGCCATACATGTGCAACTCGTCCTCGACAATCGGGCGCGGCCCGACGAGCGACATGTCCCCCAGCAGCACGTTCCAGAGCTGGGGAAGCTCGTCGAGACTGGACTTGCGCAGAGAACTTTCCGAGTTTCGTGGTGCGCGGGTCGCGATCTTCGGGAATCTTGAAATGGTTCCGTCGGTATTCCTCGTACAGCGCAGGATCGCTCTTGAGCTGCTCTTCGGCATCGAGCGCCATCGTTCGGAGCTTGAGACAATTGAACAGCTTCCCGCGATACCCTACGCGGCGGTGGGCGAAGATCGGGCGGCCGGGCGACTCGAGGCACACCAGAGCGGCCAGCACCGCGATGACCGGCGCGGCCACGATCAGGCTCGCGCTCGCACCGGCCACGTCGATGATGCGTTTCAGGGCCAACGCCCATCGTCAGGCGACCAACGCTGATTACTCACTTGCTGAAAAGAGCGCCGCAGTAGTTCTGATGGCCGGCTGCTTGACCTTCGCGGCCTTGACCAGCGCCGACCCAATTGTGAACGCGACCCCCCGCCCAATCTCAGCCACCCAAAGCACCAGCTGGCGTCCGCTCCGCCGCTCGCGCACGATCCCGCGCACTCCGCGGAGCACGCCCTCCTGCACGATCACTTCATCGCCCGGTGCGTAGTCGACGCTCTCAGTAACAGCTTCGGGCGCGGCACCCTCGCGTCCGATCGCGTCGCGCAGTGAGGTAGACAAAGCTGTCGGCAAGAAGCGCTGGCTTCCCGCGCTCCGTGATCACAGTCAGAACCCCTGGAGTCCGAAGAATCTGATGCCAGTCCGCATTGGTAGCCCGGGCAAAGAGATAGCCCGGGAAAAGCGGACACTCGACTTCCCGCCAGCGGTCACTCCAGCGGTGACGCTCCTTCACGATGGGAAGCCACGGGGACAGCCCGAGCGCCGCGATCCGCTTCTCGACCTTCTTCTCGGCTCGCGATTCGGCCCAGATCACGAACCACGAGTCAGTCTGAGCTTCAGGAGAATCGGTATTCTGAATCATGGCATACCCAAGTGCATGGTCAGTCACAGAACGTGACGAACCAAGAAAAATACCGTGACGAATCCAGCGAGGTACGCCCGGGCCGCCGCTGGAGCTGAGGGAGGGATGTTCAACGCATGAACATATGAAGAGATTGCTTTACGCGGCGATTCGCAACTGCACCGGTGCGTAGGACTGGACTTCTCTCACCACGGCGTCCCGGACGTCAACTCTCTCGCCTTCGTCCACCACTTCAATTACTACGGAGAACGATTGGGCGAAGTCGGCCGCCAGGTCGCCACGTGTCATCAGGCGCAAGCGCAACTCCCACTCGCCTGCCGCGTAACCTCCTCGAAACGAGTGCTGAAACTGGAACAGAGGATTCCATGGATAGAGAGCGTCGTCCTCGTCACCACCTATTGCCACGTCTCTCAATCCAGCCGCGGCTCTCTTTCGGAGAAGCCCCGCAATTCGACATAACGAGTAATCCACAGAGTCATCGAGGCTAACGGGCGGATCAAATACGACTGTTCCCCTCACCGTGAGCCTTGTTCCAGGAGTATCCGCAAGGGCCTGTGGGACGTGAAACGGAATGAAGAGGTAGTGATCCTTCGGTATGGTTCCGCTGAATAGGTATGCGGTACCGTGATCGCTCGCGAACATCGCGCCGTCGATGCTCGGTTCTCCAAAACCGCAGAAGTCATGGTCGGTCAGCGGGGCGCCAGGCGCCGGGCAAAAGACCGGCTGAGTGAAATGACAAATGAGCGCGCGAACTAGGTTGGGCGTCGCGTCAGGGTATGCGTCGAACAATCGCGCGGCGAACTGCGAGACCAACGGCGCGGAATAGCTCGTACCGGTTGCGTACGCGAGGTGCGTGCCCCGCTGGTCGAGCCCATAGGCTGCCACCCGCGGCGTGGTTGTCCAGTCAAGCCCGTTCCAAATCACATTGCCGCCGTGCGTGACTACTTCAGGCTTCAGCCCCAGATCGGCACCGGGGCCGCGCCTCGAATATGGCGCGATCTCTTGCACCCGCGCGACGCAATTCGCCTCAGAAAAACTTTGCTATGGAACCGACGGTCAACGAGAGCAGCGATTCCGAGGGCGAGTACAATCGCGCGAGCGGTGTCAGATAGTGGCTCGGCGGCGCGGCTACCGGGGTTTCGATGTTTCCCGCTGATATGACGAAGAGCACCTGGTGTTCACGCGACAGGAAATCAATTAGTCGAGCCACCGCTGAGTAGCGGCCATCCGCAATTGGAGCGATGCCGAGCGAAAGATTGAAGACCCTGGTGTCCTGGGCCACAACGGGCACGACCCGCTCCAGTATTTCGCCGAGCTTCGCAGCCCGTTGCGTGATCCTATTTCCAAGCGCATCGCGGCCAGTCACTTGGATATCAATTACCGGGCACCACGGGCGAGCGCGTCGCGTAAGAACACTGGTGATTTCGTCGCCGTAGACCACCCTACTCGCGACGAATGTCCCATGAACCATATGCGGTCCCGTGCTGCCGGGCGGCAGTTCATCAATCGCGCGCAGCACGAGTCCAGCGAGAAGCGCGGACCCAGCGTTAACACCGGAATCGATTACGGCGACGGGAGTTTGGCACCGTACACGGTCCACTTGGATGATCTGCGGGATCTCGTCCGCTTGAACGGCCGCTTCCAGAACAATCTCTCCGTTCGACTCGATGCTGCGAACGAACATGTATTGTTCGCTAATCTGTTGCATCTCGGGTGGAGTCAGGTCAGCCGCGACAGCAACCGACCCGTTTACGAAGCGGTGAATGGTCACGTCCTGCTTGCCCATTTCCCGAAGGTCAGTGGCCAAGCGGTCGGCCACGGTTCGCTTCATCTCTTCGGGAAGCGAGCCGAATAAGGTGATCAAGCAACTCACTTCGGCGGCCTGATCGGCATGTGCCAAGGCGGGTTGAACCTTCCGCTCAACACCAACGGGCGTGATCATCTCGATCGCACCGAAATTTCCTTTTCCGACGTGTTTCGACGAGTCCGCGTAGCGGTCCAGCTTCCCCGAGAACCTCGGTAAGGCGCCCTTCGAGATGCGTGCGATAGCGACGTTCGCCGTCTTTTCCGAAAGAGCGACAACCTCGAAGCCTAAGTTCCGCAAATGCCGTCGCTCTTTGCCAACAGACCATCCTGGGGCAGTCGTTATCTGAACAATCAGATCCGTCGCGAGATCGAAGTCGCGCCGATCGGCGAATGCAGCGGCTGACCGATTGAAGACGTCCCGGAGAGCATGGCTGTGCGCGGCGAGATCTTCACGCTTGAAGGATTCTCCGCCGCGCCCTTTCACGACCGGCTGGGTGCGCGTTAGCGCTGCGGGAATCCAAAGGTGTGGAAGAGGCATGTAAACGATTCCGCAGTCGATAGCACGACAAGTAGGAGCTATGTCGGCGCCCGCGTTTTGTGTCGGGCACGTTTGGAGGGCGCAACCCGTCCAAACCTACGCTTCGGTTCGGAATTGGCTAGCCCGTGCGATCATTAACGCGTTCTAATACAACTCATGACTCTATTGTCTTGCTGACACGGAGAGGCGGTATCCTTCAGGACCACTTCGAGACGTGTGGAAAGCGCTTCTCGTATCAGGTAGATTGGACAGTTTACGCTTCCACAACGGCCTGCCTTTCATTGTTGCGCTTGTTTGTACTACTAAGGACAGTCAACGGTCAAGCCGGCCTGCAACACTCAAACGACAGATCTCTGAGGATTCGGATGCCATCACAGGAACTAAAATCTCTGGCGTGTCTGGCCTGGAAGGAGTACGGCGACGCGATAACTGCAGCGTTTCGATGGACGCCTGGGTCGTTTGCCGACCCAGGAATCTTGGAGCGCCAGCTCCAGGGCACCGACGAATCGCTCACGCGGTTTATCGACTACGTAAAGGAGCAGACGCGTGAGATCAGCGAAATGAAATTCCTCGGCGAGGACTAGCAGGTGACACCCAGACGACATCGAGCTGGCGCCCCGATCAGCATGTCTCGAACTTCTCTGAAGTGCTAGATACAAGACGCCCAACCGTCATCCCCCGACTCGGAAGCATAGCGGAATCCTGAGCTTCGCAGTATACTTCTGAGTCCATGGACCTCCTCGATCTGCTCAAGCGCCCGGAGGGCAAGACGCTGGAGTTCAAGCGGGATCTTTCCTCCCCTGACGGCGCCTTGAAGACCCTTGTCGCCTTCGCGAATACGGCCGGCGGCACATTGCTCGTGGGAGTGGAGGACCGCACCGCCCGCGTGCGCGGTGTGCAACATGCCCTCGAGGTCGAAGAGCGGATCGCAAGCCTCATTTCCGATTCCATCGCGCCGCGCCTTGCCCCCGACATCGAGATCCTCCCGTGGCGCCGCACCCAGCTCATCGCGGTTCAGGTTTACCCCAGCCCTGCCCGCCCGCACTACATCAAGCGTGACGGCGCGGAGACCGGGACGTACGTCCGCGTGGGCTCCACCAACCGCCGCGCCGATGCGGACATGATCCAGGAGCTTCGGCGTGTCGTGCGCGGCGAGAGTTTTGACGAGCAGGCGATGCCGGACCTCGACTCGGAAGCCCTCGACTTCCGAGCCGCTTCCGAGTCGTTCGCCCCCGTTCGCAAACTTGCGCGGCACGATCTCACGACGTTGCGCCTGGTCACGAACCACCAGGGACGCCGCGTACCAACCGTTGGAGGAATGCTCCTCTTCGGCGTGGACCGCGCGGCGCACTTTCCAGACGCGTGGATCCAGGTGGGGCGCTTCGCGGGAGTCAACAAGGCGCGCATCGCGGACCACGCAGAGCTCCGCGAGCTGCCGGTGCTCGCCATCGAACAGGCGATCCAGTTCATCGAGAAGCACTCCACCCACGGGGCGGAGATCGGGCGCGTCCGCCGCAAGGAACGCTGGAACCTTCCCCCCCTTGCCGTGCGGGAAGCGCTGATCAACGCCGTTGCGCATGCCGACTACTCGCAACGCGGCGCACCGATCCGCGTCTCCCTATTCGATGACCGAATCGAGATCGAAAGCCCCGGGTTGCTCCCCTCTGGCCTCACGGTCGAAGACCTCGAGCGCGGCGTGTCAAAGCTGCGCAATCGCGTCATCGGCCGCGTCTTCCACGCACTCGGTCTGATCGAGCAATGGGGGAGCGGCGTGCAGCGGATGATTGCCGCGTGCCGCGAAGCGGGATTGGCGCCGCCGCGCTTCGAAGAGATCGCCACGCGCTTTCGCGTGACGATCTACACTGAACCCGTGTCGCGCCCAGCGGTCGAGAAGACGGACTGGACGATACTGGAAACGCTGTCGGACGGGGATGGCAAATTGACAAGCGAGATCGCGGCCGTCATCGGCCTCACGCCGCGCGCCACGCGCACGCGACTCGCTCGGCTGGTCGAGAGCGGCCTCCTGCGCGAAGTTGGCACGGGACCGCAGGATCCAAAACGACGCTACTTCCGCGTGAAGTGAGGAACAGGCAAAGATGGCATTGAAGAAATCGCAACTCTATTCTTCGCTCTGGCAGTCGTGCGACGAGCTGCGCGGCGGCATGGACGCGTCGCAGTACAAGGACTACGTCCTGACGCTGCTGTTCATGAAGTACGTCTCCGACAAGTACGCCGGCAAGCCGAACGCGCTGATCGAAGTCCCCAAGGGCGGCGGCTTTGCCGACATGGTGGCGCTCGGCGGCGACAAGGAGATCGGCGACAAGATCAACAAGATCATCGGCAAGCTCGCCGAGGCGAACGATCTCAAGGGCGTCATCGACCAGGCCGACTTCAACGATGAAGGCAAGCTCGGCGCCGGCAAGGAAATGCAGGACAGGCTGTCGAAGCTCGTGGCGATCTTCGACGGTCTCGACTTCCGCGCAAACCGCGCCGAGGGCGACGACCTGCTCGGCGACGCCTATGAGTACCTGATGCGCCACTTCGCCACCGAGAGTGGCAAGAGCAAAGGGCAGTTCTACACGCCCGCCGAAGTGTCGCGCATCATGGCGCAGGTCATCGGGCTCGATCGGGCCGCCGCGATGGATCAACCGACGGTGTACGATCCGACTTGCGGCTCTGGATCGTTGCTGATCAAGGCGGCGGACCAGGCGGCGGCGACGAAGCTTGCGATCTACGGCCAGGAGATGGACGTCGCCACGTGGGCTCTGGCGCGGATGAACATGATCCTGCACGGTCATCCCACCGCGGAGATCTGGCGCGGGCAACACGCTCGCGGCACCGCATTTCAAGAACAAGGACGGCAGCCTCAGGACGTTCGACTTTGCGGTCGCGAATCCGCCGTTCTCGTCCAAGGCATGGTCGAGCGGTCTCGATCCGGCGGACGACGACTTCGAGCGGTTCGAGCTCGGCGTGCCGCCAGCGAAGAACGGCGACTACGCCTTTCTGCTGCACTTGATCAAATCGCTGAAGAGCAAGGGCAAGGGCGCGATCATCCTGCCGCACGGCGTGTTGTTCCGCGGCAACAAGGAAGCCGACATCCGCCGGAATCTCGTGAACCGCGGCCTGATCAAAGGGATCATCGGCCTGCCGGCGAACCTCTTCTACGGCACCGGCATCCCGGCCTGCATCGTTGTGATCGACAAGGAGAACGCGCATGCGCGGACTGGCATTTTCATGATCGACGCGAGCAAGGGCTTCCTCAAGGACGGGAACAAGAACCGGCTGCGTGCACAGGACATCCACCGGATCGTGGACGTGTTCAACCGGCAGATCGAGCTGCCGCGCTACTCGCGCATGGTACCGGTCGGCGGAGATCGCGAACCCGGCCAACGATTACAACCTCAACATCCCGCGGTACATCGACTCCAGCGAGCCCGAGGACCTGCACGACCTGGACGCGCACTTGAACGGCGGCATCCCCAACCGCGACATCGACGCGCTCGGTGAGTGTTGGAGCGTGTTTCCGTCGGTGCGCGAGGCGCTGTTCAAAGGCAATTGTCGGCCGGGTTACAGCGACGCGGTGCTCGACACGTCGCGGGTGAAGCAAGCAATTCTCGAGCACGCCGAGTTCAAGGCGTTCGCCGCGCGGGTCGCCGCCGTGTTCGGAGGGTGGCGCAAGGCGTACGAGCCAACGCTCAAAGCGCTCGACGTGAACGACCTTCCGAAGAGACTCATCCATACCCTTGCGGAAGACGCCCTCTCGCGCTTCGCCGGCTTACCGCTGATCGATCGGTACGACGTCTATCAACGGTTGATGGACTACTGGACGAACGTGATGCAGGACGACGTGTATCTGATCGCCGCCGACGGTTGGGTGGAGGCGGCGAAACCGCGCGGAATCGTCGAGGACAAGGAGCGGAAGATCAAAGAGACTCCAGATTTGGTCATCAAGCGCGGGAAGTACAAGATGGATCTCGTTCCGCCGGCGTTGGTCGTCGCGCGCTGGTTCGCCAAGGAGCACGTCGCGATCGAGGCACTGCAGGCCAGACACGAGACGGCCGCGCGCGAGCTGGAGGAGTCCGTGGAGGAGCACGCGGGCGAAGAAGGACTTCTCGCCGATGGCGTGAACGAGAAGGGCAAGGTCACCAGGGGCGGTGTGAAGGATCGGCTAAAGGCCATCGAAGACGAGCCCGAGAACGAGGAGGAGCGTGGTGCGCTCACGCGCTGCCTTGCCCTTATAGAGGCCGAGTCGGAGGCGAGCAAGGCCGTCACCGAAGCGCGGGCCGCGCTGGATGAGAAGGTGTTGGCGCGGTACGGGAAGCTCAGCGAAGCCGAGATCAAGACGCTGGTGGTCGAGGACAAGTGGCTCGGGAGTCTGAAGGCGACGATCGAGGGCGAAGTGCAGCGACTCACACAGCAGGTCGCGGGGCGGGTGAAGGAACTGGAAGTGCGCTACGCAGTTCCGCTGCCGGCGCTGGAACGGGAGGTCGAGGCGTTCGGCGCCAAGGTCCAAGGGCACCTGATGAAGATCGGGCTGGCGTGGTGAGCAGCGAAGGGACGCAGCTCACGGAGACGGCGGGCCGCTATTCGCCAAGGCTTGATGCAACCGATGTGTCGGGAGGATCCAAGCGGTCAGAAATGGGAGACATTCCAAAGGACTGGAATTGGACAACCGTCAGCCGACTCTTGGCTGCAGGCGGCAGCATCAAGACTGGACCATTCGGCACAGTCTTAAAGGCTCATGAGTACTCGACTGAGGGTGTCCCGATAATCTCTGTAGGTGAGATTGGGCTTGGATCGCTACGCGTGACTGAGAGCACGCCAATGGCACCACCAGCTGTTGTTAGGCGCCTTCCGGAATACTGCCTGAAGGCTGGTGACATTGTCTTTGGGCGAAAGGGCGCCGTTGACCGCTCGGCACTGATAGACGTGAGTCAAGACGGATGGTTCTTGGGTTCGGATGGAATCCGCTTGAGGCTTCCGGCGAACGTGCATCCTGCTTACGTGGCTCGCCAGTTCCAGCGCCAATCCGTTCGGACATGGCTTCAGACGAACGCTGTTGGGACGACGATGGCCTCACTTAATCAGGCCGTACTTGCCTCCGTGTCATTCCCAATAGCCCCGCTCGTCGAGCAACGCGCCATCGCCGAGGCGTTGTCGGATGTCGATGGGTTGCTCGGGGCGCTGGATGCGCTGATCGCCAAGAAGCGGGCGATCAAGCAGGCCGCCATGCAGCAACTCCTCACCGGCAAAACCCGCCTGCCGGGGGTCAACGGGGAGTGGAGGACAAAACGATTGGGCGACTTCGTCAGCTTCCTTCGCCACGGAACCAACTCCCGCGCCGAGCTTTCGGACGCCGGTTCGGTGAAGTATCTGCATTATGGTGACATTCATACGTCGAGCGGCGTGTGCCTTGACCCCCGGATCACGCCCATGCCCTACCTCGCCATGGAGCGCGCCCGGACCCTCGATCGTCTTGAGGGCGGCGATCTTGTACTCGTGGACGCATCGGAGGATCTTGATGGTGTCGGTAAGTCTGTAGAGATCACTGGCGTAGATGGAACTGAGGTCGTCGCCGGCCTGCACACCATCGCCGCAAGATTCGACAAGGCGATACTCGCAGATGGCTTCAAGGCTTACTTGCAGTTCTGCCCTGCGTTTCGCCCCGGTGGCCACCTCAAACTCCCCCACCTGTGGCCGGGTCAAACTCCTCCACTTGATGGCCGGCAGGACGAGGGGAAGTTAGTTCGCTGCCTTCTGTTTGGCTGCCCGAGCGGCAGCCTCTTTCAGCCGCCAGCTCTTGCCATCAAACTTGAGCAAATGGCCATGGTGCATCAGGCGGTCGAGGAGCGGGGTGACGACGACGACATCCCCGAGGAGTCGCGTCCAGTCCTCGAGTGGTCGGTTGGACGTGATCATCGTGGACGCTTTTTCGTGGCGAGCCATGAGGACGTCGGCGAGTTCGTCACCGGCCGTCGTCGGGAGCTTGCGCAGAAAGAGATCGTTGACCAGGAGTAGGTCTGCGGCGGCGATCTGGGCACGCAGTTTCCGAATCTCTCCCAGCTCGCGCGCCTCGGTGATGTCTTCGATGAGCTGATGCGCTTCGCGATAGAGCACCTTGTAGCCTCGACTAACGGCGGTGGTGGCAAGCGCTTTGGCGACGTGACTTTTGCCGGTGCCGGGCGGACCGAGGACGAGCACGTCTTCCTTGGCGTCAAGAAACTTGAGCGTCGCGAGGTCGAGGACGTCGCGTTTCGGGAGGCGCGGATTGTAGGTCCAGTCGAAGCTCGTGAGGTCCTTGCGGTCGGGGAGTCCCGAGAGGGTGTGGCGCCGATCGAGCAGCCGGGAGCGACGACGGTCGAGTTCATCTTGCACGAGCCAGGAGAAGGCCTCAAGAAAGCCCATCTCGTGACTGGCCACTTGCAGCGCGCGGGCTTCCAGCGTGGCCGTCATGCCGGAGAGGCGGAGATTGGTGAGGGCGCGTTCAAGCTCGGGGATGGACATCGGCATCAGCGGGGCTCCGGCAGGAGAGTGTGTGAATGCGTATCCCAGAAGTCCTGGTACTCAGCGATGGCGCGGATCGCCGGGCCGGTCTGCGTCAGCATGGGCCGGGTGGGCGACGCGTCCGGGGCGCACGTGCGTTCCAGGGCGCGCTTCACGGCGGCATAGGTGACACACTCGGCCGCAACCAGGCGCGCACAGACGGCGTCGATGTTGGCGCACGAGTAGGTGCGGACGAGATTGGTCAGGCCGTACAGCGCGCGTTGGCCCGGCCGGCCGAGATGGGCAAAGAGATGCTGCGCGAAGGCGGCGGTGTGGGGACCGATCCGCGCGGCTTTGTTCAGCAAGCGAGCCGTCTCGCGCGAGGGATTGAAGAGCCGATCCGTCTCGTCCATCGTGAAGGTCCCCTTGCGCGGGGCGATCTCGTGTCGGCGGAGCAGTTGGCCGGCGGCATCGAGGATCTCGATCTCGCGCGCGTAGAGGCGGACGGTGACCGTGCTCGTCGGCGCGGCCGGTAACGCCGAGTAGTACGACGCGCTGACTTGCACGAGCCCACTATCGTCGACAGTGCGGGTGCCTTGCGTGAAGTACTGCATGGGCATGGCCGGGAGCGCGCGAAGGTGCGGCTGCTCCTCGCGATACATCTCGAGCACTTGCCGCTTCTTGCGGCCGTGGATGCGCGTCGCGGCCCAGCGCTCTTCCCACGTCGCGAGATACACGTTCTGCGCGTCGATCGCCGCGAACCGTTTCCCTTTGAGGGCCGTGCCTTGGGTGTGCTGGATCGCGCTTTCGACGGTCCCTTTGCGATTGGGATCCCGCACGCGGCACGGATCCGCCACGACGCCATAGTGGGCGAGCATCGCCGCGTACACCGGGTTCAGCTCGGGCTCGTAGAGGTCGGGTCGGAGTACGCCCTCTTTTAAGTTGTCTAATACCACGTACGCTGGGCAGCCGCCAAACGTGCGGAAGGCCTCCTCGTGTAACCGCGCCCATATCTCTTGATTCGTCTTCCAGACGACCTTGCGAAAGCTCTTCCCGGAATACTTGAGCGTCATCACGAACAGGTACGGTCGCTTGTAGTGATCGGGCTTCCACAGCGTCAACGCCCCTTGGCCGTAGTCGACTTGGGCCTCCTCGCCGGGCAGGTACGCCAAGACATCGAATCGCTCCGGTTCGCGCCGTCGCAGCGTGGCAACGAACCGTTTGACGGAGTTGTAGTGATGCGTGAACCCGTGCTCGTCCACGAGCTCCTGGTAGAGACTCACGGCGTTGCGCCCGAGTTGGACTTGGGTCTCGAGCCACGCGCGATGGGGCTCGCACGCGGAGGGCGTCCATCGGGGCGTCGGCGCCGTGACCGTCGCCTGCGCGACGACGTCTCGCTCCGCCAAAGCCGGTGGCCGGGGTGGAGGAGTTTGCGCAACCGCCTCGTCAAAGCCGGTGGCCGGGGTGGGGGAGTTTGACGCATTGGGGGCCGGGCCCCGCGCGTACCGGCGGATCGTCTTTCGATCCACGCCCGTGCGTCGTTCGATCTCTCGGTGCGTCGCGCCGCTGGCCAGCAGCGTCTCGACCATGATGCGTCGATGCGGTTTCAAGACGTTCACTCCGTGGTTACTCCCCGAAAAAGAGTCGAGGAGGAGTGTACGTCCTGCCGTTTCGGCGCCTCGGATTAGGCGCCGCTACCCATCAGCGGGTGGGGGATTTTGAGGTGGCCACAGGTGGGGGAGTTTGGGTGGCCGCCGGGGTTTCGCGACCATCTCAAGCGGCTCGCAGCGGGGACCAAGGTGTACGCGACCAACCTTGCGCACGTGGCGAGTGTCGAGATGGCATTACCTTCCGTCAATGAGCAGACAGCCATCGCTGCCGCCCTCTCCGACATGGACGCCGAGATCGCCGCGCTCGAGGCCCGCCGCGACAAGACCCGCGCCATCAAGCAGGGCATGATGCAGCAACTCCTCACAGGCCGCGTGCGGCTCGTGAAGCCGACGCCAGCGGAGGCCAGCGCTTGAGCACCGTCGGCCAGCGCGAAATTCTCTCCCAGCAGCGCGTACTCGCGTTCTTCAAGAATGCGCTTGGCTACGCCTACCTCGGCAACTGGAAGGACCGCGAGGGCAACAGCAACGTCGAGGAGGCGCTGCTGACCGAGCTGGCTGAAGCGCCAGGGCCACGAGCGACAAGATCATCGGCAAGGTGCTCTACGAGCTGGGCAAGGCCGACGGCGCTCGGCGGCAGCAAGAACCTCTACGACGCCAACCGCGAGGTCTATGGCCTGCTGCGCTACGGCGTGAAGGTCAGGCCCGACGTGGGCGAGCAGAACGTCACCGTCTGGCTGATCGACTGGAGCGAACCCCGGCAACAACGACTTCGCCATCGCCGAGGAGGTGACGGTTGCGGGCGTCAACGACAAGCGGCCCGACATCGTGCTCTACGTCAACGGCATCGCCGTCGGCGTGCTGGAGCTGAAGCGCTCGATCGTGTCGGTGTCCGAGGGCATCCGGCAGAACCTCGACAGCCAGAAGAAGGAGTTCATCCGGCCGTTCTTCGCCACCGTGCAGTTGGTGATGGCGGGCAACGACACCGAGGGACTGCGCTACGGCGGTGATCGAGACGCCAGAGAAGTACTAGCTGCGCTGGAAGGAGGCGACGCGCATCCGGACGACCGCGAAAACCCGCTGCTGACGCGGGCTGGTGACGCAGCTCTGCCGCAAGGAGCGGCTGCTGGAAGCTGATCCACGACTTCATGGTGTTCGATGCGGGCATCAAGAAGACCTGCCGCCACAACCAGTACTTCGGCGTGCGCGCGGCGCAGGAGCGCGTGAAGCGTCGCGAGGGCGGCATCATCTGGCACACCCAGGGCAGCGGCAAGAGCCTGACCATGGTCTGGCTGGCCAAGTGGATCCGCGAGCACGTCACGAATGCCCGCGTGCTGCATCATCACCGACCGCACCGAACTGGATGAGCAGATCGAGAAGGTCTTCATGGGCGTCAACGAGAAGATCTACCGCACCAAGAGCGGCGCCGACCTGGTGCGACGTGCTGAACGCCAGCGAGGAATGGCTGATCTGCTCGCTGGTGCACAAGTTCGGCGCGTCGGAGGAAGGCGACGTCGACGCCTTCCTCGAGGACATCCAGAGCCACCTGCCGAAGGGCTTCCACGCCAAGGGCGAGATCTTCGTCTTCGTGGACGAATGCCACCGCACGCAGTCCGGCAAGCTGCACGACGCGATGAAGGCGCTGCTGCCGGGCGCGATGTTGATCGGCTTCACAGGGACGCCGCTGCTGAAGGATGACAAGCGGAGGAGCATCGAGATCTTCGGGCCGTACATCCACACCTACAAGTACGACGAAGCCGTGCGCGACGGCGTCGTGCTCGACCTGCGCTACGAGGCGCGCGACATCGACCAGAACATCACGTCGCCAGGCGAAGATCGACAAGTGGTTCGAGCTCAAGACCGCAGGGACTGACCGACGTCGGCGAAGGCGCAGCTCAAGCAGCGCTGGGGCACGATGCAGAAGGTGCTGCACGCCCGCGACCGGCTGAAGAAGATCGTCGACGACATCCTGATGGACATGGAGACCCGCGACCGCCTGAAGAGCGGCCACGGCAACGCCATGCTGGTCTCGGGCAGCATCTATCAGCGCCTGCCGGTTCTTCGAGATGTTCCAGCAGACGGACCTCGCCGGGCAAGTGCGCGATCGTCACGTCCTACCGGCCCTCACCGGCGGACATCAAGGGCGAGGAGGCCGGCGAGGGGCTGACCGAGAAGCTGCGGCAGTACGACATCTACCGGAAGATGCTGGCTGCCCACTTCAACGAGCCGGAAGACACCGCGATGTACAAGGTCGAGCAGTTCGAGAAAGAGGTGAAGAAGCGCTTCATCAAGGAGCCGGGACAGATGAAGCTGCTGATCGTGGTGGACAAGCTGCTGACTGGCTTCGACGCTCCGCCCGCGACCTACCTCTACATCGACAAGCAGATGCAGGACCACGGCCTGTTCCAGGCGATCTGCCGGGTGAACCGCCTGGACGGTGAGGACAAGGAGTACGGCTACATCATCGACTACAAGGATCTGTTCAGGTCGCTGGAGAAGTCGATCACGGACTATACCGGCGAGGCGTTCGACGGGTACGACGGGAAGACGTGAAGGGCCTGCTGAAGGACCGGCTGCTGCAAGGGCGGGAGCGACTGGAGGAATTGCGCGAGGCGGTGAAGGCGCTGTGCGAGCCGGTCGAGCCGCCGCGGGACATCGCGGCCTACCTGCGCTACTTCTGCGCGGCGGAAAGCGGCAACGGCGACGAGCTCAAGGACAACGAGCCCAAGCGCGTTGCGCTCTACAAGCTGGCGGCCGCGTTCCTGCGCGCCTACGCCAACCTGGCGAACGAAATGCGCGAGGCCGGATACTCGGATGCCGAGCGACAGGGGATCAAGCGCGAGGTTGAGCACTACGAGAAGGTCCGCGAGGAGGTCAAGCTCGCCAGCGGCGACTACGTTGACATGAAGATGTTCGAGCCGGCGATGCGCCACCTGCTGGACACGTACATCCGGGCGGAGGAGAGCGAGAAGCTCTCGGCCTTCGACGACATGACGCTGGTGCAGTTGATCGTGGAGCGTGGCGCGAAGGCCGTGGACGTGCTGCCCGAGGGCATCCGCGGCAACCAGAGGCGATGGCCGAGACGATCGAGAACAACGTTCGGCGGCTGATCATCGACGAGATGGCCGTCAACCCGAAGTACTACGAGAAGATGTCGGAGCTGCTCGACGCGCTTGATCGCCGAGCGTAAGCAGCAGGCGCTGGACTACAAGGCGTACCTGGCTCGACTCGTCGCGCTGACGAAGCAGGTGAGCGACCCGGCGGTTCAGGGCACCTATCCGCTTGCGATCAGCAACGCACCACTCCGTGCGCTGTTCGACAATCTCCACGATGTGTCAGATCTGGAAAGCCGGCTCGTCGGGCTCGGCGCTGTGGCCGAGGTCCGCGTTGGCTCTACCGCCGCCGAGCGGGCGGCGCTCGCGCTTGACAAGGCGATTCGCGAAGTGAAGAAGGCTGACTGGCGCGGCAATCGATTCAAGGAGCGCGAGGTTCGGAGTGCGGTGCAATCGGTGCTCGGAGAAGATGCAGAGCTGGTCGACACCGTGTTCGAGATCGTGAAGAATCAGCGTGCGTACTAAGTCGCGCCGCCTGGCAATCCTCGGAATGCCAGTCGAGGTGGTCCGGAAGGACATCAAGAACCTGCACGTCGCGGTGTACCCGCCGGCCGGCCGGGTGCGCGTGGCGACTCCGCTTCGCCTCGACGATGACGCCGTACGCGTGGCGGTCATTTCCCGCCTCGGATGGATTCGCCGGCAACAAGCGCAGTTCGCCGATCAGGTCCGGGAATCGCAGCGCGAGCTTGTAACTGGCGAGAGCATCTACTTTCGTGGCCGCAGGTTTCGACTGGAAGTCATCGAGGATCCGGGGAGCCCGGGAGTTCGCGTTGCCACCAACTCGCGCATTCAGCTCCGTTGCCGTCCGGGTGCCGATCGCGAACAACGCGACGCGACGCTCAACGAGTGGTACCGGGAGCGGCTGCGAGAGCAGATCCCCGCGCTTGTCCGCAAGTGGGAACGAAAGGTGGGAGTCGATATCGCCGAGGTGCGCATCAGGCGCATGAAGACGCGGTGGGGCAGCTGCAATGCCGCGGCGCGCCGGATCTGGGTGAATCTCGAGCTTGCGAAGAAGCCGGCATCGTCGCTCGAGTACATTCTCGTGCATGAGATGATTCACATCCACGAACCGCGGCATGGTGAGCGATTCCGCGAGATGATGGATGTCATGATGCCCGGTTGGCAGCTGCACAAGGACGAGCTCAACCGCACCCCGTTGTCTCATGAAGACTGGCGCTACTGATCGGGGCATTAGTCGCCTGCGTCTCGAATCCCGTCTGCATGACGATCTATAAATACTTAGCACCAAGGTGGGTCACGGTCCTCCGTAGCAGCGAGATACGGGTGACCCAAGCAGCGGCGCTGAACGACCCTTTCGAGCTGAACGCATATTTCGACCTACTACTCGATGAAGACGTCGTCCTTCAGGGGATGATCGACACGCCCATCGATATCACGCCGAATCTTCGCGCCGCGTACGAGAAGCTGCCAGGTGCAGCGAAAGCACAGATGCCGCTCGGCTTGTTTCTCGCTTTCGCGAAGGCGACGCTGGACAGCCCGAAAGGCGCCCGAATGATGCGCGAGACACTTGGCGTGGCTCTCGGCGCAATGAGGAACGCAACGCCCGGAGCGCGTGATCACCTCAATGACCTGCTTCGGACGAAAATCGGGATACTGAGCTTGAGCCGCACGCCGACCGGTGTCCTACTTTGGTCACACTACGCCGCAAGTCACTGCGGGTTTGTGATCGGTTTCGATGATAGTCATAAATTCTTCAATCGCCGGCGTAGCGCGGCGGATGAGTTCTATCATCTGAGGCCAGTTACCTACCAGACTCCCGTCGGCTTTGCTGCAATGGACCATGTCGACTGGAACGCGGTCCTCTGTGCCAAAGGCCCAGATTGGTCATGGGAAGACGAGGTTCGTATGCTAGTACCGGTTGCCCTCGCGTCGCGCTCGATCGTAACCGCGCCAGTGCCGATCTATCTCGAGCAGTTTCCGGAGAACGCTGTCACGGATGTCATTGTAGGAGCGCGCGCATCCGCAGCCCTGGTGACTGAACTGACCGAGCTGTTGGCGGAGTCCCGCTACTCACATGTGGCCGTTCGTCGCGCCCGGCTTGACAACAAGAATGAGTCTGTTCTCATTGAATAAGGCCTGTAACCCAAAACTCGCTTCTAACAGACTGTTGAACTACGCGTGAATCTCCAGCGCGGTGGCAAGCGTGGTTGACGCGGCTCGGCATAGAGGCGCTGAAGGGGTGCGTCTTCACGCCGCAATGAAGTGTTCAATTCGCGCAATGATGTGGATGAATGCCGAAGTCGGCCGACCGGATCCCGCAGTCGGCTGAATGTTTGCCGAGGTCGGGTGAACCATCACCGAGGCCGAGTGGTTGACTGCCGAGGTCGAGTGGTCGATTGCCGAGGTCGCGTGGTCGATCGCCGAGGTCGAGTGGTCGATTGCCGAGGTCGAGTGGTCATGCCGATGTCGAGTGATTCGATCGCCGAGGTCGAGTGATCACTCGCCGAGGTCGCGTGGTCGATCGCCGAGGCCGAGTGATCATCGCCTAAATGGAGTGACCGACGTCAGAAATGAGCTGACGAACGCCGAAATGACGTGACCGATCGCCAAATGAGTGAACGATCGCCGAAATGAGCTGACCGATCGGCGAAATGAGCTGACCGAACGTCGAAATGACGTGGTCGATCGCCGAAATGGAGTGACCGATCGACGAAATGAGCTGACCGAACGCCCAAATGAGTGGACGGTCCTCGAAATGACGTGGACGGTCTCCTAATCCGAGCGGATGGTCTCCGAAACCAAGTCGACAGGTTTCGAAGCCAGGTGGGAGGAATGATCGGGTAAGCGCCCGGTCCCCCGCGCCAGCTGGACTGAAACTCACGTACCGTATCTAGCCCGCGATCTAACCAATGCTGAAGTCCGTTGGCAGCTTAAGCACGGGCTTCGGCGTTTACAACACCGCCAATAAA
>CAWFQK010000002.1:0-1163325 GCA_963817955.1 uncultured Gemmatimonadaceae bacterium
AGGAGATCACCGAGCGGCACGCTGCAAACGGCGATTCGAGGCACCGTTCACGCCAGTGTGACGCATTGGGGCCGTTAGGCGGCGCGCCGGGGACCGAAGGGAGCCACAAACCGACCCAACCCCTGGCGGGGCAAGGAGTTCGGTGAGTCGAATGGCGGTGTCACGCTGACGTGAATGGGGGCCGGATAATTCACGCCGCCGACACAATCAGGGTCGGTGCTCGGCCAGACTGATACCGTGCTTCTTCAGCAGACGGTACAGTGTGCCTCGCGGAAGCCTTGCCTCTGCGGCGGCTCCGGCGACATCGCCGCCGTGCACGTGCAGCAACTGCTCGAGGTATGAGCGCTCGAATGCGTTGCTATGCTGCTCACGCAGGGCGAAGTACCCGTGCATGTCGCCGGAGGAGATCCCCGCGCCCGCGACGATTTCGTCGGGCAGATCTTCCACACGAATCTCCGGACGACGACTGAATACGAGAACGCGCTTGATCACGTTCTGTAGCTCGCGCACGTTCCCCGGCCAGGCGTAGGTTGTGAGCACCTCGAGCGCCTCGCGATCGATCTCCACCATCTCGTGGCCGATTTCGCGCGTGTAGCGCTCGATAAAATGCGCTACGAGCACCGGGATGTCGTCGGGGCGCTGCCGCAGGGCTGGCAGCTCGATGCGCACGACGTTGATCCGATAGTACAGGTCAGGGCGAAAGGTCTGCTTGCGGATCTCCTCCTCGAGGTTCGCCGATGTCGCCGCAACGACACGCACGTCGACATCCAGTTCTTCGCTGCCGCCCACGCGCCGGATCCGCCGCTCCTGCAGCGCGCGAAGCAGCTTGGACTGCAGGTTCAAGGGCAGATGGTCGATCTCGTCGAGGAACAGCGTGCCGCGGGCGGCGAATTCGACGAGCCCCAACCGTCGTGCATTGGCGCCGGTGAACGCGCCACGCTCGTGGCCAAAGAACTCGCTCTCCAGGAGATCCCCGGGGATTGCCCCGCAATCGACGGGCACGAAGTGCCCCTGCTGCCGACGGCTGCGCTGGTGGACGGACCGCGCGACCAGCTCCTTGCCCGTCCCCGTCTCGCCAGTCACCAGGACGTCCACATCGGTGGCGGCAACGCGCTCGATCGCATCGAACACCGCGCGCATCGCCATGCTCCCCCCCACGATGTCGCCGAACGCGTAGCGCCGCTCCAGACTTTGGCTGAGCAGGGCGTTCTCATCGCGCAGACGCCGCTCGTTGAGCAACCGCCGCGCCGTCGCCCGAAGATCGTCCGGCAAGAACGGCTTCACGATGTAATCCGCCGCGCCGCACTTCATAGCCTCGACGGCTGTATCCACCGTCGGAAAAGCGGTCATCATCAAGACCGGAAGCTCCGGGTCCTGCCGCCGGCCTATCTCCAGCAACTCCAGCCCGCTGACGCCCGGCATTCGAATGTCGGCAATCAGCAGGTCCCAGCTCCGTTCCCTGAGCTTCACTGCCGCACGCTCGCTGCTCGACTCCATGTCGATCTCTACGCCGGCAACCGTAGCAAGCGTGTCCCGGCACACCTCGAGCATGCCGAATTCGTCATCCACCACGAGCACGCGAAATTCTGACATTCGTCAAGCCACTCCAGCGGGAAGAACCGCCGTTGCCGCCGCCCGCGGTGTGGATCCGCCCGCCGCGGTCGCGACGGGCAGACGCAACAGCACCCGCGTTCCTCGGTCGACATCGGAATCCACCTGGATAGTGCCGCCGTTACTCCTGATGAGGCCGAGGCAGATCGAGAGTCCGAGCCCGGTTCCCTTCCCCTCTGGCTTTGTGGTGAGGAATGGCTCGAAGATGTGCTCGCGGATCTCAGAAGGAATGCCGCACCCGGTGTCGGACACGATCACGCACACGTATGGTCCGCCTGTTCCGCCCTCTTCCTGGTATCCCGCTACCGACAGCACCCCGCCTGCGGGCATGGCGTCGAGCGAATTGAGAAACAGGTTCAGCAATACTTGCTCCATCTCCCCGGCATTCACTCGGACCGCGGCCAGTCCATCGACCATCCGTTCCTGGACGTCCACTCCTACCGCGCGCGCGCTGGGCTCCACCATGGCCAATGCCTTTCGGACGATCGGTCGAAGCGATTGCTGTTCGGCACGGTTCGTCGATGGACGACAGTAGGCCAGCAGCCCTTGGGCAATGCTGGCAATCCGGTCCCCGAGCTCGGCGATCTTCCCGAGCTCCGCGACCGCATGTGGTGAGATGTCAGCATGATGGTCGGACAGGAGAAGCCGCGCCTTTGCGCTGATGATCGCCACCGGATTATTCACCTCGTGGGCAATGCGCCCCGCCAGCTCCCCGATCGCCGCGAGCTTCTCCACACGCTGTGCTCGCGCCTCGATGCGCCGCTGATCGCGCTCTCCGCGACGGAGCTCACCCACGACGCTGGTCGCGAAATGCGCGGTCAGGAACAGGATGCCAGCGTGCAGTGCCACGCGCGTGTAAACGTATGCCTCCTGGAAAGCATCGTGCTGGACTAGACCGTTCTCGGCCGCGTGTGGCACGATCGCAAGCGTATAATGAGGCAACAGCCCGTAGAGTTCGCCAAAGGCGAGTGCCGCGAACAGAAGCGCAGCCGTCGCGGCAACGTAGTAGCACTGCCGCCGCTCGAGGATGATCCCCGCGATGATCACGTGGAACGCCATGAGCGAAGTGAGCGGGTTCTCGATTCCACCCGAGAAATGCAGCAGCGTCGTGAGAATCACCAGATCGCCATAGGCCTGCGCCTTGAGGAGGGGCTCCGGAGCCGCGCCGGTGCGAAGCAGGTGCGTGTACACAATGTTGAGCAGGACCAGTGTGCCGATGGCTGCGGCGAGGGGCGGCCAGAGCGCCGGTGACAGATATCCCATCACCGCGATGGCGACGAAGACGAGCAGCAGCGCCACGAGCGCGGCCAGCCACCGCATGAGAATGAACCACTCGGCGAAATGAGCGTCGCGGTGTGTGCGCGCCGCCAGGGTTTCGACGCCACCGAATGCCGCGTCCTCCCCCACCGACGAGAACAGAGATGGAGAGCCATTGAGCACGAGTCTCGCCGAGATCACCGCGGCGAGCAGCGCACTCACCAGCCCAACTATGTGCTGGTACAATTCCAGGCTCTCGGCGCCCTTCCCGATCAGCCAACGTCGCTCAATGAATTCGTACGCTGTGAGGAGCGACAACACACATCCAAAGGCAAGCGCGACCGAACGGCCAAGCCGGGGATGAGACACGGGACACGGGACACGAGACACGAGACACTAACTTCGCCAGCGCGTTTGATACCCCGGATGGGCGTCCATGCTACAATGCGGAGGTCGAGTCCGCTGAATTATTGTTAGGAACTGTCTCGTGTCCCGTGTCCCGTTGTCCCGTGTCCCACTCCCGTGTCCCGTGTCCCGTGTCTCACATGGACGTATTCAAGGAATTCACCATCGAGGCAGCGCATCGCTTGCCCAACGTACCGCCGGGTCACAAGTGCGCGCGCTTGCACGGGCACTCGTTCCGGATCGAGGTGCATGTCAGCGGTGCCGTCGGTGCCGAGACCGGATGGGTGATCGATTTTGCCGACATCAAGGCAGCCATCGCCCCGGTCGAGAAGGTGCTGGACCATCAGTATCTGAATGACATCCCGGGGCTCGAGAATCCGACGAGCGAGAATTTGGCCCGCTGGATATGGGACCGCCTGGCGCCAAGCCTGGATGGATTGTCGATGGTAGTCGTCCGCGAGACGTGCACGTCCGGATGCCGCTACTCCGGGCCGCGAGCTGAATAGCCGTTCCGGTCATTTGATGGCAGACGTCGTAAGTCATAAGTTCCGGGCACCGCTACTCCTCGCACTCGGAGCGAACCGTGTCCCGCCGCCTTCCCGCCTTCCTGATCCTCGCTCTTCTCACCTCTCCGCCCGTTGCCGCGCAGTCGCCACTCACGAGCATCAAGTGGCGTGAGATCGGCCCCGTGAACACGGGCGGCCGCATTGATGACATCGCCGTCGCGCGCATCCGCGGCGAGCCGGATGCGATCTATGTGGCCACCGCGAGCGGCGGACTGTTCAAGAGCGCCAACAACGGCATCTCGTTCGCACCCGTCTTCGACGGGGTGAACGCCATGATGTCGATTGGCGCCGTGTCCGTCGCGCCCTCGGCGCCACTGATCGTCTGGGCCGGCACCGGCGAGGCGAACACGCGTCAGAGCTCGATTTGGGGCGACGGTATCTACAAGAGCACGGACGGTGGCAAGACCTGGGCGAATGTCGGGCTCAAGGACACCAGATCGATTGGCCGCATCGTCGTCGATCCCAACGACGCCAATGTTGTCTACGTCGCCGCGCAAGGCCATCTCTGGGGGCCAAACACCGAACGCGGCGTATTCAAGACCAGCGACGGCGGGCGGACGTGGAACAAGGTGTTGTTCGTCGACGAGAACACTGGCGCGAACGACATTGTCATTGATCCCGTGAATCCACAAACACTCTATGCGTCCACCTATCAGCGCCAACGGCGCACGTGGGGATTCAACGGCGGCGGTCCGGGCTCGGGCATCTACAAGACCATCGATGGCGGCGCAACGTGGACCAAGCTGACGAGCGGATTGCCGGCCGGCGACAAGGGGCGGATCGCGCTGTCATTGTACGCCAGCGATCCGAAGGTGGTGTACGCCACGGTCGAGGCACACAACCCGGACGCCGGCATCTATTTCACGAGTGATGCCGGCATGACGTGGAGCAAGGTCTCATCACTGAACACGCGTCCCAACTACTTCTCCCAGATTCGCATCGACCCCAGCGATCGGCAGCGCGTCTACAGCCTCGGCTCCAACCGCGGCTTCTACTTCTCTAATGACGGCGGCAAGACATTCACCGAGCAGTTCAGCAACGTGCATGGCGAGGATCACGCCCTCTGGGTGGATCCGAGCGACGGCAACCACATGATCATCGGCGGCGATGGCGGCGTATCGATCACGTGGGACCGCGGTCAGACGTGGGATTTCCGGCGCAACATGCCGATCGGCCAATTCTATGAGGTAGACGTCGACAACAGCGTGCCGTTCCGCATCTGCGGCGGATTGCAGGACAATGGCGTGTGGTGCACGCCGAGCGCGGTGCGGAACCGGAACGGCATTGCCGACAGAGATGCATGGAACATTGGTGGCGGCGACGGCTTTCATGCGCACTTCGATCCCGCCAACGACAACCTCGTACTCCAGTCGAGTCAGAACGGGAACGCCGCGTGGGTGAACCTCGAAACGCTGGAGCGCCAGACCGTGCGCCCCGGCAGCGGTGATCGCCCCGTGTTCCCTCCGCCGCCGCCCGGCAGCGGATACCGCTGGAACTGGGACACTCCGATCATCGTATCGCGCCGCGATCCCAAAGTCTGGTACATGGGCGCGCAGATGCTGTTCAAGAGCATCGATCGCGGATCGAGCTGGCACAAGATCAGCGGAGATAACACGCTCAACGTCAACCGCGACACGCTCAAGATGATGGGCAACGTCGTGCCGGCCGATGCCCTGTCGCGCCATGACGGGCAGTCGAACTACGGATCGCTGACAACGATTGGCGAGTCGCCGCTCGACGCGAGCGTCGTCTACACCGGGAGCGACGACGGTCAGGTGCAGCTCACGCGAGACGGCGGAAAGACGTGGACCAACCTCACGAGCAAGATCCCCGGCGTGCCCGATCAGACGTACGTGAGCGCGGTGCTGCCGTCGAGGTACAAGGCGAGCCGAGTGTACGTGACGCTCGACGGACATTTCAATGACGACTACAAGCCGTATGTGTTCGTGAGCGACGACTTCGGTGGCAGTTGGCGCTCCCTGGCGGCGGGCCTGCCAGAGACGTCGATCAATCGCATCCGCGAGCATCCGACCAATGCGCGCGTGCTCGTGCTCGGGCATTCGCGTGGCGTGCACGTCTCGAACGACGGCGGCGCCACGTGGACATCGGCGGCCACGAACATGCCGACGGTGCCAGTGAACGACATGGTGTTCCAGGAGCGGGACAATGCGTTGGTGCTCGGCACGCACGGGCGGGGGCTGTGGGTGCTCGACAACGTGGCACCGCTCGAGGTGTTGACGGCCACGGGTGGGAATACCAGCGGGAGCAACGCCAATGCGACCCTGCTGCCCATTCCGCGCGCGCGACTCATGAGCACACATGTGCCGCAAGCGTGGTACGGAGCCGGAGAGTTCTTCGCGCCAAATCCGGAGTGGAATTCAGTGATCGCGTATAACCTGCGCGCCGGTGCGGGTGGGCAGGCAGAAATCGTGGTGAGCGACGCCGCCGGGAATGTCATTCGGACCTTGAGAGGACCGGCGGCAGCGGGGTTGAACCGGGTCGTGTGGGACCTTCGGTATCAGCCGCCAGTGGATTCGGCGAACGCGCCCGCGGCAGGCGGGCGGGGTGGCGCAGGCGGTCGCGGCGGTGGCGGTGGCCGCGGTGGTCTGCCGGCCGCTGTTCCGGTCGGATTCCCAGCGGCAGGAGAAGGGGGCGGTGGTCGAGGGGGAGCCCCACTCGGGCCGCTCGTGATGCCGGGCCGGTATGTCGTTCGCGTGAGAGTGCCGGGCGCCACGGCACCACTGTCAGGCAGCGCGCTGGTCGAGGCGGATCCGCTACCGAAGTTCAGCGCCGCCGAACGAGCCGCGCGGCAGGTGATCCTGATGCGGATTTACGAATGGACGAAGACGCTGGGCACAGCGCGGACGGCGACACGGGCACTCATGGCGCAACGCGATTCGATCAAGTCGGATCTTGGTGGCGATGTGCGCGCCGATTCCATCAATGCGCGCATCACGCGTCTGGCGACGAGCATCGATCGGGCATTCACCGCGGTGAACGGACAGCGCGGAGCGGTGGAAGGATGGAGTGGGATGCCGACGGTGGATCAGCGACAGGCGTTGGCGTTTGCGATCGATGATGGGCGGAAAGCGATTGGCGAGTTGGATCGGCTGGTGCAGACGGACATTCCGGGCGCGTATAGAACCGTGACAAAGAAGGACTGGGGGCGGAAGGCGAGTCGGGTAATCGTACCGAAGAGCTGAGGGCCTGGGATCGAGAACAGGGACGATTCTATTTCGCTGAAAACGCGACGTGCGCTTGGCCGTCCGATTCGTCGCTGTCACGCAAGGATTCGCTACCGATCTCTGTTGCGTAAATCTTAGCACTCGACTCAGCTGCCTCGCGTGCCGATTTCGCCAATTCGCCTGACCGGGTCTCCTCGTGATCGGGCGGATACCCGTAAGAATGAACGGCCATGCCTCCTGTAGCACTCAACGCGCCCGACGCCGACAACACGCCCGCAAAAAACTGACACTAATATACTGGACTCACCCACGCGCGCTGGTCATGATGCAAGCGCGCCTCGAATCCACCGAGGAGGCGTGAACGAATGTGCCACCTCCCGGCTGAGAATATTATGTCTACCCACCAAGTGAACCTTGATGCTCTCATCCCGCGGGAGGACTTCGAGACAAAGACCGAAGGCACCTTTCACGGTCGTAGGCTCGCGAACGAGCTGAAGGTCGAGGATTTGGAGCGAGCGTACAAAGAGCTTTTGCGGAAGCCGGATTTTCAGCGCGAGACCGCGAACTGGTCCCCTGAAAAAATCGTTGACTTCATTCGCAGCTTTCTTGATGGCGACCTAATCCCTGCTACCATCATGTGGTGGTCGAGTGACAGCGGAACCGTATTCGTCATTGACGGGGCCCACCGCCTGAGCGCGCTCAAGGGGTGGGTTCACGATGACTACGGCGACCGCGCCATCTCTCTACCGTTCTTCGGCCATAACATTCCTCCGGCCCAAAAGCGCTTGGCCGAAGAGACTCGGCGGCTTGTTGACGCCGAGATCGGGGCCTATCAGCGCCTCAAATACGTCGCTGCAAACCCCGACAAAACGCCGGACGCGCTCTATCTCCGACGAGCCCGAAACATTGGCACGTTCAAAATCGACCTTCAGTGGGTCGAGGGAAACGCGCCTGCCGCAGAACGCTCGTTCTTCAAAATCAATACCGGCTCAAGCGTGATCGATCCCACGGAGCTTGGCATTCTTCGCGCGCGACGGAAGCCAAACGCAATTGCCACGCGCGCCCTGATGCGCGCCGGTACCGGGCACAAATACTGGGCAGGCTTCGACGAAACCACGCGTGAACGCATTGAGACATTGGCGCGCGAAATCGACGAGAACCTCTTCAAACCGCTGCTCGAGGTTCCGATCCGCACGTTAGACCTTCCCATCGCCGGACAGGCGTACTCCGCGGATGGCTTCAAAATGATCTTCGACCTTGTAAACCTAGCCAATGGCGTGACGCCGGCTATGTGGGAAGATCCGCCAGAAGGCCGGAAGAAGAGACCGCAAATTGCGCCGTTGCCCGATGATTCGAATGGGGCAACGACCATTGAATTTCTTCACAAGGTAAAGAAGGCAGCGCTGCGAATTTCAGGCGACTATAGTGGCTCGCTCGGCCTTCACCCAGTGGTGTATTTCTACGGGGCCACTGGCCGGTTTCAACCGCCCGCGTTTCTCGCCGCGGTAAAATTCGTCGAGGAGCTGGATCACGTACCAAACGGTTTTTTCGACTTCACCAAACATCGGCGGGTCTTTGAGGAATACCTCGTTCGCCATCGGCACTTCGCCAATCAGCTAACTCACGCACTTGGCAGTCGGACGCGGCCGCTTGAACGACTCGTTCTGTTATACCACCTGATTTTGGACGAACTCAAAGCGGGGCGCTCGACGGACGATGAGTTGTTTGCGCGGATCGCGTCCGAGCCCCGGCTTGGTGATTTGAAGAAGATTCCGGAGGAACCGGACCCGACGAAACGTCGGCGGTTCACTGGCGACGTGAAGAGTGCAGCCTTTATTAGAGATGCTATCGACTCGCCGCTACGATGCACGATATGTGGCGCGCGGTTGCACCGCGGCGCGATTTCATCCGACCACAAGGTCCGCCAACAGGACGGAGGTGTCGGCGACGTTGAGAACCTGCAGCATGCCCACCCGTACTGCAATACGGGATACAAAGAGGCGCTGACTCACGCCGCGAAAGTGGCCGACAGCAAGAGCTAATGACTTCGTTTGCGCTGTCGCTTCCGCTTCCGGTCCACTTCAGCCTTGGGCACGTTGACGATAGCGCGCGTCAGGTCCGTCATGCGCTCAAGTGCCGATTTCTCCGGCTTCGCCGGTGGACCGGGCGTATCGGGGTCAGGCATGTGTCAGAAGGCGAGCGTGAATTGCCGCGTCGTTCCGTTGTAGACCAGCAAGCACGCTTCAAGAACGTCTCTGCCGATCAATGCATGGATGGACTGGGCGGCAAACAAGTCCTTGGCTGCCATCACCGCGAGCGTGCCGCGGTACAACGCTGGCTGTGTCGCAGAAGCACCGTAGATTCTCAAGCTCACATCGTACAGTTCCGCCTTGTGTGGCGTGGCCCCAGTCGATGGCGTGAAGCAGTCCATTGGACCGGTCGACGTGAGGCCGAGTTGGCCTTGCAGAACGTTAGGGTCCACGCAGGTGCAACTCGCCCCGGTGTCGATAAGCGCACGTATGGGAACGGCGGTCGGAATGGCTTGGCCTGCCAATTGGAGAGCGACAGCGCGGGCTTCGCTTACGCCCACAACTGCATTCAGAAGCGGGCCTCCCTGCTCAATCAGAAGAGAAAAGTGAGACACCTAGTGAGCTACTCCGACGCCGAGCGGATCGAACAGGCGCGAAATGAACTGCACCGTCTGTTGGGCCTGTATCCGGGTGACAAGGAAAGGATTGTCTACACCGAACTTCTGATAGCCCGCCTTTACGGCGTCCTCGTAGCTCGTGAAGAAGTCCTCAATCTTCTCGCCTTTGATGAGAACGAACTTTCCTGCGTGCTGCTGCAACTCTGGCAAGTTCTGCCGATAAGTCTCCAGTTCTTTTTCGAGTGCCATAACATCGTTCCGGGAAAGGGCTGTCCGGCTGGCAGTAACATGACGACGGGCAGGACAAGTCGCTACCGAGTATCGGCTGACGCCCGCAAGAACTTTACCTCACCACGAGTAGGTGATGCAATCTACCCCTGCCGCCGCCGCTTGGTCCGTTTTCGGCCGCGTTTGAGATTCGGCCACGTTGGTATGCACCTGACCGTCCACGTAGGCGACGGCATGGTTCACAGCGGCGTGCATAAGCCCCTGACGGCTCAGGCGGTTGTAGACAAGGTGTCGGTGTAGACGCTGGCCCCCTGTTCGACGGCGGCGCGCACTTTGGCTTCCAGTTCGGACTTGCGGACGTTCATGAGAGTTTCGACGCGCACGGTCGAGTGCTTGCCGCGCGACTTCCGCTGCAACAGACCCAGCACGGCCATCTGGCCCTTCACGCTGGACCCCTTGTAGGCAGACGCATGCGCTTCGATTGGTGCATGTTGCTCGCCTTCCCGCCAACGTAAGTCTCGTCCGCTTCGATTGCGCCAGCGAACTTGGTCTCGAAGCTCTTGGTCCGCATGGCGAGGCGGATACGACCGAGCATGAACCACGCGGTCTTCTGAGTCACGCCGAGCGAGCGGGCGACTTCGTAGGAACTGATGCCGTTCTTCGCGTTGGCGAGCAACCAGAGGCAAGGAATCCACTTGTCCAAGCCCAAGGGCGAATCCTCGAAGATCGTTCCCACTTTGACGCTGAACTGCTGACGACAGCCCCGGCACTTCCAGATGCGTCGGGTGGTCAGGTAGCTCGGCTTGTCCACGCCACAGCGGGGGCAGACGACGCCAGACGGCCAGCGCAACTGGACGACCAAGGAGAAGCTGACATCATAGTCCGCGAAGTAGCGGATGGCTTCGCTTAGGGTTTCGGGGGCAACGTGTTCCTTAAGCATGGTGACAATTTACACGGGAAGGCTGGGTGTGGTAAGTATATTATTGACAAGAAACTGGTCCAAATCAGTGGTGTAAGTCGTGCCTGTCGTCTGCACTGAACGCGGCTATCTCGGGTCAGGCGCGGCGCCCTGGCTGCCTTTCGCGGGAAAGAAGATCCGTGCGCGGCCGCTGACGGTGCCCGCGCGTCAAGCGGTTGCTCCGCGGCGGCGGGCACAAACCGCTGGTGGATGTATCGCACCCTGCGGCGGCTCGGTCCGTCTCCTGCGCGGCGTGCGAAAATGCTCCGCGGCAAGTGACATCAAGCCGCGGCACCCGGCAAAAATTGCCGCGGTGCCAGCCGCGGCAGGCGCGGCAAGCTGATTCCGGGCCGCGGCACGCTGATTTCGGCCGCGGCACGCGGGATTTCAGCCCGCGCGACCTACGCGTGGGCCGCGCCAAGCACACGTCAGTATGCGTCGGGAACCACCCGACCGCGGCGTGCCCCCCCGCCTCCCGCGGCGCGGATTTTCCCTTCCGCGTTGTTGAAACTTCCGCCGCCGACAGGCCGTAACGGGCTCAGTTTGCTTCGCATCCATAACTCCCCCGAGCAGGAGTCGCCGATGAACGGTCGTGATGCTGCGATTTACCGATCCCTTCTCCAGATCGTGCATTTCGTAAATGGACACGATTCGCTCCGCGAAAGGGCCGCCGAGTCGAATGCGCTGACGCTCCTTCAACAGCACATCGGCGAGATCCAGGAACTCGAGTCCCACCGGGCGGTCGCCAGCATGGCGACCCGCGGGATGACGGCACAGAAAGATGATCTGTACAGAATTCTCAGGGATCGATTGGACGCCATTCGCCATGCTGCGGACTTTGCGAGAATTAGCGAGCCGGGAATCCCACCCATGGAGCCACCCAGCCTCGACCTGGACGTCACCCGTTTCATTGCCGCTGCTCGCGGCATATCGATGACGGCTGCCGAGCATGAGGAGGCGCTCATTGCCGCCGGACTGCAACGCTCGATCATCGCCGACTGCGATCGTCTGGCTGACATCCTGCAGAAATTGTCGCTGAATCGGATCCGCGGGCGGGCCACACGGATGGCAGCAAATCAACAGATCCCTATCGTGCTCCGATCGTCGCGCGGCCTGGTCAAGCTGCTTCGCCGCCAACTGGAGCCGGTGATGACGCCAGAGATATTGGTCGAATGGCAACGCGCCATCGCGCTCGGCCGGACGCATCGGCCAAAGGCGCTCAAGGCGGGTGCCGTTTCCCTGCCTGCACCAGTCAATTTCCCGCGGCTCGCTGCGCCGCTACCGCAGCACAAGGCTCTTGCGCCATCAATGGCGTCGACAAAGCTCGGGATTGGACGCGTCGTGCAGCACATTGTGCTTCGCCTCGTCCATCCCATGGGTCACGAGCAGCAGCACGCGCCGGACGCCGAAGTCTCCGAAGTCTCCGATGTCTCCATAGAACAGATCAAGCGGCTCCCCGCGTCAACCGCGCAACGCACCGGGACCGACGACGGGTGACGTGCCCCGACGCAGGCCCGTTCGTGCGCAGGCAATCTGTGACTACGCCACGTGCGAACGGCCTGCGTGCACACCGAGAATTTCGTCCGCCACCGCCTGCCGCTGGGCGCGATTCACCATGGTCGCGTCTGGATCGAATGCTTTCGCCGCAGTCTCTGATGCCAGCCTCGGCACATTGCTGGGGTCGATCATCGGGTTGAGTGCGATCGCGATCTGCGCGAGGCGCGTTTCGACCTCGGCGAGCACCGACCCGGCATGAGCCAGCTGTTGGCTGGTAATGTCCTGGAACTGCATGGCGCCCATCAGTTGAAAGAGCTCGTCCCGCAGTGTGCCGCGCAGGGTGGTGGCACGAACCGCTCGCTCTCCCTCCACTTCGGCGCACTCGTCCAGTTGATCGATGATGCCCATCGAGCGATCCAACCCGTCGAGAATGTCGCTCGCCGCGACTTGCGTCGTATTCGAGACCTCGAGCAGCTTGTCGTGCGTCCGACGGATCTTCTGCGTCGCGGTCTGTTCCACCGCGAGCCGGGTCCTCCGCACGTCGTCGAGCACCGTGAGCACGTGATCGTGCTCGCTGGCCAGCAGGCTCCGCAGCCCAGAGACGTCCGGGCGCGATCCCTCGGTCGGTGACGAGGCGTCGGACTGCGTCGCGGACTCTGGCGTGATGTCAGCGCTCATCGTCAGGCCGCAGCCGTCTGTCGGCCGCCCATCACCCGGTCGATCTTCTCTTTCAAGATCTCCGGTGTGAACGGTTTGACGATGAAGTGATTGGCGCCGGCCTGAAGAACCGCCATGACGTCCTCCGACGAACTGCGAGTAGTGACCATGAGAATTCCCACCTGCGCGCCGTCTGGTCGTGATCTGATCGCTCGGACCAGCTCCAGCCCGGACATGTTGGGCATGTTCCAATCACTGATGATCAGGTCGATCGAGGAATCGAACTTCGTCAGGGCGACCAGTCCGTCCTCCGCCTCGACGCAATCCTTGTATCCGATTCGTGCGAGGGAGTTGACCAAGATGCGCCGCATGGTCGACGAGTCATCGACGAGAAGAGTTTTCATGGCGGGTTCCGTACTGACCGAGTGTGAGTGTCCCGACCAGGCGGCGGGGGCCAATGCATCCGACACAGAGAATTATCGGTCGTGCCGGCCGCATTCTGAACTGGAGCGCTCGCGCCGTCCCACCGGCGCGAGCGTTGGGTGATCAATTGACCGAAACCGGTAACCTCGCCGGCTACGGTCGCGCGGCGCCGCCCAACTGTTTGAGCACCGCACCGAGCTGGTCGATCTCGTGACCGTACGTGGCCCAGTCACCAGCCCGCTGCGCGGTCATCGCACGGTCATAATGCTGCTGCGCCTGATGCAACAAGGTCGTCGATGGCCCGCCGGCAGCGGTGGTGGCGGCCGGCACGCGCTGCCCGGCGATTGAATCCGCAGCGGCAAGCGTTCCGCGTGCCGGCGCCGTGCCGCCAAACAGTGCGGCCAGACCCTCCTCCAGCGTTTCGCCCATGACCACACGGTCTTCGTGCGCGACCACGACGCGCTTCAACTCGGGGATCGCCCCCCCTTCGGCGCGCAGATACAACGGCTGTACGTAGATCAGCGATTGCTTGATCGGAATCACGAGCAGCTCGCCACGAATCACGCTCGAGCCCTTCTGGTCCCAGAGCGTGAGTTGCTGTGAAATGTCCGTCTCTTGGTTGATGCGGTTCACGATCTGCTTCGGCCCATAGACGAGGCTCTGCTTCGGGAACCGGTACGCGACGAGTTTTCCGTAATTCGGACCATCCATGCGCGCCGCCATCCACGCCGCGAGGTTGTCCTTGCCCCGTGGGGTGAAAGGCGTCATGTAAATGAACTCCGGATTCGTTTCACCGGGCAGGCGCAGAATGATGTGGCGCATGAAGGGCGTCACGCTGGTCGAGTCCTTCCCTATGCCGGGATACTGCCACTGATCCTCGCGATGATAGAACGCGTCGGGATCCACCATATGGTACGTGGCATACAACTCGGTCTGCTGACGAAACAGATCTCCCGGATACCGCAAGTGAGCGCGCAGGTCGGCCGGCATCGCGGTGAGAGGTTTGAATACCCCGCCGAAGATGGCCGCGTAGGTTCGCACCACCGGATCACCGGGGTCCGCGATGTAGGCGTCCACCGAACCATTGTACGCGTCGATCACGACCTTCACGCTGTTCCGCATGTAGTTCGTCCCGTCCTGCATCGGCTCCGAATACGGCCAATTCTCGCTGGACGTGTACGCGTCGAGAATCCACTTCAGCGTGCCGGAGTCGGTGACCACCAGATACGGCTCGGCATCGAACTTCAAGAACGGCAGTGCCGCTTGTGCGCGCTCCGCAATGTTGCGGCGATACATGATGCGGGCGTCGTGCGAGAGATAGGACGACAATACGATGTCCGTCGATCCGAACTGCCACGCATAGAGCGCGCGACGGAGGAACGAGCCAATGGGCACGCCGCCGCGACCGGTGTAATTCGTATAGACGTTCTTGTCGCCCGCCGGGTAGTCGAACTCCTTCTGACCGGTGCCGACGAAGACGTAGCTATTCGTCAGTTCGCCATAGTAGATCTGCGGCCGCGTGACCGTGAGCGACACGGTCGACACGGGCGGCAGGTCTTTGATGAACAACACCGGTAGCCCTTCGGACGTGACCTGGTTCACGGGAGCCATCGTGATGCCCATACCGTGCGTGAACGTCAGGCGATCATTGATGAAGTTGCGCGTGGGGAGCGACGCCGTATTGAGCTCACGCGCCGACAAGTGCACTTGGCGATACTTGCCGTCGATCATGTATCGATCGTCGTTCACCGATACGAAGTCGTAGTACGTTCGAATCTCCTGCAGTTGGCCCAACGTCTGCTTGAGGAGGTCGCGCTCCCAGAGGCGCACGTTGTCGATCGTCGGCGCATCGGCTCGAATATCCGCCATGGTGAGCTGCACGTCGCCCTCGAGGTCGCGCGTCGCGACGCTATCGAGTCGCCACGCCCGCCGCGTGGCCGCAATGTGCTGTTGGATATACGGCCGCTCGCGAGCCAGCTCGTTTGGCGCGATCACGAACTTCTGCTCGGCCACCGGCGCCAGCCCGCGAAAGACGATGCCGACGGCGGCATACATGACCACGGCGAGGAAGGCGAACCAGGGAAGCTTCTGGCGCGCCACGCCGTACAGCACGAGAACCGCCGCGAGCAGCGCCGCGGCGGTCGACAGGCGAATACCAGCCAGCAGCACATGCACGTCGGCGTAGCTCGCGCCCACCAGCGGCCCGGTCGTCGAATAGAGCAGCGCGGCGGAGTCGACCATCCACAATTGTGCGCCGAACACCAGGAAGAGCAACGCCAGCAGCGCACCGAGATGCCTCGCCGCCCGCGGCTCGACCGCGACGCGTCTGGGCGGGAGAACGATCGCGCCACGCATTCCGTACAGCGCCACCGCAGCCACGAGCGACAGCACCGTCAGGCCGGCGAGCGCGGTGAGTCCAGCGGAGATCGCGGGAAGCCTGAAGAGATAGAACCCAATGTCCCGCCCGAAGAGCGGATCGGCTTGGCCGACCGGAACGGCGTGCAGGGCCATGAGCACCGGCATCCATTGCGCCGACGCGATCAGCGCAAAGACGAACGCGATGAACAACGCGGCGGCGAGCAGCAACCGCGGAACGAAGCGCGAGATGTCCACCCGCAAACCGCCGCCGCGATCGACGAAGAGCGCCGGGAATCCCGACGATCCCCGGCGGGCCCACTGGATGTTGCTATACAAGAACGCAAATGCCACGAGCCCCCCGACGACGAACAGCGTCGCGCGCGCGATGAGCGACCGCAGGAAGACGGACTCGAAGTGGATTTCCTGGTACCAGAGCCAGTCGGTGGCGAACGTCGCGAGCCAGGGCAACACGACGATGGCGAAGAACCCTACGGCGAGAATGCCGAGGACGATGCGGCGCAGAGGCGGGCTGATCACTGGGCCGCGATTCTGGCGGAAACCCACTGGCGGAAAGGTCATAGTACCATGAACATGGCGCCTGACGAGGCGGCTTACTAGTGGAACGGTAAAGCGGCAGCAACGGTACAGCACCACTCTACCGCTTCGCGGCTTCCCCGCGTTATCCTCACTCTACCGTTCCACTCTTTCCGACCCGAGACCGACGTGCCAACCTACACTGCCCCGCTGCGCGAAATGCGGTTTCTCCTCGAGGATGTCCTCCACGCGGGCGATCTGACCGCGCTGCCTGGCAACGAGGAGACCACGCTCGACCTCATGACCACCGTCCTCGAGGAAGGCGCGCACCTCTGTGAAGACCTCCTTGCCCCATTGAACCAAACGGGCGATGCCGAAGGCTGTCACTGGGAACACGGCTGCGTCACCACGCCGTCGGGTTTCCGGGATGCGTATCGCGCGTTCTGCGAGGCTGGGTGGCCCGCGTTGAGTGCCAGCCCAAAGTACGGCGGCCAGGGGTTACCACACCTGATGCAGCTCATGTTCGACGAAATGCTGTGTTCGGCGAATCTCTCGTTCAGCATGTATCCGCTTCTTGCGAACGGGGCCACGCACTCCCTCGATCACTGGGGTTCGGAGGATCTCAAGACGCGATTTCTCCCGGCCCTGGTTTCGGGCCGCTGGAGTGGCACGATGTGCTTGACCGAGGCGCACGCGGGAACTGACCTCGGGATGATTCGGACGCGAGCGGTGCCCTGCCCCGACGGGAGCTACGAGATCACCGGGACCAAGATCTTCATTTCCGCCGGCGAGCACGATCTCGCCGAGAACATCATCCATCTCGTCTTGGCAAAGCTCCCGGATGCACCGCCCGGGACCAAGGGTATCAGCCTGTTTGTCGTGCCCAAATTGCGCGTGGCGCCGAACGGAGACTCGGGGACGCCGAACGGCGTGACCTGCGGCTCGATCGAGCACAAGATGGGCATCAAGGCCAACGCCACGTGCGTCATCAACTTCGACGGTGCGCAGGGATGGTTGGTGGGCGAGCCACACAAGGGCATGCGCGGCATGTTCACGATGATGAATAGCGCTCGCCTCAGTGTTGGCATGCAGGGGCTGGGCTTGGCCGAAGTGGCATACCAGAACGCACTGGCGTATACACGGGAGCGCGTGCAGGGCCGAGCCCCGCGAGCACCGCAAGACCCTTCGCACGATGCCGATCCGATCATCGTCCATCCGGACATCCGAAGGATGTTGATGACGATGAAAGCGTACATCGAGGGAATGCGCGCGTTGGCGTACTGGGTTGGCCTGCACATCGACGTCGAAGCCAAACACCCTGAGGCTGCGCGCCGCGAGGAAGCCGCGGACATCCTGGCGCTCATGACGCCGGTGATCAAGGGGTTCTGTACCGACGTCGGCTTCGAGATCACAAACCTGGCCCTCCAGTGCTATGGCGGCCACGGCTACATCCGCGAGTTCGGCATGGAGCAGTTCGTCCGTGACGCGCGTATCGCGCAGATCTATGAAGGCACCAACGGCGTGCAGGCCATGGACCTGCTTGGGCGGAAGATCCCGGACGGCGATGGCCGGATGGCGAAGCGCTTCTTTCAGATCGTGGAGCGCGACCTGGCCGCTGCCGCGTTGCAGCCAGCGTTGCAGGATCTCATCGCGCCCGTCGCCGCCGCGACGCACGCGCTCCAGCGCGTGACCATGACCGTCATGGAACGCGCGCGCACAAACGTGGAGGAAGTGGGCGCTGCCGCGTCGGAATACTTGCGGCTGTTCGGCCTGGTGGCAACCGGATGGATGTGGGTGCGCCTCGCGAGCGCGGCGCTCGTGGCAAACGATGATCGCACACCGGCTCGGCTCACGACGGCCAAGTTCTACATCTCGCGGTTGCTCCCACAGACAACGAGTCTCGCTACCCAGATCGTCGCCGGCGCCGAGACCGTGATGGCCCTGACGCCGGAACAGTTCTGATTCTTTAGCGCTGCCTCACGATCCAATCCGCACCACGAGCGCATTCTCCACCACGACGGCCTCTCCCCCCTGAGCGGTAATCAGGCGGGAGGCAAGTATCATTGGCTCGGGGCTCACGGGCGCAATGCGGATGACAGCGCGCCCGCCCTCGCGGGCCGTGGAAATCGTCAGGGGCATGTCCTGACCTGAGGCCCCAGCCGCCGCCGTGACGAAGAGCGTCAACGCTTCTGCGAGCCGCGCGCGGTCTGCGACGACTCGTGGTAATCCCGGCTCGAGCGCAACCTCCGTCCGAGCGCCCTGTCGTTCCGCTGCAGCACGCGCCAACGGTAGCACAGAACGCACGACATCGTTGATCTGCACGAGCTCATGCTGAACTGGCATCGCCCCACGATCGATATCGGCAACCTGGCCGAGCCGCCGCAGCGCAACGTCGAACGCATCGGCAGCCGCGCGCGCGTCGCGCAGCAACTCTTCCTGATTTTCATTCAGCTCGCCGAACGGACTCTCGAGCAGTATCTGGAGCGGCAGACGAACCTCGTCGAGCTGGGCGATCGTGTCGCTCACGACACCGGCAAGCATCGTCGCCTGCTCCTGCAGGCGCGCTGACGACATGGCGTCCGTCCGCGCACGCTCCGCCTCCGCCGCCGAGAGCGCAGTCCCGAGGTGACCGACGACCCGTTCGATGCGGTCGAATTCGTCGGTCTGCGCTGAGGCACCCGGCTCTTGATTCGAGGCGCGCGCCAGGCGCGCGATCCGTTCCGCGAAGTACACGGCGTTCGCCCAGGCGATGATCACGCTCCCAACAGTCAGCGCAGCCGACAGCCCAAGAATCAACCGCGGCGCAGAGCGGCCAATTTCTCCATAGTAGAACAGGCCGATAACCAGTCCGACGGCGAGCATGGCGGGCAACACGCCCACGGCCAATCGCCAGGCGACCGATCGAGAGACGTGATGCTTGACGAACCTTGGCGTCATTCGTCGCTCCCCAGGTCGGCCGGGCGGTCTCGCATTGCGCCACCCCTCACCTCCGGTGCGTCGGCCCCTGAGACGACGAGGACGTCCAACCCTCGCCGCGCCCGCATCAACCGATCCACGATCGAGCCTCGGCGCAATTGATACCAGCGCGATCGGCGCGTCTCGCCGACGATGGCCAGGGTCACGCCCCGCGCGGCGGCAAATCGTACGAGCGCCTCTGCAACATCCTCGCCCTCCAGTTTCACGACTTCGGCGCCGAGTGATTGCGCCAACTGGATGTTGTCGACAAGATGCCGCTGCAGCGTGCTGTCGATGCGCTCAGGGCGTTCGTCCGCGGTCTGCACGTAGACACAGAACCAATCGGAACTGAGTCGTCCCGCAATGCGGCTCGCTTTGCGCAGCAGCACGCGCGAGAGCGGCGGGTCGCTCGACAGGCAAGCCATGAGCCGATCGACCGTCCGGCGGGCCGGCATCACCCCACCACTCTCCGATCGCCGAACGATCTCTTCGCGCGAACGATCGACGGAGTTCGCCACTTCGCGCAACGCGAGCTCGCGAAGGGTGATCAGATTCTCGTCGGTGAAGAAGTTCGCGAGTGCAGTCGCGATCTTGTCCGCATGATAGATCTTGCCTTCGCGCAATCGCTGCCTGAGGTCTTCGGCGGAGATGTCGAGGTTGACAACCTGGTCGGCCTGGCCCAAGACCCAATCGGGCACCGTTTCACGAATCGTGACGCCGAGCTCACGTTCGAGAACATCGTTCAACGATTCCAGATGTTGCACGTTCACCGCAGTGATGACGTTGATCCCCTCGTCGAGTAACAGCATCACGTCCTGCCACCGCTTTCCATTTCGCGCGCCGGGCACATTGGTATGCGCGAGCTCGTCGACGATCGCGACTTGCGGACGCCGGGCAATCGCCGCATCCACGTCCATCTCCTCGAGTGTGACCCCGCGATATTCTATCTTTCTTCGCGGCACCACCTCGAGGTCGCCGAGTTGGGCGTTCGTTTCGGCGCGGCCGTGCGTTTCGACGAAACCGACCACCACGTCAATGCCGCGACGCCGGAGATCATGTGCCTCCTGCAGCATGCGAAACGTCTTGCCCGTGCCGGCCGCCGAGCCGATATACACTTTGAGCTTGCCACGCTCACGCTGTCGGACCAGCGCAAGAAAATCCGAGCCTCCAGGCAAGCGCGTGGAGTCGGTGCGCCGCTCCTGACCGAGCGGCGGACCAGGGTCATCCGCGTCCGGCAGCGCTACCACGGTCGCGTGAGGGTCGCCAGGCATCCGTGACCACAGGATGCAGCGTTGGTCTTGCTCACGGCCGCACCGCCAGCTTCACCACCAACCAGTCGGCGAGCGTACCAAGAACGTCTGGTCCAATGCGATTCGTCCGCAGTTTGTCATAGTTGTTGAAATCACCGTTCGGGTCCTGGACGAAGAGATGGTTCGTCGAGGGAAATAGATGGACGGTGACGTCCTGATTGCCTCCGGCGCGAATGAGCGCCGCGAGCTTCTCGGCCTGATCTGCCGGCACCTGACGGTCCGTCGCGCCCTGCAGGATGAGGGTGGGCGCCTTGACGCGTCGCGCTACGGGCGCCGGATCATACGACATCCAGAATTTCACCCATGGCACCGTCTGCCGGGCAGGAGCGAGCGACGCCCGGGCAGCACGAAGCAGCGAGTCACGCTGTGACGGCCTGAGCGTGGTGTCACGGTCGACGATGTACTTGTTCTGCGCCATGCTGATCTCAATGCCGGGTTCGCCCGGGCCCGCCATGACGACCATCGCTTTGAGTCGCGGGTCCGTCGCGGCGATCATCGGCGCGATCGCTCCGCCCTCGCTATGGCCGATCAGACCGATTCGGGCGGGATCGATGTCGCGGCGCTCACGGAGATAGGCGATGGCGGCGCGGATGTCGTCGGCGAAGTCGGCGCTCGTGGCGCCCACCGCGTCACCGCTCGAGGCGCCGAGCCCGCGATCATCGAGCCGGAGCACCGCGATGCCTCGGCGACTCAGCGTGTCCGCCACTTGTCGGAACAGACGAATGCCGCCGGCGAAGGGAATGTATTCGTCACGGTCCTGCTGCCCGGACCCCGTGATAGTCACGACCGCTGGCACTGGGCCAGCCGCGCCGACCGGCTTGGTCAGTGTTCCTCCAAGCGGCCCGGCGGGGCCGGAAATTCGCACCTCTTCCGCTGTATATGGTGCGCCCGCGGGCGCGGAATAGTCTGGCTTTGGCGCGATCGAACTGTCGCGCAGTGCCACGTGGAGCCCGGCGGCTGCCTCGGGACCCAACCGCGCGAACTCGAGGTTCGATCCCGCGATCACGCCGCCGAGGATTCGTCCGACCGGATCCACGCGGAATCGCTCGACCTGGCGAGCGATCGTGACTGTCATGGAATCTTCGCTGACCGGGCGGACCGCAACATCGAGCGTGGCACCTCCGTTGATCGCGAAATAGGGAATGTTCGCCATGCCACCGGATGCCCGTGCGCGACGGGTGAAGATCTCGGTGAGGGCGAGCGCATTGTTGAACATGGGGATCGCACCGGACTTGGTTCCGACGCGCTGAATGCCGGCCGGCGTCTCGGCCAGGACGGTGTCTCCTTGCATTACCATCCGAACGCGCTGCGACGGTTGCGCGGTAGGCGCCGCGCCGGGCGCGAAGACGCCGATCGACAACGAGCGAACCCCGTCGTTCGGCCCAAGCACAGCGAGATAGTCGATTCGCGGCTGGCCTTTCACCTGCACCGAACCCTGGAGGGTGTCACCAGCACGAATGAAGCGATCGACGACCACCGTATCTGCTCCCCGGTGGATGATCAACGCGCCCCTGTCGGCGGCGGTTTGGGCGGACAAAGGTAGGCTGGTCATTGCGGCCAGCGCGATGATGCGAGCCAGAGTGTGCACCGTTCGCTCCTGAGTAACACGGATGGTCCTACGCCGGCGATCCGACGCCGCCAGCTGCTCTCGTCACGATCCGTCAGTAGACGTATGAGAGGCCAAGACCGAAGGATAGTTGATCGCGGTGCGCGGCAAACACTGGCAGCGTGGAGTGGTCGTAGCGAAGCTCCGGGCGCAGCAGCGCGTGGTCCCAGCGCTTGATGTTGAGTGTCGCGGTGGTACTTCCCACTCTGAGGCCCCTGTTCACCGGGAACCCAAGCACGCCGGACGTCCGCGAGCCGTCCCGGTCATTCATAAGATCGCCGCGCACCGCGAGCGTCGCGCTCTGGGAAACGTCATACATGAGCCAGACCCCCGCCGCGTACCAGGTCGCCCGCCCCCCGTCGGCGGCGGCACCATCTTCCTGCCCATAATCGAGTTGGATCTGCGCGGTGGCGGCAGAGGTGATCTTTCGAGACGCCAGCGCATTGACCCCAGAACGCTTGTTGTCGGTATTCCCCGGCTGCTCCGGCCCTGTGTAGCCCACGAGCGCGATGAGCGTTCTATCATCCGGTGTCAGCCCGAGGCGGGCCATGACGGTCTTGCCAGCATTGACATCGGTGACCTGATCCCAGCCGTTGCTCATCCGCACCTCCGCGTCGAATTTCGGCCCAAACTTGCCGTCCAGCTCGACGCCTGTTTCGGTGAACGGCTCCACGAAGACGTCCTGGTATCCAACGCCCAGATTGGGATTGAGGATATCCTCTCCCACCTCCACGCCCATGAGCGTTGCCATCTTTCCGCCCTTGAGCTGCAGGTACCTGGACGAGCCACTCAATGGCAGGTTGAGCACAATGTACGACTGCCAGATGTCCGCATCGGGGCCAAGATCGAGGCCAACCGACTTCACCGGCGCGGCATTCTGCCCGAACCAAGCCTTCAAAATGGAAGCCTGCAGCAACACGATCCGTTGGCGCAACTCGCTCCAGGGTAACGTTACCAACGTTGAGCATGAATTCATTGTGGCGTCGATCATAGGCCCGGCCGACGATGGTATCGCCGGCGGGATGCGTGCTGTATGTGTAGCTCGTCGTCGCGTAGCCGGTGACGTTCACGGGGCCGAGCGTTGTATCCGCCGCCCGCGTTGAATCCGGCTGCTGACCGGCAAGGACCAGCGGATAAGCAACGCCGGCCGCAGCGGCCAGCCACAGGGTCCGTTTCATCAAGGAGGTCACCGTTGTGTTAGGCGCTGCAGCCGCCGGCCGTTGCATCACGCTATCGAGCGCGATGTTGAGCAGCAGAACGTTGACGCGCGGCTCGCCGAAGAAGCCGAATTGGCGGCCTTCCACGTGCCGGTCGACGCAGCGCGCGAACCGCGGCGGAATCGACGCCGCGCGCGCGCGCGACGCGCGCGACCTGCAGGTAGGCGTTCGCCGGCGAGATGTGCGGGTCGAGCCCGGAGCCGGACGACGTCACCATGTCGCGACGGAATGCTTCCCCTTCACGCCGCCGTCGTTCTTGACCGCGCTGTCCACGGCCTGCGCGATGAGCGTGTCGGCGAGCTTGCGGTCGGTCGGCCCCTTGTTCGTTCCGCCGGACGCCGTGCGCATCGTACCCGTTGCCCGCGGCCGATGGACGCGGGTGGAAGTACTCGGGACGGCGTGAACGACTGGCCGATCAGTGCACTGCCAACCACTCGGCCGTTCACCGTGACCAGCGAACCGTTCGCCTGCCCGGGGAACAGTAGCTGCGCCAGACCCGTCACCACGCCGGGATAGATCGAGACCCGTGATGATGCACAGCACCAGCGTCATCGCGATCGCCGGCCGGAGTTGTTTGCGAAGCATGAACGTGCTCCTCAGCAGGTCGTCACGACGCGAGATGCGTCATGACGAGCAGCATGTCGATGAGCTTGATGCCGACGAACGGCACGACGAGCCCGCCAAAGCCGTAGACGAACAGATTGCGTCGCAGGATCGCGGCGGCCGGCGCGGGCCGGTACGCCACGCCGCGCAGCGCAAGCGGAATGAGCGCGATGATGATGAGCGCGTTGAAGATCACGCTCGCCAGGATGGCCGACTGCGGCGAATGCAGCCGCATCACGTTGAGCGCCTGCAGCGCTGGATACGTCGCGACGAACATCGCCGGGATGATCGCGAAGTACTTCGCTACGTCGTTGGCGATCGAGAAGGTGGTGAGCGAGCCACGCGTCATGAGCAGCTGCTTCCCGATCTCGACGATCTCGATGAGCTTGGTCGGATTGGAGTCGAGGTCGATCATGTTGCCGGCTTCCTTGGCCGCCTGCGTGCCGGTGTTCATCGCCACGCCGACGTCGGCCTGCGCGAGCGCCGGCGCGTCATTCGTTCCGTCGCCGGTCATCGCGACCAGCCGGCCACCGGCCTGCTCGCGCTTGATCAGCGCCATCTTGTCTTCCGGCTTCGCCTCGGCGAGGAAGTCGTCCACGCCGGCTTCCTTCGCGATGGCCGCAGCCGTCAGCGGGTTGTCGCCCGTGATCATCACCGTGCGAATGCCCATGGCCCGGAGGCGATCGAATCGCTCGCGGATGCCGCCTTTCACGATATCCTTCAGGTAGATGACGCCCAGGACCCGCGCGCCCGCGCCGTGTCCGCTGCCCGCTCGGCGACCACGAGCGGCGTCCCGCCTTCGCGGGCGATGTGCTGCGATCGTCTGCTTCGAGGTCGTGCGGAGCTGTGCCCCCCTGCTCGCGCACCCATGCGAGCACTGCGTCGCCGGCGCCCTTCCGAACCTCGATACGCCCTCGCTATCCACACCACTCATGCGCGTCTGGCGCTGAAGGGCATGAACTGCAGTGTCACGATGGCCGTCGGTGCTGCCCCGCCCACGTTCGCGCCCGCGAATGCCGAACTTCGTCCTTCGCGAGCACGACGATGCTGCGGCCTTCGGGCGTCTCGTCGGGAAGCGACGAGAGCTGCGCGCGGTCGGCCAGGAGCTCCGGTGAAACTCACGCCCACTGGCATGAACTCCGACGGCCTGGCGGTTGCCGAGCGTGATGGTCCCGTCTTGTCGAGCAGCAGCGTGTTCACGTCTCCCGCGGCTTCGACCGCGCGCCCGCTCATCGCGATGACGTTCTGCTGGATCATGCGATCCATTCCGGCAATACCGATGGCCGAGAGCAGCCCGCCAATCGTCGTCGGAATGAGACAGACGAGCAGCGCGATCAGCACCGGGATCGTCGTCGCGGCGCCGCTGTAGACGGCGAACGGCTGTAGCGTCGCCACCGCGAACAGGAAGATGATCGTGAGCCCCGACAGCAGGATCGTCAGCGCGATCTCGTTCGGCGTCTTCTGACGCGACGCCCCTTCTACGAGGGCGATCATGCGATCGAGGAATGTCTCGCCAGGATTCGCGGTGATGCGAATGACGAGATAGTCGGACAACACCTTGTCCCGCCGGTGACGGCCGATCGGTCACCGCCGCTCTCGCGGATGACCGGGGCGCGACTCGCCAGTGATGGCCGCTCTCGTCCACCGACGCCACGCCCTCGATCACTTCGCCGTCGCCTGGAATGACGTCGCCGGGCAGGCAGAGCACGAGGTCGCCTCGCCGCAACGCCTCGGCGCGGACATCCGCATACCGCGCGTGATCGAGTGCGCCGTTGCCCGCCGAGAGCAACCGCTTGGCCGCCGTCTGCGTGCGCGACTTGCGCAGCGTATCCGCCTGCGCCTTGCCGCGCCCCTCGGCCATCGCCTCCGCGAAGTTCGCGAACAGAACGGTGAACCAGAGCCAGAGCGCGATCTGGAGGGTGAAGCCCCATTCCGGCTGGCCCTGACCGCAACGTCGCGCAAAGCACGAGCGTCGTGTAGGACGCTGCCGATGAGCACGACGAACATCACCGGATTCCGCACCATGTGACGCGGATGCAGCTTGATGAACGCGTCGCGGATGGCCCGCCGCACGATCGGCGGATCGAACAGGGGCCGCTTGCGACTGGCATGCTGCTGCTGCGCCGCGTCGCGGGCGGTGGGGCGCGCGCCGGCTGGCGACGCGCTCGGGAGTGTCGGAGTAGTCGTCATGGTCAGAAGAGCCTCCCCGCACCCATCAGCAGGTGCTCGACGATCGGCCCGAGCGAGAGCGCCGGAAAGAAGGTGAGTGCGCTGACGATCAGGATCGACCGAGACGAGCAGCACCACGAACAGCGGCGTCGTGACGGGAAAGGTGCCGGCCGATCTCGGGTGCGACCTTCTTCTCGGCCAGGAAGCCGGCGAGCGCCAGCATGCGGCACGATCATCGCGAACCGGCCGAATGAGCGTGTTCACGCCGAGCATGGTGTTGTAGTACGTAGGTGGTGCCGGTCAGGCCGGCGAACGCGCTGCCGTTGTTCGCCGCCGTCGAGCGAGAAGGCATAGAGGATCTCCGACAGACCGTGTGGCCCGCGCGTTGTTCAGTCCCTTGAAGTCCGGCCGGCAGCAACGACCGACGACCGCCGTCATGGTCAGAATTGCCACCGGGAAGATCAGCACGAAGAGCATCGCCATCTGGACTTCGCGGGCCTGAATCTTCTTGCCCAGATACTCCGGCGTGCGCCCGACCATGAGGCCGGCGATGAACACCGTGAGCACGACCATCATCAGCATGCCGTAGAGCCCGGCACCGACACCGCCGAACACCACTTCGCCGAGCTGCATGTTCACGAGCGGCACGAGTCCGCCGATCGGCGTGAACGAGTCGTGCATCGCGTTCACCGCGCCGCACGACGCGTCGGTCGTGACCGTCGCAAAGAGCGCGGAGTTCGCGATCCCGAACCGCACCTCCTTCCCTCCATGTTGCCGCCCGGATTGCGTCGCGGATGGCGACGACGTCCACACCGCGCGCCGCATGGATCGGATTGCCGCGCGCCTCGGCCCAGTAGGCCGTGGTCACACCGGCGAAGAACAGCACGAACATCGCGGCCCAGACCGCCCATCCGTGCCTGCTGGTTCTTCACCATGCGGCCGAGCAGGTACGTCAGCGCGGACGGGATCATGAAGATCGCGAACATTGCCCAGAAGTTGGACCACGGCGTGGGATTCTCGAACGGATGCGCGGAGTTGGCGTTGAAGAACCCGCCGCCATTGGTGCCGAGCTGCTTGATCGACCTCCTGGCTCGCGACCGGCCCCATGGCGAGGGTCTGCTTCGCGCCCTCGAGCGTCACGACGTCGAGATACGGCTTGAAGTTCTGGATCACGCCCTGCTGCACGAAGAGCAGCGACAGAACGAGCGACAGAACGGGCAGCAGGACGTACAGCGTGCCGCGCACGAGATCCGACCCAGAAATTGCCGATGCCGGCCGGCCGAGCGGCGCGCGATCCCGCGCACGAAGGCGACCGCGACCGCCATGCCGACCGCCGCCGAGGCGAAGTTGTGGAACGCCAACTGCGTCATCTGCGAGAAGTACGACATCGTCGTCTCGCCGGAGTACGACTGCCAGTTGGTGTTGGTCGTGAACGACGCCGCCGTCTCGAACGCCTGCCGATCGGGCACCGCTGCGAGGTGCTGCGGGTTGAGCGGCAGCAGGTGCTGCAGTCGCAGAACACGGCATAGGTGAGCAGCATGCGTCGCGGCGCTGAAGAGCAGCATCGCGGCCGCATACCGCGTCCAGTGCTGGTCCTCGTCCGGATCCACGCCGCACAGGCGATAGAGCAGCGCGCTCCACCGGCGCGCAGCCACCGGTGATCGAGCCGTCGTACACCGCGCACGAGGTATATCCCGAGCGGCTTGGCGACGAGCAGCACGCAGGCGCTGAAGAACAGGATTTGGAGCCAGCCGTTGAGAGTCATGGATCGGTCTCAGAACTTTTCGGGCCGCAACAAGGTGTAGACCAGGTAGACGAGAATGGCGACCGCCAGCACGCCGGCGATCCAGCTGTCATTTGTCATTGCTGTTCTCCTGCACGCGATCGGCTTCCGGGGTGCGTCCCAGTCGCTCGCAGCCCGCGACGTAGAGGATCATCACGGCGAAGAAGACAACGCTACCGACGACGTATGCGAGATCCATCATGCGTTGAGGTCTCCAGGTGATGTGATTTGAAAGGGCCAAGACGATCAAGCGAATCCGATGGGGAGAATGCTACAAGACACCCCACAAACGCCGCACAAACAAACCGGCTGGCGACCATAAAAACTTCGTAAAAGGACTCGCACGAGACCGTGCGGATCGCCACCACGTGTCAAAGTGCGGGTTCTCCCCGCCTCGGCCAATAGCCATTCCACCATCGCCTGTCGGGCATGTCACGACGGTACTCGCCGGGAGTTGTGACTCCGTCTACGCTGAGCGACCGTGGCCATTCGACGGGGAATCTCGCTCCTGACCAGGATCATCGGCCGCCGCCAGCTCGAGCGTGAACACCGAGCCGCCCTCCGCGCGTGGCGCAAATCGGACCGATCCGCCCTGGGCTTCCGCCAACCCGAGCGCAATCGACAACCCGAGCCCGTGGCCGCGAACGTCCGGCGGCACGCCAGGCGGCCGGTAGAACGGCTCGAAGATGCGCTCGCGTTCATTCGCAGGAACGCCTGGCCCGGCATCCATGACGTCGATCAACAACCGATGATCCCGGCGCCTCGCCCGAACATCTACCCGGCTGCCGGCGGACGAGTACTTGGCCGCATTGTCGAGCAAATTGACTACGATGCGGAGCGATTGCGTGAAGTCGAACAGGCCGACGAGGAGCTCGTCCTCCGGCGTATCGACCTCGACATGACGACCGCGGAGCACGCCGGACGCGGCGCGCAGCGCGGCGCCAAGCAAGTCATCGACCGTGTTCACGGCAAGCGTTGGACGAACGGCGTGTGCGTAGATCCGCGAAAGATCGAGGAGGTCACTGACGAGGGCATTGAGACGGTCGGCCTCGGCCTCGATGTCTGCCGCGCGGCTCGGAGCCCCTCCGTGCACTATTTCGTTAGCGATCCCCTTGATCGTCGTCAGTGGCGTCCGAAGGTCGTGCGAGACTGCCGTCAACAACGCGTTGCGCAGGCTCTCGACCCGGCGCTCCGCCTCGGCGCGCTCTGCCGTCGCCACCAGTCGAGCGCGCTCGGCGCCGAGCGCCGCGTAATAGGCCAGCGCAATCAGAAGCCGCGCCTGCTCGGGCTTCAACATCAGCTCGTCGGCTGCCGCAATCCGGAGCACGCCCGCCGTGCGGTCGCGAACCTGAAGCGGCAGCGCCAGCGCCCGAACCGCCGGTCGATCAACCGCACCCCACGCCGCTCTTTCGGAACGGCCAAAGATCTCGAGAAACCGTTCGGCCATCGTCGGGGGTTGGGGACGCGTGACCGCGCGCACGGCGGCGGCGGTGTCCTGTCGGGCCTCCCGCAGTTGTGGCCCAGCGTGCAACGACACCGGTGGCAGATCGTGCGCCACGCGGACTGTTCCGTCGGCGAGCTCTACGGCGCTCGCGCCATGTTCGGCGATCCACGTAGGAAGACTTCCTGGTTTCACCGCCTGGTGCCCCGCAGCAATCAATTTCAACTGGCGATCTCGAACGCCATCATCGTCGGCATGTTCGGCGCTCCCTCGCTCCGCACGCGCCACCAGCGAGATGCCGCCGTCGATTCCGCGGAGGAAAATGTCGCATACGTCAGCATCTACGGAGTTGCGGATGACGTCTGCGATCGCACGCAATGCCTCGTCCGCGTCGGCGGCATTGAGCGTTTCGGCGCCGAGCGCTGCAAGCCGGTCGACCTCGACTGCGCGCTGCGTCGCCGCCTCCGCGGTCGCGCTCGCACGATACAGCAGTTGCGCGGCGACGGCGCTCGTCACCAGAAAAGCGATCAGGACGAGCCAGTCGAGCGGGTTGGTGATCGTGAGCGTGTTGTACGGAGGCAGGAAGAACAGGTCGAAGCAGAGAAACCCGATTCCGGCGACCGTGAGCCCGAGTGCGCGGCCGCCGGCCGCGCTCGCGCCGAGGACGACGAGCAGATAGACGAGCGCCACATGCGCTTTGTCGAGCGAGGCGCGAACGAAATACATGCCGGCCGTGACGGCACATAACACCGTGCCGGCGACGACCCAACGGACAACGGCGTCTCGTCGCGCTCGAGAGACGATGCCTCCGGCCGGCAGATCGGGTTGGGTCACATGGAGACCCCGTCAGGTTCAAACCGATATCCGACACCAGGCTCGGTATGAATGAAGCACGGGCGCACCGGATCGGTCTCGATCTTTCGCCGGAGATGGCCGACGTAGACGCGGAGGTACTGCTGCGCGTCGCCTACTGTATTGCCCCAGACCTCATGAAACAGGTGCCTGTGCGTGAGCGTCTCGCGGGGATGGGCAAGAAAGGCCCGTAACAGCAACCATTCCGTGGGCGTGAGGTGCAGTGACACGCCGCGCTTCTCGACACGCCGGAGTTGCTGGTCCACCGTGATATCGCCAAATGAGATGACTGCACCGCTGGCGCCGCCCAATGCGCTCGGCGTCCTGGCGCGCCGAATCTGGGCGCGCACGCGCGCCATGAATTCGACGGTGCTGAACGGCTTGGTCACATAGTCGTCCGCTCCCGCATCGAGCAATGTGGCCTTCTCCGTGTCGGTGTGTCGCGCCGAGAGAACGATGATGGGGGCCGCCGACCATCGGCGAATCTCGCGACAGACGGCCAATCCTTCCATGTCCGGGAGGCCAAGATCGAGGATGACCAGCGCTGGCGTTTCGCTGGCGGCGAGGTCGATTCCCTCCTGCTCCGCTCGCAGCCTCGAGAACACGCAGTTGCGGCGTAGCGTCCGACTCCTCGAGACCGAATCGCACAAATGCGGGATCAGCGTTCAAGTGCATTGCGAACGAGTCGCCGGATTTGCGGCTCATCGTCGATGACGAGAATGGTCATGGCGTCGTTGCTCATGGAAGAATGATGCAACGGCAGGGGTCGGCGCGCAGTGTCTCACGATTGCCTTTACACATTTTTTATGGAAGACGGCGCTGATTTTTGTGCGGCCTTTATGGGGATTTCCATAGCTTTACGATCAAATCGATTCAGTGCGGGCACCATGTCCATGTTCTCCATCATGTTCTCCGCCTCGGCGGGTCAGACGGCAGCCACCTTCGTAGCAGGCAGTGCACTCGGCGCGGCATTGTGCCGGGCAACGGGGTGGGGGCGCGTGGTGCGCTTGGGCAAACACCTGAGTAGCGCTCGCGACCGTCATGCGAATCTCGTTCCTCCTTCGATCGCCAACCCTACGGTGCGACGCGACGGCGTCTCTGGCAATACGGCACGCCGTGCGAGAACGGGACGCCTGTCGTTGCCGCAAGGCGTCGCCGAGATGAGCGCTGGCGAGGTGCCCGCGCTCGAACGGGTCAACGACTTCGTCGACCGACTTGCCGCCTTGCCGCTCGCCGACTGGTTGAGCGTTGGCCGTTTGCTTGCCGCCGATCGCGTGGCACTCACGGCTCGCTCCAGCGCCTGGCCAATACTGGACGCGGCAATAGGCGTTCGTGGGCTTCGCGTCGCAGCATGGTACGTTCGCGACGCCGTCGAGACAGCAGCGTTTCTCGCGAGTGGATCGGCGTGTGGGTGGACGTCGGATGAACGCCGCGCGTTTGCCGGCGCGCACCGCGCTGCCGAGGAAGCGGCGTTGGCCCTGTTGGTCCAGCCAGATCTTCCCGCGATCGATTTCGCCGTGTTCTATGCGCCGTTCATGTACGTCGCGCCCGTCGACTCAATGGAGCGTGTCATCGCCCACTATTGACTCCGAATCGCTTCGATTGGATCGATTCGTGCCGCGCGAACCGCCGGCAACAGCGCCCCGAAAAATCCCACCAAAAGTAGCAGCCCCGTCGCGGTGGCAAGACTTCCCGGATCGTGCGGCGACAACCCGTACACGAGCTTCTTGACCAATCCGAGCAACGGGAACCACAGCATCAGTCCAACGGCGAGCCCGCCGGCAATTGTCGCCAGCGAGTCGCGCAGCACTACCCACGACACGCGAACGGGCGACGCCCCGAGAGCGAGCCGAACGCCCATCTCATTCGTGCGGCGCGCCACCGAATAGCTGATCACGCCATAGAGGCCGATCGCCGCGAGCAGCAAGGCGAGGATCCCGAAGGCCGCCGCCAAACGCGCAACGAGCCGCTCCCGGGTCAACCCGCGCTCGAGGAGCCCTTCCATGGTCGTGATGTCGCGAATGGGTATGGCGCGGTCAACCGAGGTCAACGCCTGACGCACGCCCGCGATGACGCTCGCCGGATGCTCGGCGGCAACGCGTACTGCGGCACTCGTGACGTATGCTTGAGGGGCTTGCGCGAGCGCGTGAAAAATCATCGGCGCCGGCGATTCGCGGAGCGAGTTGACTCGCGCATCCCGAACGATGCCGACGACGATCCACGGTTGATCGCTCCCGTGACCGAAGCGCGCGCCAACAACGGAATCACTTCCCAGGAATCTCCGCGCCGCGGTCTCGTTCAGGATCACCACAAGCGGAGCGTCCTTCGTGTCCTGCTCGGTGAACGACCGTCCGCGGACGAGCGGGATTCCCACGGTCCTGAACCAATCCGGAGTGACATAGTTTTCCTGGCCGGTCTCTTGACCAGGCGACAATTTGCGCCCGGGTGGCGTGAAGTCACTGGTGGTGCTCGAACCGCTCGCCAAACCATCGACTGACAGACTGGCCGAGCGAACGCCCGGCACGGCGCGCAACGCGCCGAGCAATCGTTCGTACAGCGCGGGTAGCTGCTCGGACTTGTAACCGGGTGCGCGGACATCAAACCTCGCCGTGACCAGGCGCTCGCGCTCGTAGCCCACGTCGATATGAACGAGATTCTGGAACGTCCGGACGAACACGCCCGCCGACGTCACGAGCAGCAGCGACAGCGCGATCTGGCCGATCACCAGCGCACGGCCGAGGGGAAGGCGATGTGATCGGCCGCCGGCGACGACTCGGCCGCCGGTCTTGAAGCTGTCGTAGAGATCCGTTCGCGCGGCCCGCATCGCGGGGGCGATACCGAACAGAATTCCGGCGAAGAGTGTGATGCCAAACGCGAACGCCAGCACACGACCGTCCAGCGTCGCGTCGAGGGGAATCGCCTGGCCGCCGGTCGAGGCAAGCCGCAACAGCAGGCGCGTCGTCCACTGGGCTACCGCGAGGCCCAGGGTGCCGCCGACCATCGCCATCGTCAGACTTTCGGTGAGCGCCTGGCGAATCAACCGGCCGGACTGCGCGCCCAGCGCGATTCGAACGGCAATTTCCTGTGTGCGTGAAGCGCTTCGCGCCAAAAGCAGGCCGGCCAGGTTCGCGCACGTGATCACCAGAACCAGTCCAACGCTCACCATCAGCAGCCTCAGAGGATCGCCGAACTGGTCGCGGAGCGGCGAAAAGCCGCGGCGGACCGACTCGAGAACGAGACGCTGCTTCAGTCCGTATGCGCGCGACGCCGAGTCGCTCGGGAGGGTCGCGACGAGAAAGTCATGGAATGGTCCCGCCAGCCGCGCCGCCGCCGACCCGACCGCCGCCGCCGCCCCCGGCTGACGCGTGACGAGCGTCAGCCACGCGATGCCGTTCTGCGGAAGCCACGGTCTCTCGGTATCCGCGTTCCATGAAGAGGCATTGCCGTGATACTTCACCTCCTGCTGCATCACGAGCGGCACGTAGACGTCGACAGGAACGCCGACCGTCAAGCCATCGAAGCCGGCGCCCGCGACACCAACGATCGTTAACAGTGCTCCGTTCAAGTAAACCGTGCGCCCGATCGCCGACGGATCGCGCGCGAACCGCCGTTCCCAGAATCTGTCGCTAATCACGGCGACGGGTCCGCCACCAAGCTCGCGGTCGTCGGCGGCGGCGATGACGCGGCCCCGCTGCGCGGGCACTCCGATCACGTGGAAGAAGTCGCGCGAGACGAGCTGCGCGAAGACGGCTTCTGATTGATCGCCCGCGACGAAGTACATACGCGTGATCGCGCTCATTCCCGCAAGCTGCGTACTGTCCGGCAGCGCGCCCCGCATCCGCTGCATCGCGGGATACGAGAGCCGATAGTTGTCTCGTTCGAGACCGTCTCGCTTGAGGGCATAGATCTCGTCTGGCCGTGCGACAGGAAGCGAGCGTCGCATCAGCGCGTCGGCGATGCTCCAGACCGACGTGTTCGCACCGATGCCGACCGCCAACGTGAATATTGCCGCGACGCTCAAGCCCGGCGTGCGCCGCATGGCGCGAAGCGCCTGCCGGACGTCGGTGACGAAGTCCTCGAGCCAGCGCGTCCCGCGCGAGTCGCGCGTGGCCTCTTTTACCTGTTCGACGCCCCCGAGCTCCACGCGGGCGCGTCGTCGTGCCTCGTGGGGGGACATGCCGTCGCGGATGAAATCGGCGGTGGCCGCGTCTACATGGAAGCGCAACTCCCTGTCCAGATCCCGCTCGAGCACGTTGCGCCCGAAGAGTCGCCCGAGCCATGTCATGTGGATATCCCCAGTATGAGTCCGATTGCGATCGACAGCTCTTTCCATTCGGCGACTTCTGCCTCGAGCTTGCGCCGGCCCTTGGCACTCAGCCGATAGAACTTGGCCTCGCGGCCGGAGGCCGTGTCGCGCCACTCGGCCTTGAGCACGCCTTGGTTCTCGAGGCGATGGAGGGCCGGATAGAGCGATCCCTGCGGCACGTTGAGGCGGCCGCCGGACAGCAGCTTCAGTCGATGCACGAGTGCATAACCATGCAGAGGCTCGTCCGCGACGGCGCGCATCACGAGCATGTCCAGCGTACCCTGAAGCAATTCGGCTTTTTCGCTCATACCTAGGCTTCCTTCTGGTCCACAACAAGGATATCTAGGTATGACACCACCGTCAAGAAAACAGGTTGGGTCAGGCTCGAGGGGACGTCAAGCGACCAGCCCGACCGGTGTACGAGTAGGTGCTCTCAGAATCAGCCGATCGCTATTCTGTGCGTTGCGGTAGGTCACTGCCAGCAAGATCACGCCGGATGGTCCTGAAGCCGATCTTCTGAACGGCGCGCGCCCGTCCGCTTTTCAATGCGCTCATGACGAAACCTGACTGATTTCCAATGCTCCGGGAGCCCATCCCATCTCACTCAACTGGCGCACCAGCCCAACCACTTCCGCCTTGTTCACGTGCGCCGGGCAGATGATGAGATCGCCGTCACGCGCCCAGTCGAACGCTCGGCGTATGGCGGCGATCTCGCTTTCTACGGTTTCCACTTGTTCCTGGCACATGCCGAGGCGTGACAGCTCGTCGGCCAGAATGCGCGGCACTTCGCCGGCCGCGCGCCCACGCAGCATGGAGATCATCTCTTTGATGATGACGTGATCGAACGGCATCACCGCGAATGCGGCGCGGGGAAGCGCGCGGATCAACTCATCGCCGCGATTCCCCGCCTGCCCGAGGATCAACAGCCGCCGCGTGGCGGGAATGGCCATCGCCGTCTTGCACAGCGCCGCCAACCCCTCAGGGTTGTGCGCGAAGTCGATGAGCACCGTCACGCCGCCCAACCGAGTGATCTGAAGGCGGCCCGGATTGTCAGTGGCCGCGCCGCCGAATGTGGCCAATGCCTCACGCATGGCATCGACCGGAATGCCCACCGCCGCGCCGAGCAGCGTTGAACCGAGCACGTTCGCGATGTTGTGCGGTGCGGTACCGTTCAAGGTGATCGGCATCGTCGTGACGTCGCCGAGGTCGTGCCAGGCCTTCCCCACGTGCAGCATCACACGCCCATCACGGACCATCGCCGCGTCTCCGCCGTCCGCGACGTGTACACCGAGTAACGGATGGTCTGGCACAACGGAGAACCAGGACACCTGCGCTGTCATGCGTTCCGCGAGGGTCACGAGCTGTTCGTCATCTGCGTTGAGCACGAGATGTCCCTCGATAGGAAGCGCTCGCGCGACGACGCTTTTCACCCAGGCAAGTTCGCTCAAGGCGCGAATGCCATACTCGCCCAAGTGATCGGCCGAGATATTCGTGATGATCGCCGCCGACGCCCGGCTCACGGCAAGTCCTCGGCGCAGGATCCCGCCACGCGCCGTTTCGAGCACGGCGGCTTCGACCCGCGCGTTGCGCAACACCTCCCGCGCGCCGGCGGGTCCGGAGTAATCGCCCGAGGCAACCTGTACACCGTTCACCCACACGCCGTCGCTGCAACACCATCCGGCTACCCGACCGGCCGCACGCCACATCGCCGCGACCAGGCGTGTCGTCGTAGTCTTACCGTTCGTTCCTGTAACGAGCGCGATCGGCACGTCGCGCACCTCGCGCCATGCAATTTCCGCTGCCGGCGGGAGGTCGCCGAATGGCCAGACGCGTGATCCGTTGCCGCTGCCAAGGCAGAGCGACTGTTCATCAAAGGAGGCCGTGATCCCTGTCGTAACGGCAGTGGCATACGCGTCCGCGAGATGCGGCCGCGTTCGCCGTTCTGCGTTCGCGGTTGCACGGAGTCGTGTCACTACAGCATCGTCTGGGCGTTCCTCACCGGCCTCGGCGCAGACCCACGCTTGCTCGTTGACCTCCGTTGCGCACATGAGCACATCAATCGGCGCCGGAAGAAAAAGACTCGCACCGGCGCGGGTTCGCCTGGCGCGGAGCGCTGCGCGGTCCCAGCCCAACGCGCGAGCGAGGCTACGAGCGTGTGTGAACCACGCACCCACCAGCGCGCCGGCGCGAGCCTCGTCGCATGTGACGTCCAGTACAGCGCCGAACCGTCCATCATAGAGATTTGGGCCCAACAAGCGACGGGAATCGATAATGGTCGGCGATGGAAATTCGGACGGTTCCACGTTCAATCGCTCGCACTGCGCGCCAGCATCACCCCGCGCTCATCGCGCAGTAGCGTGAGCTCCTCGTTCGCCAACGACCACGTCGTTTGCGGCACGCAACGCAGTACCGACGCCTTGGCCGGATGAGCATCATCGGCTGGTGACTCCTCGAGAACCGAGGCACGCGGCACTACGCGCGCGGCGCGCACGGTCGGTACGACGGACGCGCTCTCGCCCGCGTCGGGACAGAAACTCACGATCTGCTTCCATCCGCGCGCAATCGCGTCGGCAAACAGCACGAGCAGATCTCCAGGCTGACCCATCCGCAGCGCCGCATCAATGGCTTGCACCTCATCGACGATCATCGTGATGCGCTCGTCGTGAATGCCCGCCTCGCGTAGCGCGGCCACGAGCAACCGCGGCACATCGTCGTATCCGCGACCGCGGAGTGCATCGTCACGGCGGCAGATGTAATGGTCGAAGTTCGCCGCTGCGGCCGCTGCCCCAATGGCCGTGATGTCCTCGTCGCGGCGATCGCCCGGCGCGGACAATACGCAGATGCGACGACCCATGACTCCCATGCTGTTCGCGAGGTCGCATATCGCACCCACGGCGTGTGCGTTATGCCCGTAGTCGAGGACCACCTTGAATGGGTGCTCGTCGTACACGTTGAGACGGCCCGGCGACTGGAAGAACGTCGTGTCGAAGGTGCGAAGGCCGTGCCGAATGTCCTCGAGCTTGACGCCCATGGAAAACGCCATGGCTGCGGCAAACATCGCGTTCTGCACGTTGAAGGTTGCGCGTCCTTCCAACGTCGCCGGAATCAGGTGCGTCCAGAGCAGGGAGATGTGGGCGCCACGATCATAGATCGTGATCATCTTTCCGTTCACGCCTGCCTCGATCCCGCAAGCCCGGCCGCCCGCGCGAATGTGTTCGCGCACGAGATCATGCGCGGGATCCATCGTCACATAACAGACGTACTTGGCGTCCGTATGCGAGGCCATTCGCAGGGTGAGCGGATCGTCGGCATTGAGTACGGCGGTGTCCGTCGCGATCTCAACGACGGTTCGCTTCACTTCCGCTAGCTGCCAGAGCGCCTCGATCCCGCTCTGCCCAAGGTGATCGGGCTGAATGTTGAGCACCGCGCCCACGTCGACATGGCGCATAGCCATCCCGGCTCGTAGCAAGCCGCCGCGCGCGGTCTCGAGCACGGCAACCTCGACCGCCGGATCGCTGAGCACGATGCGGGCCGACGTCGGGCCGGTCATGTCCCCTTCGACGGTGCGCTGTCCATCGATGTACACGCCATCGGTAGTCGTCAGCCCGACGCGCTTGCCGGCCAACTTGTGAATGTGCGCCAGCATCCGCGCTGTGGTCGTCTTGCCGTTCGTGCCCGTGATCGCGGCAATGGGGATCGTACTCGACGTCTGTCCCGGGAAGAGCATGTCGATGACCTTGCCCGCTGCGTCGCGTGGACGCCCTTCGCTGGGCGCCATGTGCATGCGGAATCCCGGCGCCGCATTCACCTCGCAAATCGCACCTCCGACATCCCTGTAAGACTTCGTGATGTCGGGTGACAGGAAGTCCACTCCCCCGATGTCGAGCCCGATCGCCTGGATCGCCCGCACGGCCATCTCCACGTTGTCCGGATGCACGGCGTCAGTCATGTCTGTGGCAGTGCCGCCCGTCGATAGATTCGCCGTGAGGCGGAGGTATACATCTTCGCCCGCCGGCGGGACTGTTTCCGGCGAGTACCTCCGCATTGCAAGCAACCGCATTGCTTGTGCATCGAGCTCGATCTGCGTGAGCACCTTTTCATGCCCAATGCCACGCTGGGGATCGGCGTTCACACTGGCCAGGAGTTCCTGAATGGTGTGCTCGCCGTCGCCAACAACCTTGCCGGGCTCACGTCGGGACACCGCCACCAGCTCGCCGTTCACCACGAGCATGCGGTGGTCGAGGCCTGTGACGCAACTCTCGACGATCACGCTGTCCGCGACCTCGTGCGCCCGCAGGAAGCCGTCGGTCACCTCCTCCGGCGTTGTGAGGCCGATCGATACGCCGCGACCATGGTTCCCGTTGTATGGTTTGGTGACCACGGGATAGCCAATGCGTTCAGCCGCCGCCACCGCGTGTACGGCCGACCGCACGAGCCGTTGCTTGGGTACTGGAAGGCCGAGACGAGCGAGAATGTGATTGGTCTCTTCCTTGTCTGATGCGAGATCGACCGCGATGTGTGGAGTCCGTCCGGTGATCGTTGCTTGAATGCGCTGCTGGTGGCAGCCGTAACCAAGCTGGATGAGGCTCTGGTCGTTGAGCCGGATCCATGGAATGTTCCGCTGTTCGGCGGCATACACGATGCTCGCCGTGCTGGGTCCGAGCGCGCGTCGCTGCGCATAACGGATGAAGTCGTCGCGCCGCGTCGCGAGGTCGAAGGCATGCTTCGCCACACTCGCAGGGCGTAACTCGCAAGGCAGCAGATCGTGCAGCAAGTCGAGCGCGACGTCGGCCGCTTCGATGCCGACGTCTTCCTGTTCGTACTCGAACACCACGTCGTAGACGCCGGCGCGCTCCGTTTCGCGCGTCTTGCCGAACGTCACCTTCACGCCGGCAATGTTCTGCAGCTCGATGGCGACGTGTTCCAACACGTGGCCCAGCCACGTTCCTTCGCCTTCCGTCATGCGGCGTACGAAACCGCCTGCCTCGCCGAATGAGCAGCTGTGTTCTTGCAGACCTGGCAACGCCTCCAGGAGCGACGAGATGAACCCGTCGCCCAACCGGCGCGTCGGCCACGATTCGAGCGGCCCCAGATCGAGCTCGAGACGGATGACCGGAAAGTGTGCATAGTGGCTCGGGCCGACATAGGTCGATCGATCGAGAATCTTCATTCTACTCCTCGCTCCCGAACCTGAACACTTCGCCACCATGCGGGTGCCGAGTATGGAGGTTGAACGTTGCGCCAGGCGCGAGAACATGAACCGTGACCCCGAGCAGGGTGACCGGATCGCCGGGCTGCGACTCGGCGATGGACGAATATTCCACCGCCGACGGGTCTACGATCGTGACGGCGCCCGCGCCAACCACTTCGAGGGTCTCGTCCGGTCCGATGAACGCGGCCGTGTCTTCGTCCACGCCGAGGCCCACGGCAAACGGATTGTACGCGAGTGCGGCGAGCAGGCGTCCCAGTCGATCGCGTTGACGAAAGTGTTGATCGACGATGACACGATTCGTCAATCCAAGGCCCGCGCACATGTTGACCATTCCCATACGAGGCGTGGTCCCTTCCTCGCCGAACGCGATCATGTGCTCGCTCAGGAACGCCGCCCCCGCACTGGTGCCGGCAACGTGAACGCCTGCCGCGTTGCGTAGCCGCATCAGCTTCGCGACCGGCGTTCCCCCGAGCGTCGCAGTGAGCTTGAGCTGATTGCCGCCGGTGATGAAGATGCCGGTTGCGCTGCGCAGCCAATCGAGCCAATCCTCATCGTCGCAGTCGCTGCGTCGCTCGAATCGCAGCGACTTGGAAATCGCTACGCCATGTTTGGCAAAGACGCCGTCGAAGAATGTACCAATGTCGGGCTCGCTCGATGCCGTTGTGATGACGGCGATGCGCGCATCGCGGCCGCCACTCAGCGCGACGAACCGATCGAGGACTGCCTCTTCGCGCAGCTTTCCGCCGATCGGAATGATCCAACCACGTTCGACGCCAGAGTTGAGAGGGGCGAGCATTGTACTAAGGTGACGTGCCCCTGCCGCATACGGCTAAGGGGCAACTGCAGTACATAGGTAGTACATAGACTGACATTTGCCCTCGGCACATAGACGGACACAGATGGCGGCAGCGACTTCAGCAACAGCGGTTGGCTGCCGAACCTTGTATGCGAGACCGATGCCAGCCGGCTCGACGTCCGGCGGTGGCGTGTTTGCGCAATACACTTGTGTCGTCAATGAATCCCCACCTCTACGGCAACCCGACGACGGGCCGTCGTATGCGCGTTACGCGCACACGGTCGGCACGAGCGTCCACCCACGCATCGCTCTGGGCCCTGGTCCTGCTGCTCGGGAGCGGACCGGTCGCGCGCGCCCAGCTGCTCAATTTTCAGCATTACAACGGCGTCGACGGACTGCCGCAGTCCCAGGTCATGGCCATCCACCAGGATCGCCTCGGCTATATGTGGTTTGCGACCTATGGCGGACTCGCGCGCTTCAATGGCGACGATTTCCTGGCCTACACGACGCAAGATGGTCTCTCGTCGAACTCCGTGTCCGATATCGCCGAAGGAGACGACGGGCTCCTTCTCATTGGCACCACACGTGGGCTCTGCACGTTCGATCGCGTGCGCTTCAAATGCCTCCGTCACCGGGACGGCCTGGCGAACGAGGACGTGCAGACCGTGGCGGCCGATGGCTTCGGCGGCACGTGGGTCAGCACCGATAGCGGCGTCTCGCACGCCAACCCTGACGGAATTCACAATTACACATGGGCCGATGGGCTCGCCACGGGGCGCGTCCTGCGCGTCGTGGTCGATTCTGAGAAGCGAGTCTGGGTCGCGAACGAAAGCGGGATCGTTCGCTTCCAGCGCGCCTCCAAGCGGTTCGTCGCCGATTCACTGCTCATGTTCGGCAATGCGACGATTCAGTTCATTGCGCCGGCACGCGATGGACTGCTGGTCGGTTACGACGGTCGCCTGTTCTTTCGGCATGGGAACGAACTGACCGCGATCGCTCCCGGAAAGATCCCCGCTGGCACCGTCATGGTGGACGGTGCAATGGGGCGCAACGGGACGATCTGGGTGGCGACGCGTACTGGCGTGCTACGAATCCATGATGGCCAGGTGGATCAATTGGGTCCGGCAAACGGTCTGCTGTCGCAGATGATCAGTCGCGTGTCGATCGACCGTGACGGCGATGTCTGGTTCGGCACGGACGCCGGCGTGAGCGAGCACGTGCCGGGGCCGTTCCGCAGCTACACGGCCGCGGAAGGGTTGCCGAGTCCATTCGTGCGTGCGATTGCCTCTGATGCAAAGGGGCGCTTGTGGATCGGGACGCGGAATGGCGTCGCGATGCGGGAGGGCGGCGGATTCAAGACGGTCCCGATTGCCGGTATCATCGATCCGCGCGTTTTCAGCTTGGCGTTCGAACCAAGTGGTGGTTTGCTCGTCGGCACGCGTCAAGGGCTGTATTGGTACAAGGACGGCCGCGTGCGTGCGTATCACGACCCGGATGGACTCCTGGGCGACGCGGCGTTCAGCCTCCTGGCAGACGGAGGTGCCGGGGTGTGGGTGGGGACGAGACGCGGCATTGCGCGGTGGGAGGCAGGTCGCCTCACTCCGATGAATCTGCCCGAGATCGCTGCGGCTCAGATCATCTCCATGACGCGCGATTCACGAGGGCGGTTATGGATGGGTCGCCGCGCCGGCGGAATCGCAATTCTCGACCACGACTCGTTGCAGTTGCTCGGCGCCAATCAGGGCGCCACCAACGAGTCCGTCTGGATGATGCGCGAAGACGCGCAGGGTCGGATGTGGGTCGCCACCGACGGCGACGGTGCGCTGCGCATCGATGGCCCCACCATTCGTCACATCACGGTGAAGGACGGGCTGGCGAGCAACTTCCTGTGGCAGGTCCTGCCGGATTCGCGCGGAGCGGTCTGGCTGTTCGGAAACCTCGGCCTCGATCGATTCTCCGGAGAACGTTCGACGCACTACGGGCATGCGAGTGGTCTGCTCGACCTCGAAGGCAGCGCGAATAGTGCATTCGAAGACACGACGGGAAATCTCTGGTTCGGCACCGGGGCGGGACTCGTCCTCTTCACGCCGGGGCTCGACGTCGTCGACGCCGTCGCCCCTCCAGTATACGCCGAAGAAGCAACCAACGATGGCGTGCCATTCTCCGCGCAGCCAGACGGCCAACCACCACGCCTGACCCGCGGCGTGATACGGCTCCACTTTGGCGCGCCCAGCTTTCGCGACCGGTCGGCCATCCACTTTCGCTACCGTCTGATCGGTGCGAGTGATCGTTGGTCTGCACTCACCTCGGAGCGGAGCATCACGTACGCCGGCTTGAGCCCTGGGAGCTATCAGTTCGAGGTCGTCGCCGTCGAGGGCGGCGCGCAGAGCAAGACGCCGGCGGTTATTACGTTCATCATCACCCCGGCGTTCTGGCAGGCGTGGTGGTTCCGGCTCCTCTGTATCAGCCTCCTGGTTGGCGGAACGGCGACGGTGCCTACGCTGAGGGCGCGCGTCCTGGAGAAGGAGCGCCAACGACTGGAGCAGTTGGTGGCGCGACACACGAGCGATCTCGCGGACAAGGCCGCGCGACTCGAACGGTCGAACGGCGACCTCGAGCAATTCGCGTACATCGCGTCGCACGATCTCCAGGAACCTCTCCGAAAGATCCAGGCGTTCTCCGGCCGCATCGTCACCGGCTACGCTCCAATACTCGACGACCAGGGTCGCGATTATCTGAGCCGGATTGGCAACGCCGCGGCAAGGATGCAGCAGTTGATCGACGACCTCCTCAGCCTGTCTCGTGTCACGACAAAGCGGAATCCTCTAGCGCCGGTCGATCTGAACGTGATCGCGCGCGAGGTACTGGGCGATCTGGAGGTCCGCATCCAGACCACCGGCGGTCGTGTCGAGCTCGGCGAGCTGCCGCGGATCATCGGAGATCCAGTCCAGCTCCGGCAGGTCTTCCAGAACCTCATTGGTAATGCACTCAAGTTCCACCGGAAGGAGCAGGCACCAGTGGTGAAGGTCAGCGCGGTACCGGGCAATGCGGACACGGTCGATCTCTATTTCGACGACAACGGAATCGGCTTCGACAACAAGGACGCCAATCGCGTCTTCCTTCCCTTCCAGCGTCTACACGGCCGACAGGCGTACGAGGGCACCGGCATTGGGCTGGCGATCTGCAAGAAGATCGCTGAACAGCACGGCGGCGTCATTCGAGCGGAGAGCAAGGCCGGAGAAGGATCGCGGTTCGTGGTGACCCTGCCACTGCACGGTCCAATCGGAGAGAAGCATGCTGCGTGACAGCTCGGGACCTGTCGTCATCCTCATGGCTGACGATGACGCGGACGATCGCATGCTCACGCGAGATGCCTTGCACGAGAGTCGCTTGGGCAATCCGTTCCGCGAGGTGGAGGACGGTCAGGAGCTGATGGACTATCTCCGGCGGGCCGGCAAATACGCGACGGCGGACGCGCCGCGGCCGGGGCTCATCCTGCTCGACCTCAATATGCCGCGCATGAATGGGCGCGAGGCGCTCGAGCAGATCAAGAGTGACCCGAATCTCCAGTGCATTCCCGTCATCATCCTCACCACCTCCAAGACGGAAGAAGACGTGCTGCGTTCATACGGGCTCGGCGCCAACTCGTTCATCACGAAGCCGGTGACATTCGACCGTCTGGTGGAGATCGTTCGCACGCTCGGCACGTACTGGTTCAACATCGTTCAGCTCCCCGGATCTCCCGTATAATCGAATGCCTGATTCGCTCGTTCGTGTGCTCCTCGTCGACGACGACGAAGACGACGCCCTCCTCACTCGGGCGACGCTCGGCGACGGGTTCGGCTCGCGGGTCACCATGGAATGGGCGGGGACGTATGCGCTGGGCCTCGACAAGCTGACGACGGGCAGCTTCGACGTGGCGCTGGTCGACTATAATCTTGGCGGGGAGACGGGCATCGAGCTGTTGCGCGCAGCCCAAGCTCGTGGCTGCCGCACGCCGGTCATCATGCTCACGGGTCACTCCGACCGCGCGACCGATCTCGACGCCATGCACGCCGGCGCGGCCGATTACTTCGTCAAGGGCCGAGTGACCGGCGACATGCTCGAGCGCTCGATTCGCTACGCGCGCGAGCGTCACCGTCTGCTCGAGGAGATCCGCTCGCTCTCACTGAGAGACCAACTGACCGGGCTCGGCAATCGTCGCGCATTCTTCACGTTCGGCGAGCAGCGATTGCAGCTCATGGAGCGCGCCGCCTCACTGGGCGTGCTGGTCTTTGCCGACGTTGATGGACTCAAGCAGGTGAATGACACCCTCGGCCATGAGTCCGGCGACGCCCTCTTGGTCGATGCCGCGCGCGTGCTGTGCGCCACCTTCCGCCGCACCGATCTCATCGCGCGTCTGGGCGGAGACGAGTTCGTCGTGCTCGCCGACGTATCGGCCAACGAGAATGTGCAGATCATCTTCGATCGGCTGCAGCGGCACGTCGAGCTCCACAACGCAACCCTCGGCGGCGAAGGCTTTCGCTTGTCGATCAGCGTCGGCGCCAAGTGCTTCACGGGCTCACCCTCCGTCGCGTTGCAGGAGCTCGTCGCCGGGGCCGACGCGCTCATGCTGCAACACAAGAAGAGCAGACGGGGACTACCGCAGCCCGACGTCAGGCCTTCGGTCCCTTGAGGTACGCGTCCATCCACCGCACCGTCCGCTCGCGCACGTCGCGCGCGTGCTCGGGATTTTCGAAGTGGTGTCCCTCGTCCGGATAGACCACGAGTTGCGTCGTGACGCCGGCATGCTGCAGCCCACGCCAGAACTCGAATGATTGAGGCGCTGGGCATTCCGCGTCGCGCTCGCCGACGACAATGAGCGTCGGTGTCTTTGCATGATCGATGTAGTTGATCGGCGAACTCTTGTCGTACACTGCCTTGTTCTCGTAGGCCGTGGCGCCGAAGAACGGCACCATCCACTCGCTGATCCCGTTCTCGCCCGTATAGCTCAGCCAATTCGATAGCCCGGCACCGGACACGGCTGCCTTGAACCGGTGCGTCTGCGTCACCGCCCACATCGTCATGAAGCCGCCGTAGCTCCAGCCGCGAATGCCCAACCGATTGCCATCGACGGGATAGCGGCGGAGCACTTCGTCGACGCCAGAGAGGATGTCCTGGAGATCGCCGTGGCCGAAGTCCTTGACGTTGGCGCGCGTGAACGCCTCACCCTGTCCGTAGCTGCCTCGCGGGTTGGGGAGAAACACGAAGTACCCATGCTGCGACTCGATGGCCTCGTAGGAATCGGGGCCGACAAACGCGGGGTGCACCGACGACGACGGGCCGCCATGCACCTGGACAATCATCGGGTATTTCTTGGACGGATCGAAGTTCGTCGGATATACAAGAAATCCTTGAACGTTGAACGTCCCGCTCTTCCAACGTACGCTCACGCCCTTGCCCGCGGCCGGCGCGATGCCGTCGTTGACGTGCGTGACCTGCGTCCACTGCCCGGGTGCGCCAACCCATATCTCCGGTGCCATGCCAAATGACTCCCGGACCACGGCAACGGCCGACCCGTTGGGCAACGCCGACGCGCCTGCGACCCCGGCCATGGTCCCCGTCGATGTATGCTCATCGCCGGACCAGAGCGCTGCGAACGCACCACTCCGCGCATCCACGGTGGCCATCTGCGACCGTCCCTGGGCGTAGCCGGTGACGAGTGCCATGGTCGGGCCAGTCCAGCTGAACGACGAGATCGAGCTCGTGATGGCCGGCGTGAGATTGCGCGGCGTACCGCCCACGGACGGCACGACGTAGAGGTCACCACCGGTGACGCCCTGGTCGCTCATCAATCCGCCGATGTACGCGATCAACGATCCGTCCGGAGACCAGCGCGGCTCAGCCAGCTGCGTCTTCGGTTTGGCAATGTCGTGGATCGCGCCGGTGGCGGCGTCGATGACGGACAGGCGCGCCACCCACCAGTTGTTGTTTCCGGAGCCCCGCGCCTGGCTGACGACGAGTTGCTTGTTATTCGGCGACCAGTCGTACTCGTAGATGTAGAGATCGGGCGGCGAGATGGGCTTGATGGCACCGGTGGCCAGGTCGACGATTGCCAGATGTTGACGGTCGATGTGCGTGTCCATCACCCCTGTATCGCGCGGTGTCGCGGCGAGCGGGCTATTGGCCTGCTCGCTCGCGGTCGAGTAGAGCATGGCCAGGTGGGCACCGTCGGGCGACCACTGAACGTCGTGGACCGTTCCCGTTGTCGTCGCAATACGGCGGACCGATTCGCCATCGGCAGTCGTGACGAAGATGGCCGGCGACCCATGACTTGTCGTTGCGAGAATCGCCAGGCTGCGACCGTCCCGCGACCATACGATCTCCGACGCGCTGCCCGGATCAGCATCCGCCATGGCGACGACGTTCGGCCGCCAGCCGCCACCTTGCTGATTCGCGATGACGACGCTGCCTCCAGCGGCCTGAATCCGCGACGCCGGGCCAATCCAGGCTACGCGGTGGCCATCGGGTGACAGCGCGACCTCGGTGAACGAACGCGCGGCGCCGACCGTCTGCGCGCGTGCCGCCGGGACGACGAGTATCGTGGCGAACAACGCGACCCGGGACAGGCCGGCCATGGAACGTATCGAAGGCATGGAATGGTCTCGTTTCGAGAGCGACTGCGGGAAGATAGCCATTGGCGCGCAATCCGATTCGACCGGCACTGTCACGGGGGCCGGCGACTGGGCGGTCGCGGTTTGAGATCGATCTCCTTCAGCCGTTGGAGCTCGAGCCGCAGCGCGCGCAGTTGCTCATCGTGGTCGCGCAGATCGGATTCCAGACGCGCCGTATTTCGCCGGAGCAGGTCGGCCCTCGCCGTCGTGGAATCCAGAATGGCGCGAAGCTGCTGCACCTCGGCCGTCCGCGCGGCGATCTTCGACTCGAGCTCGCGCCGGAGCGCGGTGTTACTGTCGCGGGCGCGCAAGAGCGCGTCCATGTCGGCGAGCCGGTCGGTCGCGTCGGCGCGATATCGGGTATTCGGAAACTGAAATAGCAGTCGCCGGAAGAGCCCGCGCGCCCGATCGGGGTCATACGTTGGACGCGACGGCGTGCCATAGAGAATCCCGGCGAGGTACACAGCACGTTCGTCATGCAGCAGCGCCGAGTCGGTGCTGAACGTCCGCGCGGCATCGGACCACCGCTGCGCGGCGAGCTCGCGATCGAACTGCCGCGGCGCGCACGCCGTGGCGCTCACCACCACCGCGCCTATCGATACGATGGCAATGCGGACAGCGCCCATCATGCGATCCGCTCGCTGCCACCAACCGGTGCCGGTCCGAGCACCGCGTCCGGCGCGTCCGGCGCATCCGCCGCGCCGGCCGCGCCGGCCGCGCCGGGGAGCAGCACGCAGAACAGGCTGCCGCTCGGCTCATTGTCGGTCACCCAGATCGCGCCACCATGTGCCGCGACGATTTCGCGACAGATCGTGAGCCCGAGACCGACGCCGTGCCCATGCGCGGCGCGTCCAGCCTCGGTTTGATAGAAGCGCGCGAAGATCCGCTCCTTTTCGTCGTCCGGAATACCAGGACCATCGTCGGCGACAGAGAGCAGTACCGCACCGCCGCGCATACCGCTCCTGCGCACCGCGGCCGACTGCTCCGCCGGCACGCGGTCGCCCCCCGACGGCCATTCGGCAATACGCACCCGAACGGCTCCGCCGGGCGGAGAGAACTTGATCGCATTCTCGAGCAGGTTGTCGAGCACCTGGGCAAGGCCAGTCGCATCGCCGCGTACGAGCAATCGCCGGTGCGGTTCCGTGAGCGACAAACGGAAACCACGTTGTGTCCGCGCCGCATCGGCACGCTCCAGCGGACCCTTCACGAGTTGCATCACGTCGAGCATCTGCAAATCGGGCTCGAGGCCGGCCTCGATGCGCGACAGGTCGAGCAACTTGGTCACCATGGAGGATAACCGGCGCCCGCTGGCCAGATTGAGCTCGAGCAGTTGGCGCTGTTTGGCAGACAATGGCCCAGCCACTTCGTCGAGTAGGGCACCGATCGTCTCGTGCATCGAGGAGAGCGGAGTCTTGAGGTCGTGCGATACCTTCGCCACGAAATCGCGCTTCATGCGATCCAGCTCGTCCAACCGCTCGGTCATCGAGTTGAAGTCCCGCGCCACCTGCGCGAACTCGTCGCCGCCCGTGGTGTCGAGCCGATAGCCGAACCGCCCCGCCGACACCTCGCGCGTCCCCTCGGCGAGGCGGCCAAGCGGTCCGACGATCGAGCGAACGAGCAGCGCGGACAGCAGCAGGCTGAGGACCAACGCCCCGAGCGCCGCCAGCCAAGACACCCGCTCGGCATTGCGAGCCGATCGTTCCGACGCGCTCAGTTCGCGGCTCATCGCATCCTGCGATGCGGCGCTCAACTGTTGTGTCTCCGTGCGAACCTGCTCGAGCGTCTGCTGCAGCATCGGCACCGACGCACGCCCCGCAGCCGTCGACGCATACTCGAAATTGGACAGACGCTGCGCCCGCGCCTCCACCGTTCGCCAGTCCGCGGCCAGCGGCGTGAGCGACGCCCGTTCCGCGGCGCTCAGCGGGATGGAATCGAGGTGCCGGAGCTGGCGTCCATACGCGCGCGACGATTCCAGGAATTTGCCGAGATACCCACGATCCCGGGTCACGAGGAATTTCTCGGCATCGCTACTCATCTGCGTGATGCGGGCGAGCTGATCGGTCGAGGACACGCGGAGCCGAGACGAAATCTCGGTGAGTGCGTGCCCGCCATCCACGACGCCCCGGATTGTCCGCATGTGATACACGACGACCGCCGCGAGCAACGCGATGTAGACTGCGAATGCCGCCCGCAGCCGCGCGGCGACGCTCATTCGTCCAGGCCGTACGTCCGCAGTTTGTTGCGGATCGTCTTGACGTCCAGCCCGAGCTGTCGCGCCGCCTCGGCTTTGTTGTGTCCGACTCGTTCCAATGTTTGGAGAATGAGCAAGCGCTCTGCTTCGGCCAACGTGGTACCCGCCGGCAACGTCAGCGTTGGACGAACGCCCTGACGCAACGCCTGCAAGTAGGGCGGTAGATGGCGCGGCTCGATCCATCCGGCGCGGGCCACGATCGTGGCGCGCTCGATGACATTGCGTAGCTCCCGCACGTTCCCGGGCCACGCATGGGCCTCGAGCAACTCGCGTGCGGCGTCGCCGACGCCCTCGACGTCCAGCGAATGCTTCCGCCCAAACTCACGCACGAAGTGCTGCGCCAACAGCGGAACGTCCTCGATCCGTTCGCGAAGCGAAGGGAGCGCAATCTCGAACACCGTGAGCCGATAGTAGAGATCTTCTCGAAGCCGTCCCTCACGAATCGCCTGCGCAGGCGGTCGATTGGTCGCCGCGAGCACCCGAACGTCGAATGCGATATCACGGCTGCCCCCAAGCCGGCGGGCGTGCCCGTCCTCGAGCACACGCAGCAGCTTGGGCTGCAACGCCATCGGCATATCCGCGATCTCATCGAGAAAGAGCGTCCCGCCGTTCGCCATCTCGAACACACCGGGACGTGAGCGCGTGGCCCCGGTGAACGCGCCCTGTTCGTGGCCGAACACCTCGCTCTCGATCAGCCCTTCAGGAATGGCGGCGGTGTTGATTGCCACGAACGGCTTGTCGCGACGATCGCTGAAGGCGTGAATCGCGCGGGCGGCCACCTCCTTTCCGGTGCCGCTCTCGCCGGTGAGGATCGCCGATGCGTTGCTCGACGCCAGCGATTCGATCGTGCGATGCAACTCGCGCATCGACCGACTCTGACCTACCATGCGGCCGTCGCCGCTCTGCCGGTCGAGCCGCGTCTCCAACGATCGGCTCTCATGCCGCCGCCGAACGCCCGCAGCGGTGACTTCGAGCAGCGCGAAGAGTGTGACGTAGTCGAGCGGCTTCGTCAGGAAATCGGCCGCCCCGGACTTCATTGCCTCGACGGCACCGTCGACGTTGCCGTGCGCCGTGATCATCACGACGGGCAGGCGTTCGTCCTGCCGTTTGATGCGCTTGAGCAACTCCATGCCCGAGCTGCCCGGCAGCACGAGATCGCAAAGGACCAGATCGGGCCGCTGGCGATCGATCTCGCGCTCTGCCTCGGCTGCATCTCCCACCGTGCGCACGTCATGCCCCCAGTCGGCGAGGCGAAGTGACAGCACTTCGCGCAGCGCCGGCTCATCGTCGATCACCAGAACGGCAAGGCGGGGGAGATCCATCATCGTAATCTGATGGCGGAGCGGCATGTAATGAAGCCGCTCACCATCTCCGCTGCACAACAGCCCCGGAACGCCGTCGGTGGCGTCCGGGGCCGCTGAACCGCTCACACGATGTCCGTCAGGATCGAACAATGATCAGAAAACGCGACGGCTCCCAGAACTGCTCGGGCTGGTTGATTGTCAGTCCGCCTGCAATCTTGCCGTCTTTTTGCGCCTGAGGGGCCGCATAGGATGGATTCTGGCGAGACAAGATCTCGTATTGTCCTTCGGGCAACTTGATCGTGCGATCGGAGAGACGATCGATCTTCGTGAAGTTGCTCGGATCGAGTTCGCGTGCCGGCGCCACGGACCGCGATCCGACGAGCAGGAACCGCTTCTGCCCCTCTGCCACGAGAATGCCCTTCTTGAGCAGTTCGTCCCGCGTACCGACCACATAGTAGGCAGTATTCTTCTCCGCCGTCAGGCGGCCCACCGTGTCCACGAGTGCAATACGCACGTGGCTGAGCGTATCGACCGTTGTGTTGAGCAATGCGATCTGCGCCGTCTGCTTGTCGATCACGGTCTGGAACTCGGCCCGCTGGTGTTCCGCCGATTGCTGGAGATCGGCAACCTGCTTCTCGTAATCCGTGACCTGGGCAATGAGTCCTGAATCCTGCTTCGACAGTCGTTGGGCCTGCGCGCGAGTACTCGCCAGGCGCGACTGCACGGAATCCAGACGAGCGACGAGATGGCTGATACGGGCGACGATCGCCTTGCGCTGGTCGTTGACCTGTGCGGACTCGTCGGCGGTCTCCAATTGCGCCGTCGTCTTGTTCGCGAGCGACCGCGCTTTGGCGAGCTCCGTGTTGATCTCGCCGACGAACTTCGTCGACGTCATCACCTCGTCGAGCAAGTCCTTGCGCACGTTGGCAAGTGAATCCACGCGCAGCGAGTCGGCGTGAGCCAGCGTGCCGAGTTGCTGTTGTGTGTTGTCATTGCAGGCCGCCACGGCAATGACGGACATCAACACGAGCGGGGCTACCGGGGAGAGTCTCACGCGTCACCTTCATCGGTCAGGGTGGACGGGTGAGCGCCAGACGAGCATGCTCACCCTGTCATGGTGCGACCAACGAAACGCCGGCCGCACGTCCCTACCAAGGGCAACTATGGTACCTGCTCAGCATAATATGCAAATGCCTTACTGCCATAGTGTTACAGCATTTCGTCGATCGGTGGGCGCAGCAGACATGACGGGAACAGGGAAATTTTCCCGGTTATGAAATGGAGGGTGCGCCCCTTCGCCGCCGCGGCCTCTCAATACCTCCACCACGGCGTAGTCGTGCCCGCCGGCATCTTCCGCAGCCCGTACTCGGCCATTTCTCGCAGACGATCCGCGCTCGTTCCAGGCCCGCTCCAGCAGTGCGGCTTCTGATCGCCGTACACGAAGTACCCCTCGTAATGCGGATTCTGCGTGGTCTTCATCCACGCTTCCAACTCACGCGTCGCCCGATCGAGGAAGAAGCTATCCATGTTGCCGACGTAGACGTGGATCTTGTCGACGAGTTTGGGCCCGACGGTGCTCCAGTTGCGCTGCAGGTAGTACAGCAAGTCGTAGTTGTCGTGCCAATACGGCGTCACGGTGTGGTCGATCACACCGGTGCGCGAATCGACCGCCGGTTTGAAGTAGCCGTCACTGCCGATTGGCCCGAAGACCGCCTGCCAGATGTCCTGCTGGCCCGTACCCGAGCGCCCGTGCGTGCCGTTGACGAGCTCCATCCAGTACCGCTGCTGCGCCGTCTGCCGAATCGAGCCGTCAACCTCTCGCGAGTTGACCGTCGGTGTGAGCTGCCACTCGCTGTAGTTCTTGTAGAAGGCGTTCGCATCCTTGTACATGTTCACGCCTTCGACGTCGGTAAACGTCACGGGATCGGGACAGGACGACCACGTGCCACCGAAGAAATCTGGATGCAAGATCTGGAGCGCGAGCGACTCCCATCCGCCGGTTGATCCACCAGACAACCATCTCGCCCAGGGCTCCTTGATCACCCGGTATCGCTTCTCCACCTCCGGGATGAGCTCATTCATGATGGCGTCGCCGTACGGCCCCATGTTGACGCTGTTCACGGCGTACGAATCGTCGAAATACGGCGTGGGGTGCTGGAACGTCACTGCAATGAGGCGCGGAAAGGCATCGCCCAACCACTGCTCGCGGAAGGACGGACCGGCGGGTCCACGGCCGCGTCCGCCGGCAGCTGCGTCAAATCCATACGGTGCGCCGAGGCCGAAGTGACCCTGGATGTAGTTCACCGGATAGCTGAACGTGGACGTCGCGTAGTCGCGCGGCAGCAATACTGTGGCGCCAAGGTAGATCGGACGTCCCCAGAACTTTGAGAGCGAGGGGCTGCGGAACTTGAAGCGTTGGACGTATTCGTTGTCCGCCGGAACTTGGATGGGAGGAATGACCTTGTCGGCGACGAGCCTCACCACGGCGTTGGTCGTTGGATCCAGGTGCACCTTTTGCGGCGTGCCGTAGATGTTGCCAGGCGACCGTGGCCAGTTCTGTCCTTCCCACTGGTCGTCGTGCATCCAGAGCACGTGCCCATCGGCACGTTTGAACTCGGAGTAGACGTTCACGAACGGCTGAACCCAGTAGTCACCCGCCGGAACGTCTGCCATGTCGAACACGGGCGTTCCGAGATCCTTGCCGTCGATGACGGCGGGTGCACCGGGCGCGAGGCGCTCCACGTCGTGCCCGAACAACGGCGTCCCAACGCGGCCGACCAGCGTCCGCGGCTCGCGAGAGCTGTCGCGGGTAATGATCGCGTACACCCGGCCCGTGAGGGGCTCGGCGCGCACCGATGCCGGCACCCGAACCTCGAACCGGATTCGTGCGCGTCCCGAGGGACCCGGCAGGATAACCGACGTTTGCGCGGCGGCGATGCCTGCCATCACCAGCGACGTGAACACAGCCAGCGCCAGAAGGCGATTGCGAAACGAGGGCACGAGGGCAGCTCCAGTCGTAAGGGCTTACGCGCCTCGCGGCCACCAGCGTGCGTCGCGAGACATAGCAGACTTGGCCGTAGTATATCCGTCCCGCTCGATATTGCGAGCGACTCGGCCGTCCCTGTGCCATAGCCGGCGATCAGTCGTCCCTTTGGACAGGCCTCGGGCTACTACTCTGTACCCGGTGGTGCCCTTCCATGAACGCCGGTGCAACCGGCAGACGGTGTACTTCGCGATGTCGCGATCAGGTTTGCTGGCGCTCCGTTGGTTGTGGGTGTTGATCGGCGACACGCCGTTGCGCAATTGCGGATGGCGCACGCGACTTTGTCTCGGCGTCTTACTGCTCCACGGTTGTGGTTCGCCGCAGCCGCTGGGGATCGGCGTCGTCCTCGACGACGACGGCGCACGCGGCGCTCTCCTCGCGGCCAAGGACATCAATGCCGCTGGCGGTATCAGGGGGCAGCCACTTCACCTGCACGTCATTCGCGGGCTCTCCAGCACCTCCGCGCGCGACGCACTCACCGCCGCTGACAGCCTTGCGACGGACCAGGATATGCTTGCGGTGGTCGGCCACACCAACAGCAGTGCGAGTATCGCCGCGGCACAGGTGTACAATGAGCATCACATCACGCAGATCGCGCCAACCACGACCGCGCCAGTCTATAGCGAGGCTGGGCCATACAGCTTTCGTCTGGTGGCGAGCGACGTACATCAGGGGGCGTTTCTCGGCGAGCTCATACTCGCCGATTCGTCGCGTTCGCGGACGGCTTTACTGTACGTGAATGATGACTACGGTCGTGCGTTGCGAGCGACGTTTGTGCAGAGTCTCGCGGCGCACGGGATTGCGCCTGCGTACGAGGCTCCGTACGCGGAAGCGGCTGGCTTCACGGACGTCGCCGATGTGGCGAGCGCGATCGCGAGGTCCAAGGCACAGGTGCTCGTGTGGGTGGGGCGATCGGCCGAACTCCAGATCTTGCTGCCGCCACTGCGCAAACTGGTACCGGCCATCCGCGTGATCGCCAGCGACGGGTTCGGCGGCCCACGTTCCGCCGATTTTCGGTCGCAGATACTGCTTGGAGTACGCTATGTGCGTTTCGTGGATCTGGACAGCACCCCCCGCACTCGCCTTCTCATAGCGCGAAACCAACAGGAGAACGCCCAGTTCACCGATCAGTTCCCGCTGGCGTATGATGCGGTCATGCTGCTGGCGGAAGCGATCCGCAGCGCGGGTCCCGACCGCGAGCGGATCAGAGACTACGTGGCCGGGCTGGGAACTGCGCGCCCAGCGTTCGCGGGGATCACCGGTCCGATCTCGTTCGACCGGAACAGAAATCCGCCGCCATCGTACCATTTGAAGGAAGTCACCGCGACTGGCTCGCGAGCGATTTCACTTCCCCCCGGCATGCAACGCATCCCATGATTCGAGCGGCGGCACGGAAGCAGTCGCTCCGTGGGGTAATGCTGGTCACGGCCATCGCCTTCGGGTCCCTGCTCATCGCATCCATGGGACTCCTCCTGTCCCTCTCGGCGTCGATTCGGCAGGCGCTGGATAGAAGCACCGAGCAATTGATGGTGGAGCAGCGCATCGCTGATCGAATCGTCAGCGCATCGTACGGACAACAGCTCGCTGCGTACCGGGTGCTCGAATCACCTCGCGCCTCATCGCTCCAGGAGTTTCGCGCGCACGGCGAGGAGGCCTATGCCGGGATCCGCCAGTATCTCCTGCGACCACTTCCGCTGTCGGCGCGGCTGAAGGTGGAAACGATCAAGGAGGCGCATCAGGACTTCGAGGTCGCCGCGCAGCATGCATTCGATTTGGCGCTGGGCGGCGAGCCGGGGGCGGCCCGGGCGCGAACCCAGACCGTCACGGACAAGGCAGCCAAGATCGAGGGGGCAGTCGGCAGCTTCATGGCCGATCGTGAGCAGAACCGCTTGGAGCTTCGCGCAGGGCAGGAGGCGGCGCTGCAGCGTCTGCAGCGAGCCATGATCGCCTTGACCATCGCCCTGGCCGTGGCAGCGCTCATTCTCGCTAGCGTGCTACGGCGTCTCGTCATGTTGCCGATCTACGATCTGGCAACGGCGGTGCGGGCGTTGGGCGCCGGCGCCGATCTCGTGCGCGTCGCCCCACAGCGCTACCGAGAATTTCAATTGCTCGCGGACAGCTTCGACGGCATGGCCGAGAAAGTCCATGACGCGCGCGCCGAAGTGCAAACGCGCAATCAGGAATTGCTCAAGGCCATGGAAGACATGCAGCACCTGCAGCGCGAGCTCGTGCAGCACGAAAAGTTGAGCGCCATGGGCGAGATGCTTGCCGGGCTGGCGCACGAGCTCAACAACCCGCTCGCGGCCATTCTCGGCATCGCAGAGTGCCTCAAGCTCGACCTTTCCGAGTCAAATGGTCGAGCAGGACGCGGTACAGTCGCGGCGTTGATCGACCCGCTCGTTGCCGAATCGCTTCGGGCGCGAGACCTGGTTCGAAACCTCTTGCACTTTTCGCGAGCATCGGAATCGCAGCTCGAGAGCGTCCGGCTTTCGAGGGCGATGGAGTTAGCGATCAGTCTTCGGCGTCACGTGTTCGTGCAGAACGGGAAGACCATCGATGTTGACGTCGCGCCCGATCTCTACGTCGTCGCCCACCAGCAGAAGCTGGAGCTGGCGATCATCAATCTCATGAACAACGCGCTCGACGCCATGTCTGGCGCGCCGGGCTGCGCGCTGCACATCCAAGCACATCGCACAGAGAACATCGTGGTGATTGTGTTTCAGGACGAAGGACCGGGGTTCCTTCGGCCGGAACGCGTGTTCGAGCCGTTCTATACGACGAAACCAGTCGGTTCCGGCACGGGACTCGGGTTGTCACTCGTGCATCGCTTCGTCGAACAGTTCGGGGGGACGGTGTCGGCAGAGAATGCCAGACCGACAGGAGCGCGTGTCACGATCCGCCTGATCGCCGCCCCGGCCCCGACAGCCGAGCCCGGGCACTCGGACCAGATCAGGACGCCTGGCGGCTCCGACGTCGAGCCGTCGGTGTCGATCCGTCCCAGAATTCTCATCGTGGACGACGAGCAGACCATTTGCGAAGTGCAACGGCGGATGTTGCGGCAACTGGCGGTGGACGTCGAGACGGTGGCGAGCGGCGAGGAAGCGTGCGCAAAGCTGCGCCAGGGACCGTACGACCTGATCATCACGGACTTGCGGATGCCAGGTCCGGTGGATGGCCGAGAGTTGATCGAATGGATCGCGCGCGAGCGGCCGGAACTTGCTTCGCGGACCCTCGTGGCAACCGGCGAACTCATGGATCTCCCGGGCAGAGTGGTGTCGACGATTCCTGACGAGCAGATGATACAGAAGCCGTTCGACCGCGCTGACTACCTGTTTCGTGTGAAGCGAGCGCTGACGAGCACCGCCTCCCCAGCATAGAAACATCGACCGGACTTCCCTCTCGGCTTCTCGGGGACTCGGCGAGGACGCCAGCTGATCGCGTCGGCGCCGGCCGTAAGTACTCCTCGAGAAACGCACCGACGCGGCGCTCGTACTCCGGCGTCTCATACGCGTACATGTCCTCATGGGTCGCTCCCGGAACCGCCCAGAACGACTTCGGCTCGGGCGCACGCGCATACAGGGACTCGGCCTCCGCGATCGGCGTGTAGGGATCTGCCGTACCCGATATGAGCAGCAGCGGTGCGTGGATCTGTCCGATGTGCGCGATTGGCTGCAGTTCCGATTCTGTGACGCCGGTTTCCTCTCTGATGAGTCCGATCGCCGCCGAGGTGAAGCTCCTCGCGATCCCGCCGACGGGACCGAGCCATGTGCCGAGTCGATTGCTCACCGCCTGGCGAATCGTCGGATACACCGACTCGAAGACGAATGCGTCCGCCGGGAGCGGTCCGTCCCCGAGCAGGCTCGCCGCACCACCCATGGAGACGCCGATCACGCCAATGCGATCCGACGGTACATGCGCCCGCAAGTAGCGCATCGCGGCGGCGGCATCGAAGCTCTCGAGCGCGCCATAGGTGACGTGTGCACCAGATGACTCGCCTTCCGCCTGAAAATCGGGAGCGAGCACGGTGAAGCCAAGCTTGTGCAGGAATAGCGCGCGGGCGCGCATGCTCGTGCGGTCTGCTCCAATGCCGTGGAGCAGTAGCACCGCGCCGGCGCCAGCGCGGCCGCGCGCAAACCAGGCGTGAATGGTGCTTCCCGACGCGCTGGCGAACGCGACATTCTCCGCACCAAGTGATTTCGGCGGCGCGGCCACCGAATGCTGCGCCGGTGCGCTGATCAGGGAGCACCCGGCCGACGCCAATGCCGCCACGAACGCCACCGCGAGGGCAGCACGCTGTAAGTTGGGTCGTGGGGCGCGGGGTGTCATGGTTGAACTATTTGCAGAGTGGGTGCCATCTTGGAATTCAGCGAGTCACGTCCTTGTCGTATGCTGCCGCTGGCACGTAGAACTGCCGCGGGCATACGTCGTCGGATCCTCACCGCGTGCGTCACCGCTGGACTCGCGGCGGCGGCACAACTCGCTTCGGCACAGGCGGCTACATCGTCATACACCAGTTCCGTCGCCGCGATCGCTCGGCGACAGGCGATAGACGACAGCATTGCCGTGCCCGGCGCGCGAAGCATTCTGCTGACGAGCGGCGCGCCCGCACCGCGCGTGATCGTGCTGCTGCACGGCCTCACCGACTCGCCGCGACAATTCGAGGCATTCGCCTATCTGCTGCACGCTGACGGGAACAACGTCTATGTGCCGCGCCTGCCGCAGCACGGACTGCGTGGCGGTGACGTTCGCGCGCTGTCCGCGCTCACCGTCGGCCAGCTAGAGGGAGTCGCCGATTCCGTGGTAACCGAGGCGCGCGGACTCGGCGATTCGGTAATCGTCGTCGGCTTGAGCATGGGCGCGACGATGGGCGCCTGGATCGTTCAGCACCGGGAAGTGGAGCGCGCGGTGCTGATCGCGCCGGCGATCGAGTTGGCGATGATTCCCTCGTTGCTCCAACGCCCGCTGATCGGGTTGGCCGATCGCTTGCCGAGCGTGACGCGACGATCGCCACGCGACACCACGCGACCCGACCGAGAAGTGGGATTCAACTCGCGCGCGGCGGCAGAGATCTTCGAGCTCGGACGGTCAGTCCTTGGTGAGGCCGGCCGCGATGCTCCGCAAACGCGCAACATCGTCCTGCTGGTGAACGCCGCCGATCGCACGGTGAAAGCATCGGCGGCGGAATCGCTCGCGCGCGATTGGTCCAGGCATGGCGCGAACCTATCGGTATTCGAGCTTCCGGACTCCTTGCGCCTTCCACACAACATCATCGATGCGCGGCGTGGACGGATTGGAGGTGACGCGGTGCTCGCGCTGCTGCGGGAACTCTCGTACGGCTGGTTGCCGGCGGCCATGGCTCGGCGCATCGCGCTCGGTAGCAGAGCTGGCGTAGGAGCACGATCGAGTCCTTGATCATTAATGGCGATGCGGCACGCCGCGTGCTCGTCAACGATCATATGAGAGTCCGCTTTCTGAATCGTCGCGATGCAGGCCGACGGCTGGCCGCTGAGCTCCGCTCCTCCTATGGCGGGCGGTCGGACCTCATCGTGTTGGCGTTGCCGCGCGGCGGAGTTCCCGTCGCGTTCGAGATCGCCGAGGCGCTGCACGCGCCGCTGGATGTCTTCGTCGTTCGAAAGCTCGGCCTTCCGTGGCACGAAGAGCTGGCCATGGGCGCACTCGCCAGCGGAGGCGTACGCGTGCTCGACGAAGATCTGATTCGCGTCGCCCGCGTGAGCGACGAAGAGATTCGGCGCGTCACGGCCGTGGAGCAGGCAGAATTGGAGCGCCGAGAGCGGCAGTACCGCGGTGACCGTCCATTCCCCGATCTGTCCGGCAAGACCGTCATTCTCGTCGATGACGGGCTCGCGACTGGCTCGACCATGCGGGCCGGGGTCGCCGCGGTGCGACAGGAAGGACCGTCGCGCGTCGTCGTGGCGGTTCCAGTAGCCGCGCGCGAAACGTGCGACGCATTCAGCGACATCGCTGATGACATCATCTGCGCTGAAACGCCTGAGCCGTTTCAAGCGGTCGGCTTGTGGTACGAGGACTTCTCACAGACCACCGACGACGAGGTGCACGAGCTACTCGAGCAAGCGGGCCACGCCCTCGGCACACATTCCTCCTGATTCCGACTGAGGCGATATGCCCGCATACGATGATGACCGACTGGAGCGCACGGTTTCGATTTCCACGGGGACGGTCACGCTCCATGGAACACTCGGCGCGCCTCCCGACGCGAGAGGGGTTATCCTCTTTGCGCACGGCAGCGGCAGTAGCCGGTTCAGCTCACGAAATCGATTCGTTGCGCGGGTATTGCGCGACGCTGGACTCGGGACGTTGCTGCTCGATTTGCTGTCGCGGAGTGAGGAAGAGGTCGACGAGGTCACGCGCCATCACCGCTTCGACATTCCGATGTTGGCCGACCGTCTCGTCGCCGCCCTCGAATGGCTCAAAGACGAGTCGAGCACTGCCGACCTTCCGGTTGGGTTATTCGGCGCGAGCACTGGCGGCGGCGCTGCACTAGTGGCCGCCGCGCTGCGGCCCGATCGGGTCGGCGCGGTAGTCTCACGCGGTGGCCGGCCGGATCTCGCCGGCGAATCATTACCGCTGGTTGAAGCACCGACGCTGCTGATCGTCGGCGGCAACGACGACGTCGTGATCACGCTGAATGAGCGCGCACGCGACCAGATGCGCGCGGAGGTTCGTCTCGACATTGTCCCCGGCGCCACCCACCTGTTCGAGGAGGCCGGCGCGCTCGAACAGGTGGCCGGGTTGGCCCGAGACTGGTTCCTGCTGCACCTGCATCCCGTGGAACGGAGCGCGCGCGCGCCCGGGAGAAGCGCCTGAAGATGCAAGGTGCATGATGCTTACACCCTACGTCGGCAGGGCGCTGGTAGCGGTCGGAGGGCTCGCGACCATCCCGGCGGCCCACTTTGTCGTTCGGAGCCGTCGAGCATCCACGGCCCAGAGTGCCAGTGGCGCCGCGTCCTTACTCTGATCATTCACACACGGATTTGATTGCCGCAACGTGCCGTGCCGATCGATGATCGACGATCCACCTGAATCTCTGGACCCTCGTCGTCGCTGGTCGGCGCGAGTCACGGCGCGCAGTGATGCACTCGATCTCGAGCGCAGTGTGTTCACCTGGAAGGATCCGCGTCGCATTGCCCTGTCGCTCAAGCGGTCCGCGGAGCGGAGCCATCGCCGCAAGAGCGAGCCGTACCGGTCGGCCATGTCGATGCTGACGTTCTACATCAACAGAGCGGGCAGCAACCTTGGGGCCGGACAGCGCGATGTCCTGGAACGCGCCAAGATCGAGTTACGGAAAGTGTTCAAGCGTTCCACCGCCCATCGCGACCGATAGCACCACAGGTTCACTCGCCCTCGCAACCATCGCGGGAATGAATCTGGCAGTGCGGACCACCTGAACCTCCAACGCCTCGATCATGACGACGCCGAGAAAGCGCGCAAGCCGGAAGACCGGCGGCCCGAGCAGGGCCGCTGATGATTCGACTACGGAATCCGCGACCGCACGGGAGGACCGCGAAGTCGGTCTGGCCATGACTACAGAGATGCTATCGATTGAGATGTCAGCTTCTTCGGATAGTCTTGACGCTACGATCCGATACCGAGCCTATGAGCTCTTTCTGGCGCGGGGGGCCGTCAGCGGTGATGCGCTCGCCGACTGGTTCGAGGCCGAACGCCAGGTGCTGTCCGCACGGGACACGAGACACGAGACACGGGACGCGGGACACGAGACACAAGACACGGGCGAGGGACACGAGACACGGGACACGAGACACGGGACACGCAACGCGTAGCTCACCCGCGCCACGCGATGCCACGACTCTCGCAAGTCCGCGCGGCCGCCTACACCATTCCGACAGATCGTCCCGAGTCCGACGGGACCATCGAGTGGCACTCGACGACGATCGTCGTGGTCGATGTCACGGCGGCCGATACTGTTGGAACAGGGTACGCGTACGGCGCAGCAGCCGCCGCTGCAGTCGTGCACGACACACTGCAAGACCTGATTGTCGGCATGGACAGTGTGGATACGGCTGCCGCATCGATCCGCATGTGGCAAGCTGTGCGCAACATCGGCCGCCCCGGAATTGCCGCGACCGCAATCAGCGCCGTCGATATCGCACTCTGGGACCTCAAGGCCAAGCTGCTCGACCTCCCACTCGCCAGCCTCCTTGGGAAAGCTCGTCAGAGCATTCCCGCCTACGGCAGCGGCGGATTCACGTCGTATACCACTGGAGAGCTGTGTGCACAGCTCGCGGGGTGGGCGTCGAGTGGTGCGCGCGCGGTGAAGATGAAGGTGGGCCGCGAACCTGGGTTTGATCCACAACGCGTTGGGGCCGCTCGCGCCGCCATTGGTCCCTCCGTCGATCTGTTCGTCGATGCCAACGGAGCGTATACGCGCGCTCAAGCGGCCAAGCTCGCTGAAGCCTTTCACGAGCACGGCGTAACCTGGTTCGAGGAGCCGGTGAGCTCGGACGACCTCGACGGCTTGCGCGCGCTGCGCGGCATGGTGCCGGCCGGCATGCGAATCGCCGCCGGCGAGTACGGATATGACTCGGGCTACTTTCACCGAATGCTCAACGCGGGTGCCGTCGACGTCCTGCAGGCCGACGCCACCCGGTGCGGCGGCGTCACCGGATTCATGCAGGCAGCAGCGATCTGCGACGCGTTCGGCGCGCCCCTCTCCGCGCACACGGCGCCGTCGCTGCACACACATCTGTGCTGCGCTGCGTCACGCGCGCTCAACGTCGAGTATTTCCATGACCACGCTCGCATCGAGACGATGCTGTTCGACGGCGCTCGCGTTCCGGTCGATGGACAGTTGACCCCCGATCTCTCACGCCCAGGGCTGGGCCTGGAATTCAAACGCGTCGATGCCGAGCGTCTCGACAAGGTCCCGCGGCACTAAGATCTGCAACGCAATCGGTACGCTTCTTGTAGACCGGCTCCCACCATCGCCCGCCGCACGATGGCTCGTCATGCGGCGTGGCGGATCATGCGCTCCATCGGGAGGAAACAATGACCGCTACCGTCGCCGGCCTGCTCGTCGAACGACTCATCGCTTGGGGCGTCGACACCATTTTCGGCTTCCCGGGGGACGGCATCGATGGACTGTTCGAGTCACTCCGCACACACGCGAAGGAGATTCGCTTTGTCCAAGTGCGACATGAGGAGGCCGCCGCGTTCGCCGCGTGTGGGTACGCCAAGTACACCGGACGCCTCGGCGTGTGTCTCGCGACGTCGGGCCCCGGCGGCATCCATCTCCTGAACGGATTGTACGATGCCAAGTGTGACGGACAGCCCGTGCTCGCCATTACTGGACACACGTTCCACGACCTGATCGGCATGCATTACCAGCAGGACGTGGATCTCGACAAGCTCTTCATGGACGTCGCCGCGTTCAACCAGCGCGTCATGGGCCCGGCCCATGTGCAGAACGTCGTCGACGAAGCGATCAAGACCGCGCTCGCCCAGCACACCGTCTCGCACATTACGATTCCGAAAGACATTCAGCAATGGAAGACAGACGACGGCCGCCGCTCCGAAGCCAATGTCAGCCGTCACAGCGCGGATCTCTACGCCGCCGTTCATTCGATTCCGCCAGAGGACCTCATCCGTCAGGCGGCAGAGATCATCAATGCTGGCAAGAAGGTCGCGATCCTCGCTGGCCGCGGTTGCCTCGGGGCGCGCGACGAAGTGCTGCAGCTCGCTGAAAAGGTCGGCGGTCCTATTGTGAAGCCGTTGTTGGGCAAGGCCGTCGTCCCCGACGACAGCGAGTACACCACCGGCGGCATCGGTCTGCTCGGCACCTCGCCATCACAGGACGCGCTCGCGGAATGCGATACGCTCATGATCGCCGGCAGCGGGTTTCCCTACATGGAGTTCTATCCGAAGCCCGGCCAAGCCAAGGGCATTCAGATCGACATCGATCCGACACGCATCGGGCTGCGGTTCAACGCCGATGTCGGACTGGTCGGAGACTGCCGCACCGTGCTGCGCGCGCTCCTGCCGCTCGTCGAGCACAAGAGAAAACGCGGATTCCTCGAGGAGTCGCAACGGCGGATGAAAGACTGGCGCGGGCTGATGGAAGAGCGTGGCACCCGCGGCGACATGCCGATGAAGCCGCAGGTCGTGACGTATCACCTGAACAAACTGCTTGCCGACGACGCGATTGTCTCGGCGGACAGCGGAACGATCGCGACCTGGGCCGCGAGGTACATCGACATCCGTGGCACCATGCAGTTCTCGCTGTCCGGCGCCCTCGCCACGATGGCGAACGGCCTGCCCTACAGCATTGGTGCCGCGGTCGCATACCCGAAGCGCCAGGTCGTGTGCATCGTCGGTGACGGCGGCTTCACGATGTTGATGGGCGAGCTCGCGACGCTCGTCAAATACAACCTGAACGTCAAGGTCATCATCATCAAGAACAACGTCCTCGGCATGATCAAGTGGGAGCAGATGGTACTCGAGGGCAATCCACAGTACGGAGTCGAGTTGCAGCCGATCGACTTCGAGGCATACGCGAAGGCGTGCGGCGCCGGCGGCTTCACCGTCGAGAAGCCGAAGGACGTTGAGAAAACATTGAAGGCGGCGCTCGCCTATCCCGGACCTGCCGTCGTGCAAGCCCTCGTGGACGCCAACGAAGCGCCGATGCCCGGCAAGATCTCGACCAAGCAGGCGCTGCACTTCACCAAGGCGCTGATGCGCGGCGAGAAGGACCGTTTGGGCATCATCAAGACGCTGCTCGAAGACGAGGTGCGCGAAGTCATCTAAGATTTATGACACGCATTCCCCAGCTCCCCGTCCCACGGCGCACCCCGAAGGGGCACCACGCGCCACCGCCGACATCTCCGCGGCCGGACGCGGTCGATGCCCGTTCGCTTGGGATCGACATCGCAGGACTCGAGCGTCATCTCAGGTCCACTGTGCGCGGAGAAGTGCGCTTCAGTGACGGCGATCGCGCACTCTATTCAACGGACGCTTCGAATTATCGGCAGATCCCTGTTGGCATCGTGTTGCCACGTGACGCTGACGACGTCGTCGCGACCGTGGCCGCATGCCGACAGTTCGGCGCGCCGATCGTTTCGCGCGGTGGCGCAACCGATCTCGCCGGCTCCACGTGCAATGCCGCTGTGGTCATGGACATGAGCAAGTACATGAACCACGTGGTCGAGATCAACTGGGACAAGCAATGGGCGTGTGTCGAGCCGGGAACCGTCCTCGACGATCTCCGCAATAGGGCGGAGGAACGGCATCTCACGTTCGGTCCTGATCCAGCCACGCACGCGCGCAACACGATCGGTGGAATGGTCGGCAACAACTCGTGCGGCATGCACGCGCAGATGGCGGGCAAGGTCGAGGAGAATACCCTCGCCCTGGAGATTCTGACCTACGACGGCGAACGCATGTGGGTGGGGCCCACGAGCGACGGCGAGCTGGAGTCGATCATCAATTCCGGCGGTGTGCGCGGCGAGATCTATTCACGGCTCAAAGCCATCCGCGACAACTATGGTGATCTCATCCGGAAGCGCTTTCCTCGCATCCCACGGCTCGTGTCGGGGTACCCGCTTCACCAGCTGCTGCCGGAACACGGGTTCAACGTCGCGCGTGCGCTCGTCGGTACCGAGAGCACCTGCGTCACGGTGCTCCAGGCGAAATTGCGGCTCGTGCCAAGCCCTCGCGTGCGCACACTCGTCATAGTCGCCTACGACGACATCTTCACCGCGGGCGACCACGTCGCCTTCTGTAACGAGTACAAGCCGATCGCCCTGGAAGGCATCGACTCGAGCATGTTCCGGTACATGCACGACAAAGGCATGTCGACGTCGGGGAGAGCGCTCTTTCCCGACGGCAATGCGTGGCTGGTCGTGGAATTCGGGGGCGAATCGAAGGATGAGGCGGCCGACGCGGCGCACCGGCTCATGCGCGCGCTCGCGCAGAAGACCAACCGCCCGATGAAGCTGTTCGAGGATTCGAAACAGGAGCACCTCGTATGGCAGATCCGCGAGGCCGGTCTCGGCTCGACGTCCAAAATTCCTCATGACCCGGATTTCTATCCTGGCTGGGAAGACTCGGCCGTCGCGCCCGAGGACGTCGGCAACTACCTGCGCGATTTGCAGCAGCTGTTCGATCGGTACGGGTATACCGCCTCGCTCTACGGCCACTTTGGCCAGGGCTGCATTCATTGCAGCATCGACTTCGACTTGTACACGGCAGAGGGCATCGATCGCTGGAAGCGGTTTCTGACCGAGGCCGCGCACCTCGTGACCTCGTACGGCGGCTCACTCTCCGGCGAACACGGCGACGGGCAGGCCCGCGGCAGCCTGTTGCCGATCATGTTCGGCGACGAGATCGTGCAGGCGTTTCGCGAATTCAAGGCGGCGTGGGATCCGCGCGGTCAGATGAATCCGGGCAAGGTGGTCGACGCATATCCCGTCGATAAGAATCTGCGATGGGGCACGCATTACCACCCCTGGGAGCCCGCGACCCACTTCTCGTTTCAGGACGACCGCGGCAGCTTCGCGTACGCCGCCAACCGCTGCGTGGGCACCGGCAAATGCCGCAAGCACGACAGCGGCACCATGTGCCCGAGCTACATGGCGACACGCGAGGAGAAGCACTCCACGCGAGGTCGTTCGCGGCTGCTGTTCGAGATGCTGGAGGGCAATCCCTTGACCGACGGATGGAAGGATGCCGCAGTCAAGGAGGCGCTCGACCTGTGCCTCGCATGCAAGGCCTGCCGCGGGGAATGCCCCGTGAACGTGGACATGGCGACGTACAAGGCGGAGTTCCTGTCGCACTACTATGAGGGTCGGCCCCGCCCCGTCGCCGCCTACGCCTTTGGGTTGATGCACCGCTGGGCGCGCGTGGCGTCGCACATGCCGCGTGTCGCGAACTTCTTCACCCAGACTCCTTGGCTGGGGAGCCTCGCCAAGAGAAGCCTGTCGATAGCACCGGAGCGGCGCATCCCACCGTTCGCACGGCACACGTTCCGGCATTGGTATCGTCACCGCACCGCCCGCAATCCGGACGGCCCGCCCGTCATGCTGTGGCCGGACACGTGGAACAACTACTTCCTTCCGGAGACGGCGCATGCCGCGGTCGAAGTCCTCGAGGCCGCGGGGTTCCAGGTCCTCATCCCGCCCCGCCCGCTCTGTTGCGGGCGCCCATTGTACGACTACGGCATGCTCGGCACCGCCGAAAAGCTCTTGCGCGGGATCCTGCGGACGCTCGCACCCCACATTCGCGCCGGCACGCCCGTCGTCGGACTCGAGCCAAGTTGCGTGTCCGTGTTCCGCGACGAACTCGTCAACCTGTTTCCGAACGACGACGACGCCAAGCGAATGCGGGACCAGACATTCCTGCTCGGCGAATTCCTGGCCGACAAGGCGTCACACTTGTCGCTCCCTGCGCTCCGTCGGAAGGCCGTCGTGCATGGCCACTGTCACGACAAGTCGGTGCTGGCATTTGACCGTCAGCGGAAGGTCCTGGATGCCATCGGCCTCGATTACACCGTGCTCGATTCCGGCTGTTGCGGAATGGCGGGTGCGTTCGGCTACGAAAAGGGCGAGCACTACCGCGTTTCGATCGCATGCGGCGAGCGAGTACTGTTGCCCGCCGTGCGGTCGGCGGCCGCCGACACGTTGATCGTGGCCGACGGCTTCAGTTGCCGCGAACAGATCGTTCAAACCACCAACCGTCGTGCCGTGCACCTCGCCGAGGTGTTGAAGATGGCACTCGATCAGAGGACCGCATGAGTGAAGTCATCGTTGTCACGGGAGCCTCGGCCGGGCTTGGCCGGGCCATCGTCCAGCGTTTCGCGCGCGACGGATGTGCTATCGGATTGATCGCGCGTGGTCCCGATCGCCTGGAGAGCGCACGCGCCGAGGTGGAAGCGCTCGGTGGAACGGCGTTGGCGCTGCCGCTGGACGTCGCCGATGCCGACGCGGTCGAGGCGGCAGCGGAGCGCGTGGAACGCGAGCTCGGGCCGATCGACGTGTGGATCAACAACGCCATGGTGTCGGTGTACTCGCCGATCAAGCAGATGACGGCGGCGGAGTTCCGCCGCGTGACCGAGGTCACGTATCTGGGCTACGTACATGGGACCCTGGCCGCGCTCTAGCGCATGCTGCCACGCAACCGGGGAATCATCATCCAGGTCGGGTCAGCACTGGCGCACCGCAGCATTCCGCTCCAATCGGCGTATTGCGCGTCGAAACACGCGATCATGGGTCTTCACGAATCCTTATTGAGCGAGCTCCTCCACGACGGGAGTCGCGTGCGTACGACCATGGTGCAGATGCCCGCGATGAACACACCGCAGTTCGATTGGGCAAAGAGTCGCTTGCGAAACCAGACGCAACCCGTCCCTCCGATCTTCCAGCCTGAAGTGGGGGCGGACGCGGTGCACCATGTCGTTCGTCACGACGTCGGTCGCGAGTTTCTTGTCGCGTGGCCGACCACCGAAGCCGTGTTGGGGGAGAAGATTGTGCCGGGATATATCGATCGCAAGCTCGCGCGAGGCGGATACCAGGGCGAGCAGACCGGCGAGCCGGCGGATCCGGATCGGCCGAACAACCTCTGGAATCCTGTGGCGGGCGATTTCGCCGCGCACGGGCGGTTCGACGACCGCTCCCACGACGTGAGCGTTGAGCTGTGGGTTGCCAAGCGGAAACCGTGGTTGATGGTCGGCGGCGCGTTGATGCTGGGTGCGGCGCTCGCCGCACGTCGGACCGACCAGCAATGATCGCGGCGCGCGGTGTAGCGCCAGGCGGTCCCGGGATTGCCCCTCGCTGGACGTCCAGCGCCAAGGCAGGCGTTGGCACGGCACTCGGCGCGCGCAGCATGGTCTGGTTCACCATCTCGCATGGCATCGTGAACGAGGTCTACTACCCGCGCGTCGATCAGGCCGACATTCGCGACATGGGCATGATCGTGACCGCCGAGCCGGACTTCTTCGCGGAAGAACAGCGGCACACGCATACGGCGCTCGACCTGATCGCGCCCGGCGTGCCGGGATTTCACGTCACAAATACGTGTGCGCGCGGCCGGTTTCGTATTCACAAGACGCTGATCACCGATCCCGATCGCGACGTCCTGCTGCAAGCCACGGAGTTCGTGCCGGTGATCGGTTCGCTGGACGATTACCGCTTGTTCGTCCTGCTCGCGCCGCACCTCGCGAATCAGGGAGAGGGCAATGATGCGTGTGTCGGCGAGTACAAGGGCATTCCCATGCTGTTCGCGCAGCGCGAGAGCGCCGCACTGGCACTGAGTTGCTCGGCGGACTTTGCCGCGCTGAGCTGTGGCTACGTCGGCGTGAACGACGGTTGGCAGCAGCTTGCGCGTGCCCGTCATTTGACGGAATGTTATGCCGCTGCGCACGACGGGAACGTTGCCGTGACGGCCGAGATTGATCTCAGCCACAGCAACGGCCGCTTCGTCCTGGCACTTGCATTCGGCCGTGATCAGGACGAAGCGGCCCATGCGGCGCGCGCGTCGTTACTCGCGGACTTCAACGACACGTGCAACAGCTTCGTCGCCGGATGGCGGTCGTTCCACGCTCGTTCGCGGCGGCTCTCGCACAACGACGACATCGCGACGGAGTACGGACTCAGCGTGGCGATCTTGCAGTCGCATGAAGACAAGGTTCGTCGGGGCGCATTCATCGCGAGCCTCTCGATCCCGTGGGGCAACGAGCGCGGCGATCACGACCTGGGCGGATACCATGTAGTGTGGCCGCGCGATCTCGTCGAGGTCGGCGGCGGGCTCCTGGCCGCGGGCCACACGGACTCGGCGCGCTACGCCCTGCATTACCTCATGACCACTCAGGAGGCCGACGGCCATTGGCCGCAGAACATGTGGCTGGACGGACGCGCCTACTGGACCGGCAATCAACTCGATGAAACAGCGTCCCCCATTCTGCTCGCCGATCAACTGCGTCGCCGCCGCGCCCTCGAGAGCTTGAATGTATGGCCGATGGTCCGCCGCGCCGCGGGATATCTCGCTCGCAACGGTCCCGTGACCCCGGAGGACCGATGGGAGGAGGACGGCGGCTACTCCACGTTCACCCTCGCTGTCGAGATCGCGGCGCTGCTCGCGGCCGCCGACTTTGCCGATCTCGAGCACGATGAAGCGGCCGCGAGATACCTCCGGGAGACGGCGGACATCTGGAATTCGTCGCTCGAACGATGGCTCTATGTCACCGGCACCGCCCTCGCCGCACACGTTGGCGTCAATGGCTACTACGTCCGTCTTGCACCGTCAACCGTTCGAGACGGCGACTCCACGATCGCCGTAGCCAATCAACCCCCTGGTAGCGACCGAATACGCTATGACGACATGGTGAGTCCGGACGCCCTGGCCCTGGTCCGCTTCGGCCTTCGCGCGGCGGACGACGAGCGGATTCTGAACACGGTGCGCGTCATCGATCGCCTGTTATGCACGGACACCCCCACCGGGCCGATCTGGCACCGGTATAACGACGATGGATATGGCGAGCACGAGGATGGTGCGAGCTTCGACGGCACGGGTATCGGACGGGGATGGCCGCTGCTCGCCGGCGAGCGAGCACATTACGAGCTCGCCGCCGGCCGCGCGGATCGCGCGGCCCACCTGCTCGAAGTCATGCGACGACAGACGGGGCTTGGCGGGCTCATACCTGAGCAGGTGTGGGACGCTGCCGACATCCCCGAGCAAGGTTTGATCGCCGGCTGCCCGACCGGCTCCGGCATGCCACTCGTGTGGGCGCATGCCGAATTTGTAAAGCTCGCGCGATCGCTTCACGACGGCCGCGTCTTCGACACGCCGCCGCAAACCACGAAACGCTACATCAGGTCGCGGATCCCATGCCGGATGGCGACATGGCGATTCAACAACAAGATCCGCGCGATCGCGTCTGGACACAGCCTTCGGCTCGAAGCACAGGCTCCGTTCATGGTCCACTGGTCCGTCGACGCGTGGCGCTCCCCTCAAGACAGCGAGGGAACCGACACCACGTTGGGCATGTGGTTTGTCGATCTACCGACCGACTCACTTCCCGTGGGCGCTGCCGTGTCCTTCACGTTCTATTGGCCCGAAGCTCGCCGCTGGGAGGGAACAGACTTCGTCGTGCGAATCGAAGACCGGCCATAGGAACCTTGGACCATGGCTGCGCTCTTTCCGCCCTGGGCAAATGTGCTCGCGCGAGGTTCGCTCATCGCCGCGGCCATTGCCCTCGTCGGCCTGCCCGTCGCCCTCATGGCGTGGGTGCGCACGCCCAACGCGGTCCGTCGATACCAGCCTGTCGCGCAACCGGTTCCGTTCGATCATCGCGTGCACGTCACCGGCGAACACATCGATTGTCGGTACTGTCACTTCTCCGTCGAGCGCTCATCGACCGCCGGGATCCCGCCGACGGTCACGTGTATGCCCTGTCACAGTGAGACCTGGTTGAGCTCGAGCACCCTGGCTCCGGTACGCCGAAGCATGGAGACGAATCAGCCCCTGCGCTGGAATCGCGTGACGTCGCTGCCCGGCTTCGTCTATTTCAATCACGCGATCCACGTCAACAAAGGCGTTGGATGTGAGACCTGTCACGGTCGCGTGGACCAGATGGGCGCGGTCTATCAGGCCGAGCCGCTGACGATGAACTGGTGCGTGTCGTGTCATCGCGATCCTGCCGCGCAACTTCGGCCGCTCTCGGAGATCACGGCGATGGGCTACGTGCCCGCCGAATCACAACGCACCCTGGGTAGCCGCCTCGTTCGCGAGTATCACGTGCGGCAGTTGACCAACTGCTCCACCTGCCACCGGTGAGCGCATGCACCATCACGATCCCCATCATGACCATGACCATGACCACGACCACGACCACGACCATGACGACGATGTAACGCGCCGAAGCTTCCTCAAGGCGGCGCTCGGCGCGAGCATGGCGGCGCTCGCCGGTCTTGATGGGTGCACGCGCATGCCAGCGGAGAAGATCTTCCCGTATGTCAACCAGCCGCCCGAGCTGACACCCGGCGTTGCGGTACACTACGCGACGTCAATGGTGCTCGACGGGTATGCGACCGGGCTGATCGTCGAAGCACATGAAGGCCGGCCGACGAAGATCGAGGGGAATCCCGACCACCCCGCCAGCCTCGGTGCGTCCGGCATGCTCGAGCAGGCATCGCTGCTGCAGCTCTATGACCCGGACCGCGCGAGTCGCGTGCGATCCGGATCGTCAACGGAGAGTTGGCCAGCCTTCGCGTCGGCAATGGCCCCCTCGGCATTGCGGCCACGCGTCGGCGCGCGAGGCGCAGGGTTGGCATTGCTGCTCGAGCCAACCTCGTCGCCACTCATTGCCGCGCGAGTCGACGCACTGCACACGATCTATCCCGACATGCGCGTCTTCTACTACGCGCCCTTGCAAGCGGGCACCAGCGATGCGGCATTCACGAGTGCCGGCGTGATCCCGCAATTCGCCATTCGCGATGCCAGGGTCATCCTCAGCGCCGGATCGGACTTCCTCGCCACGGGTCCATTCCATCTTCGTTACGCACGCGACTTCGCCGATGGACGACGCGTTCCGGCCAGTGGCATGAACCGGCTGTACGTAGCGGAGTGTGATTACACCGTGACGGGAGGCGCGGCGGACCACCGACTCCCGTGTCGACCGGAAGATCTCGAGTCCCTGCTGGAGTCTGTGCTCACCCTCCTACGTGGCGGCACCGGCACGTCAGCGTGGAGCACTGCCGTGGGCGCCGACTTGAAGGCGAATGCCGGGCGAAGCCTCGTCATTGCCGGTGAACGCCAACGCCCGCGCGTGCACGCGCTCGTCGCAGCGATCAATGATACGCTTGGCAACACGGGACGAACCGTTTGGTTCACGCGATCGTTGCTCCCGGGTGCGGGTGAGGCGAACGCGTCGATCTCCGCATTGGCCGGCGCCATCGCTGGTGGCGGGATCGACACGCTCGTGTGCATCGGCGGCAATCCGTCATACGCGACCCCGGGCGCGCTGCAGTTTTCGACGCTGCTCCGCCGCGTGCCGAACACCGCGTACGTCGGGCTCTATGAGAACGAGACTGCGCGCGACTCCAAATGGTTCGTACCCGCCTCGCATTATCTCGAATCGTGGGGCGACGCGCGCGCCTACGATGGCACGTACTCCATCGTTCAGCCCCTGGTCCAACCGCTTCACGGCGGCAAGTCACCAGCCGACGTGCTGTCCGCATTGGCGGGCCAACCTTCGGTCGATTCCCGCGTGCTGCTACGCGATGTCGCATTCAAGAATGATGTCGAGGCGACGGACGCGGGTTGGGCGGCCGCGCTCGGTCGCGGATTTGTCGTTGGGCCGGCGCTTTCGCACGTCACGGCTGTCCCGCGTGCCGAGTTGCTCATGCCAAGAGGCGGCACGGCAAGTGAAGCCGGCGCCCTCACGATCGTCTTCGAGCGAGACGCACGGGTGCACGATGGGTCGTTTGCCAACAACGGATGGCTGCAGGAGCTCCCGGATCCGATCACCAAGCTCACGTGGGACAACGCGGCGCTGCTGAATCCTCGAGACGCCGGGCGACTGGGGGTCTCGACCGGCGACGTCGTCCAGTTGTCGCACGGCAGTGCTTCGCTCCGCATACCAGCGATCGTCGTCCCCGGACACGCGGCAGGCGCGGCGACGGTGCGTTTCGGGTACGGGCGAGCGGGAGCGGAGTCCGTGGCGCGCGGTGTAGGTGTGAATGTCAACGTCCTGTGGCCAGCCCCGGACATGTTCGTGCTGAGCGACGTCGCGATCGCTCGGGCACCGGGTGGCGAACATCACGACTTCGCGATCACGCAATGGCATTGGACCATGGAAGGGCGCGGCCAAGCGAGAGAGGGTACGCTCGCGGCGTACCAGGCGGGGCATGGCGCGAACGTCAGGCGACAGCGACGTACGCTCACGATCTATGATCCGCCGCACCGTCTGGACGCGCCTCAACAGTGGGCGATGACGATCGATCTCGGGACCTGCATCGGCTGCAGCGCCTGCGTCGTGGCCTGCCAATCAGAGAACAACATTCCCGTCGTCGGTCCGGAGGATGTCGCCAAGTCTCGCGAGATGCAATGGCTCCGCATCGATCGCTACCTCGAAGGTCCCGAGGATGATCCGCGTGCGATCACGCAGCCGATGCTCTGCCAGCATTGCGAGAATGCGCCGTGCGAGTACGTGTGCCCGGTGGGCGCCACGACACACAGCGCCGATGGACTCAACGAGATGGTGTACAATCGATGCGTCGGCACGCGGTTCTGCTCGAACAACTGCCCGTACAAGGTGCGGCGCTTCAACTGGTTTGACTACAACGCACGCCTGAGCGAGACGGAGCAGCTCGGCAAGAACCCGGACGTCACGGTGCGCGAACGCGGCGTGATGGAGAAATGCACGTTTTGCGTGCAACGCATTCGCGAGGCAGAGATCGCGTCCGGAATTGACGGCCGGCCTCTCCGCGGGAGCGAGGTCAGGACGGCGTGCCAGCAGGCTTGTCCAACGAACGCGATCGTGTTCGGGTCCCTCACCGAGCCTGATTCTCCAGTCGTCCGCCAGCGCGACGACCCGCGGGCGTATGCCGTGCTCGCCGAGCTCGGCACTGTTCCGCGCATCGAATACTTGGCCCGTGTGCGCAACGTGAACCCTGCATTGGAGCCGCGCGCGTGAGTATCGCCGTCCGACCCGTATCGGGATCCTCCACTCATGGCAGCGATCAGTGGCCGGTGATGCGTGGCCAACCGGCGGCGGGGGCGCTGACAGACCATCTCCTCGCCCCCTTATGGCGCACATCGCCGGCCTGGTGGTTTCTCTTCGGCCTGTCGTCGCTGGGCACGCTGCTCCTGCTCGTGACCGTCACGTACACGGTTGCGAGAGGAATTGGCGTCTGGGGCAACAACATCCCGGTCGCATGGGCGTTCGCGATTACGAACTTCGTCTGGTGGATCGGGATCGGTCACGCCGGCACGTTCATCTCGGCATTTCTCATCCTGCTCAACCAGCGTTGGCGCGGCTCCATCAATCGCGTCGCCGAGGCGATGACGATCTTCGCGCTCGTCAACGCGGCGCTGTTCCCGGTGCTGCACCTCGGACGGCCGTGGTTCTTCTACTGGCTCGTTCCCTACCCGGCCACGATGAACGTGTGGCCGAACTTCAAGAGTGCGTTGCCGTGGGACGTCTCGGCGGTCACGACGTACTTCACGGTGTCACTGCTCTTCTGGTATCTCGGGTTGGTGCCGGATCTGGCGTCGGCGCGCGATACGGCGCCGACGCGGGCCAAGCGGCTCATCTACGGCGTGTTTGCCATGGGCTGGCGCGGTTCCAGCTTTCAGTGGCAGCGGCATCGCGTGGCCTACATACTGCTCGCGGGCCTTGCTACCCCGCTCGTCATTTCGGTGCACAGCGTCGTGAGCCTCGACTTCAGTATCGCGCAGTTGCCTGGCTGGCACTCGACGATCTTCCCGCCGTACTTCGTCGTCGGTGCCATCTACTCCGGGCTGGCGATGGTATTCGTGCTGTTGCTGCCGGTGCGCCGCGCGTTTGCGTTGCATGACATCATCACCAAGGCGCACCTCGACGCAATGGCCAAGCTGATGCTGACGATGGGCCTCATGCTCACGTACAGCTACGTCATCGAGACGTTCATGGCGTGGTACAGTGACAACGCGGCCGAACGATACACGTATCTCATTGCTCGCCCGGCAGGTCCGTACGCCATCGCCTATTGGATCATGACTGTGCTCAACGTCGGTACGCCTCAGCTCTTCTGGGTGCGCCGGTTTCGCACGAGCCCTGCGGTCTTGTTCGTCGCCTCGATCGGCATTCTGGTCGGCATGTGGATGGAACGGTTCATCATCATCGTCACGTCGCTCAATCGCGACTTTCTCACGTCGAGCTGGCACCTCTACGTGCCAACGTGGGTGGACTGGGGCATCCTTACGGGTAGTCTCGGACTGTTTGGCTTCCTGTTCCTCCTGTTCGTGCGGTTCGTTCCGAGCGTGGCGATCAGCGAAGTGAAGGCACTGAGTATCAAGCTCGCCGCTAGCGCCGCTGCAGCACAGCGCGCCGGGAAGCCGAACGATGCGTGATCGAACGTGGAGCAGTGGCGCCTATCTCGCCGAGTTCGGGTCGGCAGACGAGGCTCGGCGCGCCATCCAGGCGCTCGAAGAACATGGCTACACAGGCATCGAGACGTATTCGCCCGTCCCGATCACGCACGGGCTGAAGCAGAGCAGGTCTCGACTTCCCATAGTGGTCTTTCTCGCCGGACTGGGCGGCGGCATCGCGAGCTATGCAATTCAATGGTATGCCGACGCCTACGCGTACCCACTCGACATCGGCGGCCGACCCGCCCACGCCGTTCCCGCCTTCATCATTCCGACGTTCGAGGGCACGGTACTGTGCGCAGCACTTGCTGCTTTCTTTGGATTCTTCGTCATCACACGACTGCCGCAGCCATATCATCCCGTGTTCGAGATCGATGGATTCGAGCGCGCCACCGTCGATCGCTACTGGATCGCAGTCGATGCAGCCGATCACCGCTCTTCTCCGGACCTGACCCCGCGGGAGCTCTATCGGCTCGATCCGCTTCGAGTGGTCACGCTCGAGGCCGCGACATGACCCGAACGCTGCGCTGGCCGGTCGTGATCCTTGTCGCGCTCGTGGCAGGATGTACAGCGTCCCGCGAACGCGAGCGCGTCGACTTCGAGCGAATGCGTATCCAGCAACGATACGGCCTGTACGGCGCGAGCAGGGTCTTTTCCAACGGGCAGAGCATGCAGCAGCCACCAGCAGGGACGGTGAGCCGTGAGGCAGCAGCACAGATGCTCAGCACCGGCATAGATGAAGCGGATTCAGCGTCCACAGTCAGCGTGACCACCATTCCCTTGCCTGTGACACCGGCCTTGTTGGACCGCGGCCGAAACCGCTTCGCCATCTATTGTGCAGTGTGCCACGGCGCGGGGGGCTTTGGAGGCAGCCTCGTCGCGGCGAACATGGGCCAGCCACGTCCGCCGTCGCTGCGCACGGCCATGATGCGCACGCATCCAGTGGGATACATCTTCGGTGTGGCAACGCACGGCAAGGGGCGCATGCCCCCGTACGCGCCGCAACTCACGCCTGACGATCGCTGGGCGATTGTCGCGTACATTCGGCAACTGCAGGCGACTGGAGCGCTGACGCCTGACGAACGCGCCGACTCGCTCCGCGCCCAACAACTCCGTACGATCGATTCGATCGCGGCGGCGGAGCGTCCGCGATGAAGGCCCCGCTGCCGACATCATGGATCCGTGTTGCGCTCGTTGGCGCAATCTGCATGATCGTGGGTTTCATCGTCGCGCCTGCGCGCGCAGCCGCCGCCTACCTCGTCGCGTATGGTGCCTGCGTCGGCGTGGCACTCGGCGCGCTGGCCCTCGTGATGATCGCGCGAGTCACAGCCGCCAATTGGTTCGTTGCCATTCGCCGGCAGGCGGAGCAGATCATGGCGACCTTGCCGGTGTTTGCGCTGCTGCTCATACCGGTGCTGCTGTCGAGTCGTCTCCTCTACCGATGGACCGCGCCGAATGAGCGGCTGCCCGAAACGACTCGCGTGGCGGTTCACGCCACGGCGGCGTATTTGAACACCCCGTTCTTCGTGGTGCGAGCGCTCGTCTATTTCGGCGTATGGATACTCATTTCCACGTTGCTGCGGCGTGCCTCGCTGGCACAGGATCGCGGGGATTCGCCGGCGCTCGAGCGACGCATGTACGTGGTGAGCGCCATCGGGTTGGTCGCGTTTGCGTTCACCGTGAGCTTCGCGGCCTTCGACTGGTTCATGTCATTGTCGCCAGGATGGTACTCGACGATTTACGGCATCGATTACTTCGCCGGGGCCATGGTCGGCGCGCTGGCACTCGTCACCGTTATTGTCGCGGCCGAGCGCCGCCATGGCGTGCTGCCGTCTGAGATCGGCTCCGATCACTTCCATGCGCTTGCCAAACTGCTGCTCACCTTCGTGTTGTTCTGGGTCTACATCGGCTTCGCGCAATTGATCGTGATCTGGAGCGCTGAGATCCCCGCAGAGCGCGGCTGGTACGCATTGCGCATGCGTGGCGGTTGGCGCGTACTCGGCGCGATCGTGCTGCTCGGCCACTTCGCCCTTCCCTTCTGTGCGCTGCTCGTCCGCGCCATCAAACGCAGCCCAAGCGCGATGGCGATCATTGGGGCGTGCCTGCTCGTCGTGCACTATCTCGACATGTATTGGGTGGCCATGCCCGACGCGCCGTTTACCGGCGGGTGGGGTGTGGCGCTCGACGCTGGCGCATTGCTGTTCATCGCCGGCACTGCCGGTGCCACATGGGTGATACGGCGTGCCGGCGAGCCGAGCGTCGCCGAGGGCGATCCGCGATTGCCCGACTCGCTCCAGTACTCCGTCGAATAGAGGCTGGCGATGAAGGTGAGGCGCGCGCTCTTTTCCGGTGTCATCGGATCCGTACTCGTCCTGATTCTCGTGTGGATGGGCGGCAGGCTCGGCGACGCCGACGCCGACCTCGCGGCATTGACTGCCGCTGTGCTGTTCCGAAACGCCGCTGGCGCCGCTTGGGTCGGAGGGTTCGTCGCACAACTCATCGTCGGCGCGATCGCCGGCGTGGTGTACTGCGGAATCTTCGAGCTCGTGACCGAGCGCGCGGGTGCGTGGATCGGCCTCGCGGTCGCGATTCCGCACGCGATCATCGCGGGCCTCGCCGTCGGCTTTCTGCCGGCACACCGGATGCTCGATGCAGGCGTCGCGCCTCCGGGTGCATTTTATGAGTTTCGTGGTGCTTGGTGCATCGCGGCCTTCGTGCTCGCCCACCTTGCGTTTGGATGCTCGATCGGCGCCATGTATGGGCAAACGACACACACCTACGCTCGCGTGCGACGGCATTGGGCCGAGGCGTCACGCGTCTGATGAGGCTCGGCGGGTCGGTATGCTTTTTGTACATCGACGGTTCTCGCCGCAACCCGGCACTTCCACCCGGGCCTGCCGCTTTGGAGCGCTATCGTGACATCGATTGCCGACCGGATCAGTGAGGATGATCTCGCCCTCGAGCACCGACTCACCGATCTGTGGCAAACACCGCACAATTGGCTTGGGTGGCTGTCCACGGTCGATCACAAGACGCTTGGCAAGCGGTACATCTATACGGCCTTTGGATTCTTCTTCCTCGGCGGTGTCGAAGCCACGATCATGCGCACCCAGTTGGCGCGCCCGGACAATCACCTCCTGTCACCCGGCGTGTACAACCAGCTCATGACGATGCACGGCGTGACGATGATGTTCCTCTTCGTTCAGCCGGTGCTCTCGGGCTTCAGTTTCTATCTCACCCCGCTGATGATCGGTGCGCGCGAGTTGGCGTTTCCGCGGTTGAACGCGTTCAGCTATTACGTGTTCCTGCTCGCTGGCGTGTTCATGTACGCGAGCTTCGCCGTTGGACAGGCCCCGAACGCCGGATGGTTCAACTACACCCCGCTCGCGAGCGTGAACTACAACCCCGGCTTCAACATCGACTTCTACTGCCTGGGACTGATGTTCCTGGGGATCGCGACAACCGTCGGATCCGCGAACTCGATCGTCACGATTCTCAAGCTTCGCGCGCCTGGCATGTCGATCGACCGCATGCCGCTGTTCATGTGGAGCTCGTTGACGGTATCGGTGGCGGTGATCTTCTGCATGCCCCCACTCACCGCCGCGCTCGGCTTCCTCGAGTTGGAGCGCCGCTGGCACTTCGTGTTCTTCGACCCCACGCATGGCGGATCTGCACTCCTCTGGCAGCACCTCTTCTGGGTGTTTGGTCATCCGTGGGTGTACGTCGTATTTCTGCCGGCCACGGGAATGCTCTCGATGGTCATTCCCACGTTCTGCCGTCGGCCAATGGTCGGACACGTCTACATGGCTCTGGCGACGGTCGCGACTGGGCTGATCGGCTTCGGCGTATGGGTTCACCACATGTTCGCGACCGGACTGCCGCAACTGTCCATGAGCTTCTTCGGGGCCGCGAGCATGACCGTCTCCATTCCCAGCGCGGTCACGATCTTTGGCTGGCTGGCCACGATGTGGTACGGCCGCGTGGTGTTCGCCACGCCAATGCTGTTCGCAATGGGGTTCATCTTTCAGTTCGTCATCGGAGGTATCAGTGGTGTGATGACGGCCGCCGTGCCGTTCGATTGGCAGGTGACCGACACCTACTTCATCGTCGCGCACATTCACTACGTTCTCGCCGGCGGCACGCTGTTCGGCGTGATGGCGGCGATCTACTACTGGGCGCCGAAGATGTTCGGCGTCATGATGAGCGAAGCGCTCGGGAAGCTGAGCTTCTGGCTGATGTTCATCGGTTTCAACGTCGCCTTTTTTCCGATGCACATCAGTGGGCTCATCGGCATGCCACGCCGCGTGTACACCTACAGCGCCGCCAGCGGGTTCGCGTCGATGAATCTGCTCTCGACGATCGGGACCTATATCCTCGCCGTCGGACTCCTGGTCACGCTCTGGAACTTCATTCGGAGCCGTCTCGCGGGCGCCCCCGCCGCCAGCAACCCATGGGGTGCGGCGTCGCTCGAGTGGCTCACGGCATCACCACCAGAGCATTTCGACTTTGCTCATATTCCTGTCGTTCACTCGCGTGAGCCACTCTGGGATGGCGGCTACTCGCAAGGGCCCGCCTTTGACGAGGCGCGGCTCACGCCGCGCACGTCCGCGCTCGACGCGACGCTCGAGGAGCCGGTGGTGATGCCGACCGACAGCGTGTGGAGCATCCTCATGCCGTTCACCCTGCTGCTCGCCTGTGCGGCGCTGCTCGTGCATTCGTACACCTGGGCAGCGATCGGAGCCGCCGCGACTCTAATCTGCATGGCGCGCTGGATGTGGCCGAGTTCCGCGCGGGTGCTGAAGACTGAAGTATGAGTACTCTCAAGTCGCAGGTCGGCTGGTGGGGCATGGTCATCTTTCTCCTCAACGAGGGGGCGCTCTTCGCGTCACTGCTCGCCAGCTACTTCTATCTCGGCCTCGCGAACGCATTCTGGCCCCCCGCGGGAACACCGAAACCGGGGCTCACGCTGCCGCTCATCATGACGGCCGTCCTGCTCTCCAGCAGCGTCGTCTGCATCCTCGCCGAGCGAGCGCACACCCGCGGCAACAAGCCCGCGTACCGGGCCGGCACGCTCGCGACCATGCTGCTCGGCCTCGTCTTCCTGCTGATCCAGGCGCGCGAGTACCACAATAAGCTCCAGCATGCCGGCCCAACCGGCCATGCGTACGAATCGATCTTCTTCACGATTACGGGCCTGCACGGGGCGCACGTCGCGTTTGGCCTGCTGTTCCTGGGCTGGGCGTTGCTGCGCGAGTGGCGCGGCACGGCGCCGCCTCGCCGCTCGCTCGCGATCAAGAATGCGTCGGCCTATTGGCACTTCGTCGACGGCGTGTGGCTGGCAATCCTGACGTCGCTGTACCTCTCGCCGCGTTGGTACTAGGAGCCGCTCATGACTGCCTCGCAAGCAACGCATGAAGCACGGCTGCAGGACCTGCCCGTCGGACTCACACGCTTGTGGGCTGGCGTTCTTGCCGCACCAATCGCTTGGGTCTTGATGGAAATGGTCGGCTACTATTTGGCAGCGCGGAGCTGCGAGCCGGGCACCGGCGGCGTTCCCTTGCTCGGCACCGCCGCGCCGCGCGTCACGCAGGTGGTGTTGGACGTCGTCGCGCTCGCGGCGGCGGTGTTTGGCCTGGTGCTCTCGATCGGAAGCCGGCGTGCCCTACAGCCGCAGCCCCCCCGTGACTCGACACCCGAACAGGGCCGCGCCCATTTCATGGCGCTCGTCGGTGTCTTCACGAGCGCACTCTTTATCGGCGGAATCGTCCTGTTCGGCATCCCGCCCTTTCTCGTGAACGCCTGCAGCCAGGCCCGCTGATGATCGCGGCCGCGTTGGCGCTGACGGCGCTCGTCTATGCACTTGGGCTGAGGGCCGCGTGGACGCGTGCCGGGAACGGGCGCGGTATCACGCGAGCGCAAGCGGCAGTATTCGCGGCGGGGCTGTTCGTCATTGCGGCGGCATTGCTGTCACCCCTCGACGCCATGGCTGATGATTTGTTCTCCGCGCACATGGTGCAACACCTCCTGCTTGCCGTCGTCGCGCCGCCCTTGTTGGTATTCGGGGCGCCGTTCACCGCGGTCGTCTGGGCACTGCCGTTCCACCGGCGCCTCGCGGTCGTCCGTTTCGTTCAGCGTCGGACGGCTCTGCGCGCGCTATGGCTCACGATAACGGCCCCCCGCCTCGGCTGGCTCCTACACCTTGTTGCGATGTGGGCGTGGCACGCACCGGCGCTGTTCCAGATGGCACTGCATAACGACGCCATCCACGCAGCCGAGCATCTGTCGTTCGTAGGCACCGGCGTGCTCGTTTGGTGGCCAATCGCTCATCCGCGAACGGCGCGCCGTACGGCATACGCGCTTGGCATCGCAACGCTGTTCCTGACCGCGATGCAGACCGGCGTGCTCGGCGCACTCATCGCACTGTCGCACCACGTGCTCTATCCCGCGCAGGCAGCCGGCGCCGCGCGATGGGGACTATCGGCCATGGACGATCAAACGCTGGCGGGACTGATCATGTGGGTGCCCGGTGGACTGCTGTACGTGGCGGCGATGAGCGTGTTGTTCGTGAAGTGGCTGCAGCCAGCGAAGCCACGTCATGCGCCTGCACGTCTCGCGCCCTCGCTCGCGAGTTCCATTCTGGTGATGATCGTCATCACTGCCACGGCGTGCTCGGGCACCGACGTGAGCGTCGTTCCCGGGGGAGACGTCAGCCGCGGCAAACACGCGATTGAAGCGACGGGCTGCGGCGCCTGTCATACGATCAGCGGCGTTCCGAACGCACACGGCGAGGTCGGCCCCCCACTCACCGGCATCGCTCGGCGCTCCATCATCGCGGGCGAACTCGCGAACACGCCGGACAACATGATACGCTGGATCCAGAATCCGCAGTCGGTCGAGCCGAACACGGCGATGCCGAACCTCGGTGTCAATGCGCAGGCGGCGCGGGACATCACGGCCTACCTGTTCACGTTGCGCTGAGCGACGAGTGATATGATCCGGATCCGCCACGGTAGCGTGCTCCTGGCGCTGGTCGTCGCCACGTCGTGCGGAACGCCACTGTCGATGTTTTCGACAGCGAGCGAGTCTGCGGAGCGCATCTCGAGGCTCGCATGGTTCATGATTGTCCTGTCCGCAGTGATCTTCGTCGCCGTGGTGGCGATCATGGCCGCGGCGGCGATCCGCAATCGGGCGCGCAATCCAGCGGACGTTGATCTCACCGATCCGGGCGCTGGGTGGATCGTTTGGGGCGGCGCGGTGCTGCCGGGCATCGTGTTGCTGGCAACCTTCACCGTCGCGATGGCGGCGATGGGCCGCTTTCCTGCGTCGCGGCCCGTTGTGACGATTCACGTCACGGCACACCAGTGGTGGTGGCAAGCGGATTATGAGTTCCCGCAAGTGTCCCAGCAGTTCCACACGGCGAACGAATTTCACATTCCGGTTGGGCGCCCGGTGCGCTTCATCCTCACCAGCGCCGACGTCATCCACAGCTTCTGGGTGCCACAACTGCAAGGCAAGCTCGACGTGATCCCGGGCGACACAAATGATCTTCGGCTCATTGCCAGGCGCGCGGGACGATACGCCGGCGCGTGCGCCGAGTACTGTGGAGCGCAACACGCACACATGGGGTTCACGGTGGTCGCCGAAGACAGCGCATCGTTCGCACGTTGGGCCGCCGGGCAGCTCGCCAATGGAGCGCAACCGAAGGATTCACTCACAGCCGAAGGGCAGAGGCTGTTCGTTACTGGTCCGTGCGCATCGTGTCACACGGTTCGCGGGACACCAGCGTTCGGACAAGTCGGGCCGGACCTCACACACGTCGGCGGTCGTCTCACGATCGCCGCGGGCACGCTGCCGAACACGCTCGGGAATATCGAAGGCTGGATCGCCAATCCCCAATCGCTCAAGCCGGAAACCAAGATGCCAACGTTGAACGTGTACACCGGAGCGCAACTTCGCGCCCTGGCCAGCTACATATCGAGCCTCAAGTAGTCCGGTTTCCGCGCTCGACGCGCACCGCTCCGTTCCTCGGCTCGATAGCGTGCCCGCGCGACGCGGCGTAGCGCTGCGTGAACTCCGCGCAGAAGAGCAACAGTATGCCCGCGTAATAGATCCAGATGAAGATCACGGCGAGGGCACTCGCGCCCCCGAAAGCGCTGCCCGGCTTACTGTGGCCGAGGTAGAGGCCGATGACGAACTTGCCGGCCTCGAACAGCACGGCCGTCGTGATACCGCCCACCCACACCGGCCGCCAAGCGATGTGCGCGTCGGGTAGGAGCTTGAACATCGCGGCGAACAGCACCGCAAGGATTGTCAGGGACAGTAGCTGCGTGAGTCCCTGCATCACGATTCCGATGCCGCCGAGCACGTTGCCGAGCGCGCTGATCGCGGAGGTCACGGCGAGGGACACGACGAGCAGGAACGCCAACCCCATCACCATCCCGAGCGAGAGGATCCGCCTCATGATGAACTGTTTCACGCCGCCTTGCTTCGGGTCGGGCTCGACCTCCCAGGCCGCGTTGAGCGCTGCCTGCAGCGACAGAAACGCGCCGGTCGCGCCAAGGAATAGGCCGACGATGCTGAGGACGGTCGCGATCAGGCCGTGCCCGGTGTTCTGCCCGCTACTCACCATGTCGCGCACAGCGTGCGCCCCACCGCTGCCGACGAGACCAGCAAACTGTGACTCGAGCGCGTGCTGGATTTGATCCGGGCTCCAGAGCACGCCTGCAAGCCTGATGAGCACGATGAGCAGCGGCGGCAGCGCGAACACCGTGTAGTATGACAGCGCCGCCGCGCGGAGCGAACACTGATCTTTCGAGAAGTCGTGCGCGGCATCCTTCACGACGTCCAGGATTCCTGCCATGCCGCGGCGGCTGGGTCCGTTCATGACGCGGGGGGCGTGCAACAGCTGTACCGGGGAGTCGGACGGGCAGATGCGAGATGACAGGCGTCTGAGTTTGGGCGGCGACGATAGGGCTGCTCTTCCTACACCTACTATCCGATCGGGCGACAGATGGTGCGTGGATTGGAGTCCGTGTGTTGACCGGCGCGATATCGCTGGCTGCTCCGTAGCGGTCGGCCCACCGGTCGGCGAGTTTCGAGTTGCCAGTTGTGAGTGATGCGTGGTGCGTTTTTTACAACTCACAACTCACGACTCACAACTGGACACCCGAACCTCGCCGACCGGCGATAGTGGCCTGCGAGCCAAGCGCCCTGGTGCACATGACCCGTATACTCACAACGCACAACTCACAACTCACAACTCACAACTCACAACTCACAACTGACAACTGACCACCCGCGATGCCTGTCATCCTGAGCGAAGGCCTGTCATCCTGAGCGAAGCGAAGGATCTCCATGTCGTCTGCGCGATGCGCGTACGACGTGCACGTGAACGCACCAATATGTCTCCTGACGCGGGAGAGTCTCCCGCCAGCGGATGCAACACGCCTGTCCGGATTGTCATGCGTGCTCGATGCCGAGCGGCGTTGCGCTGGCACCGTAAGTCCAGTCAGGGACGGATGTCGACAACGGGCGTGCCGGCGTGGGTTCGGGCGTACTCGAGGATCAGTCGGTCGGTCGTGACGAGTGGCACGCCGTCGAGCTGCGCCATCGCCATCAGCATGCGATCGGCCGGATCATTGTGCGCCGTGCCGGCGAGCCGCGTGCTTTGGAGGAGGACCGGTCGCGTGAGCGGGCGAAAGCGAATGCCCGGAGCTTGCTCGGCACGTTGAAGCCACACGGCGACATCCACGGCGAAGGTGAGCTTCCCCTTCGCCGCTTTGACGGCGACCTCCCAATACGAGATGTCGCACACGAAGAGCCGCGAATGCGCCCCGCTTCGGTCGAGGAGCGCCGTGACCCCCGGTGCGAAGTGCGCGGCGTCCCCCGTGACGTGCCAGATCCAGACGTGCGTATCGAGGAGAAGCGGGCCGTCATACGTGGCAAGGTCCGTCGGTGTCCAGACGCGCGCCCCTGGGTCGGCGGTTGGCCCCGAGCGGCCTGCGGCGCCGCGCGTCGGTGGATGCCTCACCCGAGGTCGCCCCATGCCTCGAAGTCGGGCTCGACGATGTCCTCGTGCGCGAGCAGCGTGCCGCGCATGAAACCGAACGCACTCGGCGCCCGGGTGTCCGGCGGCACCACCTTCGCCACAATCTCGCCACGCTTCGTCACTACGACCTCGATCTCCTGGTCGTGGACTTGATCGAGGAGCTGCAGACAGGTGTCCTTGAAGACGCCGGCCTTCACCTCGATCACGTCGTGGGCGTCGAGACCGGTCGAAGCCGCTGGCGATGGCAGTTTCTTGTGCGATACGGCCATGTGTGTCCTCCTCCAGTGACGATCGGCCACGTTGTTGTGGCCATAGCCATGATACCACGGCCATATGCGGGGATCAAGGACAACCTTAGGGGGATGACCGGCTCAGGAGAGGTTCTATAGTCGGCTCTGGCGACTTCATGCGTATCGCTTCGTTTAACCCCGTTCGTAGCCGCATCTGAGAGAGCCGCTCAACTCATCGAGCCGGCGAGCGACGAGTGCGCCCGGTCGGCTCCGTCGTCTGCGCTTTCGGCCGATCCTTCGCATCCACTCGCAACGGAACGCCCCTCGAGTCCCCAGTCATTGCCGGTGCGAAAACCTGGCCTTCCAACGTGCGAGCCAGATCGTCGAGTCTCGTGGCCGTCGCCACCTGCTTCGCCGTCACAAACACCGCCTCGGCGTCAGCCTGCCTTCCTTTCGCACGCAGCACCTCGGCAAGCTCCGCGCCCATGAAGACGTAGAGCGATGCGATCCCCACCGACGGCCGATCGACCCATTGCCCTTCGCGCACGATGGAGTGCTGTCCGACGAACACATCGTTCCACAACGACTGCGATCGCGAGAGATCGAACCAACCGTCGCCCTCAATCATGAGCGTATCCTTGGCGGCTGCTCCATTGGCCGGCGGCACGAACAGCTTCGCCGCGAGCCCCTGCGTCAGCACGTTGTCTTCCAACCCCAACGACCGCGGATATCCGCCAGCCGACCGCGCGAAGTAGATGGGACGCGCCGGCCATGAATCCTGGATCATGCGCAGCACCACCGCGTCGGCGCGCTCCAACACGCCGTGCTCGAGATGCCGCGGGTCTATCGTGGCGCGGATGCCGTGCGCCGAGAACAGCACGGGCTGCGGCAACTCGTAGTACGCTGGAATCGCGTCCGCTTCGTCGAGCGACATGTGGATGGGCGGCGTCGTTGGTTTGGCCCACTGTGTATTCCGATAGATTGCCGGCCCCTTCGCGGCGTCGTACGCGTAGATCGGACGGCGAATCATCTGACGCACGTACCAATCGGTATTGAGCAGCGACGTGCACGCGACGACGACGTCCCGCCTGATGCCTTCGACTTCCTGCGCGTACCAGAGCGGAAACGTGTCGTTGTCGCCGACGGTGATCAGCACACCGTACGGCTCGACGGAGTTGAGCATGTCGGCGGCAACGTCGCGGGTAGCATGGTGCGACGCTCGCGACGCCGCTGCCCAATTGCTCGCCAACGGGACGAACGCCAGCGCCAGCACGGGAGATGCCGCAATCCAACTTCGCCCTGACGGCGACGCATGCGTTGCCTTGCTGTCACTCGCACCGATCAATCCGGCGATCGCCTCCCACAGGTACACGAGCCCGAGCGCCGCCCATACGCCCCAGGCCGAGAAGCTCCAGAGGAAGAAGTAGTCGCGATCGCGCACTTCGTGCAGCGATTGCGACCCCGGGTCCTGCGACCAGCCCAGCTTGAAGTTCAGATAATAGATCAGCAGGAGCGTCATCGTGAACATGAGCGAACCAAAGTACCAGAAACTGCTCCGGTCGCGCCCGTAGTGCGCTCCCGCGCCGATGAGGCCGAGCATGAGGAACGACGCCGCCATCAGCGCTTGGGCGAGCGCATGGTCACCGCGCGCATCGCGAATCCACTGCCATTTGAAATACATCCACCACATTCCGATCTGCTCGCCGAACGACGCCTGCCTGTCGGAGAGTTCGGGCTTTCCGTATTGGCCACGGTTGAAGTTGTACATGAAGGCGCGGTACGTGTCCTTCGACAGCGTGCACGACAGCTCGAGTTTCGTGCGACACGCCGTGGGCTCGCCCTCGTTCAATGCGGGCGACTGCGCGGCCCGGATGGGTTGTGTCGCGAATGGCGTGAGTCCCACAACGAGCATGACCGCGCAAACGAGCAACAGTCTCCACCGGAGCAGCGTCGTCGGCCGCCGCACGAGGACCGCGAGCGCCACGGCCGGCGCGGGAAGCATTCCCGCCATGTGATTCGCGTAGCCCAGTCCGCAGAGATACGCGATCATCACGAGCAGGCGATCCGCGCGAGCATCGTCCGGTTGCGCCGACCATCGCACCGCCAGCCACGAGATGAGCGCAATGCCAAGCAGCGACACCGTGTACACCTTCTCGTTCACCACGGATTGATTCCAGACGGTGAACGCCGTCGCACCGATGATCGCTCCCAACACCGCACCCGCAATGCGCAGCCGACGCGACTTCAGCCATGCGGCCAGCACATGTTCGGTGACGAGGAACCACAGGCCTGCCGACGCGGCGCTCGACAGCGCGGCGAGGAGGTTGACCCGCGCTGCCACCGAGCCGGCGAGGGGCAACAGCGAGAACACGTGCCCGATGATGACGAAGAACGGGTTGCCCGGCGGATGCGGCAAGCCGAACGCGTACGCCGCGGCGATGTACTCGCTCGTGTCCCACATCGCCGTGGACGGCGCCATGGTGAGCCAGTACAGCCCGAACACCGCGAGGGCGACGATCGCCGCTGACCCATAGGACGGTCCATCGCCGCTCGGAACCCGACGCTCGACTGGCCCGGTCCACCAAATCGCGAGTGGGACGAGCGCGCAGTAGGCGACCGCGAGCAGGAACGCCGACATCGTCGTGCCGCCCGCCACGAGATCGGCGAACCCGGCCGTGAAGACGAGACCGGTGACGACGAAGAGATAAGTTTTTCTCTCTCTTGGGCGGGACACAAGGATTTTCATAAGCGTTTTGGAATTCCGAGCTACTGCTCGCGAATGATGGTCGAGAGCGCCGGCTGCTCGCCGCGCTCACGGAGCGCGTAGCGCGCCCAGGCGCGCACGCGCGGATTCGGATCGAGCTCGGCGGCCGTACGCGCCACCGCGACGGAGTCGGCCCGCTGCGCCAAGCCGAGCACCGCGTACGCGCGCGATTCCCACCGCGCGTCGAGCATCAAGCTGGTCAACACGGCGCGCGTTGGCGCGAGCTGCACCGCGCTCATGGGTCCGGCAACGACGAGAGTGGCAAGTGACGCGGCCGTCACCCAGCCGCGTGCCAACGGCCGCACGTCGTGATGCGTGTCCAGCACCGCGGCGAGCCGCATCCGCAATCCTGCACGTGCCGCCAGCGCGAGCGCCGCCTCGCGCGAGCGATGTGCTGGTCTCAGCGACGCCGCGGCAGCCACGAGCAACTCGGCGTAGTCGCTCCGCCGCACGCCGGCGCCGATGACGCGATCGTCGCATGCGATCTCGCAGTCCGCCCGGAGCTGGCGCACGATCCACCACACGCCGGGGTGAAAGCAAAAGAGCGCGCACACCCCGCGGCCAGCGAGGTTGAACACCCAGTCCGCCGTGCGCACGTGCGACAGCTCATGCATCAACACCATTCGACGTTCCGACTCGCTCCACCGGTTTGCGCTTGCTGGCAGCACGACGACCGGGCGAAGGAATCCCCACGTCATCGGCATGACCGCAGCGGGATCGACGAACAGCTCGACGCGGCGGGACATGTCGAGCGTCGCCTGCACGTCACGGATCAGGCTCGCCCACGCGTGGCCGTTTGCGCGCGTGGCTCGGCGCAGCCGCCGACGCGCCCGTACGGACGCGACCATTGTAGGGACGAGCACTGCGACCACGCCGGCGAGATACACGAACAGGAGAATGCGCACGATACCGCTGCCATCAGCCGCCGAGCCGAACGTTGGCGCCGACGCAACTTGAAGCCGCCCCAGTTCGACGAGCGGCGCGGCGAGCGCGGGCGGAACGACCCACGCCATCCAATGCATGCTGATCCCGAGCGAACCAAACGGGAGACAGAGCGGAAGCAGCCGTCCAAGGAACACGAGCAACAGCGCCACGATCGCCGACCGCCACACCAGAGACCGCGCCTCGGCGCTCGCGTGTCGGAGCAGCAACGCCGCGATGCCGGCGGCAACGAGCGGCACGGTCACGAGCAGCGCCACCGTGTACACGGCTGCCACCGTGTACGCGCTGTTTGCCTGGGTCGTGAGTAACGCCGCCGTCGAGCCGCTCACCATTATCCCTATTGATCCTCAGCCCGGAGGCGCTTCACGGCCATCGTTATCTGCTTGCGCTCTTCCGGCGACAGCGGCCGGTCAGATTCTTCGAGCAGCGCGGCGACGGCCGCGGTGCGCGACCCATCGAAGAACGTACCAATGAGGTGGCGAACCGCCGACCGCTGCGCCACGCTGCGTGGCGTGGTCGGATGATACACGTGCCGCGGCCCTTCCTTCTTGTGGCGCAGCTGTCCCTTGTCTTCGAGAATCCGCAGCAGCGTACGCACGGCGGCTAGCACGACCGGCGGGTCCGGGAGTTGCTCGTGGATTTCGGCCGCTGTGGCATGACCATGGCGATAGACGACATCCATGATCTGACTTTCGCGGCGGCTGAGGTGGTTCGGGGTGGATGGCTTGGGCATGCGATAAAAAGTTGTCACCTGGAGACAATATTTTGTCAGAACAGCGGAAAGTCAATGGACATCTGAGGGCTATCGGTCAGAACCATTGAGGGTGAGGCAGGACGGGGCACGAGTTCTGAACAGAAAGGCCCTGGGCAATCAACGATGTCTTCTCACTCCGGCCCCCGCTTTCCGCTCGTCGAGCTCGCGGTGAAGGTTGCGCACTTCCACTGATGAGTCGCCCGCACGTAATCGAAGGCGCGACGCGATGCGGGGGTTCGTCTGCACCATGTCACCCGTACCCGACAGCGCAAACACACTCGCGGCCCGAACCGACGGGCTGTCGTCGACCATCGCAGACTCGATGAACGGCACCAGATCCTCGGGATCGGATGTTCGCATCAGCGACTCGAGCGCCTCGATTCGCATCGTCTCGGCACCACGCCGAAACGCGCCGACGAGCACATGACGTACTGCCGTTGTCGTGTCGGCGAGTTGCCCCAGCGCAACGACCGCCGCGATGGCACTTGAATCATCGCGTTGCGCCACTGCGATCAAGGGTTGCTCCACCAACGCAAGCGCTGCGTGCGGAGCAGAACCAAGTGCCCGCGCCGCGAGCGCGCGTGTCGCCGCATCTGGACCACTTACCAGCGCAGCGATGACGTCATCAAGACACTTTCCGCCGCGGACAACTCGGACGAGCGCAGGTAGAGCGCTCGCCCGGACTGCGGTATCTCGCATGCGCCGCGAGAGTGCCGCGCACGGCACGGGCTGCGGCCAGTCGGACGTTCCCAGGCTGTATCGATCGAGCGCAGCGACGCGCCGCTCGACGTCGGCCGCGTCGAGATCTTCCGTCCACTGTGGCACATCGCTGAGCTCGTGATCCACCTCAGCCGCAAGCGCGCACACGATCGTAACGCCGAGTCCGGCGAAGAGCAGCCGCATCGCGATCGGCACGCGCGCGCACCCGCGCGGACGCATTGGCGTGCCTTCCCGACCTCTTAGAACGACGCCTTGAGCCGCAGTTGAATGCTCCGCGGCCGACCGACCGACGCGCCACTGAAGAACGCGCCCTTCAACAAGTACTTCTTATTAAGCACGTTGTCGACGTACACTTCCGGCTGGAATACCGAGCCGCGGAGGATGAACGTATAGCCCGCCGACGCGTTGAAGATCATGCTCGGCGGCACATGCGTGCCTGCGTTGAAGTCGAACAGACCGGTTCCGTACTCGCAGCCACACTCCGCTGGGTCCTTGCCGTTCGTGAGGCCGGAGCCGTACGTCGTCGTGCCGCTGACGTAAAACCGGTTCGGCGAATACGTCAGGTTGCCAACGATGGAGAGCCGCTGGTCGTGATCGAGATCAAAGAACGGCGACGACGGTGGTGCGTCAGGGAAGAACCCGCCGGTGACGTTGCCGAACCCGTAGGCATGGTTGAGCGCCGCATTGATGTACCCGCTCACCGGACCGTTCGGCCGGTACTCGATCACGCTCTCCAGCCCGGTGATTTGAATGTGCGTGATGTTCACGTCGGTCACGATGTTCGACCCCGGCACGGTGTTATCGTCGATCCCCGGATCGCTCCGCTTGTGGTAGACTGAGAGCTTCGTGACAAACCCACTCGATGGAAAGCGCTGAATGAGGCCGGCCTCGAAGAAATGATCGCGCTCGGGCACAGTACCTTGATTCACTTCCCCGCCCTGCGCCGCGCTCGTGATGGCACGTAGGTCTTCGATGTTCGTCGGCATGAACAGCCGACCATAGTAGCCGTAGACCGTCGTCGACGTCGAAGGGTAGAGATTCAGCCGGAATCGCGGACTGACCTGCGACTGCGCCGATTCGTTCGGAGCCTGATGGGTATCGTATCGCACGCCAGTGCGGATCTCGGCCCATTTCGCGGGCGACCACGCCGTCTGAGCGTACGCGCCGACGTCGTGGCCGCTCAGGCCCGAGTTCGATTGTGGCCCCACCACGCCCATGCTGTTGAACGTCGAGAAATCCTCATGCCCCGATGTCTGAGATGCCAGGGTGCCGAACTTGAATTCGAGCTCGTTTGCCGGGCGGATCGAGTAGTCCAGCTTCACGCCATAGATGTTGGCGTTCCGGTTCTCCGCGATGCTGAAGGTATCCTTCACGTCCGGGTAGAACACGAACTGCGGCTGATCCTTTGGATCAGGGTTGTAGTGAAGGCTCGCGTTCCGATAGAAGAAGCCCGCGAACAGCTCCGACGCGGCGCGGCCTTCCGCGTTCGTCGTGCTTTGATGGTGCCACCCGAGGTTGATGAAGCTGTTCTGATCCTTCTGATGATCGTTCTGGAATGTGCCGCCAGACGAGTCGAACGGCACGGCAAAGTTCGTCTGTGACGTGTTCATGTCGAGCGCGAATACGTCGTTCACGCTCGGCGCATACTGCACTTTCCCGAATCCGTAATAGTCCGTGCCATTGTTATGGAAATTGACGATGCGATCGCCCGTGGTGTCGAATACCACCGGATCGAGCCGCATGTCGCTGGACTGGCGCGCGCCCGACACGAAGAAGCCCCACGGCCCTGAATTCGTGCTCGCGGTCAGTGACTGCCCGTTGAAGCCCGTGGGACCGACGGTCGTGCCGCTCTGAAACGTTCCGGCGAAAGTGCTCGCGCTCCCGTGGAAGCCGCCCGACGGAATCTTTGTCGTGACGTTCACGACCGCCGCAATGCGGCCGCCATATTCGGCGTCCCACCCGCCAGTCTGGAAATTGATCTGCTTGACGACTTCCGGATCGAATAGCTCGTTGAGCGATCCCGAGATGCCTGGGGGCACCGGGACGCCGTCGATGTAGTACGTATACTCGGCGTGCTGCCCGCGAATGTGCACTTCTCCGGTAGGCGCGCGCGCAGCGCCGGCGATGGACTCCTGAAGGATCTGCGAGGTCGTGTTCGTCGGCGCGCCGTGATAGTCGTTCTGCTTGAAGACTTGATCACCGGTGCGTGTGTCCACCGCGATCGCCGCTGTCGCCGTGACGTGCATTGCTTCCAGATTCAGCCCGATCGGTGACATCGCGAAATTCATCGATTGCGTCGTCGTGCTGGCCCCGATCGTTACTGGCCGACTCATTGGCCGGAAACCGAGCATATGCACGCTCAGCGTGTAGCTCCCCGGTGCGACGTTATGGATCGTAAACTGGCCGAAGGTGTTCGTCACGGTGTTGCTCACGACGTTTCCCCGCGTGCTCGTGAGGCTCACCTCCGCCGACTGGAGTGGTTGTCCGGTCGTGCTGTCGGTGACGGTTCCGGTTACGTTGGCGTTCGCGTATATCGCAACCGCTCGAACCGATGCGGTCAACGGTGCACGCGCCGCCTGCGCGACAGGAAACGGGCCGAGAATCGCCAGCACGGCGACAACTCGGCGCATCGACAATCGATGAGTCATTGGTGTCCTTGAGGTCGGTCGGATTTGACGAACCGACTCCTTGGTCGGCCGATGACCTATGCTACGCAGGCCCGTGACGCGAGCGCGGATGATTTCAACGTGCAGTCACTCAGGGCGCGCGGTTGGTCGTATGTCGCCAACGAATGGTTGATGGGCTCAACAGGTCGCTGCCGCGCTCACCACGCCTTGTACCGCAGCTCGGCGTAGATCGTTCGCCCCTGTCCAGGCGACGCCTGGCCGCCTGATTCCAGCTCGCGATAGGTGGTATTGAACAGGTTTCGCGCGCTAATCATGACGTCGGTCTTCGGCCGCAGAGTGAGGCCGGCTGTGATATTCACCAGGAGGTAGGCCGAACGGGTGATTCCCGGCTCTTCAAACGGAGTGTACGGGCCCTGAAAGTTGCCGCCAAGCTGACCGAACCAACGCGCGTGCGGAACGTTGATGTCGATCAGCGCGGTGCCGACATACTTCGACGTATTGAAGATCGGGACGCCCGTGTAGTCATTTCCGTCGTTGGGGTCCACGAAGTTCGTGTAGAACCCATGAAGGATCGTGAAGTCGGTTGTCGCCTTGACACCGCGTGCAATTTCGGCATGCGCCGAAACGTCGAGTCCGTCGCGCCGGCTCTGTCCGCCGCCCACGACCGTGTTGAGCGCGGGATCAAAGCTCTGCTCGTTCGATACGTCCATGCGAAAGAGCGATGCATCCATCGAGAGACGGCCCTCGTCGAGCTTCACACCTGTCTCATAATCCCATACGGTGATGAACGGCAGCGTGGGATCGGTGATGACGCCATCGGTTTGCCGAAACCCACGGGAGACGTTCGCGAACAGCCCGACCCCGGCCTGACCGATGGCGCCGAAGGGCCGAACCATGACACCGATCTTCGGCGAGAAGATGCCCTTGCTGTGCTGGCTGTCGTAGAGCCGGTTGACTACCAGATTGCCGCTGGTGTCGGTGACCGGTTGTCGCACGGCGGTCGAGAGTTGGTCCACTCGGCCCCCGAGATCGATGCGCACGAAGCGGCTGACGTCGAAGCCGGATTGAAGGTAGATGCCGCCCGAGAGTTGGCGCGCGGGCAGCGCGAGCGCCAGCGGCACCGAATCCACATGGAAGCCGGTGGAGGCTTCGGCGTAGTTCTGATACGTCGCTCGGCTGAAGCGCGTGTCGGCACCGATGGTGATGTCCACCCCGGATGCCGCGTACGTCATCGCTGTCGTTGCGCCTACCCCGGAGCGGCTGTCGTACTCCCGGGTTTCAGCCCCCGTGCCTTCGGTGAGCCCGCCGAGCCCGGGCGGAGTGCTCAGCCAGAATTGCCAGAATCCCTGCTGCGCGTACACAGTCGTGCGCCACTCCAACGACGAGCCGATGAACGAGCGAATGCTCACGCGTTCCTGGGCATGACGCTTGAAGCCCTCGTCATTGAAATTCGAGACGAAGTTGTAGTGGCCCGCGTTGTAGAGCGTGGTGTCGAGAAACCCCGGGGAGCGATACGACGTGAGATACCCGTCAGCGGCAGCGTCGATCGTCGTGTTTTGGCTGAGGTCGTGCACGGTCGCCGCATGCAGATGGCCGTACTGGTTCTCCGAGTTCGGTCGCCATCCATCTTCGCGAAATCCCTGGATGGCGAGGACTCCGCCCGAGGTGCCGTGATCGAAACCCGTAATGGCATACCCGTGGCCGTTCCCGAACGACCCGCCGCCACCGGAGAGCTCCCCACCGTCGTACCGATCCAGCGTGCGCACGTTCATCACTCCCCCGAACGCGAAGTTGCCGTACAGTGCGCTCGTGGGCCCTTTGAGCACGTCGATGCCGGTGATGATCTGCGGAAAGAGCAGGTTCAGATCGTTGTATCCTTCCGAGTGCCCGTTCACCGACTCGTTGTTCGGAACACCGTCGATGTAGAGCGCGAGATCAGTCGAATGATCCGAGCTGAACCCTCTGATTGACAGGTCGGAGGCGAATCCGGGCCCCTGCCCCTGCTCGTGCACCTCGAGCCCTGCAGCTTGGCGGAACAGCTCCCAGGGTGAATTGGCCGGCGTCCTTGCCAGATTCAAGGTGTCGATATGCGCCACCGTGAGGGGTTCACTGCGCTCCACCGGCGTCGCGGTGATGGTCACCTGATTGAGGCGCGCCGCCTTCCGCAGCGTATCACGCTTGGCCGTATCGGGTCGGACGTGCGTGGTGTCCTGCGCGGGCAACGAGAACGGCAACGCCACGCAGCCGATGGCGAGCGCGATCCAAGAGATCATACGCATTGTGAGAACGTCTCCACGTCGAGGGTACGGTGGAGGCATGTCGCACTCCACCGGCGACGGCGGCCTGGTGGCACGCCATCCGTCCGCGGCCTCCGCGTGGCGGCAGCGGCGGCGCGGTCCTGCTCAGACGTGGAGTGGTGGAGGACCGTTCGGGTAGGGAAGGATGACGTCCGGAGCTGCTGGCCGAAGGCCATGCGTCGCTGGCGCGGCAAGCGCCACCACGGTGATCTCGGGCGCCACCGGAAGCGTCGGCGACCGGGCAACATCTACTCCGACCGGGATGCTCCCGCAACACGGGCAGCAGCACTGATGCGATCCATGATCGGCGGGTGGGGGCCCGTGCCCGCCGGGTGCACTCGCATCATCGTGTCCGCTCACCGCGGGCATCCCCGCCATCGCCGCCATGCCGTCCATCAGCATCGCGGACCCCATGGTGCGCATGGGGCACCCATCCGACGGCATGACGCTCATGCTCGCCATCAGGAAACATGGCCCGACCAGGCCGGTCACGATTCGCTGCCACAGTCGGCGTTGCATATGCGATAATGTAGCGCGTCTCCCGGACGGCGTCATTCGCGGCGCGCACGACTACAAACGAAGCAATTGCTCCCGCAAGACCCTTCCCCTGATACGGCTCACCTGATGTTGCGAGCCGTTCTGCAGCACCGCGACGTATGTTCCGCCCGGCATCGGCGTGACCTTCTGGATCATCGCGAGATTGAGCAGCGTGCCGCGGGAGATGCGGACGAACTGCGCCGGATCGAGTCGCGCCTCGAGGTCCTTGAGTCGGTACGTGATCGTGTGCCGATCACCCGCTCTGGTGGTGAGATGAAGCAGCTCACCGTCCGCGGCGACCGAGACGATCTGATCGACCGGCACGAGGAAGATGTCGTCCTTCTTCCGGACCGGTATCCGTCGCAGGAAGCTCGGCGGCTGCATCAACGCGTAGTCGCTCGTCGCGGCGCGAACCCGATCGACGTCACCAGGACGCAAGTCGGCGCGCTCGAGGCGTTCGATCGCACGATTGATCGTGGCGCGAAGACGCGCCGGTTCAACCGGCTTGAGCAAATAGTCGACAGCATTCAGCTCGAATGCGCGCACGGCGTATTCGTCGTAGGCCGTGACGAACGCGACGAGCGGCATCTTCTCTCGCCGAACGAGGCGAACGACGCCGAGCCCGTCCAGTTCGGGCATCTGGAGATCGAGCAGGGCGAGGTCGGGCATGACGGACTCGATGAGCTCCACCGCCTCCGCACCACTCCCCGCCTCACCAACGAGCTCCACGCCCTCGAACTCGCTCAACAAGTTGCTCAAGAACGCGCGCGCGGGGCGCTCGTCGTCAGCGACGATGACTCGAATACGACTCATCCTGGTTGCCGGGGTGGGTGGCATGCCCCGGAGGATAGGCACTTCTACGGCGAGCGCCTCCGGCCACTAACGAATGGTCGCTTCGGACGGTCGACAGTGCCAGTAGGGCCAATGAATGGTCAGACCTGATTCTTCAAACGGATACCGCGCCCGTACGATCTGTCCACGGCAGGCACACTTCCACCGTGGTGCCGCCGCCCGCCGTCTCACGCACCGTGAACGCCGCGGCGGCGCCGTAGTAATGCCGGAGGCGATCGCTCACGCTCCTCAATCCGACTCCCGCGCCCGGATCGGATGACGCGGCGCCCATGCCGACGCCCGTGTCCTCGACGAGGATTCTCAGGTATCCCAGCTCGTCGCCCGGCACGACATCGCGTTCCGCGAATACGCGTACTGCACCACCGCGCCGAAGCGGGGCGATGCCGTGCTTCACAGCGTTTTCGACGAGCGGCTGGAGCAAGAGCGGCGGCAGTCGTGCGCAACGAAGGTCGTCGGGCACATCGATGATCACGTCGAGCCGTTCCTGAAATCGTTCGCGTTCAATCGCCAGGTACGCTTCGACGATCTCCAATTCCTCCCGCAGCGACACAAATTGACCGTTCGTTCGCCGGAGCACCGCACGGAGAAGTCCAGTCAATCGATAGAGCGTGGCGACGGCCCGCTCTGGATCGGCACGCATCAGGTGCCCGAGCGTATTGAGCGCATTGAAGAGAAAATGGGGATTGAGTTGTGCGCGCAGCGCGCTCAGTTCGGCTTCGGTCGCCTGCCGGCGCATCTCGTCGTCATGCCGCACTCGCTCGCGACGCTCGGCTTCGACTCGGATTCCGTCGAGACGTCGTCCCACCGTCGCCGCGACGTGCTCGATCATTGCCAGATCGTCGGACAGGAACGTCCGTCCGCCCTGCAATTCGTCGATCTCCACCTGATAGGCCTGTTCGGCTGCCGTGGGAATCGTGACGGTTGCACGGCATCGACGTGCATCGAGAGTGATCTCGGGATGTTGGGCGACAGCACCATCGTCCAGTGGTCGCCACGTCACCTTCGATGCACCGAATGCCGATGCCAGCATGTCGCACGCTGCCCCGAGCACCTCGTCGACAGACCCGGTGTCGGACAGACGGCCCACCAGCGTCGCACGCAATTGGCGATAGTCCGCACGCTGAAGGACCACGCGGTCGACGAAAGTGAACACGCGTCGCTGAATCCAGGGAAACGCCAATGCGGTAGCGGTCCACACCCCAAGCAGGACACCTGTGGTGACGAGGTACGAGTCGCGATCCGCGATGCGGGACGCGATCGCATGCGGGTCGACGAGTGGCGCCACGACGGTAGCATACAACAGTGCGACGATGGCAACGAGTGCGACGATCGCAAGGGCGCGCTTCAGGAAGAGATCGGCGAACGCAAATCGATAGTCCTGGTAGAGAATCGCGAGCACGAGCGGAAGCGACGCGTGGTGGCCGACCAACTCCATTGGCCACGGGTCCGTGTCGACGAGTCCAGGATGGCGACTCAAGTGGAGCGCGGACACCGCAAATGCGGCAAGGGCTATGGCCGTGATGGTGCGTGGAAAGCCCGGCTTGCCTCGTTCGATCACGGCAAGAGCCGCGAGGACCAGCGCGTACGTGAGCGTAAGGAGAAGCAGGCCGACGGACGAGAGCAGTTCGCCATGCGCGGCGGCAACAGCATTGAGCACTCCGGCGGTCGCGCTTCCCGCGTAGGCAACGGACACGAGCCATGCATGTTCGCGTGTCGCGGCGCGATTGCGAGTGGAGTGCACGACGACGGCGGGAAGAAAACCGAGCGCCGTATAAGCGATGGCACCGACCCACGGCAACGGCTCGCCCCAGCCGAAATCGCGAACCGCATAGACGAACATGGCGCCCGCGTTCCAGACCGTACCGAGCAGCGCGGTGAAAAGCGGAAGGCGATCGGCGCGACTCTGTTTACCGCTCCCGAGCACATAGCTCAGACGCCGGCGCGTCATCACCGCCAGCATCACGTACAGAATGATGCCGGTGGCGAAGCCGGCGAGGTGAATCAAGGCGGTGAGATCGCGCGCGCTCATCGGCGGCTCAGCAGTCGGGGGGCGCGACGGTCTTCCCTGTCAATCGCGCCAGGTTCGTCTTGGCCGCTTCGTTGCCGGCCGCCGCCCCCTTTCGATACCACGACACCGCCTGGTCAATGTCCTTCGTAACGCCCTGCCCAGCTTCATACATCACACCAAGGTTGTACATCCCTTTCGCATCTCCTGCATCGGCAGCCTTCCTGTACCATGCTACGGCCTGTACGTCGTCCTTGGTGACTCCCTCGCCGTTCTCGTAAAGCGATCCGATGTTGAGCATCGAGACGGTGTTCCCGATTTCGGCCGCTTTGCGGTACCACTGCACTGCCTGTGCATAGTCCCTGGTGACACCCTCTCCATTTTGGTACACCCAACCCAGATGATTCATCGCCGGTCCGTTACCAGCGTCCGAGAGTTCCTGGTAATACAACATTGACAATGAATAATTCTTGGCGGCGTTCGTGCCGCGCTCTGCTGTCTTGAGCGCGTCCTTCGGGTTTCCGCCTGACGCGAGCCGTATGAGGCCAATCGCGCAAATGGCGTCGCCGTCATTTGGCTGGAGTCGCAGCGCTGTGTTGAATTCCACCTCAGCTTCCGCGGGTTTGCCTTCCGCGCGCAGGATCCTACCCAACCCGTCGTGCGACGCGTAGTCATTCGCATCCAGTTGCAGTGCAGCCGCGTACTCCGCCTTCGCTCCCTCCAGGTTCAGGTCGCGCCGTATAGCCCATTCCCCAAGGCCACGGTACGCCGCCGCAATCTGTCCGGCCAGCTTCGGGTCGAGGCGGGCAGCCTCCGCATATTCCTCGGTCGCCTCGTCCGTCTTTTTCGCCCGCTCGGCCGCTTGCTTGTAGGAGTCCGCAATCTCTGCCTGCAATGTCCCATCGAGGCGAAGGGCCTCGGCGTACTCCACCTTGGCCGCTGCCGTTTTGTGCTGGGCCAGCAGCAGATCGCCGTAGTGCTCGCGTGCGCCACCGTACGCGGCGTTCAGACGAATCGCCTCGAGCAGTTCCTTTTCCCCTGCAACCGCGTCGTCGCGACCGAGCACCACGCCGAGCACGTCGTGCGAGAGCCAGAGAGCCGGATCGGCAGCGATAGCCTTCCGCGCCCAGACCGTTGCATTCGGGTAGTCCGACTGGTCGTAGTACACCTCCGCCAGCATCGCCATTCTCTGAGCAGTCGGCTGCATCTGATTGGCGACGGAAAATTCCCGGACGGCATCGGCCCATCCCTGCCGCTGCATCGAAGCGATGCCAGCGTCGGTGTGTTCCTGCGCAGTCAGGTTGAACGCTTTGCCTGCCAGACCGCGATCGAATGACGCGAAGAACAGGTTGAAATCGAACGACTCGTCGACCGTCGCAGGGACGTCCGCGTAGATACCATCGGCCCTGTTTCCGGCCCCCTGCGGACCCGACATCCATCCATAGAAGTGCACAGTGCCTTCGACCATCGCCTTGACCTGCTCGACGGTATGGCCTTCGACGATGTGCTTGTCCTCATGGGTGACGTCGGGTCCGGACAGCGGCGCAACGGCGACCAGCGAAACGAGAGAGAGGGCGACGAGGGTACGCATGTCGGCCGGCCTCATTGGATGCGGCACGGCCGTGGGGGCCGGCCTTTGTTTCGTTCACGTAGCAGGGAGAGACTCGGAAGATACTACGCCGAAACAAAGTCGCCGGAACCCCACTTCAGTCGCGTGGCGAAAGGCTCTCAGCGAGTCTTCGCGCGACTGATCGAGTACACGTACGCGGCGACAGACTTGACCTGGTCTGCCGTCAAACTTGCGCCACCCTTGGGCAGCATAGGGGCGGTGTAAGGCGGCGTCGGCGTCGGCATTCCAGTCGTGACACGCTGCTGTATGAAATCGTAGGAGCCGTCGCCGGTCAGCCACTTGCCACTCACGAGCGACGGCGCGAGCGGTCCGCCGTTCGCGTCCGGACCATGACACGTCTGACACAGCCCGCCGGCCGCGAGTCCGTGAAATATGCTATCGCCTTCCGCAAGCGCCGCCGCAGCTACGCCCGTAGGCGCGGCACCGGGCGTAGGACTCGGGAGTCCGGCGGCCGCCGCGCCTACGACCGGAGCGGACGCGACCGGTGGCTCCGCTGCTGTGCTGCCACCGGAGGGTGCCTTCTCACCGCCACCTTTACAGCCGCCAACGACGAGACAAATGACGACCGCGGCTGTTACAGATGGGCAACGCATGTGTCCGCTCACTGAGTTGAGCATGGGGGTCTCGCATGAAGTAGGTGGGTATCGCATGAAGTCGCTTGCCGCGCACGCAGATTATGTACCACACCAGGATCCGACTGGATGGCTCTCCGATCAGCGGAGTTGGCGCGGCGAACATCGCGACTTCGACAGGGGTAGCATTGGCTGCTATACTTCGCGCATGGCCAAACTTGCGGCTGCACCTAGTCCACGAGTCTTCATCAATGGCGAAAGCGACAAACGTTAGCAGGAACACCAGGAGGACTGGTGCGAAGGTTGCCGGGGCCGCGGGTGGCAAGGTCCGCGGCCTCAAAGCGCGTAAGGCCAACGGCGACGTAGCGAAGCCTCGTGGGGTCGCGGAGAAGACGGCACGCAGATACAAGGGCGACCTTTTCGAGGCGATCCACTCCAGTGCATCGGACCTCCACTCGATCGGAGCGATCGGCAAGCAGACGATGCGCGAGTACGATGAGCTCTGCATCGAACCCCCGAAGGAGATCTCCGCCCGCAACATCAAGGCGCTTCGCGAGAGTCTCAACATGAGCCAGCCGATCTTCGCGCGTCGGATCTACGTCAGCCCGAGCACGGTGGCGAAGTGGGAATCAGGAGCCAACAAGCCCAGCGGGATCGCCCTCAAGTACCTCAACGTCCTCAAGCGGCTGGGGGCCGAGGCGCTCGACTGAACCTCCGGCTTTTCCACAGCCCCAGGAACCATCAATTCGCCCACTCATTTCCACGAAGACTCTTCAGGAAGAGCGCACGACCGGACTCGAACCCGTGACGTCCAGCTTGGAAGCATGGATGTCGCTCGTCACTCCGCCCGGAGCGCCTCCAGGGGATCAATGCGCGACGCGCGCCGGGCAGGCACGGCACTGGCCACGCCCGCGACGACACCGATCAGTGCGAGCAGCATCCCCTCGCGCAGAACCAGTCCGAGCACACCAAGCGGCGCGGCGCCGAGTGCCAGCCTGAGCCCCAACTCCCGCGTGCGCAGCGAGACGACGTAGGCGATCACACCGTACAGTCCGATCGCGCCGAGGACCAACGTGATCGCGGCAGCCGCCGCGAGCGTCAGGAGCACGAAGCGCGTGCGCGCGGTCGCACGGCTCAGCGCCTCGGTGAGCGGTTCGAGACCGTACACCGGCACGCTCGCATCCATCGCTCGAATCTCACGTCGCACCGACGCGGACAGCGCAGCCGGATCGCCGCGCGTGCGCAGCACGAAGCTCGCCACGGGCGGTGTGAACGGTGCAAGTGAGTCCGGCACCGACGGGTCGGCGATGCTGAGCGGCAGATACGTCTGACCGATTGCGGGTGCCTCGACCGACGTATCGCGCACGCTCTCGACGACGCCGATGATGGACGACCAGCGGTTGGCGAGCACCCGCACCCGCTGCCCGATCGCCGCGCGGCCGGTGGGATCGTTCCAGTACTTCTCCGCAAACGCGCGGCTCACGATCACGTTGTTCGCGTCGGTCGGATCAGAGGCGCCCGTGAAGAGCCGGCCGGCGAGCAGCGTGATGTGCATCGCGCGGAAATAGCCTGCGCTCGCCATGGTGAACGGGTACAACGGAGACGAGCACCGTGAACGCGGCCGTCACCGCATCGATGTGCACCGACGCGAGCCGCGGGAAATTCGATGGCCCGTAGCGCACCAGCATCGCTGTCACGGCGATCGCGAACGCGATGCCGAGCACCGCGGCGGCCTTGGACTGAGCGAGCAACTGGGTGGTCGGGAGCGTCGGAAAGAGATCCGGGAACGACTCCGGCAGTCTCAGCAGCAGCTTGTTGAGCTCCGCTTGTGCGGCTTCGGCCGTCGCGCCAGGCGCGAGTTGGGCGATGCCGCCGAGGTTGAAGCTGCCGGCGTGCGGCGTCAGCGAGTCGAGCTGCAGCGGCCGCCAGAGCTGCGTCGTGGAGACGGGCGAGTGGAATCCGGGCGGCATCACGCCGATGATGCGATAGGTCTCGCCGTTGATCCGCGCGTCCCGGTCGAGAATGTTCTTATCCGCGCCGTATCGGCGGCGCCACAGATCGTCGCTGATCAACGCAACGTGCGTGTTCGGCCGCTCATCTGCCGAGACGAAGCCGCGCCCGCGCGCCGGCGACACGCCGAGCGTGGTCATCATGTTCGCCGAGACGTCCGCGGCGCTGACACGCTCCGCTTCGGTGCTTCCGTTCACGTCGGCGAGATTGAGCGACAGCGGCACGTACGCCGCGATCAAGGCGAGCTTGTGGCTGGTGTGTCGGTAATGATAGAAGGTGCCGAGCGACAGGCCGGCATCGGGAATGCCGATGCCAATCAGCGATTGCCGGAGCACGACGAGGCGATCGGCATTTCCGTATGGCAGCGGCCGAAGCAGCACGGCGTTCACGACGCTGAAGGCCGCGGCGGTTGCACCGATGCCTAAGCCGAGCGTGAGGACCGCGGCTGCCGTGAAGAGGGGCGTGCGAGCGAGTGAGCGGATGACTGGTCGAAACGCGGTCATCACGAGATGCTCTTGCAGGATTAGGATGCGACCTGAATTCGTTTGGGGCAATCGGCTCAGAAAGTCAATGTAGTGAATGCCGGGGATTCCGGGTACGCACTCACTGATCGTCTTGTGTCACTATCGCGGGTTCACAGATTGTCCTGCGCATTGTTCGAGTACAGCGGGAGCAAGTCGATGCGGCCGATGTTGGTGCGATGGTACTATGGTAGTAAATGCCACCCAGGTTGCCGCGATTTCTCTGGGTGCGCCAGCCGTCGGCGCATAGGACGTGCCCCTGAGAAGTCCTTGGCGCTCGCTGGCGATTAGAGACCATCCCCGTCACAAGGAGTACGTCTTCTTTCAGCCGTTCGTGTCATGGGAACTGGCAATGACGTTCACTAACCTCAGTGAACTCAACATCCCGTTCACACGCACACAGGTTTGGAGAAGAGTATGTATCGATTCACAAAACGTGCACTGCTGATCACAGGCCTCGGCCTGGCTGCGGTGACGACGCAATCGTGCGATGTGCACGGCATCAGCGACGCCGGAACGTTGTCGGCGATCGTCGTTTCGCCAAATCCGCAAAGCCTACAAGTCAACGCCACACAGCAATTCACCGCGGTAGGCACTGACTTCGCCGACGCCAAGGTCGCCATCTCGCCCGTGTGGTCGGTCGTGAGCGGCGGCGGCACGATCAGCGCGGCCGGGTTGTTCACCGCCGGCACCGTTCCAGGGACCTACGCGAGCACCGTCATGGCGACGAGCGGCAGCAAGACTGCGACGGCGACCATCGTCGTCACGGTCGGGCCGCTCGCCACGATCGTCGTAACGCCGAATCCGGATTCGGTCTTACAAGGCGGCACGCAGCAGTTCGTCGCAGTCGGCAAGGACGCCGCCGGGAATGCCGTTCAGTTCACGCCGACCTGGTCGGTCGTGGCGAACGGCGGCTCGATCAGCGGCACCGGATTGTTCACTGCCGGCGCCAGCGCGGGCACGTTCACGAACACGATTCAGGCGAGCAACAGCTCGATCAAGGGCAACGCCACGGTCGTCGTGACGGTAGCGCCGGTAGTCGCAACAATCACCGTGACACCAAACCCCGCAGTCATGCTGACCAGCGGGACCCAGCAGTTCGCTGCCGTGGCACGTGACGGCAGCGGCAATGTTCTTCCGCTGTCGCCGACGTGGGCAGTCGTCGCAGGCGGCGGGTCGATCAACGCGAGTTCCGGCGTGTTCACTGCCGGCAACGCGACAGGCACGTTCACCAATACAATTCGCGCCACCGGCGGCGGCCAGACTGGCTTTGCCACTGTCACCATCAACTCGATCCCGGCCTCGCCGTTCATCGATCTGGGAAGCGCCGCAGTCAATGGCATCATGGCGGGCACCGCGGTTTCCTGCACTGGCTCGGCGTCGACGATCAACGCCAACGTCAGCATCAGCCCGGGGAGCACGATCACCGGACCCTGCACGATCACCGGCGTGACCCACCTGAACGATGCAACCGCGATCGCCGATCAGGTGGCGCTCACGGCGGCGTACAACATCGCGGCCGGCAAGGCGTGCGGCACGGCGATCACCACCGACCTCGGTGGAACGACCATGGGCGCCGGCGTCTACTGCGGCGGCGCGCTGGGCGTGACGGGCCCCCTCACCTTGGACGGCGGCGGCGATCCGAATGCCACGTTCCTCTTCCAGGCCACGAGCTCGTTGACCGTTGCGGGTAGCGTGGTGCTGATCAATGGCGCGCAGGCGAAGAACGTGTACTGGCAGGTGGGCAGCTCCGCCACGCTCGGTACGGCGTCTTCGTTCAAGGGGAACATCCTTGCGCTCACCTCGGTCACGCTGGTGACCGGAACGACCCTCGAAGGCCGAGCGCTGGCGCGGAACGGTGCGGTCTCGGCCGGAACGGGCAGCGTCATCACACTGCCATAACGTTCGTGCGACGCCGCGGTGGAGACCGGGCGGTCTCCACCGCGGCCACCGCCCCGACGCAATCACATTCGACAGAGAAATTCACATGTCATATACGATTCATAAGATTCCGGCCGTGAGCCTTGCGGCGTTGCTGTTCGCGGTGCCGGCCATGGCACAGCAGCGAGGCACGATCGAGTTTGGCGCGTTCGGCAGCGGCGCGTCGTTCGACAACAGTCTGAGCCTGAAGACCGGGTTTGGCGGCGGCGGCCGGGTCGGCGCGTTTCTCGATCCGCGCTGGTCGCTCGAGTTCGAGGACGCCGAGATGCGCGCCACGCGCCCCAACGGCCTGCTCGACGTCAACGTGGGCTTGTTGTCCAGCCGGATCGTCGCCGTACCGGTGAAGGCGGGTCGATTCTCGCTCCTGCTTGGGGTCGGCGGCGCCGTCTCCACGGAAACGAATTTCATGCACAGCTACGGAGTCGACGGACTGGCCGGCGTCAAGCTCGCCTTGAGCAACAACGCGGCATTGCGCGTCGATGGCGTGTACGACTGGTTGGCCAACGAGAAGTGGAAGACGTATCGCAGCGTTCGCGTGGGCCTGAGTCTCTATCGTCGGCCGTCGCGCGAGACGATCACCCGCGTCGAGACGCGCACGGTGACGGCCGACGCCGCGCCGATGATGGTGCACGAGGATTCCGTGAGTGCTGGTGAGACCCGTCGCTTGCGCGACCGCGAGGCCGCCCTGCGTTCACTGCGCGACTCGCTGCGAAACAATTCACCCCACGTCGCGGCGCCGACCACGACGGCGCGGTCGATGGAAACGATGCAGGCCGCGATTCACTTCGCGTTCGACAAGGCCGTGCTTGCCGATTCGGCAAAGGTGATTCTGGACGACAAGATTCCGGTGTTCCGCGCGAACCCGGCGATGACGATCGTGATGGTCGGGTACACGGACATCAAGGGAACTGACGCGTACAACATGGCGCTCGGCGAGCGGCGCGCCGAGGCGACGCGGGCGTACATCGTGGCGCAGGGCATCGACGCGGGCCGTGTGCTGCTCGAGTCAAAGGGCGAGCGAGCCCAACTTCCGAACTCGTCGGGTGCCGCCGGCGAGGCATCCAACCGCCGCGTGGTCTTCCGTCTGCTCATGACGCCTGACGTGATCGTCAAGCCGTAGTCGCCGTTCATCTGCGATGACGATGCGTCTCGGCATGAACTGGCATTAACCAATCGTGCTACGGGATGTGCGAAGGGGTGGGTGACGACGCCGTCACCCACCCCTTCGCGCCGCGCCGCGGGCCAACGCGTCATCGCACGATTGGAGTAGGTGAAAGATCACCCAGTGGGGCGATGGTTGCGCGATGCCGTGTCGGGTACTCTCCAGTTCGTAACCTGACTGCTGGGTACGACTTCTCGAATCCCGGAGGGATTCTCATGTTGCTCCATCGTCTCGTCATCACCTCCCTGGTCGCCCTCTCCGCCACGGCGAATTGGGCGCCACTCGCCGCTCAAAGCGCGACGCAGGACACCACTGGGAGCAACGTGCGCGTCGTTTCCGCTCCGCCAAGTCCTTCCACGCCGTCGATCGAACTCACGAATGCACCGTCGATCGAGCGCACCGTATTCTTGGCTCCAGCCTGGACGCGCACACAGCCCGATGCGCGGCAGCTTGTTCCCACGGCGGCCGTGTCTCGAGCGGTTGAATCGTCCGCAGGCTCTCGCAGCCCCGCAATGATGATCGTGGGCGGCGCGGGGTTGATCGTGGGGGCGCTGATCGGCGGCCAAGCGGGAACGATCATCATGGTCGGCGGCGGCCTCGTCGGGCTCGTTGGCCTGTGGAACTACTTGAAGTGACCAATCACACTGTTTTGTCCGCGCGGCGGAACAACATGTTGAAATCCATTCGGACGAGTATGTTGGCGTTAGCGGCCGTTGCGTGCAGCACCGGCGCCGCGAAGGAAGTGACGCAACAGGGTGCGAGCGCGGGGAGCCTGGCAGGGACTGAGAGTCTCACCGAAGGAACTCGGGCAAGCAGCGCGAGTCCCACGGCGGGGACTCGGGCGAAGAGCGCGAGTTCGACCGAGGGGAGCCGTGCAAGGAGCGCGAGTTCCAACGCGAGTTCCACCGCGAGTTCCACCGCGCGGACTCTCGCGGCCGGAACGCGGATCGACGCCACGACTCAGGATGCGTTGTCCTCGCGCATCAACCATTCGGGTGACGTAATGCGGGCCGTCATCGGCTCCGAGATGAAGGATTCGCGGGGTCGCGTCGTCGTTCCCGCAGGTTCGAACGTCACGCTCACCGTCGACCACATTGATCCCGGCAACGACCAGAATCAGCCGGATGGGCGACTGTCGCTCGTCGTCACTTCGGTCACCATCGACGGCCGGATCGTTCCCATCACTGCCCGTCTCGATCCGGTCGCGCATCAGATGATCGGCCGCGGCATCACGAAGGACGAGGCCGAGCGGATCGGCGCGGGCACGGCCATCGGCGCGCTTGCGGGGCGATTGATCGGCAAGAACACCAAGAGCACCGTAGTAGGCGGAGCAGTCGGCGCCGTCGCGGGAACAGCGGTGGCGGTGCGGTATGCCTACCGGGACATTGTCGTGCCCGCCGGTACGCCGATCACGTTCAGGCTGACGAAAGGGCTCGTGGCCGCAAAGTAAGACACCGCTGCGGGGCGCGGAACGGCAACTGGCCGGCAAGTTGGGGCCGGTGTATCTTTGGTGTTCGGATCCGCGCACACGGTGGTTGTACGCTGTACAAGGTGGCTGATGACGTCGATGATTTCTCCTGGTGGCGATCGCACGATTAGGGTGGCGGTCGTCGACGACAATCGACTGGTGCGTGACGCATTGGCCAGGATGCTGAGCGTCGTTCCCGACCTGATCGTCGGTGCCGCGGCCGTCGCCGACCCGGCGTTCATGGAGCAAATGAGGCCGGATGTCGTGCTCCTCGACGTTGGATTGGCCGACGATGACAGCTTGAATGTGGCGACGGCGCTCGCGGAGAGGTTTCCGTCCGCGAAGATCATCGTGATGGATCTACTCCCGATGAGCGACGACATCGTGCAGTTCGTCAATGCAGGTGTGTGCGGTTTCATGCTCAAGGACGCCACCTTCGACGAATTCGTCGCCACGATCCGGTGCGTTGCCGGCGGCGACAAAGTGTTGCCGGCCCGCATGACGCAGTCGCTCTTCTCGCAAATCGCACTGTTCGTCGACACGTCCGAACCCGCCCGGATCATTGACGAAGTGCGCATGACCAAACGCGAGCGCGAGGTGATCGAGCTGATTGGCGATGGCTTGAGCAACAAGGAGATCGCGCAGCGGCTCAACATCGCGGCGCACACCGTGAAGAGCCACGTGCGGAACGTCATGGACAAACTGGCGCTTCACAGTCGCTTGCAGATCGCGGCGTACGTCCGTCGAGACGGAGCGTGACGACGTTTGGCTGGCTGACGTTAGCCTCGAAAGCATCGCCAAGCGCTTATGGCCGAACCGGTGACACGTCGACGATTTCAAGCCAGTAGCGGCCGAGCACGTTCATCGCGTCGAGCAACCCTGAGAACGTCACCGGTTTGGTGACGAAGGCATTCACTCCGAGCTGATAGCTCTCGACGACGTCCGCCTCGAGCCGCGACGTCGTGAGAATCATCAAGGGGATGTCGGCGAGGGCCGGGTCGCCCTTGATCCGCTCGAGCACCTCGCGCCCGTCCATCCGTAGCATCTCGAGATCGAGCAGAATCAGCCCCGGGCGCGGCGCGGCCCCCGTTTCGCCGGCGTACGCGCCGCGTTGGTGCAGATAGTCGAGCAGCTGCCCGCCATCCTCGACGAATCGGAGTTCGTTGACGATGTGCGCGCCCTCGAGCGCCTGCTGCATGAGCAGTCGGTCACCATCATCGTCGTCACAGATCAGAATCGTGATCGGGAACTTGTGCCTGTCCTGCATCAGCATGGTACGTACTCCGCGTCCGCGTGCGCGGCGGGCCCGGCCGACCCCGCATCGGCCTTCCCTTCGGTCTTCGCCGTGGCGGTATGAACGTCTGTGACATCGTGATCGCACATCATATGATGCAGCGTAGGATTCGCCGAAGGCCGGCGCAATCGCACGAACGGGCTAGGCCTCCCGCTCCTCACGCTCCTCACGCGATGGCGGGTTCGGCGCCGGCCGGATGGTGATACGTGTCACGGGAAAAGCTGCGCGACGGTGGCCGTCGGCAGGTACAGTCCTTGAGCCACGTCGGCGAAAGCGATAAAACCGTACGGCTTGTAGAATCGCTCCGCGTCCTCGTCGAGCGCGTGAACGATGATGAGCGCACTTCCCACTTGTTGTGCAGCGACGTACGCACGCTTGATCGCGTCGAACAGAAGCATGCCGCCAACACCGCGTCCTTGCAGCGTCGTCGAGACCGCCAATCGCCCGATGAGCGTTCCCGAGATGACCCGGTGTTTCGAGATACGGAGCTTCTTCACAATGTCCGACGGAATGGCTCCGAGCTCCACGCTCGTCGAGCTCAGCGAGTAGTAGCCTTGGATCGTTCGTTGATCCGTCTCATCGATGAGAACGAACGTGATCGTCGAGAGTCCCTTCGCGTCGGGAGTGTCACGGTCGCGCAGATAGTTGTCGAGGGACGGCGTTCCGCACGTAAACGCCGCTCGATCGTGATGCGATGCGAGCGGCGTCGTGATGAACTGCGAAGTTGGATTGGAAGGCGAGGTCACGAACGCGTTATGGCCGACTCATCGTGCCAGTCCTCCAGCAGACCGCCGTTTGAGCTCGCGCGCGTGCGAAGCCGCCGCGCGCACCAGGGCTGCGTTGGGTTCGGGCGGAGAAAGCAACGCGCTGATCAACGCCTTCTGATCGCGCCTCGACAGACGAATGAGTCGCTGCCGACGAAGCACGGCTTTCGCTCGCGCACGCGCGGCTTGGATCACGAACGTCGATACGCTGACGCCTTGCATGCCGGCGACTTTCGCCAGAAGGACTTGATCGGCCGGCGTGATTCGCGCGTTCAATCGCTCGCTCCGCGCGAGACGCGGGCGATTCGCTTCCTCCTCATGCACCTCGGCGACGTTGGAACTCCGCTTTGATGCCTTGCCTGTTGTCTTACGAATCGCGGCCTGCCGCATGGCGACCTCCAGAGGAAATGAGCCGAGATCGGCCGACCCTGGAAATGTACGTCAATTGTGAGTACACCTCAAGAAGGCATCCCGTTCCGGTCCACCATCCGTCGGCCATCGACGCCGAAGGCCGGAATTTCATCGCCGACATACGCGAAGGCGATCTGTGGATCGCCTGCCCACGATGATTGAGTTCGCATCCAGCCCTGCTGGCTGTGCCGTACACCCATGGCGAAACGATCATCTTCGGCATCATCGTTGCGATCCTCTGACACCACACGGCGGCATCCTCAGCAAATGCATCTGACCGACGCGCAGACGAGCGCACTGGAAGCGACGGCGAACGAGATTCGCCAGGCGATCATCGAGATGCTGCTCGCCGCCGGATCGGGCCACACCGCGGGTCCACTCGGCATGGCGGACGTGTTCACCGTGCTCTACTTCCACACCCTTCGCCACGATCCGAAGAATCCCACCTGGGAGGATCGCGACCGGCTCGTGCTGTCGAACGGTCACATCTGTCCCGTACTCTACGCCACGATGGCGTTCGCCGGCTACTTCCCCAAGGAGGAGCTGAAGACGCTGCGCAAATTCGGCTCGCGCCTGCAAGGTCATCCACATCGCGAGTTCTTGCCGGCACTCGAGACGAGTTCGGGTCCGCTCGGCGAAGGGCTCTCGCAGGCAGTCGGCATGGCGATCGCCGATCGAATGGATCACGCCGACGGCCGCCGACGCATCTATTGCCTCATGTCCGACGGCGAGCTCGAGGAAGGCCAAACGTGGGAGGCAGCGATGCTCGCCGGCAAACATGCCCTGCACAACCTCGTCGCGCTCATCGACCGGAACAACATTCAGATAGACGGCTTCACCGAACACGTCATGCCGCTCGAGCCACTCGCCGACAAGTGGCGCGCGTGGAACTGGCACGTGCTCGAGATCGACGGTCACGACATGCAAGCGATCACCGCAGCCTTCGATGAGGCGAAGAGCATCTTTGAAAAGCCGACAGTCATCATCGCGCACACGATTCCGGGTAAAGGGGTCGCGGAATTCGAGCGCGACTTCCACTGGCATGGCAAGCCGCCGGACGCCGAGCTCGGGGCCACCGCGCTACGCGAATTGCGCTCGCTCGGCGGCGCCATCCGCAGTGAAGCCGACTAGCGGCGCCGTCGCCGACGCGCCGTCTTCGTCATCATGCTCGACCCAGCCCAACACCTGAATCCGAAGATCTTCGACGTCGACGTCGAACAGGTCGCGATTCGTCACGGTTTCGGCGAAGGTCTCGTGCTCGCCGGCGAAGCCGACGCGCGCGTCGTCGTGCTCTCCGGCGATCTCACCGACAGCGCCAAGGCGGAAGCGTTCAAGAAGAGGTTTCCCGATCGCTTCGTCGAGCTGGGGGTCGCGGAGCAGAACATGGCGTCGGTGGCGAGCGGCATGGCCGCCATGGGGAAGATTCCATTCATCACCTCGTACGCGATGTTCAGCCCGGGACGCAACTGGGAACAGGTGCGTACGACGATCGCGTACAACAATCGTCCGGTGAAGATCGCGGGCTCGCACGCGGGCGTGTCCGTCGGACCGGATGGCGGCACGCATCAGGCCATTGAGGACATCGCGATCACGCGCGTGGTGCCGCGCATCATGGTGATCTGCCCGTGCGACGCCATCGAGGCGCGCAAGGCGACGGTCGCCGCCGTGTCGACCGGCACTCCGGTGTACCTCCGGCTCGCGCGCGAGAAGACGCCGGTGATCACGACCGACGATTCACCGTTCGAGATCGGGCGCGCACAGGTGATCTGGAGGTCCGATGCACCGCGGGCAGGACTCATCGCCACGGGCGCGCTGCTGCACAATGCGCTGCTCGCCGCCCGTACACTGAGCGAACACGGCATCGATGTGGATGTGATGAACCTCTCGACGATCAAGCCGCTCGACGAGGAAGCGATCGTCGCGTTCGCGCGTCGCACGCGCCGCATCGTATCGGTCGAGGAACATCAGATCCGCGGCGGCATGGGCTCGGCCGTCGCGGAATGTCTTGCGAAGCACCATCCCGTGCCGATGCACTTCATTGGCGTCGACGATCAATTCGGCCAGTCGGGAACGCCGGAAGAGCTCATCGAGCATTACGGCATGGGGCGTGCGGCGATCGTACGCGCCGTCACCACGATGTCCCGCGCCAGCTGAACGCTTCTCGCTCATGCCCGGCGACGATCGACGCCTGCTCGAGGACCTCTACCACGCCGCCGTCGCCGGAGTGAATCCTGCCCGCGCCGTCTCGGCAGCGTTGGCAAGCGACAAGTCACGCAATCGTCCTGCGCCCTGGGTCCTCGCGCTCGGCAAAGCCGGGATGCGGATGTGCCGCGCCGCGATCGAGCACATCGAGTCGAGCGGGCGTGCGCTTCCTGGTGCACTGGTCGTGACGACCGATGACCACGAAACACCGAGTGCTGGCGTCGAGGTCGTGCACGGCGATCATCCGGTCCCTGGTCCCGGGTCGTTCACCGCAGCCGAGCACATAGCAGCCTTCGTCGATCGCGTGTCAGCGGGCGACGCAGTACTCGTGCTTCTTTCCGGCGGCACGTCGAGTCTCGTCGCGGCGCCCGCGCGGGGAATTTCGGCACCGGAGATCACTCGCCTTTTCCAGAGCTTGCTCGGCTCCGGTGCCGACATCACCGCGTCGAACGCAATCCGCAAGCGATTCTCACGCTGGGCGGCGGGCCGCCTCGCGGTCGCGCTCGCGGAGCGCGGCGCCGCGCGTGTGCGCTGTCTGATCGTTTCGGATGTCATCGGTGACGATCCGGCGGTGATCGCATCGGGTCCGTGCGTCGCCGATCCGCTCACGGCCGAAGAGGTCCTGCGTCTCGTCGAGCGACGCGGATTGCAATCGTATCTCGCGCCATCTCTCTTGACGCATCTCGAGGCGGTTGTTCGTGGCGAGCTCCCCGAGACACCGAAGCCCGACAACCCCGCGTTCCGCCTGGTGACGTGCGAGATCATCCTCGGCAATCGGACCGCGCGCGATTGCGCGGCGGCACGCGCACACGAGATGGGACTGACACCGGTCAAGGTCGTCGACCAGGCGATTCAGGACGACGCGGCACGCACCGGCGAGCGACTCGTCAACGAACTGGTGCAGTTTCGCGAAGCCAGACTCCAGGAACACGACCAGCGCGCGGCAGCGGGCTGCATCATCTGGGGTGGTGAGACGACCGTGCACCTCGATCCGCAATCTCCGCCGGGCGGGCGGTGTCAGGAGCTCGCGTTGGCCGCGGCGCGTGCGCTCGATGCGCTGGGACAACGCGCGCATGGCATCTCGCTGATCGCCGCCGGAACCGATGGGCGCGACGGGCCTACCAATGCAGCGGGCGCCGTCGTCAACGCAAGCACATGGCGGGCGATTTCCGATGCTGCACGCGATCCCGCTCGCGACCTGGCGAACCACGAGTCGCATGCATCGCTCGAATCGGTGGGCGCGCTGCTCCGTTCGGAATTGACGGGAACCAACGTGGGCGACGTCGTCATCGGTCTCGTCAGCGGGCGATGACTTCGCACGGGATCGACTGCCAGCATGACCGGATCAAACCCGGAAAGTGCATACGCCTGTTCGTAGAGAACGGCGGCGCGCGCGTGATCGCCCGTCGAGTCGGCGGCGGCAGCGCGAACCATGGCGTCGGCGAATCCCTGGCCGCTGGCGGCGCAGATCGGGGCGCAGACGAGTGCGACGGCAAGCCAGCGGTACTTCACGACTCTGCCGGGGAGGAAGCGAAGCGCACACCCTGCCGCCACGCGCGCACCATGCTCGCGCTCATCACAACGATCGTAAGCAGCAGCCAGGATTGCAGCACAACATGATTGGCATCCGGGGGGAGATGCATCCCGCGCCACGGCAACCACTGCACGGTCTGCGCGAAATTGGCCGCGTAGATTCGTTGCCATGCCGGGGACGCGCCGCTGACATACGGCAGCCAAAAGCTCGTGACTTGGAGACCCAGCCACAGTGTATAGAGCAGCACCACAACGCCGATCCCAACCCGCCACCGGCGTAGCGCGGCTACGATACCACAGACCATGAGGATGCCCAAGGCAACATCGAGCTCCGGTTGGCCGTTTCCGTGACGAACGTCATTCCATGGAAAGAGGTCAACCCACTCAACCATTTCGAGATATACGCATAGCAGGATCTGAGTGATCGCGGACCCAACGTCAGCGCTTCGATTCATCGCACAAGACTCCGGTTGAGAAACGCGACGACTCTCGGCCACGAATCGCTTTGCGCATGGGCATTGTGCCGGGCGCCGCCGCCGATCACGCCACGTCGGAGGCAGACTACCGCGCCACGCTCGGCGCCCGATTTCCACTCAAGGTGCTCACGATTGAGCGCAGATTCAATAGGTACGCGCCGCGCCGCCCTCCGGAACATTCTCGACGACCATGAACTTGGACGGTGAATCCTCGTGGATCACCGACAACGTGCTATCGGCACGTTTCGGATTGAACACCAGTTGGGTCGTCGGGTCGAAACAGTTCATATCGGCGCGGCTCGGGACGCGGACGCGCGATACGACGCTTCCGTCGTCTGCGTTCACCACGACGACCTCGGTGTCGCACGCCATGAAGACGCGACGCGTCTGCGTGTCCATCGTGAGCCCCTGGGCGCGACCGCAGCCGGGAATGTCCATTCGCGGCATCTCGAGATCGTGCAGAATCAGCCCCGGGCGTGGCGCGGCCCCTGTTTCGCCGGCGTACGCGCGCCCGATGATCGTTCCCGAGATAACCCGGTGTTTCGAGATACGGAGCTTCTTCACGATCATCCGTCAGGCCCCAACGTCCTCTCGTATTGTCCCATCTCAGTATTCCGTCTTGCACCTAGCCAGACTAGCCAATAGACTGGTATCTAGCCAGACTGGCTAGGCAGGCCATTGGTACGGGCCGGAGGGCACGATGACGACATGGACGCTCGAAAAGGCCAAGAACCAGCTCTCTGAAGTCGTCCGCCGTGCGTTGGCGCATGAGCCCCAGCTCGTGACACGCGGTCGTCATGACGCCGTCGTCGTGTTGGCCAAAGAGGACTACGAGCGGCTCGTCATGCCGACCGGCATCGTGGACTTCCTGCGGAATTCTCCCGCAGCCGCCGCGGTCGCCGCCGGTGACTTGCCCGAGGATGCATTCGAGCGGCACCAGGATCTGCCGCGTAACGTCGACCTGTAACGCGTTCGGGATCGCGACCCGTGCGATATTTGCTCGATACCAACGTCATCTCGGAGCCGTTCAAACGGACCCCCGAGCGGCGAGTGGTGGACTGGCTCAACGATCAATCTCCGCTCGACCTGTACCTCTGCGTGTTGACGCTCGGCGAACTGACGATGGGGTTTGAGCTCGCACCGGCGGGAAAGCGGCGAGACGACTTACAGAACTGGGTTACTCAGGATGTGCCCCGCCACTTCGTCGGCAGGCTTTTGTCGATCGATGATGAAATCGCCCGCGAGTGGGGACGAATGTCCGCTCAAGGTCGGGCGACGGGTCGAGAACTTCCGGCGACGGACGGACTGCTGCTCGCAACGGCGCGCGTTCACGATCTCACGTTCGTAACGCGGAATGAACGCGACTGCGCCGGACGCGGCGTCGATGTTCTGAATCCGTGGACGTAAGAGCGCAGGACGACGCTGCGGTTCATGACGCCGGTAGAACGCGTGCCGCCGTTCGTCCAGCTTGGGAAGGAGGCCGGTCTATGGCAATCGGGCGCCGTCATGATTTGCTCGACTTCATTTCGTCGATGCGCCGGTTGATGGAATCAGGCACGAACATGTCATCCGAGCACTGCGCGATCTCGGCCGCCTCGCGCCACGCCTGCGTGAGCAGCGCGAGCTCGCCTTCCATCGCGCGCCGCTCGCTCTCTTCAGGCGCCGCCATCTCCAACGCGAGTCGAACGTCGGTCGGCAGCATCCGGAGCGGCACCCCGTACTTGAGATTGCCCAGGCGGGTGTCGGCAGGATCGGGGTCGTGTACGGTCATATAGCCACCGGACAACGGGGAGATCCAGTCTCGACGGGACTCAGCGACCGAGCGCGCGGAAGGTCCGGCAAAGCGTAGGAAGAGCTGCCGCGTGTCCGGCGTATCCTCGAGCATTTGCACTGCCGCGCTCACGGTTTTCGACCGAGCCCCGCCGGCATTGAGGGCCGGCAGCAGCTTGCCCACCGCGACCAGCGCGTCGCGTCCGCGCAACTCGGCGGTATGCTCGGTGGCATGCTCGACATCGCGAATCACTATCTCGTTCGTGCGGATGCGCGCTCGTGCCGTGCGTCGCCGGAGCTCGCAGGGCACGTTCAGCTGCCAGTCATCCTCGATGCGCACGAGCCTGACGTCCTCGAGGTGAGAGCCTCGGACCAGCACCGGCAAGTCACAGCCGGGAATGCGCACGCGGGTGCGGGCGCGACGTCGGTCGATGCGCGGAGCCGCGTTGCGTGGAACCGCCGCTCACATTCCTCGATCGCTTCCCACCGCTCCTCGATCGGCGTCAGGTTCCAGCGCTTGCACTTCCCACACACCACCCAGAGCCGCCCGTGCGCCGCGTCGAACGCGACGCGTCGGCCCACTGAGCACTGCTCAATGGTTTCGTTCTTTCCCAGGTTCGCGTAGCACCAGATGCAGGCGGAATACACGGAACGGAATCAATGGCCCATCCGGCTGTTGTGATAGAGTGCAGATCGATTTGCAGCGTTGCCCAGGGCAGCTTCGGAGACCCTCCGCCATCGCCGAAGCCGATACGCTGCTGACGGTGCCCAACACGCTCCCCGTCGAATACAATGCACATGTCAGTGAATCGATCCTCACGCACGTCGCGCCCGCGCTCCGCTGGCGACAGACCTGCTGAGCCAGCGACTGCCTCCCCCATTTCTGCGTGACTCTCCTCTCGCTCTCCAACGTCGGCATCTCCTTCGGGGCGACAGAACTCTTCAAGAACATCACCTTCACCGTCGCCGAGCACGAGCGATGGGGCATCATCGGCCGGAACGGGGCGGGCAAACGTCGATCTTCAACGTCATCACCGGCGATCTCGAGCCCACGGTGGGGAGCGTCGCGCGCAAGCCCGGGCTCCGGCACGCGTTGCTCGACCAGCACCGCGCATTCGAAGGCGCCACGACGGTCTGGGAAGCTGGTGCGGCTGCATGGCGCGATGTGATCGCACTCGAGAAACGCATTGCCGGGCAGGCGATCGAATTGGGCGAGCTGGGCGAACGCGTCTCCGACGCGTTCCTCGAACGATTCGGCCACGATCAGGAGCGCTTCGCCGACCTCGGCGGCTACATCTATCACGCTCGCGTCGATGCGGTGCTGCAGGGCTTGGGCTTCGACGCCGAGGAGTCCAAGACACGGCTCGTTTCGACGCTCTCGGGTGGAGAGCGCGGCCGCGTCGGGCTGGCGGCGCAACTCATCGCGCCCGCCGACTTGCTACTGCTCGACGAACCGACCAACCATCTCGACCTCGACACGACGACGTGGCTTCAGGAATGGCTCAAGGAGGCCGACGAAACGGTCATCAGTCGTCTCGCACGATCGCGCTTTCATGGACGCCATCTGCACGAACATCCTGCACATCGAAAGCGCGTACGAGCGAATCGCTACAAGGGCAACTACAGCCAGTTCGTGCCGCAGCGTGCCGAGCGACGGCTCACGCGCGAGCGGGAGATGGAGAAGCAGCGCGCGTACGTAAAGAAGGAAGAGGAGTACATTCGTCGGAACATCGCGGGCGTCAACTCCTTTCAGGCGAAGGGTAAACGAAAGCGGCTGGAGCGGCTGCCGCGTCTTGCGCCGCCGCTGGGAGATCCCGCGGCGATGGACGCTCACGTTCGAGATGGCCGAACGCGGCGGCGACCAGGTGGTCGCCGATGAAGGATCTGACCGTGTCGACGTGCCCGGCCGAGTTCTCGTGGACGACTTCACCGCGGTGTTGCGACGGAACGATTTCGTCGCGTTGATCGGACCGAATGGCGCGGGCAAGTCATCGTTCATCTCGACGATCCTTGGCGACCGCGCAGCGGCGAGTGGCGAGGTAAAGATCGGCGCATCGATCACCGCCGCGTGGTTTCGGCAGGACCTGTCAGCGACCTCCCTCTGCGGAAGACGATGTATCGGCGCATCCAGGATCAGCGGCCGACGTGGAATCGCGGCCAGATGCAGAATCGTCTTGGTGCGTTTGGGTTCAGCGGCGACGAAGTCAACGCGAGATCGGCACGTTGAGCGGAGGGGAGCGGGCGCGCGTTGCGCTCGCACTCATGACACTCGCGAAAGCCAATCTCCTCATCCTCGACGAGCCGACAAACCACCTCGACGTCGAGAACATCGAAGTGCTCGAAGACGCGCTGGAGGACTACGATGGCTACGGTGCTGCTGGTGAGTCACGACCGGGCCTTTCTGCGCGAGGTTGCGACGCGCGTCTGGGCATTCGATGGCGCGCAACTACGGGATTTCGATGGGCCGTTCGTCGAATGGGAGGCAGACCGCGCACGTCGCGCGGCGAAGGCGAAATAATGAAAACGCTGCGTGACCGGCAGCTGCTCGGTTCAGCTCCGCAGTATGATCAGCGGATCGACCCGAGTTGCGCGAAAAGCCGGTCTTGCGCAGGCAACCACGACGACGGCGACCAGAACGGCTTCAGCGCTCAGCAGAGACATCCAGCCCAGGTCTTGCACCCCAAAGACTGACGATCTCATGGCGCGAACCACCAACAGGGAGAGAAGGAGACCGAGCGTCGATCCCACAATCAGCATGACGATCCCTTCGCGAAGGATCGGTCGGGCGACCTCTGTCACGTTTGCACCAAGTGCTCGACGGAGAGCGAGCTCGTGTCCTCGTTCGACCAATGCAGTGCTGACGATGCCAAAGAGGCCAATGGCGGCGAGGAGCAGCTCGAATGCTCCGCACGCCGCGAGAACCCACCCAAGAAACGCCTGCCTGCTTTGGAACAACGCGAGGTCGTCACCGACCCGATGGATCGGAGTGAATTTCGCGGTGGGCGCGACTGAGCGCAGCTCGCGTGCGATGGCCAACTCCGCGTTTCGAGAAGCCAGCGACCGCACCAGCAAGTGCGAGCCAGGCGCCGCAGCGTCGGAGCTCAGCACCATTAAAGATCCATTGTTCTGGATCTGCGGATCGTTCGGCGACAGGGTGAAAGGTCGGATCACGCCGATGATCGTGACTTGCGTCGCTGACGGCCTCGAACCACCCAGGCTGATGCGATGGCCAACGATCTGACCACCCGGCAATAAGCGCCTTGCCAATACCTCATCGACGACAGCCACTTGACCGTCAGGATCTCCAGGGGCGAATGCTCGTCCCGCGACGAATTGCGTCCTGAGTACCGACGTCAGTTGCGGCGACACCACGTCATAGTTCGTCTGCGCAATCTCACGACCGGCGATGCCGATACGCTCGCCCGCTAGCCGCGTGCTGAACTGGAACCCGGCGGCTTGTGTCGTGGGCGACGATGCAACGGCGCTCAGCATTTGCTGATTCTGTTCGAGCGTTGCTTGGTAGGTTTGCTCGTCGGCCTGCGAAACAGGCCCAGTCGGAAGCTCGCGGCGCCCAACGGGCGGCCGCGCAACCCTTCCGAACTGATTCACCGTGGTCTGATACAGGCCCTCGAAATCCACGGCGAGGTGCGGGTCGCTTGCGTGCCGTAGGGAGCCAAAGACCGCGGAGGTTGCTACGACGAACGCCAATGAGATCGCCAGCTCGACGGCAAGGAATGCCCGATACCCAAACTTGCGTCTGCCGATCACGGTACTGCTCAAGTCCCGCAGTGGCTCGACAAGGTCGACCCGAGATCCCAATATTGCCGGCACAGCGCCGATGAAGGCGACGCTCGCGACGACGAGGGCGAGCCCGAACCCGAAGACTCGTGCGCTCAACGTCGGCTGACGAAAGAAGATCTGAAGCGCGGCCGGCATCCGGTCGTTGATGAGCCAAACAGACCAGACCGTGAACAGGTACGCCAGGAGCGTCCCGATTGCGACGATGATCATCCATTCGACGAGCAGCGTCATGATCAGCTGAGGTCGCGTCGCACCGAGCGAAGCACGCAGGGCCAACTCTCCGCGCCTGCGCGTCGCACGGACAATACTGAGACTGGCAAGGTTGCAGCACGCGAGCAGGACGACGATTGCCGACGCGATCGTGAGAAGGACCTGAGGGACCGCTGCGCCGTTCTGTGCGGCTTGTAGCGGAACGACAAGCGCCTCGGGACGTCGATCCACCGTCGGACGAACGCGACCTGCCAACCCCACCAGGCGCGCTCCGAGCACGTTCAAGTTTGCTTGCAGTTGCGGTCGACTGAGTCCAGGCCGAACGCGAACGTATCCCCTCACCGACTCGGTGCTATCGAGCGGCGCGTTCCGGCGGTGCAGTACCCAGGCTTCGGCCGCGACAGCGCCGGCGAACGCGCGCGGCGCGACACCGATGACGTGAAAAAGCGTGTCATTCAGGCGAAGCACGCAGCCGCCGGGGGTTGGACGTGTTTCACACTCCCGTTGCCAGAGACTCTCACCGATCACAATGGCATTGTCGGCGGCCGATGAATCGGCGGATACGAAGAACCGACCCGACCGCGGCGTGACACCCAGGACTTGAAAGAAATTGACTCCGACGTGTGCCAGCTCGGCGAGCCGTTGTTCCGTTTGCGTCTGCAGCAGTCGCGGGCCTTCCCACGCTTCGAAGGCAAAGCCGGATACCCCAGGAGTACCGTCAACCAAGGACTGCAGCACTTCGGGTGCGACAACGAGTCCATGCTGACGATGGTCGACAAATGCTATCGTGTACAGATCGCGGGGCTGCGCGAACGGCGCTCGTGGATGAAGCACCGAATCGAGAACCGCGTACATCGTTCCGCTAATGGCAAGCGCAAGCCCAAGCGTGAGTGCAGCGGCGATGGCAAAGACCGGATGCCGCCTCAAGTGCCGGGCGGCGAGTCGGAGCTCTCTTGCAAGACCGCGCATGCCATTCTCCCACGAGAGAATTGTTAATTGTGCGCACCGATGCCGCCATCGGAACTAATACATAGGACCACACTCATCGTCGGACATATTGGCCCTTGCGCTGACCCCCCAATTTCGGAACTAATATATAGGACTACGATCATCGCACAACGCGCGGCTGCCGAGACGGGATCGATCGCGGCAAGATCGAATGCGATCGTGGCGAGACGGGATCGATCGTGGCGAGCTGGAAGTCGATCGTGGCGAGAGGGGATCGATCGTGGCGAGAGGGAATGCGAATGTGGCGAGATGGAATGCGAGCGTGGCGAGACGGGATTCGATCGTGTCGAGATGGGATATCGGGTGAGATGGAATGCGATCGTGTCGAGATGGGATTCGATCGTGTCGAGATGGGATCCTAACGCGGCGAGATGGCATCGCAACGCGTCAAGCAGGGATCGTCGCGCGCCAAGATCGGATCGCAACGCGCCAAGCAGGGATCGTCGCCTGCTCAGACGGAATCCCAACAGATCAAGCAAGGATCGTTGCGCGTCGAGACGGAATCGCAACGGATCAAGCAGGGATCGTTGCGCGTCGAGACGGAATCGTAACGCGGCGAGCAAGGATCCCAGCGCGGTGAGCCAGGATCCTCGCGTGCCGAGCAGGCATCGCAACTTGCCGAGGAGGGATGCGATCGCGTCGAGATCGCATCGCATCGCCGCGAGACGGCTCTCTTGCGTGCAGAGACGGCACCCCAACTCGCCGAGACACAATCGGAGCGCATCGAGCTGAGCATCCCAACTCGTCGAGACACAATCGGAGCGCGGCGAGACGGCACTCCAACTCGTCGAGACACAATCGGAGCGCGGCGAGACGGCACTCCAACTCGTCGAGACACAATCGGAGCGCGGCGAGACGGCACTCCAACTCGTCGAGACACAATCGGAGCGCGGCGAGACGGCACTCCGGCGCGTCGAGCTGGAATCCGAACTCGCCGAGACGCAATCGGAGTGCGGCGAGAGAGCACTCCAACTCGTCGAGCTGGGATCGTAACTCGTCGAGCGGGCACCCCAACGCCTTGAGACGGGATCCCAACGCCTCGAGCTGCCACGCCACCTCGCTGAGGCGGCCCCCCAACTCTCCGAGACGACACCTCACCTCGCTGAGGCGGCACCCCAACTCTCTGAGACGACACCCCAATTCTCCGAGACGATATCGCAACTCCTCAAGACCACAGCGCAACTCCCCAAGACCACACCGCAACCGCTCGAGGCGGATGTTCCCGTTTTTCGACCCCGGCGCGTCGGGCGCCCATCGGGGGGCAGGTCCATTTCGGCGCCCCGTTGGCCGGAAGGCCACATGAAATACAACGAAGGCAGTAGGCTGGAAGCGCTCCGCCGCATCGACGACGCGACTGCTCGCCGCGGCGGCGGCGATGGGCGAGGCCGCGGCGCGCCACGTGGCGGTGTTCACGGCCAACGGGCTCCCGGCGGATTTCATCGCGCGGTTGGAGGCGTCCGCGCAGGCGCTTCAGACCGCCATTGACGGGCGAGCGGCGCAAACCGGGGTCCGAAGCGGGGCGACGGCATCCCTGACGTCAGCATCTGCGCTCACGCGCGCGCGGCACAAGCGGACGCCACCACGCAGGACACTACGCAAGGCACGACGCAGGGCACGACGGCGGCGCCAGCAACGCCGCCTGCAGCATCACCCCCTCCAGCACCGCAGTTGCCGGCGGTGTAACACGCCGCACCGGTAGTTCACACTCCGCAGTAGACGCGAACGGCCGCCCGAGGGCAGCCGTTCGCGTTCGAAAGTGGCGGGTCGATGACATCGGGCGTTTCATGATCTTCATTGGCCCAATCAGCTCCATCTTCGACATCTGCACCTTCTCGCCGCGCGTGCATCACGCTCGCTTTGCGCGCCGCCATCCGATCGAAGCCTCCGCAGGTCCACTCGACTGCCGCGATTCGACCGGTGGTGGAGCGACGAGCATTCGCCGCTGCACGGCGTGGTACGTTTCGCCATGTCTATCCAACGGAATTCGGCAAACACCGCACTCTGCTGTCGTTCGTGCACGGCGATCGCATATTTGCTTCTCGCGTTTGCCGCGCTCCCAGTCCAAAGCTGCGTCACAGGTACCTTCATTCATGTTGAGCCCGGGTCGACCGCAGATTCACTGGTATTTCGAGTCGGGGGTGAAGCTGCCGGCTCGAGTCCCCCGGCGATCATCTATGGATTCAGTGTCGTTCGATGCGGCACCGAAGTCTCTTTCTGGACAATCGCCTCGGACGGGACACGACGGTTTCCGGATCTGATCGTGTTCGGACAAGTCGTTCCGGGATATCCCCCACGCACGGGACCGCTGCGGTTGGTACCTGGCTGCTATGATGCGGTGGCAACCGGCGCACGGCCGCTCAGGTTCGATGTCGGTACGAAGCGAGACGTCGTCGAACGTGCAGTCCGACCTTGAGCCGGCCCGTTGCGACTACTGGGATCGTGGCCGCCAGCGCGATCAAACCAGCCCTAGCCGAGGACGCGACCGTAGTCGCTCGTCCACAACGGAGCAATGCCACGACGTTCCCTGGATGTTTGGCATCGACGCGTGCCGCGCGTACTGGAGCATTCTATGAGCGTGAGGCACGTCCTTATCGCGTGCGCAGCGTGCACCGCTGCTCTTCTTGTCGACTATTGGGCGTACGTCCATGTCGTTGACCTAAGCGTCTATGACCATGACTGGGGCCGACTGCTTCGCGCCGTTGGTTTTTGGCCCACGTGGGCCGTAGCGGCGCTTGCCCTATGGTTGAACGATCGAAGCACCGTTCACGATGCGCGACGGCGCGCGCTACTTCTTGCCGCTTCGCCGGGCATCGCGGGCCTCATCGCCGAATCGCTCAAACTCGTTTTTCGGCGCGAACGACCCGACGCGGGCAACGGCCACTACGTGTTTCGCGCATTCGCTGACCATCCCTTCTCATCCGCAGGGATTGGCTCACCCAGCAGCCACGCCGCGGTGGCGTTCGGCGGTGCCGCAATGCTGTCATTCCTGTTCCCTCGCACGCGATGGGTCTGGCTCGCGCTCGCTGCTGGATGCGGTGTGACTCGTGTGCTCGCACGCGCGCATTTCGCGAGCGACGTCGTGGTCGGGGCACTGGTCGGCTTGGCAACGGCAACGTGGCTCCGACGTCGCGGATCATCCGTCGCGATCGAGGCCATCTAATCTAAGTTGCTCGCAGGGCGCGATCCCGGCGCCCTGCGAGCGCGATGCCATTAGGAGGATTTGCCTTACGATGAACCACCGCTATCGTTTCTGGGCTGTCTGGGCCGAGGCCGATGCCGACGCGTTTTGGGTGTGTTGCTTCTTCGTGTGTTGATCGAGCTCCTGTTGAGAATCCAAGTGCGCGCCACATATGCGGCAGTCGAATTCATGTGGGTGTGCCATCGTCCTTCTCCTCAGGCTGGGGCCGGTACAACACATCTCGCCCAAGATGTATCGTGCGCCGGCCGTCGTCTGTGAAAGCCGCATCATGTTCGGCACAGAACCAGCGGTGAAACGCCGCGTGCGGCGCGCGGCAGGAACGATTAGATACGAGATTCGCCAACGTATCTCCTTTTCATATCACCGACCGCATGAATAATTCGTCGTCTCCATCCACCATCCGCGCCGCGCTAGACGGTGACGCTGCAGATCGCGTCGCCGTTTGGACCTCCGTGACGTGCGCCGTCCATTGCGCCTTGATGCCCCTCGTTCTGCCTCTACTCCCTTATGCGTTGGGCGGCGTCGTGGGACAAGGTACCGAGCAGGTGTTTCGTGGTGCCGCTTTCGTGCTCGGTGTCTTGAGCCTCGGCCACTCTTATCGGGTTGTACACCGCCAATGGACGCCGCTCTTGCTGTTCGCCGCAGGAATGGCGCTGCTGTTCTTGGCCGCGACGCAGACCGCGATGCATCGCGGCCGCGAGATTGCGCTCGTGCTGATCGGCGCTTCGACTATCATCTCGGCGCACGTACACAATCTCCGGCTGCGTCGTGACCGGCGAGGTGCCGGCACCTGTGGCTGCGCCTGCCACGAGGAGTAGGTCCTCGTGTACGCAGAGTTCACGCAAACAAAACGCCCAGGCTAGGCCCAACACTCTTCACTTGCGGACGATCCGGATCAGAATACGGACTTGGTGGACCCGCCGTGGACCGTACCCGATTCACGCCTAGATTGTGGCCATCGACGACACGAGCAGGAGGTCCGTGATGCCTGGAAGCGCCACTTTGGCCGTTGAGATCACGCACGTGTCACGGCACGGGTTCTGGCTTCTCCTCGACAACGAGGAGTTGCTCTTGTCGTTTGCGGATTTCCCGTGGTTTCGCCAAGCAACGATTGACCAACTCCTGAACGTCGAGCGCCCGACCCCGGACCATTTGTATTGGCCGCAGCTCGACGTTGATCTCTCAGTTCGATCCGTGCGAGATCCGTCGGCGTTTCCCCTGGTCGCGCGAGTCAGGCGCGTTGCTGAAGGCGGCTGACGACCCACCACGCCACGGTCGCATAACACAAGAGCGCCGGCCGATCTACGATCGGCCGGCGCTCGAACCGGGTAGCAAAAGAGCGGGCGACGGGGCTCGAACCCGTGACGTCCAGCTTGGGAAGCTGGCATTCTACCACTGAATTACGCCCGCGTACTGTGAACATATCGCCGCAATCCCACCGGAGCAACACGCCCCGGCTAACACGGGCCCGACTGAAGCGTCTAGATATCGGCATATCGGCACCTGTGGAGCTCATCGTGAAATGATCGACCAGCGGTATCCTGGCGGCTGCCGAGTGCCAACGACAAGATCGTGCTCGTGTCGATCGGTATGTCGAATTGTCCGCCAGATCGGCCGGATCGCGCGCGCTCAAGATCCGGTATCCGAATCTCCAACAGGTCTTCTGCCATTCATCTTGTATGACATGACAACGGCGCCCAATGGCGCCGTTGTCATCTGCGCGGCCAGCCGGCCCATCACGGCATCGTTTCTGGCGCGGTCAGTGCGACGGCGCGCTGCCCTGCCGTCTCGATCACGAACACCACGCGTCGATTGAGCTCGGCACCCGGCTGATCGTGCGACGCCCCGGGCGCGACGAGCCGCGTCTTGCCATAGCCGATAGACGACACTTGGTCCTGCGGCAGCCCCTGGGCAATCAGATACTGACGCACGGCATCGGCGCGCCGGCGAGAGAGGTCGAGATTGTACCGCGCACTGCCGGCCGGATCGGCAAATCCTTCGATGGTCACCTTCGATTGCGGATAGTACCGCCGCGCGATCCGGGCGAATCGCTGCAGCGATGCGACGTCCTGGTCGCGTACGGCGGCAGCGTTGAACGCGAAGTTCACGGGCATTGCGAAGTGGAGTCCGTCTTCCATGGCCGTGATCTTTGCGCCGAACTCGGTCTTCATGGCCTCGAGATCCGTGCGCAACGCCTGCACGTCGCCGCGCACGCCGCCGAGCTCCTGGCGCAGTGCACTGTCGGTGGCGACACGCTCGGCGCGTTCGCTGGCGATGGCAGAGGCATTGGCGTCGTTGGCACGACGCAGTTGTTTCGGCGTGACGCATCCAACGGCGAGCACGACGGCGGCAGCACCGAGGACGAAGGACCGGCGAGGGACAATCATACGTCGACTCCTGTGAAGATGTGGGCGGTTCTCTCCGCAGGCGGTGGTGCAAGATCCGAGCACGAAATCACATTTGTGATATTCGTCACGGCGCCGAGATGGTCCGGGTCACACGGCGCGGCGCGGGCCGGCTTCGTGAGCACGCTGGGATTCTGCGTGGACCAGCGTGGAATAGAAAACGCCCCGCAGTGGTCTGAAGACCACGCGGGGCGTGCGCTGTTACACACAGAGCCAGCGGTCAGGATTGAACTGACGACCGCTCGATTACGAATCGAGTGCTCTACCACTGAGCTACGCTGGCCAACGTTCAGGGATGCCCTGGCGCGGACTCGAACCGCGACGCCTTGCGGCACCACCCCCTCAAGATGGCGTGTCTACCAATTTCACCACCAGGGCCCAACCAACCACCAGCAAATTGCTATTTGATATTCGGAATAAGCCGCTATTACCGACTCTCGAATCGCGTTCACTGCCGGCTGTCCTACACGGGGACGACGGGGTTCGAACCCGCGACCTCTCGAGTGACAGTCGAGTGCTCTAACCAAACTGAGCTACGTCCCCAACACTCCCACAAAACAACCATACTGCCCTGCATCCTGCCCAGCGAACACCCAACGCCCTACCCTGACCCGTTCACAGTAGCCCGTAGGGGAATCGAACCCCTCTCTGCACCGTGAAAGGGTGCCGTCCTAACCGATAGACGAACGGGCCCAGGAACCAACAATCCTAATCGATCGTGCTGCAAATAGCGGTAACGGGATTCGAACCCGTGTTTGGGCCTTGAGAGGGCCCCGTCCTAGTCCCCTAGACGATACCGCCGTTGGCTTGCTCCATCCTCTTTCCCCTTCCTTTGTCAAGCAGATGCAGGCCGGGAGGGACTTGAACCCCCAACCGCTGGTTTTGGAGACCAGTGCTCTACCAATTGAGCTACCGACCTAGAATTGCAGTCGTTCAGGGTGACTGACGGGAATTGAACCCGCAACCCCCGGTGCCACAGACCGGTGCTCTAACCGATTGAGCTACAGTCACCATGGACGGTACCGCGCACCTGCCGCGGAACCCTCTCTACGCCTTGCGGCGTAGAGACTTGCATTTTAACCAGACGGCTCTGTCGTATCAACCCGACGACCGGCGCCAATCTGCCGAGCTACTTCGCGCGCTCCTGATATTCGCCCGTCGCCGGATTGACCTTCACCTTGTCACCAGTGCCGACGAACTCCGGGACGTTGATCGTCACGCCGTTCTCGAGCTTCGCTGGTTTGGACGAGGCCGTCTTCGTCGCCGTCTTCATGACCGGCGCGGTGTCCACCACTTCGAGCACCAGCGAATTCGGCATCTTGATGCCCACCGGACGCCCGTCAAAGTACTCGGCCTGGATCTTCATTCCCGGCTGCATCCACTGCGCGTTGTCGCCCAGCATCTCGTCGTCCATCTCGAGCTGGTCGTAGTTCTCCGTATTCATGAAGTGGTACGTGTCACCACCCTGATACAGGAACTCGAGGTCATGTGTTTCCATCGACGCCGGATCGATGGAGTCGGCGGCGCGGAAACGATGCTCGAAGCTCGAACCGTTTCGCAGATTCTTGAGCTTCGCCTGCACCATTGCCCGCAGATTGCCGGGCGTGTGGTGGCGGAACTCGACCACGCGGCATGGCTCGCCCTCGAAGACGATGACCATTCCGCGACGGATCTGAGTTGCCGGGATTGCCATAAGGATCAGCCTAGTTCGTTGGTTGTAAACGCAGACAGCCTTTGAACTTATGCAGGATGCCTACCAACGTCAAGCTGGACCAGTCCCGTATCCCGTGTCCCCCGCCCCGTCCTACTTCCTCAACACCGGCTCCATCGCCTTCCATAGGTTGTCCGCCACGATCCGCTCGCCGGCGTAGTTCGGGTGAACCCCGTCCGCCTGGTTGAGCTCGCGATGGCCGGCGACGCCTGCCAGCAGGAACGGCAACAGCGTCACGTGCTTCTCCCTGGCTACCGTCGGGTACACGGCGTGAAAGGCGGCTGCATACTTTGGCCCGAGGTTCGGAAGCGCCTCCATCTGCACCAACAGCACGCGCACGTCGGGACGCGCCGCCTTGATCCTATCCAGCGCCGCCTCGAGGTTGCTGCGCAGCGCCGCCGGCGGAACTCCGCGTAATCCGTCGTTCGCTCCGGTCTCCAGCACCAGCACGTCGAACGTGCCCTTGAGCAGCCAATCGAGGCGGTCCAGCAGGCCCGCCGACGTCTCACCGCTCACGCCCGCGTTCACGACATCGTACCGGAACCCAGCAGAATCGAGCTTCCGCTGAATCAGCATTGGATAGGCGCTATCTGGCTCGAGGCCTAGCCCTGCGGTGAGGCTGGTGCCCACGAAGAGAATCGTCGGACGTGCCGCGCGCGCCGAGGGCCGCAACTGACTCCCTCTAGATTGCGTAGTAGCAGAGACACGGCTCGAATCGACGCTCCGCCCAGCTTGCTCTTGCTTGGCGCAGCCGGCAAGCGCGCCTGCCACGAGCAGCACGCAGACCGATGTCCATCGCACGCTCATTGTCCATCGCCCTTCGCCATTCGCCATTCGCATGCTCATTGCCCGAGACTTGTCCAAGGAATATCGCAGCGGGGAGAATAGGCTCACGGTGCTGCGCGACGTGTCGTTCAGCATTCCACAGGGCACCTTCGTCGCCATCGTCGGCCCGTCTGGCAGCGGCAAGACAACGCTGCTCGGACTGCTGGCCGGACTCGATACCCCGACGCGCGGCCAAGTGTTACTCGGCGACTCCGATCTCACGTCGATGGACGAAGACCAGCGTGCGCGGCTGCGCGGCGAACAGGTGGGGTTCGTCTTTCAGAGTTTCCAGTTGATCTCCACGCTCACCGCCCTGGAGAACGTACAGGTTCCGCTCGAGCTGCGCGGCGACCGTGGCGCCAGGGAGCGCGCGGCGGAATTGCTCGACCGCGTCGGACTTGGCGACCGCTTGCATCATTTCCCCACACAGCTCTCTGGCGGCGAACAACAGCGCGTCGCCATCGCGCGTGCCTTCGCCAACGCCCCACGCATTCTCTTCGCTGACGAACCGACCGGCAATCTCGACAGCGACACGGGCTCACACGTCATTGAATTGCTCGAGACGCTGAACCGCGAATCGAATACGACCGTCATCCTGGTGACGCACGATCCGGCGCTCGCCGCGCGGACACAGCGCATCATCCGCCTGAGCGACGGCCGCGTCATCTCCGACACCGAAACCGAGCGCGCGGCCTGATGGCCATGCGACAGTTGTTCGATCTCGCATGGCGCGAGAGCCGCACGGCGAGACGCCGGCTTCTGCTCTACATGTCGTCGATATCGCTCGGCGTCGGCGCCCTCGTGGCCATCGATTCGTTCTCCGAGAACGTCATCCAGTCGGTCCACGAGCAGTCGCGGGCGCTCATGGGCGGCGACGTGATGGCGCACCGCAATGCACCGGCTACGGCGGCAGTGGACTCTCTCGTCGATTCCCTGGCGCGCAGCGGTGCGCCCTCCGCACGGTCCGTGAATTTCATGTCGATGGCGCTCATGCCGCGCACCGGAGGAACACGACTCGTGCAGGTGCACGCGGTGAGCGCCGGCTATCCATTCTATGGACAGATCGTCACCGATCCGGCTCCGGCGTGGCGGAACCTGCAATCGGGGCACAACATTGCCGTCGATCCGTCGCTGCTCGTGTCGCTCAACGCCAACGTCGGCGATACAGTGGCGCTCGGCGTCGCGAAGTTCGTCATCAGCGGCACACTCATCAGTGTGCCGGGCGACGTCGGCATTACCGCGGCAATCGGACCGCGCGTCTATATCCCCGAGCGATTTGTCGGCGAGACCGGACTGCTCGTCTTCGGCAGCCGCGCGGAATATGAGACGTTGTTCAAGCTGCCGCCCACCATCACCGCCGACCTGTTTGTCGCCCGCTACTCGCGTCGGCTCATGCTAGGAACCACGGGGTCAGTGCGTGCAGCCGGCTACAACGAGTCGAGGCTGGCCAGCGCCATCGATCAACTGCACGACTATCTCGCCGTCGTCGGGCTCGTCGCGTTGTTGCTCGGCGGAATCGGCGTCGCGAGCGGCGTGCATGCATTCGTCATGCGCAAGATCGACCCGGTCGCGATCCTGCGCTGCCTTGGCGCCACGAGCTGGCAGGTGCTCACCATCTACACCGTGCAGGCAGCGGTGATGGGATTCATTGGGGCGCTGGGTGGCGTGGTGCTCGGCGTCGGCATTCAGTTTCTGATGCCGTACGCATTCAAGGATTTCCTGCCGGTGGACGTCAACGTGCGACTCGCTCCGCCGGCAATTCTGTTGGGATTGGGCGTTGGCGTATGGGTCGCGCTGCTCTTCTCACTGCGTCCGCTCGTCGCACTGCGCCGCGTCTCGCCCCTCCAGGCGCTACGTCGCGAGCCGGATGCCGACGCCCTCAAGCGGTCGCGACGCGATCCCCTGCGTCTGCTCGTCACCCTGGCCATTGTCGCGAGCGTGTTCGCGCTGGGATTGAGCCGCGCGAACACGTTCGCACGCGGACTGGGCTTTACCGCGGCAATAGGCGGCGCGATCGGCATTCTGTGGCTGAGCGCCGCGCTGCTCTCGTGGATTGCGAGACGCAGCCTGCGCCCATCCTGGTCGTTCCCGCTGCGTCAGGGAATTGCCAGCTTGTATCGCCCGGGCAATCAGACGCGCGCCGTGGTGCTGGCGCTCGGCTTTGGCGTGTTCCTCATTGGCACGCTGTACCAGGTGCAGCACAACATTCTTCGCTCTCTCGACGTGCGACTTGGCGAAGCCCGTTCGAACGTCGTGTTCTTCGACGTGCAGGAGAGTCAGCGCGCCGGCATCGACTCAGTCGTGCGTGCCGGGCACAACGAATTGATCGACGAGACGGCGATCGTGCCCATGCGCATCGCGTCGATCAATGGCAAAGCGGTCAGCGACATCCTCGCCGAAGCGCAGCGCTCGCGCGGGAGCACGCGCGGTGGCCGGGGAGGGGGGGACCGCGGCCGCCGCGGCGGTCCCTGGGCATTGCGGCGGGAGTTTCGGTCGACGTATCGCGATACTCTCACTGAATCCGAGCGGCTCGTTGCCGGCACGTGGTTCACGCATCGCGCCGACGGCCTCGGGCAGGTGTCGCTCGATTCGAGTGTCGCCGGCGAGCTCGGCGTGAAACTGCGTGATACGATCACGTGGAACGTGCAGGGCGTGCTCATCCCGACCGTGGTGACGAGCCTGCGCGAGATCAAGTGGCAGAGCTTTTCGCCGAACTTCTTCGCCGTGTTCGATCCGGCCTCGCTGGCGCAGGCACCAAAGCAATTTGCCATTCTGGTCCACGCGCCGACGCCGACCGCGATCGCGCATCTGCAGCGCGACGTCGTCGCGCGTTACCCGAGCGTCTCCAGCCTTGATCTCACGTTCATACAGCAGACCGTGACGAACGTGCTCGGCAAGGTGACAATGGCCGTGCGCTTCCTCGCCCTCATCAGCCTGGCACTGGCAATTCCGGTGCTCTTCAGCGCGGTGGCGGCGACGCGTCGTGAGCGGCTGCGCGAGGGCGTGCTACTCAAGACATTGGGCGCGACCCGACGACAGATCACCCGCATCATGCTGGCCGAGTACACGCTGCTCGGCGCACTCGGCGCACTCACGGGTGTGCTGCTGTCGACGTTGGCCGGGTGGGCCTTGATGCACTGGATCTTCCGTTCGGCCTTCGTCCCGGCGATCGCGCCGTCGGCGATCGTCGCATTGGCGATGATCGGTCTCGCGGTGGCCATCGGGCTGCTCACCGGGCGCGACGTGTTCGCCGAAACGCCGATGGCAGCCCTGCGGGAGAACTAGCGGGAGAACTCGCGGGAGATCTCGTGCGAGAACGCGGCGGGTTTCACACCCGGCGTCTGCGCGTTTGCGGATACGCGCGCGGCGCAGGCAAGGAACAGCCCGGTCGTGAACGCAAGGAAGGCGCGCTGCAGAAACTTCTTGTCGAGATGCATTTAAGGCGGGAAACTGCGGAGACTGGAACGGAGGCGAGAAACGGTAGGAAGGGCGTCGCGTGACCGGGATCCGTATGAGAAGGACGACCAGCCGGCCGCTTTGGCAAACTACTCGGGGTCGCAGCCGTTCGCGTCGTTAGCGAACGAGCGGCTCGTCCACGCGCACGGGCACCGAGATGGCATAATTCTCTGTCCCGTCGCCTCGCTGGCCAGACAGGCCAAGCCCCCAGCAGTACAGATTGCCGCGTGTGGTCACGCCGCACGAGTGGCTTCCAAAGCCTGTGCTGATTTCCGTGAATTGTTCGCGGCCGAAGACTGGAAATGGCTTCGTGCTGCAGGGCAACCGCTGGTCGCCACAGCTTTCGGTGAGCAGCGACGGCGAGACGCCGAGCTGCCCGAAGCTGTCGTCGCCCCAGCAGTACGCCGCCCCACTCGTGACAATTCCGCAGCTCTGAGCGATGCCCGAGCTCACCTGCAGGAACTCGAGATCCGTAGCGACCCGCAGCGGAGTGGTGCTGCCATCCTGCGTGCCGGTGCCCATCTGGCCCCGCGGGTTTGCTTCCCAGCAATAGGCAAAGCCCGAGCGATCTGTGCCGCAGGTGGCGAACGTGCCGACGCTCACCGAGGCCATCGATGGCGCGCCTGGAACGAGCTGCGGCGTAGACTGCACGCGCGTGTTCTCGAGGCCATCTCGATCATCCGTCCACACCGCGCCCCAGCAGTACACCGTACCGGTGGTCGTTCGGGCACAGGTACGCTGTTGGCCGGCACTCACCGTGGCGATCGGCGCCGCGATGGACACGCGTACGATGCCGCCACTACTCGTCAGCGTGCCGACTCCGAGCTGACCACGGTCGTTGCCCCCCCAACAGAATACCACTCCGTCGGTGCGGACGGCGCAGGTGTGCGTGGCGCCAGCGCTGATCTGTGCCCATCCCAGGGCGCCGGGTACGCGCACGAGCGTCGGTCCACCAATGGCGAAGTCGGCCACTTGGCCCTGGTCGTTGGCGCCCCAGCAGTACGCTTCACGGGACGCCGTGATCGCACAGGTGTGTCTCGCACCAGCACTGATGGCGGCGAATTGCACCCCCGGCTGCACCGCCGCGGGCCGAATGCTGCACCCGAACTTCGCGTCCCCCGTGCCGCAAGTCGTGTCGAAACGCGCCACCCCAAGCTGGCCGAATCGGTTGTCGCCCCAGCAATATGCGGCTCCGTTGGACTTGATGCCGCATGTGTGATCGCCGCCGACGGACGCAACGGCCCAGTCGTCCTGTCCGGCGTCATCGAGCACGGCAAAGCTCCGCACGGATGTCGTAGGTTCAGTACAGGCAACGATCGCCAGCAAGCTGACGCCGGCCCATAGCTCGCGCAGGTTCAGATGAGGACGGACCATCGTGGAACAAGTTAGCAAGAGAAAGCGATTCGCCGCCGCGCTGATCTTCGGCATTGTCCTGACAACGATCGAACTGGGAATCCTGGTCTGGATGACGAACTGCTGAGTGGGAAGGCAATAGAGACACGAGACACGAGACACGAGACACGAGACACGAGACAGGGACACGGGACACGGGACACGGGAAGCTCATTAATTCAGTCGTTTCCGACGCGGGCCGATACTGGAGTCCATGGAGATACTCGTCGCGCGCCAACCGGTGTTCGATCGACAGGAGCAGCTCTACGGCTACGACCTGGTACTTCGGCGCCCAGGCCAGGGCGCTGGGCAACCACTCCCGGAACAGTTGGTCGCCGATGCCTTTCTCGGCATCGGTATCGATCAGGTCGCGGCCGGACACCGGGCCATCATCACCGTCGATCGAGACATGTTGGTGAGTGGCGCCGTGCGCCTCCTGCCTGCTGAACGGGTCGTGCTGCAGGTTGCTGGCCGGCCCGGGATTGACGACCAACTACTCCAGGCTTGCGACCAGCTCGTGTGGAGCGGCTACCGTTTCTCCATTGCGACCGATAGACCAGAAGAGTTGTCGGAGGAATTGCTGCGGCTGGCCGAGATCGTGAAAGTGGACGTCCCCGCCACGGATGCGACCATGCTCCCCGACCTCGCGGCGTGGCTCCGGAGCTTCGAGGTGCGACTGCTCGGAGTCCATGTGGGCCACCGCGTCGAACGGGACAGGTGCACCGGCCTCGGTTTCGAGCTGTTCGAGGGCTATCGCTTCGCGGCTCCGGAGATGCTCGCACGCCGCGACCTCCCGGTCGAGCACATTCTCACCTTTCGGCTCCTCAAGATGGTGCGCGATCCGCAGACGTCGGACGCTGAAATCGAGGGAGTGTTGCGCCGCGATGTGGCTTTGTCCTACAAGCTCCTGCGCATGGTCAACTCGGCTGCGGTCGGCGGGCGAGACATCTGGTCGATCGGGCACGCACTGCGCCTGCTCGGTCGCGAGCAGGTATCCAGGTGGCTCGGCCTCCTGCTGGTGACGGACGGTGCGCACGATGGAGTACGGGCAGAGCTCATGCACCTGGCGCTGGTTCGCGCACGCATGTGCGAGCTCCTGGCCGAAGCCTCGGGCATCCCGCGCGCGCGCGGTCCGCTCTTCCTCGTCGGCATGCTGTCGCTGCTCGATCAGTTGCTCGAGACACCAATGAAGCTGCTGGTGGATTCCATGGAACTGGCGCCGGACGTGCGCGTCGCACTGCTGCACCGGCAGGACTACTACGGCTCGGTGCTCGGTCTGGTGGAGGCATACGAACAAGGGTGGTGGGACCACGTGGACTCCCTCGCCGCGTCCGTGGGGGTCGTTCCGGTGGTCCTCGCGCCGTTGTACCTCGACGCGATCACCTGGGCGACGGCACACATCCCGCGCTCGACCGAGAACGCACCGACTCGCCCGCATGCGGCGCCCGCCGCGCCTGTCGCGCGCGCCGGCGGGAGTCGGATTCTACGCCGCGGCTAGCCGGCCCTCGAACCATCTAGCGAGTTGCACTGTCGAAGACAGCGTCAGGCAGCTATCGTCGCACACACACTATCAACGTGGTGCGATGATGAGACGCCTACTCGCCGCAATTCTGTCGTGCGGCGTGGCCGCGGCTGGCCACGCCCAGAGCTTTCGGGGCAACGACTATATCGCCAAGAACTTCAAGTTCGAGAGCGGAGAAACGCTTCCCGAGCTACGCCTGCACTACATCACCCTCGGCCAGCCGCGGAAGGACGCGGCCGGCGTGGTGCGCAACGCCGTGATCGTGGTGCATGGCACCACCGGTTCCGGCAACGCATTCACCAGCCGGACGTTCGCCGGGGAGTTGTTCGGCCCCGGACAGATCCTGGATACGGCGAAATATTTCGTCGTCCTTCCCGACGCGATCGGACATGGCAAGTCGAGTAAGCCAAGCGATGGCATGCATGCGCATTTTCCCAAGTACACGTACACCGACATGGTGGACGCGCAGCACGAACTGCTCACGAAAGGCCTGGGGGTCAACCACCTGCGACTCGCGATGGGCACGTCGATGGGCTGCATGCACGCGTGGGTGTGGGGCGAACGGTATCCGAGTTTCGTGGATGGCCTCGTGCCGCTTGCCTGTGCGCCGACTCAGATCGCCGGCCGAAACCGTATGATCCGCACGATGCTCATGGACTTCATTCGCAACGATCCCGGGTACGCTGCGGGCGACTACACGTCGCAGCCGGCGGGACTCCGTCCGGCAATGGGGATGTTGTTCCTCATGACGTCAGCGCCGAAAGTGCAGAACCGTCAGGCGCCGACACGCGACAAGGCAGATTCGGTCATCCGGGCGTATCTCGACCAGGCCGTGCGCACCCATGACGCCAACGACGTCGTGTACGCCTTCGATGCCTCGCGCAACTACGACCCGTCCACAGACCTCGAGAAGATCACAGCGCACGTGCTGGCAATCAATTCAGCCGACGACTTCGTCAATCCGCCGGAACTCGGGTTCATGGAGCAGCTCATGCCGCGCGTGAAGCACGGGCAGTATGTTCTGCTTCCGATCACGGAGCAGACCCGAGGACACGGCACGCATTCGCTCCCGGCGGTCTGGAAGAATCATCTCGCCGAATTCCTTCAATCGTTGCCCCAGCAGTAAGACCTTTCACGGCATCTCATGCGCTCTTTCCGCCACGCCGTTCTCTGCGCCTCGCTCGCGGCCCCTGCCCTGCTTGGGGCGCAGTCCTCCACCTATGCGCCATTCGTGCTGACGATCCCGGCGAGTGTGCGTGCGCTCTCGATGGGCAACGTCGGTGTCGTCAGTCGTGACGATGACGTGCTGTTCTACAATCCCGCGCAGCTTGCGATCGCACGCGGAATGAGCATGTCGGCGGAGCGGTTCTCACCGACGACCCTCACCGGCGCCCTGTCGTCGGTCACACGCCTCGCAACGGGCGGGATCGCCGTTGGCGCCATCGTCGCGGACTTCGCTGCGCCACCAGGCTATCCGGTCGACCGCAGTACCGTGTTCAGCACCGGTCCGGCCCATGGCACGAGCACGGGCCTGGTGGTGGGAGCGGCGCAAGTGATCAAGAATTTTCGGATAGGCGCCGCGGCGAAGTACGTTGAAGACCGCGTCGACACCGTTCGCAACGGCCGGGCGGCGTTCGACCTGGGACTCGGCCGAGACTTCTTCGGCTACTCGTTCGGACTGGCCGTGCAGAATATCGGATCGTCGTACACCCCGCCGCAACCGATTCCCTCGTTCGGGACGCCAATACCGCTGTCGAACGTTCGCATGCCGCTGCGCACGACATTCGGCGTTGGCCACAGCACGTCAGCGGGACCGTTCGACATCGCGGCCACGGCCGCGGCATCGCTGATTCGTGTCGACTTCTTCAGTCCCGCCGCCGGGGCCGAGATCGGATACAGTTGGCTCGATGGCTACAACATCCTGCTGCGCGCTGGCGTCCGCCGCCCCGCGCCGGGAGAAGGCTCGATCACCGCGGGCGCCGGTTTCGTCATGGATCGCTTGTCGATCGATTACGCGATCGAGGCGGCCACGGGGTCACACATCGCACACCGACTCGGCTTTCGTATTCGCTAATGTCTGCTCATACTCCCATGCGACGTCTTTCATTCGCTGCCATCGCCGTCGTCCTCGCCGGCGCCTGTACGCAGGCGCTCAAGTTGACGAAGGACGACTCCCCAACTGTCCTGTCGCACCAGCTCATCACCGCGTCCAATCCCGGCGAACCGGGCAGCTATGCGGTGAAGATGCTGTACTACGGCAGCGGCACCGACAAGCGACGCGCCGAGTTCCGTGACTCCGTCACGATCAAGACCAAGGCGGTCGATGTGTCGCCGTTCGTGTCGGCGGAGCCTGCCATGGCCAAGGCCCGCGAGAAGGACTGGGGGTTCGGCCTGAAACAATCGCCGATCAACGGCCGGGTGTGGTATCCGGTAGGAGAGGGACCGTTCCCGCTCGTGTTGATCGTGCACGGCAATCACAACCCCCTGGACTACTCCGATCCGGGCTATCGCTACCTGGGCGAACTGCTGGCGTCACGCGGCTTCATATTGGCGTCCGTTGATGAAAACTTCATCAATGGCAACCTGCGTGGCGAGAGCGACGGCCGGGCCTGGCTGCTTCTCAAGCATCTCCAGGACTGGAAGCGGTGGAACGATAGCGTCGGCAGCCCATTCTACCACAAGGTGGACATGAGCAACATCGCGCTCATGGGACATTCGCGCGGCGGCGAGGCGGTCGGCATTGCCGCGGCCTTCAACCGGCTGAGCCACTACCCCGACGATGCGAACGTGAAGTTCAACTTCAACTTTGCCATCAAGTCGGTGTTCGCGATTGCACCGGTGGACGGGCAGTACAAGCCAGCGGGGGTGTGGACGCCAATCGAGAACGTGAACTACATGGTGATCCACGGCTCGCACGACGGCGACGTCTCGTCGTTCAACGGACTGCGGACCTTTCAGCGGATCAGGTTCACCGACGGCAAGCCGTGGTTCAAGACGGCCTGGTACGTGTACCGCGCCAATCACGGACAGTGGAATACCGTATGGGGCAATACGGACGGCGGACCGCGGAGCGGCCGGTATCTCGACCTGCGCGGCCTCATCACGCCGGACGAACAGCGCCAGTTCAGCAAGGTCGTGATCAGCGCATTTCTCGAGGCGACGCTGCACGGCAAGGCCGAGTACTTGCCAATGTTCCGCGACCATCGGGTGGCCGGGGCGTGGCTGCCGAAGACCATGTACATCACCCGCTTTCAGGAAGCCGGATTCAAGCCGCTCGCCACATTCGACGAAGACGTGGACGTCACCACCGGCTCCGTGCCAGGCGTGACGATCAGTGGCGACAGTCTCGCAACCTGGAAGGAAAACGCGCTCACCCTGCGCAGCGGCCAGAATGATCCGATCAACACCAACGCGGTCACACTCGGCTGGAACAATCACATTCGCGGCGACGACACCACCAAGATCGGGAAGCCGGCGTCGTACACGATTGCGCTGAGCGACTCACTCGTCACCGCATTGAACGTCAGCCGGGCATCGTCGATCTACCTGTCGCTCGCGCCGACCGATGCGAAACCCGGACCGCGCGCTCCGGCGCGGGATACGACGAAGAAGGACAGTACGGCCAAGGACGCGAAAGCGAAGCCGCCGGCCAAGAAGCCGGATGCGAAGGCGGGGAAGGACTCGACACCGGTCGATCTCACCGTCGAGGTGACTGACGCCGGTGGCCACGTCGCACGCCTGCCGCTCAGCCGATTCGGTGTGCCGCGGCGCCCGCTCGAGATACATATCCTCCGGCGGCGCGACGAGGAACAGCAGCGATTCCCGACGCAATTCGAGATGGTATTGCAGACATATGTAATGCCTTTGACCGACTTCGAGCGAGCAGCGCCTGGTTTCGATGCAGCGCACCTCCGCTCGATCCGGCTCGTCTTCGACCGGCTCGTGGCGGGCACCGTGGTGGTCGACGACGTCGGTATCTCGTCGTCTACGGCACCTTTTGTCGCAGTCAGCGAGCCCTGATCAGCGAGCCCTGATCGGCGCCGCGCCGATCAGGGCTCGCACGCGGTTCAACAAGACGTCCGCTGTAAACGGCTTGGGAAGAATGACATCGGGATCGTTCAACGTGCTGCGAATCGCTTCCTCATCCATATATCCGGAGATGAGGAGGAGCGGCGATCCTGGTTGGACGCGGCGGAAATGCGCTGCCAGCTCGATGCCATTCATGCGCGGCATCTTGATGTCGCTGATCAGCAGATCGACCGGCTCCGGCAACTGGCGCAACGCCTCGAGCGCATCCACACCGTCGCATCCTTCGAACACCCGATAGCCGGCTTGGACGAGGATGCGCGCGGTGAGCTCACGTACGCCTTCGTTGTCATCCACGATGAGTATCGTGTTGCCGGTAGGCGACCGCATGACGGGCCCGTCGATAGCAAACGGCATCACTGTCGCTCCCCGCAATGGTTCAGCTCGAAAAAAATGAAGTCTTCGTTCGCGCCAGTGGCACTCCGCACGCTCTCATAGAGAAGGAACGGCGCGTTGAGGTCGGGTTCACGATGGTGTGACGAAATCGGCACGCGGAAGATACGGGACTGCACAGCTTGTCGCTACGAGAAGAAGCAATATACGTTCGTCCATATGCCCGCGTCGCGCGTCGGTTCGGGGGAGGTGTGGGCGCGTGTTGACTCACGGTACGATTGCACTGTTCGCGATCGCCCAGCTACAGATGCCGGCCGTTGGCGCCCCTGCCCCGTCACCTACCATGACGCCGGCGGATTCGGACAGGATCGTACGCTCCGTGAGGTCGGCGCAATCCGATTTCGAATCCTTCCGGCGCATGCGCCTTCCTGTCGGCGACGGCGCCATCGACCGTTGCGACATGCGGATCGGGCGGTACTGCTACTGGCGCGGCGACGATGAAGACGATGTAGACGATGATGCGCCCCCGCCCGAAGCGCCTGCCATTCGCGAGCGGCGCGATGCGCTGATCCGAACGCTCGATATCAGTTCGCGCGCACTGTCGGGAGACGCTTGGATCGCCGGGCAATACGTACGGTATCTCGTGGAGGCCGAGCGGTTCGACGACGCACTGCGTTATGCCCGTACCACATGTGCGGCGGGCCAGAGCTGGTGTGCCGCGCTCGCAGGATATGCCGCGCATCGCGGCGGTCTGTTCGCCGTGGCCGATTCCGCCTATTCGTCCGCGCTGCACGCAATGTCGGACGCCGAGCGGTGCCGCTGGCTCGACATGCGTGACCTGTTCGATGACGAACTGGCAAATCGATTTGCGCAACTCGACTGCGCGCACCGAATCGTGTTTGCCACGCGTGTGTTGAGGCTCGGCGCGCCTCTCTACGCGGTGAGTGCGACCGATTTGCTCACCGAACACCTGTCGCGGGTGGTGCGTGCTCACATCGCCGAACGTGCCGCGACGCCAGATGGCGAGGCCTGGGCTGATGACGAGCGCGAAGTCATGCTGCGTTACGGCTGGCCACGTTGGTATTCGCGAACGCAGCCGGACTTCGGATCGCAGATTCGCCCGTCGATCACTGGCCACGATGCCGGGCGTGCGTACGACTTCTTGCCGACGCTGCCGGTTGTCGATCACCTGGGAAGCGCAGGGCCGCAAGACTGGCACCTGGACGATCCACGAGCCACGACCGGATACGCGCCGGCGTACGCGCACACGATCCACGAGTTGCCGCATCAGATCGCCCGGTTCAGGCGCGGCGATTCAATCATCGTCGCAGCCGCCTGGGATGCGCGCCAGGACACGACGATGCTCGGCCACAGCATCGATGCGGCGCTGGTGGTTGTCGGCGCCGACGCGACGTCCGCCGCGATCGCGCGACGGACGACCAGCGAGCCTCGTGGAAGAATCGCCGTCGCCGCGCCCATCGACTCCGGGTTGGTGAGCTTGGAGCTCCTCGCGCCGCAGGACCGCCGCGCCGCCCGAGCGCGTCTCGGCATTCCACCGCGTACGACCGGCCGCGTCTCAATCTCCGATTTACTACTGTACTCATGGACTCCTGGCCCGCCCGCAACGCTGACCCGCGTGTGCGACAGCATGCTGGCGACCGACGCCGTGCCGCTCACGCGTCCACTCGGCGTGTACTGGGAGACGTATGGATTGCGTTCGCCCGGCGCCCCCGTACAGTTCGCCGTGACAGTGGAGGAAACCGATGTCGGCTGGATACGGCGCGCTGCCGAGCGGCTACGGCTTGCCGATCCATCGAGAGGCCTGCGCATCCAATGGGAGGAAGTACCGCAGCAGATCGAAGGCATCGCAGCTCGAGGCATCCGGATCGACCTGTCACGACTTCGTCACGGCCGCTACACGCTGCAGGTGAGCGCGACTGCCCCAGGGGAACCGACCGTCGTGTCCACGCGGCAGATCGAAGTACCGTGATCTGCTCGCAGTGCGCGCCGTAGTCGCACGAGAAGCCGGCAGCGCCGGAAACGGAACGCAGCAGATCGGACCACCGCCACGTAATTCCATTTGGTGACCTGGGATCTCGAACAATCTTCGAGCCATGAGATTTCCGGCACACCTGTCGTCCGCGACGACATGACGCGTTCGCCACTGCACGACCCTGTCGCGCGTTGGTCTCCCCTTAGCTTCCTTCTCTCATGGGCACCAATTTAATGCAGCCCTCCGCCACTGTTGCCCGGCCCGTCGAACGTTCGATGACTGCCGTACGCAACATCGTGCGCGCCCTGCGCATCAACACGCGCGCGATCGAACTACAGATGGGGATCAGCCTGGCGCAGCTCTTCGTGCTTCAACAGCTCGCCGAGCGCCCTGCCGACTCGCTGAACGAGCTCGCCGAGCGCACCGCCACGCATCAGAGCTCTGTGTCCGTGGTTGTGCGCCGGTTAGTGGAGCGCGGTTACGTGTCGCGCACGGCCGCGGCCGCTGACAAGCGGCGCATCGAGATTGCCGTGACGCCGACCGGACGCGAACTGCTCGCCGGCGCGCCGACGACGATCCAGACACAGCTCGTCATGGGAATGGAAATCCTGGCACTGGACGATCAGCGGACCCTCGCCGACCTGCTGGAACAGTGGTTGCGCGCTTCCAATATCGATGTCACGGCTCCGCAGATGTTCGGAGAAGACGAGGGGGCGAACGGCGGAGCAGCGTAGGGTTGCTTTGACGCACCCTGTGCTATAGGAACAATCGTTCCACTCCGCGAGGATGTCAGCTGCCCACGATTTCGAGTAGGCCGTCGTCGACCTTCGAGAGTTCCTCATCCGACACTCTCGCCAGTCGACGGCCGATTCGCTCCGTGGCCAGCGTCCGATGGGCGGATCGTGATCCACGAGTCGGATCACGATCCGCCCATCGGATTTCGCCTCTCAGTATTCTGGCCACGAGCCTGCGTCGGTAGAGAATCCCTCTTCGGCAAGCGCTTTTTCCGCGCGCGGATCCAGCTTCGACGCCTCCCGAGCGAGCCACGTGCGAGCGAGGCGCGCGAGCTTTTCTGCTACGGCAGCCTCGAGGGCATGCGCATCACTTCGAGGGCCGGAACAGCTTTTGAACGGTAGAGGTCGCAGAGAACTGCAGGAGAACTGCAGAGAACTGCAAATGAGAACTGCAAAAAGAAAACTGTAAGCGTACGGAAGAGGGAAGCGCGTATCGGTGGAATGAACCGTGATTGCCGAGTCCACAATCATTCCGCCGATATCGCTGATGATCCCGACCTGGGCGATACCATCGGCGCGTCACGACGGCATCATCATCCAAGACTTCCAGGCGAGACAATCCTTCACGGTCCTCTGCAGTTCTCTTGCAGTTCTCTGCGACCTCTGCGTTAAAAGCTGGTCTGTCGGTCGCAGAGATCCTTCGCTTCGCTCAGGATGACAGGCCTTCGCTCAGAAGGTCGACGAGCGAACACCACGCTTGCGGCCATCCGCAAGAGCGGCCTTACCGTCCAACGTTCACCGCTCCCAATGTCGCTGGCGCGCGATCTCGATCCCCGACACGCACGTCGTCAGCCACAGGAGACCCGCCGCGAGCCCCGCGCTTGCGTCGCTCACGAAGTGCTGGCCAAGGTACAGCCGCGCGACGATGATCGACCCCACCAGCGCTGTCGTGACCGTGACGATGAGAGTGCGCCAAGCCGGCGATCGAACGAACGAGAACAGCAGATACGCGAGCATGCCGTATCCCACGAGCACGCCCAGCGCGTGCCCGCTGGCCAGGCCGGTAGTCCATTGGAGAAGCACAATGTCCGCGAAGGGCAGCTCTGACCGCCGTACGACGAATCGCAATGCGGCGTCGAGCAGCGATCCACCAATGAACGCTGCACACCAGCCGGCGAGGACGAGTCCTTCCCTGCGCACAGCGTAGACGAGCGCGCCGCCGAACAGCAGCAACGTCATGGCACCGCGACCACCCAGGCTGCTCAGAAACGCGAACGCCGCGAGCGCGCCGGGCGCCACGGACTGATGCAGCCGCGATGCGACGCCCACGTCGAAGCGGGTGAGCGGCGAGGTGTCTATCAGGCCTTCCGTGATCGACGCAAAGATGCCGATCACCGCGAGACTCACACCGAATCCAATCGCCAGGTGCAGCACGAGGTACTCGCCCTGCGCAAAACGACCGGTGATGAACCGCCACACCCGCGGATGCCGCGAGTGCAGGCGGCTCATGCGCGGCGTGGCCGATGCGCGCGCCCACCGGCGGTCGAGTTCGGCAAGCACACTCGTTCGGTTTCGCGCAAACCAGCGCCACGCGAACACGACTCCGGCAACCAGCGCGATGAGGAGCGCAAGAATGAGACTGACGCGCCCAATGTAATGGACCAGTCGCGGCAGGTTGCGTCCGAAGGCGTATCCAAGAATGCTGAACGACAACGCCCAGACCGCGCCACCCACCGCGTTGTACAGCGCAAAAACGCGGATTGGCATTCCCGACATGCCGGCGAAGATGCCGACGAAGCTGCGCACGAACGCCACGAACCGTCCGAGCAACACGGTTTTCGCGCCGTGCTGGGCGAAGAAGCGATGCGTCCGCTCCATCCGCTCTTCGGTCACCATGATCCAACGCCCGTGGCGTGCAATGAGCGCAGTACCACCACGCGCTCCAATCCAGTACCCAGTCTGGCCGCCGGCGATGGTTCCAATGCAACCGGCGATTATGACCCCGACGATCGACAGCGTGCCGCGGCCGGCGAGCGCCGCGGCAGTGACCAGCGCGGTTTCACCGGGAATCGGCACGCCTGCGCCTTCGACGAGCAGAAAGATCGCAACCAATACATAGCCATAATGGGATACCCACTGGCTAACGACGTCGAGCATCCGTGTATCACTGATCGGGGTGGGCCGCTGGCCGGGAGCACGGTGCCACGGCCACTAGGAAAGCTCGGTTGCCCGACGCCACGCCACAAGCGCCGTCTTCCTCCACGACCCCGGAGGTACGATCCTTCAATGACCTTCTCTCACCACGGCGAACGATATGGCGACTCTCACGCTTGATCCAGCAACGACGGCGCTCGTCGTCATCGACCTTCAGCGTGGCATCGCGGGCATGCCGACGGTACCGCACGCCGCGGCAGACGTCATTGCGCGTTCGGTGCAGCTCGCAGGCGCCTTCCGCGCGAAAGGCGCACTGGTGGTGCTCGTTCGCGTGGACCCCGGTCCATCGGGCGAGCTTATGCCGAGCGGGATCACCGACATCGAACGGCCGCGTATTTCGCCGCCCCCGGGGTGGACGGATATCGTGCCGGAGCTCGGTCCGCAGTCAGGGGACGTCGTCGTGACGAAGCATCAGCCGGGTGCGTTCTACGCCACCGATCTCGAAGTCCAGCTCCGCCGGCGCGGCATACAGACGATCGTCCTCTGCGGCGTCGCCACGAACGTTGGCGTCGAAGCGACGGCCCGTGTGGGCTTCGAACACGGGTACAATCTGGTGTTCGCGGCAGACGCCATGGCGGCGCGCGACGCGGAGCTGCACACGATGAGCACCACCAGGTTCTTCCCCACGATCGGCCGCGTGCGGACCGCCGAGGAGATCGTGGCAGCGCTTACCTGATCTTACTCGGCGAGACGGTAGCCGCGGCCGCGGATGGTCACGAGGAGCGACGGCACGAGGAACAACGTGATCGGTGTGGAGAGCGCCAGTCCGCCGATCACCGCGAGCGCGAGCGGACGCTGCATGTCGCTGCCCGCACCGATACCGAGCGCCAATGGCAACAGGCCGAACAACGTACAGAGCGTCGTCATGAGAATTGGTCGCAGGCGAATGCGCGCCGCTTCGCGGAGCGCCGGTTCCAGGGTCAGGCCGTCGTCGCGCATGAGATGCCGCGTGAAGTCGAGTAGAATGATGCCGTTCTTCACGATGAGCCCCACGAGCAGTATCAGTCCCATGAACGATGACACATTGAGCGGAGTGCCGGTAATGACGAGCAACCCGATCGCGCCAACGAACGACAGCGGCGCCGCGAGCAGCACTACCAGCGGCTCGATGAACGACTGGAACTGAATCACCATCACCGCAATGACGCTGGCGCCGGCCAACGCCAGCACGAGAAGGAGTGCTTTGAACGCTTCTTGTTGGCTGGCATACTGGCCGCCGATCTCGAGGCGAATCCCCGGCGGCGGCGGCATCGATGCGAGCACTGCCTTCACATCCTTCATCACGGCACTGAGCGAACGGTCGCCGAGGTCCCCCGTCGCGCGAATCATCTGCTGCTGGTTCTCTCGCAGAAGCTCGGAACGCGTGTCTGCCGGGTGGAACGTCGCCAGGGCGCCGAGCGGCACCGTGACGTGCGTTTGCGGCGAGAAGATGGGAACGGCACCGAGGAGTCGCGGGTCGAAGCGCACGGAATCGGGAGCGCGCGTTCGCACGGCAACGGAGCGGTCTTCCAATCGTACCTCTCCGGCCGGCACGCCAATCAATGCTCCGCTCAATTGATCGGCCACCTGAACGGGCGTGAGGCCGACGCGATTGGCCTCTGCCTGGTTGATCGTCATCTCCAGTTCGGCGCTCGGCTCGCTCACGCCGTTGTAGTAGTCCTCGATCCCGTCAATCTTGGACAGCTTTGGCTCGAGGGTCCGGGCATACGCCTCCAGCCCGTTCAGGTCGGGGCCGAACAGCTTGATCTCCACCGGCCGCGCCGCGCCGGCCAGGTCGTTGATGACGTCGGAGAGAATCTGCACAAACTCGATGCGCAGCCGCGGCACGGCCGACTGCACCTTAGTCCTGACGTCAGCGATCACTTGGAAGGTGGACCGGCCGCGCTCGCGTTCTGGTTGTAGACGCGCCACCATGTCGCCGCGGTTCTGCTCCGTGGCGAACAAACCAAGCTCCGCGCCCGTACGGCGCGAAATTCCGGTGATCTCCGGCGTATTGAGCAGGGTGTCCTCGACGATGTGGACCTGCCGGTCCGTCTCGGCGAGGGCGGTGCCGCCAGGGCTCCAGTAGTCGAGCACGAACGCGCCTTCGTCGATCTCCGGTAGAAATCCGGTCGGCGCAATGCGCTGCATGATCACGCCGGCCACCAAGAGTACCGCGACAACCGGAATGAGCCACCGCGAATGACGGAGTGCCGCTCCGAGAGCGCGTGCATATCGTTCGGACAACGAATCGATCGCCCGACCAAGGCGCGCCAGCAGGCCTGGCGACGCGGCGGTGCTCGGCGCCTCGTCGGCAACATCCTCGGTGCGCAGAAAGCGCTCGCTGAGCAGCGGGATGATCGTGAGCGCCACGATGAGCGACACGAGCACGGCGATCGTGAGGGTGATCGACAGCGCCTTGAAGAACTGTCCCTCGACGCCGGTGAGCAAGCCGAGCGGCAGGAACACCACTACGGTCGTGATGGTGGACGTCGTCACCGGCCAGATCAATTCCTGAACGGCATCGCGGATGGCCAAGCGGCGGTCAGGCTGCAAGTGAGCGTGCCTGACGATATTCTCGGTGATCACCACGGCATCGTCGATCACGAGCCCGATGGCGATCGCCATCGCCCCCAGCGTCATCAGGTTGAACGTCTGTCCCATCATCGACATGACGAACACCGTGATCGCCATCGTGATCGGAATGGACGACGCACTGATGGCCGTAATGCGAGCGTGGCGGAGAAAGAGCAGCAGGATGATGACGGCGAGCGCGGCACCGATGAGCATCGCGTCGCGCACCGACCTGACCGCGTCACGCACCAGCGCCGCCTGATCGTAGACCGCCTTGAGCGTGATGCCCGGCGGCAAGGTCTTGCGCAGCGACGCTGCGATCGCTGCGACACTGTCGGCGATCGCGACGCTGTTGCCGCCAGGTTGGCGCGAGATGTTGATCAGGGCGGCTGGCCGGCCGTCACCGGCCACGATCCGTACGTGGTCCTCCGTGCCGGAGACGACACGCGCCAGATCCTCGACACGCAAACCGTGTCCGACGACGATCTTCGCGATGTCGTCCGGCGAATGCGCCTCTGTTGTCGTGACGATCAGATACTGCCTGTAATCCTCCGGCATGCGCCCAACGGCATCGACCGTCGTGGAGGCACTGATTGCCGCAGCCAGATCGGCGTAGGTGAGTTGCTGGGCCGCGAGTTGCCCGGATCCGCAATGACCTCCACCTCGCGGACGTCGCTGCCCTGGACGTCTACGCGGCCGACGCCCGGCACCCGTGAAATGAGCGGCTTGATCTGATAGCGGGCCAAATCGTAGAGCGTCGCCGGGTCGCCGCCCTCGAGGTTGTATGAAAGAATTGGAAACAGCGACGGCGTCAGCCGCTCCACCTCGAGTCCGACGTCGGCCGGCAACGTGCTCCGGACCTGGTTGATGCGCGCCTGGACCTGTTGCAGCGCGACGACCATGTCCGTCTTCGGCGCAAACGTGATGTTGGTCTCGCTCCCGCCACGAATGGAGCGCGACTGCACGCGGGTGACGCCGGGAACGATGCTGACGGCTTCCTCGATCGGCCGCGTCACGCCGAACAGCACTTGCCGCGCGCCGAGTGAACTGCCCTCCGCCACCACGGTAATGCGCGAGAACTCGAGCTCGGGATAAATGGCCGACGGCAGGACCAGTGCCGCGTAGATGCCAGCGACGCTGGCGACGGTGATGATGAGATAGACGAACCGTCGCTGCGCGGCGAGGACCCCGAATAGTCCGCCGGAGCCGCTCACGGCTTGGCCGCCTTTCCCGGCGCAGCTGGAGGCGCCGCCGGTACCAACGGCATGATGCGCGCACTGTCCTGCACCGCATACGCGCCGTGTGTCACGATCTTTTCTCCGGCGTGCAATCCTTCGGCAATCTCGGCCGTGCTCGTCGTCTTGCCGCCCACTGTGACCTCGCGTTCATGCGCGATGCCCGTTGGATCGACGACGAAGACCTTGTACTTCTCGCCCTCCGGCACGAGCGCCTCGAGCGGAATGACGATCGCCGAGGGCAGACTCGTCACCGCGATCGCGCCGAAGATCGTTTCGCCAATGCGTAATCGACGGCGTGTCGTCGGCGCTTGTACACGCACCGCAATGCTGCGCGTGACCGAGTCCACCATTCCGGAAACGCCCACAACGGTTCCAACGCCCAGTGGCTCACCGTTCGCCGACTGACCGGCACTGAGCGTGACCTTCGCATGCGGTTGCACGCGGCCCGCGTCGGACGGTGTGACGCTCAACAGCACGTCGAGCGCACTGGGGTCGGAAATCTCGACGAGCGGCTGGGCCGGATCGACCGATGCACCGAGCGTGGCCGACATGTGTGTCACGACGCCGTTGATTGGAGAACGCAGCACGGCGAGCTGCGATGCTCGGCGTGCTGCGTTCTCGTCCGCCCGCGCTCTGGCTACGTCAGCCGCCGCCGTCTCCGCGTCCTTGCGAGGGACGATCCCTTCATCCGCCAACCGTTGCTGCCGTTCATTCGCCCGCTCGGCAGCCGCCAACGCGGCGGCCGCGGTACGCAGCGCTGCGTCGAATGGCGCTTGATCGAGCTCGACGAGCGCCTCACCCGCCTGCACAGGCTGTCCGGTGGCCGCGAGCACCGTCGCGATCCGACCGGCCGCCGGCGCGCTGAGTGTCGCAACGTGCCCGGCACGCGCAACGACGTTGCCGATTGCGCCAACCGTTTCAGTGAAGGGCTGTGGCGTCACCACCAGCGTGGTCGCCGTGACCGCTGCAGCAGGCGCGGACTCTGACTCGACGTCCTTGTCCTTCCGGCACGATGCCGCGACCACCAGTACGCTCACGAGACCGATGCGTGAGAGAATGTCAGACATGATTCTTCGAGTCATGGCGAGGTAACCGGCGCGGGCGTGAGCGCGAGCACACGCAACTCTGCTGTAGCGATCCAGGCATTCGTGAGATCATCGATGTATTGGCCGAGCACGTCGCGGGCATTGCGTTGCGCCTCGAGCACGTTGGGCAGCGCCGACGCACCCTCGCGATACGCAACGAGCGCCATGGCTTGCACGCGATTGGCACTCACGACGAGCTGCCGGTCGCGCACAACTTTGGCGAGCGCATTCTCGCGCTCGCGCAAGGCGTGCGCGGTCTCGTTGCGCGCCTCCACCCGTGCGACCGTGAGCTCCGCCGCGGCGCGCGAACGCTCTGCTTCAGCCTGAGCAATCGCACCACGATTGCGGTCGAACAACGGCAATCCGATGCCGATGCCGAACGTCGGCAACAGCCCGGGCTGGCTCGGGTCGCGATTCTCAACTCCGATCGAGACGAACGGCGACGTCCAGATCGACCGCCGCTGCAACTGTGCGCTCAGCGTCGCCGATTCGAGCGATAGACTCGCTGCGGCTTCGCTCACGGTCGTCTGACCCGGCAGGTCCGCCGCGGGTGGTTCGGCCAGCGAATCGGTGGCGCGTATCTCGACCCGGTCAGACGTCATTCCCAGAACAGCCTGAAGGTCGAGCAGGGCCGAAATCCAGGTGAGCGAATCGGCGGCAGCGAGATTGGCCTGCTGCCCTGCATTCACGCGGGCGAGCTCGACGTCCATGTCGCTCGCATCGCCAGCGTCGCGCCGACGCTCCACCATGTGCAGGAGGCTGTCCGCGTCGAGCGCGTTGCGCCTCGACAGCGCCAATCGCTCGCGCGCGGCAAGGGCGTGGCTGTAGGTGGTATCAGCGTCGAGCGCAATGACGGCACGCGCGAACTGGAATCGCAACTGTGCCGCCTGGAATCCGAGCTGCGCGGCGCGGACGCGCGGCTGCCGGATCCACGGCAAGTCGATCGGGATGTCGGCGCTGACATGATAGTTCGGCACCGACTTGCTGTAGCTCGCCGCGAGCGCTGGGTTGGGCGCTGCCCGCGCCACGGTCAGCCCGGCGCTGGCAACCGCCGTGTCGGCGCGCGCCACACCCAAACGGGCTCCGCGCTCCAGCGCGGTCTGGACGGCATTGGTCCGTGTCAACGGAATTTGCGCGACGGCGGGCGCAGCAACGGCCACGCATGCCACGACCAGGGCAATGCGAATGCGCATGACCTCGAGGATCTGCAGGGAGATGCTAAGGCTATCGAAGGTACCTGTCAGGAAGATGACAGGCTGGTGAGCGGCGGGATGAGGGGAAATTGAACGCTGACCCTGGTGCCCTGTCCAGGTTGCGATCGAATCCGGATTGCCGCCGTGTGCTCTTCTGCGATCCATTCTGCTATGGAAAGGCCCAATCCGGCTCCCTCGGACACTGCACCCTCGGCCGCGCCTCGCTTGCGGGACGGATCTCCGCGATAGAAGCGCTCGAACACGTGCGGGAGCTGCTCCGGGCCAATGCCGATACCGTTGTCGCTCACCGTCAACATGGCACTGGGCCCCTCGCGCCGTACGTCGACCCGCACGACACCCCCCGATGATGTGTACTTGATCGCGTTGTCGAGCAGGATCATGACGAGCTGCCGCAACAACAGGGCGTCGGCCCGCACCGGAGCTTCTTCGAACGATTCCACCTCGACGCGCACACCACGGCGCTCACCAACGATGCGTAGCGCGTCAGCCGCATCGAGCGTCACATCGTCGAGAAACACGCGCTGCAGATCGAGCGGCCGTTCGCCGGCGTCGGCGCGCGCGAGCATCAGGAGATCTTCGACGATGCGCCCCAGGCGGCCCGTCTCGCGTTCCACGCTTCGAAGCGCCGCGATGTAGTGTTCCGGCTCACGACGACGTTGAAGCGCGACATCCGCCTGGCTGCGAACCACGGTGAGCGGTGTACGAAGTTCATGCGCGGCGTCGGCCATGAACCGACGCATATGCGCAATGGCCCGCTCGACCGGCGCAGTGGATTGTCTCGCCAGGAGCCATCCGCCGCCCGCCACGAGCACGACGGCAACGAGCGCCGCCAGACCGAACCAGGCGATGAGGGCCGCATACTTGTCCTCGAGCTCGATCTCATCCGCGGCCGCAACGGCGACCAACGCCGGCCTCGCTCGCACCGCGAATCGCTGTGCATACACGCGCAATACACGATCGGAGCCAATGGCACGCGTGGCGTGCACCTGTCCGGTCTGCCCGGCGGCACGCGCCAATCGCTCGATCCAGTCTGGAGCTGGCCCACCGACCGGCCGGCCAAGCGTGTCGGTGAGGTACAGCGTACGGTCGGGAATGCGGATGCCGCTCGACAAATCGAACGGGCGATCATTCGACGCTGCCTGCGCGCGAACGGCCCGCACCAACGCCGATGACGCATCGCGTAGCGAGGCATCGAGATCGCGGTCGTACTGCCGCGTGATCGCCGCGAACATCCCCACGCCGAGTAGCGCGAGGATGGCGAAGAATGTCGCGCTGTACCATGCCGTGAGGCGCAGGCGAAGGCGGTGCAGCGACTGTGGAAGGGTCGCCCGAGGGATCCCGCGGTGAGTCACTTACCGAGGCGGTAGCCAGCGCCGCGCAGCGTCTGAATGAGCCTCACAGTCTGCCCTTCATCCACCTTTCTCCGTAGCCGGCGCACGAGCACCTCGAGCACGTTGGTGAACGGATCGTGGTTCTCGTCCCACACGTGTGCCGTGATGGCGGCGCGGTCCACGACCTGGTCGTGATGGATCACCAGGCATTCGAGCAACGCGTACTCTTTTGCCGTCAGCTCGATCTCGCGCCCGGCGCGCGTCACACGGTGCGCACGAAGATCAACGGCCAGATCGGCGACCACAACCGTCTCGGGAAGCGGCGTCGGACGGCGACGCCCCAGGGCGCGTAACCGCGCAACCAATTCGCGAAAGGCAAATGGCTTGGTGAGATAATCGTCAGCGCCGGCGTCGAGCCCCTGCACACGATCGTCCACCGCGTCGCGCGCGGTGAGCATCAGCACCGGCGCTCCAACCCCGCGCGACCGAATGGCCCGGCAGAGGTCGAACCCGCTACCCCCCGGCAGCATGACGTCGAGTATGATCACGTCGAATGTGCCGAGCACGGCACGGGACCGACCACCGGCGAACGCATGTTCGACGACGATCTGTAGTCCCTCCTCGCTCAGTCCGCTCGCGATGACAGTGGCGAGCTCGGCATCGTCTTCGACGAGCAGGACGCGCACTCAGGGCTTTTTCGTTGGCTTCGGCTTGGCGGGCTTCGCCTCGGCGGCCGATTCCTTCTTCTCGGCGGCCGCGGATTCGTGCTCGTGAGCGACCACCTTCCCGGTGACCGCATCGACGTTCACTTCCTCGGTGCCAGTCTTGCCTGCGACCTTGAGTTCGTATGAATAGATCAGCTTTCCCTTCTCCCGCTCGATCTCCACGCCTTGGATCGTGCCCTTGGGCACGCGTTTCTGGGCCGTGGCGGCGGCGATCTCTTCGGTGATCTTGACCTGCTTCATGAGCGAATCCGGCAGATCACGCTTATAGGTGGCCTGCGCATGCGCGGCGGGAACGGCGACGAACATGGCGGCGAATCCAGCAACGAGCGATGTGTATTTCATGATACCTCCTGGAGAAACAAACAAGAGTACGCGATTCACGGAGTAAATGAAAATCCCAGGTTTGCTCCGCCGCCGGGTGCAGGCGACGCCTGCACGCCAAGGAGCAGGCGATCCACATAATTGCCGGGGTGTCCGTGATTGTATCGTACGATCTTGATACCGCTGAACGTGCCAATCGCCGCCCCAAGCACCACGTCACTCGCCCAGTGCGCATTGTTGTACATGCGCGACAAGCCGACCAGCGTCGCGCCCCCGTACATCACCGGCGCCACGATCCAGGTCTGATGCGGCCACCACCGTTGCGATTCGCTCGTGACGACGGACGCGGCGGCAAATGCAGCCGACGTGTGGCCCGACGGGAATGAGGAGTAGCCGCCGGCCGAGCCAAACCCGCGCCCGAACTTGAAATCATGCGGGTTCGTGTCTACTGACACGTACGGTCTCGCTCGGCCCGCGAGACCTTTGACGAACGTCGTTGCCGTAGCCGACAACAATATTGCTTCCGACCCGTGCAAGCCGAGGTCGGCAACGGGCTTCCAGTTTGCGAGGCGCCCAACCCCATACATCGACACTCCAATGACCACCGATCCCGGGTCGGCAAAATACTGGAGGCCGCGCGACGCGTTCTTGAAGAAGTGATTGGCCTGCGTCGTCGAATCCTGCAGTCGCTTCGCGAACGAACGATCGAGCGGGAACATGGCCACGGTCAGCACGGAGAACCCACCAGCCAGAGCCGCATCGCGCCAAGTGAACAGCGTCTTTGCCGCGTGCACACTGTCGTTGGGCATTGGTGTCTGCGCAGATAAAGCCGGCACACCTGCGGCCAGAACGAGAGCAGCAACGGAGACGCGGAATCGGTGTGACATGATGGTAGTCAACTGGGGCCTCGACGATCGAATGTTTCCAGCGCGTGTGTTGCGCAGCGGTTTGACGCCGCGAGGCACGCCGGCACGTCAAGTCTCGATGGCTTTGCAACTGACGGTCCAGTGTTTGCGGCGAGACGCGTCACTCTTCTTCATGGAGCCGTACCTATATGGCACGCAGCGATCTCAAGGGCAAACGGGTTGCGATTCTCGCGACGGATGGCGTCGAACTGGCTACGCTCACCGAGCCACGCAAAGCGCTCGATGACGCCGGAGCCAAGACGATCTTGGTATCACCGAAAGATAAGAAGATAAAAGGCTGGGACAGCGATCACTGGGGCGACGAGTTACGGGTTGACCAACCGCTGAATACGGCGCGCGCCGACGACTTCGACGCATTGCTCCTCCCGGGTGGGCTCATGAGCCCCGACCAACTCCGTCAGGACAAGCGGGCGGTCGATTTCGTCAAGAATATTTTCCAGGCCGGGAAGCCGGTCGCCTCGATCTGCCATGGCGCGTGGCTGCTCGTCGAATCCGGCTCAGTGAAGGGTCGCACGATGACGTCGTATCCGTCGTTGCACACCGACATCAAGAATGCCGGCGGCGATTGGGTCGACCGCGAAGTGGTCACGGACATGGGGCTCGTGACGAGCCGCACACCTGATGACGTTCAGGCCTTCAACAGCAAGATGATCGAGGAGTTCGCCGAGGGAGTGCACACCGGCCGGCAAGCAGAGGCAAGCACGACGAAACGGCGCGAATCGCTGGGATTCGAGTCCAGAGAGTAATACCGAGGAACCCTTACGGCCGTGCGGCCCGCGCGTTGCGCGGGCCGCACACATTCCCTTCTCCTCGACAGCCGCCGTGCTACAGAGACGCGGGCTCCGGCTGGTGGCCGCCCGGCAGACGCGCATCCGGCGGCAGCGCGACGCCCGCCGTCTGCTGGTCCTTGGCTCGGCGACGAGAGAGCCACTGCTGCCACTCGTCGAGATACGTATAGAACACCGGCGTCACGTACAGGGTGACGAGCTGCGAGAAGGCGAGACCACCGACGACCGCCACACCAAGTGGCCGGCGCGTCGATGCGCCGGCGCCCCACCCGACCGCGATCGGCACGGCGCCCATCAACGCCGCCATCGTCGTCATCATGATCGGGCGGAAACGCACGCTCGCCGCTTCGAGGATCGCCTCGGTCGGCGAGCGGTTGCCATCGCGCTGTGCTTCGATCGCGAAGTCGATCATCATGATCGCGTTCTTCTCCACGATGCCGATCAGCATGATGATACCCACGAAGCCGTAGATATCGAGATCCAGCCCGCACAGGATGAGCGTCACGAGCGCGCCGAACGCCGCGAACGGCAAGCCAGTGAGAATGGTGATCGGATGAATGAAACTCTCATAGAGCACGCCGAGGATCACGTAGATCACGAACACGGCGAGGAGCATGAGCAGCAGCAAGCCTTGCTGCGTCGTCACGAAGGCGTCCGCGATGCCTGAGAAGCTTGCGACCACCGTACTCGGCAACACCTCGGAGCTCACCTGCTGTACCTGCTTGAGCGCCGTACCGAGCGATACGCCCGGCGCGAGGTTGAAGGACACCGTCACCGAGGGAAGCTGGCCGGAGTGGTTCACCGTCACCGGACCCACCGTGTAGCGGAACTTGGCGACGGTACTCAACGGCACGAGCGGACCGCGTGTCGAGCGCACCCAGAGCTTGCCGAGCGCCGAGACGTCGGACTGAAACTCTGGCAGCAACTCCATCACGACCCAGTACTCGTTGGTCGACGTGTAGATGGTCGACACCTGGCGCTGGCCGAACGCGTCGTAGAGCGTGTTCTCGATCTCGCTCGCCGACACGCCGAGTTGGCCCGCCTGCTCGCGGTCGATGTCCACGGTCACCTGCGGATTCTCGATCAACAGATCGCTCGTGACGTCCGTGAGCGACGGAAGCACCCGAAGACGGCGCTCCAACTCGCGCGCGGCCGCGTTGAGGCCGTTGATGTCGCCGCTCTGCAGCGTGTACTGATAGAGGCTCTTCGAGGCAAGACCACCGATCGAGATCGCCGGCGGGTTCTGAATGAATGTGGCGATGTTTGGAACGCCTTGGACCGCTTTGGTGAGATCGCGCGCAATATCGTCGGCGCTGCGTTTGCGCTCGGTAATCGGCTTGAGGTCGATCGTGAGCTGGCCTTGATTGGCGGCCGCCGACGTACCGACCGACGACGTCACGGAGCGCACATCAGCGTCCTTGCGAACGATCTCGGCTACTTCCTGCTGGTGCTCCACGAGCGCATCGAACGAGACACCTTCGGCGGCTTCCGTAATCGCGAGGAGCTGTCCCGTGTCGTCCGTGGGAAACAGGCCCTTTGGCGTGGACCAGAACAGGTACCCCGTGGCGAGGAGAATCATCGCCGAGAAGGCGAGCGTGAGCGGCCGGCGCTTCATGACCCAGGCGAGCGAGCGCTCGTACACCCCGAGCCAGGCGTCGTAGAACCGCTCCGTGGCGTTGTAGAGGCGACCGTGGCTCATGCCGTGATCCGACTTCAGGAAGCGGCTCGAGAGCATTGGCGTGAGCGTCAGCGACACGAAGCCGGACACGAGAATCGCCACGCCAATCGTCACGGCGAACTCGTGGAACAGCTTGCCGATGATGCCGCCCATGAACAAGAACGGAATGAACACGGCGGCCAGCGACATCGTCATCGAGAGAATCGTAAAGCCAACCTCGGAGGCGCCGTCGATGGCCGCTTCCATTTTTGACTTTCCCATTTCCATGTGTCGCACGATGTTCTCGAGCATCACAATGGCGTCGTCGACCACGAAGCCCACGGCGAGCGTGAGCGCCATGAGCGACAGGTTGTCGAGGCTGTAGTGCAGGAGATACATCACCGAGAACGTGGCGATGATCGACATCGGAAGCGCCAGACTCGGAATGATCGTCGCCGAGAAATTGCGCAGGAACAGAAAGATCACGAGCACGACGAGGACGAGTGTCAACTCGAGCGTGAACGTGACGTCGTCGACCGATGCCTGGATCGTCGTCGAACGATCGTACAGCGTCGTCACCTTGATGGCGGGCGGGATGTCGGCGGTCAGTTTTTCGAGCGCCGCTTTCACGCGATTCGCCACGTCCACCGTGTTCGTGCCCGGCTGGCGCTGAATGGCCAGGACGATGGAGCGGGAGCCGTTGTACCAGCTCGCCGTCTTGTTGTTCTGTACGTCGTCGGTGATCCGGCCGATCTCGTCGAGATGCACGGGCGCGCCGTTGCGGTACGCCACGATCAGGTCGCTGAATTGCGCCGCGTTGTCGAGCTGCCCGGTGGCCTGAATGGTCAGCGCCTTCCGCTCTCCATACAGCACGCCCGTCGGCATGTTGACGTTCTGCGACGTCACGGACGAGACGATGTCCTCCAGGGCAATGCCGCGCGTAGCGAGCTGGCCCGGGTCGAGCTGCAGGCGCACGGCGTACTTCTGGGCGCCGAACACCTGCACTTGCGACACACCGCTGACCATCGAGAGGCGCTGGGCCAGCGTGGTTTCGCCAAATTCGTCGAGCTTCGACAACGGGACTTCCGCCGACGTGAGCGCCAGCGTCAAGATCGGCGCGTCGGCGGGATTCGTCTTCTGATACGACGGTGGAATGATGCCCTGCGGCAGGCTGCGGCTCGTCTGGGCAATCGATGCCTGCACGTCCTGGGACGCGGCGTCGATGTTCCGGTCGAGCGCAAACTGGATGACGATCTGCGTGAGCCCGAGGCTCGACGTCGACGTCATGTTGTCGATGCCGGCGATCGTCGAGAAGGACTTCTCGAGCGGCGTGGCGACCGTTGCCGCCATCGTCTGCGGGCTCGTGCCCGGCAGCGTGGCGCTCACCGTGATCGTCGGAAAATCGACGTTCGGAAGATCGCTCACCGGCAACTGCCGGTACGCCACGATTCCGAATACGAGAATGGCAATCATGACGAGCGTCGTCATGACAGGGCGTTTGATGAACAGCGTGGTGAACTGCATTGTTACTGGTTGCTGGTTACTGGTGACTGTTTACTGGTGTCGCGTGTCCCGTTGTCCCGTGTCCCGCTATCAGTCGCCCGCCACCGGCTCGGGAACCTGACTCACGACTCGACCGTGCGCGCGCCGGCCGAGCCACGCCTGTAGATCGTCGAAATACGTGTAGAAGACCGGCGTCACATAGAGCGTGACGACTTGACTGAACGCGAGCCCGCCCACAACGGCAATGCCGAGCGGGCGGCGCGACGCAGCACTGGCACCCACGCCGATGGCGATGGGCAACGTACCGGCAATGGCCGACAGGCTCGTCATCATGATGGGACGAAAGCGAACGCTGGCCGCCTCGACGATCGCCACGGCCGGCGGCACCTTTTCCTGGCGCTGCCGGTCGAGTGCAAAGTCGATCATCATGATCGCGTTCTTCTCCACGATGCCGATGAGCATGATGATGCCCACGTACCCATATACGCCAAGCTCGACGTGTGTGAGGTACAACGCCAGCAGTGCGCCGAACGCCGCGAACGGCAACCCCGTCAGGATCGTGACTGGATGGATGAAGCTCTCGTACAGGATGCCGAGAATGATGTAGATGATGAATACGGTGATCATCAGCAGCACGCCCATGCCCTGCTGCGACGCCTGGAACGCCTGTGCGGTACCGGAGAACTGACCGTTGATCGATGCCGGCAGCGTCTGACGCGCGACGTTCTCTACCCGTTGCGTGGCCGCGCCCAACGAGACGTTCGCGGCCAAATTGAACGAGATCGTCACCGACGCAAGCTGGCCCGAGTGAGCGATGCTCAACGGGCCGATCGTCTGCTCGAAGGTGGCGACGTCGGACAATGGGATCTGCTTGCCACCAGATGCCGGCACGTAGAAATGCTCGAGTGCCGCGGCATCTGCCTGCGCGCTCGGCACCGTCTCCATGACGACGAGATACTCGTTGGTGGGCGTGAAGATCGTCGAGACCTGCTGCTGGTTGAACGCGTCCGCCAGCGCCTGCTCGATGCCCGACGGCGACGTGCCCATCGACAGCGCGCGCTGGCGGTTGATGTGCACGCGGATGATCGGACTCGTGTTCAAGAGATCTGACGTCACGCCGCTGAGCATCGGCTCGTCCTGCAGCCGCGTGACCAGCTTGTTTGCTTGCTCGTAGAGCTGATCGATGTCCGGACCGCGCAACGTGTACTGGTACTGTGTCTTTGACCCGCGGCCGCCGATGCGAATGCTCGGCGGGTTCGTCACGAAGATCAGCAGGCCCGGAACACCCGACATGACTTTTGTGATCTCACGGACCATCTCATCCGCGGAAGGACGCGTGCCGGCCGGCTTGAGCGTGATGTTGAACTGCGCCTGGTTCGAACTGCCGCCGCCGCTCCCGACATTGTTGGTGAACGACGCAACATTCGTGTCGGTCTGCAGCTTACGCGCCGCAAGCCGCGCGAGCCGTAGCATCTCGTTGAACGAGGTGCCCTGCGGCGCTTCGGCCGTCGCACTCAACGAGCCGGTATCGTCGGGCGGAAACAGGCCCTTGGGAATCACCGTCCAGAGTGCGGCCGTCGCCACGAGGATGAAGGCCGAGAATGCCAGGGTAAGTGGACGATGGCCCATGACCCACCGCAGGCTGCGCTCGTACGCGCCGCGCGCACGCTGGAAGAGCGATTCCGTGAAGATGAAGAACCGCCCGTGCGGCTGCTCCTGGCCACGGGTCTTGAGCAGCCGGCTGCACAGCATGGGCGTAAGAGTGAGCGCCACGATGCCGGACACGAGAATCGACACACTGATCGTGATCGCGAATTCGCGGAACAATCGGCCGATGATGCCGCCCATGAACATCAGCGGGAGAAATACCGCCGCCAGCGACAGCATCATCGAGACGACGGTAAAGCCCACCTCCCGCGCGCCATCGAGCGCCGCGTCGAGCGGCGCCTTCCCCATCTCGATGTGCCGGATGATGTTCTCGAGCATCACGATGGCGTCGTCGACCACGAACCCCACGGCGAGCGTGAGGGCCATCAGCGACAGGTTGTCGATGCTGAAATCCAGCATGTACATCACCGAGAACGTGCCGATGATCGCCATGGGCAACGTCAAGCTCGGGATGATCGTCGCGACCGCGTTGCGCAGGAACAAGAAGATCACGATCACCACGAGCACGAGCGCTACGACCAGTGAGAACTTCACATCGGCCACGGAGTTGTTGATCGACACCGAACGGTCGTACTGAATGCGCACCTTGAGCGTGGGCGGCAGACCCTTCTCGATCTCGACCAGCGCCTCCTTGACGCGACTGGCCACTTCCACGGTGTTCGTCCCCGGCTGCCGCATCACCATCAGGTTAATCGACCGCTCGCTGTCGTACCAACTGGCACTCTTGTTGTTCTGGATGTCGTCCATCACGTTCGCGACGTCGCCGAGTCGCACTGCCGAACCATTCTTGTAGGCAATGATCAGCTGGCGAAATTCGGAAGCGTTGCTCATCTGGCCGGTTGCCTGGACGGTGAGCGTCCGGTCCTTGCCATAGAGCACGCCCGTGGGCAGCATCACGTTGTTGTTGCGAATCGCCGCGGCTACCTGAGACACGCCGACGTTGCGGCTGGCGAGCTGCCCGGGATCGAGCTGCACGCGCACGGCATACTTGGCTGAGCCCCACACACCCACCTGTGCCACGCCCTCGACGGTAGAGAGACGCTGCGCGATGGTCGTCTCCGCATACTCGTCGACCTCCGTCATCTTCAGGACGTTCGACGTGAGCGCGATATTGAGGATCGGCGAGGCCGCCGGGTTCTGCTTGTGGTACGAGGGTGGCAGGATCGTGGACGGCAGGAACGGCAGCGTCTTGCCGACCACCGCGTTGACGTCCTGCGCCGCTGCCTCTACGTCGCGATCGAGCGAGAACTGCAGCGTGATGTTCGTGCTGCCCAACCGGCTGCTCGACGTGATCTCGTCGATACCGGCGATCGATGTGAAGGCCTTTTCGAGCGGCGTCGCCACGGTCGCCGCCATCGTCGTGGGGCTCGCGCCGGGAAGGCTGGCATCGACGCTGATCGTCGGATAGTCGACCGTGGGCAGGTCGCTCACCGGCAGTTTTCGATACGACACGATGCCGAACACGAGGACGCCGATCATGACCAGTGTGGTCATGACCGGCCGGCGAATAAACAGCGCCGTGAGATTCATGAATGGATCCTGAGGTCAGCCGCCGCGGCGACCACCACGACGTCCCTTTTGACCGCCGCCTGCACTGCCGCCTGCACCGCCGCCGCCGCGACGACTCCCCGCCCCCGCTCCGTCGTTTGCACCTCGAATGCGCACCGGGGCGTCAGGCGTGAGACGTGATTGTCCGTCAAGCACCACGCGATCGCCCTCGCGGATCCCACTCGAGATGACGGACAGGTTCCCTGCCGTGCGCTCGACCGTGACCGCGCGCTGGCGCGCCGTGTCAGCCTGGTCGACGATATAGACGTAGGCGCCGCGCTGACCGGCCACCACGGCCTGCGACGGAACGACCAGCGCGCTGTCCTCGTCGTACAGATGCAATGAGGTGGAGGCGAACTGCCCCGCCCACAAGCGGCCGTTCGTGTTGTCGAACGTCGCCTTGAGCTGCACGGTGCCGGTAGCAGTGTCCACGGCATTGTCGATGAATGACAACTTGCCGTACAGCCGATCGCCGATCGGATCGCCCTGCTGCGTTACGCCACGGCCTCCTCTTGCGCCGGCGCCACCGCTGCCACCCATCCTCCCGCTCTGACCCGGGCGGTCTTGCACCGAATCCGACGCCACTGCGGCGAGTGAATCGATCGATGGCGTGGGCGGCGCGACGCCGCCAGGCACTGCCGCCACCGGCAGTCCGCCGCGCGAGCCGTACTGCAGCACCAGCGGCAGTTGCGAAGACGGAATGGAGAAGCGCACGAGAATGGGTCGTACCTGGTTGATGACGACCAGCGGCGCCGTGCCGCCGGAGCGCACGAGATTGCCGCGTTTGACGAGCAGGCTGCCGGTCTTCCCGGCGATCGGCGCACGGATGATGGCGTTATCGAGGTTGAATCGTGCCTGCGAGAGCGCGGCGCGGTCGGAGCGCAACGTGGCCTCGCTCGTGGCTGCTGCCGTGATCTGCACGTCGCCTTCCATTTGCGTGATCACCTTGGCCGCGAGCATCTGGCGGTAGCGGTCCGCGGTCGCCTTGGCATTCAACCAACTGGCGCTGTCCCGTGCGAGCGCGGCGGCCGCCTGCTCGTAAGCGTTCTGGTACGGGCGCGGATCGATGCGAAACAGCGGCTGGCCGGCTCGAACCTCCTGCCCCTCCTGGAAGTCCACCGACATGACGATACCGTCCACCTGTGGCGTGACGGTAACGCTCTGCATTGGCGCCACCACGCCGTTTGCCTCGATCACGTACGGCACGCTTGCGCGCCGAGCCTGGACGACGGCGACGGTCGCCGGCTGTTTGGGAGCGCGCTCCTGCTTCTTGCCGCAAGCGGTGACGAGGAACGGGACGCAAAGCGCAGCAGCGAAAGACAGCAACGATGCGCGACGAGAATCAAGTCGCAATCCGGTCATCGGAAACGAATTCGCGTTGGAGGACGGAGCGCGCGAAGGTTGGCGCGCCCCAGCGGCAGGCTCGGCAATACCCGAGGGCGGGTAGTCCGGGGCGGACGCTCGAATGTAGTACGGATCAGCGGGCCAATGTGTTCAATTCGTCAAATAAGGCCTGGGAACGCCAAACGGAGCCTGGGACCGACGGAAGACGTCGATCCCAGGCTCCGTTCATGCTTCTCGTGGCCGCCCTAGCTCTTGCGAACGGTCGGTTCGGGATGTACGGCGAACGTCTGCGTGTAGCTTTGCCCGTTGACCGTCAGCTTGGCCGTGAACGTCCCGATAAGCGGCGTCCCCCGTCCACCTCGACCGCCGCCACCACCGCGGCCGCCGCGGCCAGCGGGCGTTGATACAGGAATCCAAACCACTCGGTGCATGCCGGCCGCACCGGAGAACGCTTCCGGAGTCGGACGCCAGAGCGGAGACGTGTTCGGAATGCCGCCACCGCGTCCGCCGCGGCCGCCACCACCCGGCTGTGGAACAGTCGGAGGCGCCGGTTCGGTGCTGAAACTACGGATCGTTGCGCCGGAGGCATCGAGAATGTCGAGCATGACCGGCCCCGTGGGCGTCCGTTTGACGTAATAGTCGATGTACGCGCCGTTCGGCGGATTGGGCGCCTGCGGCTCGTCCTTCTGCAGCGGCGTCCCGTTGTCGCCCGGTTGCGCCGCGGCGTACGCATCGGCCGGCTTGAACAGGAAAGCGTCAGCCGCCAGCACGCCATCGTTGATCTGGCGCAGCGCGCTGATGTCGTCCACGACCCAGAATCCGCGCCCGTGGGTCGCCACGATGAGATCGTTGTTGTAGATCTCGAAATCCCGCACCGACGTCACCGGCAGGTTGAGTTGCAGCGGCTGCCAATGGTCGCCGTCGTCGAACGAGATATGGGCGCCCCGCTCCGTACCGGCAAACAACAGCCCCTGACGCGCGGGATCTTCCTTCACTACATGCACGTATGCGCCCGCCGGCAACCCGGCCGTGATCTTCTGCCAGGACCGTCCGCCGTCGCGTGTCCGATAAATGTACGGCTCGAAATCCTGTAGCTGGTGTCGATCGACGCTCGCGTACGCGGCGTTCACGTCGGCGTGGGAGGCCTCGATCATCGTCACCCGGCTCCACGGCGTGAGCGCCGACGGGGTGATGTCGCTCCATGTCTTGCCAGCGTCGGTGGTCCGTTGAATGAGCCCGTCGTCGGTGCCCACCCAGATCGTGTCCGCCGCCTTCGGTGACGGCGCAATCGTGTAGACCACGCCGCGTTTGCCATTGCGATCGACGTCGCTCGCCGCCGCGGCATCGAGCGTCGGCGGCACACCCGGGTCGGTGCGCGTCAGGTCGGAACTGATCTGCGTCCAGGTCTGTGCGCCATCGACCGTGCGATAGACGTTCTGGTTGCCGTAGTACAGCGCCCGCGGATCGGCCTTGGAGAATACCAACGGCTGCGTCCAGTCAGCGCGCGCGCCCTCGGACGGCGGCGTGGTCGTGCCGCGGATCTCCGCGTTCGCCTCCAGATTCCACCGCTGGCCCGTTCCACCAAAAACGATGCCGGGGTTCAGTTGATCGCCCGCCGTATATCCGCTCTCACCGCCGGCGCCAATCGGCTCCCAGTCGCGCATCGAGATCTCGCCGAACTTACCACGTGACCGTACGGCCACCGCGCCGGAATCCTGCTGCGCTCCCGTCACCCAGTACGGATACCGGTAGTCGACCGACACATGATAGATCTGCGCCGTCGGCTGATTGAGCCATGAGCTCCATGTGATCTCGCGCGGATCGGTGGTGCGTGCGTTGCGTGTGACGACTGCGCCCTGATCGCTCGCGACGATCACCGTGTTCGGATCATCGGGCGACACCCATGCCTGGTGGTAATCGTCGCCGCCCGGCGAGCCACGCATCGGAACCCAGCTCTTGCCGCCGTCCATGGACCGGTTCACTGCCACGTTCGGCACGTACACGACGTCCGCGTTCTTGGGATCGACGGTAACCTTGGTGAAGTACCACCCGCGTCCCCAGAGCGCCGTGTCGCCTGAAAGCTTCGTCCACGTCGCGCCAGCATCGTCCGAGCGAAAGAACCCGCCCTGATCCGGCAGACAATCCACCACCGCGTACACCCGGCGCGAATCCGTGGCGGCAACGGCAATGCCCGTTCGCCCGATCGGACCAGCCGGAAGCCCGGTGGTGAGCTGCTTCCAGGTAGTGCCACCGTCGGTGGACTTGAAGATGCCGCCGCCAGGTCCATTCGACGGCGCGTAGGTATACCAGGGCGGCCGGCGCGTATTCCACAATCCGGCGTAGACGACGTTTCCGTCGTTCGGGTCGATCACGACCTCCACAGCGCCGACGTCGTCATTCGGACCGAGCACCTTCGTCCAGGTCTTACCGCCGTCGCGCGAACGGAAGACACCGCGTTGAGCGTTCGGCGCGTAGAGGTGGCCGATCGCGGCAACGAACACAACGTTCGGGTTCTTTGGATCCACCGCGATCTTTCCGATGTGCTGCGTGTCCTCGAGCCCGAGATGCGTCCAGGTCACGCCGGCATCGACAGACTTGTACATGCCGTTCCCGAAGCCCATCGAATCGCGCAAAGACGATTCACCGCTGCCCACATAGACGACATTCGGGGCCGATGGGGCCACCGTAATGGCGCCAATCGAGGCGACCGGCTGCGAATCGAAGATGGGCGTCCACACACGACCGGCATCGATCGACTTCCAGACGCCGCCGTTCACCGCGCCGAAATAGAACTCATTCGGCCGTCCTGGCACGCCGCTCGCCGCGGCCACTCGGCCGCCACGGAACGGGCCGAGCATCCGCCAGCGCAAGCCGCTGAACTCATCGGCGGGGACCCAGGGCAACGCGGCCCCATGGGAAACTTCCGCCGCTCGGGCAGAGCGTGGAATCAAAACGCCGTAGCGCAGCCCAATCGCGGACAACGCGCCCACTTGGCCAGCGGCCAAGAGAAAACGGCGGCGCGTGAGCGCACTGAGAGATTCGGTTGGCGTTTCCTGGTCGTTCGGTGGGCACTGGTCTGGCACGGGCAGCTCCGGAATCGAGAAGTTTTGATCGCACTCGAATATGGCGCCAAAGGCATGCTGTCAAGCAAGACATGGCAGCGCTGGCCCCGATTCCGGGTTTTCTTTCTGGCAACGCCTGCGCGACATAGGTTGGATGATGCTTTTCGAGCCACGACGTACGCCGAACGGCGTTTGACACACGGGCCAGCAGAATCATGAGACGTTGGACACCGCTATTGGCCGGGCTACTGCTCGCATTGACCCTGTGGGAGGACCATCGGTTTCTCGATACGGAGCCGTGGGCACTCCATAACACAATCGGACTGGCGATCATCATCCCGGCGTACCTCTTGTGGGCTACGGCGAGGTACCAACTCGGCGCATCCTTCACCGGGCGCGCCGAAGCCCGATCGCTCGTGACACACGGGCTCTACGCGCGCCTTCGGCATCCGGTGTACCTGTTCGCCGAGCTCCTGATCGCGGGGTTACTCGTATTCATGGCGATCCCAATCCTGTGGATCGTAGCGCTGGCGACGCTCCCGTTCCAGATCGTCCGTGCGAGGCGAGAGGATCGTGTTCTCGAAGAGGCGTTCGGGGAGGAGTACCGCGCGTACCGCCGGACGACGTGGTTCTAATGACCTTCGCGAAGGTCAGGGGAGACAGAGTCGGATTGGGCTCCGGGTCGTTGACCGGCAGGATGTCGCTGGCTGCTCCGTACCGGTCGGCGCCTTGCGGCTCACTCGGATCGTCGGGACCAGCCCCCCAGACACCGGGGGATTGATCCGGCGGCGCGAACCGTTATCGGGCCGTCAGCGTGAAGAAGAATGGGATGACGTAGTACCCGTACAACACGCTGCCATCGCCCGAGCGCAGCGATGCAACGTTCGAGTTCGGCGAGCATGCGCCGACGGGCGTAATCGTCCAGACCGCCGGGCTGACGGTGGTGCGCGTTACCACCGCGAAGGCGGTCGGCGTTCCACTCACGTCTTCCTGACCTTTGTGGAAACTCACGGCCCAACCGGTCGACTTATTCGAGAAGCCGTTCCCCATGTAAATGCATTCGGTCGCCGGATTCCCGTTGACGCCGAGATTCTGAAGGGGAATATGCGGGCTGAATGCGGATGGGCCAGTCGAGAAGTGGTAATTCATGCTGTTGCTCGGGCTTGGCCGGTAGGCGTTCGTTGCGTCGACTGGATGACTGAAGTTGTAGGTGACCCAGCGCGTTGCGGTGTGCGACGTCACCGTGTTGAAGGCAAACGTTCCGTACTTGTCGATGACTGCCTGGACGCCCTGGGATCCATCGACGTACGCCCCTTTGCCGTCATTCTGAATGCCGTACGCCGCGCCAAGGTTGTCGGTGTTCGCGACGGTCACCGTAAGCGAGACCGCTGTGATGGTGGCCGGAGCGGCCGCTTTGGACAGGTTCGCAGCGCCGAGGCTTGGCTCGGAGGGTCGGGAGCTGTCGACACAGGCGGAAGCAAGAGCGAGGGTGGCGATGCCACTGAACAGCGCGAAGCGTTTCATGCGTGAGTATCTCCTAATGCGATGGCGAGCCGGTAACCGGAAAGTTTCGCCGCGGCGGCTCCAGACGCTGAGCGGCCTGGCGAGCTTGTTAACCTTTCCGAACGAGCGTACATTCGCTGCGCGCACTCACCGAGGACTCACACAATCATCACCTCGCGGCTGATTCATGTTGTTTTTGAGAACTCTTGGTGGGTTGGCCCTCGAAAATGACCGCGCGGTGGCAGGAGCGGGCGCGCAGCGCGGGCGGTTAGCCATTCTCGCAGTCTTGGCCGTCGCTGGAGACGCGGGCGTCAGCCGCGACCGCCTCCTCGGCCTGCTCTGGACCGATCGCGACGAAGAACGGGCGCGTGCCGCATTGAACCAGGCGCTGTATGCCCTGCGTCGTGACGTCGGCGAACAGGAGCTGACGCTTGGGACCACCGAGCTTCGGCTCAACCCCAAGGTCGTGACAAGCGACGTCGCGGCGTTCGATGCCGCGCTGCGGGATGGGAACCTGGAGGAGGCGGTCGCCAGTTACGGCGGGCCTTTTCTGGACGCCATTTATATAAGGAATGCTCCCGAACTGGAGCGATGGATCGATCGAGAGCGCGACCGGCTCGCGCGCGCGCACCGCGCCGCGCTCGATCAACTTGCCGACGGTGCGCGAGAACGTGCCGACCCGAAGTCGGCGGTGGAGTGGTTGCATAAGCTCGCGGCCGTTGATCCACTCAGCTCGAATGTCGCGCGGTCGCTCATGGAAGCGCTCGTCGCGGCTGGCGACCGAGAGGCCGCCATTCGTCACGCCGCGGCCTACACCGCGCTGATTCGCTCTGAGCTGGAATGTGAACCCGATTCGAGCGTGGTCGATTTCGCGGAGCAATTGCGGTCCGTGAAGCCGAACGGTCACGCGGCCAGCCCTTCGCAGTCCGCCGCAGCGCCAGTGGTGCAGCGTGTGGTGAGCGAACCCATACCGCCAACGCCAACTCGCCCCCCCGTTGAGACGTCGTTCGGGAATCGGCCGCGCGTCCGGCTTCGACACCTGCTCGGCGCAGCGATCGTCCTGCTCGTTGCTGAACTTCAGTCGCTCTTTGGCTTGGTCGACGAACGCATCGGCCGGGGCTGGTAGCGGTCGCGCCGCTGCAAAATCGCACCGGTGATTCGACGCTGAATCAATTCGCTGAATTGGCGACGCGGCAGATTAGCGGGCAGATCGCGCGAGCCGGGCGCGGCGAAGTCGTTGAGCTGTCTCGCGCCGCCGCGCCAAGCAAGGACGGCGCAGGGGACAACCCAGGTCAGCTGGCTCACGCCAGGCAAGTCGGCGCCGGACAAATGGTGTCAAGCGCCATGTATCGGGAAGGGGACAGCATCAGGATTGCCACGTCCATCATCGACGCGAAAGATGGGCGCGTCGTTGGGCAGCTCGACGACGTCGTCGGCGCCTCCTCGCGAATCACGGCCACGCTTCATGAGCTCGAGCAGCGCGTTGGCGGCGCCGTTGCGGCACTCGCGGACACGCTGTATCGACCCTGGTCGCGGGCCCACAGCCGCACGCCAACCTATGCGGCGTTCCAGGAGTTCATTCTCGGCCTCGATGGATTGATGAACGATCCGCAGGCCGCCATCGTCCATCTGCGCAACGCCGCTGCCGCGGACACGGCGTTTGTCGAAGCGAAGATCTGGCTCATAACGCAGCTCTCCGCCAATCCCGGCGAGAACCATGTGTTGATCGACTCGCTGCTCGCCGCCGCGGCGGCGCAGCGACCCTTCCTGACTCCATTCGATGCGGCCGCGCTCGATCGCGTGGCTGCCGTGAACCGACACGACACGGAAGGCACGTATCGTGCGGCGCGCCGGCTCGCGGACATCGCCCCGACGACTCAGGACGCGCAGAACTTCTTGTACGAGGCTGCCCTGAAAACGCGGCGATTCAAGCAGGCGCTTGCCGCACTCGATTGGCTGCGCGACAGCGAAGGATGGATGAGCGGCGCGAAGTCTTATTGGCTCATGCGAGAAGTAGTCATATACCACGCTCTTGGCCAATCTCGAAAAGCGCTGACGCTCTGGCGCGCGGCACGCCTACGCGAACCGAGCGACTACGGGACGTGTATCCACGGCGTCAACGACCTCGCATTGCTTGGCGAAGAGAGGCAGGTCGACTCGCTGGTCGTCGAGTGCAGCCATCTGCCCAACGCGCCGACGAAGATTCCGAATCTTGGTTATTTCTCCGAAGCGATTCCGCAGTACCTGGCGACAGGCCATCTTGCAGAGGCGCACCGCGCCGCGCAACGAGTCGTCCCGTTCCTCGAGAAGTTTGGACGTACCGAACCCGCCAAACGCCGTTCCCTCGTCATTCTCGATTGCGAGTTCGGCGACTGGAAGAGCGCGTACGCCAGGTTTGCACCCGACGCGGACTCGGCGAGCCTCGAAGATCGAGCGTTGTTGGCTATCATCGCGGCGCACTTGGGCGATACGACGACGGTCTCCACGACGCTTCGGTGGATGGATGAGTATTCGAAGACCTTTCGCCTCCCGGCGATTCTCGACCAACTGCGGGCCGAGATTGTGCTCGCTCAGGGAGACCGAGCAAATGCGCTACGGCTGATGGCCAAGGTGCTTTCGGAAGAAGCCATCCCGCTGTTCCTCGAGTGGCCGCGACAGTGGGAGTTCGCTCCACTGCGCGGCGATCCGCGATTCAAAAAGCTGCTCGCGCCAGTCACGTAACGAGAAGGGCGCGTTGGTTGGGCCTGGAGCGCCTGACTCGTCGACGTGCCGAAAAAAAAGCTCGGCGGCGCCAAGTGCTGGCACCGCCGAGCTTTCAGGATGGGCCTGAGAGGAGTTGAACCTCTGACCTCACGCTTATCAGGCGTGCGCTCTAACCAACTGAGCTACAGGCCCTTACGGACATGTTTCAGAATCTCAAAACATAACGACCTGACCCCCGTCGGTCAATCGACGCGGTTCGCACACACGATAGCGCGAATGCAACGCGGGCTCGACACGCCGAAGCGTGTCGAGCCCGCGAAGATACTGCCTGAAGAAGAACAATCGAGTGTGTGTCGCGCGTGGCTACGACTACGAAAGCTTTCAACCGAATACATCGGCCTACTCGCGATCCGTTAAGGAGGTGATCCAGCCGCAGGTTCCCCTACGGCTACCTTGTTACGACTTCGCCCCAGTCACTGCGCTCGCCTTCGGCCGCTTGGTCCCTTGCGGGTTCCGACACGGACTTCGGGCGCTCACAGCTTCCATGGCGTGACGGGCGGTGTGTACAAGGCCCGGGAACGTATTCACCGTGGCGTAGCTGATCCACGATTACTAGCGATTCCAGCTTCATGGAGGCGAGTTGCAGCCTCCAATCCGCACTGAGGACGGCTTTAAGGGATTGGCTTGCTCTCGCGAGCTCGCAACCCTCTGTACCGGCCATTGTAGCACGTGTGTAGCCCTAGACGTAAGGACCATGATGACTTGACGTCGTCCCCACCTTCCTCCGGTTTGGCACCGGCAGTCTTCCCAGAGTCCCCGACATAACTCGCTGGCAACTGGGAACGGGGGTTGCGCTCGTTGCGGGACTTAACCCAACATCTCACGACACGAGCTGACGACAGCCATGCAGCACCTGTGCACGGGTCCCGAAGGAGGGCCCTGGTTTCTCAGAGCTTTCCCGTACATGTCAAGCCTAGGTAAGGTTCTTCGCGTTGCGTCGAATTAAACCACATGCTCCACCGCTTGTGCGGGCCCCCGTCAATTCCTTTGAGTTTCAGCCTTGCGGCCGTACTCCCCAGGCGGGGCACTTAATGCGTTAGCGCCGGCACTCAGGGGGTCGCTCCCCCAAGCACCTAGTGCCCATCGTTTACGGCGTGGACTACCAGGGTATCTAATCCTGTTTGCTCCCCACGCTGTCGCGCCTCAGCGTCAGTTCGACCCCAGCAGACCGCCTTCGCCACCGGTGTTCTTCCGGATCTCTACGCATTCCACCGCTACACCCGGAATTCCATCTGCCTCTAGTCGACTCGAGCCTGAGAGTATCGACGGCCGACCCGGCGTTGAGCGCCGGGCTTTCACCGTTGACTTCCACAGGCCGCCTACGCGCCCTTTACGCCCAGTGATTCCGGACAACGCTCGCACCCTCCGTATTACCGCGGCTGCTGGCACGGAGTTAGCCGGTGCTTCCTCACCCGGTACCGTCAGGCTCCTCGAAAGAAGCTGTTCGTCCCGGGCAACAGTGGTTTACACACCGAAATGCTTCATCCCACACGCGGCGTCGCTGCGTCAGCCTTTCGGCCATTGCGCAAGATTCCCCACTGCTGCCTCCCGTAGGAGTCTGGGCCGTTTCTCAGTCCCAATGTGGCTGGCCATCCTCTCAGACCAGCTACCCGTCGTCGCCTTGGTGGTCCGTTACACCGCCAACTAGCTGATAGGCCGCGAGCCCCTCGATCTGCCCCGGAGGTTTCCTTCCCACGAGACTCCCCGTGAAAAGCGTATGCGGTATTACCCGGCCGTTGGGCCGGCTATCCCCCTCAGATCGGCAGGTTGCTCACGTGTTACGCACCCGTTCGCCGGTTGCCCTTGCGGGCCCCCGTGACTTGCATGTGTTAAGCACGCCGCCAGCGTTCGTCCTGAGCCAGGATCAAACTCTCCAAGAGTGTTTGATAATTGCTCTCCGAACACCGTCATCAGACATCGCCTCATGACGATGTCCGGAATCATGGTATTTCCGTGAATTGTTCTCTCCCCGATGCCCACGAGAGCATCGGATCAGCGAGAGCCATCGCACGATCACACACTCGATTGTCAAATAGCGTTTGTTGCGTTGTTTCCCCCCTCTCTGGGGGAACGCTTAGTATAGCATACGGACCTGCGTTTGCAAGGGGTTCTGCACCCACTTTGCTTCCGCGAAATGCAACCGCTTACGTCGTACACGATCGCACACATGATGATCCGTCGGACGTGCTCGCCAACAACTCCTAGGCGGCCCTACTCCTCGTAGCGACCTGGTCTGACCGGTCGCTCTTCTTCATCGACGTCATCATACGCATCGTCAAGATCGACGAGTTCGTCGTCGAAACCGTCGAGGTCGTCCTCATCCTCGTCGTCTTCGTCTTCGTCTTCGTCTTCCTCGTCGTCTTCATCTTCGTCGTCGAGATCGTCGTCGTCGAGGTCATCATCCTCGTCGTCGAAATCGACCTCATCGTCCAGATCGTCATCCTCCTCGGCGTCAACTTCGTCTTCAGCGTCGAGAGGCTCGTCGTCGAGCTCGTCTTCATCGCGCCCGGCGTACAGCGACAGATGCGACGACTCGGACATGGCCGGCATTGCTCGATTCTCCTTACGGGAATGCAGGTGACTGGAAATATTGAGGATGACAGGGACAGCAACACTTCAACCAGACGCGCGTTCCTTCTTGGCACCGCGTGACATCCGCTTGCGATCCGACGTGCGGAGGAAACGCTTCCGCAACCGAATGGCCTGCGGCGTGATCTCGATCAACTCGTCGTCCTCGATATACTCAAGGGCGGCTTCCAGAGTCAACTCCCGCGGGGGTTCGAGTTGAATATTGTCATCCGTGCCCTTGCTGCGCATATTTGTCAGCTTTTTTTCCCTGGTCGGATTGACATCCATGTCGCCAGGGCGTGCACTCTCACCCACGATCATCCCCTCGTACACGGAATCGCCAGGTTGCACGAACAACGTCGAGCGCTCCTGCAAAACGGACAGCGCGAATGCGACGATCGTGCCACCCTCCATCGATACGAGTGACCCACGCGTGCGGCCCGCCAGCGGTCCTGCCCACGGCCCGTAATCGAGAAAGCGGTGATGCATGATGCCCGTGCCGCGCGTGTCGGTCAAGAATTCGGAGCGATACCCGAACAGCCCGCGCGCCGGAATGCGGTACAGCAGCCGAACGAGTCGCTGCCCCGGATTCTTCATCTCGAGCATTTCGCCGCGTCGCGGGCCCAGCTTCTCGATCACGGTGCCGAGGTGTTCCTCGGGTACGTCGATCGCCAGCTCCTCATACGGTTCGAGGCGTTCGCCGCTCGGCCCCTCACGCGTGATGACGCGAGGACGTGACACCTGAAACTCATATCCCTCACGACGCATGGTCTCCATGAGAATCGTGAGATGCAGTTCGCCGCGTCCGGACACGGTCCACGTGTCCGTGGAATCCGTGTCTTCCACTTTCAACGCCACATTGCGTTCGAGCTCCCGGTACAATCGCTCGCGTACCTGGCGCGACGTCACGAACTTCCCCGCCTGGCCGGCAAAGGGCGAGTTGTTGACGATGAAGTCTACGGAGATCGTTGGCTCCTCGACGGCAATGCCCTCCAGGCGCTCCCGATGCTCGAGATCCGTGACCGTCAGGCCGATCTCCACGTTGTCCAATCCGGCGAGCGCCACGATTTCGCCTGCGACCGCCTCCTGTACTTCCACGCGGTCGAGGCCATCGAAGGAGAACAGTTTCGTGATGCGCGACTGATCGGGCTTCTGATTCAAATCCATGGGCAGCAGCGCCACCGCATCGCCGACTCGCGCTCGGCCGCGCTCGATCCGGCCAATCCCCAGCCGCCCGAGATAGGGCGAATAGTCGATGGTCGAGATGAGCATCTGGAACGGGCTGTCGGCGTCGTGCGGCGGCGGCGGCACGCTGTCAATGATCGTCTGGAACAACGGCGTGAGATCCTGCAGCGGCTGGTCCATGTCGAGCGTCGACACGCCGTCACGGGCCGAGACGTACACGACCGGCGCATCGAGTTGCTCCTCGCCGGCCTCGAGCTCGATGAACAGGTCGAGCACTTCGTCGTGCACACGGAATGGGTCCGCGCCGGGGCGATCGATCTTGTTGATCACGACGATCGGTGTGCGGCCGAGCGCGAGCGCCTTTCGAAGTACGAAGCGCGTTTGCGGCATCGGACCATCGAAGGCATCCACCACGAGCAACACGCCGTCCACCATACGGAGGATGCGCTCCACCTCGCCGCCGAAGTCGGCATGGCCCGGAGTATCCACGATGTTGATCTTGGTGCCGTGCCAGTGCACTGCCGTGTTCTTCGCGAGGATCGTGATCCCACGCTCGCGCTCGAGCGGGTTGGAGTCCATCACCCGTTCGGCCACGATCTGATTATCTCTGAACGCGCCCGCCTGCCGGAGCATCTTGTCTACCAGGGTGGTCTTCCCGTGGTCGACGTGCGCGATGATAGCGATGTTACGTATTTCCATAGCCTTGTAATGTAACCGATCGTGCAGGTGGCCGTACAAGCAAGCGATGCCGTAGGCCGCACGATTGAAACGACCCTTGCCAGACCAATTTCCGGCACACACAATGCCGCGTAGGGAACAAGCGCGTTCCCCCAGGGGTCCAAGTCCCAAGACGCCTATTGCAGGGAGGTGGCCAATGAATCAAGCCGACGAAGCAGCGCTCGTGAACTATCCTCACGGACGCGGCTACGGGCACGATTACATGCGCGGAGGTGAAGTGTTCGGCGGCTATGGCTATGCCGAACGGGACGACTACGCCAAAGTACGAGGAGAAATCGACGACGATCAGCGCGGCGACGCGTCGCCTAGCCAATCGGGTGAGACCCGCCGATAGGGAGCGATTGATCGTCCGTTCGTGAAAACGACCAGGCCTCGGGATGCCGGTCCGGCTCCCCGAGGCCTTACGTCGTTCCGGCAGCGAACACCGTCGGTCAAATCACCCGGTACGCTCCGCTCGGCCGCACTACTCCCGCGTCCAATCCGCTGACGTCGATACCCTTGGCCTTGAGCGCGCCGAGGAAGTTCGCTTTGTCGTTGGCGTGGACATACGCCTCCTCTACCTCGATCTGCCGCGACTCGATCAGGTCGATCAGCGCGTCGTTGAGCGTGGCCATGCCGAGGCGTTTGGACGTCTGCACAATGGATGGAATCTGAAAGGTCTTCCGTTCGCGAATGAGATTCGCCACCGGCGGGGTGTTGAACAACACTTCGCGTGCCGCCACCCGGCCGCCACCGATCTTGCGACACAACGTCTGAGACACCACGCCGCGAAGCGTATCGGCGAGCATGACCCGAATCTGCTCCTGCTGATCGGCCGGAAACTGATCGATGATGCGGTCGATCGTTGCCGCTGCTGTCGTCGTGTGCAGCGTGCCGAACACGAGGTGTCCCGTCTCCGCTGTCTCGAGCGCTATCGAAACAGTCTCGAGGTCACGCATCTCGCCGATCAGTACGACGTCGGGATCTTCGCGCAGAGCCGCGCGCAGCGCCGTCTTGAATGACCGCGTATGCATGCCCACTTGTCGTTGCGACACAACGCAGCGCTGACTCGGATGGACGAACTCGATCGGATCTTCGATCGTGATGATGTGATCGGTGCGCGTGCGGTTCACGAGATCGACGAGCGCACAGAGCGTCGTCGATTTGCCCGATCCCGTGGGTCCGGTGACGAGCACGAGCCCACGCGTGAGCGCGCACAGGCGCTGGATCTCAGGCGCCAAACCGAGGTCCTCCACTGTGACGACGGCGGGCGGAATACGGCGGAAGACCGCAGCCGTTCCCGTGCGTTCCTTGAATGCGTTGGCGCGGAAGCGCGAACATCCGGGGATTTCGTAGGCGAAATCGGTGTCGCTTGATGCCGCGAACTCGGCGCGATTGCGCGACGGCATCGTCGCCTCGACGAGCGCGGCCACATCATCGGCGCGCAATGTCGGGAACTCCGTCAGCCGAAGCATCTCCCCGTGGCATCGCAGAATCGGCGGCTCGCCGGCGCGCAGATGGAGATCCGACGCGTCCTTGGTCACTGCGACGCGGAGCATCTGATCGATGCGGTCTCGCGATGGCGACGCCACGCTCACGTCCGACGCATCAGGGACGTCTTCGACGTCGATCGGTGTGACGGCAATGACCGGCGGCACGTCGTCGCTGACCAGCGCGAGTGCTGCCGGTTCTACGCTGCCGATACGGACGTGCCAGCGGCCGTCAGTCACTTCGGCGCGCGCGTCGAACGTTCCTTCGTCGGAGACGTACGTGAACGCTGCCGCCGCCCCCCGCTCAATGTGCCGCGCCGATTCTGGCGGAGCCACTTCACGCAGCAGCGATACGATCTGTGATCCAGTGAGTGGCGCACGCGTCACTGGGCGGGAGTCCGTCGTGCCCGTGGCTTCGAACCGTGCGGGGTTTCCTTCGTCGAGAGTCAACACCGCTGCCTTATGGCCTGCCATCACAGCCAGGAGACGATCGAGTTGGGCCATAAGGCTACTGCCGTGGGGTTATCGTCGGTGATGGACCTGCGCGACATGGCGTCGGTTCACGAGACAAACGCCGGACGGCGAGCGGAGCAGAAGAAATCGACGCTGCTCGCTATTTAAGAAATCTAGTACGCGGGTACGGTCGGCGCGTGTTTCCAACCGCAGAGCGCCACAACATGCGCTCCCATCTGCGAATACGATCTCTACGGTCGCGTCCGACACGTCTCCGACTTCAGTATCGGACGCAACCGCGTCGTACTGTACTCGCAGCACCTGATCCTTGCACACCAGTATGTACTGGCCGTCTGCGGTCCCGAGCGGCACGAATGTGTCTGCTTCGTTGAAGAGGTCCTCCGGGTCTTGCGGCTCCGAGCGATAGCGCGCCGTCGGCTGGAGGAAGATGTCCCCCTCCAGCACCACACCCCCGGCGAGCACGATCGCGACGCGCTGGCGCAGCTTCTCGATGCGGAACTCGTTCATGCAAACCGCTCCCGGCCGCGCGGCCGCTAAGGGTGAAGGTGCAACTCGCGTTCGGACATTTCCTGACGCTCGAGTTGAATGGTCACGTGCTGGATGCCCATCTCCAGGAGACAATCGTGCGCTTGCTCGAGCACGCCCTGGTGCGTCTCCGAGTCACGCACCACGGCATGCGCGCTGGCGGCGATCATTCCTGAAGTTACCGTCCACACGTGCAAGTCATGTATCGATTCCACCCCGCCAATGGATTGGAGACGGGCACGAACCGTCTCGAGCGCAATGTGCGCCGGAGCGGCTTCGAGGAGCACGTCCACCGAGTCGCGGACCAGCCGCCACGCCCCGGCCATGATCAGCACCGTGGTGAGCAACGATGCGACCGGATCGGCGGCCAGCCAGCCGATGGAACGGATCACCAGGGCAGCGGCAACGGTACCGCCGGATGCAAGCATGTCGCCCAGCACGTGGAGATACGCACCACGCACATTGAGGCCTTTGTCTCGGACACCGTGCAGGAGCCAAACCGCCACCCCGTTGATCAGCAGCCCGAGTACCGCCACGCCGAGCATCAGCCCACCCGCCACCGGTTCAGGATGCTTGAACCGCATCACGGCTTCGATCACGATCCAGACGGAAATCAGCAGGAGGGTGGCACCGTTGATCAGCGCCGCCAGGATCTCCCAACGCAAATAGCCATAGGTCTTGGCCGGCGAACCGGGCTGCCGGGCCAACCACGCGACGAACAGTGACAATCCCAACGCGCCGGCATCGGTAAGGACGTGCCCGGCATCGGCCAGCAAGGCCAACGAGTTGGACATGAATCCACCGACGCCTTCGGCGACGAGAATGACCAGCGTCAGCCCCAGGGACCAGGCCAGCGCCTTGGTCGAGGTGCCGTGATGATCATGCCCATGCGCTGGGGCGTGTTGATGGCCGTGCGCGTGGCTATGCGAATGCAAATGCGCCATGAATTCCCGCGAGGATCGACGCTGTGGTTCGCTCGTCGTAGATTGTGCGGGTGCTTCTCCGCCTGATCGCCATCGTCGTCTTGCTCGTGCTGAACGGCTTCTTCGTCGCCGCCGAGTTCGCCTTGGTCCGTTCGCGGCGTACTCGCCTGGAGGCGATGGCGCGCACGGGCGATTGGAATGCACGCGTCGCGCTCAAGGCCTCCGGAAATCTCGCTCGGATCCTGTCTGCGAGCCAGTTGGGAATCACGTTGGCGAGCCTGGCCGTTGGTGCCCTTGCCGAAACCGTGTTAGGCCACTGGATGAGCGAGCGCGTCGGCAACCTGCCGTTCACCATAGATCCCGGCGTGCAAGCCGGCATTGGCGCGGCAATCGCGCTGACGCTCGTCACGTATCTCCACGTGGTGTTTGGCGAGCTCGCGCCACGGAGCGCAGCACTCGGGCACCCAGAGCGGTTCGCGCGATGGCTGACTCCCCCGCTCGTCGGGTTCGCTTGGTTGGTGACGCCGTTCACCGCACTCCTCAATTCGTCGGCGAGCCTCGTGCTGCGCCTGATGGCGCAGAAGCCTGCGCCGGAATCGGAGAACGTCCATTCGGCGGAAGAGCTACGGATCATCGTCGAGCAGAGTCAGGAACTGGGTGCACTCGAGCCGGCCGACGCCAACATGCTCGAAGGCGTCTTTGAATTCTCCGAAAAGAATGCGCGGGAAGTCATGACGCCGCGTACCGAGATCGACGCGCTGCCGATCGACGCGACGCTCCAGGAGACGCTGGCCATGGTCGAGGAGAGCGGGCGATCGCGGTACCCCGTCTACGAAGACAGCATCGACAACATCATCGGCGTGGTGCTGGCGAAGGATCTCATCGCCGTGCTCCACACGCCGCCACCGGAGTTTTCGCTTCGCGCGATCATGCGCCCGGTGCATGTCGTGCCCGGGTCCCGCGAGGTCGAGGAAGTGCTCGCAGACTTCAAACGATTGAAAGAACATATGGCCGTTGTGCTGGACGAGTACGGCGGCACCGCCGGTCTCGTGACCATGGAAGACTTGCTGGAGGAGATCGTCGGTGAGATTCTCGACGAGTACGACGAGCCGCCCGAGCACCCAGAGCGCGAGAGCGCCGACCTCCTCATCGTCCCCGGGGGAACGAATGTCAGTGAGCTGAACGAACGGTATGGCCTGAACGTACCCGAGGACGATTACACGACGATCGGCGGCTTCATCTTCGGCGCGCTTGGGCGACTGCCCGTGGTCGGCGACCGAATGACGACCGGCGGCGCCGCGTTCACGGTGCGCGAGATGGACGGCCGCCGGATAGAAAGCCTCGCTGTTGATCTCCACGCCGCCGGAGACAGACGCGCGCAGGAGCGCGCATCGTCGCCCTGAGCGTTACCGCTTTGGGCCGCGCGGCAGCAGTTCGGCCAGATCGGCAAGCTGCCACGCATTGACCGCCATGACGGTCGCTGCCTGCGCAACGTCCGCCGCCACGACGCGATTGTAGTCGTCCACCTGCGAATGGTGCGTGTGATTGTAGCCTTCGGTCGCCTGATCGTAGTTGAATCCCGGCACGCCATAGGGAAGGAACGACAGGTGATCCGTGCCGGTCTTGTTTGCCGCGCGCACGGCAAACGGCCCCAACTCCGCGAGCGGCGACAGCATCGACGTCCACATGTCGCGCAGCTCATCGCGGCCCTGGAGCGCCATTCCCGTGATACGGCCTGTGCCGTTGTCGAGCACGAGCACCGCTTGATACTTGCCGAGCGCTCGCTCATGCGACGCGGCATAGGCCTGCGACCCGAACAATCCTTCCTCTTCCCCCCCGAACAGCACGAATCGAATCGTTCGCTTGGGCCGTACGCCAGCCGCCTTGAGAATGCGCGCGGCCTCGAGCACGGCGATCGATCCGCTCCCGTTGTCCGTGCCGCCCGTCGCCAGATCCCAGGAGTCCAGATGCGCGCCGAGCAACACGACTTCATCTGGATGTTCGCTTCCACGGATCTCTCCCACGGTGTTGTACTGCTGCACGGCGTCGCGAGAGAAGCTGTTCCGGATATCGGCATCGATATGCACGCGCTCACCGCGGCGGACGAGGCGCTCGAACTGCGCGTAGTCGTCGTTGGCAATCACGATTTGTGGATAGGGCGATATCGCGCTCGGCGATCCGCTCATCGTATACAATGCGAAGTCCTTGGCGCCATCGCGAATGAGACCGGCAATCCCTTCGGAGGCAAGCCGGCCGGCACGCGTCGGCATGAAGCGACGTTCCTCATCAGTCTGCGGCAGGTTCGCGCGGCGCACTGAATCGATGCGCACGGAGTCGGCCGGAGTCATGGGCACGTCGGGGTTGGGCAGCGCCGCAGCCGGGCCGAGCATCACCCAGGCACCGCGCAGTTTGCCGGCGAAGCGACGTTCGTAGTCTTGCGGCGTTCGCGCGTCTACCAGCACGACGTCTCCAGCGAGCGGGCCGTTCGTTCCCGGCGACCAGGCCCAGGAGACACCGAGCAGCTCACGATGATGCGGCGCAGTCATGCGCACCGTCATCGGCCCGCGAGTCCACGCGACGCCGAACTTCCACGGCTCGAGGACGGCGCTATCCATTCCATACTCACGGAACTTCTCCTGCGTCCACTCGTTCGCGTGCTGCATCTCCGGACTGCCCGACAACCGCGGACCGATCACGTCGAGCAGATACGAGAGGTCCGCCTGCGCGTGCGACCGCTTGGTGCCTTCCTGGATGATGCGCGCCACCGTCTCATCATTGGTCGGAACGCCTACTTGGCGCTGCGCAACGACCGCCGCAACGGGAGCGGGTCGCTCTGGCTGTTGCCCCTGCGCACACGCCGCCGTGAACAGTGTGGCGGCGAATAGGATCGAGCGACGGATCATGTTGCCTCCCTGAAGCGCGACGCGGACCGCCGCACGATGTCCGCGCATAGCGTAATGGCTTCGATCATGCTCGACTCGTCGGCAATTCCCCGCCCCGCAATGTCGAGGGCAGTACCATGATCGGGGGATGTTCGCGGAAACGGCAGTCCGAGCGTGACGTTCACGGCGCTGCCGAATGACGCGACCTTGATCGCCGTCATGCCGACGTCGTGGTATGGTGCAATGACCGCGTCGAACGCACCACGCATGGCACGCACGAACACCGTGTCGGCCGGAAATGGCCCGGCGATTCCTGCTTCTTCGGCGGCCGGACGCAGCAGTTCATCGTCCTCGCGGCCGAATCGACCGCCATCCCCAGCGTGCGGGTTGAGCGCGCACAACGCGATCCGTGGCTCGGCAATGCCGAACCAGTTCTGCAATCCGATTCGCGTAACCGTGGCCACATCGATGATGGCGTCGCGCGTGACGGCCGCTGGAACATCGCGCAGCGCAAGGTGCGTCGTTGCGAGCACCACGCGGAGCGGATTGACAGCGCCGACTGCCGGTTTCGTGGCTGCGAGCATCATTGCCACCCGCCGGCCGGTGAGCATCGCCAGCATCTCCGTATGGCCGGGATAGCGGTACCCGCCGGCAAGCAATGCGGCCTTGTCGATTGGCGCGGTGACGATGCCGTCCACTTCGTGCTGCAGCGCCAGTGCCACGGCACGTTCGATGGCGCGCCCCGCCAGCCGGCCGGCGGCCGTGGCTCCCGCACCGGCTGTCCACGTTCCCGTCTGCTCCCCCACATCGATACCGGCGCCGGCAGGACCAACGAAAACGAGATCGGCGGCCTCGCGCACCTGGCGCGAGGCCGCCGCTTTCTCGATGATCTCCGGACCAATTCCCCGCGCGTCGCCCAGGGTGATGGCGAGCGTCGGGCGGCGTCCTGAGGCAACCTCCACGATACGACTGGGACCGGTCAGGGCTTCGATTTGGCCGCGACGGCCATCTCGTCGAGCCGTACTGACACGTACGTCTGCTTCTTTAACGTGTCGATGTAGCGCCGCACGCCGCCACGTTGCGCGAGATCGCTGCGCACGATGTCCTTCATCTCGGCGAGCGTACGATCGCCGCCCTCATCGACCGTCAGCAAAGAGGCGACGACGAACTTGGGAATGTCCGGCCGCTGCGACGCACCCGGAATCTGGAACACGACCACGTCACCTGGCTTGCGAAGCAGAAAGGCCTTCTGGTACGTGGCGGGCAAGCTGTCGCGCCAAAACGGCGTGAGTATGCTCGTCTCTTCCTTACCCGCGTAGTCGTGATACTTCCGCGCAAGCGTGTCGAAGGGCACGCCTGATTTCCACAACCTCGCCACGCTGTCGGCGAGCGTCGCGGTGCGCGCAATGTCGGCGGAATCAATTTTGGCGGCGATCAAGATCTGGTGCGCCTTCACTTCGCCCGGCTGGACTCGATCCACCCTGATGATGTGATAGCCGTAGGGCGTTTCGACGACGGGGCTCAACTGCCCTGGAGAGAGCGGCTGCAGGAAACCGCTGCCGAACAGCCAGCGATCGAACTCCGGCAGGTTGTCGTTGCGGCGTGCCCAACCGAGATCCCCGCCGGTCTCCTTCGTCTGCAGATCCATCGACTCGCGCTTCGCCAGCTTTTCGAAGTCGGAGCCACTGCGAAGCTGCGCGAGCAGGGACTCGGCCCGGACGCGTGCCACTTCCTTCGCTGCTGCGGTTGGCTGTGGTGCGATCACGATTTGCTTGAACGTCACCGATGCCGGCTTCTTTGGCAGAAACTCGCGGTTCTTCTCAAATTCGGCGGTCACCTCAGCGTCGGTGACGTTCACAGGGACGATCTTGCCGTCCTCGTTGAGCTTGCGGATCACCCGTTCGCGCGTGCGCTGCCGGCGAAATTGGTCTATCAGGAACCGACGATACTCCTCCGGCGAACCAAGCGACGCCTTGGACAGCGCGGCGCGGAACTCGGCTTCCGTCGGGAATTGCGCCCGCGTGGCCCTCATCTGCCGATCGACGTCCGGCGTCACGTCGGCGTCCGGAACCTCGATCTTGAGATCCTTCGCCTTCTGGATGATCAGTTCGTCCTGAATCATGTCGTCGAGCGTGGTCCGCTCGAGCGCGGCGGCTGCGGCGCTGTCTTCCGGCGCCGGCGCCTCGCGGCGCTGAATCTTGGCGAGCACCGCCTCACGCAATTCGAAGCGCGTGATCGGCGTTTCGCCGACGACGGCGACGATCGCGTCGAGCGCGACCGGCGACGTGGACGCGGCGGCCACAGGCAGCTGCGCGCGCAATGCGCCCGCGGCGAGCAGCAGGAATGACAATGAGAGAATTCGTTTCATACGACGGAATACCCACGAACGAGGGCCAGGGGTCCGACCCTGGCCCTCTCGAGTGAACGTGCCTTTACGGCTTCTTGGAACCCGGCTGCGGCTGCGGTTGTGGCTGTGGCTGTGGCGGCTGCGCGCCAGCGGGCGGCTGACCACCAGCCGGTGGCTGACCCATGCCCGGAAGCGGAATTTGCGACTTCGGCTGATTGGCCGCCCGCGCCGAGTCTGCTGCCGCTCGTACGCTCGTCGCGCGCGCGAGTGCGCGGTCGATGCCCGCGGCATTGATCGACGATTCGTACTTCGCGTCGAGCATCTTCTTGAGCGGCGTCGGCAACGACAGCGGTTGCGCCTGGCCAGCCATCATGCGGTCCAGATATGCGTCGACGCGCGAGGCAGCGAGTCGCTCTTTCTCGGCACCACTCTTCGCGCTGTCGGCGAGCATCTTTGGATCGACGCCAAGCGACTGCCAGAGGTTGGTCACGAGCTGACCAATCTCCGTGTACATCTGCGCGCGGTCGGTGGGAGGCACGTCTACATGGGCGCTATCGGCCCGGCGCAGCAAGAGCTGCTGGATAGCGACCTGCTTCACGAACGGCTTGAGCACCGAGTCGGGAGCCTGCGGAATGCGTTGCGCAATCTGTTGTTGCGGCGGGAACGTCTCGAGCCAGCCCAGAAAATCTGACACCGTCAGCTCTCCGCCCTTGTACGTCGCGAGCGTACCCTTGTCGGCCCGATGCTTGGCCTGGTCCTTCACCGCGTTCTTGACCGTCGCAGCGACGTTGTCCTTCACCTGGAGATCGGAGCCGGTCGCGAGCTGCGCGAGATACACGCTGTCCGCCACCTTGCCAGAGATCTGCGAGTATTGCGCGGAGAAGTCTTTCGCCGCGTCGGCGTACGGCAGGCGCTGAATGATGTGGAAGCCGAAGTTCGTCTCAATCGGTTGCGAGATCTCGCCGGGCTTGAGCGCGGCGGTGGCGTTCGAGAATGCCGGGATCATCACTCCCTTCTGGAAGACGCCGAGGTTGCCATTGTTCTGCTTGGCGCTCGGGTCGGTGCTGTACTTCTTCGCCAGATCGGTGAAGTTCGCGGCGGTCACCTGCGCGCGAACCTGCTGGGCCTTCTTGCGGAGCGAGTCCTTTTCCGCTTGGGTGGCGGGCACGGCAGGGTTCTTGTACCCGATCAGGATGTGGCGCGCAGCCAGGAGGCCGCCGGCGGCCTGGTTGTATGCCGCCTCGCTGCCGGAGTCGACCTTGAACGTCTTGGTGACGGAATCCATGTAGCGCTGCAGTTTCTGCGCATTGATCATGGGTGCAACAGCGCGATCGATCGCCTTCTTGTCATTGAGCGAATCGCCGTGCGCGGCCGCATACGCAAGCTGCTGATAGCCGGTCCAGATGTCAGTGAGGATCGCGGCGTTGTCGCGTGTCACGGGAACCGGGATCTTCGCCCCGCCGAGCATGTCGCCAAGCCGGGTGACCGACAGCTCCTGCGAGCCGGCGCGTGCAACGACATCCACATGCGCCGTGAGAGCATCCTTCAGCCCGCCACAGGCACCCAAGAGCGTGCAGGCAGTCGCGAAGCCAACGAGAGAACGTGATCGCATGAACAAACCAGGGGCTAGGGTCTAGGGTGTGGGCTAGGCAACGAGACTACGAAGGGCGCGGACGAGCCCATCGAGTATTGGAGCACCACCAAGGCGGGTCAACTTCAAGGACAGCGGAACCGCGCGGCGAACCTCCGCTTGGAACTGCACGTCGTGAAACGCCGCGGACAACCCTTTGATTCGGGGCACCGCAGAATCACGAAAAGTAATACGGGCCTCCTCGCCACGCACCAGGATTCCTTCTATCCCCATTGCGCCGCCGATGATCCGTAGTTGAGCGAGCGCAAGCATCGCGACTGCCGGCGCCGGCATCGGACCGAAACGATCACGCAACTCGGTACGTAGCGCCTCCAGCTCGCCAGGCTCGGTGAACCGCGCCACGCGCTTGTAAATGTCGATCTTCGCGTCCTGCGACACGACGTAATCATCCGGCAGGTAGTTCGGCGTATCGATGGTCACGTCCGACGGCACGAGCTTGGGTGCCACGTCGCCCGACATCAGCCGGTTCACGGTCTCGTCGAGCATGCGCAGGTACAGGTCGAAGCCAACCGCCTGCACGAACCCCGACTGCTCGGCCCGAGCAGATTGCCTGCGCCGCGCATCTCCATGTCCTTCAGCGCGACCGGTACCCTGCGCCCGAGCTCGGTGTGGTGCTCGAGCACCTGCAGCCGGCGCTCGGCGTCCGCATCAACTGAGTCCGGCACCATCAGGTAGCAGTACGCGCGACGGTGCGAACGCCCGACGCGCCCGCGCAACTGGTAGAGCTGCGCGAGTCCGAGGTGATCGGCGCGATTCACGAACATCGTGTTTGCGTTCGGCACGTCGAGGCCGCTCTCGACGATCAGTCGTCGAGACGAGCACGTCCACCGTCCCGCTCACGAACGCGTGCATGCACTCCTCGAGATCGCTTGCTCGCGCATCTGGCCGTGCGCCACGCCGAACGCGCGCCCGCGGCACGATGCGCTGCACGTGATCGGCGATCGCCTCGATGGTCTCGATGCGATTGTGGACGAAGAACACCTGTCCGCCCGCGGTCGAGTTCGCGAGCGATGCCCTCGTCGATCAGTCCGTCGTCCCACGGTTCGACAACGTCAGCACCGGCGAGCGGTCGCGCGGCGGCGTCTGCATGAGCGTCATGTCGCGCAGTCCGGCGAGCGACGAGATGGAGCGTGCGCGGGATTGGCGTCGCCGTGAGCGTGAGCACGTCGGTCTCCAGCTTGAGTTGCTTGAGCCGCTCCTTGTGCTTCACGCCGAACCGGTGTTCCTCGTCGACGATGATCGAGGCCCAGATCGCGCGAACGCGACGTCCTGCGACTGAGCAGTCGGTGGGTGCCGATGACGATGTCGACCTTGCTGTTCCTTCAGCGTCGGCGAGCATCTCGCGGTCTGCTCCTTCGCCGTCTGGAACCGGCTCATCACCTCTACGCGAATGGGAAAGTCGGCAAGACCGCTCGCTGAACGTGCGCAGCGTGCTGGTCGGCGAGAATGGTCGTCGGCACGAGCACGGCCACCTGCCGCCCGATCTGCACCGCCTTGAACGCGGCGCGAACGGCGATCTCGGTCTTGCCGTACCCGACGTCGCCGACGAGCAAGCGGTCCATGGGTCGCGTGCTCTCCATGTCCGTCTTCACGTCGTCGGTGGCCTTGCGCTGGTCGGGCGTGTCCTCGAACAGGAAGCTCGACTCGAGCTGGCGCTGCCACGCCGTGTCCGGCAACGTGCGGCGGACGGCTGGCGACCTTTCGCCGCGCGTAGAGGTCGAGCAGTTCGACCGTCATCTCCTGGATGGCGGCGCGCGCTGCGTCGCGCTGCGAGCCCATCGCCGGCCGCCGAGCTGGTGCAGTCGCGGCGGCGGCGCGTCCTCGGAAACGTCGCCCGCCGCGCGGATACCGCTCGACCTGGTCGATGCGGTACAGCGGCACGTTGAGGCGGTCGCCCGCCCTCGTACTCGATGACGACGACCTCGATCGTGCTCTGGCCGACGAAGATCGTGCTCGATGCCGCGATAGATCCCGACGCCGTGCTCGAGATGGACGACGAAGTCGCCGAGCTTGAGCGCAGCGACCGTCTCGAGCGCCGCGCTGCCGGTGACGTACCGGCGAGCGCGGCGAATGCGCCGCTCGCGGCGAAAGATCTCGTGGTCGGTGAGAATGCGCAGCCCGCGAGAGTCCGCGCCGCTCGCCGGGATCACGAAGCCTCCGTCGAGCACGCCGATCGCCAGCGCCGCCGGCGACGGGCTCGCTGATCCTCGTCGCTCAGTAACTCGTCGAGGCGCTCGCACTGCCCTGCGTTGTCGCAGAGGATCATCGTCGGCATGCCATCGCGCACCAAGCGCTTGAGCTGCCGAATGTCGCGGTCGATCGACTCCGGCGCGCGCAACGGAAACACCACGTCCGGCGCCATGTTCTCGACCTGTCTCGACGGCGGCGAGGGTGCCGAGCCTGTGCAACAAGGACAGCGTCACGCTCGGGCGACTCGAACAACTCCTCGCGCCTGAACACGTCTTCGCCGCGTCGGCGCGCGAGGTCGATGTGATGCTGCGCGCCTCTCCCACGTGCGACGCAACTCCGGCTCGAAGTGCGATCCGCGCGGCGCAACGAGGATGGTGTCGGGCGGAAAGAGAGACGCGATCGAGCGCGCGTTCGAAATCGCCGGCCTCGTCGCGCACACTGCCCATCCACCGGCAGCACGAGCGCGAAATCCACCGTGCGGCTGGATCGCTGCGTCGAGCAGGTCGAAGTGGCGCAGATCGACGATCTCGTCGCCCCAGAACTCGAGCGCGGACGGGCTCGGCCATGCCGAAACCGAATACACGTCGAAGATGCCGCCGCGCACGCTGAACTGTGCCACGTCCTCTACCATCGGCACACGCTCGAAGCCGATCGACTCGAGGTGCGCGGCGAGCGCGCTCAAGCGATACGTCGCACCCTTGCGTAGTTCAATGCGCAGATCGCGCAGCGCGCTCGGCATGCGGGTGCGTTCGAGCAGCGCCCGCGCCGTGGTGAGCAGAATGCGCACATCGCCGCGCGTCATCCGTTCGAGTGTCTCGACGCGTTCGCCCGCCACCTCCACGTGCGGCTCGGCTTCGCCGAATCCTTCGCGGGGCGGATAGAGTGCAATCGGCGCATCGTCGAGCAGGGCGCCGAGATCGGCCAGCCATCGCTCGGCGTCCGCCACGCCCTCAGTGGCAATGACAAAGAAGCGTGTCGGCAGGCGCCGTGCGAGTGCGGCGACCAGCGCAGCGTCCGCCGATCCTGGCAATCCCCCGGCGACGAGTCGCTGTCCAGGCGCGGGCAGCGTGCCGAGAACTCGATTGAATGCGGGCAGACGCTCGATCGCGTCGAGCAGCGAGTCGAGCGCCATCAGGCGATGTGGCGACTGCGCGCCCCAATCACGATCGCTTCAACGACCAACATTATGAGTGCGAGGATCAAGGCAAGTTCGATGAGGGATCGGCGGCCGGCGGCGCGGAACGCCATCGACACCCAAGAGGCCGCGTCGGATGTAACAACCGTCTGCCGGGTCGGAATGCGCGCACGCAACTCGTTGGCGGTATACCGCTCGAGCAGCGATTCGTCGGGCGGGGGATTCACCACCACCGCACCAACGCGCCGTCCGGCATTCGTAAGAAAGTACGTGCCGGCGCGCGCCGGCACGTCGAGCGATTCGCCCAGAGGATTCCGCTGCCCGTCGGGTTCTTCCAGTGCGTCGGCCCACCGAGGACGCGTGAGCGATGCGCCAGGCACGGCGGCGATCACCTGCCCCGGATCGCCGACGAGCCGCTCGGTAATCATGGCGGCAAGCCAGGGAACGAAATTCGCCCGCACGGGCAGATCCGTCGCGTCGGGAACGAGTGGCGAGGCGACGAGCACGTATTTCGGGCCGGCGACAACCCATGGATCCTGTCCAGCCACCGCCAGCGTCTCGGCGGCGGCTCCTGACTGTGGCACGAGGTCGTAGCGGGCCGATACCGTGACATCGTCCACCCCTGGTCCGCGCACCGAGGATTGGCCGGCGCGGGACTCGCCGAAGCGCCAGGGCACGCCGGCACGCTCCAGCGCGCGATTCGCTGCACCGAGTCGGACCGGGTCTGCCGGCGCGGTGATCAGCGCCGGAAGCGACGACAGATCGTCCCCGGTCGTTATGGCAATGTCGTGTCCCTCCACGACGCGCTCGCTCGACCGCAACACGTCGAGGGCGTTCTTCACGAATGGACCGGCGCTCGGCGACGCAGCCACGGCAGGAGCGGGACCGATCCACACCGCAAAGTACCGTACGTTGTCGCCGGGCAGCTCATCCGGCTCGATCTCTACGGTGCCGCCGACCCAACCGCGCTCCGGCGGAGCGGCGCGCACGACGACTTCCTCGTTGGGCGCAGCCGTCCCGCGCGCGAACGTCCGCCCGCCGAAGGTGATACGATAGGTCGTGGAATCGCGTGACAGGAAACGCGTCGCCACGGTGCCACCTGGCGTCCAGCGCGCGGGACGACCCTCGGCGAGCAGCACGGCGCGATTCACTGGCGGCGCAACCGTTGGCGCGTAGAGGAGCAGGTGCGCGTCGGCAATGGCCGGCGCGTGTCGCCATTCGGTGCGTTGGCCATCGGTGAGCAGCGCCAGCTGCCGTGCGTCGAGCCCAGCGCCGCGCACCAGGGTGGCGGCGCGCGTCAGCGCGGCGGCCGGGTCACCGGCGCCGGCAAGCGGCTCGATGTGTGTGATCTCATCGCGGAGCATTGCCGCGCTGCCTCCGCGCGCGCGTCCGTCAATCGTCACGAGCCAGAGTCGGTCGGCGGACGTCGCGTGAGCGACGGCGTCGCGCGCCATCGACTTGAATTGGTCGAGCAGCGGGCGGCCGTTCACCATGACGGACGTGCTGAGGGAGTTGTCGATGACGATGGCGAGCGCGGTGGGCGCGTGTCCCGAGCCCATCCAGCGGGCCACGGGGCGCGCGGCGGCGATGGCGATGGCCAGGAGCGCGAGCACGCGAAGCAACATCAACAGGAGATTTCTAATGCGCAGCGTGCGGCTGTGCTCCTGTTCGGCGCGCGCCAGATAGCGCGCGGCCGGAAACTCCACCCGCACCCCGATACGCCGGCGCATCAGGTGAATGAGCAGGGGCACGGCGACGGCGCCGGCGAGCAGCAGGTAGAGGGGCGCGAGAAAGCTCACGGCAGTTGCTGCCGGGCGGCGAAGGCGCGACGCAAGGGAATGCCGAACGGCGCGTCGGTCGCAACAACTTCATAGCCGATGCCGAGCGAACCGAACATCGTCCGCCACTCACCAATGACCTCCTCGACCGTCTTGCGGTACGCCACGCGGACGTCGGCGACACTCGCCGGCACGGCAAGTCGTGATTCGGGATCGACGAACAGCGCCTCCCCGCTCATCGAGAGCTCGCGCTCGGATGGATCCATGATATGCAGCACCGTTACGTCGTGTCCGGCGGCGCGCAGACCGCGCATCGCGTTCTCGACGTCGGGCATGTCCATCAGCAGATCCGAGATGAGAATGAGCAAGCCGCGACGGGTGATGAGCCGCGCCGCCTGGTGCAAGGCGTCGGGGGCGCTCGACACGCGTCCGGTGCCCGCCTCACCGAGTGCGGCCACGATGCGCCGCCACTGCCCACCACGCGCACGCGGCGGAATCGCCGTCCGGACCGTTTCGTCGAACCGCACGAGTCCGACTGCGTCCCGCTGCCGCAGCAGGAGCAGGGTCAGCGCCGCGGTGAGCTGTTCGGCGTAGGCCAGCTTGCTCAGCCGGTCGCTGGCACCGCTCCAAGCCATGGACGTGCTGACGTCCAAGATGAGGCTGGCGCGGAGGTTCGTCTCCTCTTCGTACTGGCGCACCACCCAGCGGTCGGACCGCGCTACGATCTTCCAGTCGATATAGCGCAGGTCGTCGCCCACCTGATACGGTCGGTACTCGGCAAATTCCACCGAGAATCCCTTGCGAGGCGATCGGTGAAGGCCGGACATGAAGCCGTCCACGATCCACCGGGCGACAATTTCCACGCGGCCCAGTGCCGCGAGGCTGGCTGGGTCGAACAGGTCAGCGCGGAGCGCACGGGGGGATGCTTCCATCGGGGGGGAAACTTATCCAGTTTTGCGCCTGACCGGGGTTGCCGGCCCTGTAACCAGCAAACTTGCTCCGCGATCCGTAGTATTAAGCAATGGAGGCTGTCAGCCGGGATCCCGGACTTCGGGTACCGATACTCACTATTGACAGCCGGAAAGGCGTATGCCTATTTGTATACACCACTCTTCGGAGATGCGTGTCATGTTGCGGCCTATGGGTTCGGTAGGATCCGCTCTTGGTGTTGTGCTCCTCGCGGGTGCCTGCGCCATACCGTCGCCGAGCGCCAGAATCTCGCGCTACGATGTGGCCCCATCTGCCCAGTCAGCGCGAACACTCAGCGCCACGTCGCGCGATTCCCTGTTCGCGCAGTCGCTGGCCGACCACGAAGGCCCCGGCGTGAGCGTCCGCGCAGAAATGTCGACCGTCTCCGATAGCCGTCGCGTACGCGCCCTATTTCACGCCGATGACGACGCGTACGTCATTGTTGGCCACATCGACGCCGACGGCATTCTTCGGATCGTCTTCCCCAGTGATCCTCGCGACGACGGATTCGTACACGGCGACAAGACATATCGCACGCCGGAATTCGTGGCCGGATTTGCGTCGCAATACCGCTATCGTGAGTCGTCCGGGCTCTTTCACTACACACAGGCGTCGTCCGACTCGTACGATGGCGGTCTTGGATATGTGTTCGTCATCGCGGCGTGGCGCCCCATGCGCTTCGATCGTTTCCAGACGGAGAACGCGTGGGACAGCTTCGAGCTGGCCGACGCCGACTACATGAAGGATCCGCGCCCGGCTATCTACGAACTGGCGTCGCTGCTCGCCGGCGACAATCGTGAAGCATACACGGTAAAATTCGCACGCTATTACAACACGCAGGACCTCTACGGCGGCTATAGCAGCTTTGCGTTCGGCAATGGCAGTGGATATTGCTCCGGCTATGAGCCGTTCGGCTTCGCCATGTCTCCACTGTCCGGCCGCTATGGCTTTTTCAACCCGGCGTATGCCTGGGGCTCTTCGTACTCCTACCGCGGAACGGCGTACTCCTACGACGCTGGCGGCGACTGCTATCGAACCGGCTACCCGACGGGCTACTACTACAGCGGCCTCACGCTGGCGACCGGGGCCCAGCCATTCACGCCACCCATGCGCAAGCGCGGGTTCGATCCGGAAGGCTACCGGACGCACCCCATCCCGCAGCAGGACGCCCCGCACCGCATGACGGTCCAGGATAATGCACAGGACACAGGACCGTCGACAGCGCACTTCTCTCCGCAGTATCGCCAGCGTGGTTTGATCACTAGTGACGAGCCGTCGACGGGTCCCGCGCCTCGTCAGCCGCGCATCGAGGCGCAACCGGGGTCTCAGGAACGCGTGCGTCCGGCGATTCAGGAAATGACCAATCGCCGGGCTCAAATCGCGCACGAAGGCAGCATCGCCAATCGTCCGCGGGCAACGCCGGAAACGCGTACCGAAGCGAGGCCGCGGAGCGCGCCGGCACCGCGCGCCGAACCGGTCCACGTGTCGCCGCGGGTGTCCTCGCCTCCGCCCGCTCCAGCACCGCGCGCCGAACCCTCGCGTCCGGCGAAGCCTCCCGAGCGCGAACACAACAGCCGATCGAAGGGCCAGTAACCATTGTTCCACACCTCAACGCCGCGCACCCACGTGCGCGGCGTTTTCTTTTGTCGGCCCGTGGCGCCACGCTATATTCCGATGGCACAAGAGGTTCCCCGTTGCCATTGCCCTCGCTGAGTTTGCTTTGAAGCTCGATCATATCCGCAACTTCTGCATCGTCGCGCACATCGATCACGGAAAGTCCACGCTGGCCGATCGGCTGATCGAGGCCACCGGCATGCTGCAGAAGCGCGAGATGAAGGCACAGGTGCTCGATACGCTGGATCTCGAGCGCGAGCGCGGAATCACGATCAAGCTCAATGCGGTGCGGATGACGTACGCCGCCCAAGATGGGCGGGACTACGAGTTCAATCTGATCGACACGCCAGGACACGTGGACTTCACGTACGAGGTCTCGCGGTCGCTCGCAGCGTGCGAGGGCGCGATCCTCGTCGTGGATGCCTCGCAGGGCATTCAGGCGCAGACGCTGTCCAACCTGTTCCTCGCCATGGACGCCGGCCTCGAGATCATTCCGATCCTCAACAAGATCGATCTCCCGGGCGCCGAACCCGAAAAGCGCAAACAGGAAGTCGTCAGGACCTCATCGGCGCCGATCCCGACGACATCCTGCTCGTCAGTGCCAAGGAAGGCATCGGCATCCCCGAACTGCTCGAGGCAGATTGTCAGACGCGTTCCGCCGCCTGTCGGGCATGCGGACGCACCGCTTCGCGCGCTGATCTACGACTCGTATTACGACCGGTATCGCGGCGCCATTCCGAGCGTCCGGGTGGTCGACGGCACCATTCGCCAGCGGGACGAAGATCACGTTCGCCGCCGGCTCCGGCCTGGCGTACGAGGTCGCCGAGGTCGGGTACAACCAGCTCCGGCAGGTGGCGACCGACGAGCTGGGACCAGGCGAGGTGGGATACGTGGTCGCCAACGTGCGCACGGTGAAGGAGACGCGTGCCGGCGACACCGTGTTCGACGCGCTGCACCCGGATGTCGAGCCGCTTCCCGGGTACAAGGAGGTCCACTCGTTCGTGTTCGCCGGGCTGTATCCCACGGACACGCACGCAATACGAGGGGCTACGCGACGCGCTCGAGAAGCTGCAACTCAACGACGCGTCGCTGCACTACGAGCCGGAGACCTCCACCGCACTCGGCTTCGGGTTCCGCTGCGGATTTCTCGGCCTGCTCCACATGGAGATCGTGCAGGAGCGGCTCGAGCGCGAGTTCAATCTCGACCTCGTCACGACCGTGCCGAACGTGGAGTACCACGTGTACAAGACCGACGGCACGATGGAGTTGCTCGAGAATCCGGCCTAAGCTGCCGGATCCGGGTGTGATCGAGCCGTATCGAAGAGCCGTACGTGAAGGCGCGCATCATGGCGCCGGCGGAATACATCGGACCGATCATGACGCTCGGCACGGAGCGACGCGGCGATCTACAAGAACATGACGTACCTCGACACCTCGCGCGTCGAGTTCGATTGGGAGTTTCCGCTCGGCGAGATCATCCTGGATTTCTTCGATAAGCTGAAGACGATCAGCCGCGGCTACGCGCAGCTCGATTACGAGATGCTCGAGTACCGCGAGAGCGATCTCGTGAAGCTCGACATGCTGATCAACGGCGACGCGATCGACGCGTTCAGCGTGATCATCCACCGAGGACAAGGCGTACGAGTGGGGCCGCAAGATCGCCGACAAGCTGAAGGAGCTGATCCCGCGACAATTGTTCGAGGTGGCCATCCAGGCGGCAATCGGCAACAAGGTCATCGCGCGCACGACGGTGAAAGCCGCTTCGCAAGGACGTCCTCGCGAAGTGCTATGGCGGCGACATCACCCGCAAGCGCAAGCTCCTCGAGAAGCAGAAGGAAGGCAAGAAGCGCATGAAGCAGGTCGGCTCCGTGGAGATTCCGCAGGAAGCGTTTCTGGCGGTGCTGCAGGTGGACTAGGGGGACGGGACACGGCACACGTGTCTCAAGCCCCATCCCGTATCGAACACACCAGCCACTAGTCCCACGTTGCCCTCGTCCCTCGTCGTCCAGACGTCGTTCCTCGGCGACATGGTGCTGACCACGCCGTTGTTCGCATATCTCGCGCGCTCAGGGCCGGTCGACGTCCTGTGCACTCCGACGGCGGGGCCGTTGCTCGAGAATCATCCCGCGGTGCGTCGTGTCATCCTGTACGACAAGCGCGGCGCGGATCGCGGCCTGCACGGGTTTCTCGGCATGGCAGCCAGGTTGAAGCAGCGAGGAGTACGCCGCCGCGTATTTCGCGCAGGGTTCTGTGCGCAGTGGCGCCCTTGCGACTGGCCGCCGGAATTCGCGAGCGCGTCGGGATTTGCATCGTCGGCCGGCCGCCGGTTCTACACGACGCGCATTCAATCGATCGAGAATACTGCATCACGCCGCGCGACTGCTTTCGCTTGGGACACGCAATCCGCTGCAGAGCGTGCCTCGCGAGGCGCTGCGGCCGCGACTCTTCCCGGGCGAAGCCGAGCGCCGCGCCGTAGATGCACTGCTCGCGCGACGTCGGCGATCGTCCGTTGCTTCGCTCTCGCGCCCGGCAGCGTCTGGGCGACGAAACGGTGGCCGTACTACGCCGAGTTCGGCACGTTTGCTTCAGCCCGACATGACAGTGGTCGTGATCGGCGCGGTTCGCCGATCGCGAACTGGCATTGCAGATCGTGACTGCCACGGGCGGCCACGCGATCGACGCCACGGACCGCCTCTCGCTGCTCGCGTCGGCCGAGCTGATTGGGCGCGCAGCGGCGATCGTGACCAACGATTCGGCGCCGCTGCACCTTGCATCGCGCCATGGGCACGCCAACCGTCGCCGATCTTCGGACCGACCGTGCCGGAATTCGGATTCGGACCGCTCGCCGATTCGGCCGTGGTGGCGGCCAACGCGTCCCTCGCCTGCCGCCCCTGCGACCCTCACGGGCCGCAGCGCTGCCCGCTTGGGCCACTGGCGATGTATGCGCGAGATTACAGCAGACGCGGCAGCCTCGCTCGTTCGCGAGCTTCTTTCTTCACGGAATTCGTGACCATGCCCACGAAGAAGCGGAACCAGTACATCATTGGCGTTGACCTCGGCGGAACGAATATCGTCGTCGGGGCGATGTCGAGCGACGGAAAGCATCATCTCGCCGTGCGCACCATCTCGACGAGCGCCGAGTTGGGCGCCGAGGCCGTGGCGGACCGCATCGTCGGATTGATCGAAGGCGTCATCCTCGACACCATCGCCGACACGAAGGCGACGCGAAAGGACTTCATCGGCGTCGGCATCGGCGCACCTGGACCCCTCGACCGCGAGCAGGGAATTGTGATCGTCGCGCCGAATCTCGGCTGGCGGAACTTCCCGCTGCGCGATCGCATCGTCAAACGGTTGAATCTTCCCGCCACGCTCGACAACGACGCGAATTGCGCGACGGTCGGCGAATGGTGGCAGGGTGCGGCGAGCGGCGGCACGAACGTCATCGGCCTGACGATCGGCACCGGGATTGGCGGCGGCCTGATCATCGACGGCAAGCTGTATCACGGCGCGTCCGACGTCGCTGGCGAGATCGGACACACCACCATCGATCTCAACGGGCCGCCACTGCAAGTGCGGCAACTACGGCTGCCTCGAGGCGTACGCCTCGGGTCCGGCCATCGCCGACCCGCGCGCGCGAGGTCGCTCGTCCGCGAAGAAGACCGCGTCGCTGCTGCCGTCGCTGGTCGACGGCCACCTCGACCGCATTACCGCGCAGACGGTCTACGAGGCGGCGCAGCAGGGCGATGCCGTCGCCAGCGAGATCGTGCGCGACACCGCGCGCTACCTCGGCATGGGCGTTGCGAATCTGCTGAACATCTTCAACCCCGACGTCGTCGTCGTCGCTGGCGGCGTGACGCAGGCGGGCGACGCGCTGTTCGTGCCGCTACGCGCCGAGGTGCGGCGCCGGGCGTTCACGCCCAGCAGTGGAGGCGATGCGCATCGTGCCCGGGGATGCTGCCCGGAACTGCCGGCGTCGTCGGTGCCGTGGCGACTTTCAAGATGCAGTACCTCGGCGAGCTGTAACACGGCGTCCATGCGTCGCAAACGCGTCGGCGTCATCGGCTCGTTGGTCTGGGACGTGATCTACGACCGCGAACCACGCTCGCTGCCCGTCGAGGAATGGGGCGGCATCACGCTACGCCTTGTCCGGCCTCGACGCGGCGCTCGACGACGACTGGGAAATCGTCCCGCTCATCAAGGTCGGGTACGACCTCGCGGCGCGCGCGCGCGCAGTTCATCTCGACCATCGAGCACATGGCGCCCGACGCGGCGCTCATCGAAGTGCCGTATCCGCAACAATCGCGTCGAGCTGCGCTACTACACCGACGAACGGCGGAGCGAGGTGCTCATCGGCGGGGTTCCCGGCTGGACCTGGCTCGGGCTCAAGCCGGTGCTCGAAACGGCGCGCCTCGATGCGCTGTACATCAACTTCCTCAGCGGCTGGGAACTCGACCTCGAGACCATGCGCAGCTGCATTCGGCAGCAGTTCGCGGGGCCGATCTACTGCGATCTGCACATGCTCGCGTGGGCCGTGGAGCAGACCGGTTTGCGCACATTGCGGCCAATCTCGCAGGCGCGCGAGTGGTGCGAATGTTTTGACTTACTGCAGATGAACGAGGACGAGATGACCATGCTCGCGCCGGACCCCATGACACTCGCCGCGACAGCGTTGCATGCCGGCGTGTGGTGTCTCGTCGTCACGCTCGGCAAGCGCGGCGCTGTGTACTTCGCCGCACCAGACTTCAACTACCTGGCGGATGCGAAGGCGGAGCGATCGCTCGGCACTACCGTTGGACCGGTACGGACGGCGCTCGTGCCGCCAGTGGCGGAAGAAGTCGGCGACCCGACCGGGTGTGGCGACGTGTGGGGCGCCACCTATTTCTCACGGCTGCTCGCGGGTGATAACTTAGACGCCGCGATGCGCACCGCGAACCGCGCCGCGGCGCGCAACATCGGGCATCGCGGAGCCACCGGCCTCGCAAATCATCTCAGGGGGAAGATCAGCCTCACGTGACGACTGTCATCACTGTTCCGCCCTCGCTCGACGATCACTCCTTCGAACAGGTGCTGGAGCAGCTGGCGCCTCTTCCGCTGGACGCCAAGATCCTCGTTGACGCGCGGCATACACGCTGGGCGTCGCCCTACGGATTGACCGCGCTGCTCACGCTGGCTCAGACACGCACGGAACGGCCAGCCTTCGCTGTGCCGGAAATGGACGAGACGGCCTCGTATTGGGCGCGCGCCGCCTTCTTCCACCATGCCGAACAGCTCTACGACCTGCACGGCAGCTACCCCAAGCGACGCGAAGGCGACTCGAATTCGCTGCTCGACATCACACCGATCACGAAGAGCGATGACGTCCACAGTGTCGTCGGTCGGGTGCAGGAGCGCGCGCAACAGATCATCAAGACGGAGCTCAAGCTCGAATCGAAGGCGATCATCGGCTTCGCTATGACGTTGTCCGAGGTCTGCCAGAACATCATCGAACATGCCGGTCAAGGCGGCTGGGTGGCGGTGCAGAGTTACCGCTGGACCAAACGCCTTGGGCGCCGCGTTGTCGTCATTGCCGTCTGTGACGCCGGCCTCGGCTTTCGGAAGTCGCTCGAGAGCGCGCCGGGCCACATGCCAAACGCACGATGGGACGACGCCGCGGCACTCGAGGAGGCCGTGATCCGCGGCGTGAGCCGATTCCGCGACCGCAGCCGCGGCCAGGGACTGGCCGGCGCACGGAACTACGTCGGACGCTGGAACGGCAAGCTGTCGGCTCGCAGTGGCACAGCACGAATCTCGATCGTCCCGAGTTGGGACGACGATGTTCCGCTCGCGGAAGGGCTTGCGCCATTCCCTGGAGCTCAGGTTCAAGTCATCATTCCAGAGGCCGGCACCGGAGGCTCGGACCGATGATGAACCACATCGACGTCAGTACCGTGCTGCGTGAGACACTGGCGTGCGATTTGTATTCGAACCTCGTCACGCGCTCGACAGGTGCCGCGGTCCGGGGGCAGATCGAGCGGCTGCTGAGCACGTCGCGCGACCGCGCGCTCACGATCATCGACTTCACCCAGGTGTCGATGATCGATATCTCCTGTGCCGATGAAGTCGTCGCCAAGCTGCTCATGCGTTACGCGTCGGACAACCCGCCGCAAGAGGTTTACTTCCTGTTCCGTGGCGTTACCGAACACCACTGGGACGCGATCGAGGCGGTGCTCGAACGCCACGGGCTGGCGCTGGCGGTCGAGCAGAACGACGGCGTGGTACTGATGGGCGTGGTCAGTGACGACGAGCGCAGCGCGTGGACCGCCGCGTTCCGCGACGGCGGCGTCGATGCCGCAGTGGTCGCGAGCGAAACCGGCGGTGATACCGGTGCGGTGCAGCGGGCGCTCGATGCACTCTGCCGCCGCCGGCTCATCATGCAGGTCGGTAGCCATTACATAGCGGTCGGCAGTAACCGTGGCTAACGAAACATTCAATCAGCCGCTTCGCGTGGTCTCTCTCATCGCGACACACAGCGGCGATGCGGAGCGGGGACCACTCGTCACCATGAACCCGCAGGACGCCCGATCGCGCTTGCTCACGGACGGCGAGCTGGCGTGGGTGTACGGCCCGCGGCGTCACGAACTGGCGACCGTGCGCATTGACCCGGGAACGCGCGAGGGCGACGTCGTCCTGCGAGACATCATTGGCGCGTCTCCATCGGAGATCGTGCGCGTCATCAAACCAGACTTCGACTCGCGCGGACGCCGCCCCACCGCGCTCGCCTGAGAGGCCATCGTGCCCGCACGCAAGCACCGACCAAGCGATCTCGCCACACTCGCGGTCCACGCCGGAGCGGAAACGCGCGACGCGGACAGCGCAGTAGTGGCGCCGCTGGTCCAGTCAGTGAATTTCATTCAGGAAATCGGCACGGGCGAGGGCATGCGCTATCCCCGCTACGGCAATGCGCCGAACGCCGAGTTGGTGCAACGACGGCTCGCCGCGCTCGAACGCGCGGAAGCGGCACTGCTGTTGTCGAGCGGCATGGGCGCCGTGGCGTGCGGCCTGCTCGCGTTGCTCCGGCCTGGCGATCATCTGATTGCCAGCGCCTGGATCTACGGCGGTGCGGCGACCCTGCTGATGAAGGAATTCACCTCGCTCGGCATCGACGTATCGCTCGTCGACCCACTCGAGCCGCGGATCTGGCGGAAGAAGCTCCGCACGCAAACCCGCGCGATCTTTCTCGAGACACCGGTGAATCCAACATGTCGCGTGCTCGACCTACGCCCGGTCAGCTACATCACGAAGGAGTGTGGCATCGCGCTCGTGGTCGATTCGACGTTTGCGAGTCCGATCAATCTCCGGCCGCTCGATCATGGCGCCGACGTCGTCATTCATTCGGCGACGAAGTACCTCAACGGCCATCACGACGTGCTCGCCGGCGCCGTCTGCGGCACAGCCTCCTACATCGAGGAAGTGCGGCAGAAGATGATGGTGTGGGGCCAGGCCCCCGATCCGTTCGCCGCCTGGCTCATCGAGCGCGGACTCAAGACGCTCGACGTGCGCATGAAGCGCCACAATGAGAACGCGATGGCGGTGGCCCGGTGGTGCAGCGAACGGAAGGAAATTCGCCGCGTGCACTATCCCGGCCTGCCGTCACATCCCGACCATGACATCGCCGAGGCGCTCATGGATGGGTTCGGTGGCATGATGGCGATCGAACTGACGGGCGGCGCGCGCGCCGCGGAGAAGTTCCTGGGCAAACTGAAACTCTTCCGTCATGCGCCGAGTCTTGGCGGTGTCGATTCCCTGATTTCGGAGCCGCGATTCACGTCCCATGCGAACCTGCCGGCCGAGGCGCGCGCCGCGGCCGACATTCCGGACGGGTTTCTACGGCTGAGTATCGGCATCGAAAGTGCTCATGACCTCATCGGAGACATCGAACAGGCTCTGCATTAGATGACCGATCCCCTGCTGGCTCCGGACCGCCGCCGTCTGGAGCGGCGGACCAATCCGACGCTGGCGGAGCTGACCCTTCAGGAGCTGCGCCGGATGATGGTGACGACGATTCTGTTCGTCGTCACCGTCGTGCTGTTTCTCTGGATGGTCCGCACGGTCATCATCGCGGCAATGCTCGGCGTCATCGTCGCCACGTTCATGCGCCCGGTGCAGCTCTGGCTGTGCCGCACGTTCGTGCGAAACAAGTTCGTAGCGTCCACCATGACGCTGCTGATGCTGATCCTGCCGATGCTCGCGCTGAGCGTGTACAGCTACAACGAGATCGCGGACGTCGCGACGTACGTGAACGCGCACCAGGAAGAGATTGCCACCAAGATCGACCTGTCGTTGCACAGGGTACCCTTCCTGCAATCGGCGCACACCGGCGACGCCGTGAAACACTACATGCTGGTGGCGTCGAACTATGGCACGAACATCCTGGGAACCGTGCGCGCCGCGCTGGCGCGTTTTGCCATCGCCTCCACGATCTTCGTGTTCACCGCCTATTACGTGATGGGCGACGCCGACGAGATCATGGAGTACATCCGCAGCCGCATTCCGCCGCGGTATGGCGAACTGTCCGCCGCGCTGGAGAAGAACGTGCGCGGAGTGCTGTACGGCGCGATCTACTCCACGTTCCTCACGCAGGCCGTCAAGTCGGTCATCATCCTGCTGATGAACCTCGTGTTCCAGGTTCCACTCGCCGGCGTGCTGGCCATCATCGCGTTCGTGATCGGCTTCTTCCCGATCGTCGGATCGTGGACCGTGTACGTTCCGGTCGCTATCTGGCTGACAATCTTCCGCGGATCGCCCGGCGAGGGCCTGGCGATGGTGATCTTGGGATTCCTCGTGAATACCGTCTACATCTCGACCTTCCTCCGGCCGAAGATCGCGGCCGAACGGTCCAAGGTCCTCAACCTCTACTGGATGCTGGTCGCGCTGATCACGGGCGTCTACACGTTCGGGCTGGTGGGCATTCTCCTTGGGCCCATGTTGATCGGGCTGCTCAAGGCCATTCTGGATACCATCACCTCGCAACCCGCATGGAACTGGACGGCCACGGAAGGTGACGCTGGGAGCGTCGATGCGTCTGAAGTTTAGCCATGATTCGCTTCGACAAAGTCTCGAAAGTCTACCCACGAGCCGCCGCGGGTGCCGCGGCACTCCGCGACGTCAGCTTCCGCGTTGGGAAGGGTGAATTCGTCTTTCTGACCGGGCCGAGCGGCGCCGGAAAGAGCACCATCCTCAAACTGTTGTACATGGAAGAGCGCCCCACGAGTGGTGAGGTGCGCATCAGCGGCTACACGTCGCGTGCGGTCAAGCGGCGCGAGGTCGCACAGCTCCGCCGCCGCCTCGGCATCATCTTCCAGGATTTTCGGCTGCTCGACGACCGCACCGCCGAAGCCAACGTTGCCTTCGCCCTGGAGGTGATTGGTGCGCCGCGCACGAGCATCCCGAACAAGGTCGCCCGGGCACTCGCCCAGGTCGGGCTGGCATCGAAGGCGCGCGCGTTCCCAAAGGAGCTCTCCGGCGGCGAGCAGCAACGCGTGGCGTTCGCCCGCGCGCTGGTGAACGATCCGTTCGTGCTGATTGCCGACGAACCAACGGGCAATCTCGATGAGCGCGCCACGCGCGGCATCTTCCAACTGCTCCGCGAAATCAATGCGGCGGGCACCGCCGTGCTCATGGCGACGCACGATCTCGAGATCGTCCGCTCCACCGAGTATCGCTGCATCGAACTCAATCACGGCGAAATCGTATTCGATTCGGCGGATACGCCGCGCGTGGCGATGGAGGCCGACTGATGCTCGCCACCCGCACGGCCCTGGCCGCATTCCGGCGCGCCCCTCTGCTCAGCCTCCTGAGTATCACCACCATCGCGTTCTCGCTCTTTGCGTTTGGCTTGTTTGGCCTCGTCGCGCTGAACATCCGGCAGGCGCTCCAGCACGTTGAGGAACGCGTCGAGATCCGCGCCTTTGTTGCAGACCGCACGCCCGTGGAGCGCACGACCCTCGCCTCCGACGAGATCGCGAAGTATCCCGAAGTGCTCAAGGTGGACATCGTGACGCAGGAGCAGGCACTCGATCGGGCACGCAAGGAGCTCGGCGAGTTCAAGGATGTATTCGACGGCGAGTTCCTGCCCGCCTCGCTCGATGTGAAGCTCAAGCCGGGATTCCGTGATCCTGCCACGGTACGAAAGATCGCCGACCGCCTGCGTGGCTACGACTTCGTGGACGACGTACGCTTCGGCGAGGAGTGGATCACGCAGCTCTACCGGCTCCGCAACATCGCCGGTGTCGCCGGTGCGGCACTCGGCCTCGCGTTCGCGGCCGTGGCAATCATCATCATTGGCGCCACCATTCGCATGGCCATCCTTGCGCGCAGTAAGGAGATCTCGATCATGCGCCTGGTCGGGGCCACGGACAGCTTCATTCGCCGCCCATACCTCATCGAAGGCTCGATCAAAGGCATACTTGGCGGCGTGCTGGCGCTCGCGCTGACCTACTTCGCAATGCGGGTCCTCGAGCAGTACCTCCACTTCGAGACCGTCTTCTTCGACCGGCGCCTCGCCACCCTCGGCATTCTGTTCGGCGCACTCATGGGCTTGTTGGGCAGCGCGGTGTCGGTCGGTCGGCATCTTCGGCAGGTGTGAGCCGTGGCGCGTAGAGCGCGACGAGTGCTGAAGGGCCCCGGTGCGTGGGTTCGGCGGGCGATCGTCGTCGCGGCCGGAGTGTTGGCCATGATGTCCGTCACGGCTCGCTGTTCGCCCCTCCTCGCCCAAGACAAGATCCGCGCACAGCGCGACACGCTCGAACGCATTCGGCGCGAGCGCGAGGAACTACAGCGTCACGCCGCGGAGCTCCGCACAACGGTCCACGATCTGAACGACGAGGTGACGAACCTCGATCGTCGCGCGGCCGTCACGGCACGCATCGTCAAGACGCTCAACTCGCAGCTCACCGCGATCAGCGCTGACGTCAACGATGCGGCGAACAAAGTCAACACCACCGAGACCGAGCTGGCGGCGAAGAAAGCCGCCCTGCGGCGCCGGTTGATCGACATCTACAAGCGTGGACCGCTGTACACGACAGAGGCGATGCTCTCGGCGCGGTCCTTCGGCGAGCTCGTGGCTCGGTACAAATACCTGCATCTGCTCGCGCTGCACGATCGCTCACTGGTCGGTCGCGTCGAGGAATTACGCGATCAGGTGCAGCGCGAACACGACCGGCTCATGACGCTGCAGAACGCTCTCGAGGAAAATCGCACCGACAAGCAGCGCGAGGAGGAAACACTGCGCGCGCTCGAGCGCGAGCGGGCGTCCAGCCTCGTGCAGACCAAGCGACAATCGAAGCAGACGGAAGATCGGTTGGACCGTCTCAAAGCCACGGAAACACAGCTCACGAACGCGATCGCCGTCCTCGAGGCCGAGCGCCTGCGCGCCGAGCGCCTGCGCACCGAGCGCCGTCCGAGCGCCGCGCGCGCGGCGAGCACGATCAAGACGAGCGACTACGGCAAGCTCGATTGGCCGGTCGAGGGAACCCTCCTGTACACCTATGGCAAGGCACAGACGGCGAGCAACACCACTATTCGCTGGAACGGTGTCGGCATCAAGGCGACGGTCGGCACAGGCGTTCGATCCGTGGCAGCGGGCAAAGTGGTGAGCGTGCGCCAACTGGGCACGTACGGTCTCACGGTGATCATCGATCACGGCGGCGGCGACTACTCCATCTACGGCTCGCTGGCTCGCGCCGACGTGCGCGAGCAGCAGACCGTCACCAAAGGCCAGGTGATCGGAGGCGTCGGAATTTCCGACCCTGATCTGCCGCCGCACCTGCATTTCGAGATCCGGCATGGCGGACCCGCGGTCGATCCGGCGAACTGGTTGAGGGGGGAGCGGTAGGGCGGCTCGACCGCTAACGCTCCACCGCTCCGCGTATATTCCCACCATGCCCCGGTCACGAAACGCTGCACCAGCTGAGAAGACCACGGTGAAGAAGCCGGCATTCAACCCCAAGACGGACAGTGCGACTGATCCGACTTGGGTACCGCCCGTGTGGGATGATGACGTCCTCCTTGGTGCGCACGTGTCGATCGCTGGAGGCACGCACCAGGCGCCGGCACGTGCGCGGGCGATTGGCGCCAGCGCCATGCAGATCTTCACGAAGATGGCCAACCGCTGGGCCGAGCGGATATGCGAGGAGGACGAATGCCGCTCGTACCAGGCGGCGCTGGGCGCGACACGCGTGCGCGCAACGGTGGCCCACGATTCGTACCTGATCAACCTCGCCAGCCCCGACGAAACACTGCGACGACGGTCGATCGAATCGTTCGTCGCTGAGCTGCAGCGGTGCGAGGCGCTGGGAATCACGTATCTCGTGTCCCACCCTGGGAACTACATCGACGAGCAAATGTCAGGCATCGCACGCAATGCCGACGCGATCACCGAGGCGCTGGCACGGGTACCGGGGCATACCGTACTCTGCATGGAGACCACCTCGGGAAGCGGCACGGCCATCGGGTCGACCTTCGAGGACTTGGCCGCGCTGCTCGGCGGAGTGTCTCAGGAGCATCGGTCGCGTGTCGCCATCTGCGTCGATACCTGCCATGCCTACTCCGCTGGGTACGATCTCGTGAACGACTACCAGGACGTCTGGGCCCGCTTCGACGGTGTGCTGGGACTGGACCACCTGAAGGTGCTGCACCTCAATGACTCGAAGACTGCATTCAATTCCAGACGGGACCGCCACGAGTTGATCGGGGAAGGTTCCCTGGGCGAGATCGCTTTCCGGCAAATTATGAACGACCAGCGGATGAGCCGTGTACCAAAGGTGATCGAGACGCCAAAGGGCACCGACCCCACGGCCACCGATGCCCGGATGCTGGCCAGACTGCGCAGCTACCTTGAGAACCGTCCGCCAGCACTTTGACTGGCTCGTCCGTACGATCTACTGGAATGCCATCTCGATCCGTCGCCGCCCACTCGGCCCGACACTGGTTGCTCACCGTCATTGCCTTTATCGCGATGGCGGCGCAAGTCGTCGTGGCCATAGCGCCCCTGACGGAAGGGCGCGACGGGCGCTACGCGTCGCACATCGAGACTGACGGCACGCATCTCCACTTCGCGCACAACGATGCCACCTGTGCCGCCTGCCAGGCGCGATCGATTCATGGCACGGCCGCACGTGAACCAGCGCGCCTCGTAGCCTCGGGCGGTCACGCGTTCATAACGCTGTGGATCGCGAATAGTGCAGAGCCGGCGATCCGTTTTTCACAGGACAATCCCCGCGCGCCGCCGGTGTGAGCTGACCCGTTTGTTGTAGTGGTTTGCGTCAGTTCACAATTTAGAGACAACATGCGCCTTTTTATGGGATTGTGCGCGCTTGCCGTGTGCGGCAGCGCCGCGTCCGCGCAGCAGCGCGCGGACGATTCATTACGTCTGTCCCGACGCCAAGCCGTCGCCGAAGCACTGGTGCGCAACGCGCAGCTCGAAGTCGCGCGCGAGCAAACCGCCGAGGCGCGCGCGCGACGCGTGCAGGGCATCGCCATTCCCGATATGACGCTGTCCGCAGCGTTCGATCAGGCTCCGGGACCGTTCACGTTCGGGGCGGCGGGCTCTCGCCCCGTAGCCTTGGGATTGGGGATTCCCTTTCCGGACAAGTTCCGGCTGAACAACCGCATCGGTCTGGCTGGCATTCGGCAGAGCGAATCGAACTACCGACTGCAACAGCAGACCATAGCCAATCAAACATCGGCCACGTATGACTCGCTGCTCGCGGCGTTCAAACACCGCGAGAGTCTTCTCGAAGCCCAGACGCTGGCCCACGATTTTCTCACGCGGACGCAGGCTCGCTACAACGCCGGGAGCGCGGCGCGACTGGACGTCATTCAGGCGCAGGTTGGCGTGGCGCAGGCCGCCAATGATCTGATCTCCAACGAGCGCGACCTGGCCAACGCGCAAGCCTCGCTCAACCGAACACTCGGCCGCGTCATCGGCGCCCCGATCGCACCCACCGACTCGCTCGGCGTGCCACCACCGCTCCCCGACTCGGCGGGAATCGAGTCCATTGCGCTCGCCAACCGCCCGGAATTGGCGATGATCGAAAGCCAGCAACAGGGCGCACGCGCCACTACCAGCCTGACGAAAGAGTTCTGGTTGCCCGACCTCAATTTTTCGGTGCAGCGCGACTATGCGCAGCCAGGCTCACCGTTGTTCACGACCGGCTTTTCGCTCCCACTTCCTGCGTTCTATTGGCAACACGCCAAGGGCGACATCGCCGTCGCTCAGCACTTCGAGAAAGAGCTTGCCGCGAGCTACCGCGATACGCGAGCCCAGGTCACGCAGGACGTCCGCTCGGCATACGCCAACGCCAGCACGGCAATGCGGCAGGTGGTTTTCATCCGCGACGAGCTCGTCCCCGCGGCGCGCGACGCGTACCGCGTCGCCTCCACCAGCTACAGCCTGGGCGGGTCCTCGGCACTCGAAGTCATCACTGCACGCACAGCCCTTCTCCAAGCGGAGAGTCAGCTCGCTGACGCCCTCGCTGCCGCCAATACCGCCCGCGCCGATCTGGACCGCGCGCTCGGCGTCACCATTCCGCCGCTGGGAGCTTCCAATCGATGAGATCTTCATTCGCTCGCGCCGTCGCGTTGAGTGCCGCCTACATGGCCGCATTCAGCGTCGGCGGGTGCACCAAGGCCGCAAGCAAGCCCGCGGATTCCACCCAGGTATCGACCGGTGAGGCCGCCAATTTCACGGTGACCGCGGAACAGAGAAAGCGCATTCATGTGGTGACCGCGCAGGTCACGACATTCACTCCGGTCATCGAAGCGACAGGCAACGTCGCGTTCAACGGGGACAAGTCCACACAGGTGCTGTCCCCCGTTTCAGGTCCCGCCGTTCGAGTCGTTGGCAACGTCGGCATGAACGTGACCCGCGGTGAACCCCTCGCGTACGTGGCGTCGCCCGACTTTGCATCAGCCGTTGCCGCATACCGAAAGGCGCAAAGCGCAGATCGTCAATCAAAGCGAGTCGCGGACCGGGACTCGGCGCTCTTCAAGAACGACGCAATTGCGCGCGCCGATCTCGAGCAAGCGCAGTCAGACGTCGCAGCGGCCGAGGCAGACCTCGAGTCCTCCATCCAGACGATGCGATCGCTGGGCGTAGAGGATGCTCAAATCGCGGCCATACGGGAGGGCCACTCGGCGTCGATCGAAGCAATCATTCGCTCGCCCATTACCGGAACGATCGTCGAGAAGCTGATTGCCGACGGCCAACTCTTGCAAGCCGGCACGACGCAGACGTTCACGATCGCCGACTTGAGCACGGTGTGGGTGAACGCGAACATCTTCGCCAACGACGTCAGGGACGTTGCGGTGGGGCAGCCGGCGATGATTCTCGCTGACGTCACTCAAACGCCCATTCCGGGACGCGTCGATTACATCGGTTCGCTCGCCGATCCGGGCACGAAGGCTGTCTCGGTGCGCCTGCTCGTCCCGAATGACAACCGCGTGCTGCGGAAGGACATGTTCGTCCGCGTCAAGATCACGTCGCGCGCCGAGCATCGCGGCATCCTCGTTCCGGCATCATCCGTTCTCCGCGACGAAGAAAATCTGCCGTTCGTGTTCCTCGCCGCGGCGGGCAACGGATTCGCACGGCGGCGAGTCACCCTGGGCACACGGGTCGGCGACTTGTACGAGGTGACCTCCGGTCTCGCAGCCGGTGACCAAGTCGTGGCGGAAGGCGCGCTCTTCCTCCAGTTCGCGGAAAGCCAGTGACACACCCCGATCGTTCCGGCCGCGAGCTACCTCCGGTGGGAAGCGAACAGGGCCGGCATGGCCCTATTCAGCGTCTCGTCGTAGCTGCCGTAGGTCAACCGATTATCAGTGCGTTCATCATCGTCGCGATCATCGCCGTCGGCATCTTCTCGCTACGTCGGCTGCCGGTCGACGCGTATCCCGATGTCTCGTCGCCGAGCGTGGCCGTCACCACCCAATGGTCCGGCCACGCAGCGGAAGAAATCGAGCGCCTGATCTCCGTGCCAATCGAGACGGAACTCAATGGGCTACCCAACTTGGTCGTGATGCGGTCGATCTCGTTGTACGGTGTGTCGAGCATCCGCGTCACGTTTACCGACAACACCGACATCTACTTCGCGCGCCAACAAGTGCTCGAGCGGCTGGGCGGAGCGTCGTTGCCCAGCGGCGTGACGCCCGGATTGGAAGCGCCATTCTCGCCGTCAGGGCTCGTCTATCGCTACGTCCTGCAGAGTCCCGACCGGAGTCCCATGGAGCTGCACGTGCTCCAGGACTGGGTGCTGAGCAAGGCGTATCGGGCCGTGCCGGGCGTGGCCGATGTGGCGCTCCTGGGCGGTCAAACCATGGAATACCACGTCGACGTGGACCCGACGCGGCTGGCGGGCGCCGGGCTATCGATTGACGATGTCGCCACGGCACTCGGCGCGAACAACTCCAACGCCGGCGGCGGATTCTACTCCGAGGGCGGCCAATTCTTCTACGTCCGCGGACTTGGACGCGTCGTGACGCTCGAAGACATCGGCAACATCGTCATCGCGGTGAAGAACAGCGTTCCGGTGCTGATCAAGGACGTCGCGACCGTTGGGATCGGCGCCGCCCCGCGGCTCGGCGAGTTCGGCTTCATGAAGCAAGACGACGCCGTCGAAGGCATCGTGCTCATGCGACGGGGCGAACAGGCGCAGGTTGTCCTCAAGCGCGTCGAGGCGAAGACGCAGGAGCTCAACGACCATGTCCTTCCGAAGGATGTCAAAGTCCTTCCGTTCTACGATCGGAGCGATCTCGTCAAGCTGACCACGCGCACGGTGGCGGACAACCTGATTCGCGGCATCGTGCTCGTCGTGATCGTGCTGATCTTCTTCCTGTACGATCTCCGCTCGGGTCTCATCGTCGCCATCACGATCCCGTTATCCCTGCTGATCGCATTCATGTGCCTGGACCTCCGGCACATCCCCGCCAACCTGCTGTCCATTGGCGCAATCGACTTTGGAATTCTCGTCGACGGCGCCGTGGTCATGGTGGAAAACGTCTACCGGCAACTCGCGCGACGACACGGCACGGTGTACCGGGTTCGCGACGTGGTGCTCGATGCCGCGTCCGAGGTCAATCGGCCAATCGTCTACGCCATCGCCGTGATCGTGGCCGGCTTCCTACCGATCTACGCGTTGACCGGGCCCTCAGGCAAGCTGTTCACGCCCATGGCCGACACGACGATCTACGCATTGATCGGCGCGCTGTTCCTCACGCTCACCGTGGTCCCGGTACTCTGCGTGTGGGTGCTGCGGAAGGGCGTCCAGGAGCGCCGGAATCGGCCGTTCGAGTGGATTCGCGACCAGTACGCCACCGGCCTTGATTGGTGCCTGCGGCACGTGCGCGCCACGATCGGAGCGTCCGTGGTGATCCTCGCCATTTCCATCGGCATCGCGATGTCACTCGGCGGCGAATTCATGCCGAAGCTCGACGAGGGGGCGATCTGGGTGCGCGCCACCATGCCCTACACGATCTCCTTCGAGGCATCGGCGCAAATCGTGCCGCAGGTGCGTGCCGTATTGATGAGCTTCCCCGAGGTCACGACGGTAGCGTCGGAGCACGGGCGTGACGACGCCGGCACGGATCCCATCGGGTTCTACAACGCCGAATTCTACGTCGGACTGAAGCCATACGGTGATTGGAAGGGCCCGTACCACTCAAAGAACGAGCTGATCGACGCCATGCAGAAAAAGCTGGCGGTCTTTCCAGGCATCACCTTCAACTATACGCAGCCGGCAGAAGACGCCGTCGACGAGGCTCTCACGGGTCTCAAGAGTTCGCTGGACGTCAAAGTGTTTGGCACGGATCTGGGCCTCCTGGAGCAGAAGGGACGTCAGATCAAGGCCATCATCGAGCGCGTGCCCGGGATCACTCACGTGACGCTCGTTCAGGAGTTGGGCCAGCCCAGCCTCACGGTCTCGGTCGATCGGGCAAAGCTCGCGCGATACGGTCTCAGTTCGGACGCCGTCAACCAGTTGATCTCGGCGGCCGTTGGTGGAACAGCGGCGACCCAGGTGGTTCAAGGGGAGCGGACGTTCGATCTCGTGGTGCGCCTGCAAGAGCAGTATCGCGCGAATCCAAACGAGATTGGCAACATTCTCATCGCCACGCCCGACGGCAACCAGGTGCCACTCCGCGAGGTGGCCGACATCCAGGTCGCGAATGGCGCGTCATTTATTTACCGGCAGGACAACTCGCGATACATCGGCGTGCAGTACTCGGTTGAGGGACGCGACTTGGCCAGCGCGGTCGACGAAGCGCAAGCCGCGGTCGCCAAGCAAGTCAAGATGCCCACCGGCTACTCGACCCGATGGGGCGGCGAATTCGAACAGTACAACGCGTCACACGCGCAGATCGACGTCGTGGTTCCACTCACGGTCATCCTCGTGTTCGGCATCCTGTTCCTCTTGTACAAGAATTTCAAGTTTCCGCTCATCACCGTGCTTGGGGTCATCCTCTCCGGTCCGATTGGCGGATTGCTGGCCCTCCGCCTCACTGGAACCCCGTTGTCGGTGTCGTCGATGATCGGATTCCTGGCGCTGTTCGGCGTGTCCGTGCAGACGGCCGTGGTCTACATCTCCTACGCCAACGAGCTGCGCCTGGGAGGACAGAGTATCGTCGACGCGACGCGCGCTGCGGCGTTACTCCGACTCCGGCCGATCATGATGACCGCGCTCGTCGCCGCGCTCGGGTTGTTGCCGGCTGCGTTGGCGACCGGCGTCGGCTCGAGCACACAGAAGCCGTTCGCGCTGGTCATCGTGGGCGGATTGTTCTCACGGCTCTTGATCAGCGTGTTCCTCATGCCCGTCCTGTACACGATGGCGGCACGCGAAGGAGATCATCTGGAGGTGTGAGCGCCTTCGCGAGACGCGGCAAGCTCGATAGCTTTCGGCCGTGAAGCGGACACCTGGCGTGATCAACAACGAAAAGACCGATGATCGAAGGCGGATCGTCGGTCTTTTTGCGTTACTCGTGGTGGCGAATATCGGCGCGTGGGCATGGGCGCTGATCGCCTTTCGCCGCTATCCACTGCTGTTGGGCACCGCACTCCTCGCCTATGGTCTGGGGCTGCGCCACGCGATCGACGCCGATCACATTGCCGCGATCGACAACGTCACTCGAAAGCTGATGCAGGAGGGCCAACGTCCGATTGCCACCGGCTTCTTCTTCTCGCTCGGGCATTCGACCGTCGTGGTCCTGGCGTCGGTGGCCATCGCCGCCACAGCCATGGCGCTCGGTACCCAGCTCGCCGCATGGCACGACGTGGGCGGCATCATCGGGACCAGTGTGTCCGCGCTCTTCCTGCTCGGCATTGCCGTGATGAACCTGTTCATCCTCGCGTCGGTGTACCGCGCATTCGACCGCGTGAAGGACGGTGGCGAGCTCGGCGACGGTGACCTGGATCTGCTCCTGAGTGGCGGCGGCTTGCTGGCGCGCATCTTCCGGCCGCTCTTCGGGATGATTCGTCGAAGCTGGCACATGTATCCGCTCGGTCTGCTGTTCGGATTGGGGTTCGACACCGCCACCGAAATCGGGGTCCTCGGCATCTCGGCGGCAGAGGCGGCAAAGGGCATGTCGATCTGGTCGATCATGGTGTTCCCTGCCCTCTTCACCGTTGGCATGTCGCTCGTGGACACGGCCGATAGCGTGCTGATGCTCGGCGCGTACGGGTGGGCCTATCGCAAGCCGATTAGAAAACTCTACTACAACTTCACCATCACGTTCATTTCGGTAGTCGTGGCACTGCTCGTCGGCGGAGTCGAGGCGCTGGGGCTGCTCGGACGCCGATTCGGATTCCAGGGGCCGTTCTGGAGCACCATTGCTGCGCTGAACGGTAACTTTGGAATCATCGGGTACCTGATCATCGGCATCTTCATCATGAGCTGGGCAGTATCGGCCCTCGTCTATCGCATGAAGACGTGGGATAAGGCTTAGTCGGTCCGCCGTCCGCCGCGCCGGCGGTCGTCCCGTCGCCGATCATATCCTTCGCGTCCCCGCAGGGTGCGCCAGAGCGAGAATACGAACAGAGCCCCTATTATCCAATAAACCGGCGAAATGAGCGGCCGCGTCGCGGGCGCGAACTCTCCCACACTGTAAACGGCAGCTCCCGCGATCGCAAAGAAGACCACCACACGAGTCAGTCGGAAGACCTGATGGCGGTTGATGGACATAATGGCGAAGCTGATAGGGTCCAGCCGAGCGAAACGCTCCGGCCTTTGTTCGGGACCAACCAACCCATCATGGGCGACTGACTTGCGCCTTCTGATCGGCTATTCTTCATCACGGTCATGACAAAACGCCAAGACGCTCTCGACTATCACGCGAACGGCCGGCCGGGCAAGATCGCCGTCGTTCCGACCAAGCCGCTGACGAATCAGCGCGAACTCTCGCTCGCCTACTCTCCTGGAGTTGCCGAGCCCTGCCTCGAGATCCAGCAGGATCCGGATCTCGCCTACACCTATACGGCCAAGGGAAACCTCGTTGCCGTCGTCACGAATGGCACCGCTGTGCTTGGCCTGGGCAACATCGGTGCCTTGGCCGGCAAGCCGGTCATGGAAGGTAAGGGCAACCTCTTCAAGCAATTTGCTGACCTCGATGTCTTCGACCTCGAGGTCGGCTCGGAGAATCCCGACGACGTCATCAAATTTTGCCAATTGCTCGAGCCTACGGTGGGCGGAATCAATCTCGAGGACATCCGCGCACCAGACTGTTTCTATATCGAAGAAACGCTGCGGAAGACAATGAAGATCCCCGTCTTCCACGACGACCAGCACGGCACCGCCATCATTTCTGGCGCCGCGCTCCTCAACGCGGTCGAAGTGAGCGGCAAGGACATCACAAAGATCAAAGTCGTGTTTTCGGGTGCCGGAGCGGCCGCGATCTCCACGGCCGAACACTACATACGCCTCGGCGTCAAGCGAGAGCACATCCTCATGTGCGATCGCGCCGGCGTGATCCATAAAGACCGCAAAGGCAAGATCGATCCGTACAAGGCGCGGTTTCAAGCCGACACGGAGGCGCGCACGATCGCCGACGCCCTCGTTGGCGCCGACGTGTTTGTCGGGTTGTCCGCCGCCGGCGCAGTGACGGGCGAGATGGTGAAGAAGATGGCGCCGTGTCCCCTCATCTTCGCTCTGGCCAACCCGACGCCCGAGATCCTCCCCGAAGAAGTACGGGCGGTGCGCGACGACGCCATCATCGCAACCGGTCGCAGCGATTACGCCAACCAGGTCAACAACGTCCTCGGCTTTCCGTTCATCTTCCGCGGGGCGCTCGACGTGCGCGCCACCGAGATCAACGAAGAAATGAAGATGGCGGCGACACGCGCCTTGGCCCTCCTGGCAAAGGAGGACGTGCCAGACGAATGTGGCAGCCTTGTACGGCCTCGAGGACGTGAAGTTCGGACCCGAGTACCTGATTCCCTTCCCGTTCGACCCGCGCGTGCTCCTGTGGGTGGCGCCGGCCGTCGCGTGGGCAGCGGTGGCCTCGGGCGTGGCAAGGCGTTCATCGATCTCGAGACTATCGTCAACGTCTCGAATCGCGACTCGGCCGCGCACGCGGCATCATGCGCGGCTTGATCAATCGCGCACGAAGCAATCCCAAGCGCGTCGTGTTCCCCGAAGGGGACGAGCCGAAGATCATTCGCGCCGCGCGCATCTGCGTCGAAGAAGGCATCTGCATGCCGATGCTGCTTGGCGATCGCGACGTGATCGAAGCGAAGGCGCGCGAAATGAACATTTCGCTCGAAGACATCGTAATCGAGGATCCCATCAACGTCGCCGCAAGCGCGACGAGTACGCGCAGCACATGTGGTCGCACCGGCAACGCAAAGGCATGAGCCTCGACGAGGCACGCCGCCGCCTGTACAACGGCAATCTACTTCGGCTCATGCATGGTGGCCCGTGGCGACGCGGACGCGTTGGTGTCGGGCGTCAACATCCACTACCCCGAGACCATTCGTCCGGCGCTCGAGGTCATCGGGGCGCATCCCAAGTCGGGACTCGTCAGTGGCGTGTACATGCTGGTGTTCGAAAAGCACGTGATCTTCTGTGCTGATACCACGGTGACCATCGATCCGACAGCCGAGCAACTGGCACAGATCGCACTCGCCGCGGCGCGGATCACGCGCACCATGGGCATGGAGCCGCGCATCGCCATGCTGTCCTTCTCCAACTTCGGCTCGGTGCGGCACCCGGACGCCGAGAAGATGGCGACCGCCGTACAATTGCTGCGGCAGCGCGACCCGTCCCTCGTCGTAGACGGCGAGATGCAGGCGGATACTGCGTTCGATCCGGAAATCATCGAACGTGATTATCCTTTCAGTACGCTCAAGGAACAAGCGAATGTCTTGATCTTTCCCAACTTGAGCGCCGGCAACATTGCCTACAAGTTGCTGAACCATCTGGGCGGTGCGACTGCCATCGGTCCCATTCTCGTGGGGATGAGTCGCCCGGTGCACGTGCTCGAACGCGGCGCCGACGTCCAGGACATCGTCAACATGGCCGCTGTGGCCGTGGTCGACGCGCAGGAACGTTCCTATCCCATGGACTCTGCCGCGCGCTTGGCGAGTGGCAGCCCCAGTCAGACGATCTACTCGAGGCTATGATGGCGACTCAGACAACGCCGCAGGAGTACGCAGGTTTTCAGGGCAGGGTTGCGGTTGGAAGCCCAGGGACTGAACCCCCAGGGCGAGGTACACTGGAATCTCCTTGCGCCGGTCCTGATCCAGGACGCGATCCGCCGGGGTGAGGGCCAACTCGCCGACATGGGCCCCTTCTGTTGCGTGACCGCGCCGCACACCGGCCGTTCGCCGAACGACAAATTCCTCGTCAAGGAATCGTCGTCTCAGGCGGACGTGGACTGGGGCAAGGTCAACCAGCCGATCTCGGACGAAAAGTTCGAGCTGCTACTCGCCGACGTTCGCGAGTACCTCGACACGCGCAACGAGCTGTTCGTGGAGGACCTCTACTGCGGTGCCGATCCGGCGTATCGTCTGTCGGTGCGCTATGTCTCGCCGAACGCGTGGCAGATGGCGTTCGTGCGCAACATGTTCATCCGTCCGGATGCACACCGAGTTGCCGACGTTTGATCCGAACTTCACGGTGCTGCACGTACCGGAGTTCGAAGCCACTCCGTCGAAACATGGCACGCGCACAGGCACGTTCATCGTGCTCAGTCTCGCCAAGCGCATGATTCTCATCGGCGGCACGCGGTACGCCGGCGAGTTGAAGAAGGCGATGTTCACGGTCATGAACTACTACATGCCGAAGACCGGCGTGCTGTCCATGCACTGCTCGGCGAATATCGGCCCCGCCGGCGATACGGCACTCTTTTTCGGCCTGTCGGGCACGGGCAAGACGACGCTCTCGGCCGATCCCAAGCGTTCGCTCATCGGCGACGACGAGCATGGGTGGTCGCCGGAAGGCGTGTTCAACTTCGAAGGCGGATGCTACGCGAAGGTGATCAACCTGTCGCCCGAAGGTGAGCCCGACATCTATCGCACGACACAGATGTTCGGCACGATCCTGGAAAACGTCGTGCTCGACCCGACCACACGCAAGGTGAAGTTCGAGGATCAATCGATCACCGAGAACACGCGTGCGTCGTACCCGCTCAACTACATCCCGCACCATGTGCCGATCGGGACGCGGCGGGCATCCGAAGAACATCGTATTCCTCACCGCCGACGCATTTGGCGTTCTGCCACCGATCGCCAAGCTCACGCGCGAACAAGCGATGTACTACTTCCTCTCGGGCTACACCGCCAAGGTGGCAGGCACCGAGCGGGGCGTGAAGGAGCCGCAGGCGACGTTCTCCTCTTGCTTCGGCGCCGTGTTCCTGGTGTGGCATGCAACGAAGTACGCGGAGATGCTCGGCAAACTGATCGACGAGCATGGCTCGGACGTCTGGCTCGTGAACACCGGTTGGACGGGCGGCGCCTTCGGCGTCGGCACGCGGATGCGGTTGGCGTATACCCGGTCCATGGTGAATGCGCTCCTGCGTGGCGATCTCCGTTCGACCAAGTGCGTCACCGATCCAATCTTCGGGCTGCAGGTGCCAACGAAGATCGTCGACGTTCCACCGGACGTGCTCAACCCGCGCCACACGTGGGCGGACAAGGATGCGTACGACACACAAGCCAAGAAGCTCGCGTCGATGTTCCGTGACAATTTCGCGAACTTCGAGAGCCACGTGCCGGAGAGCGTCAAGCTGGCCGGCCCGAAGGGTTGACGAGACACGAGACACGAGACACGAGACACGAGACACGAGACGATGCGAAGAAGGCCGGAGCGAGGATGTCGCTCCGGCCTTTTTCGCGCCATGCGTGCCTTTGCGCCGCTGTTAATGACCTTCGCGAAGGTTCGCTGACACGGGACACGCAACGCACAACTCACAACTGGCAACTCGAACCTCGCCGACCGGCGGGCCGACCGCTACGGAGCAGCCAGCGACATCCGGCCGGTCAACACCCGGAGTCCAATCCGCGCTGCACCGGCCGGCGAGAGTAGGGAAGGTCGCTAGCCCGTCGGAATCGACTGCCTCACCGCTTGGCGCTCGGCGACACGAACTGGCTCGATGGCGCCCGCGCCGAGTGCGAGGATCGGCGCTGCCTCGTTCAGTTGCTGCGGTTGGTTCGTCCCGGGATGCGCTGACTGCGGCGGGCGCTCGGCGAAGACCTTGGTCACGAAACGCTGGCCTTCGGCGATACGCTCGATTTCAATCGCGATGGCGTCTACCGCATGCTCCAGGCGCTCCAGCCGTTGTGGCGTTTCGTCCGACGGAGCCGGCGCAACCTTCGGCGCGCCACGCCAGATACGCCGCGCATACGCAATGGCAATCGGCAGCACTACGCAGATGATGACCGTGAACATCATGCCAACGACCATGTCCGGATCAACTTGTCGGGACCGAGGCATCGGGGGTGGCATGAGCTGGCCGGCCGGTCCGATCTGACTCACCGGAATGTTCTGGCGAAAGCCGACCTGCGCCTTGGCATTCGACAGGCTCATCTCGGTCTGCAGGATCTGATTGTCCAGATTGACCTTCTGGAGCTCGAGCCCCGACCGAACCACGCTGCCTTTCTGGGAAACATTGATCTGCCGCTGCAGGACCCTTCGCTGGGCCACGAGCCCGGCAAGTTGCTGCGAGAGGTCCGCCACTTGGGCCTGCAGCGCTTCGGTCGGCAGCGTGCCAGCAGGCCCCGGCGAGGGTAGCTGGGCCTTGGGAGGCGCGGGCAACGTCGGTGATTGCTGGGGATTCGGCATGAGTCACCTTACGCATTCGGGAGGGGGGAGGTTTCTTGGCGCTGACAGCCGTTCACGCGTTTCCGGCCACTGGCAGCTAACATTCGGCCCATGTCCGTTGAAATAGTCAGGGACCCGCTCTGGAACAACATACGCCTCGATCCGCTCAGTTTCGAGCTGATCGATACACCGGCGTTTCAGCGTCTGCGCTACGTGCGCCAGCTGGGGCTGGCGTTTCTCGTGTATCCGGGCGCTACGCATTCACGGTTCGAGCACGCCCTCGGAACGTATCACCTGGCTCGGCGGGCTCTCTCGCTGTTCGAGGAACATGAGGACTTCACCTCGATCGGCCGCGATGAATGCATGATCGTCCGCATCGCCGCCCTGCTGCACGACGTCGGGCACTACCCGTTCTCGCACGCGCTGGAAGAGATCGGCGCACAGCACCATGAAGACGTGGCGCGGCCGCTCATCTGCGGAGGCGAAGTGGCAACCATCCTGCGCCGCGAGCTGGGCGCCACGGCGCCGGAACGGATCGTCGCGCTCATCCGCGGCGAGAGCGACAGTCCGCTTCAGGGGCTGATCTCCGGGTCGATCGACCTCGACAAGCTCGACTATTTGCGACGCGACGCATTCATGTGCGGCGTGAGCTACGGCGAGATCGACGTCGACCGACTGATGAATGCCCTCACGCTGGTGCGCGACCCGGAGACTGGGCGCCTCGAAGTGGGTATGGTGGAAAAAGGGCTCTCGGCCCTCGAGTCGTTGTTGTTCGCCAAGTATCAGATGTATCGCAACGTGTACTGGCATCACGCCGTGCGCAGCGCGACGGCGATGTACAAACGGCTGGTGGCGGACGCCCTCGACGCCGGCGCGCTCGATGTACAGGCCCTGGCGGCCTTCACCGACGAAGGCATCCTCGCCACACTCGGCCAACGATCGCCCACGGCCATGCTTCATGCACTCCGCGAACGGCGGTTGTACAAACGGGCCTTCGAATGTCCGGCTGCGCTGCTCGCGCCCGACGCCGCGGAGTGGATTGCGGACGACCGGCCGCTGACGGTGGCGGTGGAGAACGCGCTCGCCACGGAGATCGGACTCGCACCGGGCGACGTGCTGCTCGACTATCCGACCAAGACGCAGATGCTCGGACTCGACCTGCTCGTGCAGCGGCCCTATGGCGAAGTGCGGCGACTGACCGCAGCGGGCTGGGAAGGCGCCATCAACCTGCCGAAGCTGTCGGAAGAGTTCTACCGGTCAGCGCGCTGGTTGCGCATGTACGCCACGCCGAGAGTGGCCGTGGATCCAGCAAAAGTCATCCGGCTGGCGAGTCGGAGCGTGGACGACGTGAGAGACCGGCTCGCGACCGGGAAAGCACTGCTGGTATAGCGTGCCACGGCCGGCGAAACGATTCGGGATCGTCGCGCCGGCCGCAGCCCTGCCCTACCGAATTGCCGCGTCTTTCCGGTAGTAATCTCCAAGCAGATGTTCGGCGAAATACTCGAACATCAAATGATTCGTGTACGGCGTCATATCCCCGTACGAGTGCGGCTTGCCCGGCAGCATCATGAAGTCGAATCGCTTGTTCGCCTTGATGAGGGCTTGCACGAGACGAATGGTATTGGCCGGGTGGACGTTGTTGTCCATGTCACCAGTCTCGAGGAGCAGGTTGCCCTTGAGATTGGCTGCCAGTTCCACCGTCGTCGGCACGCGAATCTGAAACGTGTCGACGCTGTCGTCGGCGGCGATCGAGCCATCGACGAGCGCGGACGCGCTCACTGCTCCGCCATTCCCGCCGCGGCCAGCGCCGTTCCCATTCCCGTCCCGCGGCCCGCCCGGCGCCGCGCCGGCCTGGACCACTCCCCCTCGGCCTGGCGCTTTCGCGACGATCTTCAGGCCGTGGTACTGCTCGCTCCAGTTCTCATTGTAAATATTGTTGTCATGATTTCCTGATTCGCTCACGCCCACCTTGAAGAACTCGTTGTAGGGCGGCAGCAGCATCGCCGTGGCGGTCAGGAACCCGCCGCCCGAGTGGCCGTAGATGCCGACGCGGTCGATGTCGATCCACTTGTGCCGCGCCGCGAGCTGCTCGATGCCGGTCTTCTTGTCGGCCAGGGCGTAGTCGCGAAGGTTGTAGTAGCTGAACCCCTGGTACTCCTGCGAGCGCTGCGGGCTTCCGCCACGGTTGCCGATCTGGATCACGATGAAGCCGAGCTGCGCGAGCTGCTGCGGCACCGCCGTCGGCGAGAAGGTGAAATTCACCGACTCCGTCTGCGGGCCCGGATACACGTTGGCAATGATCGGGTACGTCTTCGTCGAATCGAAGTCGAATGGCCGCCACAGGTTGCCGTAGATGTCGGTGACGCCGTCCGCGGCCTTCGTGTGGAAGGTCTCCGGCGCACGCCAGCCGAGCTCCTTGAGGCGCGACACGTCCATGGTTTCCAGATCCATCACGATCTTGCCGGTCGCGTCGCGCAGCACGGCTTTCGGCACGAGATCGATCCGCGAATAGTTGTCCACCAGCCATCGCTTGTTGGACGAGAGCCGCGAATCGTGTGATGCGTCGCCGTTGTCGAGCATGGCGAAGCCGGTGCCGTCGAGATTCACGCGATACGTGTGCGTGTAGTACGGATTCTCGGCCGGCTCGCGTCCCACCGCCGTGAAGAACAACACGCCCTTGACCGAGTCGACGTCCACAATACGCTCGGCGCGCCACGCGCCGGCGGTCAACGGCCGCTTCAGATGGCCTGCGTTGTCGTAGAGGTAGTAATGGCCCCAGCCGGTACGCTCCGACCACCAGATCATGTCGCCACCCGATTTCACGTAGCGGACATTCTGGCGTTCACTCGAGTTGTTCTCGATGTCCTCGCGCAGCAGCGCTGTCGTCGTCTGCGACGGCAACTCCACGTCGAGCAGCTCGAAATGACGCTGCGTCCGGTCGCGCCGGACCATGCGCAAATGATCGCTGCCCTTTCCGTTCCAGTGCAGGTCGAATAGCCGTTGGTCCTTCCACTTCTTGATGTTCACCGGCGTGAGCTTCGTCTCGCCGGCCTTGTACACGTACAGCTCTTCCTGCCCGACATTATCCTCGCCAGGCATGGCGTAGCTGTAGCTCATCAGCTCCGGACGCGGGCTCGCCGTATTGTTGACGAGGTACAGCTCCTTCACCTTGCGCATGTCCATGCGCGTCACCGCGAATCCTTTGTTGTCGGGCGACCAGGTGACGCTGGCGCGTACCCGCGGATCGCGATTCACCGCCCCACGGCCCCCGCCACCACCGCCGCCGCCGCCCTGCTCATCCTGCAGGTTCTGTCCCTGCAGCGTGAGCTCCTGCTGCTGCCGCTCCTGGAGCGTATCGCGCGCGCCAAAGCTGTAGTTCTTCGCGCCGTCCTTCGTGAGTTGGACGGTGTCCTTCGTTGCCACTTTCACGACGTACAGGTTATGGTCGCGCGCAAACGCGAACATGCTGCTGTCCGGCGAATAGTTGTGGAAGTCATTGCCGCCGCGACCGCCGCCCTGGCCACCACCACCCCCGGCCGCACCGCCGCGTCCTCCGGCATTTCCGCCGCAGGTGTTGAGCGTGTCAGGCGGTGTGGCGGCCGCGGCACTATCGCCGTTCGCTGCCGCACCGCGACCTCCGCGTCCCGCACCTGTGGACGCCGGCCCCAGTCGCTTCAACACTTCGGTGCCAACATCCCACTGCCAACGCGAGCTGTCGGCCGTGAACGTGAAGTCCTTCCGATCCTTGGAGAATGTGATCGCGTTGAACGGCAGGTTCTGCGGATCGTGCGAGTGGTGGCTCAGGTCGGAGAGTTGTGAAGCCAGCTTCACCTGATCGAACAGCGGCTTTTTCGTTTTCGTCGTCGGTACGACGAGATAGAACGTGGACCCGCTGTGATCCTTCCAGTCGTAGCAGAGCGAATCGCTCTGCCCCAGCCAGTGGGGGTTGACGGACGCGGTGTACAGCCGCGAGCGAAGGTTGGCCGCGGAGAATTTATCGGACAATTCCCAATTGGCCTTGTTCGCCTGCCCCTGCGCCAGAAGCGTGAGGGCGGGCAACGCCAGGAATACGGCTGCGACACGCAAGGCGCGTCCCGCCGCCGTCGATTGATGAGACATGCAGAGCTCTCCCAACGAGGAGGTATGTGGAGGTGAGGGGGAGAGGAGAGGAGAGGAGAGGCAAGAGGGGCCCGCGCACTTCAGCGGCCCCTACAGATTTGCAGCACGGCACGGCTCGGCGGAAGGGCCAAGCGACGTTTAGCGTCGCGCTTCGATCTCTTGGGTCCGCGCCGTGGACGTTTCGTCCTCATCGGGGGCGATTTGAACCACGATCGCCGTGATGTTGTCGAGCCCGCCACGCCCGTTTGCCTCGGAAATGAGCGCGTGAACCTTGCGTTCCGGCTCGGCGCGCGACAAGAGCAGCATTTGCAGGCGGCGATCGTCCACCATACCGGTAAGCCCGTCACTGGCTACGAGGAACAGGTCGCCCAGCCGCACATCGCCCTGATAGACGTCGGGCTCCACCTCGGGGCTGGCGCCCACACAGCGTGTGATCACGTTGCTGTAGGGATGATACCGCGCCTGCTCCGGCGTGAGAAAGCCGGCGTCGACCTGCTCCTGCACGTAGGAGTGGTCCTTGGTGATCTGGTGCAGCGCGCCATCACGCAACAAGTACACACGCGAGTCGCCCACCTGTCCAATGAGGTACCTGGTGTGCGAGACGAGCAACACGGACGCCGTCGTGCCCATGCCTTGCTTGTCCGTCTCGGTGATCGTGCGGTCGTGAATGTTCCTGTTCGCCTTGCGCAGCGCATCCTTCACGCGCTCGGCAGCGCCGCGATCACCCAGATCGCGCACGCTGGCCAGCTCCAGCTCGATGATCTGGACTGCCATCTCGCTCGCAACCTCACCGGCGGCGTGCCCGCCCATGCCATCGGCGACGATGAACAACCCGCGATCGATGCCGGCGTTCACGGCATAGTTGTCTTCGTTCCCGGACCGGATCATGCCAACGTCAGTCCGCGCGGCGTGAAGCAGACGCACCATTTAGCGATTCAGCAAGAAGAAGCCGGCCGTCGCTGCGACGACCAGCACTACGACAATCCACACCCACGCGGGGAAGCCAGCTTTGGCGGACAACTGAACCGGCGACGTGCTCGCGACAATAGGCGCCGGCATCGCCAGGGTCTCGCGCAATTTCGAGCCATCCACGCTCGTGATGACGCGCGTCCCCATGGTAGTATCGGCACCGGCGCCATGCGGACGGAAGGCCATCGTCACGCCGCCAAAGCGTACATTTTGAGTGCCATCAAGCCGTCGCTCGGCAGTGATGCGCTGCCCGGCAACATAGGTACCGTTCGTTGAGCCGACGTCCACCAGATACCATCCGTCATCGCGACGTTGGAGCTTGGCGTGCGTGTCCGAAACACTATCGTCGCTGATTGCGACGTCATTATGCGCGCCTCGACCGATGTGCGCGAGCGGCACGCAGATCTCGAAGATCTTGGCTTTGAACGGACCGTCGCTCGTGATCTCGAGCGTCGCAAACACCGGTCGCTCTTCGCCCACCGACGCGGTCGGCACGACCGTGGCGGCCGGAACCACCGGCGCCGCTGCAGACGCGGGAGCCGGAGCAGGCTTCGTCGCGGCAGCGGGCTTGGCCACCGTAGCCACCGGAATGTCGGCGTAGAAACGGAGTTCCTCGGTACCGATCCGAATCACATCGGCGCGCGACAGCATTTGCGTCTTGTCGATGCGCATGCCGTTGACGAACACGCCATTGGCACTGAGGTCGCGAATCTCATAACCGCCTGCGACTGGAGCGACTTGAGCATGATTGCGCGACACCTCGTTCTGCGCCACGACCACGCCGCAGCTCGCGTCACGACCGATCGAGATTCCGTCGGCCGGTACACTGTATTCCTTGCCGTCGAAGAGTGACACGAGACGCCCACCAGTGGCCGCGGTGGCGCGCGCCGGTCCGGAGCGTTTTTGCTCCATGGCCGCCACCGTGGTCGCCGATACGAATTGCGTGGCGCCAGCCTTCGAATCCTCGGAGTACAGCAGCTCGCAGCCGCCGATTTCCACCTTGTCGCCGTGCATCAGCGGCGTCGGTTCGACGAGCGGAATGCCGTTCACCCGCACCGCGCCGGCATCGCCAGTGCGGCGGATGACCGCCCGTGTATCATCTGTCACGTCCACGATCGCCTGGACCCCGAGCGCTGCATCGGCATCGACCCGGACATCGACGGCAGCGCCTGCACCCAGCCGATTCGGGCCGGGACGCAAGGAATACCGCTGATCGTTGACCTGGATGACCGGCATGTGAGTGCGCTAGCGCGACGGTCCGAATCGGGATACGGCAGCGCAGGCGAGCCTCGCGACGCCGGCGTCGGGGAACGGAGTGACTCCGGCAGAAACTATCCCATCGCCCCTCTGGCTCGCAAGCGTCATGCGCCCGCCTGGAGCGCGTCGCGCAGCGCGCCTGCCTGTAGACGATACAAGCGGTCGTAGAGGCCCCGTTTCGCGAGCAACTGCCTGTGCGTGCCGCGCTCGCGGACTTGGCCATGGTGCAGCACCAGGATCTCGTCAGAATCGACGATGGTGCTCAATCGATGTGCAACCGCGATCGTCGTGCGTCCCTGCATCAACACGCCAAGCGCTCGCTGAATGTCCGCCTCGATCTCGCTGTCCACGGCGCTCGTTGCCTCATCGAGCACGAGCAACGCGGGATCGGCGGCGATGGCGCGCGCGAACGACAGCAATTGTCGCTCGCCAACGCTGATCGATGCGCCACGCTCGCCCAGCTCCTGCGCGTATCCGTGCGGCAGACGCCGAATGACGCGATCGGCACCGACGCGCGCCGCCGCTATCGCCACGTCTTCTTCGGAAATCGGATTCGACAATCGGATGTTGGTCAGGACGTCGCCTGCGAATAGAAAGATGTCTTGCTGAACGTAGCCGATGAGCGCGCGCAGATCGGAGAGCGACAGATCGCGCACGTCGATGCCATCCACCAGGATGCGGCCGCGCTGTGGATCATAGAAACGGAGAAGCAGGTTGATGATCGTCGTCTTCCCTGCCCCCGTGTGACCGACGAGCGCGAGCGTCCGGCCAGGCTCGACTATAAAGCTCACGCCCTTCAATACCCACTCCGGCGACACGGACTGGCCTGGATCGCGGGCGACGTGGCCGAGATCGTACGCGAACCACACATCCTGGAACTCTACCGTCACGCCAGGCCGGTGGAGCGGTCGAACGGTTGAGTGGTCGAGTGAACCCACTCCTCCTCCTTCCGCAACCGTCGTGTCCAACAGTGTAAAGACACGTTCGCTCGCTGCCATCGCCTGCTGTAACGTGTTGAACTTGTCCGACAGATCCTGGAGCGGTTGAAAGAATCGGCGCACGAGTTGGAGGAACGCAGCGACCGTGCCCACGGTGAGCGACCCCGCTTGCACGCGGTGCGCGCCGGAGACGATGAGGCTCGCCAGGGCGATCGACGTCAACACCTCGATGGTCGGGAAATAGAGCGCGTAGTACGTGATCGCATCGAGATTCGCCTGGAGATGGCCGCGATTCAGCTCCTCGAATCGCTGCCCCTCGGTGGCTTCGCGTCCGAAGAGCTGGACCACGCGCATTCCCGAAATGCGCTCCTGCAGAAAGGAGTTGATGCGCGCAATGCGGGAGCGGATGTCGCGATACGAGTCGCGCACCTTCGCGCGGAAGACATGCGACGCCCAGCAGACAAACGGAATCACGGCGAACGACGCCAGGGCAAGACGCCAATCGGTGGCGAGCATCATCGCGCTGATCGCCAGCAGGGTGAACAGGTCACCGAGTCCCGCCACGACGCCCGCGGTGAACAGCTCGTTCAGCGACTCGACATCCGACGTCACGCGCGTCACCAGCCGCCCCACCGGATTGCGGTCGAAGAACACTACCGGCAATCGCTGCACATGCGTGAAGATGTCACGCCGCAGGTCGCGCATCACCCGCTGGCCGAGGAGACTCGTGAATATCGTCTCGCCATACTGACAGGCAAATGCAATGACGAGCGATGAGCCGAACAGCAGCGCCCACCGAACGGCAAGGCCGGTATCGTGCGCTGGCAACGCAATGTCGATGACGCGCTGCGTCATCAGCGGCCCGACGAGCTGCAGCAATCCATCGAGCATCAAACAAGCGAGCGCCGCGGCCACCAGCCAGCCGTACGGCTTCACATATACGGACAGGCGGCGAACGAGACGGGAATCGTACGCTTTGCCGACGACATCTTCTTCGAGGTGCACGCTGGGACTGGTAACTGGTTACTGGTCACTCGCTGTTCGTCGTTCCTTGGCCGGTGCCACTTCAAAACTAGTTCAGCTCACGATGAGCAGGATCGGCCGGACCATGAGTGGCGGATTCGGCGGTTTCTGCCGTGCTTGGTATGCGCGTTGCGTGGTGCGAGTCTGACCGACCCTTTATTTTCGGAGGCTTACTATGGGTATCATCGCGTGGATCGTGCTCGGCCTCATCGCGGGCGCAATCGCCAAGGCGCTCATGCCGGGACGCGATCCGGGCGGGATCGTCGTCACGATTCTCATCGGCATCGTCGGCGCCTTTCTCGGCGGGTTCCTCGGCAACCTCATCACAGGAACCGGACTGAATGGGTTCTCCCTCTGGAGCATCCTGCTCGCCATTGTCGGCGCGCTCATTCTGCTCTGGATCTATCGCGCGACGACGCGGACGCGCACGACGAATCTCTAAGGAGATGTTTGAGTGACCCGCCGCGCGCGGCAGGCCGACCGTGGGCCTGCCGCGCGCGGTGCGTTTCAGCACCATCCTGCACATGATGCTGCCTTGGCTCTTCCATCGCCGGGCCGTCCAGGCGAACCTTTCCGTATGCCACTCTGGCTCTATTGGATTCTGCTCGGGCTCGTTGCCGGCTCACTGGCCAAGTTCCTCATGCCGGGTCGCGACCCCACTGGATGCATTTTCACTGTGCTCCTGGGAATCGTCGGCGCAATGCTTGGCGGCCTGATCGGCGCGCAGCTCGGATGGGGAAAGGTGACACAGGGTGAGTTCGATTTCCGCTCGATCGGAATCGCCACCTTTGGGGCGCTCATCCTGCTGACCGTCGGTCGTATAATGCGGCGCCGGCGCTGAGCGGGAGATCGGCGACCACAGAATGCGCTTCGCCATCTGTTCGGTCCCGAACTCCGGCTAAATTTCGTTGGATGAAGGACTTCATCATCGTCCGCGGGGCTCGGCAGAATAATCTGAAGGGGTTCGATGTCCAGATCCCCCGCCGCGCACTCACGGTGGTCACCGGACCGTCCGGCTCCGGAAAGTCCTCGCTCGCCTTCGACACCATCTATGCCGAAGGGCAGCGGCGATACGTCGAATCGCTATCCGCCTATGCGCGGCAGTTCCTCGAGCGCATGGAGAAGCCCGCCGTCGACTCGATCGAGGGGCTGTCTCCCGCCGTGGCGATCGAGCAGAAGAACTACACCAAGACCTCACGGTCTACCGTCGGCACGTCCACCGAGATCTACGACTACTTCCGCCTGCTCTGGGCACGCATTGGGCGAACGTTCTGCCCGCTCTGCGGCCGGGAGATGAAGCCCGACACAGTGCAGTCGGTGTCTGACATCATTCTCGGATTGTCGGAGGGCACGAAGTTCTTCGTCACATTCCCGTTGCACCTGTCGCAAGAGGTGACGCACGATGTGGTGGTCGAAAACCTGCGCGCTCAAGGATTCGTGCGCGTCAGCGTCGACGGCGTCATCAAGCACCTCGACGACCTGCTCAACGAAGCGATCGACGTCACGTTTGCCAACGAACTGCTCGTTGTCGTGGATCGGCTGGCGGTTGGCGACGAAGCGCGCTCGCGCATGGCCGACGCCGTGGGCACCGCCTTCCGCGAGGGAGACGGTGATTGCGTCATCGTGTTCACCGCGCCGATCGTGGTCGCGCCGATTGCCAACCGCCCGTCTTCCGTCGCGCGTTTCACCGAGCGGTATGAATGCGCCACCGACGGCACGCGGGCGCCATCGCCCTCGCCGCAGCTCTTCTCGTTCAACAGTCCCCGCGGCGCTTGCAAGCGTTGTAACGGCTTTGGGGCGACACTCGAGTACGACGAGGCGCTCGTCGTTCCCTACCCCACGCGGTCGTTGCGCGACGGCGCGATCGCGCCGTGGACCATGCCACGCTACGAAAACAAACGCCGAGCCCTCGCCGAATTCGCGAGAAAGGAAGGCGTCTCCATGGATGCGCCATGGGAAACGCTGCCCGTCGCGGCGCGCGACAAGCTGCTCCGTGGAAAAGCAAAGGGGTTCAAGGGCATCCTGCCGTTCCTCGTGGACCTCGAGGACAAGAAATACAAACAGTACATCCGCGTGTTCCTGCGGCAGTATCAAACGGCACAGGAGTGCCCCGACTGCAAAGGCACCAAGCTGCAGCCGGAGGCATTACAGGTGCGCGTCGCGGACCGCACCATCGCCCAAGTCAGCGAGCTGCCCGTGGATCGGTTGCTCGCCTGGTTGGAGACGGTGACCCTCACGTCGTTCGAGCAGCAGGTGGCATCACACATTCTCCACGAAGCACGCGACCGCGTGCAGTTTCTCTGCGACGTGGGCCTCAACTATCTCACCATGCAACGCGCCACCCGTACGCTGTCGGGAGGCGAAGCGCAGCGCATCGGCTTGGCGAACTCGCTCGGTTCGCGGCTCGTCGACACGCTGTACGTGCTCGACGAACCGTCTATCGGCCTGCACTCGCGCGACATGGCACGCCTGCTCAGCCTCCTTCACCGTCTGCGCGACGCAGGCAACACGGTGCTCGTCGTCGAGCACGACGCCGACGCCATTCGCGCCGCCGACTACATGGTGGAGTTGGGACCGGCGAGCGGCGAGCAGGGCGGATACCTGGTGTTTGACGGTCCGACCTCCCGCATCGCCGAGAGCCCCCTCACCGGCGCGTATCTGACGGGCGAAAAGGAGATCCCCATTCCGGCGGCACGGCGGCGGCTCGGACCTCGGTGGATCACGCTCACCGGCGCACGCGAGCACAACCTCAAGGGCGTGGACATCAAGATTCCGCTCGGCGCCGTCACGGTCGTGACCGGTGTGTCAGGCTCTGGCAAGAGTACTCTCATACACGACGTCCTGGCTCGCGCTGTCGAGACGCGCCTGCACGGCGAGCACAGTGCCAAGCAGTACCTCGGCGAACGGGTGGGCGCGTACGACACGCTCACCGGTATCGAGGCGATCGACGACATCGTCATGATCGACCAGAGTCCGATCGGCAAATCGCCGCGGTCCAACCCGGTGACGTACGTCAAAGCGTTCGACGAGATTCGCCGGATCTTCGCCGACGCGCCATTGTCCCGCGAGCGCCGATATACCGCCGGCACGTTCAGCTTCAACGTTGCCGGAGGACGCTGCGAGACGTGCGAAGGCGCGGGATACCTTCAGGTCGAGATGGTGTTCATGGCCGACGTGTTCGTGCCCTGCGACGACTGCGGCGGCAAACGCTTCAAGCCCGCCGTGCTCGACGTGCGCGTTCACGGCAGAAACGTGCATGAGGTACTCGAGCTCACCATTGACGAGGCGATTCGCTTCTTTCCGCGCGAGGAGAAACTCGGTCAGGCGTTGTGGCAGCTCCAGCAAGTCGGGCTCGGCTACCTCAGGCTTGGCCAGCCGGCCACGACGCTCTCGGGGGGCGAGGCGCAACGCCTCAAGGTGGCGCGGGAACTGGCCCTCACGAGCAAGAAGACAGGCAAGAAACTCTACATCATGGATGAGCCGACTACGGGTCTCCATCTCGACGACATTCGCAAACTCGCGCACGTGTTCGATCGACTGGTAGACGCCGGACATACGCTCGTGCTGATCGAGCACAACATGGACGTCATCAAGCTCGCCGATTGGGTGATCGACCTTGGTCCGGACGCGGGTGATCGCGGAGGCGAAGTCGTTGCAGCCGGACGGCCCGAAGAAGTCGCCCGCGTGACCGGTTCGCACACCGGACAGTGGCTGCGAACCGTGCTCCCGGGGTTCGAGGAATTCGATGCTCACCATCCGCGCCGAGCCTCCGCGCGGCGAGTGCCACAAGCGGTTTAAGTCGCTGGTGGGGCTGAGGTTGTGCGACTCTGCGTCCCCGTTGACTTCGACGCCTCCTTCGCTACCTTATCAGTCTGATCCCAGGTAGCTCAGTCGGTAGAGCAGCGCACTGTTAATGCGCGGGTCGGGGGTTCGAGTCCCTCCCTGGGAGCTTGAGGAAACACGAAACGCCATCGCCACGCGCGGTGGCGTTTTTTTTACCGCGATGTTGGCACGTTCACTGCCCAGTAATGACATTCCCTCTTCATCCAGTGAACTCGCTCCACGGATTCAAATGATGTGCTGTCGTTCTTCGATGATGTTGTTCGCCGCCGCCGGGCTCGCCGCCTGTAGCGCTCAAGCAAGCACGAAAGGCTCCGCGGCCGGCGACTCGTCGCGTACCGCAAGCGGCACCGTCGGCAAGGCGGCATCACTAGCGACGTCCCGCTCCGCCGCCATACCGGCCACGATCACCGCGGGCGATACCGCCCATCCGCGGCTCAACCCCGGCCGCAACGCGCACGACAGCGTGTCGTACCTTTCGGCCATTCGATCCGGGGGACGGATGCTGGCGAAATGGCCCGCTGCGCCCACGCCACTCCCTGGCTCGCTCCTGCCGGCCAAACGCATCGTCGCGTTTTACGGGAATCCGCTCTCGAAGAAGATGGGCGTGCTCGGCGAATACCCAGTCGATCAGATGCTGGCCAAGCTCGACGAAACCACCGCTCTATGGCGGAAAGCTGATCCGTCGACGCCGGTGCAGCCGGCGTTGCACCTGATTGCGGTCGTCGCCCAGGGGGCTCCGGGACGCGACGGCATGTATCGGTTACGCATGGACACGGCGTTGATCGAGAAAGTCTACGGTTGGGCGCAGCAGAAGAACGCGCTGCTCTTCCTCGACGTACAGGTGGGCCACAGCACCATGCAGCAGGAGTTGCCACGCCTCATGCCATTCCTCGCGCGGCCGAACGTACACCTGGCGATGGATGCCGAGTTCTCCATGCATTACGATCGCGAAGGAATGCCCCCCGGAAAAAAGGTGGGACAGTTCGACGCAGCGGATGTGAATTGGGTGTCGCAGCAGCTCCAGCAGCTCGTGAGTGCAAAGCATCTGCCGCCAAAGGTTCTGGTCGTGCACCGTTGGACACGGAAGATGATCTCCAACGCGTCGCGGATCACGCTCGATCCGCGCGTACAGATCGTGATGGACATGGACGGATGGGGTCCGCCCTGGCTCAAGTTTGACTCATATCGGGACTACGAAGTCGCCGAGCCGGTGGAATTCACCGGGTTCAAGCTGTTCTTCCACAACGACGTGAAGAAAGGCGACGCGTTGCTCACACCAACCGAGGTGTTGCGTCTGCTGCCGAGGCCGATGTACATCCAGTATCAGTAAGTCGCGCTGACGACTATCCGGATCAGGCGATCGAGTTTCGGAAATTCGCGGTCGACGTACAGATTGCCGCCGCTGACGAGCGGCCCCTGCTTGCCCGCGCGCACGCCGCCACCCGACGTCTCGCCGTAGCCCGAGTACAGCCGATCGACCACATCCATGCCGTCGATCACGCGGCCGATCGGCGCGAAACCCTGTGCGTCGAGACGCGTATTGTCCACGACGCTGATGAACAGCTGCGTCGTCCGGGCATTCGGTCCGGTCATCGCGAACGCAATCGTGCCGCGCACATTGCGCTCCCGCACCGTGTCATCCGGGAACGCGCGATCGTACCATCGCTTGGCGACAACTGGGTCGCCGGCAATGCCGAACTGCGCAATGAAGCCCGGCACCACGCGCGTGAAGCGCGAGTCGTCGAAGTATCCAGCGCGCGACAGATTGTAGAAGCGGTCAGCACCCAGCGGCGCCCACGCGCGCTCGATACGAAGGACAAAGGTGCCCTGAGTGGTTTCGACGCGCGCGGTGAACGCGTCGGGCGCTTGAGCACGCCAGAACGAAGCGGCTGGATCGAGCAGCACCGCATGGCGCTCGTCGGAGCCGAGCGATCCCAGACCGCCATGAAAACAGGCGGTCGCGCCAAGCAAGAGTGCGAGAACGAAAGAGATGCGTCGCATGGTGACGAAAGGTGTGAGCGCGCCGCAACGGCCGCTACCCGTCCGGCGCCCCGCTGGTTCGCATGGAGCGAAGGCTCGACCACACGCGGTGACGCGGATCGTAGCGGTGCACGTATATTCCAGCGCACCATCACCCTCTCTCGACATGGCGAACGACACGTCAGCGGCGAACGGCCAAACCCCATGGGTGAGCGTCATCATGGGGAGCAGATCTGACCTCAAGTACATGCAGGCGGCGATCGATACGCTTGCCGAGCTTGGGGTGCCGCACGAAGCAAAGATCGTGTCGGCGCATCGCACGCCCGACCGGATGTTCGAGTTCGCCTCGACGGCGGAAGTGCGCGGCATCGAAGTGATCATTGCGGCGGCAGGTGGCGCGGCGCACCTGCCCGGCATGGTCGCCGCCAAAACCACGGTGCCCGTACTCGGCGTCCCGGTGCCGGCGACGACGCTCAACGGACTCGACTCGCTCCTCTCGATCGTTCAGATGCCGAAGGGCGTTCCGGTGGGAACGCTGGCGATCGGCGAGCCGGGTGCGGTCAACGCCGCGCTCCTCGCCACGTCCATCGTGTCCATCACACGCCCCGATGTTCGCGAGCGCCTTCGTGCCTGGCGTCAGCAACGGACAGACGACGTCCTCGCCAACTGCGATCTCTCGCCGCGGAGTTGATGCCGAGCATTGGACCGGGATCGACGATCGGCATACTGGGCGGTGGTCAGCTAGGACGCATGACGGCGATGGCCGCGCGCACGCTCGGCTATCACGTGCACGTGCTCGACCCCGATGCCGAGTGCGCGGCCAGCGCCGTCGTCGATCGCGTGGTTGCCGCGAAGTTTGATGACGCCGATGCAGCTGCGGATCTCGCGCGCCATTGCGACGTCGTCACACTGGAAATAGAGCAGATCGGCGTCAATGCACTGCACGCAGCGTTGCGTCACGCTCCAGTGCGGCCCGGTCCGGCGATCATCGCTGCCGTACAGGATCGGGCGGAGCAGAGGCGCTGGTTGTCGAGCAACGGCTTCCCAGTGGGTCCATATCGCGAGGTACACGACGCCGACGAGATCGCAGCGGCCGCGCACGAGCTCGGGCCGCTGTTCGTGAAGGCCTGCCGTGGCGGCTACGATGGCCGCAGCCAGGTGCGTGTACACGCAGCGAGCGAGGCAGCCGATGCCTGGCGCGGCGTCGGACGGCACTCCATTGCTGAACAGGCGCTCGAGCTCATGGCAGAGTTGTCGGTGATGGTCGCGCGGCGGCCGAGCGGCGAGATTCGCGTCTACCCGCCGGCACTCAACTTCCACGAGCGACAGATTCTCGCCTGGTCGGTGATCCCCGCACCGCTACCGGACGAGGTGACGCGTCGGGCCGAAGCCATCGCGCGAGGCATCGCCGAAGCGTTCCAGCTCGAGGGCCTACTGGCCGTGGAGCTCTTTCTCCTCCGCGACGGCACGCTGCTCGTCAACGAGCTCGCGCCGCGTCCGCACAATTCGTTTCACCAGACGGAAGTGGCGTGCGCCACGAGCCAGTTCGAACAGATCGTTCGCGCGGTGTGCGACCTCCCGCTGGGCGATCCGCGTGTGCTTCGCCCGGGCGCAATTTACAATCTGTTCGGCGAACTGTGGGAGCGCGGTACGCCGGCGTTCGAGGCGGCATTGGCCCAGCCGGGCGTGCGCGTCCATCTCTACGGCAAGCACGGCGCGCGTGCCGGCCGGAAGATGGGGCACCTCTCCGCGACCGGAGACACACCTGAGGACGCCCTACGCCGCGTCCGGCAAGCCGCGGTTTCGATCGGCGCGGCGGCAACGTAAGATTCTCCTTTCGCTCGGGGATTCTACATCATGCGTACGAAACGCGCCTTGCTCGCAATCGCCGTCGTAATTGCCGCGTGCTCCCCGGCCACGAAGCCGCTTCCTAACCGGGCCCCAGCCCCCGTGAATGCCGCTGCGGGGCTTGCCCCAGCCGCCACTGCAACGCTGCACGACCTCGTGGGGCTGCGCGTTGGCACCGTGACATTTCTCGAAAGCCATGCGGGGATCATCGTCTATGGCGATGTGAGCGGGCTCGGCCTTGGCGCACATGCCGTTCACATTCACGAAGTCGGAAAGTGTGAACCGCCATTCACGACCGCAGGCGGCCACTTCAATCCAACGGGCCGCCATCACGGCTACCGTAATCCGGAAGGCCCGCATCTTGGCGATCTTCCGAACATCGACACACCCGCCGCGGGACGCCGCCATTTCGAGTTTCTGCTGCCTGGCGTAACGCTCAAGGGCGAGAACGCGTTGCTCGACAAAGACGGCGCCTCGATCGTGTTTCACTCGACGCGCGACGACTATCTCACCGATCCGGCGGGCAATTCCGGGTCGCGGATCGCCTGCGGCGTCATCATCGCCAAGTAGCCGCCAATGCAGATCGCCGACTTCGCGCTCGAGCGGTACTTCGCACGGTGGGAGTTCGCGGTCCGGCACGTCTTGTGTGCGTCGGACATCGAGCCGCTCGCCCAGGCTGAGTTGCTGGCGATGGCGGACGACGACGCGCGGCACCGGTGGGAGTCGCTGCGACTCGGCTACACGGAGTCGCTCGGACTGCCCGCGCTCCGTGACGAGATCGCTGAGCTCTATCCAGGTCTGGAACGGCAAGACGTGATCACCTTTTCCGGCGCGGAAGAGGGCGTATTCCTTGGGATGCACGCCATGCTCGGTCCAGGCGACCACGCCGTGGTCGTTTGGCCTTCGTATCAATCGTTGTACGAGGTGGCACGCTCGATCGGCGCCGAGGTGACCTTCGTGCCGTTGCGGCCGGGGGACTGGTCGTTCAATGTCGACGCGGTGGCGGCGGCGATGCGGCCGAGCACTCGCGTCATCGTCATCAACTTTCCGCACAGTCCCACCGGCGCACAGATCGACGCCGTTCAAATGGCGCGCCTGTTGGACATCGCGGAGCTGCACGGCGTGCACGTCCTCTCCGACGAGGTCTATCGCTTCCTCGAACACGACGGCAAAGCGCTTGCGCCGGCCGCGTCGAGCTCGTGGCGCGGCATAAGCCTCGGTGTGATGTCAAAAGCCTTTGGCCTCGCCGGGCTCCGCATCGGGTGGATCGCGACAAGAGACGCCGAGGTCCGTTCGAAGCTCGCCGCGTTCAAAGATTACACGACCATCTGCAATGCCGCGCCGAGCGAGATTCTCGCGCTCATCGCGCTGCGCGCGCGCCACCAGTTGATCGCGCGGGCACAGACCATTCTCTCAGCCAATCTCCGGGAGCTCGACGCATTCTTTACGCGCAACGAGGAGCGGTTTTCCTGGGTGCGTCCCATCGCGGGCAGCGTCTGTTTTCCCACCCTCCGAGCGGGAGACGTCAATGCGTTCGCCGAGTCGCTCGTCGAGCGCGAGGGCGTACTGATCCTGCCGGGCTCGCAGTTCGGATACCCTGGGAACCACTTCCGTGTCGGCTACGGCCGTCGCGATATGACGGAAGGGCTCGCCAGACTGGAAGCGTTCGCCGGAGGTGCTTGATGTCCGGCACTGCACTTGCCGAGCATAGGGGTGTGCTCACAGATCAGCTGGCCTCGGACGACCACGCGCAATTGCGCGGAATAGTGCTCGGCGCGCTCGGCGGGGCATTGTTTGCGGCCGGCGGCCCCGGTGGCCGCCGCTCCGGCCTGCTCATGCGCATGGCCGGCGTCATATGCATGGCTGCGGCCGCGACACCAGTCGTGGCCGAACAGGTCCGGCGCGCCGGCGAGCGGCGCCGACGGGTGGCGGTCCGGTCCTCGTTCGACATCGAGCGGCCGGTGGTCGACGTCTTCGCCTTCTTCAAGGACTTCGAGAATTTTCCACGCGTCATTGGCGCGTTGCGTAGCGTGATCGATTATCAAGATGGCCGTTCGCGCTGGGAGATGTACTCTACTGCCGGTAGCGTTGTGGCGTGGGACGCCGTCGTCACGAAGTACGTGCCCAATAGCGTCATCGCCTGGGAAAGCGTGCCGGGGAGCACGGTGGAGAGCGCCGGCTTGGTGCGATTCACGCCCCGAGGGCCTCTGGCGACGCGCGTCGACCTCGTCCTCACCCATCATCCGGCGCACACCGGACTGAACGATGCCATGCGCGCGCTCGTCAGCGCGCCCGCCGCCACGCGCCTGCAGGACGCCCTGGACCGCACGCCCTTCTACGTGGAGTCGCTGCCGCACGAAGCGCCTGACGAGAGTCCGCTGGAACCACCTGACGCACACGTCTACGACTCGCCGGCGCCGGTCTTGTCGTTGGTCCGGCGACCCCACTGATGGCGGTCCCCGATCGGCGTCACGCTTTGGTCCTCACGCGACGCGGTGTGAATTTCGAGTAACCTGAACGGCGGCCGATCCGGATAGCGGACGCGCAGTAGGGCGTGTGCAACGTTGAATACGGGAATGCCCGTCTGCGTCTTTCCCTCAGGAGTGCCCTTGTGCGCATGGCCGTGGAAGACGGCCGTCACCTCGAAGCGCGACAGCGGCTCTTCCAGACGGCTGGATCCGAGAAACGGGAAGATCTCTGGTGGCTCACCCTCTACGGTCGCGCGGATGGGGGAGTAGTGCATCACGGCGATTCGATGATCCGAGGCGAGGCGTGCCAGAGCGGACTCGAGTTTCAGCGCCTCCTGCACCGCCTCGTGCACGAAATCCTTGATCGTTTTCTCGCCCCACGGGCCGAGCGCGCCGCGACCGAATCCGCCACAGAATCCGCGCACACCCGCAAAGCCGACGCCGCGGTATTCCCACGTATCGCCGTCGAGCATGTGTACGCCGACGTCGGTGAGCGTCTTTGCGATTTCCCGTTCTTCCCCGGTTTCGAAGTCGTGGTTCCCCAGGACGCCAACCACGGGGATCTTCACCTGCGCCAGGTCCTTGGCGAGAATGCGCGCTTCTTCCGCCAATCCATAGTCCGTCAGATCGCCACAGAGCACGAGCACATCCGCCGATTCAGCAATCTGCATGAACAGCGGCTGCAGGCTGCCCTGGGAGTTCTTGGAGTAGTGGATGTCGCCGACCGCAGCCAGGCGAACGACGTCACCAGTGATGGCCATTGCGGGTGCTCCGGATTGTGCAGGAACCCTTCATGGGAGGATTCGGGCCACGACCAGAAGTCCGGCTCGCTGGATCCCTCAACAGTCCGCCTAGCCTCCGATTTGCACTTGTAGCGGCAACCATGGCGTACAAATCCACGTTTGATCACCCGGGACGTGACACGAATGCCTTCTACCGGCGGACACTGCATGTCCTGAGCGACGCGCGCGTGCCGTTCATGGTCGGCGGATCACATGCCCTACTCAACTACACCGGCATCGTGCGGGAAACGAAGGACTTCGATCTCTTCATACAATCCGCGGATCTGGACGCGGCGCTCCAGGCGTTGCGCACCGCGGAGTATCACACGGAGATCACGTTCCCGCATTGGCTCGCCAAGGCACGGCACGGCACCGATGTCGTCGATCTCGTGTTCGCCTCGGGCAACGGCGTCTGCCGCGTGGACGACGAGTGGTTCGCCAACGCCCTGGAGGCCGACGTGCTCGGCATGCCGGTGAAGATCGTCCCGGTTGAAGAACTGTTATGGCAGAAGTCGTACGTCATGGAGCGGGAACGCTACGACGGCGCCGACGTCGCCCACATTCTGCGCAGTTGTGCCGAGACGCTGGATTGGGACCGCGTGCTCCGGCGATTCGATTCACACTGGCAACTGCTGCTGTCGTACCTCGTGTTGTTCGGTTTCATCTATCCGTCGGAGCGCCACCGCATCCCGACCCGCATCATGATGGAATTGCAGACCCGCTTGCAGCAGACCGTCAGCGACTCGCCGAGCAGCGACAAGGTATGCCGTGGCACCCTCACGTCACGTGGTCAGTACGTGCTCGACATCGGACGCTACGGCTACGAAGACGCCCGCCTCGCCCCCCGCGGCAACATGACCGCGGAAGATGCGGTGTACTGGACGTGGGCGATCGATCACATCGAGTAACGGCGACACGGCCGGGGCTGTCGAACCGGTACGGCGCCTCGCACCGACCGGCGGGCCGACCGCTACGGAGCAGCCAGCGACATCCAGCCAGAATTGAGCCCGGAGTCAAACGCGCCTTCCAATCGCTCCTATCAGCTCGCCACCTGCGCCGTCACCCCGCCGAACCGTCGCTCCCGCATCTCGAATTCGCTCAACGCCGAGAGAAATTCCTGCTCGGTGAACTCCGGCCACATACGGGCAGTGAAATAGAACTCGGCGTACGCGCATTCCCAGAGCAGGAAATCGCTCAGCCGCTGCTCGCCGCCCGTGCGAATGAGCAGATCGACGTCGCGAATCGGGAACGGATCGTGGTTCACCTGCGCGAGGAGGCGAGCGAATCGCTCGCGCGTATGCACTTCTCCGCTGGCCAGCGTCGCGGCCTGCATGATCGATTCGCGCGCCGAGTAATCGATGGCCACCCGCAAGTGCAGGTTGCGTCCGTGCGCCGTCAGCGCCTCTGCTTCCTGGATCGCGACGACCAGCGCCGTGGGAAGGCGGTCGCGGCGCCCGATGATCGTGAGACGCACCCCATTCTCGAGACAGCGCTTCGCCTCCACGCGGAGCGAACGTCGCAGCAGACGCATCAGCGCGCCGACCTCCCGCGTCGGGCGCCTCCAGTTGTCCGACGAGAACGCGTAGATGGTCAACGTGGCGACATCCGTCCGCGTCGCGGCTTCGACGATCTTGCGCGCCGTGCGCACGCCGGCACTGTGACCCGCCGTGCGCGGCATACCGCGCGCGCCGGCCCAGCGACCGTTGCCATCCATGATGATCCCGACATGAATGCCGCTATCCGGCGACGGGACCGCGAGTGATCGCTGCATGAGAGAGAGAGCCGAAGAAGTGGCGCGGCGTCAACGCTCGCGCGTCGCCCGAATGAGAGCTTCCATGTGATTGAGATACCGGTCGAGGGCTCGGCGGCCAAACGACGTGATCGTATACTCCGTCTTCGGCATGCGCCCCTCGAACGTCTTGGTGCACGCAATGTACTCGGCTTCCTCGAGCTTCCGGGCGTGGACGCTGAGATTGCCGTCCGTCGTCTGCATGAGCTTTTTCAGATCGTTGAAGCTGAGCGATTCGTTGACCGCGAGCGCGCTCAGGATGCCGAGTCGGAGTCGCTCGTGAATCAACCGGTCGAGCGCCAATGGGCCCTCGGACGGAGCCCGGCCGCGAACGGTCCGCAAGGCTCCCCCCACTTCCTTGTCGTGCGCGTCCGGCCGCCGCTTGCGTTGGGGTTTAGCCACCGTGCCTCCGTGCGATCCAGAGCCCGAATACCACGTGCAAGCCGCCGAACGCCGCGACCATCAATCCTGTGGTCCACGCCGGCGGCGCCAGGAGTGCCACGGTGCCCAACAGCATGAAGACCGCGCCCATGACGGGAACGCTGCGCACGGAATACGTGCCGGCGCTCACGACGGCCGCCCCGTACAGCAGCATCCAGATGCCCGGCAAAAACGCGTACAGTTCGTGCTGGACGAGCACCGCGGTCAGCACCGCTCCCACGATCATCGCTGGCGAGAAGCTCAATACGAGCTTTCTCATTGGTCCCGACAGCAGCGGCATGTTCGCCGCGTGGGACTTGAGCGTCATCGACGCGACCGAGAGGCCCGCCGCGATGCCGGCTTCCGCCAGCCAGGTGGCCACCCACGCCCAGGGCAACGTCTGCCGTGAACTCACGAACGCCGCGCCAACCGCCGTCATCCCGATCGCCACCTGTCCCCACCCGGACACAGCGGTGAACGTGGCGGCGCGCTCCATCATGCCGCGGATGAAGCGCAGATTGTCCATCGCGCGCGCCTGCATTTCCGGCGGATCGGAGCGGCGGGGCCGCAGCGGAGTGACGGGAGCCATGATTGGCGTAGGTTAACCGCCCACGCCAATCAGAGTCAAGTACTTTGCATTACAAAGTTTTCTTACGGCTGCTGAGGCGGATCGCTGGCCGGGAAGCTCTCGTCCGACTGCTCGTCTATCCGCGCATCGTCGCTCATGCCGCCCGAGCGCTCCTGCTTCCCGCCCTTGCTCTTGAGCTTCTTCTCCCGGCTCCGCCCGTCGCTCGGCTGTGTATCACTCATGTCACCTGCGTCACTACGGTCCAGGTGATCTTGGTCAGGTCGCTTGTCCCTCATAACTACGCCTCGAGTCTGGTGTCGATCTCCTGAACCCTCACGAATTATGCCGGGTTCCGGCTCAGCCGCGGCGCGTTCAGGCGATCGCTACCGCTCGCTCACTTTGTACTTCGCCAGAATCGCCTTCACCTTGTCCAACGGAATCGCGTCCACCGTGTGGCCATTGGCCCGGGTCGTCGTCGCCTGGAACATCGAGTTGTAGATCGCCTCTTCGGTGGCTTCCACCGCGGCCTCGAACAACCCCGACATCTGTTCGTTCGCCAGCTCTTCCGTCGTCAGACGCGTCGCCGTAACCGCCCGGCGAACCCGCTCGCTCGTCGAGAACGCAATCACGTAGTCACCGGATCCGTTCGACGCCGACGATCCAGTTCGCGCCAGGCCCATGATCGCGCGGGCCGCCAACCGTCCGAGATTGCGATCCGACAGCGGCGCGTCGGTGGCAATGACCATCACGCACGATCCGTCCCCGCGCTCGCCCGGCGACTCCGCTTCTCGCTTGAACGCATACTGCCCGAGCTCCCTCCCCACCGGCGCACCGAGCACCTGCAGGATTCCGCCGAAGTTCGTCTGCGTCAGCACACCAATCGTGTAGCCGCCGAGCGACGGCGGCAGCACGCGCGATGACGTCCCGATTCCTCCCTTCCACCCAAACGCGACCGTCCCGGTGCCCGCGCCCACACTGCCTTCGGCCACCGGACCACTCGCAGCCGACGTCAGGGCCGCACGCACCTGCTCCGCGGTGATCGGACGGGAGCGAATGTCGTTGAGCGTTCCATCATTGGTCTCGGCGACGACCGGATTCAGCGAACGGACATTCTCCATCCCCGGCTGCTCGAGCATCCAGGCGACCATGGCGTCAGCCGCCTTCCATACGCAGAGCGTGCACGTCAGAAGAATCGGCGTTTCCAGTTCGCCGAGTTCGCGCAGCTGCGTCACCCCCGTCATCTTGCCGAACCCGTTTCCGACGTGAAGCGCCGCGGGGACGCGTTCGCGGAACATGTTTCCGGCGTGCGGGAGAATGGCGGTGACCCCGGTACGCACCGAGTCACCCTGAATGACGGTGGTCTGGCCGACCTTCACTCCGGCCACGTCGGTGATGGCGTTGTACCGTCCGGGAGTGAACACCCCAGGCTTGACACCCAGGTCTCGTGCGCGCGCACGCTGCGCGGAAAGCATCGTTGAAGCAGCCGTCATGGCGAGCAGCGCGGTGCTGAAGGGCCGGAGCAATTGCATTCTCGTGGGGGTTCCGTGACGTATCAGCGTACGCGCAAACCCTCTGGTCGGCAACGGCAGCCGCTCCCCCCCCACCCCTACCCCCACCCCCACAACGCCGCTGCAGCCCCGAGTGGCACAGTTGGCCGACACGGCGGCGCGCCTCTATCTTCAAACGTGCCTCTCCTTCCGCTTTACGGCCACTCAGCGCTGCGCGACCGTCTGCGCGAAGCCGTCGCGCATCAGACGTTGCCGGCCAGTCTTCTGCTACAGGGCCCGCGTGGCGTCGGCAAACAGCAGATCGCCCTCTGGATCGCGCGCCTTCTGGTGTGCGAGCAGCCAGACGCCGCCCCGTGCGGCAGCTGCAAGTCGTGCCACATGGCCGCCGAGCTCCACCATCCCGACTTGCACTGGATCTTTCCTCGTCCACGGCTCAAGGATTCGGACCCGGACCCGGACGACGTAAAGCAGGACCTCGCCGACGCAATCGCCGAACGCATGGAAAACGGAGGCGTGTACGAAGCGCCGGGCGGTGACGAAGCCATATTCGTCGCCACCGTCCGAGCGGTGGTGCGCACGGCTGTGATGTCGCCGGCGATGGGTAGGCGCAAGGTGTTCGTGATTGGCGACGCCGAGCGTATGGTGGCCCAAGAAGGCTCGGATCAGGCGGCCAACGCCTTCCTCAAACTCCTCGAGGAGCCGCCGGCGAACACGAATATCTTGTTGACGTCCAGCGAGCCGGGCGCACTGCTTCCCACCATTCGGTCCCGAGTCGTTTCGGTCCGCGTCCCCCCACTCGCCGCCAGTGATGTCCGGGCGTTTCTGGGCAATGAAACGGTGCGTTCGCAGCTGGACTTCTCCGGCAACCGGGATCTCGACGAGTTGGTACTGCTCGCTGGTGGCGCGCCGGGTCGGCTCGTGGGACGCAACACTTGGCAGGCCGCTCTTGACCAGGCCAAACGACTGCTCGACGCGGCAGCTGCGCCAGACCGCGGAACGCGAATGCGTGCGGCGCTCTCGCAGGGCGCGACTGGCGCCCGCGGCAAATTCAGCGACACCCTCGATGCACTCACCGTCCTTCTCCACGAGCGATCACGATCCGCGGCCCAAAACGGGAAAGACTCCGAGGCCGCTGGCGCAGCGAAGGCCATCGATGCCGTCGAGACCGCCAAGGAGCGCGCAGGCGGTAACGTCAATCCCCAGCTGGTCACGGCCTCGCTCCTCAACCAAATCGCCCCTCTCATGCGATGAGTGAAAAACTGACGCATGTAGGGGATTCCGGTGAGGCACATATGGTGGATGTATCCCACAAAAACGCCACCGATCGTTGCGCACGCGCCACAGGTGTCATCCGGATGTCGCACGCAACCCTCACTGCCATCATTGGAGCTCAGCTCAAAAAGGGAGACGTGCTCGGTGTCGCGCGGATTGCCGCCGTCATGGCCGCCAAGCGCACGGCGGACTTGATCCCTCTGTGTCATCCACTGCCATTGACCGACATCCAGGTGGCGCTGACCACCGACGAGACGCTCCCGGGCGTACGGGCTGAGGCGACGGTGAGAACCACCGGGAGAACTGGCGTTGAAATGGAGGCGCTGACGGCGGTTTCGGTCGCGCTACTCACGGTTTATGACATGGCAAAAGCGGTGGATCGGTCGATGGAAATCTCCGATATATCGCTGGCGGAAAAGTCCGGAGGGGCGCGCGGCGATTACGCAAGAGTTGATGGCACAGGGCCTGCCCCTTATCCTGAGTCCGGCAGTACGAAGTAGTACTGCGTTAACCTGTTGCCAAAGAGAGACTTATGCGCAACCTACGTGGGACGTACGTCCACCGGGGTGATGCGGCCAGGCGACGGAGACGCATCAGACAGATGCTCTTCGTAGGAGCCTCGGTGGTCGTGACGATGATCGTCCTGGCCATCCGCAAGTCCACTCCGGCGAACGCCGAGCCTGCGGTGACCGAGAGCCACTCGTTCTTTTCGAGGGGCGATTCCCGGGCGCTGCTCCAAGAGCTCGAAACGACCAAGGGCGAACTGAGTCTCGTCCGCGCTCAGTTCGAGCGGGCTGACAAGATCATGGAGTATTCGAATCGGTTCGGTATCACGGCTGGCTTGTCCGGCATCGTGTTCGACGCTTCGCTCCGTGAAGGGATCGATCCCGAGTTGGCCTACCGCCTGGTTCGGCTGGAAAGCGAATTCAACACGCATGCGGTGAGCAAGGTCGGTGCGATCGGGCTGACGCAGCTCATGCCCGGTACGGCGCGCCGGTGGGAGAAGGGCGTGACGCGCGATGACCTGTTCAACCCCAAGACGAACCTGAGAGTCGGCTTCCGCTACCTTCGGAACCTGCTCGATCAGTACAAGGGCGACGTTCGGCTCGCATTGCTGGCGTACAATAGAGGGGAGGACGCGGTGTGGCGGGACGTACACGCCGGTGTGAATCCGGGAAACGGATACGATCTCTCCGTTCTCCAGGGATACAAGGGCAAGGGGCTGATACAGTAGATCAGCCCAGCCAGTACATCAACGAGCGCCGTGCTTCTTCGCGGCGCCCGTTTTCTTTGTCCGGGCAGTCGTTGTGGCAATGGTCTTACTTGACCGCTTTCCCACCACCAACGACTGGCCGGAGAAGATCAGCGCGCGGCGCAGCCCATTCGCCTTCATCAGCGAAGCCGTCGTCGTATGGTACTTCTTTGCAATGCCGCTCAGCGTCTCTCCGGACTTCACGATGTGCGTCGTGGCGGCATGCGAGCTCGAGTAACGCTCGATGGACGGATCGGGGACGGACGCAGCCGCGGTCGCAACAGCGAGTGTGGGCACCACCACTGACTGACCGGCGGCGAGATTGCCGCTCTTCAACACGCGTAGTTTGGGGTTGTACCGCGCGAGCTGTCGTGCGGTAATGCCGTCGTGTCGCCCTATCGTGGCGAGGCTCTGCCCCTTCTGGGACTCCACGGTGTGGAGTCCCACTCGCTCGCTCTTCGGCAGGTCGGCGAACGCCAGCGGAAAGCTGTCCGCCATCCCTTCAGGAATGCGGATGAAGAACGAGTCCTTTGGCGGCGTGACCCCGCGCAGCACGTGCGGATTCAGTTCCTGGATCTCCGATACCTTGGCACGCGCCGCATGTGCCACGGCAGCCAGAGGTGTTGACGGGCCGACTCGCACCGAGTCGTAGCGAAATGGCGATTCCGGACGCACGGTCATGCCGTACCGGCCAGGCTCCTTGGCGATGAGCGCGACGGCGATCAGTTGCGGTACGTACTCCCGAGTCTCATTTCGCAAATAGTCCTTCTCGGCGAGTGCGAAAAACAGATCGTCCCCCGTGGTGCCTTCCAGGTCATCGGCATAGCGCGACAGTCCGCGCGCCACACGCCCGGGTCCGCCATTGTACGCCGCCGCCGCCAGATACAGCGACCCGAATTGCTCCCGCAGACCCTTGATGAAGCGAACGGCGGCAACGGTGGAACGCATCGGATCTCGCCGTTCGTCAACCCACCAGTCGACGCGCATGCCCATGTCGCGCGCGGTCGACGTCATGAACTGCCACATGCCGACGGCGGCCGCACGCGAGTACGCGTTCGGGTCAAATCCGCTCTCGATGAGAGCCAGATAGTACATGTCCTCCGGTAGGCCACCTTCGCGCATCTTGGTCCGGATCATCGGCTCGAACCGTGTTCCACGCTCGAGTTGTTCGGTAATCCGCTCCTTCGCCACGCCGCTGAACACGTGGACGTAGTGCTCCACCCGGTCGGTGGACTCGTACGATCGGACCTCGATGTCCCACGACGGCGTGTCGACCGCCGAATCCGCGATCGCCGGAGCATTCACTCCCTTGTCTTCGCCAAAGACCTCGACCGCGCGCCGCGTGATGTCGGTGGAGGTCACGTGGACGGAGTCGGCCATTGGCGCCACCGCGACAGCCGCTGGATCCGGAGCCCGAGCAGACAAGGGGACAACCGGAGTCCCTTCCTGCACTACGGTGGCTGGAGCTGACGAAACGGCTGGGACCAGAACGGGTTGTGGAACCCCGGGCTGCTGCCGGACGCAGGCCGCAGCAAATACGATGGCCGCAACAGCCGGCAATGTGCGCTTCGTCACTACGCTCCCTCCCTGAAAACGACAATCGCCGCCCTGCGAGGGCGGCGATCAACAAGCCCGACGATGAGCGACGCGACATCAACTCCCGCCTCGCATCATCTGTCGCCTATCACCTATCGCATCGCAACGTAATTACCCAGCACGCGATTTGTCGCGTTCAGCACAGCCATCGCCGCGCCCCGACGCGTGTCGGTCTCCGCCAGATAGCATCCCACCAGCCGGGTCAACTGCGCGTCCTCGCGCAGAGTAACCGACACAATGAGCAGGTTCGCGTCGAACGCGCGGACATGTTTCACAGCAAGGAGCTCGAAATGCATGGCACCCCTGGCGAAGTTCTCGAGTGCACGGAGCGCCGCTTCGGCCGCCACGCGGAAGTCGCCCAACGGGCTGGACTGCCCGGATGCGGAACCGGTGTACACACTTGCATCCCACTCCAGCGAGACCGCCGCCGAGCACTGCCCGGCGGGGCTTCGCGTGAAGCTGAAGTCCGCGAACTTGAGACGTTCACGCCGCGCAGTCAACGGGAGGACGGCGGTGGCGCTGGATGCAACTGGTTCTTGCAGGGAAAGCGACATGGTGAGCCTCTAAGAAAGGCGAAACCAGGAGCCGCATCGCCCCGCTGCTAAACGAGTGAATTATGCCGAACGCAACAAGGATCTGCTTGTAACGCGCGTCACGGGATCTAATATTCGCCCGAATGAGACTCCCCATGATCGCTTTCGGGGTTGCGGTCGCCCTGTCCAATGCCGCATTGCCCAGGTTAATGGGGCAATCGTCGGTGTTGCATTTCGGGATCTGGAAACTCGCGATATGCTCTATCTGACGGAGCGGTCATGATCATTGCTATAGGTACCGACCACGCCGGCTTCACGCTCAAGAGCACGATCGTGGAATCGGTGCGCAACGCCGGCCACGAGGTGCTCGACTGCGGCGCGTTCGAGCTGACACCGGATGACGACTACCCCGATTTCGCCTTTGCCGTGGCCCATGCGCTACTCGAAGCGCGCGCCCACCGCGGCATTCTCATTTGCGGCAGCGGGGTGGGCGCGTCGGTCGCCGCGAACAAGTTCACCGGCATCCGGTCGGGGCTCTGCCACGACACGTTCTCGGCCCACCAGGGTGTGGAGGACGACGCGATGAACGTGCTCACCATCGGTGCGCGCGTGATCGGACCGTCGCTCGCCACCGAGCTTGTCGGTGCGTTTCTGCGCGCCGAGTTCTCCGGCGCCACGCGGCATTTACGGCGACTGGAGAAGGTCAGCGGATTCGAGAAGCGGCGCTCGTAAACAACAGCGAGCCAAGTAGCCGTGCGGCCAGTTTCCGCCGAGATTGCAGGCATGACCACTTCGGACTCTATCCCGTTCCTCGCGCAGCTTCAAAAGCTGGACGATCGCGGTCTCGCCGACACGCTCGGAATCGACGTGCTCGAGCTCACGCCGTCGCGCGTTGTCGCGACCATGCCCGTGAATGATCGCACGCGGCAGCCGGTGGGGATTCTCCACGGCGGCGCGTCGGTGGCGCTGGCCGAAACTGTCGCCTCACTCGGCGCGGCAGCGAACCTCGATCGCGGCAAATTCGTGGCGATCGGACTGGAGATCAACGCCAACCATCTCCGCGCAAAATCAGACGGGATCGTCACGGCCACCGCAACACCAATCTTCGTCGGTCGCACCACGCACGTCTGGGATGTGCGGATCAATGATGAGGAAGGCCGCCCAGTATGCGTCTCGCGCTGCACGGTGGTGGTACGGCCGAAGCGTTAAATGTCCCGTGTCCCCCCTGTCACGTGTCCCCGCTCCGGCACCACTCGGCTACGCGCGTTCGAACCTGGGCCCATCGTGGTTGGCCGGATACGATCGAGCGCGTGTCGAGTCCACGCAAGCGCACCACGTCCTCGACGAGCCGATAGAATAGCGCGGTAATTTCGTCTTGCGCCAACCCGCGTTGGCGCAGCTCGGCGGCAGCGACGAGCACGGCACGACGTAGCGTCGGCATCGCGCGCGTGGGGCTGAGCACAGCCTGTGCGACCGCCCGGTCGAGCCGTGTCTTGAGCCGCGCGGTGAACGGCGCGGCAATCTCCACCACTCCGTACGGTCGGGCAGTCATCGCGGGTCGGGCGCGCGACTCAGCGCCGCAGCATGGCCGCGGCTTCCCACCGCACCGCAGGCGAATCGCGGTGCCGCTGGACAAACGCGGCGGCTTCGTAGTTTCGCGCGGCCAGGACTTGCCCGCGCAGCCGATGCGCGTTGCGCGTCAGGCGCGGCAGCACGATTGCCGATGCTTCCGACAGGCGAAGCTGCTCGGATAGCGTGAGTCGCAGGGTTCCAATCCGTGCCGCGTCCGCGCGTTCAACGGGCACACCGGCGGCATGAATGGCGGCACCGAACACCGCCGGCGATTCTCGGTGGAGTTCGTTGAGCAAACGACCAACGGTCGTGATTTGCGCCATGAGTCTGCGTCCGGGTGTCGGCGTGAGGGCGCTGCAACCAGCGCTCACGAACGAACCTAGGCGGTTGCAAGACACGTTCCGACTGCGTTCACTGCAACTCAGCCGTGACGCGACTCAGAGCGGAGACGGACCCCGCCAGTTGAGCACACCGAATTTCGGTGCCCTCTCGTTCAGCTCGAGCGTAGTCACCGATGCTGGCGACACGTCAAAGCGCAGCAGATCGTCGAGCCCAACATTGAGTCCCCAGCAGACGATCGATCGAAGAACGTCACCGTGAGAACACACCACCACGCGCCCACTCGGGTGCGCGCTCTGAATGACGCGGAGCGCAGCGACTGCCCGATCCTGGACTTCCCCAATGATCTCGCCGCCTGGTATTCGCGTCGCGCTCCGCCGGGTGCGAAACTGCGTCCACCTAGGATCCTGCTCCAATTCGACGAACGTCTTCCCTGTCCACTCGCCGAAATCGAGCTCGATCAGCGCCGGCACTTGGCACACGTCGAGGCCGAGACTGGCGGCGAGCGGTGCCACAGTCTCCAGCGTTCGCTCCAGAGGACTCGAATAGATCGCGTCTGGCGCCAGCGGCGCGAGCCATTCGGCAAGCCGCTTGGCTTGTCGCACGCCTTCCGTATTGAGACGAACCCCGGGCGAACGACCGGCGAGGTACCGACCAATCGGATCACACGCGCCGTGGCGCATCAACAAGAAGGTGGTCATGGACTGAAACTAGCGCGCTCAGCGGGCGCTCAGCGTCTTCCGCCTGGCAGCCGACTCTTGCTCCAGACGGCCGCACATGATGTCGCACAGCCGGAATACGTCCTTTCCAGCCAGCGTGTAATACACGAAGAGTCCCTCTTTGCGGCGATCGACGAACCCCGCTGAAAAGAGGAACTGGAGGTGCTTGGACGCATTGGCCTGCCCAAGACCGGTCGAATCGACCACGTCGGTGACCGTCATCTCGCCATCGCGCAGCGCGCTGAGAATCTGGAGCCGCGCCGGCTCAGAGAGCGCCTTGAATCGCTCGGCGACCAACCCCAGCACATCGGGCGTCAACTTGGCGTGCGTCACGTTCGCGTCTCCCAGGAGAGTACTGTATGCCAATATAGTCGGACTACATGCCTTCATACGGCAACCGTGTCCCGTGTCCCGTGTCTGGTGTCCCTTAGACGCCAGCCCCCGTCCCCACCGGCGCCTCGATCAGCACCGCGACCTCCGCTCCGCGCGACAAGGTGTTGTGAGCCGGGCAACTGCGGGCGACGCTCTCGAGCATGCTCACATAGTGCTCGGGTACGCCCAGCGGTAGAATGACGCGCGCGACGAATTTCCCGATCCGGTGCGGATTGGCCGCGCCTACCGTTTCGACCTCTACGCGCAAGCCCGCGTGCGACAGTCCACGCGCCACGCAGAACTGCTGCACGTAGAGCGCGATACATGTGCCGAGCGATGCGCCGAGCAGTTCGATCGGTGACGGACCGGCGTCGCCGCCGCCGGCGCGTACTGGCTGATCGACGATGAGTTGGTGCGACCCCACCTGGGCGGCGAACCGCACCCCCTCCTGATGCGTCACAACGATTGGAGCGCGAACACGTGGTGTAGTCATCATGCCCTCCGGGCAACGAATGAGCGTGGCACGAAGGAATCTATATGACTATACAGTTGAATACTAGCCGGAACTTCCCTTACGCCGCACCGGCGAACCCTGGGCCGGCGCGGCGCCGGAACATGCAGCGCGCCTTACCGCGGCGCTGGTTTCTGCGGTTGCGCGATGTACTCCGCTGGGATGGCACCGGTCAACGTGCCGAGCCAGGTGTGAATGTCCCGCACTTGCGTGCTCGTTAACTCGCGTCCCAGTTGATGGCGCGCCATGAGCAGGATGGCCGAATCGAGCGACGCGATCGACCCATCGTGCAGGTACGGTCCGGTCTTCTCGACGTTTCTCAACAACGCCACCTTGAACACGTAGAGATCCGCCGGCTGCCCCGTCACGCGGATGCGGCCACTGTCGGTGAGCGCCGGCCATGGCTTCACGAGTCCAAGCTTCTGGAACGTCTGTCCGCCAACGTAGGGGCCGGCGTGACAGGCCGTACAGCCCGTGCGAACGAACATCGTGAGCCCGCGCACCTCCTCTGGACTCAACGCCCCCTCTTTGCCACCGACGTAGGCATCCCAACGCGACGGCGTCACCAGTCCGCGCTCGAACGCGCCGATCGCGCGGCCGACATTATCGTACGTGACCGGCTGCGCGTCGTTGGGGAACGCACGTCTGAAGGCAGCCTGGTACGTCGCCGACCCCCGCATGTGTGCGAGTACGGCTGCCGAATCCGGCATCGCCATCTCGGCCGGGTTGAGAATCGGGCCCTTCGCCTGCTCCTCGACCGTGGCGGCGCGGCCATCCCAGAATTGCGCGACCTGTCCCGCGGCATTGTACACCGTCGGCGCGTTGCGATTGCCGGCATGGCCGAGATCGCCAAAGCTCACCTTCCGACCGTCGGCCCCGTACCCGTTCAGCGGATGGCACGTGTTGCAGGAGACGTCGTGCCCATCCGACAACACCGTCTCGTGGTACAGCGTTCGTCCGAGCTCTATCTGCGCTGGTGTCGGCGCCGCGCCCGGTGCCGCCATGGTAGCCGGCAGTTTCGCGAACATCGCCAATTCGGGCGCGGTCAACGGCCGCGCGATGTCGGCGGCGCTCACTTCACCACTCGCGGTACCCTGTTGCGCCGCGCTCTGCCGTTCGCCCTGGTTCGCCCTTCCACACGCCGCGAACAACGCGGCCACGCCAAGCACCATGATCGCTGGATCTCTCATTCGGCTCCTCCTCGTTGAGCCCAAACGATCACGCTCCGGCGAGCCGGTGCCTATCCGGCTTCCGCCCCCGCTGCGTGGGTGGAAGCCGGATGTCCCGTGTCCCGCGTCTCAGGTCGCGCCCTGATCGAGCGCCTGGAGCACCCGCACCATCCGCGCGCGTACGTCCTCGGCAATTGGCCGGATCGACTCGTTACCGGCCAACTGCAGAGCTTCCACTGGATCCATCACCGCCACAATGCTGCGCGCCGGATCGTCATCCGCGTACACCACGACATTGCACGGAAGCAGCAACCCAATGTCGAGCTCGGCGCTCAACGCGCGATGGGCGAGCGGCGGATTGCATGCGCCCAGAATGACGTATGGACGGAAATCGACACCGAGCTTCTTCTTCATCGTTGCCGCCATGTCGATCTCGCAGAGCACGCCGAATCCCTCGGCGGCAAGCGCCTCCTTCGTGCGAGCCGTCGCCGCCGCGTACGCCAGTGGAATGTTCGTGCTGAGGCCGTAGCGCGTCGTCTGTGAAATCATTTCAGTCTCCCGTTGCGCGTGGCGGTCAATCTACCATCTCGACTGGAACTGTCCGCCAGGGGTCTCACCACGCCACACTCAGCGGCGCCGACACCCGAACGCGCCGAATCGTCCGAGCACGCGCTCGAGCGGGCACATATCCGTAAAACTGTATTGCAGCAGATTCGCCCCGACGAACGCCGTGAACAGCAGCCACGCCGGGTGGACCCACCAACCCAGCGCCAGCGACGCAAGGATGAACACGCCGGCGAAACGGCGAATGATGCGGTCATCGCACATTGGGATATCCTCGAGGTTAGAAGAACGTGTCTGTCGGGAGTACGGCAACGTGCAGCCGCTCGCCGGCGGGTAACCGTGCACTTTCGTCGCGGAGCGTGGTCACTAACTCGGCGGACTGCGCTTCCGGGGTCACGCTGATCCACAGCGTCGACTCGCCGGGCCAGGCGCGCGACCCATCACGTCGTCCGCTGCTGCCCACGCCGTGCGTATTGCGGAATTCCGTGTAGCCACCGGCGTGATGCCGATCAAGCAGTGACGAAATCCGATGCGGCTGCGAGCCGCTGTACACCACCATCAGCATCTTCATCGATCAGTGCCTCGCGTGGAGCCACCGGCTCGCGCCGGCGCAGCTCCCAGTAGAGAATTGGAACAACGATCATCGTCAGCAGCGTGGCCACTACCGCGCCACTCATCAGCGCTACGGCGAGGCCCTGGAAGATCGGATCGAGCACCATCACCAGGCCGCCCACGACCACGGCGGCCGCCGTGAGCGCAATGGGACGAAAGCGAACGGCGCCAGCCTCCAGCACCGCTTCCCGCAACGGCCGGCCGCGCGCCTCGGCAAGCTGGATGAAGTCCACCAGCAGAATCGAGTTCCGCACGATGATGCCGGCGAGCGCGATCATGCCAATCATCGACGTGGCAGTGAAGAACGCACCGCTGATCGCGTGCCCGGGCAAAATGCCGATCAGGGTGAGCGGAATGGGTGCCATGATCACCAGCGGTACCTTGAACGACTGGAACCAGCCCACCACCAGCACGTAGATGAGCACCAGCACGATGGCGAACGCGAGCCCAAGATCGCGGAATACCTCGATCGTCACTTGCCACTCGCCATCCCACTTGATCGCCGTCTCATCGAGCCGACTTGGTGCCACCGCGTTGTAGCGCGCGATCTGCGCGCCGTTCACGCGAATGCTGTCGAGGCGCTTGTTCATTGTGAGAATCGCATACACCGGCGACTCGATCTGACCGGCCACGTCGCCGGTCACATAGATCGCTGGTCGCAGATCCTTGCGGATGCGACTGCTCTCGATGGTGCCGGACACCACGGTGACGAAGCGGGCCAACGGCTGCGGTCCCGTTGCCGTCGCGATCGGGAGCGCCAGGAGGGCATCGACCGACGAGCGTTGCGCCAGCGGCAAGCGCGGCACGATGGCTGTGCCCTCTCGGGCCGTTGGCGAGCTGGCAATACCAGACGCGGCGCCGGACAGCGCGAGATAGAGCGTCTGCGTAATCTGTTCCACGCTCGCCCCCGCCTCCGCCGCACGCACACGATCGACGCGGAACGTGCGCTGCTGCTGTGGCGCCTCGACCGTCCAGTCCACGTCCACCACGCCAGGCGTCGTTTCGAACACGCGCTTCACGTCGCGCGCCGCCTCGAGCCTCACCGAGTCGTTCGCCGCGTAGACCTCGGCGACGAGCGTCGACAACACGGGCGGGCCAGGAGGAATCTCTGCCACCTTCGCCGACGCGTCGTAGCGGCGAGCGATCGAATCGATGCCGGGGCGCACGGCAACGGCAATGGCGTGGCTCTGCCGCGAGCGGTCGCCCTTCGGGAGCAGGTTCACCTGCACGTCGGCGACATTCGGACCGGCGCGCATGAAATAGTGCCGCACGAGTCCGTTGAAATTGAACGGCGCCGCGGTGCCTGCGTAGACTTCCGTGCTCAGGACCTCAGGCACGTTGTGCAGATACCGTGCGATCTCCTGTCCAAGCGCGTTCGTCGTCTCGAGCGTCGTGCCCTCGGGAAGATCGAGCACCACTTGGAATTCACTCTTGTTGTCGAATGGCAGCATCTTCACTTTCACCGCCTTCAAGAACACGAGTCCCATCGACAGGGCGAGCAACCCGACAATGCTTCCGTAGAAGGTCCGCCGCAGTGCGGGGCGGTCCATCAGCGGCGTCATGATCCGCGCATAGAATCGCGCGAATCCCGACCGCTCTTCTTCCTCGTGCGCACGGTCGTGCGCCTTGGCCGGCGTGTGCACGTGCCCCTTGAGGAGCCGATAGGCGAGATAGGGCGTCACGATGAACGCCACGGCGAGTGACGCGAGCATCGCGAACGACGCGCCAATCGGGATCGGCCGCATGTACGGCCCCATCATCCCCGATACGAATGCCATCGGCAAGATTGCCGCGATCACCGTGAACGTCGCGAGGATCGTTGGATTCCCCACTTCGTCCACCGCCTCCACCGCCGCCACTTCGGGCGTGCGGTCGCCCATCTTCAGGTGACGATAGATGTTCTCGACCACCACGATCGCGTCATCCACCAGAATGCCAATCGAGAAGATGAGCGCGAACAGCGTGATGCGGTTGAGCGTGTATCCAAGGGCGTAATAGGCGAACAGCGTCAGCGCCAACGTCACGGGTACAGCCACGAGCACGACCGCGGCTTCGCGCCATCCGAGAAAGATCCAGATGAGCAGCGTGACCGACAGCGTGGCGATCAGGAGATGGAGAATCAGCTCGCGCGCCTTCTCCCCTGCCGTCGCACCATAGTCACGCGTGACCGTGAGCTTGACGTCCGGCGGCAGGAGCCGCGCTTCGGCGGCGTGGACGCGTTCGAGCACGACCTCGGTGACGCGTGTGGCATTCGCGCCCTTGCGTTTGGCCACGGCAATGGTGACGGCCGGCTCCGATGCGCCCGACCGGTCCTCGTGCGACACGTACGTCGTCGGCTCGCCGAAATCCTCGCTCACGTCGGCAACGTTGCGAACATAGACCGGGGCGCCCGCTCGTACGCCCACGACCACGCTGCCCACGTCGGCCGACGTCGTGAGCGGCGCACCCACTGCAACACGAAAGACCTGGTTGGCGTCCGCGAAATCGCCTGCCTGGAGCCGCGCGTTGGCGCTCTTGAGCGCCATCGCCACTTCGCCCGGCGTGACGCCGCTCGCCGCCAGCCGCGATGCATCCAGCGTCACTCGGATTTGCTTCGGCTGTCCGCCGGTCACAAACGTCTCGGACACATCGGGCACGGTGCGGATCTCATCCTCGAGATGCACCGCAATCTGACGCAAGGTGTTTGCATCGTATCGCGTGCCGTGCAGCGTGAGCGCGAGCACCGGCACGTCGTCAATGGAATGCGGCTTGACGACGGGTGGCAGCGCGCCCGCCGGCGCCTGGTCCATTGCTCCGGCGAGCTTCGCCTGCACCTTGGTGACGCTCCGCTCCTGGTCTTCACCAACCTTGAATCGAACGGTCACCATGGCGTACCCGTCGCCCGACATCACGTACACGTGATCGACGCCGGGAATCTCGAGCATGCGCTGCTCGATCGGACGCGCCAGCAGATTCTCCGTCTCCTTTGGCGACGCGCCCGGCATTGCCGCGATGACGTCGATCATCGGCACCGAGATTTGCGGCTCCTCCTCGCGCGGCGTCGCGAGAATGCCGAGTACCCCAACCGCCAACGCCGCAATGGTGATGAGCGGCGTGAGCTTGGAGCGCAGGAATGCCTGCGCGATGCGGCCGGCAATGCCCATCGTCAGTTCCTCGCGGCAATAGTCGCTGCAGCAGCCACGGGCACGATCACCTGATCGCCCGCGCGCAGCCCGGAGTTCACCTGCACCACGTCGCCGGTCTGCACGCCCAGTCGTATCCAGCGGGTCTCGTCACCCGCCGCCGTCCGCACCGTGACACCAGTGAGATCGCCCTCGCGCGTGACCGCTCGCGCCGGCACGATGATCGCCGATCGTTGGCCAAGGGGCAGTGCAAGCGTCGCCGTACTGCCGGGAAGCATGGATCCGCCGGGGTTTGTCACGATCGCGTTGATGGTGTAGAGATTTCCCGCCGCGGCCGGCACGACTCCTTCAATCGCGGCATGGACCGCCTGCCCTTCAATCGTTGCTCCAATGGTCTGGCCACGGCGCAGTCCGCGCGCCACGTTCGGTGTTGCACTCGCCACGATCCTGAGCTGCGATGCATCGAGCACAGTGATGAGCGGCGCACCGGGCGCCGCAAACGCGCCGGGATCGACGAACCGCTTGATCACCGTGCCGGCAAACGGAGCGCGCACCGTCGCGTAGGTCGTCGCAGCCTCCACCTCGGCCGCCGCGGCGTGCGCCGAACGCACGGCGGCATCGGCGCGAGCCACCGCCGTTTCGACCCCATCGAGCTGCGCTCGTGTTGCGGCGCTGTCGACATAGAGAGCCCGAATGCGCCGGGCCTGGGTCGTCGCGTCGCGCTGCATCGCCTCGGCCTCGGCGATCGATGCCGCCACCTGCGATTGCTTGGCGACCAGATCGCGTGCGTCGATCTGCACCAGCGGCTGGCCGGCGCCCACGGCATCGCCTTCCTTCACCACGACCGTGGTCACGGTGCCCATCAGCTTCGTACTGAGCGTCGCCTGGCGAATGGGCTGGGCCACACCGGCGGCCTCGAACGTCGCCTGCATGATCGTGTCCTTCACCACGTACACGGTGCCCGGCGCGCGGCTCGCCGCCACCGGCGGTGCCTTGGCAGCGGGGGAGCCACAGGCAGCCGCGGCGAGGAGCAGCGCACCGCCGGCGAAGCCATCAAGTCGAATGGTCATGAGAGATTCCTGGTGATGTCGGTGCGGGTCACCGCGATGGGGACGCGGCCACTGCGGGGGTCGAATCGTCGAGCGCGGCGAGCGACGCCGGGTCGCCGCCGATGGCGCGGCGACGTTCCGCCGCGGCCGTAATCGCCACATAGCGCGCTTGCGACAGCGCGAGCGCACTCTGTGTCTCGGTGGCTTGCGCGTCGAGCAGTTCCACGACACTCGCCAATCCACCGTCGTACTTGCGCGCCACAATGCGGTGCGCTTCGGCGCTTTGGGTCGCGCCACGTTCCGCGATCGTGAGCCGCGTGAGTGCCACCGCCAGCGCCGTGCGCGTCTGCTCCACGTCCACACGCGCTTGGGCCATGGCCCCGTCGGCCTGCGCCTGCGCGGCTGCGGCGCGGCCGCTCGTTGTCTGCATGTCAGCGAGGTCGCCGGCTCCGGCGAACAGACTCCAGGACGCCATCACTCCCGCCGTCCAGTTCTTATCGCCACCATAGAGACGCGCCGCCGAATTCCAGTCGTACCGCGCGAAGGAGTTGATCCGCGGCAGATACGCTGCGCGCGCGCGGAGGGCGTCGGCCCGCGCCGCATCGCTCCCAGTGGTCGCGGCGCGGACGTCGGCACGCGGTTGGATAGGGATGACCGCGGTGTCGGCCGATACGACGGCGCGGATGCGGTCGTCCGATGGCAGCGCATTGGGCGACGTGATGGCGGTCGGAGATTGCGTCCCGTCCCCGCCGAGCACGACCGCGAGCTGACGGCGCGCCGACGTTGCTGCGCCTTCCGCCTCGGCGAGCTGGGCGTCGATGTCGCCGGCACGAACCGACGCGAGCAGCGCATCGGAGTTGGTGACCAGCCCCTGGCGCACCATGGACTGGGCCTGATTCACGTGAGCGTGAGCCGCGCGTGCAGCAGCCTGAAGCGTTGCCACACGTTCCGAGGCGAGCACCGCGCCATAATACGCGCGCACCACATCCACCCGCGTCGTGAGTCGCGTCCACTCCTCGGCGGCGCGTGTGGCACCAGCGGCGAGAGTCGCGGCGCGACGGCCGGTCCAGGCGTCGGCATTGAAGATTGGCTGCTCGAGCACGATGCCGCCCTGGTAGTTCCCGACCGCGTCAGGGTGGTTGAGACGGTCCGGTGCAAAGTCCGCCGGGGTGACGATCCGCTGCCGCAGATCAATGCCGAACGCGCCGATGGGGTCCGTCGTGCGAATGTAGCCGGCCTCGAAGCGGACGGTCGGCAGAATGCCCTTCAACGGCGCGAGCGTCTGGCCGGCCTGGGCGTCGGCGTTTCCGGCGGCGGCGCGATTGGCATAGGCGGCGTGGTCGGCCTGGCCGAACGCCTGCCGCAGCGTGAGCTGGGCGGCGGCGTGGCGCGGCGCGACCGTGATGACAAAGGCGGTGAGGGCGAGCGCAATCGGGAATCGAGGCATTGCGAGCGGTCCGGGAAGACAGGATGACCTAGTATCTGACTATACAATTATGCAGTAATATAGCTGGCTGTCAATGGCCTGGCCGTCTGACAATGGCCGGCGTTGCGGTTGCGACAGGGCACTGGCGCGAGGTCTGCGGGTATCTCCTGAGATGACGATCGACACTCCGCGGGACGCTGGCGGCCAGCAGTCGGAACAAGCGGTCCCAACGACGCGAGCCATGTGGCTCCCGCTCATCGCGGTGATCGTCGTGCTCGGCCTGCTGGCCGCGGCACCGGTCCTCGTGAGCCTGCACGCGCGCCGGCTTCGCACGGTGATCAGCGACGTCATCGACCCGGCACGTCTCCGCGCCACCGATCTGTCGGCCTCGCTCTCGAAGGAGATGTTCGCCGTCGGCATGCAGTCGGGGACCGGTCGCGCATCGGAGGATGCTTTCTATCAGAAGTCATTACAGGTCGAGCACGGCGATGCATTCGCGCTCGACTCGCTGTTGCGCTTCGCGAACGCCGGCGCGGTCGAACAATTCGCTCAATACCGCGAAGCCGCCACGCGATGGCACGATGATGTGGACGCCATGAGGCAAGGGCCGGCGGGCGCGGCCGACCGCGACACGGCCCGCACGGACGGGGTGGCCGCGCTCGCGGCCACCAGCCGTCTGAGTGACGGCTTGGAGCAGGTCGGCGTTGCGGCCCGCGACCAGGTGCGGAGCGCCGAACAACTGGACGTGCTCTTGCCTGCCGCTGTCGTTCCGCTCGCGTTGCTCGCGTGCGTGCTACTCGTGCGGGCCGGCCGCCGGACAGTCGACATCGCCGTTCGTGCAGAGCGAAACCGTCACGCACTCGCCCAGGCGATGGAGCAGAAGAGCGCCTTCATGCGTGGCATTTCCCATGACCTGCAAAATCCGTTGAGCGCCGCGCTCGGGTACATCGAGCTCAGCCTCGACGGATACACAAAGCCCGAGGAGCAGCGCGACACGTTGGCCCGCGTCCGGCGCCTGGTGAGCACTGCCAGCGAAACCGTGGGCTCCCTCCTCTCGCTCGCCCAGAGCGAGGCCGGCGAAATCCGGCTTGATGCGCGGAGTATCGAGCTCTGTGCTTTGGTCCGCGCGGCGATCGAGGACCATGCACCCGTCGTCCGTACCAGGCACCAGAGCATCGCGTTCACCGGGCCGTCCGAATGCAGGGCCACAGGCGATGCCGGGCGCGTGCGGCACATCGTCGACAACCTGCTCTCCAACGCGAGCAAGTATACCCAGCCCGGCGGCCACATCCGCGCATCGGTGGCACGCCGTCGGCGGGGCGGACGCACCTGGTCAGTCGTGATCGTTGAAGATTCCGGGCCGGGCATTCCGCCCGACTGGCGCGAGCGCGTATTCGAAGAATTCGCACGCGTGCCCGGAACCAGCGACATCGCTCCCGGAAACGGAATCGGCCTCGCCGTGAGCCGCCGCGTCGCGCGGTTGATGGGAGGCGACATCACGCTCGGAGCAGCGGACGAGCCATCCAATGCTGACTCACCACTCGGCGGGGCCGTGTTCATACTCTGGCTCGTGGCTGGGGAGACCGGGTCGGCGGCCTAATGACACGGGACACGAGACACGAGACACGAGACACGAGACACGAGAAACTCACAACTCACAACTCACAACTGGAAACTCGAACCTCGCCGACCGGCGCTATTTGCCTCCAAGCCAGGGACCCCGGCGCCCGTAACCTGACTGACAACTCACCACTGACCACTGATCACCGATCACCGATCACCCGTCGTCCCGATCGCTTGCCCCGGCCAACGCTCCCTCGATCGGGACGCGCCGCCGCCACGCCTACTCAGGCGCTGCGACCGTCACCGAGACCGGATCGCTGGCCAGTACGCGTTGCTCACCCCAGACCTGCGCGACCAAACGGTATCGCCCCAACGCCACCGGTAGCGCCCCGTGCGCACCATCGGTCCTGTCAGCGGACCAGCGGTCGTGGATGACCACGCTGTCGCCCGGCGCGAGGTCTAGATCGGCGTAGAGGTTCATGCCGCATACGCGATCGGGAAGCGGTATCACACCTCCCGATTCGTCGAGAATGACGTACGCCCGAGCGCAGCCATAACTGAGGGGATTTGTCGTCTGAGCGAAGCCAGGCCCGCGATTCGTGACCCGGACAGTTATCCCAACATCATTGGATGGACTCACGACCGCGCGATCGACTGACAGGACCACGTCGAGGTGGTTCTGCGCCTCCGTGGTGAGCCGGCAGGCACCCAGTGCAACACATAGGATGGGAAGAAACTGCGCTACTCGGGCCATGGGACTCCGCCGTGGTTGATAGATGTCAAACTCCTTGATTGCAGAGTACGTCACCGAAAGCTACCGCAAGCCTCGGCGGGTGGCGCCCCGTCAGTCGCCGTCGTGTGCATATGTTCCAATGAGCTCCGCGTGATCCAACACGTGATCCTTCATCGCTCGTTCGAGCTCCGCCTTGGTGGGCTCACCGAGATCCCCCAGCGCGGTATCGAGCGCGTACAGCTTGAAGAAGTACCGATGCCGGCCGATGGGCGGACAGGGTCCGGTGTAGCCGCGACCGCGCGCATCGTTCACTCCCTCCCGGAACTTCGGGTGATCCGCGCCACCGTCCTCGAGACTGGTCGCCGTTCCAGGAATGTCGTACGCCACCCAATGCACAAACGTCCGCTTCGGTGCCTTGGGATCGGGCGCATCGGGATCATCAACTATGAGGGCGATAGTTCTGGTTCCCGCAGGCACGCCTGTCCAGGTCAGAGGCGGCGCCGTACCCGCGCCTTTGCAGGTGTGGGCTTTCGGAATTTCACCGTTCGGCGAAAACGCTGGTGAGCTGAGCTTGAGGGCCATGGCAGGTTCTCCTGGTTGATGGGTGCCGCGGGTGCGGCCAATCGCGATGTCAGCGGCGAGATATCCATTCTGTCGTGCCTTCGAACTTATCGATCCTGGCTCACGGCCACGCACGAGCGCGACGATGACCGGATAAACGATATCCAGGCGCCGGACCCGCTGTCGCGGATCGATGACGTCGTGCGGCAATCCCAGGGCCAACGGCAGCTCGTATATCTGTACGACCGCGCCGTGTCTCGCCCATCGGCCACCCATTGCCAGCACCGGGCGCGCCGAAATGGTGCGATCGTGCGCATTCAGCAGAATGGCGATGTGCCTGCACGCGGACGGCATTTCCGCGGACGCTCTCCGCACCGCCAGACCGAGCCGCAGGATCTCCCCCACCGCATGGGTGCTCCATCCGAGCTCACGGTCCGGCTCCGACGGATTCGGAGCACTATGATCTGTGAAGTTCGGAAGGCGAACCGCGAGATTCAGAACCGGACGGTCGAGCAGCGCAGGAACGCGCGCCAATGCCATCAGGGGCGCAATGATCACGACCCGCCCGGCATCGGGCCGGAATTGCGCGATCCACGCCGCCATGGTGCCACCCAAGCTCAACCCAGCGACCACAACGGTGTCGCCAAGCGCGTCCGCGATGTCCATCGCTGAATCGGCGCCCGCCCGAAGCTCCTCGGCGGTCATCCGCGCGAGCGGACCCGCTCCGTCATTGCGCTCGGCGTGATGCGGTAGCCGCGGGATGTACACGTTGGCGCCGTCGCGATACAGCATGCGGCCAAGTGAATCGAACTGGAGCGGCGAATTCGTGTAGCCGTGTAAGAGCAACACGGCAATCGGCGTTCGCTGTCCATGCGCGAGCAGCACCGATCGTCCCGATGGAACGACCGTTCGCGCCTCGCCGTCACGCCGTCGCATGATCGCCGACACGGCCGACTGGTAATCGAACGTGGTGCGCGGGTGCGGCCCGAGATCACGCGTTTGGACCGGCACGCCGGCCAGGAGTCCCAGTGCAATCGCGATCAGCGCCACGATCGAGCTTGCCAACCTGCGCCGGCGCGTCACCATACCTCCGCGGCAGTAGGATCCCATCCGACAACCGATAGCCGATAACCAACCGATGCCCAATTGCGGCAAGCGATTCGCATGCCGACTCGTGAGTAAGGATGATTGAAAGTCCACTCTGCTGTAGCGTGCTCGACACATGGTCTATCATTGGCTCGCGGGCTGCGTCGTCGTGCTCCATTCAATGTTTGTGGCGTTCGTCGTTCTCGGCGGGTTTCTGGCAGCCCGATGGCGACGGATAATGTGGCTCCACATCCCATGTGCCGTCTGGGGGGCACTGATCGAGTATGCCGGATGGGTCTGCCCGCTCACGCCGCTCGAGAACGCGCTCCGCGCCCGGGCAGGCGAGGCTGGCTACGCTGGCGGATTCGTCGAGCACTACCTGCTGCGAGCGCTGTATCCAGCCGGGCTCACGGCGACAATACAATGGACGCTGGGCACGTTGGTCATCGGCATCAACATCGCCGCCTATTCATTCGTTTTCGCGCGCGGCGCACACCGTTTGCAGCATTGAGCGCCAGAGCCTCTATCTGGAGCTCTATCTATAGGAGAGTAGCTATGGCGAACCGCAAGCCTGGCCGTGAGAGCGCTCGCAACGCTCAGAGCAGTCCCGACGTCGATCGCGATCTGGCCCGTGGCCCTGCATCGGGGCGCTCAGAGTTTCGTGATCAACGCGAATACGGTGATTACGAAATAGATGATATTCGGTCGCCGGGTGGCGTTCCACACCGGAGAGCAACCCCAGAAGGATTTGGATTTGCCGCACCGCCCAATTACAGCCTCGGTGCATGGGCCGACGTGCAACGTGGCGGCCACTTTTTCGGCCGCGGTCCCAAGGGATATCGACGCTCCGATGAACGAATCAAGGAAGAGATCAGCGATCGACTGATGGCCCATCCCGACATCGATGCCTCAGACGTCGAGGTGCAGGTCGCGAATGGCATTGTGACGCTGACGGGAACCGTCGAGGACCGCCACGAAAAGCGACTCACCGAATACGTCGCCGAGGACGCGCTCGGCGTGGACGACGTGAACAATCAGCTCAAAGTGCGTCACGGATTCTGGGCCACGCTCGCCGGCGAAAGAGCATCCGAAACTGAGCTTGCCCGACGGCCAGAGCGGGAAATGGGAGTGGCATCCAAACAAGGTGGTCGAGCGAACGCCGCTCGCTCCTCCGCCCGCCGCGATACAGAAGCCCGCTGAGCAGCGGGGGTTGACTCACTCAGTCCGTAACGCCACCTGCGGATCGACGCGCGACGCTCGCCGCGCGGGTATCCAACTGGCCGCGATGACGACGGTGAGCAGCGTCAGCGTCACGAACGCGAACACCACCGGGTCGTTTGGCGACTCGTTGAACAGGAGCGGCTTCACCCACCGCGCCGCAGACAGCGCGGCGATCGCGCCAACGGCCAGGCCGATGGCGCCGATCGTCACGCCGTCGCGCACCACGAGCGTAATCACGTCCCGGGCCTGTGCCCCGAGCGCGACACGCACACCCATCTCGTGCGTCCGCTGCGCCACGTTGTAGGCAATCACGCTGTACAATCCCACGGCGGCGAGCACCAGCGCGAGCAGGCCGAACGCAACGAACATCGTGGCGCCCAGCTCCCACGACTTGGTCACGGACCCGACAATCTCTCGGAACGGCGTCGTGGTCACGTACGACGCACCGGGCATTTCTCGCTGGAGGCGGCGGCGTACGGCATCAACCGAATGGCTGGCGTCGCCGACCACGCGGAGCGCCAATCCTCCCCTGGCCGTGAACTGCGTCGCCGGCAGGTAGTACATATACACGCCCGAGTCGCTGCTGATGCTCTGCTGCCGGATGTCCTCGGCGACGCCCACCACCGTCGTGCACGGCACTGTGTCCGCGTTGACGCGCATGCATTGCCCGATCGCGTCGCGTCCCGGCCAGAGCGTCTTTGCCATACCCTGGCTCACGACGGCAACCTTGGGTGCGAGCGGAGAGTCGCCATCGACGAACCCGCGCCCGCGTACGATGCGCGTGCCGAACGTTGCGAAGTAGTCCGGGCTCACCGAGTTGAGATTGAATTGGCCAAGCCGGCTCGTTGTGTCGATCCCCTGCACGAACAGTCCTACGCTCCACGAGCTCCAGAACGGCACCGCGGCATTCAGGCTTGCATGCGTGACGCCGGGAATCGTCTTCGCGGCATCGAGTAGGCGTTGGTCGAGCTGCGCCTTGCGCGCGCTGTCGAGCGTCACGCCGCGCATGTTGAGGTTGACGAGCATCACCTGGTCCACGTCGTATCCGAGACGGAGCGACCGAACGTGATCCAGGCTGCGCACGAACAGGCCGGCGCCCACGAGGAGCACCACGGACAACGCCGCCTGTAACACGAGCAACACGGCGCGGAGCCGCGACCGCGCGTTCGTCCCTTCGCGCGCGCCCGATTTGAGATCGTCCACCAGGCTCTCGTTGGCGCGCGACGTCTGCAACATGGGCGCGACGCCGCTCAGGAGACCGACGACCACCGCCGCGATGCCGGCGAAGAGCACCGTGCGCGGATCCCGGAAGACCATCGTCGGCGCCGACGTGGTGAGAAGCACCGCGCGCAGCGCCGCGCCACCCCACTGCGCCACGAGCAATCCGGCAACGCCGCCAATGCACGCAAGCAGTACGCTTTCCGTGAGCAACTGGAAGAAGAGCCGCCCGCGACTCACGCCGAGCGCTATGCGAACCGCCACTTCGCGCCGCCGACGTAACGCACGGGCGAGCAGCAGATTCGCCACATTCGCGCAGGCAATGAGCAGGACCACGAGCGACACGCCGCCCACCCATGTCGCCACCTTCGCGAGGCTCGATTCATTCGGTCCGCGCTCGGAGAGAATCGATGCGGCAATGGCGTGCGGCTTGGCGAGCGCGATCGGTGTGTTGCCTTTGTGTTCCTCGAGCTGAAGCAGATAGCTCTGCCGCGCCGCGTTTGTGAGGTCGGCGTTTGCGCGATCTAGCGTCACGCCAGGCTTGCGTCGCACCACCATCGACATCCAACTCCAACTGTACGTCTTCGGCCAGGTGAGGCCGTTCTTCAGCCAAAGGAATCCCTGCGCCTGCGTTCCGGCGAAGTTGGTGATCGGAATGAACGCGACTGGCGGTTGGTCGGGCCACAGGCCGACGAATCCGGCCGGTGCGACACCGATTACGGTGAAGATCGTTGGGCCGATTTGTACCTTGCTGCCCAGAGCATCCTTCCGCTCGCCGAAGTGTGTGCTCCAGAACGCGTGACTCAGCACCACAACGGGCTGACCCTCCGGCGGCAAGTCTTCCCCGGCCGCAAAGTAGCGGCCGAGCGCAGGGGGCGCGTCAAAGAACGAAAAGAAACTCGCGCTCACCGCGCCGATCGACATCTCGCGAGCCGACTCGCCAACGCCCACCGCGAGATCCCGCCGCGTGTAGGCAGCCGTGCCGCTGAACGACGTCGTGAACTTCGACAAGTCTACGTAGCGCGCGTACGGATACCCCCCCGCCGCGCGCTCCTTTCCGCGAAAAGACGAGTAGTAATAGACGCGGTGCGCCGTTTGCGGATCGCGCAACATCGGCGGCGGCCGAAAGAGCATCCGGTCCACGATGCCGAACATCGCGGCGTTTGCCCCTATTCCAAGCGCGAGGGTAAGGACGACGGCAATGGTGAACCCCGGCTTCGCGCGAAGTCCGCGCAGGGTGTAGCGCACGTCCTGACGAAACGCCTCGAGCATGGTCATCCGCGTCCTGTAGAAGTTGTCCGAGGTTGGACACCACGAGTCACCCGACAGTTGTGTCGAGAATCGCCGGATCCGACTCCCCGGATACATCCGCATCCCGCTCAACCTGTGGCGCCGCGACTTCCCCCCCGAGCCGATTGCTGCGCTGTCGGCGAGTCGAAACACGCTGTGGCAGGCGCTCGTCCTCAAGGATGAGCCCGACGATGTCGGTTTCAGTCGCCGCCAGACGACCGACGCGGTCTCCGAGTCCCAGCACCCAAAGCACCGTTGCATAGACTCCAAGACTGACCCCCGGATCGCCCCGCTCGACGCGCAGCAGCGTCGGACGACTGTTCTGCGCCCGCTCGGCGACCATCGTCGTCGTGAGACGCCGACGTCGACGGGCGTGCTGAATGTCCACGCCGAGGCTAGCCAGGGCGCTGCGGACAGCAATGGGGAGAAGTGGCGTCTTCCTTGGCACGCACTAAAGCGACATATCTTTTACGCTACCTGGAATAGCGCAAAATATATCTTCCCGTGGCGCTGCGAACAGCGTTTGATGCAACCGCCCATGCGGTTGCTACCGGCTCAGGCCGATCTGCTGCATGAACGACACGAGCGTGACCACGACGTTGTGCCGGTGTCGCGCCCCGAACACCTTCATGACCTGCGCGTTCCACGCATCGTCGAGCGTTTGCGTCAACTCCATGTTGTGAGCCTCGCGAGACGACGTGCTCGCGGTGGTCTCACGTGCATCTGTTACGCTCATGCTTGGTATAGCGCGTTGTTTGAGGCGCTGTCACACACCTGGGCGCTCGAGCGCTGCGCGATCCCAACGCCCCAGCGTCGCCGCCGTGTCATACGTGCTGTTGAAGAAAGCGAGCAGCGCGCGGTCGGACTCGTCCGCCGTGCGCACCGCATCATGCGGTAAGATCCACTCGCGGAGAACCGGGTGATACGCACCAGCGGCGGGAAGAATGGGTGCGGCGGCGCAGCCGGCCGGCTCGGGATACGCATACGCGTAAAACGCGGGCTCATCCACTACGCCGCCCCCAGGCCACCAACCTGCGCTGATGCACTCGTGCGAATACGCCTCGCGCGTCACGTAATCCGGGCAGTTTGGCACGCCCCCTGGATGCGGCGGTGCGCGCCGGCCTGAGAACCGCGTGCACGACAGATCGAAGCTCCCCCACCAGAAGTGTACTGGGCTGCACTTGCCCAGGAAGCCGCTTCTGAACACGTGCAACAGACGGTTGGCTTGTATCAGCACCCGCCAGAACTCCCGTGCGGCGCCCGCGTCGTACGCACCGTGGATCTCATCCTGATCGAAGGGAATGACGTCCGGCAATTCCACGGGACGCGCGTGAATGCTCACGGGCACGCCGAGCGCGTGCAGCGCCCCCATCGTCTCATGATAGAAGTCCGCCACCGAGCGCGGTGCCAGTGCCACGTCGCGTCTCCCGCCCGCGCTGGTCTCGATGCAGAGTGTCTCATTCAGGAAATCGAACCGCACCTCAACAGCCTGACCATTGTACGGCATTGCCGACGTGGTCAGTCCACGGGCGTCAACGTAGAGCGTGACCTGCCACCAGTGATTCACCATCGGCGCCAGCGCGAGCCGTATCTTGCCGACGATCTGCGTCCACAGATGCAGCGTATCCTTCGTCTCGCGCCAGGATGCGAGTGGCAGTACCGGCCATGCTCCGCCCGACGCCGGAATCACCGACGCGGGCAGACTCACCGTGACTGCCGCGCCGGCACGGGGGCAGGCTCGATGACGAGATCGTCGACGTAGCACCATCCCCAGTCCTCGCCTGGCTCGAAGCTCCGAATGACTGGGTGGGACGTGGCGTGGAAGTGCTTCGTCGCATGCTTGCCGGGGGAATTGTCACAGCAGCCGACATGGCCGCACGTGAGGCAGAGCCGGAGGTGGACCCACCGACCACCCGTTTTCAAGCATTCTTCGCAGCCTTGCGGCGTGCGGGGCGTGACGTCGTGGACTTGATCCAGGTGCGTGCACTGGGTGGCGCCCATGGCTATTCGCCGTCCTTCACGAACTGTACTTCGCCCTCGATTCGCACCTTGTTCGCGACGAGCACACCGCCCGTCTCGATCGCCTGGTTCCACTTGAGTCCCCACTCGCGCCGATCGATCTCCCCGCGGAAGCTGAACCCCGCGCGCGTCTTGCCCCAGGGGTCCTTCCCACGACCCTGGTATTCGCAGTCGAGCACGACCTCCATCGGCGTGTCTCGAATCGTCAGCATGCCAACGAGACGGAAGCGGTCGCCTTCCTCGTGCGGCGCATCGCCGTCGATGCGCGTACTGCGGAACGTGATCGTAGAGTGGTTGTCCGCGTCGAAGAAATCGGCACTGCGCAGGTGCGCGTCGCGATCGGCGACCCCGGTGTCAATGCTCGCCACTTGAAGCGTCACGTCGACGCCAACCTCATCCGGGTGCTCACGGTCGCCGCGAAGCGTTGCCTGAACGTCCTTGAAGCGGCCTCGCACAGTGGTCATCATCATGTGCTTCACCGTGAACTCAACGCTCGAGTGCGCCGGATCGAGCTGCCAGGTAGTCGTCGCCGTGTGCGAGCTGGAAGCCATATATCCCTCCTCACTGGTGTGATGCCGCTGCCGTAGAACACCTCGGACCGCGCGAGGATCGTACCACGCGACGTCGGACACCTCGACTCACGTCAGTAGGCACCGCGCATCGAGCTCAGCGCTGCGGGTCGCTTGCTGTGTGGCTTACCGACGAGGTCGGAGCACTGTGCCCGTTGTGCGCTTCTTGGGGCATGGAATCGTCGTCGACGACATCGATCATTCCTCCGGACTGCGGGCCCTCAAAGCACGCTCCATCAAGTCGGACACGTCCAATCTCCCCGCCCATTCGCATAGATAGGCGCCGTCGAGTCGAGTTGATTGGGCGTTCACGATCCCGACCACATCACGCCACTGTCGTTCCGATGCGTGTCCACCACGCCGATACCACTCCAGCTTCCGCAGTATCGTATCCTCCGCGGTGTCGACGAACAGGGTGACCGCCTCGGAACCGCTCGAGAACACGACGGGCACCCGTCGCTTCAGGCGCTCGCGATCGAATGCATCAACGCCAGCGACAAAGATGTCGGCCTTCACGGCGGTAGGCACGTGGATGACGTTGAATGCGCCGCCCGCGCCGACTGCTTCGGCAACCGCGTCGCGAGAGACATACCACTCGGCACCGATCGCATCGACGAAGGCATCCACGTCGCCCTGGTGAAGATCGGCGACCATGTCGATATCGTTCGTCGAACGTGGTTCGCCGTGAACCGAGCTGGCAAACGAACCGCCGATGACGTACGAGACGCCGATTCGAGTCAAACAATCGGCGATGTGACTCGCTACTGCGATCGGCTCCGGGAGCGAATCAGGCGCCATCCCGAGCGCCATAAACGCGATCAACTAGCTCATCACCCAACCGCAACCGGGCGAGCCGCAGGAGAAGCTCCTCTCGCGATTCGTCCGGATAGCGCGACGCCAGGCCGGCAAGCGCGAGTCGGCTTACCGCCAGCGTCAACTCGCTCATTCGCGTCAGCTTCTCAGCCGCCGTCATCGACGCATAAAGCTGTTGCTGCACTCTCCGCGCGTCGGCGGATGTATCGTCAAGCCGTGGTGGTCGGACCATAGAAGTGAATATACGGGTCCGTCCGAGATCGCAGCCAATCCCTGCGCTGCTACACCAGTGGCCCGGCGGCACGGTCGACACCGGCGAGCGCCTTGCGAATTGTGGTACGTCGCGGCCGCGGCACGCCCGCCGCCTCGGCGAACTCGGGCCAGCGCTCGACAGCGGCGCTTACCTCCTCCATGATCCCGCGCACGCGCGCGGCAGGAACGGCCCCAACTTCCTGTGCCAGCTCTTGCATACCAGCACGCGTCGGCCGCGCACCGTTTCCATTGATGGAGGTCGTGTGCTCACCGTTCATGCCTGCGGAGAACGTGAGATCGTACGCTGGCGAGAGGCACCACTCGCCCACGGCGTTCATCGTGTACGCGAAGTTCCGCACGTGGTCGTCCCGATTGTGCGCGAGCACATTGAACACCATGCGCCGCACCGCCTCCGCGGCTTCCGCCACACTCTGGGTTAGCTGTAGGGTCGCGGAGAGGAAGTCCCTATAGTCGCAGGATGGCGTCCTATAGTCGGAGTGGATCAGACCGCCGAGTGTGTGAACATGAACACGCTGCGCGAAGCCCGGGCCCACGCGATCGAAGCGCCGGATACCGAAGAACCGGCGGCCATCCGGCACCTCGAAGAGAAACGTCGGCGGCATCACGATCCCTGCTGCACGAGCCATCGCCGCATACGCTGATTCCACTGCGCCGGCATCAGGTCCATCCGGCTGCGCAGGGAACTTGATGATCCACGGCTCGTAGCCCTCGGGGGTCTCGAGCGCCCGACCCGCGAGCTCCGGATAGCCACCCGCTACCACCTTGGGCGAACCCCCGCCGGCGTCGTCGGCAAACGCGACAGCAGCCAGCACCTTTGGACGCGCCCCACCTGGCGAGCCACCGCCAGCAAGGAGTGCGGGTAACACCTGTTCAGCGACACCCTGATACAGCCGCGCGGCATGGTCGGCCACTTCAGCGAGTTCGGGTCGCCAGCGCCACTGATCGTTTGGTTCCTCAGCGCGTTCGGCGACGGGAGCAGAACGCGCGGCATCTGCATCCGGATCGAGCTCAATCACGGGATCGAATGCGAGGGCCCCAATTCCCGATAACCCTACCGCCGCGAGTCGGTCGAGCGGCGTGATCTCGTGTTGGGCGATGCCAAGCCTGCCAAATGCGCGATCCTGCAGGAGTCGTCCCCATCCGTCAGGCATCGCATCGAAGAAAATGCCGTGCAGCTGCTCGAAGTCGCGGTCCGGATGCTCCTGAATGCCAGCACGGCGCTCGAGCGCGAAGGGCGACACCGGCAGCCAGTCCGCCAGGAACTCGGGAGCGAACTCGAAGAAGATGCGTGGGCCATCCGCCGCGAGCGTGCCGAGGGGTCGAGGGACCGCAGGGTCAAAGACGAGATTGACGCGGAGCCTCCGCATCACCGTTTCTGGTCTCGCGGCGCGCCTGTCGCAGTCGACGCAGACTCAATTTCTTGGGCGCGCGCGCGCTGCCGAGGTGCGCGCACACGCGTGGCGGTGGCCCGCGCATCCTCCAGCGCGTCCAAGCTCAGCGCCGCGACCGCCGGCTCGGCGAACAGAGTCTCCCATTCGGCGAGCGTGCCAAGCGCGAAGGCAATCCGCAGCAGGCTCTCGATGGTGCCCTGACCAGTCTGCTCAAACCGCTTGACAGTATCCCTCGAAACCCCGGCCTTTGCCGCGAGAGCCTCGCGACTGAGCCCGCCTGCGATTCGCCGCTGGCGTACGCGCTTGGACATCGACACAGCCACAGACAATGGCGTCCGCGAGACGGTGGATATTTTCACCTTTACCTCACTGAGTGAGATGTAACGGCGTAATTTACCGCCTTTAGCGATTATGCGTACCCCAGGCTGGCCGGCGCGAATAGCCTTCTTCAAGAGTACGGTGACGTGGGATCCACCGCAGTACGGGATCTCATGACCTACATCACGCCTCGGTTCGTAGCGCGACTGCCGGATCCACACGCGTCGCACGCCAGGCGGGCACCGCCGCGGCAATGCAGGCGACCACAATGAGTACGACGCTGGAGCCGATGATGATCGTCGGGTCGCGCGGTGAGACGTCGTACAACAGCGGCGTGACCAGGCGGCCGAGTACCAGCGCGAGCACGATGCCGACGCCAATGCCCGTGACCGTAAGCGCGATGCCCGAGCGGATCACCACCCGTGCCACGTCCGTCGCGCGCGCGCCAAGCGCCATGCGCACGCCAATTTCGTGCGTCCGCCGCGCGGTGCTGTACGTCAAGGCGCTGTACACGCCAATGGCCGCCACGAGCAGCGCGAGTCCGGCGAGTGCACTGAAGAGCCAGGCGCCGAGTCGCCACGCGTGGAATCGCGGCGAGAGCATTTCCGACATGATGATGATCTGCGGTTTTTGGTCACCACTCCGTCCGCCAGCGATCACCCGGATGGCAGCAGCGACGTCGCCGGTACGGCCAGGCGCAGCACGGACGGCGATCCACGAGGACCCGAACATGGCGACCGGCGGCGCGCCGACCGGCAGGTAGTACGCCGGCTTGGCTTGCTCGGTTACGGACATGTTCCGGCCGTTCTCGACGACGCCGACGATCGTATAGCACGGAGTAGTCTTTTTCGTGAATCGTAGGCATTGGCCAATTGCATCGACGCCGGGCCAGAAGATCCGCGCCATCTCCTCGTTGATCATCACCTCGAAAGGCGCGCGGTCGCCGATGGGTTCCGCGAACACCCGTCCGCGAAGCAGGCGCATGCCCGCGGTCGAGAAGAACGAGGCCGAAACCGGTGTGACGATCGGGAAAGGCTGGTTTCCATACCGCAGCGAGTCGCCGCTCGTGCGGAACAGGGTCCCGAGGAAGCTGAAGCCCCGCATCGGCGGATTGCTGACGATGGCCGTGCGCTGCACGTCGGGCAGGCGCCCGAGGCGCGCTTCCAGCTCTCGCGCGTTCGCCATCTCAACGGTGGGTTCGACGCTTGAAGGCGCGGCGGCCCTCACGAACACGAGCTGGTCGACGTCATAGCCGATTCGCTGCGAGGCGACGTTTTGCAGCGATCGGACAAACAGGCCGGCGCCGATGACGAGAACGGCCGCGAGCCCCGACTGCGCAACAACGAGCAGCGAGCGCAGGCGCGACCGCCGTCCCCCACCCTCGCGCGCGCCCGATTTGAGCGCGGCATTCAGGTCCGTGCGCGTGGACTGGAGCGCGGGAGCGACGGCGGTTACACACGCCGTCAGCAGCGCGGCAGCGGAGGTGAAGAGGATGATGCGGGCGCCGTGAACGTCTGGCTGCCAGTGCGCCTCCGGGAGCAGCAGCGCTCGAAGCAGGCCGCTCGCCCACGTTGCCGCCAGGAACGCGCCCGCCGCCGCGAGCGCCGCGAGCAGAGCGCCGCGAGCAGAGCGCACTCGGCGAACAGCATGCGCGCGAGTCGCGAGCGCGAGATGCCCATGGCGAGGCGCACCGCGATCTCACGCCGCCGCTCCATGGCTCTCGCGAGCAGGAGGTTCGCGACGTTCGCGCATGCGATCACGAGCACCATCAGCGCGACGACGGCAATGCGGGCGGCGAGAGAGAGTTCCTGGTCTTGCTTCGCCGGTCCACGCGACTCGATCAGTGAGCCCGGCGCGATGCTGGCGAGCGAATCCGACCGGCGGGCTTCGCGCGCATCGCGGCGGGCTCCGGTCGTGGCATGCGCCGCAACCTGACGGCTGCTGGTCTCGCGCGCCGGGCGCGCCACTACGCGCAGAAAATACGTGTTGCGCTCCTCGTACCAGGGCGGTCCCGTCTGCACCGAACTGCGAGCAGAGAACCCTGCGAAGGTGGCCAGCGGTCGCCAGAAGTCCACTTCGTCCAGGTCCACGCCTGTGAAGCCCCTCTCGGCTACACCGATGATCGTGTTCTGGACGTTGCCCACCCGGAGCTTGCGGCCGATCACGGCGCTGTCGCCGCGGAATCGCCTCTGCCAGTAGTCGTAGCTCAGCACGAGGGCATATACGGGTTGCGCGAGGCGCTCCTCATCGGGCGCGAACAACCGGCCGAGGGCGGGATGCACGCCGAGCAAGGGGAAATAGCCGGCGTCCACGAAGGACGAGAACACCTCACCGCCAGAGTCATCGTCGACATTGGTTTTCAAAGGCGGGGCGTAAGCCGTAACGGCGGCAAGCGGGCCGATGGCGTCGCGAATGGCCCCGTACTTCGGGTAGTTGTACACCGGAATGGCTGGCATGCCGGCGTCGGGATGTTGCGGAATCTCATACAGTCGCAACACACCGTCCGGCTGCACCACGCCGTCTGGCATCCGGAAGAACACCCGGTCCAGCACCGAAAAGATCGTGGCGTTGGCGCCGAGTCCCGCCGCGAGCGTGAGCACGATGGCGATCGTCACGCCTGGCGTTCGGGCGAGCGAGCGCACCCCATACCGCACGTCAGTCAGAAGGTCCTCGATCCAGGCGAGGCGCCGCACGTCACGGTGCCCCTCCCGCACCTGCTGCACGCCGCCGAAGTGCGCCAGCGCGAGCCGGCGCGCTTCGGCCGCAGGAATCCCGGCGCGCATCTTCTGCTCGGTTTCCATGTCGATGTGAAACCGGATCTCCTCGTCGAGTGCGGCGTCCGCCATGCGAGGCCTGAGGAGCGCGCTGGCCCTCGCGACTAGCCCACCAAAGGCGCTCATGTCACGCTCCGCTCGTCGCGAGGATGGATTCGACCGCCTCCACGTAGTGCCGCCAGCTTGCCGTCTCAGCCCCCACGGCTTTGCGGCCCGACGCGGTGAGGCGGTAGTACCTGGCGCGCCGATTGTTCTCGCTGGTCCGCCACTCGCTCGCCACCCAGCCCTTCTGCTCCAGCCGCTGGAGCGCCGGATAGAGCGAAGCCTAGGACGCGGGCAGCGCCGGAAGCGAAGACTGCACTCCGAACGCGTTCCCAAGTCGCGGGTTTTCGCGTGCTTGCTTCAATCCCGTCGTTGCCTCGATGTTCACATCGTTCATCAGAGCTTGGACATTCAAAGGCGGTAAGTACAATGCACCGTAAAATCCACGACCGCTCAATGCACTGATCGTCTCCCGCGCATAGGGCATGAGAATAGACGGCGCGTGGACTTGAACAAATCGCAGAACATCCACGGCCGGACCTTCTCCAACACGCGTGAACACTCCGACGGTCATCACGCGAATTGACTCTGGACGCTCGCGCGTCGGCTCGATACCGACTGTGATCGAGACAAGAAATTGTCGATCGTCCATGATCTGCCAATCCCAACCGAAGGTCGCGTGCGCATCGCTGTTACCACTCAGGAGTTGCTCGCTGTTGCGATGCCCGGTGAAACTCTGCTCCTGCGCAAACACCCTGTCGAGGGTGTAGCCCGACGTAGGCAGTGTGCTCATCCGATTGACTCTCTAAAAGTTCTGCTCTCCGACGAAAGGCGCGTCTCCACCTGCTGCATCGTCGAGGCACGCGCCAGATACGGCTGGATCGGTATGACATTCGAACTCGCAACCGGCACGCTATACCCGCGCGGATCGCCCAATGGCACCGTATCCGTCGCTGCCTCGCCGGAATAGGCTGGTGGTAGTTCGACGTTATTGAGACTCGCCAGATACCGCACGGCACCGGGCACTGCGGCTAACACACGGAGTAACGTCCCAGTTGCGGCGTTCGGAATTACCTGGCCCGACTCCCAACGAACATCCGTCTTGGGACCGGTGTTCAGGAGTCTTTCAAACTCCGTTTGAGGAAGACCTAGCCGGATCCGCAAATTTCGAATTTCGAACGGCAGTGGCGGCTCGCCGTTCTGCCGTGCCACCTCTGACGCTTTCCGATCAGTACCTTCCATTTGCCCAGCGAAATAGTACGTCTCGCCGCACTCGCCGCATCGCACAAACTCATCCTCGACAATGACACGCCGACGACCGTACGCGATCTCGCGTGGTTCCCGAACGATTGCGGCTTCGCCAGTGCAGATGGAGCAGATCAAATTTTCACTTGTCACGGCTTACTTCCGCTTGAATTGAATGACGACGGCGACTGCGCCGTTCGTGAGCTGGAGCTTGATATAGATGCGCGCTCCGAGGTATCCGATGCGATAAACGTCCTGCCACAGCCCCTTCGCAGCTGCGACCGGATTGTCAGCCGGCATCGTTTTATGGAAATGAGTCGCAACGTCCAGCTGAGCGATGCAGTCCCTTATTTGTGGTTCTGAGAACCCGAGGGTCGAGCGCGCCTCATCGGCTGCAAGTCGAGTAATGACGTATTGCCTCGGGTCACCCGACGCGACCTTCGCCTGGATAGTCCGCAAATCATACTTCGGCGCCTGTTTGGGTGAGCTAGCCATTGCCAGTCAATGGTAGCATCGTGCTACCTATAAGGCAAGCGACATGCCAGAGTATCGGAAGGCAGTCGGGCTGGCTTGAGACACGGCGGTTCTTGCGCTCGCCCGAATCCGCTTCGACGCAGGTGGTGTGCAAGGGCGTATTGCCTGCTGTCGCCGTGCAGCAGCCACCGCTCTTTCACGGCGCGATAGGTTAAGTTTTCAGTTCGTGTTCGACATCGTCGCGCATGGATTCGCACACGGACGCGAGTTCGAGACAATACCGTTGCACTGCCCTGCTGCCGCGCAACACATTGTCCTCGCAAAAGTTGCATCGTTCCGATCCGGTAGCTCAGCTGGTAGAGCAACGGACTTTTAATCCGTAGGTCCTGGGTTCGAGCCCCAGCCGGGTCATTTGATGTCAGTCGAATTGAGCAAGTCAGAATGGCGGCCGGATCCCTCGTCAAAAGGTCATCGAGCGCGACGCCATTTGTGGCCGCCGGCACCTTGTCGCCCCGGCGCGCGTTAGGGAAGCCCCACCGCCGGCGTTCGAGATGCCCGGTTGTCGGCGACCACTACGACCGCTCCGTGCCAAATTCACGCCGGTGACCTTGCGACGCGGTAGTCCAGTTGCGAGACTCTGGTCCTGACCCGATCCGGACTCAATATGCGTCTCAGCCTCGTTGTCGCCTCGCTCGCCGTTCCGTTCGCCGTCGGAGCCCAGGCTTCCCAGCAGTCCAAACCGACACCGGCGCCCGAGGGGTTCGGCGACGCGTTCAAGGCTCGGCCCTACGGGAAGGGCTCGATCAAGGTCGGGCCGGAAAAGGGAACCGTCGTCGTCGTGGGCGGCGGATCGATGGGCCCGGAGGTCTACAAGGCGTTCATCGACGCCGCCGGAGGCCCTGACGCGTTGATCCTCGACGTTCCGAACGCCGGCGGCCAGGATTCGGTGTCTCCCAACGTCGGTGCGCCCTGGCGTAGCAACGGCGCGAAGAACGTCGTCGTCCTGTTCACCAAGGATCGCAAGATCGCCGACAGCGATTCGTTCACCGCGATCATCAAGAAGGCGGGCGGCGTGTGGTTCGAGGGCGGGCGGCAGTTCCACATCGTCCAGGACTACGGCGGCACCAAGACCGAAAAAGAGATCATGGCACTGGTCGAGCGCGGCGGCGTGGTCGGCGGTTCGTCAGCCGGCGCGTCGATCCTCGGCGACTTCATGGTCCGCGGCGCCCCGTCGAACGACAACATGACCATGGATTATCCCGGATATGAGCGTGCGTTCGGATACCTCAGGAACGTAGGCATTGACCAGCACGTCGTCGCCCGCTCGCGTCTGCCCGACCTCGCCGACTCGATCGTGCCGCGATACAAGGACTTGCTCGCTATCTCCGAGGACGAGGGCACGGCTTGGGTGATCAAGGGCGACACCGCGAGGATCATCGGACGCAACAAGGCGTTCGCCTACAACGCGAAGGATTCGAATGATCCCGGTCTTCCGTTCATCACGCTGCACCCGGGCGACAGGTTCAACCTGAACACCCGCAAGGTGATCAGTCGCGCCATCACGCGGTCGCCGGTGAAGGAGGACTTCATCAAGTCGATGTTCGCGAAGTACGACGACCCCGCTGCGGGCGGCGCGACTGTTCTCGTCGCCCAGAACGGCGAGGTCTTCATCGATCACGCCTTTGGTGTCGCGCAGCAGCCGCGATACATGCCAAAGACCACGCTGCCGCAATTCGACCTCGGCGACATGTCCGCTGTGTTCTCCGAGCTCTGCGCTTCGATGCCGCCGCAGCGCGGCCGTGGCCCGGCGCAGGCGCCCGATTCCACCGCGGCCGGCGCCGCGACCGCCGGCGCGGGGCGAGGGCGAGGGCGCGGCGGGCCACCGCCGTCCCTGCTCCAGCAGTGCGTGACGCGGATCTCGGCGGGCATTGGCGCGCACCAGACGTCCGCGCTGGATTCGACCCACGTCCAGTCGAGCGTCGACGAGATGTATCGACTCGCGCTCATGATGAACCTTCAAAACGCTCAGGCCGACCATTGGTCGGCGGTCTCCTCGACCGCCTGGGTGACCAGCAGCCACGGCGGCGTCACTCGCCACGCGTCGTACGCCACGGCCGATGGCAAGCGCGGCGCGTTCGTGCTCGTACCCGAGAAGCAGATCTCGATCGTCATTCTCACCAACGACGCTGGTGCTGACGCCAAGGGCATGGCCGAGAAGATCCTCGACCAGGTGCTGGCGAGCCAGAAATAACGGGTCGGCCTTTATAGTTTTCTATTGCTTTGGCGACGTGCACGAAATAGAGATCGGTGCGTACCAGCAACGCCCAGGGTGGCGCCCAATTTCCGACTACCCTTGAGCGCCTCCAATCGGTTGGCCGGCGGCTTGGTCAGATGACCGAGATCGGCCACCGAGTCTGGCGCTCGGACGACTCATTCGGAACGGCGCTGCACCTCGTTCAACTCGGCGCCACCCCACTGGGGGCAAAGCCGCTCAAGGGATTCGGAGGAGCAGGCGTCCGGCGTTTTCGCGTCGCTTCAGAACACCATGCGACCCTGCAAAACAGGGAGGATGGCCGTGGCTAACCGAATGACGAAGAGGAAGAGCGACCCCACGAGCCGTGGCGAGCAACCCGTCACGCCGAGCAGCGGCAACGTATTCGCCGACCTCGACCTTCCTGACGCCGACGAGTTGTTGGCAAAGGCCGACCTCGTCCACGCAATCCAACAGCTCGTACACGACAGTAAGTTGTCACAACGTGCGGCCGCGACAGTGCTCGACGTCGCCCAACCAGACTTGTCCAAGCTATTTCGCGGACGACTGGACGGCTTTTCAATCGAGCGACTCGTTCGAATGCTCAACGCTCTCGATCAAGACGTGCGAATTGTGGTGCAACCCAAGCCGCGGTCTCGACGTCGAGGAACCGTGCGGACGCTCTTGCGAAAATCGGCATAATCCGAGCCTGCGTCACGCCTCTAACTCGCCCGCATCGCCTCCACCGGAACGATCCGCGTAGCCCCCCGCACCGGCAGCAGCGTCGCCAATAACGCAATTATCACCAGCACAACCGCAGTCCCACCGAGCACCAACGGATCACTGGGGCTCACCTCGAACAGCTGCGACCGCAACACGCGCGTCGTGGCCAGCGCGAGGGCGACTCCGACTGCCGCGCCCGCGCCGGACACGACTAACGACTCGCCGATCACCAGCCGCGCAATCGCCCCCGGCTGCGCGCCGAGCGCCATGCGGATGCCGATCTCGCGCCGGCGATGGGTCACGAGATACGAGATCACACCGTACGTGCCCACGGCGCTCAACGACAGCGCCAGCGCGGCGGAGATGAGGAGCAGGAGCATGGCGAACGAAGTCTGCGCCATCGAGGCGGCAACGATCGCCTCCATCGACTGCACGTCGGCGATTGCTGCTCGCGGTTCGAGCTCGCCGAGAACGCGCCGCACCCGCGACACGACTGCCCCTTGGCTGAGCGTGGGCGCGCGGACGATCAGGTACATCGCGCGAGACGCCGGCCAGTACTTGGTCCCCGCCGGCGCAACGATGGACACGAACGCCTCTTCACTCGGCGGCTTCTCGAGGCCGTTTGCGCGCAGATCGCTCGTAATGCCCGTCACCGCGAACGAAGGGTTCCGTGCATTGAACGGCTTGAGGCCGCGGCCCACGGCGCCAGTCGTCGGCCAGAATCGTTTGGCAAAAGCGGCGGTGACCACGGCCGGCGATTCGCCGGCGTCGATCGCGGCCCAGGTCGGCCGTGTTCCGCGCACGCGCATGCCTAGCGCCTCCAGGTAACCGGGCGTCACGCGCTGCCAGGGCATGCAGGCCGACGCGTGATCAAGATCGTCGGCCCCGTCGGCCACGATGCTGGAGCACCCCTGGTCGCCCGTGAGCGGCAGGCTCTCACCCGCGCCAGCATGCGCTACCCCGGGGATGGTCCCGACGCGCGTCGTGAGCTCGCGCCACAACGCGACCACCTGATCGTCCGTCACCTGTCGCGAATACGGCAGCATGACGAGCATCGATTGCGCGCCGGTAGGCTCGAAACCGGGGTCCACGTGCCGGAGCCGCGAGAAGCTCTTGGCCAGCAGGAGGCCGGCCGAGAGCAGCACCACGCCTAGCGCCACTTGGGCCAGCACCAGGCCACGGCGAGCGAGCTGCCGCGACCGCGTGGCGGTGAGTCCGCGACTGCCCTCGCGGAGCGCGCTCACGTCAACCGTGCGCGCCGCCAGCGGCAGCAGCCCGAAGACGACGCCGAGCGCCAGCGACACGACGAGACAGAACGCCGCGCTTCGCCAGTCGAGGGTCACCTCCGCCAGCCGCGGCAGCGACTGCGGCGCGATCCGCAGCAGAAAATGCAACAGCATCCAGGCGAGCCCGATCGCCGCGGCGCCCGCAGCCAGAGCGAGTAGCAAGCTCTCGCTCACGTAATGCATGGCGAGCTGGCCGCGGCTGGCGCCGAGCGCGGCGCGTACGGCCGCCTCCTGCTGTCGCGCCTCGATGCGCACCAGGTAGAGATTGGAGACGTTCGCCGCCGCCACGAGAAGTACCACAGCCACACCGCCGAACAGGAGCCAGAGGACGCGCGCGATCGAGTCGCCGAGCACGTAGTCGCGCAGGGCGCTCACGTGCATGGCAAAGCCGCTGCGGTCGAGGAAGGCCTTGGGGTAGACATTGGGGTATTGCGCGATCATCAACGCCTGCACGCGGTCGATGTCGGCGGCAGCGGCGGCAATCGAAACGCCGGGCTTCAGGAGGCCGACGGCGTGGTGCGTGTGGTTGTTCTGCGGCGGCGCGTTGGGATCGAGGTAGTTGCGCGTCCAGACGTCGGCGCTCGCATCGAGGATGGCTGCGCCGGGGGCGAGCACACCGATGATCTCGAGCGAGTTGTCGCCATAGGGAATACGCGCGCCCAGCGCCCGGTCGTCGCCGCCGAATCGGCGTTGCCAGTATTCATATGAGATGAGCGCCACGCGCGGGTCGCCGTCAGGATTGCGCTCGTCGGCCACGGTAAAGTACCGGCCACGCGCGAGGCGGATGCCGAGCATGCTGAACGTGTTCGCGCTGACGTCGAGCTCCGACACGCGCTCGGCGGGGTGCGCGCCGTCGCCGGGAACGAGCAGGATGTCCCGGTCGTAGAGGAGCAGATCCCGGAGCACCCGGCTATTCTGGCGGAAGAAGAAGTACTGGCCCTTGGAGAGTGAATATTCCTCGCCCTGCTTGACCTTGGGCCACAGGGTGCCGAGGTGGACGAGGCGGTCGGCGGTCGGGTACGGGAGCGGCCGCAGCACCACGCGATCGAGCAGCGTGAAGATGGTGGTCGCGGCGCCGAGCCCCAGCGCGAGCGTGAGAATGGCGATGAACGAGAACGACGGGGCGCGGCGCAGCGCGCGCGATGCCCGGGACATTTCACGCCGCACCAGATCCAGTAAATCCACGGATGCCTCTAGCGTTCAGGGTCGACTCCACCTTGGACACGTGCGGCTCAACAATGGTTCGACTTTCAGCGATTCGGCAAGTATGATATATCGGCTTTCGGTCATCAGCGTCAGTTGCTCGGACCACACGCATCGCATCATGCCGCTCTTCGATCCATCTCTCTCAACGCGACGCTGGCTCAAGGTCGGCCTTACCGTTGGTGGCGCACTCGCGGGCGCGGCGTTCGGGCTCGTGCTGACGCGGTTGGGCAAGATTGTCGCGCAAGCACCACCGGCGACGGTCGGCAACTACATCTGGAACGCCACCGTGTTTGGCGTGCTCGCCGGCGTGATCAGTCCAATCGTCTCTTGGTCGACGCTTCGCCGGGTGCCGTTGTGGCGCACGGTTGTAGAGCCTCTAGCGTACGCCGTTGCCGGTGGCTGTGCGGCAGTCGTCCTCGGTGTGACCGCGCTAATACTCGTACTCCCACCCGCTGGGCTTGTCCTTGGCTTCGTCCGGCTTCAGCGACGATATCCGCAACGGGACGTGCTCCCTGCCCTCAACGCTGGCACGATCGGGACAGACTTGGATGCATCTCGACCATCCGGCAACGAACGCTAAGGACAGTCCATTGCGTCTTCATCCGGTAGCGCGGCGCCTCCTTCTGCTCTGCAGCACCGCGCTCCTCATCATGCTGGCCTGGGGAGCATTTTCGGGCGCGCTGGGCCAATTCCCGCGCTCCCACACGGTCGGCCAGCGAGTTGAGACTACGGTGCAACTCGTCTGCGGATTTCTGAGCTTGGCTACCGTGGTCACGTGCTTCTGGTGGCGCCAATGGGATGGTCCGGTTCGTTGGGCCTGGGCCATCTCGCTCGCGACAGCGGTCGCCCTCTCCTCGCTTGTCTGGGGACCCCCGATGCCGCTTACCGGTCTACTCTTCGCTGTGGGAACGCTGCTCGCGGCACTAGCCATCATCTGGGCGTTGCGCACAACGCTCGCACCTATGCCCGTGCGCCATTCGATCGCTCCAGAGCCATTGAACGGGCGGCCTGGCTAGAGATGGACTGGTGAGATGATCACATGAATGCCATCGCGCATGATATCCGCCTGGCGCTCCGCGGTTTCCGCCGCACGCCGAGCTTTGTCGTCACGGCCGTGGTCATCCTCGCGCTTGGCATTGGCCTGTCGGTGGCATTGTTCACCGTGTTTCAAACGGTGCTCGTGCGGCAATTGCCCGTGCGTGATCAGGATCGTGTCGTCGTCATGTGGACGTACGCCGGAGACCCAACCGCGGATGTCACGGAGGGCACAAAGGATCTGGCTATCGTGCAGCGGGAATCTCGCACGATGCGCGCAATTGCCGCCGTCGCGCACTGGCCGGCTACGGCCTCCCCATTCGCGTACGGGCAGCAATCGGTGGAGCTCAACCGCGGAATGGTGACGGGCAACTTCTTCGATGTCCTCGGAGTGCGGCCCGCGCTTGGGCGACTCTTCCGTCCGACCGACGACGAACCCGCCGGCGCTTCGCCCGCCGATTCGCGCATTGCCCGCGGTCTTGTCCTCAGCTATCGCGCCTGGCGCGAGAAGTTCGGAGGCGACCCGGCCATTGTCGGCCAGCACCTCGTCGAGCCGCTACTCCACACCGATTACACCATCATCGGCGTCGCGCCGCCGGGCTTTGACTACCCGGTCGGCGCCGACTACTGGATTCCGATGTGGCAGGGTTGGCAGTCTACCGTATCCGCCTTCGCGGTCGCGCGCCTCGCGCCGGGGGCTACTGTCACCGCCGCACGGAACGAATATCTCGCGATAGAACAACGGCTCGAGCCAACGCTCGCCTTGCGTGGCGCACACGCCGCGACGTTCGCGGAAACCGTGCTCGGAAACGTGCGTCCCGTGCTCACGCTCTTGACGGTGGCCGTGGGACTGCTGCTGCTCATCGCCTGCTTGAACGTTGGCAACTTGCTCCTTCTCCGCGCCTCATCGCGCGCGCGAGAGATTGCCGTGCGCCGCGCCCTCGGCGCGCGCACCGCAGACATTGTGCGGCAACTCTTCGTCGAGTCGCTGATGATTGCGGCAATGGGTGGCGCGCTCGGACTCGGCGTGGCAATCGCCGTGCTCCGCTTGCTCGTCGTAGCCGCGCCCGCTGGACTCCCGCGCCTCGACGATGTCCAACTCGCCGGGGCGCCAGTGGGCATCGCCGCCGCCGTCGCGTCTCTCGCCGTGCTGCTCTTCGGCGTTGGACCCGCTGTCTTTGCCGCACGCGCGAACCTCGCCTCGCCTCTCCGGCTCGATTCGCGCGCCGGCACCGAGACGACGCGGCGGCGTCTCGTCCGACAATCCCTCGTCGCCTCGCAGATCGCGATCGCCATGGTCATGCTCGGCGGCGCAACGCTTCTCGCGAAAAGCCTCGCGCGGCTCGAGACGCAGGACACAGGGTTCGTGAGCAACCATCTGTCCGTCTTCTTTTATTCATGGAACGCGAAACGGTATGACTCCGCTTCAGCGATGGTCGGGCTTGGGAGTCGCGTCCTGCACCGCGTCCGCGCGATCCCGGGAGTCACCGCTGCGACGCCGCTGGTTGCGCCGCCCATGCTGGGTAATGGCGTGTGGCAAGTACGGTTCGAGGTGGAAGGCGAATTGGCGCACGGCGCCGCGTCGAAGCCCATAATCCCGACAGAGATGTGCGGGCCGGAGTTCTTCAAGACCTTTGGCGTGCCGCTCCTTCGCGGGCGCGCGTTCGCCGAACGGGACGACGGCTCGGCACCACTCGTGGCTATCGTGAGCGAATCAGTTGCGCGGCGACTGTGGCCGAACCAGGACCCGATCGGGAAGCGCATTCGAGTGCCCGGTGCGTCGCAGGCGAGTGTCGTTGGCGGCGACGGATGGCGGACCATCGTCGGAGTCGCGCACGAGACCCATCTTCGCACGCTGCGGGATGCCTCGCCCATGGTATTTCTCCCGTCGCTACAGGGCTATTGGCAGGGCTCGATCGCCATACGGAGCACCGTGCCGCTGCCAGCCTTGCTCCCGGCCTTGCGCGCTGCCGGGCGCGAAGTCGATCCCGACCTGGCGCTCTGGAGCCCACGAACCATGGATCAGATCCTGGCGGAACCGCTCGCGCGGCCGCGGCTCGGCGCACTGTTGATGTCCGTCCTCGGTGGCGCTGCCCTGTTCCTCGCGGCAATTGGACTCTTCGGCGTGATGGCGGCACTCGTCCGCGACCGGACGCGCGAATTCGGAATCCGCATCGCGCTTGGTGCGACGCCGGAACGTGTGCGAGCCGACGTACTGAGACGCGCCGGTGTCATCACCGGAGTCGGTGCAGCGGTCGGCCTCGGCCTGGCGCTCCTCACGTCACGCCTGTTGACCGCGTTGCTCTTCCAGGTGAGTCCGGCCGACCCGCTGTCACTCGGCGCCGCGTGCGTGATCCTCCTCGGCGTCGCCGCAACAGCGGCGTATCTGCCGGCACGGCGGGCGACCGCGATCGATCCTATGCAGGCGTTGCGCGCGGACTGCTGACCGAGAGCGCCCGGTCCACCTGTTCAAGGAACCATCGGCAGCTCTACCGCACGCGTCACGACCGTTCATCGCCGCCATGCGGACTTGGTCCAGATCAAGATCACGCCGCACCCGTTTCGTAAGTTGACGTATCTCTGTGGGGCCTCGCTCGACCGCTTATAGACCTCGACTGCTGACACCTGGCTTGCCAGCAGAGATCTCACGTCATCTTGAAACGGCGTGTAGACGCCGTCCACGTATACGTTGGCCTCACAGAATCCATGATCGGCGAACGAGATGTTCAACGGAACCAGAATGACCAGGGAACCAGGCGGGTGCAGATGATCACGAGTCGTGTCTGGCACATCCGCCGGAACGTGGCTGACCATGAGGCTCGGTATAGCCTGCAGAACGAATTCCAATGGCTGCCCCGGAACAGCAGCCATCTCATCAGGCCCGAGGAGGATTCCAAACCCCATTTTCTTGCGATCGGCGAATTCCGATCGCAGCGTAAATGGCGGCGCTGCGGCGGCGTTCACTTCCATTTTCGCAAGGACCGTCACTTGCGCAAGCTGTATCGCGATCCGCGTAATGCTGTCAGGTCGCAACACCACAATCTCGCGAACCGCGGCGTAGCCAACTCGTTTGATCAGGACGGCCTGTGATCCTACGAGTTCGCGTGAGGTGAGCGTGAACGCACCGGCGCGATCGGTTGTTGCCTGCTCACCGTTATCGAGGGCGACTATCGCCCCCGAGAGCGGGTTGCCAAGCGTATCTGACACCGTTCCAACCAAGTGACTTGGCGTCGTTGGTCGCACGGCGGCAGCAGCACCGATTCCGGATGGCGCACGCTCATTTACGTAGAGGTCGAGCGCCACGAACCGACGCGGTGATACGGGAACAGGCACCGCGCCGCTGCGCGCCTCGCCGACCGACGCAAATGCGGTTGCATCCGCCTGCGGCGCCGTACACATGAAGTACCTGCCGTCGGAATCCGTACGGCCCACCACTTCCTCAATGTGAGCATTCACGGGGTGCGACGCTGCTCCGGCCGCATCCAACCACGACAGGTGCACTTCAGCATTTCCCAGGGGAGCAGAGGACGCGACACTCCTCACAATGCCGGTGATCAAATCCGCGCTATCCGCGCAGAGCCCGTGTTTGAGCGTCGACAGCGATGGCGTGCCAAATCGCACCACGGTCACGTCATCGGCATGGACCCGGAGCACTTCAGCGAAACCACCCAAGCCGAGCGAATCGAGCGCCACGTCCCTGACCTGCAGCTCATACGTGCCGGGCCGAAGCGAATCGATCTCGAACCGTCCAGCATCGTCGGTAAGCTGCCGCCCGGCAACAGTGGAAATTCTGACGACGGCACCGCGCAGCCCGCGCCCAGTCAGGCTGTCGTACACGCTTCCCTGCACGCATCCGAAGCCAGTCGTTGCAACGCATGGCTGGACCCTGGTGTTCGCCTCCTTGGCTTGCCCCTGACTACGACCCGCAACTGCGCTGCTCGCTAGAACTGCAATGGCAGCGCATCGGGCGATCTTCTGGGCGCACGGCTGCATGGGCCACTCTCATTTTCGATGACGTACATCACAAGAAGCAGCGCGTCGTGCCACTTCAGCGGGTGCTGGGCGGCGTGGGCTACGCCTCCCGGAACATCACCGACGGAGACGTCCGTACTGCACGTCGCGCGGGCAATATACAGGCGGTTACCGCTGTCACGGCTATCACCAGCGCGACGCCGACATACGTCGTCGGGTCCACCGGCGTGACGCCGTACAAGAAACCGCGAATAGCGCGCGCCACCAGGAGCGCGAGTCCCACACCGATCGCCATGCCGGCGCCGACGGGCGCCATACCCTGCCGCACGACGAGCAGGACCACGTCGCGCCGCTCTCCGCCCAGCGCGATCCGCAACCCGATCTCGGCACGACGCAATTGCGTGCCGTACGCCATCACGCCGTAGATCCCCAATGCCGCCAACACCAGCGTCAACGATCCGAGGATGCCGAGGAGGATACCAGCCATGCGCGCCGGAAACACCGCCGCCCGCAGATGGTCGTCGGCCGTGCGAACCTGATACACCGGAATGTTTGGGTCAACGCGCGTCACGGCGGCGCGAAGCAGCGGGAGTCCGCGCCGCGCGTTGCCCCGGGCAGCGATGGCGATGGTCATCTCACCGGCGTACGCGCCGGCGTGCGGCAAGTAGATGAACGGCTGCGGGGCCTCCGTCAGGCTACGATACTTGCCGTCGCGCGCGACGCCGACGACCTCGAGCCACTTGGTCTCATCGCCGCGCACGGCGATTCGATTTCCCACGGCACCGCGCGGAAAGAAGTTGCGCGCGAGCGTTTCGTTCACGATGACTTCGTTCGCGCCGCCGCTCGACGAAAAGTCGCGGCCGGCGCGCAGCGGAATGCCCATCGTCGTGAAGTAATGTGCGCCCACGATCGAGTAATCGGCCGCGCCGTGCCGCACCGGAGCAGATCCGCCCGCGGCGGCAAAGACCGTTGCCTGGTTCCCAAAGTCGAGCGGAACACGCTGCACGATCGATGCGTCGCGCACCCCATCCTCAGAACGGAGCCGCGTCAGCAATTCGTCGTAGGCGCGACGACCCGCGTCGGGAGTCGGGAAGCGACGGCTGACGTCGACCGTCGCGAACAGCACATGGTCGGCGACGAAGCCGGCGTCCATCGCACGCGCTGCGGCAAGGCTGCGCACGAAGAGACCCGCCGTCACGAGCAGCACAGTCGTGATCGCGACCTGCACCGCGACGAGCCAGCGGCGATTGCGGATCTGCCCGATCGTGATCCCTGAGCCGGCACCAGAGTCCTTGAGCCCACTCACGAGATCGTAGCGCGTCGCGCTCAACGCCGGGCCCAAACTGAAGAGGAGGGTGGCGATGCCCGCGAACAGCGTGGCCGCGGGAATGATGCGCGCGTCGGGTGTCACATCGACGAGCAGCCCCGACGGTGCCGAGGGGAGCAGCGCGAGCAGTCCGACCGTTGCGGCATTCGCAAGGAGGACGGCAGCCGCCGCGGCAGCCGCCGTAAGCACAAGCGACTCGAGGACGAGCTGCCGGACGATCCGGGCCTGCGATGCGCCGAGCGCCGCCCGCACCGCAAGCTCGCGCCGGCGGGCCGAGGCCCGCGACAGCAATAGATTCGCGAGATTGGTGCATGCGAGCAACAGCACCAGCCCAGTCACGACGAACATCAGCACTGCGACCACGGTGAGCGGCGTGCGCGCACCGGGCGCGAGCGCGCTCGCCGGCGCGACGCGAATGCGGCGTTGTTGTGCGGTCCGTCCGGATCGTGGCGTGATGGCGTCGAGCCGCGTGGCGATCAGGTTGAGCTCCTGCTCCGCCACGCCCGCTCCGTCAGGCGCCACGCGAGCCAGCGCCTGAATTCCGGTCGCCAGAACATCGTCGAGCCGAGGCGCCGCGGGTTCGAGCTGTGGGCGCGATCGCAGCGGCACGAAGAGATCCATGGACAGTCCGAAGACCGGCTGAAACCGGGCGGCGACGACGCCGCCCACGGTCATCGCGCGTCCGTTGACCGTGACCAGGCTTCCCACGGCGTGATCGACGGCGCCGAACAGCTCGAGCGCCAGCCGGGTGCTAATGACCGCCTGCGTCGCGTCACCGATGCTCGAGACGTCGCGGCCCGCGACCGGCGCCACGCCGAGCAACGCGAAGTAATTGCTGTCGACGAATACGCCGGCGTGTAGCTCCGTGGCGGCTCCGCTGCCGACCGCGAAGTTCGAGATCGCATATCCTGCGAGGCCACGCAGCGAGTGCGCGGTGCGATACTGCGCCAGGTCGGGGTATGAGAGCGGACGATAGTCGCTGCCAGTGGTCTCATAGATCTCGATGACGGTTGCCGGATCGCGTGCCGGCAACGGCCGCAACAACAGACCGTTGGCCAACGAGAACACCGTGAGGTTGGCCCCGATCCCGATGGCCAGCGAAAAAATGGCAACGAGGCTGAATCCCGGCGATTTCATCATCACCCGGATCGCGAGGCGCAAGTCGTCATAACAGCTACGCATGATGTCCTGCCGGCTACGGGTTCGCGATGGCTCGGTTCCGGCGAGATGCCGCCGCGGACGAAACAGCCGACACACGCTTGGGCGCAGGCACTTCAGCCGCCATCATTTTCTCGAGCGTCTCGAGGGTCGGCGCTGCCCTGAGCATCTGACCCTGGACAACGATCGTCGGTGTGCCACTCACACCGATGCGCTGGCCACGCAGTACTTGCGAATGCGCGCGAAATGTATGAACGCTGTTCACACTCGTCAAGAGTGAAGAGCCGTACAGGGTCATCAGAGTTTGTGGCAGGCCAGAGCGATTAGACGCCTCTCATAATCGGCGATCGACGTTCAAGCCGCCACCGTGGGCATAGAACGGCAGCTTGAATCGTTCGCGGTGTCGAGCGCGCACGGACCTACATCACCGAGCGCCGCAAGCGCGCGTCCGCTGGCGAGATGCATGAATTGGCGGAATGGGACGAGATTCTCGCATCAATGTCGGTTCATCGGCTCCGGCGCTTTCTCGTTGACGAGGGTGAGCGCGCGACGCGACTGAGACAGTCGATTCCCTTTCTTGGCGTTCTGTCGGAGGCAGAGCGGCATCAGCGTACTCGCAGCGCGAGCCGCAACGTGCAGGCGTCGTCGAAGCGTCACTCGAAACCGTCGCGCGAACCGTCTCGACGAAATGGGCGCTGACCGGCGCGTGCACTCGACGCCCGGTGGTAGCGGCCGCATTATTCTGTTGCCGTGCGCCTCGGCAGTTGCGCAATGCACGGGATGACCGCATTCGGCCGATCTACGCGATCGTCGATGAGCGAAGCAATCTCTGCAGCTACCGCCGAGCCACGACATCATAAGGATTTGGATCAGGCCGCGCGGTGCACCCTACCGCTCGCGACGAGCGTGGAGCATGGATCGAGCGCGCTCGGTGGTAGACGTCGCAATCAGAATCCGTACGGGCGAATGCTAGTTTTGAGTCTGAGCCGCACGCTTCCGGCTGGCGCATGCGCCCGCTCAGCGCTGTCGGCGACAGCGGCGAGCCCCGTAGCAACGCTGGCGGACAAGCCGCGCGCGACCGCGTCCTGTGCCTCGCGCTTCGCGTCGTCGTACCGGCCGAGGGCGATCAAGTCAGCGATCAACCCCGCTTTGGCGACAGGCTGATTCGGATCGCGGCGCAGACTTGCCTCGAACTGTAACAGCGCGAGCGAATCGTTCCCGTGATCTCGAAATTGATTGGCGAGATCGTTCCGGATCCATTCAGGATTGGGCGATTCATCAATCGCGCGTTGATACGCCTCGATCGCCTCCGGCGTGCGCCCGATCTGAAACAGCATGAAGCCAACGGCGTGCTGTGCCCGATAGCTCCGCGGAGCATCCTGTGCGGTGCGGAGCCAGAGGATTGCGTTATTCCGCCAATCAAACTCGCGCCGCACGCTCCGCCACGCCCACAGAACGACAATTACCAGCACCGCCAGCTCAGCATATCGCGGAACGTCATCCCGCGTCTTAGCGAGCTGCGTCACCGCTGCACCGCCGAGCGCAATCACAGCGATCAAGAATCCGACGCTTGGCAGAAAGAGCGTGCGCTCGGCGAGTACAATACCCGTTGGTATGACCACGTTGCTCACGGGCGCGAGTGCAATGGCACACCACAACAAACCGAACGACACCGCGGGGAGCTTACGCCACGACAGCACGATCAGAGCAATAACCGCGATTACGATTCCTAGACCGACAAGCTCCGTAGACCCAAGGTGCGTTGACTTGACGATTTCGCCCGGCGAATAGTCAGCTTGCAGGTGCACGGGCCATACGAACAATCGTAGCCAGCGCGGCACAACTTGCAGCATCGTCAGGGCACGCTCCCGAGCACTGGCACCCACCAGCGCCTCGGCGGTGAAGCTCCCCGCGATTCCCTTATGAAGGACGAGCCGCCGAACGACTAGGATCGCCGCGGCCACGACTGCCAAGACCCCGAATCCCGCAAGGGGCGACTTGGAATCGGCGCGAGGCTGTGCGCGCCGCACGATGAGCAGTTCCGCGATCGCGAGCAGCGCGATTATAACGAAGCCTGTCTCTTTGATCAAACAGGCCGCTGCGTACATGAGCACGAGCGCGCCCCAGCGCCCCAGCGCCCCCCCCAGCGCCCCAGCGCCCCAGCGCCCCAGCGCCCCAGCGCCCAGCGCCCCAGCGCCCCAGCGCCCCAGCGCCCCAGCGCCCCAGCGCCCCAGCGCCCCAGCGGAATGTGGGCCGGGGTTGCGAGCTCGCAAGTAGACGAGCACTGAGCCGACCGCAAGAATGGTGACGAGCAACTCGCTTTGATTGACTGCGAGTGCAAGCGCCTCCGTGTGGATCGGGGCCGCCGCGAACAGGAGGCCGACCGCCAGTGCCGGTCGCTCGTCCATGAATTGGCGCACCAGATGGACGACAGCGAAGCTCACCGCGATGTACAGTAGGATGCTGACCAGCCGGAAAACAACCGGCGTTCCTCCACCGAGCCCGTATTCCAACGCGAAGAGCGTCGTCGAGAAAGGCCGGTAAAGATCGGGAGAGAACGGCGGTGGCCAGTACGGCTTCGTGAAGTACAGCTTCCACATTCCGAGTGCATGCACGCGGTCATCGCCCACAATGAGTGGCAAGTCGTCGACCGCGTAATCGTTCACCAAGATATTCGCGGACGTGATCAGCGCGACGAGTGCGACGAGCCCGGCGTCCAGCCATTCCGCGCGTGGCAATCGCGCCTGAGTCCGATGAGAGGTCATGAAGTGAATATGATGCGTCGACGCCCCTACGAACATCAACAGCGGCAATTGGCATCCTCACGCGGCGTCGACCCGGAGCATCCGATACGGTAATTCGCCCCCTGCGTGGGATAGGCACGAGGCGCCATCGCGGCACGCCTGCGCTGAACCTCTGACAAAGCAGTACTAACGACTGGCCCAAACAACGCGATCTCTCCGCGTTGGGCCGGATATGGGAATAGAAGAGTGCTCAGTCTGAGCTTCGCGGAAGAGCGAATGGCCCGCTGCCTCATCAGAACATGCGTGCAGGGTCGAGATCGCTATTTCGGAATCGTGAGGTCGAGCCACTTTCCAAACAGCGGGTCCTCGACATAGTGCCGGAGATTCGCCCGGTCCCCTTCCCGGCGCGTCAGGCCACGGGCGTCGAGTACAGAGAGCGCCTTCTGCATGGTGGGGACGGGCATCGAGTAGCGTGCCACGACTTCGCTCGACTTCAAGCCTTGCCCGTGCTCGCGACGAACGGCGAGTAAGGCTCGCTGCTGCGCCGACGAGCGCTCGTTCCAAAGTTGCGTGTAGAGTGGATCGTTCCGCCGCGCCAGGACTTCGTGCATGCGCCGGACGAGTTCGGGCGTGAGTGATTTCGCGCCGCGTCCCGTCTTCTCGCTCACGGTTTCCCGACACGCCTCCCAACAGCCGTGAGCCAGGAGTTGCACGTTGTACGGCACGTCCTCCGCTTCGTCGAGGATCGCGGTGATCGCGCCGGCGTCGAGCTTGATATGACCGCGACTAAATGAGCGCACCAGAAACTCGGCGAAATCCGGGCGCGGAATCGGCCCGATGAATAGGGTTTCGCCAAGCCGATAGAAGGGTTGCTTCTCCTTCGTGGTCATGTCCGTGAGCAAGCGAGTGGCCGAACCCGCGAAGATGTAACCAATGTGGCGATGCGTTTGCACAGCGGCCCGGAACTCCTGTTGCGCCGTTTCGCTCGTGCTGACGACGCGCTGGAACTCATCAATGATGAGCGCCACGGGCTTGCCCGTGTGCGCGGCGGCCCGGTCAACGCCCTTGAGCACGTCGGTCAGTAAGGACCCGTCAAGTAATAAACTTTACACTAGGGCGTGAGGCCGAATCGCGTAGTTCCACTCTCCGTGGAAGGCGTGCGGGAACAGGTTCACCGTCGCGATCTCCGCGTCCGACACCTTATGCCCCACCGGATACCGATGCCGATCGAGGCGACAGGTCACCGTGAGCCCCTTGGCGGTCGTGGTCTTCGCAATCAGGCGCACGATGGTTTCGTAGTCCCGCAACGGCTCGCCGCGCCAGTTCGAGCTGATGAACGAGAACAAGCGATGCTCCACCTTGTTCCATTTGCTCGTGCCAGGTGGGAAATGGCACACCCGGAGCGTGAGGCCCGTCTCATCGGCCAACGCTTGCAGTTGCAGTTTCCATTGCCGCAGCCGGTAGCCGTTGCTGCCGCCCGCATCCGCCGTGATCAGCAGACTGCGCGCGGCGGGATAGAGGCGGCGGCCTTCCGCACGCCACCACCCGCGAACCGACGCCACCGCAAACGCGCCGGTGTCGTGGTCGGTCCCAACGTTCACGAATCCCCGGTTGCGGGCAAGGTCGTAGATGCCGTACGGGAAGGCGCGCGGCACCTCGGGGCTGGGAAAATCATGCACGGCCACCCGCTCCGGGGTCTTCCCTTTCCGCCACTGCTGGCCCGCGTTCTGGTAGTTGCCGAGCAGTTCCTTCTTCTTGGTATCGACGGAAATGACCGGTCGCTTCGCCCGCAGCGCGCAGCGCACGGCATCGTTGATGAACGCGAATTGCGCGTTGCGGTCGGGATGATCGGCCCCTTCCTCCGTCTTTCGATTGGCTTGCAGACTGTAGTCCATGCTCCGCAACACCTGCGCAACCGTCTCATGACTGATCGGGTGCCCCTCCGCGGTCAATTCCGCCGCGAGCACGCGCGTGCTCTTGATGGTCCACCGCAGGGGGGATTCCGGATCGCCGCGCGTCAGCGGGTCCACCAGCGCCTCCAGTCGATCCGGCAGCTCCGGATCGTCTAGCTCGAGCATCGGGCGCCCGCCGCCCGCGCGGCGCACGCGCCCGGCCGGGAGGGGAGCCTCGTCCAGTTCGTGCAAGCCCTTCGTGATCGTGACGCGCGATAACCCACAGGCGCGACTCACCGCGGAGATACCGCCCCGACCGAGGCGCCGCGCTTCGCTCGCGGCAAACAACCGCCGCGCCCGCTCATCCAAATGCGGCCACAACTGGTTCACCCGCTGCTGCAATGCGCGCACGTCGGCCATGCGCACAAGATATCACTGTGCTCATTCCATGTAAATGTTATTGTCTGACGCCTCCTAACGGAATGCCTCCGCTCCGCCCCGCCTTGCCGGTGAGCCGCACGGCGATCGAGCCATCGCTCTCTGCGCGCACCTCGGGGCGTACGCTCGCGAAGAAGGTGAGTGCGGCCTGCCTGGTCTTCTCGAATGTCGTGGCCACCCGCTTTGCCGTATCCGTGAGGATGCGCTCGGCAAGGTGCTCGATCGTCGGGAACGCTTCGGCGTCATACCGCAGCACGATCGCGCCCTTTCCGGCACGCTCTTCGGCTGATGCGAGGAGACTCGACTTCCCGAGCCGGCGACGCCCAATCACCCACAACACGGAGCCATTGCGAATGGCCGCGAGCACCGTTCGCAGCTCATCGGTGCGATCCACCAACTCATCTGCACCAAGTTCGCGTCCGAACTCAAACGGGTTCTTCATAACATGGCGGCCAAAGTGGCAGTGAATACTGGACTATGCCAAAAGGAATAATGCCGAACGGTGTAATTCTACATGTCCCTGTGGCGGCGGCAAGCCCTTCAGCGAGATCCGGGTAGCGCGGCGGGGGGAAGAAGCCCACATCGTCGTGTCGCGCCGCGATTACCACGATGAACTCTTTCAGAAGCAGGACTCGCTAGGACTGAGGATACTCCACCCTGGTTGTGACGCTCGCCGGCTCGCCCGTTCCACTTTTCTCACGCGTCGTCACCTCGATCCGCAGCGGCGTGCCTTTGAGAAGCGAGATGGCGTTCCGCCCGGTCGCGTGAAGTTCCTGGCGCGCGTGTCCCCCGACCAGCGCGACAGCTCCGCGATGTCCACGTCCGGCGCGATCCACGCGTCGGCTGTGAACCCGATGTTGCGACGGCAGGTCCGCGCGCCCTGTAGCTCGAGCACGACCGTTCCATGCACCCGTGCGTGCCGCGTTGCATGTCCGAGTATCGACGGCCGGCGCCCAGATCGTCTACCGTTTGTGTCTCGGCGTGCGGCAGCACCATTCCGGCGGTGGCGCGCGGTCCGGGTCCCGCGTCGCTACTCGTCACGATCGCGCTCTGCTGCGCTGGCACGACGATGGTCATCGTCGAATCGGCGGCACCTGCGCTGACACGCGCGGCGACAGGTGGGGCGATACGCACGGCAATGCGCACAACAGTACGCACGCGACCGCGATCATCCTTGCTCTCGTCCATTGCCGGTTCATGGCACCATCCTCAGCGTCGCACGGCGCGCTTCGCGATTGAGGCGCGCCCGGTGCGCCAGTATCGCATCAGGCATGACATGGAGCGGCTCCTCTCGCAGGGCCACGGCAATCGTTGCGGTCATGATCACAGTGGCAGCGAGTACGAGCACGCCGCCGTGTGCCAGGGGAACCGCGGCCACGGCGAGCGTCTGGCCAACGAGCCAGCCTGTTGCGCCATACACCAGGTCGCGGCGGTACCCCTCGACGCCCGGCCCGCGCAAGCCCAGCCTGTATGCGGTAAGCGCCGCCGCGACGTAGAGAATTCCCGTCCAGCTCTGCCCGCTCGACCCGGGCGTGAACTGCAACAGGACCGCGCCGAGCACCGCAACGAGCGGAAGGGAGCGACCAGGGATGATCCACCAGAACTTCACGAATCGAGCCGGTAGACGATCGTCGCGCCGCCGCTCAACGCCCAGCCGGTATATGCCGGTCACGCCGAGGATCACCGCCCAGGGATAGCTCACTATTCCGCCGGGGCGCACGATGGCCAACACGAGCCACGCCAGCAGAAGCATGCGGCCCAGTGTTGGACGAAAGGCCCAGCGGAGCGCACGCATCAGGTCACGCAGAATGTCACGCATAGTTCCTCCGTGGTGGTACTCCGAGATGCACCCGCAGCCGGTGGCTGCCGCCGAGTGCGAGATGCTCGAGCTTGCGAACAGCCTGCATGCGTTTGATCAACGCGCCGCGGACGTAGCTGTCGCTGCACGACTCCGCGAAATCGGTTCCCCATTCCCAGAGGAGCAGCCGTCCATGTTGCCTGAGGTCCTGGGCAAGTAACCGGTCGCCCTCGGCCAGAAAACGTGCCCACCGTTTGATGAACGGCGCATACCGTCTGATGAGCTGCGCCACGGCGCGCTCCGCCTCCGGGCCGAGCACCTCGTGCGGCCAGCGGCAGTTGCGCCAACGCTGTTCTCGTGTGCGTATGCGCATGGGTCACGCTGCCGCTTTCCAGACCATCCGCCCCATGCACACCTCGACGGCCGCGCGCGGTTCGCCAGCCACGGCATGCGTGTCCAGATCCACCCATCGGACAAACCGGTCGCCGTCGTCCGGACAGAGCTGCCGTATGTTCCGATGAATGCCATGCTCGGCGAGGCGGCCGGACTCGTCGATGCTCGCTTCGATGGTCCGGCACTCGAAGCAGGGCTTCTCCTCTGCCGTGACGGTCGTGCCCTCCACGTGCACGACGATGCCCGTGTGGAGATAGCGGCGCCGCAACCTGGACCACTGGAGAAAGACGTCGCCGCGAATCGGCATGCCCACCCGTCCGATCCCGCGCTCGCTGGCAAAGCGCCACAGGTCGTCGCCGTCGGCGGTCGCGGGGAGCGGCCAGGCCGACCAGCCCGTCAGGTGATCGAAGTGCGACCAGTAGCCCACATGGTACACGAACGCCGCATGCCACGGCGCGTCGATCGGTGCATGCACCTCGTGGAGCATGTACTCGATCAACTGTCCTCGGCCCGTCGGCCGCTCTTCATGGACGCCAATGAAGCCGTTGGCGCATGCCACGAACGCATCAGGAGACAGTGGACGAATCATATGTTAGACTATTGAGTAGATGAATGTTGGTATTGGTGGCCATCCCGTTGCTACTGCACGTCGAGCCGGTTCCCATGAATGCAGGCGGTTTCCCCCGCGTGTAACGCGCGTCCCGCTCCGTAGCTCGCCGACTCACTCTCGATGATCGCACTGCCCTGGTGCACCTCGATCACCGTCGCCTCCCGCCCACCGCGGATGGTGTACCGTCCTGGCAACAGATCGACATGCACGCGGGTCGTGGAGATCCCAAAGAGCGAGTGGCGCGCCCCGTTCACGGCAATCTCGATGTCGCCCTGCAGGAACCCGGCGCGCGTGAACGCCGCACCCCGCGCGATGGGGGCATAGATGAATGTGCTTCCCGGCATGAGCATGAGATTCGAGCTGTCCGGAAGGATCAGACGCTGCGCGGCGCCACCGGCGGGAACACACCACTCCGTGGTGCCCCACCGTTGCCGCTCGCACGACGTCTGCGGCAGTGGCCGCGACGCGATCGCCCGCGCCAGGGCATAGCTCCCACTGCCCACGCCGCCGACACGCAGCACGAGCGCCGCGAGGCCAACCGTCTGCGGTAGGTACCGCCAATACCGCAGCCGGTCCCACGCGCTGTGGTCGCCCAACAGTCGATGCGAGAACACGTCGGTACGCGCCAGCCCCGCCGCTTCAGTGATCTGGTCCCAGCCCGCCTGTGCCGCCGCACGTTGGCGTGCCGATTCGTCGAGCGGCACGGTGCTCTTGATGAACGTGATGGTCTCTATCCATTCGCCGACCCGCGCGTCGAAGACCGCTTCACGTTGCATTCTGGCCTCTACGCCATGTGCCGCTTCCGCGTCAAGCATGCCCCGCGCGTATTCCATCGCCAGGATGTCGTCGTGAGTCACGACGCCTTCGCCATCAGTGTGGATGATATCCATACGATTATGCATGATCGCTCCTCCGCATGCTCGTCGTCCGCGGCGCGCCCGCCGAGATGAGCGATTGCTGACCCAGGGGCAAGCGGCCCGCCTGGTATTCGTTTCGGACGGCCAGAAGCTCGGCGCGCAGCTCGCACACGATGTGCGTCACCCGGCCCGGCGTGATGCCGAGAGCGGCGGCGGCGTCCCGATGTGGCATCTCGCGATGAAAGACCAACTCATAGACTCTGCGTTGCTGCTTGGTCAGGTTCCCGACGCCTGCCTGGATGGCCGTCCAATACTCGGCGTCCACCAACGCGGCATCTGGCCCATCGACCAGGACCGCATCGGGGTATGTCGTCAGGCTCACGGTGCGCCATCCACCCTGCCGTGCGTTGTCCCGACGTGCATCCTTCAGCTGGTTGCCGGTCGCCTGTTTGACGTAGGAGAAGAACTCTGCCTTGTGCTCGAAGCACGCGCCCTCGTCGCACCTCTTCAGGACCTTCAGAATGACCTTCACGGCGATATCCCACGCCTCGTCTTCCAGGGCGCCTGCCTTGCGGGCCGTGCGAAACGCCGCGTCGTACGCCTCTTTGAGGCGAGCGTCGAACAGTGGATCCAGCTTTGCGGTCGATGGTACCGGCAGGAGCGGTGGCTCCTCGACGTTGACATCGTGCATACAGTACTCGTCCGGGTGGACCGGTGGACGGTAGAGAGGCAAGGTCGGGGTCGGCGGCATCGCGTCTGATGTGCCTCTCTACTTGTACTAACGCCGAAATCGGCAAAACATGTCGGTTTTGGTCAATCGGTCATATTGGCCCTTGCGCCGACCCCCCATTTTCGGAACTAATATATAGAGGCATGTTCATCACAGAACGCTCAGGCGCCGCGATGGAGTCGATCGCGCCGAGATCGAATGCGTGCCTGTCGAGATGGGATCGATCGTTGTCTAGCTCGAATGCACGCTTGTGTAGCTGGAATCGATCATCGTTCAGACCGAATGGACGCGTGTCCAGGTGGGATCGATCGGTGTTGAGATCGAATGCAATCCTGCCCCGAGGGAATTGATCGCGGTCGAGACCGAATTCCCGCGACTTTACCTGGAATACATTCCTGCTCATAGGGAATCCCTCGCTGTCTCACTCCAACTCACGCCTGCGCAGGTGGAACTCCCGCCCGTCACGATCGAACGAGCGCCGATCGAGGAGTGACTCCGGCGCATCCAGCTCGCACCAACGACGGATCAGGGCGGAGGCATTCCGGTTCCGATCGAACACACCGGTGTCGACCGATAATGCCGCCCGCGCCAGTGACAATGCCCCTCGCGCTCCATGGAACCTCTGCTCGCCAAGGCGCCTCTGATGCGCGTACACACACATCTCGCGCGCGTCCACCCGCAATCTCCGCTCGGTTCGCTGGAATGATCTGACGTCGACGTGGAATGGTGTCCCGGTCAGGTCGGATTCCTTCCTGTCGAGAGCGAATCCACGCGCATCCAGGTGTGATTGGTCTGTGGTGAGACGGAACGGCGCCGGCGCAAACACGAACCCGTCGCGTGCAAGAACGAATCGGTCGCGTGCAAGCATGAACCGCTCGCGACCGACAGCGGACTCACGGCCGTGCAGGATGGAGTAGCGGGCATCCCGCGAGGAGTAGTCCCGGTCAACAGCAAACCCTCGCTCATCACCATCGGAGCCTCGGCCCTCGAAGCCTCTCCCGCTCGATCCACGCGGGACTCGTCCGCGCCGACATGGAACAGATCCCTGTCGACAGGTAATCGATTGTTCTGTAGGACCCAGTCGCGCGGACGCACGAGGGATGGCTGGCGCGGCACGTAGACACGACCAATGCACGCGGCACGTCGCGCTGTCCCTCGGCGACTCCGACAGGTCTGAAGGCAGCTCCCGCTCTTCCGACGACCATTCCGTCATTCCCGACTGCGCTTCCGTCGGTTCCGACGACCATTCCGTCATTCCCGACTGCGCTTCCGTCGGTTCCGACGACCATTCCGTCATTCCCGCCGCGCTTCCGTCACTTCCGACGGCGATCGCGACACATCTCACGTCTGTTGCTCTCTCTTCACGCCGGCGCGTCGGGCGCCCGCCGGCGTGCAGTTTTCTTTTGGCGCCCCCATGGCCACTTGGAGGCCATATGAAATACAGTGAAGGCAGTACCCTGGAGACGCTCCGCCGCAGCGACGCATTCATCGCGGCGAATCCCGGCCCGTTCGCCACACTGAGCGGCTCGACGACGCTACGAGAGTTCAGCGACACGATCGCGCAACTCACGGCCCACGCGGCGACGCAGGAGGATGGCAGCCGCGCGAGTCGGGGCGAGACGACGCGCCAGCAGGCGCTCCGGGTCGCGCTCCGCAAGCATCACATGCAGGGCATCGCGGCAGTCGCGAAGATCCGGCTCAAGGCAGTCCCGGACTTCAGCTCGCTGACGATGCCGCGGGCCAATGTCTCGACGGAGCGGTTGCTCGCTGCGGCGGCGGCCATGGCCGAGGCGTCGCGGCGGCACGAGGCCGTGCTGATCGACGGCGGGCTGTCGACCAATTTCATTGCACGTCTCGAGGCAGCGGCGGAGACGATGAAGGAATCGCTCGATGGTCGAGCGACATTCGGCGTCCGTCGACGGGGCGCCACGGCAGGACTGTCGATCGAGGAGCAGCGCGGACGCAACATGATCAAGCTGCTCGATTCGGAACTCCTGCCGCTCATCGGCGCCGACCAGGCCTTGCTCGCCGCCTGGCAGACCGCCAAGCGCATTCCGCGCAAACCGGGCGTCAAGATCGGGTCTACGACTGCGGCGACGACGCCGCCAGTCACCACCCAACCGGTCACCACATCACCCGTCACCACGCCACCCGTCACCACGCCACCGGTGACTCCTCCGCCGGCCAGTGAGGTGTCGGCCGCGTAGTTCGTCGCACCAGGAGGTCACAATCCGCAGTACACGCGAACGGCCGCCCTCGGGCGGCCGTTCGCGTTCCTGGGCCTCTCACTCGCCCATTCCCATTCCCCTATAAAGGATCTCCCATGTTCACCCAGTTCTCCCCTCCCCTGGTCACTACCACTGTTGGTCTCGCCGCCGTCGCCACCGCGGCCTTTCGCTTTGGCGTCCACCACGAACGCGGCAACAGTATCAGCCGCCGCGTCAGCCTCGAGCTCAATCGCTTCCGCGATGAACTGACCAATGGCCTGGCCGCCGTCGAACGCCGCATGCGCAGGTTCGACGACGTCATTGCCTTCGTCTACGACCACAACCGCCGCCTCGCGCTCCTCGAGCATGGCGTGCGGGTGCATGGCACCCAGGTCGCCGCCACATGAGCCCGCGCATGACGTTCTCCATTCGACACGGCGTTGCCCTTGCCCTCAGCTTCGTCCGCGAGCACACGGCCGAGAGCTGCACGCGGCTCTGCGCCATTCTGTGCTGCCTCACCGGCTGCGGGGCCGCGGTCGCGACGCTCTGGTTCGCCTTCATCAACCCCAGCGCGGCGGCCACGGTCGCCGCGCTGGTGGGAGTGACCTCGGCGCTCATTGCTGCCGGGTGTGTCGCCCTTCTCACCCGTACCAGAAACCCTGACTGCGCCCTCACCCCTGCTGGCGCCGGAGGTGTGGCATGATGCCCGAGAGTCTATATAAGGAAGTGAGCGACGGCGTCCGCCGCGCCCTGGACTTCGCCCTCACCAACGTGGGGGTGTGCGAAGAGCCCCCTGGCTCGAACCGCGGGCCCGAAATTGACGCCTGGGCCCGCGAGTTCGGCTCTCCACCAGGGTCCTTCTGGTGTGCACTCGCCGTAGCCAAGGCCCGCAAGATGGGGAATCTTTGGATTCCGCAGGGTAGCGCCGGCTCGTGCGACGAATGGATATACCAGGGGCGTCATGCTGGCGTCATGTCGAACCTGCCACAGCCCGGCGCGGCCGTCGTCTACACGAACAACAAGCGCCTCACCCAAGGCCGCTACGCCGGCCAGCTCGACGCGGTCCACATTGGGCTCGTCCTCCGCCTCACCCCCAAGCTCCTGTCCATCGAGGGCAACACCACACTCGGCAAGTATGATCGCGAGGGCTACGTGCAGACGCTCAAGGAGGTAGACCCCACCCGGGTGCTCGGCTTCATCCTGCCGGAGAAACCAGCATGAAGCCAACACTTCTCATCATGACAACGACCAACCGCCGGTGGCTCCCCGCCACCGGCGGTGTGGTCCTGGTGCTCGTCGCACTCGCATCGTGGATGCATCGAGCCAACCGCTCGTCGCTGGACGCCACGCTTGCAGCACATGAAGAGCGCGCTCGGAACGCCGCGGCGGCAATCCGCGACGCGAAGTCCGCCGCGGAATCGGCAGGCAAGCAGGAGTCGGCCTACGTGCAGACCGTATCAATAGAACGGGCCCACGCCGGCGCAGTGCGCGTCCGCGCGGACTCGGTGTTCGCTGTCGCGCAAGTGCTGGATACGGCGTTCCGTGAGGCCTACGTGCTGCGTGACAGCGAAGCCATTGCGTTGCGCGTCCTCGCGGCGGCGCAGGACAGCGCACTGACGTGGGCCGACACGCGTGCAGTCTCGCTCTCGACGGCGCTCGACATCAGCGAAGTGCGGGCGGCGGACGCCGAGTCGCTGTTAGTGGTGGTCCAACGCAACGCCAGCGAGCAGTGCCGCATCGTGCGAGTGGTTCCGTGTCCGTCACGACGGGTGATCGCGGTATTGAGTGGGGCAGCGGTGTGGTTGGCGTTGAAGCGGTGATAACAGGACACGGGACACGGGACACGAGAAACTCACAACGCACAACTCACAACTGGAAACTCGAAACTCGCCGACCGGTGGGCCGCCCGTTACCGAGCAACAAGCGACCCTCCTCATACTATCTCGGCTCCGCCGCGCGAAGCTCCAGAACGGTCATTCGCGTATTCATGTGCACGCTCGCCATGGCGGCATCCACGTACGAGCCGCTGCGGTACGCCTGCACGGTGATCTGCCCCTCGAAATGCTTAACGCACATCTGGAACTCGCCGTTGCTCCCGGTGATGTATGCCGCGGCCGGATCCAGCGAGAGGCCGCGAAGGACGCTCACGACGACAGCCCGCATCGGCGCGCCGCCACGATCGAGCACTCTCCCGGCGACCAGCTGGTAATTCCGTCGCGCGTTCTCGCGTGACATAAGGCATGCGTCGGCCATGTAGTCGTCGATCGACGGCAATGGCATGGACACGCGCACGAGCGAGTCCCGCACGATCCTAACCACGGTGGTGCTGTCTCGGATCATGCCGAACGCGCGAAACGGAGCATCCGTCAGCGCGACGCGATAGGAGCCGGGAAAGATCCCCGTGAGATCGACCGTGCCCAGGGAATCGGTCGTCGCACCGTATGGCGTACCGAGAAGCCTCATATGGATGCCGGCGCGTGCGTCACCCGAATCACTCGGGATTATCACCGCGTGGAGTTCCCCAAGCGGACCCTTCCACGTGCCACCGTCGGGCCAATCGGCGCGGGCGAGCTCGCCGCCCACTTCGCGTGCGACGAGCGCTGGGCGGACGACGGGACCGCGCGGCTGGTGGACGGTATCCTCGACGACGTCGGGCATCCTCAACGTCCACTGTGTCACGAGGACCGTCCCATTCGGCATGTCGCGAAGAGCGACGCTGCCACCGGGGGCGATTTGCCGCAGTGCGGGAGCGAGCCCGTCGTAGGAGAAGTCGATCCGATCCAGTCGGCGATGGACCGTGTCCACCCAGAAGGTGCCCTGAATCGCGACCACGTTGCGGCGGTGTTCCGCGGGCGCGAAGGCCAAGCCGAGCTCGCGCACATCACGATCCGTCGAGCGAACCACGCGAAAGCAGTAACCACGCGCGAAGGCATCGTCGGCCAGGACGCCGGCGTCAGGCCCGAAGAAGAGCACCTGGTCTCCGCTTCGGCCGGTGAAGCCGGAGTCCACGAGCTGCGATGGCGTACGTGGCGCCGCGAAGGGATTGGCGGTGGCCGTAGTCGAGTCGAGCGTGACGGCCTGATCCTGGATCGAGCCGTCGCGAAGCCGGCGCTCGAAATGGATGCGGAGCAGGCGGGGACGCGCATCGTGTCCCGCCACGTCCGCGGCGAGGAGCGCCGCGCGCACCTGCTCCCAGAGCGCCACAGCATCGTGGTCTCCCTCTCTCCGTGCACAGCGGGCGTTGGTGCGCGACTGCACCGGCGCGAGAAGGGTCGGCAGGCGGAGTAGCGACACGCGTACGACTGTGCCGGAGTCGGCCACACGTGCGATCTCGCGGGGCGCGTAACCGATACGCAGCACGCGGAGCTTGGCGACGGCGGCGTGCGAGACCACGAACTCGCCGGTCGTCGCCGTGAGCACTCGTTCGAGTGGCGTCCGCAACGAGTCGAGTGCGACCACGACGGCGCCGGCCAGGGGCGCGCCGCTCACGCTATCGACGACACGGCCACGGAATTGCTGGGCCGGTGCATTGGCGGACGCGAGGACGAGGATCATCGCGGCAGCACGTACGATACGGCGGCTGGGCGGCACTGGTCGTCGCTTAGTGGTTTGTAAATGAAATGTCGATAGTATGCATGTTACTGCCGGTCAAGAACTCACAACGTCAGGATGAAGCTGAGCATGTCGGCCGGTCCCCCCCCGTCCAACCCCTCAGAAGTGATACATGAAGTCGAGATACGGAAGCCCAATTCCGACGCTGGACGTTCCGCTTCCAATCGGTCGAAAGACGGCCAGGTCCACCGTTATCTTCTCGCCGAAAAATCGAACCCCTCCGGACAAGAGCTGCACGCTGCTCACGGCCACCAGATAATTCTCACTCACAATGCCGATGTGCTTCGACAACCGTCGCTCGCCGCCCAGCATCAGCACCGGCTGGCTGGCGACGTGGCTGCCGGCGAAACCGTAGCCGAGTCCCGCGGTGACGCTCGCGTCAGCCGATCCGTATGTGCCGGCAGCGTAATAGAGGCCGAACGTGTTCAGCGATTCCGTGTCCGAGCAGCAGCCAGGAACTCGCACCGCCAACACGCCGGCGGCAACGTCCACGTTGTTGTGCGAATAGAGCCGAACCTTCGGCGTCAAGTAGAAGAGTTCCTTGTCGAGCCCGATTCCGGGGACCGCCGACAGGCCCCCGCCAATGCTGAACCAGTCGGTGACCCCCACCGCGAATCCGGGAAAAAAGATGTAGTAGTCGGCGAAGTAGGTCTCGCCGCGCTTCAACATCTTGGCCGTGGGCGCGAAGAGGAGCCGCGTCGCGTTCGGATTCACCGGCCAGTATTCGCCGCCGTGCATGTCGCCCGAGACGAACCGGACGTCCGCGATGTTCGCGACAGGAATGTCGAGCGTCCCCACGGTCGCTTCCACATGCACGCTGCCTGGTCCAGTGCCGACGATGCGGCCGAAGAGCACGGTACCGTCGCGGAGGGTGATCTGCTGGGTCTGCCCGGGCAGTGCAATTGGAAAGCGGTCTCGCGTTGCGGTCGCCACGGTGTCCTGCGCCTGGACCGTGACCGGTGCGGCACCGAAAGACACGGCGATGAGCAGCACGGCAACGACCCATGAGGTCCTGCATCGACACGAGATTCTGCACATGTACGAAGTCATGAGACCTCTCTGCGTAGTCGCGAAGAGCCGGCATGGCTTCCTCACCAGTCCGCTTTCACTCGACCGTATCATAGACCGCGCTGTCCGGTAGCGCCAGCATGGGTGTACGCCGGCTTTTCGCTACCGGCGCGCGCGTCGGTCCAAACCGTGCGTGTCGCGCACATCGGTACCAACTGGAGAGCCTATGATTCGCCGAATGTTTCTTGCCGCTACGATGGTCGCGCTCGCCGCATGCTCACATAACGTCAGCGTGCGCACACAGGCGGCGCCCGGTTTCAGCGTTGCCGGCCGTACGACGTTCCGTGTGCTGCAGGCGCCGTCGCCAGTAGGAATCGTGAATAGCAGCGCGTACGATCCCATGCTGGCAAACTCGATCACGAACCAGGCGCTGCGCCGCGACATCGTTCGCGCCATGGAGGATCGTGGCTATCAACTCGCCACCGACGCCCCTGCGGACCTCGATGTTGCGTTCTACGCTGCGGCGCAGGAGGCATTGGACATTCATACATACGACTATGGCTACACGTGGCACGGATGGCCGCGCGAATATACAGAGGTCACGAACTACGAAAAGGGAACCGTGATCGTAGATCTCGTCGACCCGAGGACCCGCCAGTTGCTATGGCGTGGTCAGGGTGTGGCGGCCGTGTCGACGGATCCGAACAAGTACGTCAACGAGCTCGACAAAGTCGTCAACTCCATCGCCAAGCAAATCCCAACGGCAGGATCACGCTGAGTGAGCGTCTGCCGGCCGGGTGCGCGACGCTGAACCGCTCCCGGCCGGCGCTTCCTCAGTGCCGGCACGGACGATCGGCCTGCTGTCGCCAAGACTGGTCGCGGTAAAGTCGCGGAGGTCCGTCAACATCTGGTTCACGCGGCGGCCGGAGTTCACTACTCCGGTGACGAGCACGAGTTGGTTCTCGCTGAGCCCCCCGGTCTCCAGCAGGAACTGCCCCGACGTGATGACCGCACTCAGCGTCGATCGCAGATCATGACCGAGCATCGTGAGCAAATGCTGCCTGGTCTGATCGATATCGTGTGTGTAGCGCGAGAACGACTCGACGATCGCTTGATCGATGGCTTCGTTGAACCGGATCATCTCGTCGAATTCTGCTTCCCCGACAGTCCGCCACTGCCTGGCCCATAGTCGCATCACGCTCGTACGCAGGGCCAGAAACTCGGACACCGTTTGCCTGACGGAAGAGCTGCCTTCTTGCCTGACGGAAGAGCTGCCTTCGGTCCGCAGCGATACATGATCCGATGCTGCCCCTGCCTGCGGCCTCTCCAGGTCGCCCGCGATGCCTTCGAGGGTCGCCTTTGCGTGATCGCGGGGCGCCGAAACATCCGGCAATTCCCCCGCTGGAAGCCCGCGGGCGAGCGTTTCCCACTCGGCAGCGATCTCTTCGATGTGTTCGCGGATGAAGTGCGAGAGCCTGGGCATGAGTGCCGGTGTGTTGGGGGGGACGACGGGAACGCCATCTATTTCCGCGAATCGCGCGCCGGGTTTCCCGAAATTCCGCAACGCGCCTATGTTCACTCCAACGACACCGAGCGCCGCCACACGGAACCAGGTTATGACAACACTCACACCGCCAAGCCCTGCTGGTCCTGCGGCTGCCGCGTCCGCTGCCGATTCGAAGCTCGGCAACCTCGCGTACCTCGACGCCGCGGACGTGCTGGCAGCGCTCCAGACGACGCGCGAAGGCTTGACGGATAGCGAAGTCGAAGCGCGTCGCGCGCGGTACGGCAGGAATGTCGTGGCCCACGAGAAGCCGCCGACCTGGTATGCCGCGCTCGCGCATGCGTTCGCCAACCCCTTCAACTTTCTCCTCACCATACTTGCCGTGGTCTCCGGTGTCACCGGAGGCCTCGAAGCGACGACCGTGATCGGTGTCATGGTGGTGTTCAGTACCGGGCTCCGCTTCGCCCAGGAATTCCGCTCGAGCAAGTCGGCGCAGGCGCTTCGGGCCATGGTGCGCACGAGTACGGCAGTCGAACGCGCCGGGGACGAATTTCCCGCGGACAGCACACCGGCCATGCGCCGGCGGGAAGTTCCAATGGACGACCTGGTGCCTGGAGACATCGTGTACCTGTCCGCCGGCGACATGATGCCGGCGGACGTTCGGCTCATTGCGGCAAAGGACCTTTTCGTGGGTCAGTCGTCGCTCACTGGCGAGGCGATTCCAGTCGAGAAGCTCGATCGCGCTCAGCGCCCGGATGTCGTTCCGCCCCTCACGGATCTTCCGACGATCTGCTTCATGGGCACGAGCGTCGTGAGCGGCACGGCGACGGCGGTCGTCGTCGCCACGGGCGGATCCACGAGCTTCGGACGGCTCGCGAAGAGCCTCACCGGACGCCGTGCCGAGACCGCCTTCGACGCGGGCGTGCGCAAGGTGAGCTGGCTGTTCATTCGGTTCATTGTCGTGATGGTGCCGATCGTGTTTCTGCTCAATGGCCTGAGCAAAGGCAATTGGGTGGAGGCGTTGCTGTTCGGGCTCGCCGTGGCCGTGGGGCTCACGCCCGAGATGCTGCCGATGATCGTGACGACCAACCTTGCAAAGGGGGCCGTCACGATGGCGCGGCACAAGACGGTCGTGAAACGGCTCAATGCCATTCAGAACTTCGGCGCCATGGACGTGCTCTGCACGGACAAGACCGGAACGCTCACGCAGGACAAGGTCGTCCTCGAGCAGCACGTCAACGTCGTGGGCGAAGAAGACGAGGCCGTGCTGGCGCTCGCTTACCTCAACAGCTTCTATCAGACAGGACTCAAGAACCTGCTCGACGTCGCGGTGCTCGACCATGCCGAGCTTCAGACCGAGCTCGCGGTGGACCGCGCCTACGGAAAGGTTGACGAGATCCCCTTCGACTTCACTCGACGGCGCATGTCCGTGGTGGTCGATCACGAACACCGTGACCACCAGCTCATCTGCAAGGGAGCCGCGGAAGAGATCCTGGCCATCTGCAAATTCGTGCGCGATGAGGGCGCGCAGTTGAGTGACACCGAGTGCGTCGTCGAACTGACCGGCGACCGCCGGGACGACGCCAAGGAACTCGTGGCCGATATGAACGAAGACGGGTTTCGCGTCGTTGCGGTGGCGTACCGCGAATACCCCACGACTCATGGGGCGTACACGATCGCCGACGAGACCGACCTCACCCTGGCGGGCTTCATCGGCTTCCTCGATCCGCCGAAGGAGTCTGCCGCGCCGGCGCTCAAGGCGCTCGGGGCCCATGGCGTGGCCGTCAAGATTCTCACCGGCGACAACGATCTCGTCACGCGGAAGATCTGCCGCGACGTCGGCCTCGACGTCGGCCGTATCGTGCTGGGCAGCGAGCTTCAACACCTCGACGACGCGGCCCTGGGCGCTCTGGCGAGCGAGCACACCATCTTCGCCAAGCTGACCCCCGATGACAAGACTCGCATCGTCCGCTCCCTGCGGAATCGCGGCCACACGGTGGGATTCATGGGCGACGGCATCAATGACGCCGGCGCACTCCGGGAAGCCGACGTCGGCGTGTCCGTCGATTCCGCGGTGGACATCGCCAAGGAATCAGCCGACATCATTCTCCTCGAGAAGAGTCTGATGGTGCTCGAGGAAGGGATCATCGAGGGACGACGCACGTTCGGCAACACGGTCAAGTACATCAAGATGACCGCCAGCTCGAACTTCGGAAACGTGTTCAGCGTGCTCGCGGCCAGCGCGTTCCTGCCGTTTCTGCCCATGCTACCGATTCAACTTTTGACGAACAATCTGCTATACGATATCTCGCAAACGTCTATCCCGTGGGACGACATGGATCCGGAATACCTGTCCGTGCCGCGCCAATGGCGCGCCGACGACATCGGCCGGTTCATGATGTACATTGGTCCCATCAGCTCCATCTTCGACATCGCGACGTTCGTGCTGATGTGGTACGTGTTCAGGGCCAACGTTCCCGCCCGGCAATCGCTCTTCCAATCGGGCTGGTTCATCGAGTCGCTGCTCACGCAGACGTTGATCGTGCACATGATTCGCACGGCGCGCGTTCCATTTCTCCAGAGCCGCGCGGCCACCCCCGTGCTGCTCCTGACGAGCGCCATCATGGCGTGCGGTCTCGCACTCCCCTTCTTGCCCCTGGGCCGGAGTCTCGGACTCACTGCCTTGCCGGCGAGCTACTTCGCCTGGCTCGTCGTGATTCTGCTCACCTACTCGGCGCTGACCCAACTCGTGAAAGGGTGGTACATTCGGCGGTTCAGCACGTGGCTGTGACGAGAGGATGACGGCGGACGCGGGGGCCCCTATTGGCGTGGGCTCACCGCGGTAGATTGCGAGGCGATGCCTCGCCAGTGGTTGATCCCTCTCGTGATTTCCTCGCTGGCCGCGCCCCCCCTCGCGGCGCAGCAGCCCGCCCGTCGCGATTCCGTGCGCGCCGACTCCTCCCGCCACACCGCGGCGCTCAAGGCAGTCCAGATCGTCGCCGCGCCCGCGGACCGTGCCGAACCGGTGAGCGCGACGCACGTCTCGGAACTCACCATCCGACTGACCCCGGCCCAGAACACCTGGGACCTCCTCCGGCAGACCGCCGGCGTCGAGGTGCACGAGCAGAGCCAGGGGCCCGGCTTTGCCTCCGACGCCTCGGTGCGCGGCTTCAGCTCGGACCACTCCACCGATCTCGCCCTCTGGGTAGACGGCGTGCCGATCAACGAGCCGATCAACGGCCACGCCGAGGGCTACAACGACTGGAACGTCATCTTCCCTGGGGGCATTCAGGACATCGACGTAATAAAGGGGCCGACAAGCGCCCTGTTCGGCAACTTCGCCCTGGCCGGCGTCGTCAACGTGCGCACCCTCGAGCGCATGACGGGCACCGAGCTCACGGCCACCGCCGGCTCGTTCGGCCGGGCCGACGCAATGCTCATGACCGGCTTCGACCACGGTGCAGTGGGCGGCGGCGTCTTTGGCGTGCACGTGCAACGGGAAGACGGCTGGCGGCCGAACTCCGCCTACGACCTCGGCCACATGCACGCGCGCGTGGTGCACGACCTCTCGCCGGCCGCGCGCATCGACTTGGCGGTCGAGGGCTACGCCTCAGGCTGGAACTCGCCGGGATATCTGAGCGAAAATGAATTCGCCGCCCGCGAGTACGACATCGTCTCCAACCCCAGCGATGGCGGCTTCCGCCGCCGCGCCCAGGAGCGGGCGAGCCTGCGAGCGCTCTCCGGCACCACGCTCTGGCGCACGACGGTCTATTCCACTCACAGCCTCTGGCAGCTCTTCCTCACCATTCCGCCGGCCGGCGGGCGATTCGAGGGCACCGGCAGCCAGACCGAGGAAGACGACAGTCGGTACGCCTACGGTGTCACCAGCGCGATGACGAGGCTGCTGCCGAATGGGGATTGGACGATCGGCGCCGAGGGACGCTTCGACCACAGCCACTACCAGAACTGGTTCACGACCGCGCGGGCGCGTGACTCAGTGGCTGAGCGCCTGTTCGCGGGACAGCTTGCGGGCGCCCTGTTCGTGCAGGCGCACAGCGACGTCCTCCCGCGCCTTCGCCTCGATGCCGGCGCCCGAGTCGACGCAATTGGCACCCGGAGCTTGCCGGACAGCACTGGCGCCGTCTGGAACAACGGAAGCCATGCAGTGGTCACGCCAAAACTCGGCGCGCTTCTCCGCCTGACCAGCGAGCTCGGGTTGTTCGCGAACGGCTCGCGCGGCTTCCGCTCCACCGACGGCGTGATCGCGAATCCCGCGCTGCCGTTCATCACGGAGTGGGCGTACGAGTCCGGGCTCAAGTTCGATCGTGGCCCAGCGAACGCGACCGCGACGCTCTTCCGCATGAACGTGAGCAACGAGCAGACATTCAACCCCGTGACACTGCAGTCCACCAACGGCGGCCGGAGCCGGCGGCAGGGGCTCGAGATCGAGTGGCACACGCCGCTCGCGTCGCGGCTCGCGCTGTCGGGCAACTGGACGTTCCTCGACGCGAGATATACGCAGCAGACGCTCGCGTCAGAGGACCCGAGCGCGCCGCCGATCGTGCTCAATGGGGTCCGCGTCTACAACACGGCACAGTACGTCGGCGACGTGGCGATGGAATTCGTTCCGGCGCACGCGTGGCGACTCCGCGTGAGCGGGAACTTCGTGGGCCCGTACTCGCCCTTTGACGAGCCTGGTGTCGTGCTCGCGCCGTACGGATTGCTGCACGTTGGCGGCTCGGTGATGCTGCGCGGGACGGAGCTCGACTTCGGGATCCGGAACATGCTCGATCGCGCCTATCCGGAGCTCGTGGCGGGCCACATCGTCGCGCCGGGGCAGCCCCGCTCGATCTTCCTCAGCGCACGGCACACACTCTGAGGGCGCGCACGCTGGTGGAGGGTGCGGGGATTGGAATTGCCGCCAGCTACCGCGCCAGCCTGAAGTTGGCGTAACTCTTTTCGGCAGTCACCTCGCGAACCAGCACCGATTCTATGAAATCGGGCAACTCGACGTGCTGGTTTACGTGCTCGAGCTCCAGCTCGGCAAGCACCAGATCGCGATCAAGGAACTCGTCAACTTCCCAAACGCCGTCGGCCACCGGCATCAGGTAGCGCCGCTTGCGGACGCGTTTGCCGAGCGTGAGCGGCCAGACGGTGTCGAAGAACACGCGCGTCGTCTCTTCCTCGATCTCGATGCGCTCGAGGCCCGCCCCCATCTTGATCGTGCGGTAGTATCGAACGGCGCTCCCCTCCACCGTCCGCCTGATGCGCTCGCGAATGCGCGTTCCCGGCAGATAGCCCTGGTCCACCTCGAGCCGGCGCGCGCCCACGACGGCGGCCGGCAGGCCGGACAACAGATACTTGCGCTCGATCTCGCGGTCGTTGTGAGCCACAGCGGATACTACGCCACTGTCCGAACGGACTCAACGGGCTGAACGTCCGGCACTCCCCTTGCCACCGAAGTGTCCGCCCATGCCCACCCACGTGATTCAATACACCGAAGCACGGTACGCCGCGGCGCTCGATGCCCTGCACGTGCGTTTCGACAGCCTCGAGCGCAAATCCGGCGCGCGCGCGCTGTCCGTGGCCGTATACGACACCGAGACGTGCGCCTGCTTTCGCCGGCACGCCGACCGCTGGTTCCACGCGGCCAGCACGATCAAAGTGGCCATTCTGCTCGGCGTCTACGCGTCCATTCACCACGGCTGGCTGCTGCCCCATTCGCGGCTGCACGTACGCAACCGGTTTCTCAGCGCTGCGGACGGGCGGCCATTCCGCGTCCTGGCGGATCGCGACGCGAACGCGGCCGTGCACGATGCTGTTGGCAAGATGCTACGAATTTCCGATCTGGCGCTGCACATGATCACGACGAGCAGCAATCTGGCAACGAACCTGTTGCTGGATCTCATCGGATTGGATTCGGTCCAGCGCGGTCTCGACGAACTGCACGTGGACGGGATCGACATTCGGCGCGGCGTGGAGGACGAACGCGCCTTCGAGCAGGGCATCAACAACCGAGTCACCGCCGACGGACTGGTGCAGCTGCTACGGCTCATCGCGGAGGAGCGCGCGTTCTCTCCGGATCTGTCGCGCGAGATGCTCGACATCTTGCATCGCCAGGAGTTTCGCAACGGCATTCCGGCCCGGTTGCCGCCAGCCGTGCGCGTGGCTCACAAAACAGGCGATATCTCGACGGTCGCCCACGATGCCGGTGTCGTGTATCCACCCGGACGCAAACCCTACGTCATCGCGATCCTCACTGAATGGTCGCCCGATGCGGCTGGACGTTCGGCGACGATCGCCGAGGTCTCGCACGCAGTGTATGAAGCGCTCACGGCGACGGCGGCGACTGATGGGTGAATCCTACCGGTTTCCGCTGCGTCTCATCGATGGACTGCGGCTCGAGAAGCCGCTGCGCGACGCACTGCTCCCCGGTCGTGTGGTCCACGACGATAATGGAAATCCGCGCCAGCTCCCGCGCTACTTCTACGAGGTGCCGTCCTGGGAGCATGCCATGGCCACGCAGCTCGCTCCCAGCTTCTCGCTCTGGGAATTCATCCAGACAGATGTACGTGAGGCAGCGCCGCTTCGGGCGTTTCCGCGATATGTGCCCTGTGCCATCACGCTGCTCGCCCTGTCGCTGGAACGCTTTCGCGAGTCCGTGGGCACGTTCGTACACATTGCGGCGAACGGCGGCTACCGTTCACCGCAGCATGCGCAAAGCATCAACGCGTCGACGCATTGCTGGGGCACGGCGGTAAACATTTACCGGATCGGCGACGTGTTCCTCGACGATCGTGAGGCCATCGAGCGCTACGCCGCACTCGCACGCCAGGCATTGCCGGGAGTGTGGACACGGCCGTACGGCACGAGCCGCGGCGAAACGGACGATCATCTGCATCTCGACTTCGGCTACGTGCTGTCGCTGCCGCACGATGCGCCGAACCAGATGCTCACGGTCGACGCCGAGTGGCGGGCATCATGACCACCATGCACCACGCCGCCAAAGCGAAATCGGACGACGCGCGCGTGCGCCGCTCGACCACCGCGCGTGCCGCCATGGGGCTCGAGGCGGAATTCGCCGTCATGATGGACGGACGCCAGGTGAGGCCGGAAGACATCTTTGGCAGTCCCACGAACATCGTGCGTGTGCCGATGATGCATCGCACCGGTCGGTCGTATCATTTGCCGACCGGGGGAGCCGTGTACTTCGATACAGGCGTGATCGAGATCGCCACGCCGGTCATCGAGTTGGAATCGGGCTGCGCGGCACGCGCCGGCCGTTCGCTGTGGGAGAGCATTCGCTTCTTGCGCGACGAGCTCGACGCATGGGAGCAACGAGAGCTCCACAGCATCCACCTGGCCGGCTTCAGTACGCACTACAATGTTTCATTCGAGTTACCGGAGTCGGAGCGCGGCACAAGCCGAACCGTAGAGAAGCTGGCACTCCTGCTGACGCACATTCTGCCGATGCCCGTCATGCTGCTCGCCGCTAATCGCCGGTCCACGGGCATTGGGGTACGGCCGCGCGTGAATCGCATCGAGGTGACCGCCGACTTCACTCCCGACGCCGCGCTGATGATCGCCACGGCGACGCTCATCGTTGGCGTCGCTCGTGCCGTGATGACATGGCCGTCGTTCGAGCTGAGCGGGCTCGACGAACATGATCTTCCGCTCGTGCGCGACTTTGCGCCGCTGCCGCACGGCTCGCGCACTGGCTGGGTGGCAAAGGACTCGTCGTTCCTCGAGAATCCGTTCGCCGCGGACGTGGACGAATCCATCTGGCCGACGCGTACGGGCGAGACGTTGACGCTGCGCGACATCGCCGCACGCATCACCCGCTACTTCTGGTCGTCGATCACGAACATTGGCGACGCCCGCACCCTGCAACTCATCGCCGGCGTCATGAGCGGTCGTTCGCCGTCGCTGCTCGAGTTGGACGATCGCCCCCCGGCGTACGAGAGCGTGGGACGTCTGTGCACCTGGACCGATCTCTTCCCCGTGCACGCCCTGCCCCGCTCGCGCTACGAGCGCGTGTTCATCCGCGCCATCTCCCGTCGCAAGCTGCGTATCGGCCAGGACTGGTACACGCCCATCAGCATGCGCGGCTGGGCGCACGTGGTCTTCCGCCGCGATCGCGACCAAACGCGGCACGTCTTCTCACTCGACGCGCTGCTCGGCCATCTGGATGACTGGGATCTCGGGCCGGCAACCGAACGGAAGATCAGGACGAGGCTACGGAGGGTAGTAGAGCAGCACCGGTAGTGCTACGGGACACGGGATGCCTGTCATCCTGAGCGGGGCGAAGGATCTCGGTGAACGGCGCAACAGCTCTTGAACGCAGAGGGCGCAGAGAACTGCAAAAGAGAACTGCAAAAGAGAACTGCAAAAGAGACGCTAGAGGCGATTCGCCACGCGGATGATCCCATCTTTCAACTGCGCAACCTGGAAGTTGATCAACAGGCCAACCTGCCGATTGCTCAGTTTGAGTTGGGACAGCAGTTGGGCTTTGTGGACCGGCAGAATCTTCGCGGCCGCCTTGACCTCGACAATGACACATTCCTCGACCAGCAGATCTATCCGATAGGCCAGGTCGAGCTCGACACCCTCGTACACGAGGGGCATCGGAACCTCGCTGCGCACGCTCAGCCCGCGTTTCCGCAGCTCGTGCGCGAGGCAGACGTGGTACGCGCGCTCCAGCAATCCAGGACCCAATGCGGAATGAACCTTGATTGCCGAGTCCACAATCATTCCGCTCACCTCGTTGATGATCACGACATAGGCGATACCATCCGAGCGTCACGTGGGCGTCATCCAAGGCTTCCAGGCGAGACGATACTTCATGGTCCTCTGCGTTTCTCTTTGCAGTCTCTTTGCAGTTCTCTTTTGCAGTTCTCTGCGTCCTCTGCGTTCAAAAGCTGTTGCGCCGTTCACAGAGATCCTTCGCTCCGCTCAGGATGACGGGCGCTTCGCTCAGAATGTCCCGTGTCCCGTGTCCCGTGTCCCGCCTCCCCCAATACCATGTCCCATCTCCTCACCCCCGGCATCGGCATCGACGAGAAGCTGCTGCGTACCGTCGTGGTCTACGGCTTCCTGCTCGCCGGCTTGCGCCTGGCCGGCAAGCGGGAGCTGTCGCAGCTCAACCCATTCGATCTCGTCGTGCTGCTCTTGCTGTCGAACACTGTGCAGAATGCCATCATCGGCGATGACAATTCTCTCACGGGTGGACTGGTCGGCGCCGGCGCGCTGCTGGTGCTCAACGCCGTGGTCGTGCGCCTGCTCTACCATTACCACAAGCTCGATGCCATCGAGGGCAAGCCGGACACGCTCATTCGCAATGGCCGGCTGCTCCGTCATCACCTGGAGCGCGAGCTCATCACGGTGGCCGAGCTCGAGTCAGCGGCGCGGCGTCAGGGCATCTCGTCGCTCGCGCACGTGCAGGAATGCCGGCTCGAGACGGGGGGCGCGTTGACGTTCATTCAGCACGAGCCGACCGACGAACAACTCCGACATCACGAAACGATTGGCCTGCTCGGCCAGATCGACGCGCGTCAGCGCGCCATCACCGAGCAGCTCGCCGCGCTCGAGCGGAAGATCGCCGGCACAACAGGCACCACCCCCTGATCGGAGAGTGCCGTCGCCAGCGCGCCGGCGATCGCGGCGCGGAATGCGTGGACCATGCGCGCCCCAGGCTCGGGGGCAAATGGCACCGCGCCCAGGACACTATTGGCCCAGTCGGAGCGCATGCCGGCGGGACGGAAGCGTGCACGTCGGGCCGCAATGCCCTCGGCTCGCGCGTCCACTGCGAGCAGCAGGAGCCGCTCCCGTGCGCGCATCGCCGGGGAGTCACCGGTCATGCACAGTGTGGCCGGCAGTTCCGCGTTCGCCCATCGCGCACCGGGGCCCTCCCATGTGCCCCGCGTCGAAATCGGCGTCTCGATCACGCGGCGCACGAGCAACATGGGGTCGACCATTGCCGGGTCTGCCCACTGCGACACGAAGCCCTGTCTCGCCGAGTCGGGCACGAACGTCATCTCGGCGATTGCCGACAATAACGACTGTGTGCCCGCCGATCCCACCACCGTTGCCGCGCCGGCTGCGTAGCCTCCGAGCACCGCATCCTGCACCGCCGTGAGGAATCCGTTGGAGCGGCCACTCGCCGCGAGGGTCGTGGCCACGAACCAGTCCACCCCGCGCGCGAACAGCTCGGCCGGCCGGTCGCCCTCCGGCAACGGGCGCGTGGCGCTGAACGGCCGCAGCAACCGGGCTTCCGCCAATCCGGTCACCGAGCTGGCGAGCAAGCCGCGTCCATCGCGCATTGCCCAATCGGTGCTATAGCCGCCCGCGGCCGGATACAGCCAGCGCGCCGCCTGCCAATCGAGATCATGCGACAACTCATGCGCAATCGTCCCTCCCGACGTCGCGATCGACAGCTGCAGGGTGCGCGTGGACGGGTCGTGCATGGCCAACGCGGAATCGCGTAGCCGATCCGCCGTGTACCGCACTCGCAAGCCGTTCACGGACAATCCAGGGAACACCTGCCGCATGTCGCCCAGCGCTGTCTCGAGCTCTCGGAGGTAATAGGGACGCCAGGCCAACGGCGTCGATCGGGCGAAGGTCACACTCGCCAGGCCGAACTCCGCCGACAGGTCGCTCGCCGTTGGCCCTACGTCGCCCACGAACCACGGTTCCTGCTGCGCCAGGGAGCGGAGCGCCACGGCAGTCGAGAGCACGGCGAGCGCGCTCGCGCGGTGCGCGGAGTCCGTCGGCTGTGCCGTGATCACATTCGCCGCGGCCAGCGTCTCGTCATTCGTGGCGACGAGAGGCGCCGCGGCGCGGGCGGCGAGCGTCACGACTACCGGTGCCACGGGGGGCTGGTTGGCACCCAGCGTGGCGAGGCGCAGAGCGAAGTACGGACCCATGACTGGCCGGTCCGCCCGGACCGGCACGGCCGGGATGGTCACCCGGTCGAGCGTGTCCAGCGCTCGGAGCAGCGCGGGGACAGCGTCAATGGCTTGCGTCTGTAACTCAGCGGAGAGCGGCAACAGCGGCGGCTGTTCCACGCGCAGGCTGCGGCTGGAACGCCGCGCGGTGGCCAACTGCAAGACATCAGCGTGTTGCTCGTTCGCGTCGACCAACAAGTCTCTGACATCTGCTTCTGCCTCGACGCGGTCGCGTACGAGCGCCGCCGTCTGCGTGGCGGCGGAGACCGCCGACGTCGCGAGCTTGCCTTTGCTCGCTTCTAGAGTGTACGCCAGACGCACCGCGAGCTCGCCGGCGCGTGGATCGGACGCGCTGCGCACTGCCTGCTCGATCAGCGCGAGGTGCGCGGCTCCCACCGAACCATGTCCGTCAGCAGACCACGGTCCGGCGCCGTCGAGCACAACCGGATCGATGACGTACGCATCGCCGCGGCGGGTGCGCGCCAGGAGCGCCCAGGCGACGCGTGCGCGGGTCGGTGCGTCGAGTCGCGGATCACGCAGCGCTTCATCGGCCAGCGCAAACGGGTCGCGAAGACCCAGGCGGAGTCGCTCGAGATATCCAAGCGCAATCGTCAGCGCGTCGCCGCGAGCGCCACGCGGACGCGCCGCGCGGGCCAGGACAATGGTGGAGTCGAAGTACGCGGCCGCGTCGACCAGCTCGCGCACCGCCACCGGACTCACCGCCGGACGCGCCCTCGCCCAGCCGAGCAGCACGGAAATGCCCAGCAGTGCGGCCGTAGTCAGCATCGAGATCCGACGTACGACATCCATAGATGCCTCGTACCCCGCGTCACTTGGGCGGTTGCGGCCACCGCCCAAACGCGGCAATCTTGACTACCATGCGATCCCGCCGCCCGTTGGCCCTCGCGACGCTTGCGTCGCTCAGTCTCAGTCTCAGTTTCGGCATGCGCACGGCACTCGCGCAGCAAACGCGCCTGACCATGCAACCCCGCAAGCCGTCCGGTGGATCGCTCGTACGGTTGACGATCGATCATGGCATGGGGCACGGCGACCTGGCGCGCGCCAACGGCACCATGGCCGGAGAACCCCTGCATTTTATCGCTGCCGCTGGCGGAAAGCTCCAGGCGCTCGCAGCCATTCCGTTGGATGCATCGGACTCCGTCGTCGCCAACGTAACTGTGGAGCGCGATGCCGGCGTGGTGGACACGCTGCGGATATTCCTCCGGTTCCCCCACAGGGCCGCTCCCCAAGGCACTACCGGCGGCCGCGTGGCCGGCGCGCGACGGCTGCGCGTGGACCCACAGTTCACGCGCCGCATGGACTTGGCGACCACGACACGGATAGAGGACGAGAACGAGCTCGCGCGGCAGGTGGGACGCCGCGCGCAACTGACGCCTCAGCTCTGGACGCTGCCCTTCCTTCGTCCGCGCTCGGCCCGGGTCACGAGTCGGTTCGGGAGCGGCCGGTTATTCAATGGGCGCGTGTCCAGCAGCCACCTTGGCATTGACTACCGGGGATCTGTTGGGGAGCCGATATATGCGGCGAACAGGGGAGTGGTCGCTCTCGTCGCCAGTTTCTTTCTCGCCGGCAACGTGGTCTATGTGGATCACGGCGATGGCGTGGTCACTGGCTACTTCCATATGAGCCGCCCCGAAGTCGCCGTGGGCGACACGGTACAGCGCGGCCAGGAAATAGGCCTCGTTGGTGCGACGGGACGCGTCACCGGCCCGCATCTGCACTGGAGCGCGCGGTTCGGCGCGTTGACGATCGACCCGGCGGATCTGCTGTCGCTGGACTCCCCATTCGTGGCGAGCACAGCCACCGGCGTCGCCGGCAATCACCGGTAATGGCCTGCTCGTCACGGGTGGCAACAAAGCCCTGACAACCGTAATCAAATAGTTAACGCGTCAAGCATGTGACGTATTTGGAGTTGGGTGGATTTAAGTCACTGCGTGGGGCCTCTGTTGACTACGGTTTAGCCCACTGATTAGTTAAGCGGTCGCGAGTGATGCCCGGGTTATCCCACGCCAAGTCAAACCACGGTTTGGTCGGCGCAGCAGTGAGAGGCTCCGCCGGGCTAGTTCGCGATGCAGTTCCGTCGGTTGCAGCATGCGGGATTGTTCGGGCCCTCACTGGATCACGTTCGTCGCACGCCGCGGTGCGCGCGTCAGAGGCGAACAGCAGGCCAGTCACTCACACGAGGTAGACACACGTCATGACGAGACACCTCCACCGCGTAGTCGCGGTCGCGGGAACGTTGCTGGGATTGCTCCCTGCAGCGGCACTCGCGCAAGGAACCACCATCAGCGGCCGCGTCACGAGCGACGCGCAAGCGCCCCTACAGGGCGTGAGCGTCAGCATCGCGACGCTCGGCGCCGGCGCGTACACCGACGACGCCGGACGTTATTCCTTCACCGTGCCCGCGGCGCGGGCCACGGGACAGACCGTTGCCCTGAGTGCTCGGCGAATCGGTTTCGTTCCCAAGACGGTGTCGATCACACTGTCCGGCGCCTCCATCACCCAGGACTTCGCGCTGACGGCGAGCGCGACACAGCTCACCGGCGTCGTGGTCACGGCCCTCGGTCTGACGCGCGAAAAGAGCCAGCTTGGCACGGCACAGCAGCAGATCACGTCCACCGACCTGAACGTCACCAAGGCGCTCAGTATCGTTGATCAGATGCAGGGCAAGGTATCCGGCGTCCAGATCACTGGCGCGGGGACGCAGGGTGGTTCCACGAACATCATCATTCGCGGCTCCAACTCGATCACCGGCGTCAACACTCCGTTGTTCGTGGTGGACGGCGTGCCGGTGTCCAATATGGACCGGGGCGGCAGCGCGAACGGCGCGTTCGATTACGGCAGCGCGATCAGCGACCTCAATCCGGAAGACGTCGAGTCGATGTCGGTCCTCAAGGGACCGAACGCGGCGGCGCTCTACGGTTCGCGCGCGGCGAACGGCGTCATCGTCATCACCACCAAGAAGGGTCACAGCACCGGCGGCCGCGGCCGCGTGGACGGCACCACGACCTTCACGCTCGACAGCCCGTCGCGGCTGTGGGATTACCAGAACTTGTACGGCCAGGGAGCTGCGGGTGAGTTCCAGTACGTAGACGGCGCCGGCGGCGGCGTGCACGACGATCTGGACCAGAGCTTTGGCCCCAAGCTCGACGGCCGCACCACCGGCTGCACGCACATCGGCAACGACCCGACAAAGGCGTACGACACATCCGCGCCCTGTCTGCAGTTCACGAGCCCGAATGCGGCATCCCCCTGGATCGCGCATCCGGACAACGTGAAGGATTTCTTCAACACCGGGCACACCTCGTCCACGAACATTGCCGCCACCGGCGGAACGGACCGCGCCAATGCGCGCTTGTCGGTCGGCTCCGACAACACCTTGGGCATCGTCCCGAACAACTTCTTCCAGAAGACCTCGGGCCTGCTCAGCGGCAACCTGCAGGTGACCGACAAGTTCAGCACCAGCGGCACGCTCCAGTACGTTCGGAACTCGGCACGCAACCGTCCCGGCACCGGCTACACCGTCGGCATCATGGAGAGCATGATCTGGTTCGGCCGTCAGGTGGACATGAACGCGCTGAAGGCAAACGTCAATCTGCCGGGGAGCACGAACGGTGGTCCGGCGGACCGCGAGTACAACTGGAACTACAACTTCCACAACAATCCGTTCTGGCTGCAGAACGACAATCCACTGTACGACGCCCGCGACCGCTTCATTGCGTCCGCCTCGGCCACGTACAAGATCCTGGATTGGGTGAACGCTACGTTCAGCTCCGGTTCGGACATCTACAACTACAACATCAATCAGGATTTCGCGCACGGGAACCTCGCGTATGCAGACGCGGCATTCGCCGGCGGGTTCAACGATCGCAACCAGTATCGCAACGAGAACAACACCCAGATGCTGCTCACGGCGAGCCGCGGCATCGGGTCGCATTTCGCGTTCAACGGCACCGCGGGTGGCAATATGCGCGCCGAGCAGCAATCCACGAGCTCCGTGAACACGGCCGGCATTTCGGCCCCGGGGATCTACAATGTTGCCAACGCGGCGATCGCCCCGACCCTCGCGCAGGAGGAATTGCGCCGGCAAGTGAACAGTGTGTTTGGTTCGGCGGCGTTCACCTGGAACAATTGGTGGACCGTGGAAGGCACGGCGCGTAACGACTGGTCGTCGACGCTGCCGCAGGGCTCCAACTCGTACTTCTACCCGTCGGTGAACACGTCGATCGTGCTGTCCGACGCGTTCCCGTCGCTCAAGGACCACGGCATCTCGTACCTCAAACTGCGCGGCGCCGTCGCGCAGGTGGGTAATGACGCAGACCCGTACAAACTGCGCGCGACCTACACCGGCAACTCGAACAAGTTCGGCGGTCTCCCGCAGTTCTCGTTCGGCGACGTGCTCGCCAACCCGATCCTGAAGCCGGAGATCACCAACTCGAGCGAGGGTGGTGCCGAACTTGGCCTGCTCGATGGTCGCATCACACTCGACGCGAGCCTGTACTCCAAGTTGACGAAGAACCAGATCTTCAACGTGACGATCTCGCCGGCAACCGGCTTCACGTCGAAGGCAATCAACGCCGGCCGCATCGACAACAAGGGTTTCGAAGCACTCCTCACGCTCATCCCGCTGCGACTGGGGAATGGCGCCGAGTGGACGACGACCTTCAACTATTCGCACAACGTGAGCAAGGTGGCTGAGCTGTCCCCGGGCATCCAGACCATCGTACTCGGCAGCACGTGGGGCACGAATACCGAAGCGCGCCTGGGCGACCCCTACGGCGACATCTACGGGTATGCGTTCCTGCGCGACAGCGCAACGCATCAGCTCATCCTGAATCCGTCGTCGCGCCCCGACGGGGTGGCGGAAGCCATCACGCAGCGCGGACCGCTCCAGGTGCTGGGCAACATTCAGCCGAAGTGGATCGGGAGCTGGGGCAACACGTTCACGTACAAGAACTACTCACTGACCGCGCTCATCGATGTGCGCCGCGGTGGTCAGTTCTTCAGCGTCTCCAACTTCTGGGGCGACTACGCCGGCATTACGCAGGCAAGCCTCCAGGGCCGCGAAGTGGACTGGAACAATCCCGGAGTCGTCGTGAAGGGAGTCCTCAAGTCAAGCTGCGGCGCGGGTTCGCGCGCGTCCACCGACGGCCAATACGTCTGCGTCGGCGGCGGTACCGCGAACACGCTGACGTCGACGTCGGAAGACTACTTCCAGAACATCTACCCGGTGGTCGAGTCGTCCATCTATACGGACAACTGGGTCAAGCTCCGCGAACTGCGCTTCGGCATCGATCTGCCGTCGAGTCTGGCGAGCCGCCTCAAGGTCTCGTCGGCGAACATCGCTTTCGTGGGCAGAAATCTTTGGACATCGACGAACGTGCCGAATATCGATCCTGAGTTCTCGTATTCCACGGGCAACTATCAAGGTTCGGAATTCGCCGCGCTGCCGAACCCGCGGTCGGTCGGATTCAGTGTCCGACTGACGCCGTGATCACACAGGGAGAACTCTCAATGATGATCCATAGAGCACGTTTGCTGACCGCAGGCGCCGGACTGGCGCTCGCCCTCGGCGCCATGGCGTGCAACAACGATACGATCACCAACATCAACAAGAACCCGAACAACCCGGAAGACGTTCCGGTCACGACGATCTTCACGAGCGCGGCCCAGAACGCCACGAGCCGTTGGCTCGGGCAGAGCTACAACATGCGCGAGGTGTCATTCGTCGCGCAGCACATGGCGGAGCAGCAGTACCCGGACGAGGATCGCTATTCTCGTCTCGGTTCCTCGAACACCGCGTTCAACTTCAACACGTACACGAACGAGCTCGAGGATCTCCAGAAGGTCATTCAGAAGGGAACGGCGGCGAGTGACGCCGGCACCTGGGCGCCCGCCCAAGTGCTCAAGATCTGGGATTTCAGCTACCTGACGAATACCTTCGGCGACATTCCTTATTTCCAGGCACTCGCCGGAGATAGCGTGGGTTCCACCACCACGCCGGCGTACGACGCGCAGAAGACCATCTACCCGGATCTTTTCGCAAAGTTGGACGCCGCCACCAAGGCGCTCGCGAGCGCCAGCAACTCGCTCGGCAAGGCGGATCCGATCCTCGCCGGCGATCCGGCAGGTTGGCAGCGTTTCGCCAACTCGCTTCGTGCCCGTCTGGCGATCACGATCGTCAACGCGGACCCGGCGCAGGCCAGTGCTCAGCTTTCGGCTGCGTTCGGCGCAGCAGGTGGCGTGGTCACCACGACCGCGCAGAACGTGAAGCTCGTCTGGCCAGGCGATGGTGTGTACAACAACGGGTGGTCGGACTTCTTCAAGACCCGTGATGACAATCGCATGTCGCAGACGTTGATCAACATCATGAACGCGTACGGCGATCCGAGGGTAGGCGTCTACGCCCAGCCCCTCCCCGGGACGACGGCTACCTACGCCGGCATGCCGAACGGATTGTCGGCGGCGGCGGCGAGCAAGTATGCCAATACCGCATCTCGCGTCGGTGCGGTGCTCTTCCCGGGCGCCACGGCCTTCGGCACCTTCGGCGGCAGCGGCGCCACGTTCCCTTCGTTCCTCATCACGGCAGCCGAGGTGAACTTCATCATGGCTGAAGCCGCCGAGCGCGGTCTTGGCGGAAAGACTGCTGGTCAGGCGGCCGGTTTCTACAATGCAGCCATTACGGCCTCCATGCAGCAGTGGGGCGTGACGGACGCGACGGCCATCGCTACGTACCTTGCCGGCCCGAGTGTGGCCTACGCTGGTGGCACAGCAGGTTTGACGCAGATTGCCATTCAGAAGTGGATCGCCCTGTTCACCGACGGTGGTCAGGCATGGACCGAATGGCGTCGCACCTGCCAGCCGAACACGATCAAGCCTGGCGCGGCCGCGACGAACGCAACGGTGCCGCGTCGGTTCATGTACTCGCCGACTGAGTACGCTGTGAACCTTGCCGCGGTGACCGCGGCTGCAACGGCGCTCGGAACCAATGGCGACAGCTTCAATGGCCGGATGTGGTGGGACACGGCGCCGACGGCTGCGCCGACGTACCCCGGTGCGGGTTCGTGCTTCTGATGGTGTAGTGGTAGGGTTTGTGAATGAAGAAGGCGGCCGGGCAATTGCCCGGCCGCTTTTTTTCAGGAGCGAAGGCGTGTCATCCGGAGAGACGGCGTGTCATCCGGAGCGACGGCCTGTCATCCTGAGCGGAGCGAAGGATCTCTTTTGACCGGCTGGATGTCGCTGGCTGCTCCGTACCGGTCGGCCCACCGGTCGGCGAGTTCCGAGTTTCCAGTTCTGAGTTGTGCGTTGTGAGTTTCTCGTGTCTCGTGTCTCGTGTCCCGTGTCTCGTCAGCGGCTCTTCGTCCAGACGAGAATGGTTCCGCAGACCGCGGAGCGATCGAAGTACTGCGCCGGAATGCCGGCGAAGGAGCTGTAGACCTCGATTGCCGCGATATCGCTCCCCTGGACCGCTTCATCGAGCTCGGCATCCGTCATCCGTACACCGTCCACCCAGATGAGCGGACCAATGGTGTCATTCGATTCTCCGGGCACGCCGCACCCACGGATGCGCACGAGATTACCGATTCGACGGGACGGCCGGAGGTCAATTCCAGGAATGGTACGCAGCGCCTGACTCGGGTACTGGACATTCATCTGCGCCAGTGCGTCCGGCGTGATGTAATGTCCAAAGCTGTTGGCCTGTTGTCGTTCGAAAAAACCTCGTAACCGCAGGTCGTTCACGTTCGGCGTGTCATCTTCATCATCATCGACGTGGACCGTTCCGAGCTTGGCGGCCATCGGCTCGAGCGTGACAAACACACTGGACGTCCGGTCGGCGCGACTCGATGGCACCGGCACCACGGCGGGCCGGAACCCCAGGCGGCGTACGCGGACCTTCTCCGGCACGGCGGGAAGCTCCATCACACGAAACTTGCCGTTCGCGTCCGACCGAACGTACATGCTGGCGGTATCGTGGCGCATGAGGGCGACCTCGGCATCCGGAATGGGATTGCCTTCGCGATCGGCGACGGTACCGCTCAACGTGTAGCCGCTTACCGCGACGAGCCGTGCCGGGCCCGGGCTCTGAGCGGCTGCGTGCGCGACGCCCAGGCAGAGTGCCAGGCTGAGCCCCTCGTGGATCATTCGCATCCTCACGGCCGCCTCCAACTTTGGCTGTTTGATGCTGCCGCTTGTTGCAGCGTCTGTCAACACAGCTTGTTGCAGCGTCTGTCAACACAGCATTGAAACGTATACTCAGTACACGACGCCTATTGCCTAAAGCGTTCCACGGATTGGCGCGCTCCCCGTCGATCGCGATTCCGCGGCGGGAGACTTCGCAAACTCGACAAAACAGAGCGGGCCCCACGTCGGGGGCCCGCTTCCACTCCTGCACGCCAATGAGACGCCGTAGGCCGCCCAACCGCTTACCGCTTTGCTGATCCCGACCTGGATCCGCTCAATCCCCGGCGAAATCAGGATCGTCAGCCGCGAGTTGCTGGCTCGCCACCATCTCCGCCAATGTTGCTAGCTGTTCCGTGCCCAGCAGCTCACCCGCCAGATCGAGCGAGAGCTGCCGGACCGGCACAAAGGACCGGCGATGGTGCGGCGTCACACCGTGCGCCGCGAGCCCCTTCAGATGCGCCACTGTCGCATAACCAACGTTGCGCTCCCAGAGATAATTGGGATACCGGAGGGCCAAGCGCTGCATGAGCCGGTCGCGCGTCACCTTGGCGAGAATCGACGCGCAGGCGATCGTATAGCACGCATCGTCCCCACCCACGATCGCGGTGTGTGGAACGGCGAGCGTCCGAATGGGATTGCCGTCCACGAGCACGTGGCTCGGCGCCACCGTGAGCCGCGACAGCGCGCGGCGCATGGCGATGACGGTGGCATGGTAGATGTTCACGCGGTCGATCTCGCGCACCGAGGCGGCGCCAATGCCATAGGCGACGGCGCGTTCGCGAATCTTCACGGCGAGGCGCATCCGCTCGGCTGCCGACAACTGCTTGGAATCGTCCACGCCCGCAATGGCGCGTACGTCGGGCGGCATGATCACAGCACATGCGACAACGGGGCCCGCCAGGGGGCCCCGTCCGACTTCGTCAATCCCGGCGATCAGCGAACCGACGGTTCTGCGAAGATCTCGCTCGATCGGTTTCCACCGATCCCGCGCCACCGCCCAGTTACCTGGATGAGGCGCCGCTCTCCGGAACAGCCACGCGAACCTTTCTTTCGCGAATGCGCGTCGCCTTGCCGGTGAGATTGCGCAGGTAGTACAGCTTGGCCCGGCGCACGCGACCCCGACGCACGACATTGATCTCGGCGAGCATGGGGCTGTGCACCGGGAAGATGCGCTCCACACCAACGCCATTCGAGATCTTGCGAACGGTGAAGGTTTCGCTGACGCCGCTGCCGCGCCGCGCAATACAGACGCCTTCGAAGGCCTGGATGCGCTCCTTCTCACCTTCCTTCACACGAACGTTGACACGAACGGTGTCGCCCGCCCGGAAGGGGGGAACGTTGCGGAGCCACTCTTTCTGGGTTTCGATAAAGGCATGCATATGACGCTCGGGGCAAAGGCCCGGGTAACGGTTCTGGTGGAGACCTGAGATACTAAGGACTGAGGCGGTGGAAGTCTAGGGTTGGGAGAGAGTTAGGCGCGATTGGTCGCGGTCCGGTCAGGAATTGTCGCGCTCCCCACGCTCCCGGCTCAGGCGCCTGCCCTCTTCCTCCCGCCACTCGGCGATCTTCTTATGGTCGCCGGATAGCAGGATCTCGGGCACCGCATGGCCGCGGAACACCGGCGGACGCGTATAACTGGGCGCGCTCAAGTGCCGGTCATAAAATGAATCGCCGCGGGCGCTGTCCAGATCGGACATTGCCCCCGGCAACAGACGCACGGTGGCGTCGATGACGGCCAGCGCGGCCGGCTCGCCGCCGCTCAGCACGAAGTCGCCCAGCGAGATCTCCTCGGTGGCGAGGTGGTCGGCGACACGCTGGTCCACGTCCTTGTAGTGGCCGCACAACAGCGTGAGCTCGCTCCCCTGCGAGAACCGCACGGCGTCCTGGTGCGTGAACTGCCGTCCGCGCGCCGACATGAGAACAATGGGCGCCTGTGCGCCAATAGCCTCAATGGCCTCGAAGAACGGTCCCGGCTTCATGACCATGCCGGCGCCTCCCCCGTACGGGGCGTCGTCGACCGTGCGATGCCGGTCGTGCGTATACTCGCGCAGATCCAGCACGTGGTACTCGACACTCCCCGCCTCCCGCGCCCTTGCCGGAATGCTCAACCCCAGCGGTGCGGTGAAGAATTCTGGAAAGATGGTGATGACGTTGATCTTGAGCGGCGATCCGCCCATCACGCCGTCAGTCATCGAGGAGGCCCACCGGCGGATCGATGGTGATCACCCGCGTCTCGCGATCGACGTTGGTCACGATGCGATCGAACGGAACGAGAATCGTCTGCCCGCCCTTCGCCGGCGCGACCTCGAGCGTGAGGCCTTGCGGCAGCTCGTACGATCCGGCGACGACACCGTAGATCTCCCCGGATTGCAGCACCACCCGCATCCCGGGCAACTCGTGCACGTAGATCTGGTCGTCCGCCACAGGAGTGAGCTCATCGGCCGGCACGAGCAAAAAGCGGTCGCGCCACGTTTCGGCGATCGTGCGATCGGCGATCTCGTTGAAGTGCACAATGAAGCCGCCCTTGAAGGGGCTGCAGGACGCGACGTGCAGCTCGCGCCGGTCCTTGGCGATGTCGCCCGACGGGGTGCCCGCAAAGACACGACGGCCGGGCGCGAAGACCGCGTCCGGCTCGTCGGTGATCGGTTCCACGACGAGGTCGCCGTGAATGCCGTGTGCCTTGCGAACCCGCCCGACGATGATCATCTCGGGGGGAACGGTGGACATCGCTACGCCGAGGCTTCCCCGGTCTGGTCCGCTGGCGCGGGTTCTGCATGCTCGGCGACCGGGACGGCTGACGCGTTCAGCTTGCGCGCCAGGCGCTGCTCGTGGCGGGCCTTGAGCACGCCAGCCTTGCGCAGCAGCGAGCGGACGGTGTCCGTGGGCTGCGCGCCGTTGTCGAGCCAGTAGTTCACGCGGTCGCTCTTGAGATTGAGCGCCAGCTCACCCGTACGCGGAGCGTATTGGCCAACGACCTCGATGAACTTGCCATCACGCGGGCTGCGCGAGTCGGCGACGATGATACGGTACATCGCCTGCTTCTTGCGGCCGGTGCGGCGGAGACGGATCTTGACTGCCATTATTGAATCCTCATTACGGGTTACTGAACTACACCGGGCTCCTCGCGTACTGGCCAATCAGCCAGCCGCACCCGGGGACTACCCCTCATCGCATGAACATGTTCGGCGAAAATTTTCCCGGCTTGCCGCCGGAGCCCGCCGCTTTCTTCATCATCTTCTGCATCTCGCGGAACTGCTCGAGCAGCCGGTTGACCTCGCTGATCGGACGGCCGGATCCCTTGGCGACGCGCGCGCGGCGCGACCCGTTCATGAGATCGGGCTTCTTGCGCTCCTGGAGAGTCATCGACAGCACGATCGCCTCGAGGTGCTTGATCCGCTTGGGATCGGCTGCCTTCACCTGTTTGAGCATCTTCGTATTGACGCCCGGGAGCATCTTGAGCAGCCCCTCGAGGGGACCGAGCCGCTCGATCTGCTTCATTGCCGACAGGAAGTCGGTGAGGTCCATGCCTTCCTTCCGGACCTTCTTCTCCAGGCGCTTCGATTCGTCGGCATCGAACGCGGTCTGCGCCTTTTCGACGAGCGAGACGATGTCGCCCTGCTGGAGAATGCGGCCCGCCATGCGCTCGGGATAGAACTCCTCGAGGGCATCAGACTTCTCGCCGACACCGATGTACTTGATCGGCTTCTTGGTGACGCCATAGATGGACAACGCGGCGCCGCCCCGGGCGTCGCCATCCATCTTCGTGAGCACGACGCCGGTAACGTGCAGGCGGTCGTCGAAGCCCTGCGCGATCTTCACGGCATCCTGACCGGTCATGCCGTCGGCGACGAGCAGAATCTCGTCGGGCCGGATTGCCTCCTTGAGGCGCTCCAACTCCCGCATCATCTCGTCGTCGATCTGCAATCGGCCGGCGGTGTCGACGATGACGACGCGGTCGCGCGCGCGCCTCGCGTCGTCAATGCCGGCCTTGGCGATCTTCACGACGTCCTGCGTGCTCCGATCGGCATACACCGGCACGTCGAGTTGCTGTCCAAGCGCCTCGAGCTGATCGATGGCTGCCGGCCGATACACGTCCGCAGCGATGAGGCGGGTCGGACGATTCTCCGCTTTGAGCTTGCGAGCGAGCTTGGCCGCGGTGGTGGTCTTACCCGAGCCCTGCAGGCCAACCATCATGATGACGGTGGGCGGCACGGAGCTCATCTTGAGCCCTTCGCGGCGCTCGCCGAGCATGGCGGTGAGCTCGTCGTAGACGATCTTGACGAGCTGCTGCCCCGGGGAGATAGTGCGAAGCTGCGCGACTCCTACGGCCTTCTTCTCGACGCGCTCCAGGAACTCGCGCGTGAGCTGGAAATTGACGTCCGCCTCGAGCAAGACGCGGCGGACCTCCCGGAGGCCTTCCTTGATGTCGGCTTCGGTGAGGACACCGCGCCCGCGGAGGCGGGAGAAGGTCGCTTCGAGTTTCTCGGAAAGCTCGTCGAACATAGACCGGGAAAGGTAGCCGTTCGGGTGGACGGATTCAAGCGCCGGGTACCACCTAAGAATCACCGGGTGTTATACTTACGAGACTCCCCAGGCTCAATGACTGGCGGCTCGTCTTCAGTAGAGGTCTATGGCCAAGCCACAGCGTAAGGACGAAATCCTCAAGTCGGAGCTTCCTCCGACGCTTCCGCTCATGGCCCTGCGATCGACGATCGTGTACCCATTGGGTACGATCGCGGTTCAAATGGGTGCCCCCGAAAATCTCGCGCTCCTGCGCGGTCACGAAGAGCCTGGGCTGATCGTGGCGCTTGTCGTCGCGAGCGGAGACCACGACGAACCAATCGACTCGCAGCGTTTCATTGGGCGCGTCGGCGTGGCCGCACGCGTGCACGAGCGAATCAATCTGCCGGGTGATACGGTGCAGATCACGCTGCAGGGGCTGCGGCGCATCGTTGTCGATGAGATGTATCAGACGGAGCCCTACCCGGTCGCCGTCGTGCATGCGGCGCGTGAGTTGCCGGCCGATCCAAAGGAAATCGAGGACCTGGTCGCCCGCGTGGTATCGGCGGCAGAGACGCTGGCCGAGATGGTGGATCGCATTCCCGACGAGGTTCCGGCAATCCTCAAGATGAACGTCTCCGATCCGGGCCGGTTCGCCGACCTGGCAGCGACGAATATGAATTTTCGGATCGCTGACAAGGATGAAGTGCTGCAGCGCCTGGAAGTGGGTCAGCGATTGAGCTTCATTCTCACGCGGCTCGAGCGCGAAGTCGCCCGGGCGCGCGTGATGGAAGACGTGAAGCGTCAGACCGAGATCAAGATCGAGCAGCACCAGCGCGAGTTCTATCTGCGGCAGCAACTGCGCGCCATTCAGTCGGAGCTGGGCGAAGCAGATCCCGGCGAGAAAGAAGCGATCGACCTCCTCAAGCGGATCGAGGACGCCAAGTTGCCGGACAAGGTCGCGCAGGAAGCGCGTCGAGAGACCGAGCGCATGCGCATGTTGTCGCCGGCGTCCAGCGAGTACCAGGTCGTGCGCACGTATCTCGACTGGGTGCTGTCGTTGCCGTGGAACAGGCGGACGGGCGAGGACGAGATCGATCTCAAGAAGGTCGAGGCGGCGCTCGACGAGCGGCATTACGGCTTGGACGAAGCAAAGGAGCGCATCATCGAATACCTCGCCGTGCGCAAGCTGCGCGGCGGCGATCCACACGGTCCCGTGCTGTGCTTCGTTGGGCCGCCGGGCACGGGCAAGACGTCGCTCGGCGAAGCAATCGGCAAATCGATCGGGCGCGAGTTCTATCGCATCTCGGTGGGCGGCGTCCGCGATGAGGCGGAGATCCGCGGCCACCGGCGCACGTACGTGGGCGCCATGCCGGGCCTCATCATCCAAGCGCTGCGGCGCGTGGCAGTGAAGGACCCCGTGCTCATGATCGACGAGATCGACAAGATGTCCGGCGGGGGCCCATCAGGAGATCCAACGGCGGCGATGCTCGAGGTGCTCGACCCCCGCCAGAACAACATGTTCGTCGATCACTACCTCAACCTGCCGTTCGATCTGTCGCAGTCGTTGTTCATCTGCACGGCGAACAATCTGTTCGACATTCCTGCGCCGCTCCGCGACCGCATGGAAGTCATCAAGATCGCGGGGTACACCGTCGAGGAGAAAGTCGAGATTGCGTGGCGTTACTTGTTGCCGCGCCTACTCGAGGAGCATGGGATCAGCGACAAGGACATGCAATTCACCGACGAATCGCTGTCGTTCATCTCCAACCGCTACTCGCGCGAAGCAGGGCTCCGCAATTTCGAGCGCAATCTCGCCGCGATCATGCGCAAGCGTGCGCGTGCCAAGGCGGAAGGCGAAGAAGGCGCGTGGGTCGTGGACCTCGATAAAGTGGAGGAGGTGCTCGGCATTCCGCGCTACGCCGTCGAGGAAGCGGAGCGGGTGCCGGAGGTAGGCGTCGTGACCGGTCTGGCGTGGACGTCCAATGGTGGCGACATCATGCTCATCGAGGCGCTACGCATGCCGGGCCAGGGACGGCTCACCGTGACCGGTCAGCTTGGCGACGTGATGCGCGAGTCCGTGGACGCGGCTTTCTCGTACGTCCGGTCGCGCGCCCATCAGCTCGGGATCGACGACTCGGTGTTTCGCGAGAGCGACCTGCACGTCCATCTCCCCGCCGGCGCCATTCCGAAGGATGGTCCAAGCGCCGGCATCACGCTCACGTTGGCGATCGCCAGCGCGCTCGGCGGCCGTCCCGTGCGCCGCGACGTCGCGATGACCGGCGAAGTCACGCTGCGCGGCAAGGTGCTGGAGATTGGCGGAGTGAAGGAGAAAATACTCGCCGCCTATCGCGCGGGGCTGCGCGAAGTGATCATGCCCAAGTCGAACGAAAAAGACTTGCGCGAAGTGCCCGAGGAGGTGCGCAAGAACATGGCGTTCACCTTCGTCGAGAAGATGGACGAAGTCCTGCACCTCGCCCTCCTGCCTCCGGTATCGGAGGCGCTCGCCGATCGGGTGCAGCCTGAGGTCTCACCCGGCATCGCCGGCGCCACGACGACAGCCGACCGGGAAGAATCGGTTTCCGCGGACCGGTAGGGGAGGAGACACGGGACACGGGACACGGGACACGAGAAACTCACAACGCACAACTCACAACTGGCAACTCGAAACTCGCCGACCGGTGGGCCGACCGGTACGGAGCAGCCAGTGACATCCAGCCGGTCAACACCCGGAGCCCAATCCGATCTCCCAGGTCCTTCGCTCAGGAGGACAGGCCGTCGCGGGTACTGTAATCAGTGGTGAGTTGTCAGTTGTCAGTATACGGGTCATGCGCACCAGGGCGCCTGGTTAGCAGGCCACTATCGCCGGTCGGCGAGGTTCGGGTGTCCAGTTGTGAGTCGTGAGTCGTGAGTTGTAAAAACGGACCCCGCGCGACCACCCTGCACAATTCTATTTCGCTGTGAACGTGACGCCCGACTCAATGTCACCGAACCTTCGCGAAGGTCATTAGGGCTGCCGGATCAATTCCTTCCCTTTCGCTCGGAATTGTCGCATCACGATGCAGTCTGGCGAGGTGGACGTCTCGGAATGTGGGCGATTGGTAAGCGGAATGAAGCCACCGCGCCCCGATCCTGGCCCGCCGCGGGTGGCGTTACTCGGCCGCGGCCAAGAGTAACGCTGCCGCGCCCGGTTCCCGAACGTGCCGCGGCCATGATCCGCCATGCCGCGCTATCGATCTGCGTACCGCGCTATCGGTCCGCCATGCCGCGCTATCGATCTGCGTGCCGCGCTGTCGATCCGCATGCCGCGCGCAGGGCGCAGAACTCCGCAAGATGAAGTCGGCGTACCGCGCGAGCGGCGGCCGTGCCATTCCAAGTCGGTGGGGTAGGCGCAAGGACAGCCGGTGTTGCCGCGCGCGCCGGTCGGATGCCGCCGAAATTTGAGCCGTACCGCGCATGGCCCCCCACGCGCAACCGCTTTCCGCCGGCGCCCCGCGCCGGATGCGACTACGGCGCGAGTTGCATCCGTCGCGCCGCGGTCGGAGACCAGAAGCCGCGGCGAGAGCACGTTGCGCCGCGCCCGGGAGCCTGACGCCACTGCCGGCCGGTGAGGCGTGGATTGGGCTCTGGGTGCTGACTGGACGGTGAGGCGTGGATTGGCATCCAAGCTCTATTCTGGCTGGATGTCGCTGGCTGCTCCGTACCGGTCGGCCCACCGGTCGGCGAGTTTCGAGTTTCCAGTCGTGTGTTGTGCGTGGTGCGTTTCTCGTGTCCCGTGTCCCGTGTCCCGACTCGCGTCAGTCCGGCACCCGCTCCTTCGTCGCTCCGCATGCAATGCACGTGCGGAACGCGGCGTCGATCACCACCTGACTCGTAGGCCGGCCGCAATTCGCACAGTCCTCCACGACGATCGGTTGAACGATGGTGTGCAGACCGTTGCGCACGAGCCGCGCGGCCATCACAACGGGCGCGGTGGCCCCAATGGGGCACATGCTACCCGTGCAGAGATGGCCCACCTCGAGGCAGACGATCTCCGTGTCGTGCACGTTCGCTTGGCCATCCTGGGACGGCTCGTCCGTGACGACGATGTGCACGTCCTTGTCACAGGCAGAGCAATAGGCGACTTGCGTTTTCATGCGTGACCTCCGATCAGGCAGAGCCCATCCCCGCGAACCCCATGAACGCGAGTGACAGCGTGGCGGCAATGATGAACACCAGCGCCGGACCGCGGGCGATGGCGGGGATGGGCGCGAACTCCATCCGCTCGCGGATCCCGCCCACGAGCGACAGCACGGCGGTGATTCCCAGCCCGCCGCCAATCGCGAACATGAGCCCTTCGAGCAGCGTGTAGCCGCGGTTCGTCTGGAAGATCGCCATGCCCAGCACCTGGCTGTTGCTGGCGATCAGGGGCAGGAAGATGCCGAGCTCCCGGTAGAGCGAGGGGCTGGTCTTCTTCACGAACAGCTCGACGATCTGGACGATCGACGCAATCGCGACGACGAAGGAGATCACTCGCAGGAACGGGGCGGTGGCGAGCACATACGTGTTGAGCACCCAGGCGGCGAGGCTTGCCAGCGCCATCACGAACGTGGTCGCGAGGCCGAGCCGCAGCCCCGTCTCGCTCTGGTTCGTCACGCCGATGAGCGGGCACAGTCCCAGGAAATAGACCAGGACGAAATTCGTGACGATCGCGGCCGAGATGAAGATCCAGAAGAGATTGCTCATACCAGTACCGCCTCGGGTTCCTTCGTTTGTCCAATCGGCACCGCAACCGGAACCGCTGCCGCCCGCGCGGCGCGCGTGCGCGCCTGCTTCCTGAGATCTCGCCAGTTCGCGGTGAGCAGCAGCACGCCAATCATGAAGAAGCCGCCCGGGGGCAGCATCATCACCACCCAGGGTTCGAACCCCTTCGGCATGACGTGGACGCCGAGGAAGGTGCCGTTGCCGAGCACCTCGCGCGGAATGCCCATCATCAACAGGGCGATGGTGAACCCGACTCCATTCCCCAGCGCATCGAGAATCGAAAGCCCCACCGGTTGCCGCGACGCGAATGCCTCCTGCCGGCCGAGCACGATGCAGTTCGTGACGATGAGCGCGATGTAGGGCCCCATCGCCTTGTGCACGTCCGGCACGATCGCCTCGAGCAGCATGTCGGCGATCGCGAGGAAGGTGGCGATGATGAGGATGTACGTCGTGATGCGGATCTGATGAGGAATGAACTTCCGCAGCGTCGAGACGATGATGCTGGAGCCCACCAACACGAACATCGTGGCCAAACCCATCGCGAGGCTGTTGGCCACCGCGTTGGTGACGGCGAGCGCGGAACAGAGCCCCAGCGTTTGCACCAGCACGGGGTTCTCGTTCCACAGCCCCCGCGTGAGTACGGCACCCGCGGTCTTCGGCGAGGACGTCTCCGCTTTGATCATACTCATGGGAGAATCCTCATCGGTTAGATGATCCGGGCGAGCTGCGCGCCCGGGAGATGGGTGCGCCAGGTCACGCGTGATCTCGGATTCGGTCATGCCGAACAGCGCCGTGGTCGCCGCGTCGGCGTGCATCACCGAGTCCGCGATGATGGACAGGCTCTGCATGTCGGTCGCCCGCGGCTGGGCCGTGGCCGGATCCATGATGTGGTGATACGTGTGTCCCCGATACCGGAAGAACTGCCGGTACGTGCCAGACGTTGCCACGGCGCGGTCGGCGAGGCGGAGCGTCCCGACGATGGCCCGTTCGTCCGTCGGCGACTGGATGCCGATCGACCACGCCTCGCCATCGGGCGCGGTACCCAGCGCGTAGAGGTCACCGCCTGCAACGACGACGGCCTTCTCGATGCCGCGGCGCCGTAGCGCTGTGATCGCGCGATCGACACCGTAGCCCTTGGCGACGCTGCCCAGATCCAGCCGCGCGCCGCTGCCATGGTAGCGCAGCACCGGAGCGCCGTGCTGCATTCCGACCTCGACGCTGCGGTAGAACTGACGGTTGGCCAGCTCCGCCACGCGATCCGCTGGCGGCGGCTCGTGCCGGTGCTTCACGTCCCAGAGGCGCACCACCGCGCCCGCCGCCGGATCATACCGGCCGTCGAGCGCGCTCGCCCAGCGCAGTCCCTCGGCGGTCACATGCGCCGTTTCCGGCGTCACCACCACTGCATCGTGCGCCGCGAACAGGTTGGCACGGCCGATATCCGAGGTATCGGTGAAGCGCGTCATCGAGCGCTCCACCCACTCCAGTTCGGCGATTGCGGCGTCGATCGCCGCGTGTGCCTGCTGTGGGTCGCGATGCACCACCGCGAATTGCGCAATCGTACCCATGACAGGCTTCGTCCGGTGCACGACGCCGGCCGGCCGATGCCTGGCCAGCGGGATGGCCGCGACGACGAACGCGCCGAGCCCAAGGCCAACGAACTCGCGGCGCCCAATCTGCTGCTGGATGCCGTCCGATATGATGGTCATCGTTTCTTCTCTCCATCAGTGTCACACGCCCCATCGCCAGTGCAACCGCCGCAGTGGCCGGTGCAAGCGCTGTTTCTGGGACGCAGCATGGTGAACAACCCGAACAGGAACGCCGCGCCAATCACGCCCACGATCACTGTCATGGCTTCGTCTCCTCATGATATGCGTCCATCAGCGGCTGCCAGCGCGCGATCGCGTTGTTCATGATCCGGATGACCGCGCGCGACGAGATGGTGGCGCCGGTGATCATCACCACATCGTTGGGCCCGCTCTTGCCTCTGTCCTTCTTCACGCCATTCAGCGGCGCGACGGCGTTCACGAAACCGTTCACGAACGCACTATCCGTCTCGATCTTGTTGCCAAGACCCGGTGTCTCTTTGTTGCCGATCACTTTCATTGCGATCAGCTTGTGCGCCGACGCATCGTAGCCGAACATTAGCGTTACGAGATCCTGAAATCCGTTCTCCGCTGCGTTGATCGCGAACCCGACGCGCTTCCCCGCCGCATCGTGACCGAGGTACACCTTCTCGATGCCCTTTGGACTCGTTCCCGCCGGCAAGGTCTTCGACAGCTTGCCCCCGAGGAGATAGAGCGTGTCGTATGTTGGCGGCGCCTTGAGCACTTCCTTGATCGCCGCTTCCATGACTTCGCCCTGATGCTGCTCGATCTTCGGCAGCGTCGTCTGGTACGCGGTGGCGATCAGCAGACCTGCCATCGCGCCGGCTGTCGTCATCATTGCCAACAGCTTCCACGAGCGAACATCCTTCGCCACGACGGGCGGGCCGCCACTCATCCCCATGCTCATGCGGTCACCGCCTTCGCGGTACTCGTCCCGAACACCCGTGGCTGCGTTGCCTTGTTGATGAACGGCACGAGCGCGTTCATGAGCAGAATGGCGTACATCACGCCTTCAGGCAGACCGCCCCAGACGCGGATGATGACGACCAGCAGGCCAATGCCGAACCCGAACAGCCATTGTCCGGCGTTCGTCACGGGGCTCGTGACCATATCTGTGGCCATGAACACCGCGCCGAGCATCAGCCCGCCCGAGAACAGCATGAACGCCGGCGTCGGATACTTCGGGTTCGCCAGGTGCAGAATCGTCGCAAACACCGCCACGGTGGCGAAGATGCTCACCGGAGCCCGCCAGTTGAGATACCGCCGCCAGGCCAGATAGCCGCCGCAGAGCAGGATCAGAAGCGCCGACGTCTCGCCCAATGAGCCGCCGGTGTTGCCAACGAACATGTTGAAAATTGCCGTGCCCTTCGCCTCGAACTTCATGAGGCCGAGCGGTGTGGCGGCGGTGATGGCATCCGTGTGGGCGCTGATGAACGGTAGCGCCAGGTTGTCGCCGCGCAGCGACCACCACTTCATGGCCCCACCCGCTGCTGGCCACGTCGTGATCGCCACCGGGAACGCTGCCTGAAGGAACGCCCGCCCGAACAGCGCCGGGTTGAAGATGTTGTATCCCAGGCCGCCGAACAGCAGCTTGCCGAACCCGATGCCGAGCGCCCCGCCCATGAATGCCATCCACATTGGCATCCCAGCGGGAAGCGTGAGCCCGAGCAGCATGCCGGTGATCGCCGCGGAACCGTCGCCCAGGGAGCCGCGGTTCCCCAGCAGTCGCTCGGCGACCACCGCGCCCGCCACGCCAGCACCGACGACGAGGAGCGCGCTCGGTCCAAAGAAATACGTCGCGATCGCCACCAGCGGCAGGAGACTGGCAACCACATTCCACATGATGACCGGCGTGCTCACCGGTCCGCGAATGTGCGGCGATGCCGCAATGACGAGCCGCCGAGACGAAGGCACGATGCTCATACCGCCGCCGCCTTGCGCTTGCGCAGCGCGGTCTTGCTCGCCTGGAACAGTTGCGCCAGCGGAATCTTCGATGGGCAGACGTACGAGCAGGATCCGCACAACATGCAATCGAGGAGATGCATCTTCTCCATCTCTTCATAACGCGACATTCGCGCGAGCTCCGCGAGCGCCGACGGATTGAGAAAAATTGGACAGGCGTCCATGCAACTGCCACAGCGAATGCATGGATACGACGCCGGCGGGATGGTCTGCGATTTCGTGAGCACCACCACGCCGGTCGTGCCTTTCACGATCGGAACGTCCACGTTGCTCTGCGCCAGGCCCATCATCGGCCCGCCAAAGACAATCTCCTCCGCGTCCTCGGTGAGTCCGCCACAAGCACGCAGCACATCGCCCAGCTTGGTGCCTACGGGAACCATGAGGTTCGCTGGACGCCGGATGCCGGGGCCAGTGACCGTCACGATGCGCTCGACAAGGGGGAGCCCCGTGTCGAAAATTTCGGCAATCGATGCGGCCGACCCGACGTTCTGGACCACGACGCCCAACGAGATCGGTAGCTTGCCCGACGCGACCTCGCGGCCGGTGACCGTCTTGATCAGCATCTTCTCGGCGCCCTGCGGATACTTCACCGTCAGCGGCAGCACGGTCACATCGATATCCGTGGGTCGCGTGCGCTCCAACGCCTCGATCGCGTCCGGTTTGTTTCGCTCCACGCCAATGACTACGCGCTTGGCGCCCAGCACCCGCATCATGATGCGTGCACCGAGGTGCACGCGTTCCGGGTACTCCACCATGGTGCGGTGATCGGTGGTCAGATATGGCTCGCACTCGGCGCCGTTGAGAATGATCGTCTCAACGGTGAACTCACGCGGAGGCGCGAGCTTCACGTGTGTGGGAAACGCGGCACCACCAAGTCCCACCACGCCGCCGCTCTGCACGGCACGCACGATGTCCTCGTTGCCGAGGTCCTCCCAGTGCGGAACCATGCGCGGCCGTGGCACCTGCGCCGAGAAGGGCGCAACGGCAATGCGAACGGCCGTGTCGACGCTGCCGTCGGGATGCGGCCACAATCCAACGCTCACCACACGGCCAGTGGCCGACGCGTGCACCGGCGCGGAAACGAAACCATCGGCTTCACCGATGACGTCGCCGCGCACCACGTAATCGCCGACGCGCACGACGAGTTTCGCCGGCTTGCCGGCGTGCTGCCGCAGCGGCAGCACGACTTCGCTCGGGAACGGCATCCGACGAATCGGAAGCGACGCCGTGGCGTCCTTCGTTGCCGGCGGATGAACGCCGTGTGAGAATCCGAGCGAGCGGAGACTAAAAACACTCATTGATCGCTCAGTTGAAGGGCTCGGCGCGCTTGACCCACTTGGCGAGGTCTTTCTCCTTGGGGTTTCGCGGCGTACCCGGGTGAATGATGCTCACAGGGCACCGTTCGGCGGCAGTGACCAACTGCTGGAACGTGCCGGCGGTTGGATCCTTCACCATGGCCTGTTTGCTGGCATTGTAGCCGAACAGTTTTCCGTTCAGGTTGGTGCACTCGTTGCACGACGTGCAGCGATCTGACTCGATGTACGGATCCATCGAAAGTCCATCGGCCTCAGCGGCAGCGCTCGTCGGGGCGGCGACCACGACGGGTACTGGCGCCGTCATAACGGCGGCAGGCTTGGGCGCAACGAGCGTGGCCACCGGTGCCAGTGCCTCAACGGCGAGGTCTGGCACGTGCGCCGCCGACTTACCGTTGCCGGTTGGTGACGCCGGCGCATGCACCGACGGCTCCTTCAGCAGCTCGTCGAACGACTTGCCTGCCCCGCGAGTCAGGAGCACATCTGCCATGCGCTTGGCCAACGCACGCGGATACGACACTCGCATGTCGGCAAGCTTGGCTTCGTAGTCGGCCTTGAGTGCGGCGATCTTCAGTTCGAATTGTGCTTCCACGTCACTGACGAGGCGATCGCGCACGGTCTTGGACGGCTCCAATCCCGCCAACTCCTTGAGCTGACCAAAGAACTGCTGCCGCTCCTCGGCGAGACGCGCGATTTCGATCGATACGGAGAGGCGAGCGAGATGCTTGCCGGCATCGATCGTGAGGATGTACGCCGTTTTGCCATCGCGGTCCTCGGTCGACAAGTCCAGGAACTCATGGAACGGGACCATGTCCTCATTCCATTGCTCGGCCGGTACGGGCTTGAAGTGCTTCTTGAACCGTGCCTCGGTGGCTGCCCAGTCCGCGATCGTCAACGGCAGCGTCATCTGCTGCGGCTGCTCGGCCTCGTCGAGATAGTGGAGCGCGTATTCCGGCCAGCGCTGATCGAGCGCCGGATTGCCGTCGAGGGTCAATGAGTCGGAGAGCAGCGGCCCGGCATCGGGGTCGAACGTCATGAACGGGAAGGCACGCGATTCGAGCGCCAACCGTGCAGCCCGCACCGCCGAGTCGTCGGCGAGTCCGTGTTCCACCGGACAGGGCGTGTAGATGTTGAAGATGGCTGGCCGGCGTTTCTGCAGCCCGCGGAGCACCCCGCTCACGAGATGCGACGCGGAGGCTTGCGAGGATTGGTGCACGTATACACCGCGGTGCGCAATGGCGATGAGCGCCATCTCCTTGCGCACTTCGGTCTTGCCGTGCTGCGCGCGGCCGTAGGCCGCCATGTCCGACACCTGGCCGGTGAACCCGCTCGTGCAAGCTTGACCACCGGTGTTCGAATACACCTGCGTGTCGAGCACGATCACACGAATCGGCTTTCCAGAGGCCATCAGTCGAGAGAGGTTCTGGAATCCGATGTCGAGCATGGCACCATCGCCGCCCATTGCGACGATCGGCGGACAGAGGTCGAACTCGTCGTCAGTGAAGTGTTTCCAGTCGAGCGCAGCCAGCTCGGCCTCGTGCTGCGCCGCATCGTACTCGCCCGATGCCAGCAGCGCTGCACGACGCACAGCAATGAAGTTGTCCTCCATCTTGCGCATGTGGCCTTCGAACAGGCCAATCGCGAGCGACGGGGAGTCCTGGAAGAGGTGGTTCGCCCACGGGAAGGGATACGGGTTGTACGGGTACGTGCTCGCCCACACCGATGAGCAGCCCGTGCTGTTCGCCATTCCCATCAGGGCCCGGCCATTTCCACTCGGGCCTTCGGTGTAGCGCCACCGCAGGTCCTCCATCGCCCGCAAACTCTTGGTCAGACGCTCCACACTTTCTCGCTTGGCGGCGTCGATCGGGACCGGCATGGACCCGTTCCGTGCCGATGACGCGGCATCGAGATCGGCGTTCGAGGCCACGAGCACGCGCGCTTTTGCATCGAGCGTCGAGATCAATTCGTCCAGGCGCGCAACGAACCGCTGGACCCGCGGACCCATCAGTCCATGGATGGCGGAGATCACGAGATGCACCGCGGTCTTCTCGCCGCAGCCCATACAGGCGCCATCGCCACCGACCATGGAGCGATAGGCCTCCTTCTTGAGCAGCAGCGTGGACAACACGCCAACGCCTTCGTCAATGTCGCGCACCGCCAGGAACCGGTCAGGCGTGTCCGGCAGCTTCTGCCAGAGCGCCCAATTGTGGCGCAGGCGCTTCACCACTGCGGGCTCCTGCTTCACCGTCACCAGGGCGCCGTCGGGACACACGGCGACGCAGAGGTTGCATCCTTTGCAGGCCTCGGGGTCGATCGTAATCGACAGCAATCCGCCGGTTCCAGCCTGCTTCGCTTCTGGGTTGCCGAAGAAAGCGGCGGTCTTGGCGACGGGGAAATCGGCGATCGTCGCTCGCAGCCGCGCAAAGTCGTCGGCCAGCGCGCTGCGCTTGTCGGCGTCCCAATTCAACTTCGCGACAACGTTTTGGTACGCCGTATCGAGCGTCGCGTCGAACGAGACGAAGGGTTCCATCTTCATCAGGCGACGCACTTCGGTAGCGAGATGCTTGGAGACCTGCTTCGCGCGATCGAGCGGACGCCCGTTCGCCGCAACCGCGAGTCCCACCTCGATGAGCTGATCGATCTCGGTCACGAGACCCGGAATCGCTGAATCCGGACACTGTGTCCAGCACTGGCTGCATCCCGTGCAGTTGCTCGCGATGAACTGCGGCACCTCGAGACGAACATCGGTCATGTCGCGCACGACGCCGGTAACGGCGGGAATGGCGCTGATCGCGGCGAACGGGTCGGCAATGCCGTCGCTGCCGGTCTTATTGAGGAAGCAGACTTGTTCCCAGAAACGTCCCTGGTTCGCGACTCCCTGGGCGGCATCCCGACAATCGAGCAGATCGGGAATGGTGGGGACGTCCGACTGTTCCGCTTCACCCAACGGCATCTTGGAGCAGTCCACGGCGCGTACTTCGTGGTAGCCGCGTTCGATCACGCGCAAATTGTCGGCGACGACACGATCGCCCAGTTTACTGAACTTCTTCGCGAGCTGCACCTTGATACCCGCGAACAGCTTTGCTTCGTCGAAGCCTTCGCGCTCGGCGAGCGGAGAGACAGCGAAGAATGCGCCCATGAACGCCGCGCCCTGCATGCGATAGCGCAGCTCGACATCCGACGCCTCGGCGCCGGCAATGGCAAATCCATCGAGCAGGACAAGGCGAATCTTGCGATCGCGCAGCTCACGCCGCGCCCATTGCGGGATCGACGTCCAGAACGCCTCGGCCGATGCGTCGCTCTGAATCACGAAAGCACCACCGTCGGCGAGTCCGGCGAGCGGATTCGAATGCCGGAACACGTTGGGATCGGGCGACAACGAAACGTCCACGTGCGTCAACTCGCAGTTGAGCCGATTCGGCTCGTGCGAGAAGGTGGCGTAGAACGTCGTCGGCTGGCCCTTCTTCTCCGAGCCGTACTTGGGATTCGCCTTCACGCTCAGGTGCATCAGGTCGAATACCGTACCAGCCAGATTCTTTCCCATCGTGATCGCGCCCCATCCACCAACGGAATGGATGCGCACGGCGACGGAGTCCTTTGGCAGCAAGTTGACGTCGCCCGCCCTGGGCAGCGACAGCTCGGCGAGGTGCGGATAGCCGTCCTGCAGTTGCTGCTGGAGGATCTCGAGCTTTGGGAGCTTGGTGTTCGGACGGATGAAGTCGATGCCCAGGTAGAACTGCCGGCGGCGGTCACCGGCCTCCAGCATGTTGTTGACGGCAGCGATGATGTCGCCAGGCTGAAGATCGCGGCTGCCAAGTCCGAAACAGCCGGAGTAGAACTCTGGCATTTCCTGCGGCTGCACCGCGGCAAGGCCGGCATGCGGTACGGCGGCCTTCGCTCCAGCGCGTCCGTTCTCCATGCCCTGCGTCATGGCGGCGCGCATCTCCCGCAGTAACGGCGGGTCGATGGCGAGCGGCTGATCGAGGCGTTCGAGCACGGTGACCCCGCGCTTGCCGCGCAGCAGTCGTGTCACGAGATCGGCAGGGAACGGCCGGAACATCGTGAAGTTGAGCACGCCAATGCGCAGACCCTTCGTCTCGCGCAGGTAATCGGCAACCGCTTCGGCGTTGCTGATCACTGAGCCCTGTCCGGCGAGCACGTATTCCGCGTCGTCCAGACGATAGCCCTCGACGCGCGCGTAGTGACGGCCGGTGAGACGCTCGAATTCCTCGAAGGCCTGATCGGCGAGCCCAGCGATGTGGTCGAAATAGAATGGACGCTGCGCGGCGACGCCTTGCGCATAGCTGTCCTGATTCTGCACCACGCCCAGCATGGCGGGGTAGTCAAAGTCGAACATCTCGGGGATCGCGGCGCCGCTGCTCGCCGAACACCAGGCGTTGCGCAGCGGTGGGAGATTGAATGATGTCCGCCGGATCCCCCAGAAATGCCTTCACGAGTTCGCGCTCAGGCAACAGCAGCGACTCGATGACGTGGCTCGTCAGAAATCCATCTTGCGCACAGATGCCAGGGTTGAGCGACAGTTCGGCAACGCGATGCGCAATGAGATTGAGGTCGGCGCCCTGCTGGACGTCCTTGGCGAAGAGCTGGAAGAACCCCGTGTCATCGACGGCGTGATAATCGTCGTGGCCGGCATGCACGTTCAGCGCATGCTTCGTCATGGCACGCGCCGCAACGTTCAACACATAGGTCAACCGCTTGCCGACGGCCGCGTACAGCGACTCGTGCATGTAGGCGATTCCCTGCCCACTCGAGAAGTTCGCGGCACGCAGGCCCATCATGCTCATACCCGTGGTGACCGCGGCAGCAGCGTGTTCACCCTCGGGTTCGAAAAACAACAACCGCCGGCCGTTCACGTTCGTTCGCCCTTCGGCTACCGCTTGTGCCCATCCCTCGCCCATTTGCGTAGACGGCGTGATGGGATAGGCACCGGCAGCTTCACTCGCCGCGGTCTCCATCGCGACGACGGCAGTGCTGCCGTCCATCGCCTGACGGACACCGGGGAACGGAGGAGGCGTCTCGATCTTCGGCGCGGCGGATTTCGACCAGAACTTCATGCGCGTGCACTCCCGGTTAACGCCGGCACGCCAGGCACTGCCGGGCGGCTGGCAAACTGCGCTCCGTCGACCCAAACGATCGCGCCCGTGGGGCAGCGCCGAATAGCCGACGAGTTGGCGGATTCATTCATTTCGTAATGCACCTTGGCCGCGCCACGCTCGATGGTGATGAGCCCCGGCGCAGCGTCGAGCACACACCTGCCGCACGCCGTACAGGCCACCGCACAGGACGCGAGCGCGTCATCTCCCTCGATCTGGCTGCGGCACTGCACGAGCAGCCGTTGATCGAGCGGAATGATCTCGAACAGGTTCTTGGGACAGGCGTCGACGCAATCACCACACGCCGTGCAGAGATTGACGTCCACCACCGGAAGCCCAACCGCGCTCATGGTGATGGCGCCGAACGAGCACGAGGCGCCGCAATCAGCCAAACCGAGGCACCCCCACGCACATCCCTTCCCACCGCCGGCGACCGAGGCCGCCGCACTGCAGGTCTGCAATCCGCGATACTCCGCCTGTACGGTGGTGACATTGCTGCCACCGGCGCAGAGCAATCGCGCCACTCGCTTATTCGCTGCGCCCTTGTCGACGCCGAGGTATTCGGCGATCGCCGTCGCCCCTTCGTCGTTCAGGACGTTGCACCCTGCCGGATTCACGACGCCGGCTACGGCCTGTTCGGCGAACCCGCGGCAGCCGGGGAAACCGCATGCGCCGCAGTTCGCACCCGGCAGCATCGACACGACCATGTCGATGCGCGGGTCTTCGTTCACGCGCAGCTTCCAGTACGCCAGCGCGATAATGACGGCGAACACCAACCCGACCCCGCCAAGGATCTCGACCGACCCAATGAGTTGCTGCAACATTGGATCAGTTCACGCCATCAATGCCACTCTGAGCGAGCAGCCAGGAGGCGAGGCGATCCGCTGGATCGCCGCTTCCTGCGGGAACGAACCCGTCCACTGGCGTCGAGTTGATTGACGGCCGTTCGGCCAATGCTTCGAGCTGCCGCAGCTCATCACGCAGCTGCGCAGGGCTGCACCCGGCGATCGAACGACGTGGATCCGCCGCCGGCCGGTGCCAGACATTCAGGCGCTGCCATGGTGCGCGGCCGCGCTCGGGATCGTGGAGGAAACACGCTGCGTCGTCGGAAACCAGGGCAGCGATCGCGGGGCCACTGTACGCTGCAAACCGGTCGAGTCCGGTGGCGTCGTTCGTCTGCAGCACGAGGGTGTTCGGCGTAATCAACCGCACCAGTGACGCCGGCGGACAGGCGCCGCGGACGACGAGCACGATATGCATGTCGCCATCGAGCAGGTGGGCGAGGGTGCCGGCGTGCAGATCGGCGCCATCGAGCGTAACGACGATCGGCGGCGCCTGCCGCCGTTCCTCTGTCGTCCAGCGATCAAACCCCCAAGCTTCCGCGAGGGAATCGTGCTGGGCGGCACGATAGCGCTCGGTGCGCACCAGATCCGCTGCCGTCACCGCACCGAATGCCCGGCCGAAACTGGACAGCGTGCTCTGAACAACTCTATCGAGCGCTTCGCCGGAGCGCAGCTCCGTCACGAAGCTCTCATCCGGTGTCGCGGTGATCTCGCGCAGGACGTCGGCCGCTTTGGCCAACCGTGCGCGCGCCGCAGCGTCAAAGGCCACACCGCGCGACAGGGTCGCGAAGCGCACCCCATCAATGCGTCCGCTGGCGAATGCACCCAGCTCCAACGCCGCGCGCTCAGAGGTGGACGCCGAGGACATGACGCCCTCGACGCGCGCGAGAGAGCGGACGGCCGCTGACCGAAATACCGCCAGCGGCGTCTTGATGGACGCGAGTGCCCGCTGAACGCGTTCGTCAGACGGCATATTTGTCGAGCTCCGCGTTGAGAAGGGCCATGCGCTCGGAGGAGGAAATCTTTCGCGGCCGACGGATTTCGTCGTACCGCGGACGGTTTTCGTCGCGGAAGAAGACGCCGAGCCGAATCTGGTCACTGGTTTCCGCCAGGCGACGCGCCGCGTCGATATCCGACGGATCGTGGGTGAGTCGGTGGCGATACACCTTGTCGAGATCGGGGACCGTAATCCCATCGTCGTGCACGAGCAGCTCGGTGAGATTCGGATCCTTCACCGCCCGCTCATAGAGCGACGACGTGAACATGGGGCAGCGTTGCAGGACCCGCACGAAGCTCAATCCCTTGTGCTGGTACGCCGCCCGCAGCGTGGCGTAAAGATGTGCCGGAATCCACTCCGCCGTCTGCGCGACAAACGAGACGTTGGTTACCCCGAGCGTGGTCACGAGCGGGTTGATCGGCGGCAAGTAACTGCCGGTGGGCTGCGTATTGGTCTTGAACCCCCGCGGCGTGGTAGGCGAGGTCTGTTTCTTGGTCAGCCCGTAGATGCTGTTGTCGAGCAGCATCGCGACCATGTTCATGTTGTACCGGATGGCATGCACCCAGTGCGCTGCGCCGATCGACGTGCAGTCGCCGTCGCCCATGACGACGAACACCTTGAGATCGGGGCGGTTCAGCTTGATGCCGGTGGCGACTGGGAATGCGCGGCCGTGAATGCCGTGAAAACCGTAGGTCTTCAGATAGTGCGGAAAACGACTCGAGCACCCGATGCCGGACACGAACATCGTCTGCTCGGGCTTGAGTTGTTCGGAAACAAGCAGCCGCTGTACGGCGGTGAGCACAGAATGATCTCCGCACCCTGGGCACCAGCGCGCGGTGGGGCCTTCATAATCGCCGAGCGCAAATACCCGTTCGTCCTCGTCGAGCGGGCCGGCTGGCAAGAAGCTACAGCATTCGCTCATAGCACATCTCCTTCGGTGGTCGCGCGCGCGGCGGGAGTGGCGAGGGTGGCGCGGATCACGTCGGCAAGGACTCCCGGGCGCAACGGCTCGCCGGGCACGCGGGTCCAACAGTCCACATCGACCAGTGTTTGGGCGCGCAACAGCCACGCAAGCTGACCGCGGCGGCGATTTTCATCGGTGATGAACGGATCCGACGGGTCATCGCTGTAGTTGAGCTCCACAGTCATGACCTTGGCGAAGCGCTTGAAGATTGCCTTGAGTCCGGGCTCGAGCGGCGACAGGAAGGTGAGGTGGAGAGACGAAACGCTGAGTCCTTCGGCGCGTGAGCGCTCCACGGCTTCCTCGATCGCGCCGCGGGTACTGCCCCATCCCACGATCAGCAGGTCGCCGGTATCGTCCCCGTTCACGGTTGGTGGCAGCATCATCTGCTGCAAGACTGCGAACTTGCGGCTGCGCATCGTCGAGCTGTGTTGGTGGACGCCGGAGCTGTATGCCACCTTGCTCCGTTCGTCGTGCGCCAGGCCCGTCACGGTGTGCATCCCCCCCGGCTGTCCCGGGAGAATCCGTGTGGAGAGTCCGAGCCGTGCGTCCCAGTCGTACGGGAGCGCGCCGTTGGCGACCGGCACCATGTCCGGCTCCGGGGCCTGCCACTCCGCGAGCAGCGTCGGCCGTGGGAACGGCTGGACGCCGGTCGCAAGGTTCGCGTCGCTCAGCACCATCACGACCGCGCGGAATGTCTCCGCAAGCCGGCGTGCCGTGACGACGGCGTGGAAACATTCCTCGATGGTGGATGGCGCGATCACGATGCGCGGCGCATCACCCGTTTGCGCGAACAACGCCGCGAAGAGGTCGGATTGCTCGACCTTCGTCGGCAGGCCCGTGCTCGGGCCGCCGCGCTGTACTTCGATCACGACGAGCGGGATCTCGGTCATGATGGCAAGACCAATGAACTCGGTCTTGAGCGCCAATCCGGGGCCCGATGTAACGGTAAAGGCCACCTTTCCGGAGTACGACGCGCCAATCGCCACGCCAGCCGCGGCGATCTCGTCCTCGGCCTGGTGGAGGATGCCGCCGAACTTCTCGAACACGTCGGCCAGGAAGTGCGACACGGAAGTGGCCGGCGTGATCGGATACATGGCGCACAGCTCCATGCCCGACGCCAGCGCGCCCATTGCCAACGCCTCGTTGCCATTCATGACGACGAGCGGCACATCGGACGTCCGCGTGGCAACGTCAATGCGGAAATCAAGGTGCGTCGATGCCCATTCATAGCCGAGACGCATCAATGCAACGCAGCGCTGATAGACCTCCTCCGACTTCTTGCGGAAGGCGTAGGCGATCTGTTCATCGATACGCACCAGATCACGATCGTAGATCCAGGCCAGCATACCGAGGGCAAACATGTTCTTGCCCTTCTTGGGATTCTCGTCGATGGTGAGGCATTGCTCCTCCATCGGGACTTCGATGATCCGGTACTGGCTGGTCGCCAGTTCGGCCATCACGGCTTCCCAAGCAGCCCGCACGTCCGGATTGGAGTGCGACGCCCAGAGGTTCTCGACGAGAATGATGGCGTCGGGTGCCAGCGCGCCTAGTCGATGCCGCGATAGTAGCACCTGCTCATTGAAGGCAACCAGCAGTTGGACGGCGTCACCCCAATTTGTGACGGGCCCAGAGCCGATGCGGATGCGGTTTCCGCTGGCGCCCTCCGGAGTTCGTGGCGGTGGTTGGATTTCGGCCGGAATGATCTCGACCGTCCAGACGCCATTGCCCATCTTGGCGGATACTGCACCAAAGATTTGGCCGCACTTTTGTGCCCCTTCACCAGAATCCGAGACTATTTCGACGGTGTGTTCGGGCAGGTGCAGCGTTGTATGGTGCAACGAGTTAGCCAACGCAGAGTCGGCTATCGTGGTAATCGACTGTGCCATGTGCGGTTCACTTCCCCGAGTGATGGATCGCAATGCGTTTAGTGTTAGTCAGGACGTACCCTAGCTTCAGTCAGGACGCGCCCACTTTTCTGTAAGGGATTCGCTGATGGCGAATCTCAAGGGAAGAGCTTGGATAGCAAATATATCAGCGTGCCCGCCAATCCGCCGACAATCGTGCCGTTGATACGGATGAACTGCAAATCGCGGCCGATCGCCAGCTCGACGCGGCGCGAGGTGATATCCGGATCCCATGCGGCGACAGTCGATGCGATCAGCTCCGCGACCTCGTCCTGGTAACGCGCCACGAGGAAAGAAGCCACATCGACGACGAACTCGTCGAGCTTCGCCAACAAGGCAGGGTCGTCAACCGCCTTCTGCGCAAACGTCGTCACGGCGTTCTCGAACGCGCCGGGAGCTGCGGACTCCGGATTCGCTGCGTAGCGGCCCAACGCCGCCTTGCCGTCCTGCCAGAGCGATGCCGAAAAACGCCGCGCCGCTTCGTTCTCCAGGAAGTCCTCTTTCCATGCGTCCACCCGCGCCGCGAACTCCGGCGACGTATTCAACCGATCAATGAAGCCATGCAGTGACTCGTCAAACCGCTGACGCAACGCGTGATGCCGATCAGCGCTGAGCTCGGCAAGCAGCCGCTGAATGGAGTCGAGCACGCGCTGGAAGATCTTCTCGTCCACCGCCGACGGCACCCACCAGGGGGTTTCCTGCTCGATCCGCGCGCGAATCAGCTCGCTATTGTCGATCACCGTACGCGACGCCAGGTGGATGACTTCGTCGAGTACTTCCTGGTGGCGATCGTCCTCCGTCATCACGCTGAGCACGCGGCCAAGAAGCGGAGCGAGATGCATGGCGCGCACGCGTGCCGACAGGCTGCGATCGATCACCTCCTGCACGTCCTCATCCTTCAGCATTTGCGCTGCCGAGCTCATGGCCATCGCCGCGTTGTGCGCGATGCGGTGAGCGTTCTCAGGGTCGGCCAGCCACTCCGCGAGCCGCTTCCCCACCTCCACGGAACGCAGCCGATACTCGATGACCTCGCGCGTCAGAAAATTGCGCTGCACAAACGCGCCCAGTGTCCGGCCAACACGATCCTTCTTCGCCGGCACGATCGCAGTGTGCGGAATGGGAATTCCGAGCGGGTGACGAAATAGCGCCGTCACGGCAAACCAATCCGCGAGACCGCCGACCATCGCGGCCTCCATGGTGGCGCGGATGATTCCGAGCCACCCGTAGCGAGCTTCGAGCGCCCGTGTGACGACGAACAACACCGTCGCGGCCACCAGCAGTAGCGTGGCTCGCCGTTTCATCGTATCGAGGGCCGCCTGCCTCGCCGCTTCGTCGTGCAGAACCTGCATGGCCCGCGGTCCCGTGACCGGCGGCAAGGGCGGGAGCCCGCCGGCGGCCATCGTCACCGCGCGGTGACCCTCACCTTGGAGAAGTCCACGAGTGCCGTACTCGCACCCGAGGGCACGTCGATATACAGCACCACAGGGCGGCCGTCGATCTCGCGAACGTCGATATCGATCGTTCGCGTCGCGGTTGCATAGTGGCGTTTCTCACCCGCGACGGTCGGTTTTACGACGAAGCGCTTCGCGATCACCGCGTCCATCGCCGACATGAACTCGGCCGCGTCGCCCGGCGTGGCCCACACGGTGGCCCACACCAATGCGTTGCCCCGAGGCGTCTTCACGAGCAGGTATCGATCACCGGCCCATCCGGCCGCGGCGCGAATGGACTGATCCTGATCGCCAGTGTGCCGATAGATGAACAACCGCGTGCCGAACTCGCCGAAGTCGTTCTGATCTAAGGTGCCCGGCACGCTCGGCAACTGCACGACGTCTGGTACGACACGCTTCTTCCCGAAGAAGGCATCGTTGTGCATGACCTGCTCCGTCGAGACCGGCAAGTCGTAGAGCGGAAACTTCTTCGGTTCGCGCGCCTTGAAGCGCCGCACGAAGTCGGAGCCGTTGATGTATGGAAAGAGCAGTGTCTCCTGAATCACCATGGGCGCCGACGAAAAGACGGGCTGCGTCTGCTGCGCCTCGCGGATCGTCGACCGCATGTTCTCCCAGCCCCCAGGCATTTGCGCCGCCAGGTTGCCGGATCCGCCGGCCATGATGTAAGCCTGCTCGTACGTCGCTTGCCCTTCGATCACCGCCTGCACGGCAGCCGCACGGTCATCGTCGCCGGAGATGTGCTCCAGCGAATCGAGATTCACGTATTGGTCCTGCAACGCGTGCACCAGCTCGTGCATGATCGTGATCCCGACGTACTCCTCGGGCGCGCCGTTGACCACGTACAACACCTTTGTCTTCGGGTCGTAGTACCCAATGATCTGCTCCGTCAACACCTTCACGAAGAAATCGGCGAGATGCATGGTGTCCGGCAGCATGCCCAGGAGCTTGTACGTCGCCTCCTGATTGGCCATCTGCTTCTGAATTTCCGGCTCGCGCAACTTCTGCAGCAGGAATTCGCGGACTTGGTCGCGAGATCGCAGCTCGATCTTCGGCGGCGTCTTGTATTTCACCCCGAGGGCGTTCTCGATCAGCGGAAGGTCAGCGGCGACTTTATCGGCGTAGGGGCCATCGCCGACGTTGGCGCGCGCGCGACACCCGATCACAGCAAGCGATAACAACAGGATCAAGCGTCTCATTGCGTAGCGTCTTCCTCCCAGGTGACCACGGTACCAGCCATCAAGCCCACAACGCGCGCCACGTCATGCCCACGCACCACGATGCCCTCCTCCATGAGCTGGCGGGTGAGCTCAGCCTCAACCGCTGCGAGCGTCACCGGAGCCGCCTCGAGCGGATCGACACTGGGCTCCGTTCGTTCTCCCCCCACTACAGGTGCCGGCCCCGGGGCGGGCAAGCCGACGAACAGTGCTTCCAACTCGGCACCAAATCGCTCGAGGGCGTTCGGTCGTTCCGCCCGCGATACCTCGCGCTCCTGTCTTGCCTGGTCGCGCTCCACCCTGGCCTCTTGCCGGAGGGCCGCGAGCCGCTGACGGATCATGACTTCAGTACGCGGCGAATACTCCGTTCCCGCCTGCATATGCGCGCACGCTTCATCGAGCGCGTCGATAGCCTTGTCCGGACGCATGCGGTCGGTCACGTACTGGTCCGTGAGCTTGACTGACGCGCGGAGCGCCTCGTCAGAGATGAGCACGTTATGATGCCGCTCCAGGCGCTCCTTCCGGGCGTGTAGGATCTCCAGGGTCTCCAACTCGCCAAGCTCGCGCACAACGACTTTCTGAAACCGGCGCTCGAGCGCCGGATCGCCTTCCACCCAACGTTCGTACTCGCCGCTGGTCGTGGCGCCGATCACGCGAAAGTCGCCGCGCACGAGCGCCGGTTTGAGCATGTTCGCAGCGTCCATGGCGGCGCCGATCGCGGTTCCCTGTCCGATCAGGTTGTGGAGCTCGTCGACGAACAGGATGACGTCGGGAGCAGCAGTGGTTTCGGCGACGAGCGTGCGGATGCGCTCTTCGTATTGGCCGCGATAGGTGGTGCCGGCGAGCAGCGACACATGGTCAAGCGACAGCAGCCGGACGTCGCGCAACGTCAATGGTACGGCCTGGCGCGCGATGCGCTGCGCCAGCCCCTCGGCAATCGCCGTCTTCCCCACACCGGCAGGTCCAACCAGCGTCGGGTTGTTCTTGCCATGGCGCAGCAGGATGTCGATGACGCGTGAGACTTCCTGATCGCGGCAGCGGACCGGTTCCAGTCGGCCGGCGCGGGCATCCGCGGTCAAGTCACGCGTGAAGCGAGCAAGCGCGCCGCCGGACCCTTCATTTCTCAGGTAATCACCAATCACGGGACACGGATCGCCTACGCCCGCGTCAGCCACGCGAGCAGTGCATCTCCCCAAAACAATGTTAGCAGCGCAGCGGGCGCAAGGAATACGCCGAACGGCACGAGCGGTGTTTCGAACGGCGCGGAACCGAGCGCGAGCTCCGTCTGCTCGCGTGCCTGTCCACGACGAACGAGTGTCACGGGAATGACGACACCGGCAAACGCTACCGCACCGAGCGTCGCGCCCAGAAAAACGGTGATCAGCGCACGAGTCGGTCCCAGTGCCGCGCCAATGAACGCCATCAGTGTGACGTCACCGAGCCCCATCGCTTCACGTTTCGTTACGACCTCGCCTAGCCAGCCGACAATCGCGATCATTCCCGCGCCGGCGCACGCCCCTACGAGGGCGTCGTACGGCGTGGCGAACAACAGAGTTTCGCCTCGAAAGAACGCGACCACGGATGTGACGAGCGCAAAGGACAGCCCGAACAACGTGAATCCGTCGGGGATGAGGTAGTGCCTGGCGTCGGTGATCGCGACTCCGAGCAGGATAGTGCCGAACACCGCCACCCGCAGTGCGGTGAGCGTGACGCCGAAGTGGCGCACTGCCAGGAGCCATCCGCACGCCACCACGAGTTCGACGATCGGGTACATCGCCGAGATGGGTTCGTCGCAGCACCGGCAGCGCGCGCGCAGCACCATCCAACTCAGAATCGGTACGTTCTCGAACCAGGCGAGTTGGTTGCCACATTGCGGACAGCGTGACCGCGGGCGGAGAATCGACCGCTCGAGCGGCCAGCGCACGATGCAGACGTTGAGGAACGAGCCGAAGCACGCGCCGAGGATGAAGGCGTACACTTGGCCGAGCATGGGTGCGCTAGGACTGTTCACCGACGAAGCTCATAGAGGAGAATTCCAGTCGCGACGGCCACATTGAGCGATTCCACCGTCGCGGCAATCGACAGCGCGACGAAACGTTCCGCGCGCGACCGAGAGGCCGACGAGAGTCCACTTCCTTCATTCCCTACGATCAGCGCGAGCCGAGCCGGCGGTTCGAGCTCATCAACGGCCTCACCAGTCGCGTCCGCGGCCCAAACGTGAACCGCCCGCTCGACACGGAACGCATCGAGCTCGTCCCAGGTACCAGTGATGCAGGGATGATGGAAGTGCGCCCCCATCCCGCTACGGACGACTTTGGCGTTCCATAGGTCAACGGTTCCCGGAAGGGAAAAAGTTGCCGTGGCCCCAAGGGCGGCTGCAGTACGGAGGATCGTCCCGACGTTGCCGGGATCCTGCACCGCATCGAGCACGAGCAAACGCATCGAATCGGCCGGCGGGGTGTCGGCGAGACCCCGACCAGGCACAACTCCAATGACCAGAACGCCTTGGGGTGATTCCGTTTCCGCGACTGCGTCGAATTCTTTCAGTCCGATCTCCTCGACCGGAAGGTCCCGCTGGCTGAGCTGTTGCATAAGGGCTCGGCCGCGGGGAGTACCTTGCAGTTGGGGGCTGATGAGCGCACCACGAACGGCGGTCGACGAGCGCAGGAGCTCCTCGGCGGTGCGGATACCTTCGGCGACGAATAGTCCCTCTCGCTCGCGCGCCTTCCGGCGCCGCAGATCGCGAGCCAAGGTGAGCAATTTCATGTCGCGTAGGATTGAGGCGGCAAACGGATTGTAGGAGTCGGAAAGTGTCTTGCTTTTGTGCCGGCGAATTTCACGATCGAGGATTTCTAGCTATGAGACGATTTGTTGCCTGCGCGGCAATGGCCGCGGTGGTGGGGGTGTCTGGCGCGTGCGGCATCTCGCAGCAGCAGGAAGTGCAAATCGGCGCCGACCAGGCGCAGCAGGTCAATCGACAGTTGCCGATCATCCAGGATCCAGCAGTCAACCGGTATCTCAACGTGCTAGGAGACTCGCTGGCTCGCGTGACCTCACGTGCCGATCTCAATTGGCACTTCTACATGGTGAACACCAACGACTTCAACGCGTTCGCCCTGCCGGGCGGATACGTGTACGTGAATCGCGGGGTGGCTGAACGCTCCGATCGAATGGACCAGTTCGCGTCCGTGCTCGCGCACGAGATCGGCCACGTGGTGCTGCGCCACTCCGTGAAGCAGATGGAGCAGATGCAGGGCGCCAACCTCGGCGTGACCGTCGCGTGCGTCCTGACCAGTATCTGCAACAGCGGTCTGGGCCAGGCAGGCATCAACGTGGCAGGACAGGCGGTCTTCGCCAAGTTCAGCCGCGACGACGAAGCGCAAGCCGACGCGGCGGGAGTCCAGGAGCTCGTCCGCGCCGGCATCAACCCAAACGGTATGCCGGAGATGTTTCGAAAGTTGCTCGCCGAGCGGCAGTCTCGCCCGTCGGGACTCGAGACCTGGTTCACAGATCACCCTCTCGAGGAAGACCGGATCACGGCGGCAAAGAACGAGATCGCCGCGATCAACCCATCGGTGATTCGCACGCTGACCTCCGACACGCGCCAGTTCCAGGATTTCAAGGCGCGAGTGCGGTCGCTACCGCCTCCACCGCGGACGGCTGCGGCCCGCTGACCGGAGGCCGGCGCGAGCGCGCGCGTCAGAGGCCGGCCACCACGCCCGTGACGAGCGCCTTGAACTGCCTGGCAGCCTGAGCGGTGGTCTCCAGCACCTCGGCGTGCGTGATCGGAGTGTTGGATAATCCGCACGCCAGATTCGTGATGCAGCTGAATCCGGCTACTCGCATACCGATCGCCCGTGCGACGATGACTTCGGGAATCGTCGACATGCCGACGGCATCGGCGCCGAGCATCGTGAGCATGCGCACCTCCGCCTGTGTCTCGTAGGCGGGACCCAGCAGGCCGGCGTACACACCCTCGCGGAGACCAATGCCCTGTTCGCGCGCCACGCGCCGCGCGAGATCGGCGAGACCGGCGTCGTATGGGCCGGACATATCGGGGAATCGAATGTCTCCCTGCTCCACGGGGCCGACGAGTGGATTGCGGAACATCATGTTGATGTGATCGCGGATCAGCATCAGATCACCTGGCTGCCACAACCGGTTCACGCCGCCAGCGGCATTCGATACGATGAACGTCCGCGCACCGAGCGCGTGCGCCACGCGAGCCGGGAAGGCCGCCAGACGCGCGTCGTGCCCCTCATACATATGAAAACGCCCCGCCAGCGCGACCACGAACTTTCCCGCGAGCGTGCCGGCGATCAGCGCGCCGGCGTGCCCAGCCACGGTCGCCGTAGGAAAACCAGGAATCTCGCGGAATGGAATCGTCGCCACGGCGTCAATATCGGCAGCAAGTCCACCGAGGCCGGAGCCGAGCACGATCGCGGCGTCTGGCACGCAGCCACCAAGATGGGGACGCACGGCATCGCCCGCGACACGCGCCTGTTCCATGCCGAATGGTGTCATGCGGCTTCGCTCCCCCGCAGCTGCCCGATTTCGGAACGGGCCTGAGCGATCAGGCGTTCGCGCGTTTCCCATGGCAGGAAGGCGCTCGCAAATCCATTGATGGCGATCTGCGACAGCTCATCGAACGTGAAGCCCAGCGCTCGCGCGGCATGCAGATATTCATCGGTGAGCGTGGTACCGCTCATCAGGCGGTTGTCGGTGTTGAGCACGACATTCATGCCACGGTCGAAGTAGCTCCGCAGCGGATGATTGTCGTACGACTCCACGGCGTGCGTTTGTACGTTGCTCGTCAGACAGATCTCGAGCGCGATGCGGCGGTCATTCACGTACTGCGACAGCGACTCGTCCTCGAACAGCCGCGTGGCGTGACCAATGCGGTTGACGCCGCACACGTGCACGGCTTCGCGCACGTAGGACGCGTCGGCCCCTTCGCCGGCGTGACAGGTACACGCCAGGTCGTGTTCGCGGGCATAGGCAAACGCCGCCGCATGCGTCAATGCCGGGTTCCCGAGCTCGCCCCCAGCCAGATCGAACCCAACGACGCCGCGATGCCGGTATCCCACGGCGAGGCGCGCCAGCTCCATGGAGATTTCCGGCGTCATGTGGCGCAGCCCGCAAATGATCACACGTGCCATCGTGCCGCCGGCCTGCTCGGCGCGCTCGAGCCCGCGCAAGGGCGCTTCGACCGCCTCGCCGAGAGACAGCCCGCGGTGCACATTGAGGATCGGTGCGTAGCGCACTTCGAGGTACCGCACGCCGTCGCGCGCCGCGTCCAACGACAACTCGTACGCAATCCGCTCGAGCGCATCGGCGGTCTGCATCACGGACAAGGTGATGTCGAAGCGCGCGAGATAGTCATCGAGATTGCGCGCATCGTCCACCCGCATGAATTCGCGAAGGGCGTCCACATCCTCCCGCGGCATGCGCTGGTGGTATTCGCGCCCCAGCTCGATGAGCGTTTCCGGGCGCACGGAGCCATCGAGGTGACAGTGCAGCTCTGCTTTCGGCAACCGCCGGAGCAGCTCGGAGTGAATGATCGTCATTACGGAAGGGTAGGAAGGCGGCCGGCGGCCGCCGCGTGCATGTATCGCATGACGCAAAGCTAGCGGTATGTCACCTGCCGATACCAGATTGTGACAGTGTCATCGCTTCTATTCCCATCGCATCTCCGGCACCTTTCCCCGCAGCTGAGTCAACCATTGGTGATTCGATGAAGCCGTTTATCATCGGCATCGCCGGTGGCACAGGATCGGGGAAATCGACCGTCGCCCGGAACGTCGCGCAAGCACTGCACACGGAGTCGGTCGCGTTCATCGACATGGACGCGTACTATCTCAACTTTGCGCACTTGCCGCTCACTGAACGGCGCAAGATCAACTGGGACCACCCAGACGCGTTCGACTGGGAACTGTTCGTTCGGCATCTCGAGCGCCTGTCGTCGGGCGAGTCGATCGAGAAGCCGGTGTACGACTTCGTCACGCACACGCGAAGCGACCGCACGGTAGTCATTCCGCCAGCCCAAGTGGTGGTGATCGACGGGATCCTGCTGTTCAGTGACGCCCGCGTGCGCGACCTCTGCGAAGTGAAGGTGTTCGTGGATGCCGACGCGGACATCAGGTTGATTCGGCGCATTCGGCGCGACATGAACAAACGCGGGCGGCCGCTCGACGACATTCTCAACCAGTACCTGACCACCGTGCAACCCATGCACTTGCAGTTCGTCGAAACGTCAAAGCGTTACGCCGACGTCATCATTCCGCGCGGTGGACACAATGCGATTGCCATCGAGATGATCGTCGCCAAGATCCAGCGTTCCATCGCGGGAATGCGGAGCGACACCGCGTGAGCGCACCGTCCGCGGTCACTGGCGAGCGCATCCTCGTCGTCGACGACGAAGCGGACATCGTTGCACTCGTTGCGTACCATCTCGTGAAAGCAGGGTATCGCGTCTCCACCGCGTCTACCGGGCCAGACGCGCTCGCCGCCGCACGACAGGAGCGTCCGGCGCTCATCGTCCTCGATCTCATGCTCCCCGGCGCGTCGGGATACGAGGTGATCGAGCAGCTTCGCGCCGCACCAGCCACGCGCGACATCGCGGTCCTCATGCTCACGGCCCGCCGTGAAGAGCAGGACCGCATTCAGGGCCTGGCGCTCGGTGCCGACGACTACCTCACCAAGCCGTTCAGTCCGCAGGAGCTCGTCCTGCGCGTCGGCGCCATTCTGCGACGCGTCAGTGCCGGCGGCGGCGGTCCAAGCGGCGTCCTGACCATCGGTCCAATCACCATCGATCGTGCCGAGCATCAGGTGTTCGTCGACGGAGATCCGGTCGAGCTCACGCCAACCGAGTTCAAGCTACTGCTCACCCTCGCCGAACGCCGGGGACGTGTGCAAGGGCGCGCGCACCTCCTCGAAACCGTTTGGGAGGCGGCGCCAGATATTCAGACTCGGACGGTCGACATGCACGTGCAGCGCCTGCGCACCAAACTCGGCGAGGCAGGCGACGTGATCGAAACGGTGCGCGGTTTCGGCTACCGAATCAAGAGCGGTCACTCGCGCAGCGCGTGACACTCGCCAAGCGGTTGCTCCTCGGCTCGCTCGTGTTGGTGCTGGCACTCGTGACGGGGGTCGTTCTCATCGCCGGCAGCAGGTTGCAGAACCGGTTGGCCGAGGAAACCCGACGCGAGCTCGAGCGCGAAGCGCGGCTCGTGGCGATCACGTGGCGTGCCCCCTTGAACGCGGACTCCCTGGCCGACGCCGCGGGCGCGGCGCTGGGCCGCCGCGTCACACTCATCGACACCACCGGCACCGTGGTGGGGGACTCGGAATTCGACGGGCAAGAACTGCACAATCTGCAGAATCACTCGACGCGCCCGGAGGTAATGGCAGCGAAAGCCACTGGCGTGGGAACATCCACGCGTGCCAGTGCATCCGAGGGTGACGCTGAGATCTACCTTGCGATCAAACATCCCCTTGGCGTCGTGCGCGTGTCGGTGCCGACAACCAAGTTCCGCGAAATAGTCAGCGGTGCCCAGCACGACGTGCTCGTGGCCGGGCTCATCGGGCTCGTGGGCGCCCTTGTGATCGGGTCGGCGGTCTCGCGCACTATCTCACGGCCGATTATCGAGCTTCGAGATGTGGCCCAGGCCATTGCGGCCGGCCGGCTCGATCGCCGGCCAACGTTGTCGGCGCCCGGCGAAGTCGGCGACCTTGCGGTGGCCCTGCACCGCATGACGGAGCAGCTGGCGGCACGCCTGTCGGCTCTCGAATCGGAAGACGCGTTGCTCAATGCAGTGATCGAATCGCTCGATGAAGGAATCGTCGCGATCGGTCCGCGCGGCGAGGTGGTGCGTCTCAACCAGAGCGCGCGACGTTTACTCGCACTCGGCGGCGTCCCTCCATTCTCCGCGGACCTGCTCCCGCAAGAACGTGTCATTCGCGAGGCGGTTCGCCGCGCTATGAACGGCAACGCAACCGAACCCACCGAACTGCCCCTGGGCGAGCGCACGCTGCTGATCAGCGCGCGTGCACTGCCCGACGGTGGCGCGGTCCTCGCCGTGATGGACCTGACGACGCGGCGGCGCCTCGAGACGATTCGGCGAGATTTCGTGGCGAACGTCTCGCACGAACTGAAAACGCCGCTCACCGTGATCAGCGGTTTCGCCGAGACACTGCGCGATCGCGACGTGCCGGACGAAGACCGCCAGCGCTTTCTGGCAACGATCGAAGCAAATACGCGGCGCATGCAGCGCATCGTCGACGATTTGCTGGATCTTTCGCGCTACGAGTCCGGAGGTTGGCGGCCGCACGTCGTCTCGAACGACCTCGCGAGCATCGTCACAGACGTATTCACCAGCGTGCGACGCGCCGCCGATGCAAAGGGACTCGTGCTCGTGTTCGACGCCCCCCCTGATGCACGCCGCGTCGACGCCGACCCAACGGCTCTACGCCAGGTCCTGGCCAATCTCGTCGAGAACGCGGTGCGTCACACGGTGCACGGCGGCGTCACCGTTCGCGCCGACGCTCCGTCGCAAGGCGGCACGACGATCCAGGTGGCCGACACCGGCCGTGGGATTCCCCTGGAGCACCTCGGCCGCATCTTCGAACGCTTCTACCGGGCGGACGCCGCGCGTTCGCGCGATGAAGGAGGCACCGGGCTCGGTCTGTCGATCGTGCGGCATCTGGTGGATGCGCATGGCGGCTCGGTCCGTGCGGACAGCACCGTCGGCCACGGCACAACGATTACCGTCCATTTCCCCGCACATTCCGTTACGTCGGCATGACGCGCCTGCGGGAACCGAACCGGCCCGATCTGAGTCCGTCGGCTGGGTCAGCCGAAGACGATAGGGAGCGCAGTAAGCACGGCAATGAGTTGGCCGATCAGGACGTCGCCGGGGTAGTGGACGCCGAGGCAAACCCGCGACAACCCCACCAGTACGGCCAGCGGTACGAGCACCGGTGCAAGGTGTGGGAATGCCGCGGCATAGACGAAGGCCACGGACATTGCCGCGGCAGAGTGCCCGGACGGAAATGAGAATCTGTCCGGCTCCTTGACCAGCGCGGCGCAGCCGACGCCGTTCGACGGTCGCGGACGGCCTACCGTGCGCTTGACGAATTGTACGATGAGGTGTGAAAGGACGAGCGTGGCAAGTGCCTGGCGCGCCGCTATGTGAAGGCTTCCGTGCATACTGAGCGGGAGCGCCGCGGCGGCGACGCTGCAGGACACGCCTCCCAAGTGGGTCAGGATCGTGCAGAAGATCCGAACCTTGCGCGAGGCACGTTCGAGGACAGTCCAGCGCGTGAACAGGGCGCGGTCGCGTGCGTCGAGGCGGGTCAGGAGCATGCCGACCATGATGCCTCCTACGGCAGACAGAAGATGCAATCCACGAGAACAAGGATTGCGTCGCCGTGTCAGGGCTTTGGGACGAAGCCGTGCCAATCGCGTAACACCGCTGGCTCGGGAGTCATGGCCGCGAGCGTAGCAGCCGGTGCCAAATCGTGACGCGGCCTAAGTCTGAACGTGATGGCCGCGAGCGAGCCTTTGCCGATCCGTCGTCCACCGCCCAAGGATCAATGACGAATCGCACCGGCGCGGCTGCCCCGCGCGTGTTGTACTGCACGGATACGTATCCGCCACAAGTGAACGGCGTGTCCGTGGTGACCGCACTTTCTGTCGCGGGCCTGCGGGCACGCGGCTGGGCGTGCACGGTCGTCGCGCCCAAGTACCAGGCCCCACAGACACGGGGCTCAGGCCAGCACGATGCCCCCGACGCCACGGTGATCGAAATTCCGAGCGCGGCGTTTCCCCCGTATCCAGACATTCGCCTGGCGGCGCCATCGTACGGCGCAATTGCCAGCGCAATTCGGCGAGTCCGACCCAATCTCGTGCACTCCGCGACCGAGTTCATGATCGGCCGCCTCGGCCAGATCGCTGCAGCGCGTGCTGGAGTGACCCGCGTCTCGTCCTATCATACGGATTTCAGCCGGTACACGTGTGCGTATGGCGTGCCCTGGCTCCGCAATCCAGTGTCGCGCTACATCGCTCGATTTCACCGGCGCAGTGCGCGGGTATTTACGCCCTCGGAACCGGCGCGCGACGATCTGCGAAGGTCGGGCGTCAACGACGTCGAAGTGTGGGGACGCGGCGTGGACGCGGCATCGTTCGCACCCAAGCACCGGAGCCGCTCACTACGCATCGCCTACGGCGTGGACGAGGCAGTCGTCTTCCTGCATGTCGGACGGTTGGCGGCAGAAAAGGGCGTCGATCGCATCGTGCGTGCATTCCTCAGGGCGCGCGAGGCGTTACCTGCGCGGGCGGCGCGGCTCATCATTGCCGGCGCGGGACCGGAGGACGTGACCCTCCGCCGCCTCGCTGGGCCGGACGTGCTCTTCCTTGGCGTGCTCGATCGGGCGCGCGCCCTCGGCCAACTGTACGCGAGCGCCGACGCGTTTCTCTTCGCGTCCGTCACGGAGACGTTGGGCCTCGTCGTACTCGAAGCGATGGCGAGCGGTCTGCCGGTCGTGGCGATTCCCGCTGGCGGCGTGGCGGACCACCTGCGGGATAACATCAACGGAATTTCGGTCTCGCAGGATATCGATGAAATGGCTCGGGCGATCGTGACATTGACGCTCGACGGGGAAAGGCTCCGGCGCCTCGCCGACGGTGCCCGGCGAACAGCGCTGGCGCTCGACTGGGCAACAGAGCTCGACCGCCTCGACAGCAGCTATCGTAGCCTGCTCGATCGGGCCCCACAGGGAAGCCGCTCGTGACACAAACGGTACGTGCCACGGTCGGGTTCGTCGGCATCGCCGCCGATGCTGTTGTACGTGCCCATTCATCTCGCCACTTCGCGCGCCTCACTTCGCCACTGGCTCGCCCGACATCGCCTCGCCGCCGGCCTCTGCAACGTCATACTCCTCGTCGGCATCGCCAACGTCTGGGCGCTGCACGCCCTCGCAGCGAGTCGCACGTCCGCTGAGAACACGCGCCGCGCCTACGTGGTGTTCAATCTCGCCGAGCAGCTCATCGAAACGCTTACCGGCATGGAGAGCGCGTACCGCCAGTACATGCTCACGGGTCGTGATGATTTTCTCATTCCTTATGACAGCGGCCAGGAGCGGTACCAGCGGACACTCGCCGAACTGTCCGCGTCGGCGCAGCTGCCGGACGGTGATCCGCGGATCTGGAAGCGCGTCGCCGAACGTGCCGGCGCGTGGGAGCGCGAAGCGGTTGCTCCCGGCATCGCGTTGCGGCGCGCCGTTGACTCGGGTCGCGTTGCGCCGCGCATGATCGCGTTGTATGAGAGCACGGGCAACAGCCAAGCGTACTTCGACGACATTCGCCGACTCCTCGACCTCGCTGCCGGCGACCGCCGGGTCGAGCTGGAGGGTCAGGTCCGCGCCAACGCGACGCACGCGCAAGGAGCCCAGACGATTCTCCGCTGGGGGAGCGCCGTACTCGCGGCGCTCGCGCTTCTGATCACGATCACCGTGCGACGACTGAACCGCGCGCGCGACGATCATGCGAGTATCTCGGCGTCATTGCGCAACGAGGAAGTGCGCTTGCGCGTCGCCATGCGCGCGGCACGCCTGACGGTATGGGAATACGAGGCGCGCTCCGACACGGTCACGCTCTCGCTTCCCGGACACTCCGGAGATGCGCAGGCGGCAACGCGACGCCTTCGCATCGAGGAGCTTCTCGGTACGGCGCACGACGACGATCGCCCGCGCCTGCGTGCGCTCCTGGCGACGATTGCCGCGGCGCCCCGGCGGTTCGAGTGCGAGTGGCGCACGACGCTGGGCGGGCAGGCGCGGTGGCTGCTGACCGTCGGCCGCCCGACGTCGCCGTCACCGGGCACGCGCGGATTGATCGGCGTCACCATGGACGTGACCGATCGGCACGCCCTGCAGGAGCGCTTGCGTCAGGCAATGAAGATGGACGCCATTGGACAGTTGGCGGGAGGGGTGGCCCATGACTTCAACAATTTCCTCACGGCCATGCTGAGCTGGTCCCACCTCGCCCAACACGCAGTGGGCTCCGGCCGGCCCGGCTACGCGGAGATCCTCGAAATCGAGAATGCCGCGCAACGCGCCGCGGACCTCACGCGACAGCTCCTCGTGTTCAGCCGAGGCCAGACGCTCGCACCGCGGATCATCGACCTGAACGACGCGATCAGCGGCGGCGCATCGCTCCTCACACGGCTCGTTCCACCATCCATTCGGCTCGACTTTTCTCTCGATCCGATGACGCCGTTCATCGAAGTCGATCCGACGCAGCTTCAGCAAGTTCTCATGAACCTGGTGGTCAACGCCCGCGACGCGATGCCGGCAGGCGGCGTGGTCAGCGTCGTCACGCGCTCCGGATCCGGCGGGGCCGAGCTGCTAGTGCGCGACGACGGCCTCGGGATGGATGAGGCCACCAAGGCGCGCATCTTCGAGCCGTTCTTCACCACGAAAGCTGCCGGCCACGGCACGGGCCTCGGCCTCTCGACAGTATACGGAATCGTCAAACAGTCCCAGGCCAGCATCGACGTCATCAGCGCCGTAGGCGTGGGCACGACGGTCCGCGTACGGTTCCCCGCAGCCGGACAGCGCTTGACAGAAACGGCCGCGTAGCAACGCAGCTCGCCTCAGAGCTTCACCACTGCCGCCAAGATGTAGTAGGACACCGATCCGATCAGCGCAGTGGCGGGAATCGTCAGAATCCACGCCCACACAATGCGCCCCGCGACCCCCCACCGCACCGCCGAGGCGCGCTGCGTTGCACCGACTCCGACGATTGATCCGGTAATGGTGTGCGTCGTGCTCACTGGAATGCCGAAGTGCGTCGCGAGGAGGATTGCCGCCGCACCGCCCGTCTCGGCGCAGAACCCGCCGACCGGCCGGAGCTTGGTAATACGCGAGCCCATCGTGTGCACAATGCGCCACCCGCCGAACAGGGTTCCCAGTGAAATCGCCGAGTACGCGCAGAGCTCGATCCAGTGCGGAATGGTGTTGTTATTGGCCAGGTACAGGTGGTGCAGCCAGCCGGTTTGGCTGGCGAAATGCCCATTTACGGACACGAGCAGGCCGACAATGACGCCCATCGTTTTCTGGGCATCATTTCCGCCGTGCGAGTAGGACAACAGCGCCGAACTCGCGAGTTGCGCGGGCCGGAAGAACCTGTCCACCCGTGCTGCCGACGTGCGGTGGAACAACCAGAACACCAGCACCATCAGCAAGTATCCGGCGAGGAGTCCGACGACCGGCGAGATGACGATGAACGAAAGCGTCTGCACCCATTTCGGTCCCCAGGTGATCGCCGCGGCGCCGCCGCGCGCCATGGCCGCTCCGGCATAGCCGCCGATGAGCGCATGCGAGGAGCTCGATGGAATGCCGAAGTACCAGGTGATGATGTTCCAGACAATTGCGCCGAGCAGCGCCGCCAGGATGACGTTGGGATTCACGATGCTCTGCTCGATCATCCCTCCGCCGATTGCCTTTGCCACCGCGAGGGAGCCGGTGAACGCGGCGGCGAAATTGAAGGTGGCCGCCCACAGCACGGCGGCCAGGGGGCTGAGCACGCGCGTCCCGACGATCGTGGCGATGGAGTTCGCCGAATCGTGGAAGCCGTTGCTGAAATCGAACAGGAACGCGATCAGGACAATCGCGAGGACGTAGGCGATCACCGCGCGGCCCGTCAGGCGTTCTTCAGCGAGATACTCTGCAGCACTTGGGCGACGCCCATGCAACTATCAATGGCTCGCTCCAGCGTGTCGTACATCTCCATCCAGCGGATCACGTCGAGCGGATTCGGATCGCCGTAAAAGAGCGCGCCTACCGCTTCGTGATAGATGGCATCGCCTTCTTCCTCGAGATGCTTGATCAGCGCCACGTGCTGGTTCACGAGTAGCGGCTTCCGCATCTGGCTCACGGCCTCCTGGATCTCCACCGTGGCGCGACAGAGCACGCCGCTCAAGCGCTTGGCCGGCGGCAGCACCTCGGCGATGTGCAGCATCGCGAACCGGCGCGCGGCGCCGTCGAGCAGATCGATCACGTCGTCGAGGCGCAGCGCGAGGGTGTGAATATCCTCGCGGTCGATGGGCGTGATGAAGCTCTTGTCGATCCGCTGATTGACGGTGGTGGTGAGGAGATCGGCTTTGTGCTCGATGTCCTTGATGGCATTCACGTGATTGTCGACGTGCGCCACGTCGCCGAACAACGTGTCGAGACGCTGTGCGGTCGTCGAAAGGTGTGCCGCCAGCTGATTGAACAGCTCGAAGAACTCGTTGTCGCGCGGTAGGAGCCGGTCGAGCATAATACTCCGTGGGGGGCCTGCACGAAGATAGGCGACCGTGACCGAGCGGCAAAGTCTGCGTTACGTGGTCGTTGCCATCCAGCGGCGCTGCTCGCGGATCTCGTTTCGCCGCGCCACCAACCGCGGATTCTCAAACATCCTCACCAGGACCATGCCCGCGACGAAGCCGCCAATGTGGGCCCAGACCGCGACTCCGCTGGACTCGTCCGATGACACCGAGGATAGTTGGGGCAACCCGGTCAGCAACTGCAGGCCGAACCAATAGATCAGGACAATCCACGCGGGGATTGCGAAAGTCCGGAAAATGAATGGTGGAAAGAGCATGTTCACTCGCACTTTCGGGTAGAGCACGAGGTACGCGCCAAGGACGCCGGAGATCGCTCCCGATGCGCCGACTGTCGGCACGGGCGAGGTGGGGAGCATGAGCACGTGCGTCGCCGCGGCGATCACCCCGCACAAGAGATAGAACGCGAGGAACCGCCCGGACCCCATGCTGTCCTCGATGTTGTTCCCGAACACCCAGAAGAACAGCGCGTTGCCCAGGATGTGTCCCCACCCGCCGTGCAGGAACATCGAGGTAATGGGCGTGATGAAGTTGATCCAGTCATCGTCAATCGCGCAGTAGAGCCCTGGGGCCATCGGGATGGCCGTGCCCACGGCCAGCCGATGCGTCAGCTCGGCCGGCACCATTCCGAGATTGCAGACGCTCGCCGCGAGCTGCACGGGGTCGGCGCCCGCGTGCTGCACCACCAGCCAGACGGCAAACATGGCTCCGAGAATGAGCCAGGTCATCAAAGGTGTGTGGAGCGTTGGATTCTCGTCGGAGATCGGAATCATGCCGTCATCTCGGTAGCTAGGATCGGGCCGCAATGGCATGGCGATCTGACAGGCGAAACAGCCCAAGCGCACGCCGATCCGGTTGAATGCTGTCAAATTGGCACAAAAACCCGGTCCCGGTCTTGCCATGACGCTAGGCGTTCACGGCAGACCCCGAATGGTGGCTCTGCCCAACATCCATTCGTTGAGGAAGCAATGGCCGACAAAGTCATTGGCATTGATCTCGGGACGACGAACTCCGTCGTCGCGGTCATGGAAGGTGGTGACCCAATCGTGATCCCCAACGCCGAAGGCGGTCGGACGACCCCCTCGGTGGTGGGCTTCACTAAAGACGGCGAGCGGCTCGTCGGTCAGGTCGCCAAGCGTCAGGCCGTCACCAATCCGCAAAACACGGTGTTCTCGATCAAGCGCTTCATGGGCCGCCGGCTCGGCGAGGTGCAGAGCGAGACGAAGCGCGTTCCCTACAAGGTCGTGGCCGGTCAGAACGATGTGGCAGCCGTCGAGGTCCAGGGCAAGCGGTATACGCCGCCCGAAGTCTCGGCAATGATACTCCAGAAAATGAAGCAGACGGCGGAAGATTACCTCGGACAGACGGTGACCAAGGCAGTCGTCACCGTTCCGGCCTACTTCAATGACGCACAGCGTCAAGCCACCAAGGACGCCGGCAAGATCGCTGGGCTCGACGTCCTGCGCATCATCAACGAGCCGACGGCTGCCGCACTCGCCTACGGCCTGGACAAGAAGAAGGACGAGAAGGTCGCGGTGTTCGACCTGGGCGGGGGGACGTACGACATCTCGGTCCTCGAGCTGTACGACGTCGAAGGCTCGCGCCAATTCGAAGTGAAGTCGACGAACGGGGATACGCACTTGGGCGGCGACGACTTCGACCAGCGCGTCATCGACTGGATCGTTGGTGAGTTCAAGCGTGACCAGGGCATCGACCTCTCCAAGGATCCGATGGCGCTCCAGCGCCTGAAAGAAGGCGGCGAGAAGGCGAAGATGGAGCTGTCGAGCACTATGTCGACGGACATCAACCTGCCCTTCATCACGGCGGACCAGAGCGGCCCGAAGCACCTGAACTACACGCTCACCCGCGCGAAATTCGAGCAGTTGGTGGATGACCTCATCCAGCGCACGCTCGAGCCGATGAAAAAGGCGCTCAAGGACGCAGGGCTCGATCCCAAGGACATCGACGAAGTCATTCTTGTCGGCGGCTCGACGCGCATTCCCAAGATCCAGCAGGTCGTGAAGGACTATTTCGGCAAGGAGCCCAACCGCTCCGTCAACCCGGACGAAGTCGTCGCGATCGGCGCGGCCATTCAGGGCGCGGTGCTCACCGGCGAGCAAAAAGACGTCCTCCTGCTCGACGTGACGCCGTTGTCGCTCGGCATCGAAACGCTCGGTGGGGTGACCACGGTGCTGATTCCGCGGAATACCACCATCCCGACCAAAAAGAGCGAGACTTTCTCGACAGCCGACGACAATCAAACGACAGTCGAAATCCACGTGCTGCAGGGCGAGCGCGAGTTGGCGCGCGACAACCGCACGATCGGCAAATTCCAGCTCACAGGCATTCCGCCGGCTCCGCGCGGCATGCCGCAGATTGAAGTAACGTTCGACATCGACGCGAACGGCATTCTCCACGTCTCGGCAAAGGACAAGGCAACGGCCAAGGAGCAGAAGATCCGCATCGAGGCCTCGAGCGGTCTGTCGGACGCCGACATCGACAAGATGGTACGAGATGCGGAACAGAACGCCACGGAGGACAAGAAGCGGCGCGAGGAGATCGACACGCGCAATCGTCTCGACAGCATGACGTACGAGGTCGAGAAGAACGCAAAGGAATGGTCGGACAAGATCTCGCCGGATCTCAAGTCGAAGCTCGACGCGGCCGTCGAACGGGCGCGCAAGGCCCTCCGCGGGGACGACATGAACGAAATTCGCGCGGCGCAGGAAGAGTTGAACCGCACGTTCAGCGAGGCAGGCCAGTCCTTCTACGCACAGAATCAGGCCACGAGCCCTGAGGCTGGTACGGCAGGTCAGCCATCTGCCGAGGCCGGCGCGAGCGGTGCACCAGGAACCCCACCGGCTGAGGACGTCGTCGAGGCCGACTACGAGATCGTCGACGAGAACAAGAAGTAAATTGTTGTGAAGTTTTCGGAGTACCGGGTCACGGTGGAAACCGTGGCCCGGCTTCTGTGTACGACGAACGTCAACTTCCTTTCAGGTGGTTCAGGTTATGTCCACTCAGTACTCGCGTGCCCGTTTCGGCGCGGCGATCGTGGTCGCGTTCCTCTGCGGACTAATCTTCGCTTCCGGATTCAACCTGACGCGATTTGGCTGGGCCCAGGGCCGCGTCATCTCGGCATCCAACCCTTCGTCGGCCCAAATGGCGTCGGCCGCGGAAACGGAGACCGCCTTCGAGGCAGTCGCCGACCACGCACGACCCGCCGTGGTCTCCATTCAAATCGAGAAGTTTGCCAGGCAGCGGCCGACACCAAACCCGCACGGCCGCGGCGGCCAGCGATTGCCGCCGGGGATCGAGGACTTCTTCCATAATTTCGATCAAACACCTTCCGATCAGCCTGAAGAGGCGAGCGGATCGGGCTTCATCGTATCGAGCGACGGCTACATCCTCACGAACAACCACGTCGTCGCCGATGCCGACCGCGTGACGGTCACGCTGTTCGACAAACGCCAATTCAACGCCAAGGTCGTCGGGCGCGATCCGACGACGGACGTCGCTGTCGTCAAGATCGATGGTAAAGGCTTCCCCACCGTAAACCTGGGTGACGACGCGAAGGCACGCGTCGGCCAGTGGGTGTTGGCGATCGGCAATCCGCTGGAACTCGACTTCACCGTGACAGCGGGCATCGTGAGCGCAAAAGGTCGGAATCAGTCCGGGCTGCTCAATCCGCGCGGCGAGAATCCATACGCGATCACCGACTACATCCAGACCGACGCGGCGATCAATCCCGGGAACTCCGGTGGCCCACTGCTCAACATTCGCGGCGACGTGATCGGCATCAACAGCGCGATCGCCAGCGGCACGGGCTACTACGCCGGCTATGGCTTTGCCATTCCAATCACCCTTGCCAAGCAGGTGATGGATGACCTGATCAAATACGGCAAGATTCGCCGTGCCGTGGTCGGCGTGTCACTCAACGAAGTGACGCCAACCGACGCCCGCGCCGCAGGCCTGGCGCAGATCGGCGGCGCGAAGGTGAGCGGATTCAGTCCCGAGAACGACAGTCCGGCACAGCGTGCTGGGCTCGAAGTTGGAGACATCATCGTGTCGGCGAGCGGACATCCGATCGATCAACTGAGCACGTTGCAGCGCGTCATCCGCGGCTACAAGCCTGGCGACGTCGTCGACCTGGACGTGATGCGCTTCGGCCAGAAGAAGCTCTTCCACGTGAAGCTCGGCGAACCGGTTGATGAGACGAACAAGGTGGCAAGCAATTCCGACGAGGGTCCGACGCCGGTGGTCGATGACGGCACGTCGCGGCAGTACGACAAACTCGGCATCTCGGTGGGGCCGGTACCGGCGGAGCTGGCCCAGCAGGCCAAGCTCACCGCAGCCTACCGCAACGCCGTGATGATCACGAAAGTGGCGCCCCAGGGTCCGGCGTATCGGTCGCTGATCGAGAGCGAGCTCATTCTTCAGGAGCTGTACCCGGTCAAGCGCGACATCAAGACGCCCAACGACCTGCAACAGGCGTTGTCGTCGCTGAAACCAGGTGACGTGATCGAGCTGAAGGTGTACAACATTCCGGGCGGCCAGACGCGCGCCGTGAGCGTCGAGATCGCGAAGTAGCACGAGGTGGGATGCACGAAAAGGGGGCGACCGAACATCGGTCGCCCCCTTTTCTTTTGGTGAATGCAACCCCACCAACGCACCGAGCACAGTGCGCGGGCTGGGGCCGTCATCACGCGGCCACCTCCGCGTCGTCGCGGCATAGGCTCCCCAATTGCTCGGCGAGAATCGCCGAGACCTGCTCGTGCTCGATCAAGAACGCGTCGTGCCCATGCACCGTTTGAATACGGCAGTATTGCGCCCCGATCGGGTCCGTCCACGCGTGCACGTCTTCCTCACCATACAGACCATCTCCCTCGATGCCGACGCCAACCAGCGAGGAGGCAGCGGGGCGCAACGCCGCGATCACGCCACCGCGCCCGCGTCCGACGTCGTGCGCGTCCATCGCTTCGATCAACGCGCGGTAGGCAGCAGGAGTAAAACGTCGCACCAGCTTCTCGCCTTGATACGCGAGATAGGACTGCGCCGTGAATCGTGATTGGGCGTCTGTCTCGCGCCCGAAGCGCTCATTGAATTCGCGCGCCGAACGGTAGCTGAGCATCGCAATCTCACGCGCCAATGCGAGGCCCGCGTCACCGCCGAGCGCCAGAGCATTACGCTGCACGTGATTCCACCCGATCGCCCACGCCGTATGCGCCGCCGGTGCGGCAAAGACCACCGTCCGCCGAGCGAGTCGTGGGTACGTCGCGGCAAGTTCGAGCGCGACCATGCCGCCGAGAGAGCTTCCCGTGACGAGAGCAAGCGACGTCGCTCCGAGCGTCCGAATGAGATCGGCGATGAGCGCCGCCTGATCTCGTGTGGTAATCGGCGGCAGGGCCGCGCCGTCAGCGGGCAGGTCGACGATCGTACCGTAACATGAGCCAAGTAGATTCGGCACGACGACAGCAAAACGCTCCGTATCGAGCGCACAACCAGGGCCGATCACCTTGCTCCACCAGTCACCGGCTGCATCTGCCGAGCCGGTGAGACCATGCAGAACGAGGATGACATTGTCCCGTGCCTCGTTGATGGTGCCGTCGAGGTGATACGCCTGCCGGACGTCGTGCAACTCGGTGCCACTCTCGAGTGCGAGGCGCGGCACCAAGTGCGTGTGCAATCCCCGGGCGCTCACAAGCCGACGGCGCCGCGAAGCGCCCGGTCGAGGTCCCGCTCGAGATCCTCGACGTCTTCGATTCCCACCGAAATGCGCACGAGCTCAGGCTGTACACCAGCGGCAACTCGTTCGTCGGCGGACAACTGCGCATGGGTAGTGCTCCACGGGTGAATGATCAGCGACTTGGCGTCGCCGACATTTGCAAGAAGCGAGAACAGCTTGGTGCGACCTGCTGCAGCGCGCGCAGCGGGTTCGCCGCCAAGGACGCCGAAGGTGAGCACGCCGCCGAATCCGCTCAGGTAGCGCCGAGCCGTTTCATACGACGGATGCGATACAAGCCCCGGATATGAGACCCACGTCACCGCTGGGTGCGATTCGAGGTACCGAGCGATGGCGAGCGCATTGCTGCAATGCCGCTCGATGCGCAGGTGCAGGGTCTCCAGCCCCTGCAGGAACAGGAATGTATTGAATGGCGACGCGGCCGCCCCGATGTCGCGCAACAGGACCACGCGCAGCCGGATGGCGTACGCGATGTTCGCGCCGCCGAAGTCTCCGAACGTCTCCGCGAACCTGAGGCCGTGATACGCCGGCTCTGGATCCTGGTAGAACTCTTTGAAGCGCGGGGCGTTGCCCCAGTCGAAGGTGCCGCCATCGACGACCACGCCGCCTATCGATGTGCCATGGCCGCCGATCCACTTGGTCGCCGAGTGCACGACGATGTCCGCGCCGTGCTCGATGGGACGGCACAGGATGGGCGTGCCGAAGGTGTTGTCCACCACGAGCGGCACGCCGGCAGCGTGCGCAACATCCGCGATGGCGCGAAAGTCCGGGACGTCGAGTCGCGGGTTGCCGATCGTCTCTACGTAGACGGCCTTCGTCGTGCTATCGATCGCACGGCTGAACGCTTGCGGATCGTTGACGTCGACAAATCGCGTCGTGATGCCGAGCCGTTGGAGCGTGTAGCGCAGCAGAGTGTACGTGCCGCCGTAGAGCGAACTCGATGCGACGATCGAGTCCCCCGCCTTCGCGAGGTTGAGCAGCGCCAGGAGCTCGGCGGATTGCCCGCTCGACGTGGCAACCGCGGCGACGCCTCCTTCGAGCGCAGCAATACGTTTCTCGAAGACATCCGACGTGGGATTCATGATGCGCGAGTAGATGTTGCCGAACTTGCGTAGGGCAAACAGGTCGGCGGCATCCTCGGCGCTGTCGAAGACGTACGACGACGTCGCGTAGATCGGGACGGCACGCGAGTTGGTGGCACTGTCCGGGGTCTCCTGCCCCGCGTGGACGGCTCGTGTGCCGATACCGAGTTCGGGTTCGGCGCTGAGAATCGTGGCCATCGGTTGGGTCTCCTGTGAAATGAAGGGGAAAAACAAAAAAGCCCGGTCCTCTCAGAGAGAGAGGACCGGGCCGGTATGCGAGCTCGTGTTGGCTCGCTAGTCGCCTGCGCGCGTGCGCGGCACCCGTCCGTCTCTCCCATAAGGAGGAACGCACATGAGGCACATACACATGGGCATCGCGAGCGGCGTGAGGCGCATCGTCAGATCAAAGTCGAGAAGAACGGATACAAAAAAACCCCGGACGGGAAGGCCGCCGGGGCATTCGCGTTTTAGCATTTGTTTTACGTGGCTGCAATAGGCGGCAAATGACCACGAATCCTTCGATTGTGTGCCCAGTATACGACACCGGGTGCAAAGATGTCAAGGCCGGGATGCACGTCCACTTCTGTATGCGAGAGGGGGGACTCGAACCCCCAAGCCTTGCGGCGCCAGATCCTAAGTCTGGTGCGTCTGCCAGTTCCGCCACTCCCGCGCGCCGTGCCGTACACCGGCTGTGGGACAATTTATCAGAACGCCAGGCCCACGGTAAACCGGCCGGTGAGATATGCACGATCCAGCCCGACACGTTGCCGCGCATCGGCACCGGCAATCACCCGTTTGGCACCGACGCCGGTTCCAACCAAGAAGCGCCGGCGCGTGCCAAGCATCCAGTTGTAATCCACGAGCACGCCGAGCGTCGGCGCATCGAGGCTCGAGCGCGTGGAGGTCACCGTGCCGGAGCCCAGAGTGGGGGTGTCCTGACGTGCACTGTAGTGCAGATACCCGGCACTGGCGCCGAGCGAGAAGCCACGCAGCACCACTTCGCCCGGGTAGTACCGCACTTTGACATCCGCGGTGGTGTATCGGTCATTGTCGATGTCCGTGTACGATCCCGCGCCGCCCACTGTGACACCGGCCGTCACGGCGCTCTCGAACTCCAATGAGCCGATGTCGAATGGAATGCCGAGCGGATTGATGCCGATGTAGCTGCGATATGGAATTGGAATCAACGTCCCTTGCGGAAGCGTTTGCGCGTTCGTCGAACGAGCGACAAATGCGATGACCAATCCGGCGACAACGCGGCACACGCGCATGCAATGTTCTCCGAGTAGGTGGCAGGCCCGGCTGTACACTAACGGAGCAGCCGGCGTTCCGGGGCAATGATAACGCATGATACGCTGACAGGCGGGTCAGAGATTCAACCCCTCCACCCCCGTGCCTGCCCCTCGCTAGCTTTCAGCCATGAACATCGAGATAACGCCGAAAAAGAGCGACGGACTCGAGCGGTTGATCGAGGTCCGTGTGCCACTTGAGACCGTGCGCGACGCCGAGGACAAAGCGGCGCGCCGACATGCATCCAACGTCCGCCTCCCTGGGTTCCGACCGGGCAAGGCACCGGCCGCCCTGGTGAAGAAGCGTTTCAAGGACGCGATCCGACAACAGGTGATCGAGAACCTGGTGCAGGAGGCCTTTCAGGAAGTGATGGACCGCGAGAAGCTGAACGTCGCCTCGCAGCCGCACATTCACGACCTCAAGTTCGAGGACGGCGAGCCGCTCAGCTTCGAGCTCCACATCGAGATCCGCCCCGAGATCACGCTGAGCCGCGTCGAAGGGTTCCGAGTGACCCGTGGCGTAACCGCCGTGACCGATGATGCCGTGCGCGAGCAAGTGGAACAGATCCGCGACAAGAAGGCATCCTGGACCCCAGTAGAGGACAAGCCGGCACCGGGCGACATGGTGCGCGTGCAGCTCGCGACCGCGGAGGAGGGCGAGGAGTTCCCGGAACCGCGGGAGTACCCCCTCGTCCTTGGAAGCGGCCAGGCTATCGCGGGCGTCGAAGAGCTGATCATGGAGCTCACGCCGGGTCAGAACGCTGAGCGTCCAGTACGTTGGCCAGACGACTTCCCGGACGAAACACAGCGCGGCAAGACGAAACCGGTGCGCGTGAACCTGCTCGACGTGAAGCGCAAATCGCTCCCCGCGCTCGACGATGCGTTTGCCCGTGAAGTCGGCGATTTCGAGTCGCTCGACGGGCTCAATGCGACGGTTCGCAAGGATCTCGAGGAGCATACATTGCGCGAGGCAGATGCGGCGGTGCGCCAGCAACTCGTCGACCAGATCGCGGCCGCGAACCCGTTCGACATTCCGCCGAGCTGGGTCAACCAACTGATGGACAGCTATACTAAGGCATACCAGGTGCCGGACGAGGAGCGCGAGCAATTCCGCGCCGAGTTCCGATCGGTGGCCGAGCGCCAGGTGCGGCGAGACCTCATCGTCGAAACGATCGCCGAACGCGAGGGACTCAAGGCGACGGAAGCGAACATCGATGAACGCGTCGCCGACGTGGCGAGCAAGCGCGGAGCCGACCCGGGCCAGGTCTATGCATCACTACAAAAAGCCGGACGCCTGCGGGAAATCGAGCAGAGCATCACGGAAGACAATGTGTTCAGATGGTTGATGGACCGGAATGAGGTTGCCTAGTCGCTGACCGTTCAACGTTAGAGGCTCTAGCGATTCGAACTCGAGTTGATCGCATGCCTACGCACCTGTGCTCCTGTCATTCAAAACCTGCAACGATTCGTTCCATCTCTTCTAGCGTCCAGCGTGAGCGACTAATGTTTAGCGTCGAACGTCTCGAATCTTCCATCGGACCAATGGCGACCATCTACCCTCCGTATGTAATCGAACGCTCGCCACGCGGCGAGCGGAGTTACGACATCTTCAGCCGCCTGCTGATGGATCGTATCGTCTTTCTCGGCACGCCGGTGAACGACGATGTCGCGAACATCATCATCGCACAGATGCTGTTCCTCGAGGCGGACAATCCCGAGCGCGACATCTTTCTGTACATCAACTCGCCGGGCGGGAGCGTGTCGGCCGGCCTCGCGATCTACGACACCATGCAGTTCATGAAGTCGCCGGTGAACACCATCTGCATGGGCCTGGCGGCGAGCATGGGCGCGTTTCTGCTCGGCGCGGGCCGGAAGGGCAAGCGTTCGGCGCTGCCACATTCGAGAATCATGATCCACCAGCCGTCGCAGTCGGGCGGCGGCGGCACGGCCTCGGACATCGAGATTCAGGCGAGGGAGATCCTGTACCTCCGCGCCAAGATGAACGAGCTACTCGCCAGGCACACCGGCCAGACAGTCGATCGCATCGAGCGCGACACAGATCGCGATCGGTATTTGTCCGCTGACGAGGCAAAGGAGTATGGTCTGGTGGATAATGTCATCACACATCGTGGCGACATTGTTGAGCCCAGCGCTCTCCAGGCCGTTACTAAGTAGGATGGTTGCCGGTAATTGGTCACTGGTTACTGAGAAATACCAGCGGCCAGCAACCGGTAACTGGCATATTTTTGGGTCGTCTCTTGCTAGGCCGTCGCGGGGACCTTAGTTCTCCCTGTATCGCCTCGGTCTCTCGCGCCCTCAGCGATGTCTGCTGGACTTCGCCACTGGGCAACCGCGTTACCCGTTGAGTGATCTGTCATGTCGCACGACAAACACCTGCGTTGCTCGTTCTGCGGAAAGTCCAAAGACTCGGTCCGGAAGTTCATCTCCGGCCCGTCGGTGTACATCTGCAACGAGTGCATCGCGCTCTGCAACGAGATTCTCGCCGAGGACGAAGAGCGGGAGGTTGCCGAGGCGATCACCCAGGTCCCCACGCCTCAAGAGATCAAAGACACGCTCGATCAGTACGTGATCGGGCAGGAACGGGCCAAGAAGGCGCTCGCGGTCGCGGTCTACAACCACTACAAGCGCATCAACTCGGCCTCGCTGCGGGATGACGACGTCGAGCTCGACAAGTCCAACATCCTGCTCATCGGCCCCACCGGGGTGGGCAAGACGCTGTTGGCCCAGACGCTTGCCCGCATCCTCGACGTGCCGTTCACGATCGCCGACGCCACGACGCTCACCGAGGCCGGGTATGTCGGCGAGGACGTCGAGAACATTCTCGTCCGGTTGCTCCAGGCCGGCGACTTCAACGTCGCCGAGTGCGAGCGCGGCATCGTCTATATCGACGAGATCGATAAAATCGCGCGGAAGTCGGAGAATCCAAGCATTACACGCGACGTATCGGGCGAGGGCGTGCAGCAGGCACTGCTGAAGATTCTGGAAGGCACGGTTGCGTCGGTTCCGCCCCAGGGCGGCCGCAAGCATCCACAGCAGGAATACATCCAGATCAACACCAAGGACATCCTGTTCATCTGCGGCGGGGCGTTCGACGGGCTCGAAAAGATCATCGAGGCCCGGACCGGCCGTCGGCAGATCGGGTTCAACAAGGCAGACGAAACGCGCACGCAAGTGCAGGCCAAGAACCCCTTCGCAGAAGTCGAACCCGAGGATCTGCTCCGCTTCGGGCTCATTCCCGAGCTCGTCGGCCGCCTTCCCGTCACGGTCGCACTCGAGGCGCTGGACGAGGATTCGCTCGTCCGCATCCTCAAGGAGCCGAAGAACGCGCTGACCAAGCAGTACGCCAAGTTGTTCGAGCTCGAGGAAGTGAAGCTGACTTTCGAGGAAAGCGCGCTGCGCGCCATCTCGGGGAAAGCCCTCAAGCGCGGCACCGGCGCTCGCGGACTCCGCGCGATTCTCGAAGAGCTGCTGACCGAGGTCATGTTCGACCTGCCGACGCGCGAAGACGTCGAGGAAGTCAAGGTCACCGAAAGCTCGGTGATCAACGGCACGGCACCGTTGCTCGAGATCTCGCCGCAGCGCAAGAAGAAAGAGGCATAACGCGATACGACACACGGTACAAACGCCTCGGAATGCCATGCGCATCCCGAGGCGTTTGACGTGTTGGGGTGTATCTTTCGCCCATGGCCTCTCCCGAAAACGAACCCCGCCGCCTGCCCGTTCTCCCGCTTCGCGACGTCGTCGTCTTTCCGCATGTGGCCATGCCGCTCCTGGTCGGTCGCCGCGCCTCGCTCGGCGCCATCGAAAGCGCAGCGGGGGAAGATGGCACGCTGTTCCTCGTCGCTCAGCGCAGCGCGGATACTGAGGAACCCGCGGCCGGCGATCTGCACCGCGTCGGGGTCGTGGTCCGGATCGTTCAGGCCACGCGCCAGGCCAACGGGACGGCGCGCATTCTCGTGGAGGGCATCGCACGCGCACGCGTCACACGCTATGTCCCATCCGCCGGCTTCCTCCGCGCCGCGCTCGCCAATGAGCCGGAACCAGCGATCGACGAACAAGCCGACCTTACGGTGGTTGCTCGGCGTGTGCTCGCGATGTTCGAGGAGTACGTCACGCTGCATCGCCGAATTCCGAACGAGGTCGTGGCACTCGTGCAGAGTGCCGACAGCGTTGCCCGGCAGGCGTACGGGATCGCCGCCCACCTCGCCGTGCGTCTCGAGACGCGACAGACGCTGCTCGAGGCGCCAACCATCGCGCAACTCTTCGACGCGCTGAGCCAGGTGCTCGCCAGTGAGATCGAGTTGCTGCGCCTCGAGCGCAAATTGGACGAAGAGGTGCGCGGCTCGCTCTTTCAGAATCAGCGAGAGTTCTACCTGCAGGAACAGCTCAAGGCCATTCACCGCGAGCTGGGGAATGACGAAGCGGATGACGTCCTCGATCTCGAACGGCAGATCGAGGCGCGGCAGCTTCCCGAAGTGGTCAAGACACGCGCGCTGCGCGAGGTGCGCAAGCTGCGTCGGATGTCACCGCTGTCACCGGAGTCCACCGTCGCGCGGAACTTCGTGGATTGGATTCTCGCGCTCCCCTGGACCCAGCGCACCGACGACGTGCTCGACGTCGCCCACGCTCGTCGCATTCTCGACGAGGACCACTACGGCCTCGACGAAGTGAAGGACCGAATCCTGGACTACATTGGCGTGCTGTCGCTCGTGGAGCACATGGAAGGTCCTATTCTATGCCTCGTCGGCCCGCCCGGCGTGGGCAAGACGTCGCTCGGACGCTCTGTGGCGCGCGCGCTCGGCCGGAAGTTCGTGCGCATGTCGCTTGGCGGCGTGCGCGATGAGGCGGAGATCCGCGGGCACCGGCGCACGTACATCGGATCGATGCCCGGTCGCGTGATCCAGGCCATGCGGCGCGCCGAGGTCGTGAACCCCGTGATTCTGCTCGACGAGATCGACAAGCTCGGGACCGACTATCGCGGCGATCCCGCGGCGGCTCTGCTCGAGGTGCTCGATCCCGAGCAGACATCGGGCGTTCAACGATCACTACCTCGAGGTGGACTACGATCTGTCGCAGGTGCTCTTCATGACGACGGCGAACTACCTGCCGCAGGTCCCCGAGCCCCTCCGCGACCGCATGGAAATCATTCGGCTGTCCGGCTACCTCGATCAGGAAAAGTACGCGATTGCGCGCCAGTTTCTGATCCCGAAGCAGCTGCGCATGAACGGTCTGGATCCGACCGGCGTCGAGTGGGACAGCGACGCCATTCCGGCGATCGTCCAGGGATACACACGGGAAGCCGGCGTGCGTGAACTGGAACGGCGCATCAGCCGCGTCGCGCGCAAGCTGGCGCGCCACCAAGCCGAGGCACAGACATCGGTGCCGACCGACCTGCCCGCTGTGACTGCTCGCCGCGTGGTCCGGGCATCCGATCTGCACGGTCTGCTCGGCGCCGCACCATACGATCCATCGTTGCTCACGCTCGATCATAAGGTTGGTGTTGTGACCGGGCTGGCATACACGAGCGTCGGCGGCGAAGTGCTGGAGATCGAAGTCAGCGCAACGAGCGGGCGCGGCAAGCTGCAACTCACCGGGACGCTCGGCGATGTCATGAAGGAATCGGCGAGTGCGGCGCTGAGCTACACGCGTACGCGCGCCGGCGTGCTCGGCATAGACCGTGATTTCTATCGCACGCGCGACCTGCACGTGCACATCCCCGCGGGTGCGACGCCCAAGGATGGCCCGTCGGCTGGGATCGCGATCGCGACGGCCATCGTGAGCGCGCTGACGGGCATTCCAGTGCGCGGGGATGTGGCAATGACTGGTGAGATCACGCTGCGCGGACGCGTGCTGGCAATTGGCGGCCTGAAGGAAAAAGCGGTGGCGGCGCATCGCAACGGCATTCGCCAGATCCTCATTCCGCATCACAACTTGCGCGATGTCGAAGAGCTGCCCGAGGAAGTGCGCCTCGCCGTGACGTTCCATCCGGTGAAGACCATGGACGACGTGCTGAGCTTCGCTCTCCTACACACTGACTTCACGAACGAGATGCCCGTCGTAGCGCCCCACTGATGGCAAACGAGCCTCTGGTCATCCGATCGCTGGAATTCCTTGGTGGCATGGCGACTGCCGATGGATGGCGTCCCGAGCCATCGCTGCCGGAGGTCGCTTTCGCCGGCCGCTCGAACGTCGGCAAGTCTTCCCTGCTCAACCGCCTCATCCATCGCAAGAAGTTCGCGCGCGTCAGCAATACGCCGGGTCGCACGCGCGAAGTGAATTTCTTCCTGGTGAACGAAGCCTTCGTGCTCGTGGATCTACCAGGGTATGGCTACGCGCGCATCTCCAAGGAGAAGCGCGCCGAATGGCGACCACTGATCGAGCAGTACCTGCGCCGCAGCCCGACTCTTCGTGGGATCGTGCTCCTGCTCGACGTGCGCCACGATCCCACGAACGATGACCGGCAGATGCTCGAGTTTCTGAGCGAGGTGGGTGTGCCGACGGTCGTCGTGCTGACGAAGACCGATAAACTCACGGCCGCACAGCGCGCGCGACGCGTCATTGAGCTCTCGGCAACGCTTGCGCTCGAAGCCGAGCAGATCATTCCGTTCAGCGCGGTGACGAACGCCGGCCGCGACGAGCTGGCGGAGGCGATCGAGGGCCTGCTCGCGCAGGCCTCCTGGCGGGACCCGGCACCGTGAAACGCGGGCTCATCTGGGTGTTGCCGGCAATCATCCGTAGCGAGCGCGTACCCGACATTCGGACTTCTTACTCATGCCCTACCTTCCGCTTCGCAGCATCGCCGAGAGTCCGTCACGCCGCGCGGCCACCGAGTGGCTCGAGACGCTCTCCGCCACTCTCGCTAACGAGGGCGTCGACCGAGCCCTGGTATGCCGGCGCACGCTGACATCGCTGTTCTATCCCGAGTACGCAGACAACTGGGAAACGGCGATCGAGGATCCAAGGATTCCCGTGGCAACGCGGCTGTCCCTTGCCGCCATGGATCCGCGTCACGTGACCTTGGAACCGGAGTACTATGCCGATTGCGACAACGCGCGTTTTCAGCACGTGAAGCCGCTGCTCTGGCTCTGGTACTCATTCGACCGGAGCCCGGTGGGCGGCCAGAACGTGTGGCTCGGCGTGGAGTTACGCCGTATGCTGGCGAAACAGATCTTCAAACGTTGCGGTGAGAACTTCAAGGCGTTCCAGCACGTGGAGTTTTCGTTCGGCTACAACCTTGAAGTCGGTGACGACGTGGTCGTGCACCGCCACGTCCTGCTCGACGATCGAGGCGGTATCGTTCTCGGGAATGGTGTATCGGTCAGCGATTACGCCAACATCTACAGTCACACGCATAGCATCGTCGAACAGCGTGAGGTGACCAACGCCTGCACCGTGCTCGAAGATGGCGTTCGCATCACCTATCACGCGACCGTGCTGGCCGGCGTGCACGTCCACGAACAAGGGATGGTCGGCGCCATGGCGGTGGCGACGAAAGACGTACGCCCGTACCACGTGTACGTCGGGATTCCCGCGAAGAGCGTTCGCGTCAAGCCCAACGCGCCGCAGACGGCGAATATCCTGCGAACGAGCAGTGATCGGGAGAGCAAGGACTCCTGACCTGCACACCAAGCACCGCGGCGGATCGACAGTCTCGCCGCCAACTACTCAGAGAATCCGCATTACGTCGTCAATCGGCCCGGCATCGCCGGTATGGAGCAGCTCCACGGCGGTACGCAGTGATTCGCGCTCGGCAGGAAAATGGAAGCGTTGGAGCGCCTCGTCCACGGTGAGCCATTCGGCTCCCTGATGCTCGGCGCTCGTGACGGTATCGCCAGATTCGCTCACGAACGCAGCGAACACGATGGCGAGTTGGAGGGTATGCGTGCGGTGAAGGTAGAACGGCTGTACGCGGACATTGTAAAGTTTGTCCACGGCGAAGCCCGTCTCCTCGCGGACCTCACGAACGGCCGCTTCCTCCGGCTCCTCGCCGGGCTCGATGTGGCCGTGCACCGTTTCCCACGAGAGCGGACAACGCGTATTCGCTCGGCGCTGCAGCGCGAGCACGCGCCAGCCATCCGACGTCGGGCGAATCACGAGTACGTCGATGGTGCCGATTTGAGCATGAGCCATGGCGCTAAAACTATCGGGCCGCCGGTTGGTGCGCGCAATTGCTGCGTCGAGGTCCCCTCGCAGGCAAAACGCATCACCCACCAGACCGGTACGTGACTCGGTAGGCGGCGCCAGAGACTCCGCCACGACGCGTGGCTCGTCGCGCGGTGAGGCGACGCGTAACACCTCGTCGAGCGTCGTACGGCCTTCGTTGGCGTGCGCGACGCCGGATTGCCACAACGAGCCCATGCCCGCCGCGCGTGCCGCTTCAGCGATCCGCTCGGTGGCGGTGCCGGTCGCCACCTGGCGCTCGAATTCCGCCGACGCAATCAGCACCTCCACGAGCGCCAGGCGGCCGCGGAACCCGGAATGGCCGCATTGCGGGCACGAGCCGCCCACCCCGTGGCAGGCCGGGCAGAGCCGGCGTATCAATCGTTGGGCCAGCACACCCTTTACCGCGGTCGCGATCTTGTAGCTCGCAACACCGATATCGACCAGGCGAGTCACCGCGCTCGGTGCATCGTTGGTATGCAACGTGGATAGCACGAGATGGCCGGTGAGCGACGCCTGGATCGCGATCTCCGCCGTCTCACGGTCGCGAATCTCACCAATGAGGAGCACGTCCGGGTCCTGCCGCATGATGGAGCGCAAAGCGGATGCGAACGTCAGTCCGGCCTTTTCGTTCACCTGCACCTGCACGATGCCAGGCAGCCGGTACTCGATCGGATCTTCGACTGTGACGATGTTCACGCCGCGCTCCTTGAGCCGGCGAAGCGCCGCATACAAGGTCGTCGTCTTACCAGATCCGGTAGGCCCCGTCACGAGAATGAGTCCTTCGCGCGCCTGCAGCAGTTGGTCGATACGCGCCAGTTCCCAGCGATGGAATCCCATCCCCTCCAGCGTGAGCACGGCGGACCGGACATCGAGCACCCGCACGACCACCTTTTCACCATGCGATGCGGGCAGCGTGGACACACGAAGGTCCACTGCGACGCCGTTGATCGCTACCCGCGCGCGGCCATCCTGAGGACGAAGCCGATCGGCGATGTCGAGGCCGGAGATGATCTTGATGCGGGAAACGAGCGCTGGTCCGACGGCCCGCGGGATGGTGCGCGCCAGCGCCAACACGCCGTCGATGCGGTGTCGCACCGCGATGCCTTGCTCCTCCGGCTCAATGTGAATGTCGCTGGCACGCGCGGCGATACCACCGGCGAGCAGTTCGTCTACCAAGTACGTGATCGACGAGCCTGTCTCATCGCCCGGGGACGGGGGCGCGGCCTCCTGCTCGTCATCCAGATGCTGCACCTCGAGTAGAGGATCGTGATCACGCGTGGCTCCCTCGCCGCGGTAGACCTCATCGATGCGTCGCCCGATATCGTCGGCGGGCGCCACCGAGAGACGAACGCGGCGACCAGTGGCGAACGCCAACGTGCGCTCACAATCCACGTCGAGCGGATCTGCGGTAGCAATGAGCAGTTCCTGCTCGGTGGCCGTAATTGGTACGACGTGGAACCGGCGAGCCCATCGCTCCGGTACGAGTGCGACGGCCTGAGACGAAGCGGCGGCGAGATCGGCAATTGGAAGACGAAATCGACGGGCGAGCGTCCCCAGGTCGGGCGGCAACGGGGACGGCGAGGGAGCGCGGGAAGCCATGCGCAGATAATCGCCGCCGCGTACCAAGGATGTGTTACCGCGCCATTGCCGGTAGGCGCGGCGTACTGCACGCGATCAGAGAATGCTCCAGAACTCCCGGCTGACATCGATATTGAACGTCCACCGGCCTCCACGTCCCACGCCGCGCGCGACGTCGACTCGGAGGAGATCGAACGGCGTGAGATACGCGGCCCCAATCGCTGGACGCACGCCGCCTCCATCGAGTATCACCCCGTGGACGTAGGGTGCAAACGTCCCGCGCGCCGGGACCCGCCCAAACCGACCGAGAGAAAACGGAATGAACGGCGCAGGCAACCGCCACTCCAGATGTTCGGTCGCAGCCGCACGAGCCACGAGCGAATGGAAATCGTAGCCCGGCGCCGAGACGGAGCCGCCTAGCAACATCATCTCCTGAGGCGGATATCGTCCGGCCGATGTCCAGGTTCCGCCTATCGTTGTACGGCTCTCCAACCGTTGCGCGCCGAACGGCCGTTCGACGTTCACCGCAATGTGCCCGCGCATTGTCTGGAGATCGGTCCAGTCCAGCGCCGCGCCACCGAGACCGCGCGTCCAACGTGCTTCTCCGTCTGCGCTGACTTCTGTCCCGAGAAATGACAGATGGGCAGGAAGCGAGCCGCTCAAGGCCGTTCGAGCGACGCGACCTGCAAAGGCTGCCACCGTCGGCTCAAAAGCACCGACCACCGGCCGTGCGTGTACAGCCAGTGGATCCTGGCGCTCGACACCGGCATCGAGTCGCCACTGCGTTGCGCCGATCGCGGGAAAATCCAGCCCGATCCCGCCGCCACGTACGAGGTACGGGTCGGTCTCGTCGCTGCCGAATTCCTGCGACGCCAGACTATTCATGACCGTCGAACGCTCAGGCTGGTCTCCGACATCGCGAAAGTCGCGCATGGCAAACGCGTGTATGCCGAAACCCGATGCGTGCTGCCATGAGAGCGTTGCATTGCCCTTTACCGAATGATCGTCGACGCCATAACGGGCATGCGTCGCGGCCCGAAACCCATTCCCGAACTGCTTGGCCAGGCCGTCGCCCACCGCAAAGCCTTCGACGCGGTTGAATCGGGCGATGTCCGAGACATTGCGCATCGACATCGTGACCTGCTGCGCGCGCGCGAGCGCTTGCGCCCGGACGAGCTGGTGCGCCTCCTCCTGCACGCGCTGAATGTCGGCGTCGGTGACGGCGCGAACGTCCGGCGGCAGCGAGTCGAGAATGGCGCCCTTCCAGACGTACTGTTTCAATTGCGACGGCGGCGCCTGCACAATCTCCGGACCGGTAAACACCGTCGGCGCCAGTGCCAGATTGAAGCGGTAGTCGCCAATCTCCCAACGCCCGCGAATGATCCCCCGCACCGGGTAGTCGAGCCACTCGCCCCCACGTTGGATCTCCACTTCCTGCCTGCTGGGGAGCCAGAAACGCCCGCTCACCAGGCGGTTCTCCAGTACGACCGAGAGCTGCTCCAACGCCTGATCGATGAATGCGGCACGCGTGAAGCTGAAATTCATCCGGACCACCTGTGCTGTCGCCCGGTCGATATACACTGCACCCACGACCCTCGGCGCGCGGTCATTCTTCGGCCGGACCTTCACCTCGTAGACCTGAATGCGCTGCGTCCCGGAGCCGATGGCGAAACTGTCGGCCAGTGCGAAGTCGTACAGGGACGTTCCGCTCGGAGAGAGGGGATGCGGCACGTCGCGCACCTCATCGCCTTCGCCAATCCGGATGATGTTCGGGAAGTTGTTCTGGACGATACCGAGGTGGTCGCGGTGGTAGGCGATATCGGTCGGCAGCAACAGCGTGTCGCGGCGGCCAACGATTCGCTGCTTGCTCTGATTGGGCGCGTGCCAGTAGACTTCGAGTTCCAATTCATCCGCCTTGATGATCTTGGGCGGCGTGCGGAAGCCTTGGCCAAGCTGCGCCAAAAAACTGACGTAGCCGTGCGCGGTAGCTTGGTAGTCCGTGAGGCCGGTGTCCGCGAGCTGCTGGGCGCGCCGTGTAATGGCGCGGTCGATCAGCGTGAGGCTGAGCGAATCATTCCACGTCTGGGCCGCTGCTGCCCGCGCCAGACTTACCACCACGAAAATACAGCACGCGGCGCGGCGCGCTGCGAGGAATCGACGCATGATCTGCGAATATCGCCCGAGAGCACAGCGGGAGCAACCCATTCGGGCACAGTCGACGCAGGTGCTGGCGTGAACGCCCAGGAATTTTACGCGCATGCACGGGGTGCAAGCGGCCGATGTCTCATTCCCGTCTGGCGCGATGTGCTCCTCGATACAGAAACACCAGTGGCAGCGTTCGCCAAGTTGCGGAGCGGGCCCTTTGCGTTCCTGCTCGAATCGGCCCCAGCCGGGGGTGAGATGTGGGCGCGCTACACGTTCATGGGCACTGCCCCGCGCAGCGCGTGGAAGCTGAAGGACGGCGTGGTGCAGGATTGGACGGAAGACCGAGGGTGGCACAACGACCGTCAGCCGGCCGATCCGCTGGATGATCTCGAAGCCCTGCTTCGCGAGTGCGAGCCGATCGACCTCCCGGAAATTGGCGAGTTCTGGAGCGGTGCCGTCGGATACTTCGGGTATGACGTGGCACGTGTCATCGAGATGCTTCCCGCGCCGCCCGCGCGCGGGCTGGATGTGCCCGATGCGCTATTCGTCTTTACCGACGCATTGGTCATCTTCGACAACCTGCGCTCGCAGGCGCGCGTGGTGGTCGCGGCGCGGGTTGCGGCAGGCGCCTCGGACGAGGATCTCAACCTCGCGTACACCCGCGCCGTCGAAACAATCGACGCCACGATGGACCGGCTCCGTGGACCGTCCGTGCTGGAACCGCTCGAGCTCAATCCGTCGAAACCCGCAGCCGAAGGAACGTCGCGGTACGACAAGGCAAAGTTCCTCGAGGACGTGGACCGCATTCGCGAGTACATCATTGCTGGCGATGCGTTTCAGGTGCAGCTCGCGCGACGAATCGACGTGCCATTCGACTTCTCCTCCACCGATCTGTATCGCGCCCTGCGGGTGATCAATCCGTCGCCGTACATGTACCACCTCGTGCTCGACGGCGTCGAGATCGTTGGCAGCTCGCCGGAACTGCTCGTACGAGTCAGCGCGGGTGGCACGGTCACCTTGCGCCCGATTGCCGGCACGCGTCGGCGCGGACGCACGCTCGAGGACGACGCCGCGATGACCGAGGAGCTCCTGGCGGACGAGAAGGAGCGCGCCGAACATCTGATGCTGGTCGATCTCGGCCGCAATGATGTCGGCCGAATCGCCACGTATGGCACAGTGCGCGTTACCGAGCTGATGGTCGTGGAGCGTTACTCCCACGTTTTGCACCTGGTGAGCCAGGTAGATGGCACGCTCCGGCCGGGCCTCACCGCCATGGATGCATTCCGGGCCAGCTTTCCCGCCGGAACGCTGACCGGTGCCCCCAAGGTGCGAGCCATGGAGATCATCGACGAAATGGAGCCGGAGCGGCGCGGGCCTTACGGGGGCGCTGTCGGCTACATTAGCGCCGGCGTGCGGCGCATGGACCTCGCGATCACCATCCGGACGTGCGTGATCGCCAACGGCATCGCCTCAGTGCAAGCGGCCGCCGGTATCGTCTACGATTCGATTCCCGAACGCGAGTTCCTGGAGCATCAGAACAAGGCGCGCGCGCTGCTGACGGCCATTGGCCAGGTGCGATGAAGAGGAGCCGCCAACAGGTTCAGAACCAAGCCGAACAACGGAGTTGCTCCGGCAGTCCCTTTCTTCTAGCGTCTAGCGTCTAGCATCTAGCGTGTAACGTCTAGCGTCTATCGCCTGGTACCTTCCCGATGCCCTTCAAGCTGACCTCTACCGACGGCCTGCATTCGTTCGAGCTGCGTGAAGGTACGCCAATCGTCATCGGTCGTGCGCCAACCAGCGACATCCCGATCATCGATCCGACCATCTCGCGCCGTCACGCCGAAGTGGAGTGCAACAAGGGTCTCGTGACCGTGCGAGATCTTGGATCGAGTAACGGCACCTTCCTGAACGGCACGCGTGTCGATACGGCGGCCGTCGGCCCAGGGGACGTCCTGACGTTCGGCAAGGTCGGTTTCCGGCTGCACCAGCTCGCGGCTATACCGGCGCCCGCCGCCACACCGCCCCCCCCGCCCCCGGGAGCCACGATCGTCCGCCAGCTCCCCGTTCGCGATCCCGGGGCGACGATCGCCGGTCTGCAAAGCCCTCTGAATGCCCCCACCGCGCCTAGCTGGCAACACGACCGCGCGCCGCTCGACAAGAGTCGGCAGAAGCTCGCCACGCTCCTCGAAGTCTCGAAGGGCCTCGGCAAGACTGCGGACATCGACGCGCTGCTCGACAAGATCGTCAGCTACGCGTATCAAATACTCGAAGTCGATCGCGTCGCCATCTTGCTCACCGAAGATGGCGGCGAGCTCGTGCCGAAGATCGCGCGTGACAAGCGCGGTGGCGACTCGACGCGTGCGGTCCCGCAGTCGATCGCCCGCACCGCGCTCAAGGACAAGGTTGCCATCCTGTCTGACAATGCCGGCGAGGACACACGTTTTGGCGGGCATTCGATCCTCATGCAGCAGATTCGCTCCGCGATCTGCGTTCCGCTCATCGGCAGCGAGGACAAGGCGCTGGGTATTCTGTACGTCGACAACGTCACGACGACACACCGGTTCAGTGATGAGGACTTCGAGTTTTGCATCGCGTTCGCCGGCATCGCCGCGGTCGCCATCGACAACGGGCAGTTCGCTCAACGGATCCAGCGCGAGCTCCTGACACGCAGCAACTTCGAACGATTCTTCACGCCGCAACTCGCGAAGCGAATCGCCGAATCCTCGGAGACCATTCGTCTAGGCGGCGACAAACGACAGGTCGCCGTGCTGTTCACGGACATCCGCGGCTTCACCGCGATGGCGGAATCCATGCGGCCGGACGACATGGCGAGCCTACTCACCGAGTACCTGACGCAAATGGTCGACTGCGTGTTCCGCTACGAGGGCACGCTCGACAAGTTCATCGGCGATTCGGTCATGGCGCAGTGGGGCGCGCCGATCGGTGGCCCCGACGACGCCGACAAGGCGATGTCAGCGGCAATCGATATGATGCACGAGCTCGACAAACTGAACGCTCGCTGGCAGACCGAAGGACGCCCACAACTCCAGCACGGCATCGGTCTCAATTTTGGTGAAGCGTTCGCCGGCAATATTGGATCGGAGCGCCGTCTCGAGTTCACGGTCATTGGCGACACGGTCAACACGGCGGCACGACTTTGCGCAGCCGCCGACGGCGAAATTCTCCTCTCCGACGACTTCCGCAAAATGTTGAGCAAGCCGCCGTCGCTCGAGGAGTGCCCCCCCATGGAGTTCAAGAACAAGAGTCAGCCGGTCACGGTCTATCGGGTCGTGCTCGGTTGATGGCTGACGCTGAGCTGCCCGCAGGGTTCGTCAGCTTCAGCGTCGGACGCTCTGAGGTCGTGTGCGCCAACCACATTGCAGACTCGCTGCGCGAAGTCCTGCGCGCAACGACGCTCCACGAGTATGCGGCCCTGCATCCCACGGCGCGTACCCTCGTCGGACGCGGCATCGTGTACGCCGTTCCTTTGCCGGGTGGCGTCGAGCAGGTCGTCGTGCGACACAACCGGCATGGAGGGTTGTTCGCATCGTTCACCGGCGATCTCTTCCTACCGCCCACCCGCGCGCCACGCGAGCTTCGCATCTCGCAGCGGCTGCTCGCCAGCGGCGTTCACACGCCGCAGATCCTCGCCTATGTGTCGTATCTGACGGTGATCGGTCTGCGCCGGGTCGACGTCGTGAGCCGAGAAGTGACCGACAGTTCCGACCTGTCGTATGCGTTGATGACAGGCGATCCAGCCGCTCGCAAGCGTGCCTTGAGCGCCACCGCCGATCTGATCAATGCGCTCAGCGCCGCCAGTGCGCGTCATCACGATCTCAACGTGAAGAACGTACTGCTGCGCGAGCACGGCGGCGCTGCGTCAGACGCTCTCGTGCTCGACGTGGACCGCGTCAGCTTCGTGTCGAACGCGGCGGCGGCGCGTCAGGGAAATCTCTCGCGCCTGCTGCGATCGGCGACGAAATGGCAAGCCGAGCGAGGCGCTCAGGTTACCAGCGCCGAATTGGCCGCCTTCGCGGCGGCGGTACGCGACGTAGGCGTCGCTCCGCGCATGACACTCTCGTAGACGGCGAGAGTGCGATCGGTCATGCGTTCCACGGAGAATTGGCCCGCCCGCGCACGGGCGTCCGCCGCGACCCGCGCGTGGAGCACTGGATCGGTGAGCAACCGCACGATCGCATCACCGAGTGCCAATGGATCGCTCGTCGGCGCGAGCAACCCTGAAACGCCGTCCTCGACGACCTCTGGAATGCCCCCGGCTCGCGTGGCAGCGATCGGAACGCCGAACGTGAGTGCGTCGAGCAGCACTGACCCCATCCCCTCTTCGCGCGAGCTGAGACAGGCGACGTCCGCTGCCGCGAGCAGCGCATCGGCGTCGGTGCGATACCCGGTAAGTCGCACGGTCGTTTGCAGGCCGAGCGTTTCTATCTCACGCTCCACGTCCATCCGCAGCGGCCCCTCTCCGACCAGGAGCGCCTGTACGGCAGGCAGCCGTTCGCGCACGCGCGACAAGGCGCGTACGAAGTTCACCGGGTCCTTGTGTCCCACGAGCTGCGCCACCTGCACCACGAGTGGGGCAGCGGTCACGCCCAGCGTCTTGAGGACGGCCCGGGACGCCGGCTCGACGCACCGCTGCGTGTCCACGCCGTCCGGCACGACACGAATCTTCGAATGCGCAATGCCACAGCCCTCGAGGACACGCGCCACGGCCTCCGAGACTGCGACGATGACCGCCGCTCGTCCGTACTTCCAACGGGTGCCGACATTTCGGCGCAGGGGGAAGTCCACGCGCCGCGAGACAACGAGCGATACCGCCGTGCCGAGCGTCGCCAGCGCCGAGATGGCAACGGCATGGCCCGTATGCGCGTGCACGATGTCAATGCATCGCGAGCGGATCGTGCCACGCAACCGCCAAGCCGCCCTGAGGTCGGCCTCGCTGAACGGACTGCAGTCCGTGACGGCGAGTCCCGCGTCTTCAGCGGCATGCGCCAGCAGCTCGCCACGCCTCACCGCGAGCACAGACCCATGACCGCGCCGCGCCAGCTCGCGGGCCAGCCAGAAGGCTTGCCGCTCACCACCGCGCCAACCGCGCTCGGTATCGACGTGCAGCACGCGAAAGGTCACGCGGCGCAACTTCCCCTGTCCGGCCGTGTGGCGCAAGTGCGGCGAATCCTTCTCGTCTCGCTCGACAATCTCGGCGACCTTGTCTTCGCCTCGGCGCTCACGCCCCCCCTGCACGCCGCGTTCCCGGACGCGATCATCGATGTCTGGTGTAAGTCGTACACATCACCGGTCGCATCGCTCATTCCGCACGTGCGCCAGGTGATCGCCGCCGATCCGTTGTGGGCCATTGCCAAGCATGGCCCCAGACCGCGGCTCGCGTCACTGATTCGCGCCATCGGAACGCTTCGCGGCAATCGCTACGACGCCGCCATCCTCAGCGAGGCGCCCTGGCGAACGGCCGCGGCGGTCGCCGCGACAGCGACGCCCATCCGCATAGGCCTCGCACGCCATCACAATGCACGATTTCTCACACACGTCCTGCCGCCAGAAGATGCACACAAAGCGGTCGTGCAGGAGCAATCGCGTCTCCTGTCAATCTTCGGCATTGCCGTCGCGTCCGCGCACTACGCGCTCGATGCGACGCTTCTGTCGGATTTGCGTCAAGTGATCGGCATGCAGCTGCCAGGGCGATTCATCGCGCTGCATCCGTTCGCCACTTCGCGGGACCGCTGCGTGCCACTCGCCGAATGGACCCGGCTTGCGTCCGCGCTGCACGACCACGGCGTCGCGGTACTCTGGGTGGGCACGTCCGCCGAACTCGCCGAGCTCCGTGGCTCGTACACGCAGCCGCGCGACCATTACTCCGATCAGCTCGGGGATGGAACCCTGCGCGACAGCGCCGCGGCTCTCTCCCTCGCAGCAGGATTCGTCGGACACGATTCCGGGCCACTGCACGTGGCCGCCGCGTTCGGCGTGCCGGTAGTCGGCGTCTTCGCGCCAGGGCAGCCCGACCGCACGTTCCCACAGGGCCCAGGACCCTGGCGCGTGATTCATCGTCCCTCGCCCGCTGGCATCGATGCCGGCACCATCCTCCGCGAGATGCACGCGCTCGGTCTATTTTCCGCTGTATGATCGACGTCCCCACCCCTCTGCGCCGCGTGTGCATCGTCATGATGAGCGCGGTCGGCGACGCTGTCCACGTGCTGCCGGTGCTCAATGCGCTCAAACGGCACGCGCCTGCCGTCCACGTTACCTGGGTCCTGCAACCCGGGCCGGCGACACTCGTCCGTGGCCATCGGTCGGTCGATGACATTCTGATCTTCGATCGCGCAGAGGGATGGCGTGCCTTTCAGGCGATTCGCCAGCAACTCGCCGCGCGCACCTTCGACCTCGTGATCGACCTGCAGGTCTACTTCAAGGCGGGTCTGGTCACGAGGTTCACGCATGCGTCGGTGAAACTTGGGTTCGACCGCGCTCGTGCACGTGATTTCAACTGGCTGTTCACCACAGATCGCATTCCGTCGCATCCTGTGCAGCACGTACAGGATCAGTACTTCGAGTTCCTCACGGCACTCGACGTTCCGCATGAGCGCGTGGAATGGGACCTCGGCCCCTGGCCGCAGGAGCGGACTTGGCAACGCAACTTCGCTTCGCAGTTCGAGCGTCCGCTGGCGGCACTAGTTGTCGCGACGAGCAAGGCGCAAAAAGACTGGATGCCGGAACGCTGGGCGGAAGTCGCGGATGCCCTGTGGCATGACTTCGGAATGCAGCCGGTACTCGTCGGAGGGCGCTCGTCGCGCGAACTGCACGCCGAGCAAATCATCATGGCGCGCGCGCTTCGCCGGCCGCATTCCGCGCTCGGCAGCGGGCTGCGCAATCTCGTCGGCATCCTTGACGCATCGTCGCTCGTGCTCGCGCCGGACACCGGGCCGCTGCACATGGCCGTGGCGCTCGACCGCCCTCTGGTCAGCCTCATGGGATACACGAACCCGAAGCGCACCGGCCCGTATCGCAAATTCCACGATCTGATCGTGGACGCCTACGGCAACCCGGGCGAGGACTACCCGATCAGCATGGAGAATCGGCTCGACCGCATGCCGCGCATTGCCGTGCGCGATGTGCTCGACAAGGTCGAGCGCTGGCGCACCTGCTACTCGTCGGCCCCCACCGGGCCGAAGTTGTAGCGCAAGCCGACCTGTCGCAGGAGACGCACCATCCGATTGAGCGGGAGCCCCATCACGGCGAAGTAGTCGCCGTCGACACGGTCGACGATCGTCGCACCAAAGCCCTGGATACCGTACGCGCCCGCTTTGTCCATCGGCTCGCCCGTGTCGATGTAATGTTCGATGTCGTCCTCACTCAGTTGGCGGAACGTGACGCCAACCTCCTCGAGTCCAGAGGCGAGCACGCCGCCCCAGCACACCGCCACTCCCGTCATCACCACGTGCGACCGCCCGCTCAGCCGCCGCAGCATGTCGGCTGCCTCGCGCCGGTCGCGCGGCTTGCCAAGTACGGCACCGTCGACGACGACTATCGTGTCGCTGCCAATGGTCACCGCGTGCGGTGCCTCGACGGCTGTCGCCTTTTCACAGGCGAGTCGCTCCGCATGCTGCCGAGGCGTCTCACCATCGAGGTACACCTCGTCGATGTTCGCCGGCCGCACCTCGTGCGGAATGCCGATGAGTGTCAACAGTTCGTGCCGCCGCGGCGAGGCCGACGCGAGGATGACGGGCGGTTGCGTCATCGATCGAGCCACAGGGTCACCGGTCCGTCGTTCACGAGTTCCACGGCCATCATCGCGCCGAATTCTCCTGTCTCGGTGTGAATACCGCGACCGCGCAGTAGGGCGACGAATCGCTCGTACAACGGAATTGCCACCTCGGGACGCGCCGCATCAGTGAAGCTGGGCCGGCGTCCCTTCACAACATCGCCATACAACGTGAACTGCGACACGACGAGCAATTCGCCACCGACGTCGCCCAGCGATCGGTTCATTTTGTCATCATCGTCAGGGAATATTCGCAATCCCACGACTTTGTCCGCCATCCAGACGAGCTGCCCTTCCGCATCGGTATCGGTGAATCCGACCAGCAGGAGAAGCCCGCGCCCGATACGGCCGGCTACCTGGTCGCCTATTCGGACCTCGGCCCGAGATACGCGCTGAAGGAGTACTCGCATGAAGATTGGTGGAGACGATTGAGGCGATAAGCTAACTACGACTTCCCGAGATCGCGGCACATAGGTGCTTGCGGTTTGAGCGCTAATGAGTGCATCCTGTCTGCTCACCGCTGCCGATAACGGATGCCCCCCAACTCATCACGCCGTGCGGTATACCGCGTCGTGTACCCCTTGTCCGAACGCCCGATCTTTCACGTAGAACGGTCGATATATGAAGTCATCGATTGTTCCGAAAAGGGGCTGCGTTGCGAGATCAACGGCCACCACAAGGTTCCACCGCTCGGCACTCAGCTACGCGGGTGCGTGCAGTTTCGCCGGGGAATGGAGATAGAAGTCACCGGCGAAGTGATCCGCACCTCGAGCAGCGAGATCGTGCTTGTCCTGGACAGACCAGGCCTGCCGTTCGTGGAGATCATGGCCGAGCAGCGCTACCTGCGCTCGAAAGGCTACACGCTTCGCGACTGACGCGCGGCAACAGGAACGCCGTCGTATGGCAGCGCTCCTGTTGCCACGGGTAGCCTTCGTGTTACGCGGCGGCGCTTGTCGGTGCAGCCTGGCGCACCAGTTCGACGTCGATGGAGAGCTTTACCTCGTCGCTGACGACGACACCGCCCGCCTCGAGCGCCTGGTTCCAGGTGAGGCCAAAGTCGGCGCGATTGAGTTTGCCCTTCGCCGAAAAGCCTGCGCGCTCGCTTCCCCACGGGTCCATGCCGCGGCCCTCTGCTGACGCATCGAGCGTCACTTCCCGTGTCACGCCTTTGATTGTCAGGTCGCCGACGATCCTGAACTCCGCGAGCTCGCCCTCGATCCGCTTGCTGACGAAGTGCATCGTCGGAAACTTCTCGGCGTCGAAGAAATCGGGAGAGCGCAGGTGCGCGTCGCGCGGCTCCTGCCGAGTATCAATCGACGAAACGTCCACGCTGACATTGATCGTCGAGTTCGAAAAGTTCGATTCGTCGAACATGACCGTTCCTGTCACGGCGCCAAAACGCCCCCGGACGGTTGAGATCATGAGATGGCGGACCGCGAACCCGATTTCGGCATGGCTCTGATCGATCGTCCAAGTGCCGACGCTGGTGCCGGTGAATGTGGCGTTGGTACCGACGCTGGTGGTGTTGGGCATTGCGTCCTCCAGTATAGATTGGTGAGATAAATTAGTGCTGCACTATTTCCTACTCGAAAATGCATACATGAACTACTCGTCCAAATAGCCAGCGGCTATTGCAGGGCTGAGAGCATCCTCTGTACGGCCGCCCGATCAACACTTCCAACGCTCGCAGCGAATTCCTCATGCAACCGGGCGACCACGGCAGCTCCCGCCGCTTGACGGGTGCGGCCCTCGTCCGCGATTTCGGCCTTCACTGACCTGCGATCGTTCGGGCAGTTGATACGCCGGACCAGGCCGTCGCTTTCCAGGCGATCGACGAGCTGTGTCATATTCGAACGCACACAGCTGAGGCGCGCAGCCAACTCACTGAGCGCCAGGGGCGTATCGGCAGCCACGAGCTCGCTCAGAACGGAGAATTTAGGCGTCGACAACCCGACGCCTTCCAATGCGGCCTCGAGCCGTGCTTCGAGCGCATGGGCGGCCTGAAGAAGCATGAAGATCGTGGTATCCGGCGATCCGTTCGATCGATCCGCGTCTGGCGATAAATCATTCATGTATGAATAGTACAGACAGAAACACCGTACGTCAACGGGAACTGGTGCCTGGTTGTACTAGATGATGAGGCCGGAGCGACAATGTCGCTCCGGCCTCTTTCGCATGTCTCGCCTCTGGCGTCTCGGCGCTTACTCCACCGTAACCGACTTCGCCAAGTTGCGCGGCTGGTCGACATTCAGGCCACGCTTGGCTGCGATGTAGTACGCGAGCAACTGCAGCGGGACCACCGTGAGTATTGGGTAGAGCATGTCCACCGTTTCGGGAATGCGGAACTCGTAGTCGATCAAGCCTTCCAACGCCGGTTCTTCACGGCTCGTGATGCAGATGACCCGGCCACCGCGCGCTTTTACTTCCTGGATGTTCGACACGATTTTTTCGAACACCGAATCGTGCGGCGCAATGAACACGACCGGCATGTTCTCATCGATCAGCGCGATCGGCCCGTGCTTCATCTCGGCGGCAGGATAGCCCTCGGCATGGATGTAGCTGATCTCCTTCAGCTTGAGCGCGCCCTCGAGGGCGACCGGGAAGTTGTAGCCGCGGCCTAGATACAGGAAATTCGACGCATCCTTGAACGCCTCGGCGATTGTCTCCATCTCAGTCGCCCGGTCGAGGATATGTTGCAGCTGCTTCGGCAGTTCCTCCATCGCCATGCAGATCTCGCGGCCACGCGCCACCGACATATCACGGCGCCGGGCAAATTTCAGCATCAGCAATGCGAGCGCGACCACCTGGCTCGTAAACGCCTTCGTAGAGGCGACGCCGATCTCGGGGCCAGCGTGGAGATACACGCCGCCGTCGTCTTCACGCGCGATGGTTGAGCCAACGACATTCACCAATCCGAGCGTCCGCGCGCCTCGGCGTTTGGCTTCGCGCATTGCGGCCAACGTGTCCGCCGTCTCACCCGACTGAGAGATGACGACGCACAACGAGTTCGGATTGACGATGGGATTGCGGTAGCGGAACTCGGACGCGTACTCGGTTTCTACGGGAATGCGTGCGTTCTCTTCGATCATCAACTCGCCAATGAGGCCGGAATGCCAACTCGTGCCGCATGCCGTGATGATGATATTGTTGATCTGCTCGAGGTCCTCGCGCGGAATGTTCATGCCCCCGAGCTTGGAATAGCCGTCTTCTACGACGATCCGGCCGCGCATGGTGTTCATGATCGTCTGCGGCTGCTCGAAGATTTCCTTCAGCATGAAATGGGGAAAGCCGCCCTTCTCGATCTGGTCGAGATCCCATTCCACGCGGCTCACGCCCTTGCGCACGGGTCGCGCCGACAGATCGCACACCCGATACCCCTCGCGCGTGATGACGCCAACTTCACCGTCGTCCAGATACACCACTTGACGCGTATGTGCGAGGATCGCCGCCACGTCGCTCGCCACGAAGTATTCGCCTTCACCCACGCCGATGAGAAGCGGACTGCCCTTTCGCGCTGCGACGATCTTGTCCTTGTCGCGGCTCGACACGACCGCAATGCCGTAGGTGCCTTCGACGAGGTTGAGTGTGTCCATCACCGCGTCCTCGAGCGTCGTCTCGAAATTCTCCTCGATCAGATGCGCGAGTACCTCCGTGTCGGTCTCCGACACAAAGGTGTGCCCCTTTTCCTTGAGCACTTTGCGGAGCGCCGAGTAGTTCTCGATGATGCCGTTGTGCACCACGGCGATCGTCTTCGTGCAGTCCACATGCGGATGGGCGTTCGACTCATTCGGCTGCCCATGCGTTGCCCAACGGGTGTGTGCGATCCCTACGGTGCCGTGTACCGGGTTCCCGGCCACGACGCTTTCGAGAAACGAGATCTTTCCTTTCGCCTTTCGCGTTTCCAGGCCGTTGCCATTGTTCATGGCGATCCCAGCCGAGTCATAGCCGCGATATTCGAGCCGCTTGAGACCCTCGATGAGCAATCCGCTGGCCGCACGCGGGCCGATGTATCCGACGATTCCGCACATAGTGATGTCCTTCGTGAGTGTTACGCGCCCAGCTTGTCCAACGGGACCCGTGAACGATTGACCAACGCCAACGCTTCTTCACGGCTCGGTGCTTCAGCGATCACTCGCACGATCGGTTCCGTTCCCGAGGGCCGAACATGCACCCAGCGGTCCGGCCACGACAACCGTAGACCGTCCTGTGTGTCTGCCACGGCATCTGGAAAGGCCGACCGCAGGGTCTCGTAAACGGTATCGAGGCTCGCGCTTGGACGGTCCAGCTTGTCTTTCACGATCACGTACCGCGGCAGGCCTGCCACAATTTGCGATAACGACCTGTCCTCCTCGTGCAGTAATTGCAGAATCAACGCAGCACCCACCGGCGCGTCGCGCCCAAGGTGCATTTCCGACAGAATCACCCCACCATTGCCTTCCCCGCCAATTGGCGCGCGCTCGTCGCGCATGCGCACGGCGACGTTCACTTCACCCACGGGGGCGCGAATGATTGGCACCCCTGCATCAATCGCGACGTCTTCCACGATCCGACTCGTCGAGAGGTTCGTGACCACCGTTCCGGGGGTGTGGCGCAGGACGAGCCGCGCCGCCAACGCCAGAGTAAAGTCCTCCCCAATGGCCTTGCCGGCATCAGACACGAGCGCCAGCCGATCGACGTCCGGGTCCACTGCAAAACCAATTGCCGCGCCGGACTGAAGCACGAGTCGTTCCAATTCTCCGAGGTTCTCGGCGACGGGCTCAGGAGGACGTGGAAAACGCCCGTCCGTCTCAAGGTTGATACTCGACACGCGGCAGCCGAGGCGATCGAGCAGGAGGGGCATGATTGCCGCTCCTGCCCCGCGCACACAATCGAGCGCGACGCTGAAATGGCGCTTTCGGATTCCCTCGATATCCAGGTACGGTATCGAAAGGACACGATCGATGTGTCGCTGAATGGCACAGTCGTCCGGCTCGATCTGCCCGAGCTCGTCCCAGTGCGCCCGCGGAATTCCCGTTTCCACCAGCGCACGCATCTCGACACCCTCGGCGTTTTCGAGGAACAGTCCGGTCGGTCCAATGAACTTGAGCGCGTTCCACTCGATTGGATTGTGGCTGGCCGAGATCATGAGGCCGCCGGCGGCGTGGTGATGCTCCACGGCGAGCTGGCAGGTGGGGGTCGTCGTGAGACCGATGTCGATGACGTCGCATCCCACTGATTGCAGCGCGGCCAGCACGACGCGGTGGAACATGGGACCCGAGACACGACTGTCGCGCCCAACGACTACGCGCTTCGACAGGCCGCGGCTAGAGGCCCACGCACCGAATCCGGCGGCGTAGCGTGCGACCACTTCCGGCGTCAACGCCTCGCCGACGCGTCCGCGAATCCCCGACACACTCACCATCAAACCATCGTTCGCCATTCAGCCTCCGTGAAGTGAGCGAAAACTAATCAAACCATGACGAGCAGGCTGTACGGGACGAACCGTGTCGCGTGCCGACGATGGGCCGCCCATGGCGAGTGACTATTATTCGCGCTGGTTGAACTCGCCCCCCCTCGCCCAACGCTTGCCGCCGCCAATCGCCACATGCTCGATCCGTTCTCCCTGCTTCCCCTCGCCATCGCCTCGCACGGCGGACGCGTCGATGAATACGAGGCGCAGCAGCTCGTGGCCGCTGGACTCACGCTGCTCCAGCGCAGCGCACCGCTGGTGCGGGCGCTGAGCGGAAAGCGGTCGGCGATTCTATTGCCCACTTCACCGGCGTTCTTTGTCGCCCTCGCGGCGTCCGAAGGAAGGGGCGCGGTGCTCGTGAACCCGCTGGCCGCGCCGCGTGAGATCTCTCATCAGCTAGACGATGCCAACGTCGGTGTGGTCTTCACGGTATCGTCCCTCGCCGCCGGGGTGCCGGACACCCTCCCGATCGTGCTGCTCGATGATGCGCCGCGATCCGCCCGTGTGATTATCAGCGGAACGAGCCGCGACGTCGATCTCGGCTCCCATATCGGGCTGACCATCGAAGGGAGCGCCGATGCGCCAGGCAGCGATGGCGAGGCGGCGATCGTGTATACGTCGGCAATGGCCGGCCGACCAGTCGGTGCTATTCTGTCGCATCGCAACCTGCTGGCGAACGCCCGCTCGACGGTGATTGCGGCGCAGAACACGGCGGACGACCGCGTGCTCGCCCTTCTCCCGCTCTCGCACCTGTTTGGCCTCACCGTGACGGCCAATGGTCCGCTGCTCGCGGGAGCCAGCGTGTTGACTATGGCGCGCTTCAATCCGGCGCGAGCCGCAGAACTCATTGCCAGTGGAGAGGTTACGGAAGTGGTCGGCGTGCCGGCGGTGTTCCGCGTCCTACTCGCCGCTCTCGGACGTCTGGGCGGTTGCCCGAGTGGCGCGTTACGTCTGGCAATCTGCGGCGGCTCGCCGCTCTCGATTGACTTGCAGGACCGGTGGTTCGATCGCACCGGCGTGGAGTTGCGGCAGGGCTACGGGCTGACTGAAGCAGCTCCTGTCTGCCTGTTCAATGACAGCGCGCGGCCGAACGTCCGCGGCACCCTCGGTGTGCCATTTCCTGGGGTGGAGGTCGAGGTGCGGCAGCCGATCGAGTACGATGCAGACGGTTATGCCCGGGAGTCATCGCTCCAGACCACAGCACCCGAATGCGGAGAAATCTGTGTCCGCGGCGATAATGTGTTCCGCGGTTATGTGAACGGCGCGTCCGGCCTGCCCGTGCGCGATGGATGGCTGCACACGGGTGATCTCGGTTGCCGCAACGCCGACGGCACCTTCAGCTTCACGGGACAGCTGAAGCCGTCCAGCGCTGGTGTGCCGAACGTCTCAGTGCGTACAAACAGCCGACGGTGATTACCGTTCTTTAAAAACGCTCCTCAGCGTAGCGCAGAACCGTACGCGGCAGGAGTACCAGTTCGCCACGTTCGGCTGCCTGCACCAACGCGACAACCACGTCCGGATCGAACTGCGTCCCGCTGTTTCGCTGAATCTCTTCCACGGCCAGTTCGAGTGTCATTTCACTCGTGCGGTATGGGCGGTCGCTGGTCATGGCATCCAGCGCGTCGGCGGCGGCGGCGATGCGAGCTTCGAGCGGGATTTCGCTGCCACTGAACCCGTCTGGCACGCCGCGTCCGTCGAACCGCTCGTGATGCGACCGCACGATGTTCAGGGCGTTCGGCGTCTCCCCGAGCAACGGCGCAAGGATGCGCCACCCGAGCACCGGGTGCGTCATGATGTGCTCGTATTCTTCCGCCGTGAGGCGTCCAGCCTTGTTGAGGACCGATTCTCGTACACCAATCTTGCCGATGTCGTGGACGTGCCCGCCGAGCTCGATCTGTCGCAACATCTCCCCGTCCAGGCCCATCGACTGAGCGATGACGCTCGAGTAGTGGCTCACGCGTACAGAGTGGCCACGCGTATACGGGTCCTTGAGTTCGAGCGCTTCGGCAAGCGACTGCACGCTCGCCAGGAACAACTCTTCGAGCCGCCGCGCCTGTTGCGCCACACGCTCCTCCAGGCTCTCGCGATAGGCGCGATTCTCGAGAATGAGCCGGCGCTTTTCCAGCGCCTGGGCGACACGGGCGCGGACGTCCTCCAGCTGATAGGGCTTGATGACGTAGTCGGCAGCGCCGATCGCCAGGCAGTTGACCGCGATCTCGACGTCCGCCACTGCGGTGATCATCACCACCGCGGCGTCGGGGAAGCGCGAGCGAATCTCCCGGAGAAGCTCGAAGCCGTCCATCTTCGGCATCCGGAGGTCGCTGAGCACGAGGATGACGGGGTATATCTCCAGCTGTTCCAGCGCCTCGATGCCGTTTGCGGCCTCGACACACTGAAAGCCGTCGCTGCGCATCAGGTGCATCATCACCTGGCGCAGGCGCGGTTCATCATCGACGATCAAACAGTATGGTGCTGCGTCCAAGCGGTCATTCCTGGTTCAGTTACGGCCCGTTCGGGGCGCGGTTATCTTCCGCACACCTACAACAAGAGTATCGTCATGACGCGCGTTTTTGATGATGACCTGGGCGCAGGTTTTGGAACCCGGGCAATTCACGCCGGTCAGCGCCCCGACCCCCTGGCCGGTGCGATCATGACCCCGGTGTACCTTACATCGACGTACGTTCAGGAAGGATTGGGGCAGAACAAAGGGTACGAGTACGCCCGAGGCAAGAACCCGACCCGTGAAGCCTTCGAGCGGAATGTGGCCGCGCTCGAGAACGGTCGCCATGGATTCGCGTTTGCGAGTGGCATGGGCTGCATTGACTCGATCATGAAGCTGTTCCGTGCCGGCGATCATATCGTCTGCGCTGAAAACGTCTACGGCGGCACATTTCGCCTGTTCGATCGGATTCTACAGCATCTCGGGCTCTCCTTCACGTACGTCGACACGCGCGATCCACAGCGCGTCGCCGATGCCATGACGCCCGCCACGCGGGCCGTGATCGTGGAGACGCCGAGCAACCCGCTCATGCGACTCACGGACATCGCTGCCGTTGCCGACGTCGCGCACCGTCGCGATGCGATCCTCATCGTCGACAACACCTTTGCGTCGCCCTGCTTCCAGCGGCCCCTCGAGATGGGCGCGGACATCGTCTTTCACTCGACGACCAAGTACCTGAACGGGCACAGCGACATGATCGGCGGCTGCGCCATTGTCCGCGACGATGGCTTGGCTGAGCGTCTCCAGTTCATCCACAACGCGGCTGGCGCCGTGGCGGGCCCCTTCGACGCCTGGCTCGCGCTGCGCGGAACGAAAACGCTACACCTCCGCATGCGCCAGCACGACGCCAATGGCCGGGAGATCGCCAAATGGCTGGTCGAGCAAGTGGGACACGAAAACGTGTACTACATCGGCCTGCCGACGCACCCGCAGCACGAGCTCGCCAAACGTCAGATGACAGGTTTCGGTGGCATGATCAGTGTCGAGCTTGGTTCGCGCGATCGCGCCGCGTACGTGCTCGGACGAGTTCGCATCTTCGCGCTGGCCGAATCGTTGGGCGGCGTCGAATCGCTGATCAGCCAGCCGGCAGGTATGACGCACGCATCGGTTCCGGCCGAGCGGCGTGCCGCCATGGGGCTCACAGACGGACTCGTCCGTCTCTCGTGTGGTGTGGAAGACGTGGCCGACCTGCTGGACGATCTGGAGCAGGCGTTCCACGGAATGCCCGAAGGTCGGACGGCGAGCGGCGAGCTACTGGCCCGCGCACGCGACACAATTCCCGTATGACGTTCGTACGGTTGTAGCGGCCAGTACGCTCACCCTCACCCCTCGGTCACTCATGCCTACTCGCGTCCCGCTCGTCCAGATTTCGTCGCGCGCATGGGAGCATCCTGCGGATCGCGCGGCCCTCAACACGCTGCGCGCCATCCCGGGATTCGACGAGGTCGTGCGCAAAGTGGCCGGGTTCTTCGGCGAGCGTGGCATACGGCAACTGTTCCTCGGTGACTCGGTGAAGGTCACCGCCGGACAGCGTCCGCGCCTGAATGCCATGTGGACCGAAGTGCTGGAGACGCTCGACTGGCCTGAGCGCCCCGAGCTGTACGTGACGCAGACGCCGGTCGCCAACGCCATGGCCGTTGGCTTCGACAAGCCCTTCGTCGTTGTCCATTCCGGCTTGCTCGAGGTGCTCGACGAGGAGGAGCTACGGTCGATACTGGGACACGAGCTCGGCCACATCATGAGCGGTCACCCGACGTATACGACCATCGCCCTGATCCTCATGTACTTCGGCCTGAGCAACCTGCCCTTCCTGGCAGCGACGGCCCTGCTTCCCTTCCAGCTGGCGCTGCTCGAGTGGCATCGCAACAGTGAGTTCTCCGCCGATCGCGCGGGACTGCTCGTCCAGCAGGACATCAATGTCGTGATGGGCGCCGCGATGAAGCTCGCCGGTGGAAAAGAGTACGGCGATGAGCTTCGCGTGGAAGAGTTCATTCGCCAGGCCGAGCAGTATGAGACCGGCGGCGGTGCGTGGGACACGGTGCTCAAGATCATGAACACCGTGATGCGCACCCACCCCATGCACACCGTGCGCGCCGCGGAGTTGCTGCGCTGGCATCGCGCCGGCGGTGATGACGCGATTCTCGCCGGCAATTACACGCGCCGCGATCAAGCTGGCAACGACAAGCCGCTGCGCGATGACTTCGCGGATGCAGCCGGATATTACGGCCAGAAGACGCGCGAAACCGTCGATCAGTTCAAGGACGGGCTGAAATCCGCGAAGGACGCACTGAACACGGCCTGGCGCAATCGATGAAGGTGCTGCTCGTCGGTGGCGGCGGCCGCGAACACGCGATCGCCTGGCGCCTGCGGCAGGATGACGATTCGACACAGATCTTCGCCGCGCCGGGGAATCCGGGCATCGCCGAGTTGGCGACGTGCGTGCCGATCGGCGTGACTGACGTCGACGCGCTGCTGGCCTTCGCGCGCCAGGAGGCGGTGGACTGGACGCTCGTGGGGCCCGAAGCACCGCTGGCTGTCGGGATTGCCGATGCGTTTCATGCGGCCGGGTTGCCGATCTTCGGACCTACCCGGAACGCCGCCAGACTGGAAACGTCCAAGGCATTTTCGAAAACTCTCATGGCAGACGCCGGCGTTCCCACGGCGCGTGCCGTCACCTGCCGCACGCTCCAGGAGGCGCGCGCCGCTCTGGATGCGTTCGGAGCACCGGTGGTGGTCAAAGCGTCTGGGCTCGCGGCCGGCAAAGGTGTGATCGTCTGTCCAACGATGGAGGAAGCGCGCCACGCCATCGCCTCCATGCTCGAGGACAACGTGTTCGGCGAAGCCGGCGCAACGATTCTCGTCGAAGAGTTCATGGAGGGCGAGGAGCTCTCGTTGTTCGTGCTCACGGACGGCGAACGGGTCGTCGCGCTGCCGGCCGCACAGGACCACAAACGGCTGCTCGACGCCGACCGTGGCCCCAATACAGGCGGAATGGGCGCGTATTGCCCCGTCTCTCTGGCGGTCGAGTCACCCGACCTCATTGGACACGCACTCGATCGGATCGCGGGTCCGACGCTCGAGGCGATGCGCGCTCGGGGGACTCCGTTCAAGGGCCTGCTGTATATCGGCCTGATGCTCACGGACAGCGGTCCGAAAGTGGTGGAATTCAACTGCCGGTTTGGTGATCCTGAGACGGAAGCCGTTTTGCCTGCACTGTCGTCGGATCAGTCCGTGAGTGCCCTGATGTTCGCCATCGCGCGCGGGGATCGCCTTCCAGACATCAAGCCAATTGGCACGAGTCGCGCGGCGGTAACCACGGTCGTCGCGGCAGCCGGCTACCCGGAACGGCCGCGTGCCGGTGATCCGATCACTATGCCCAGTCCGCCAACCGACGTGCTGGTCTTCCACGCGAGCACGAAGTACGCGCCCGGCGGTGGACTCGTGACGTCCGGTGGGCGGGTCCTCGCCGTCACAGGGTTGGGAACGAGCCTGGAAGACGCACAACGGCGCAGCCAGGACTTCGCGGCGCGCGTCGAGTTCACGGGAAAGCAGTTCCGCAACGATATCGGGTGGCGTGAGTTGGCTCGACGTGCCGGAGCTACCTGAGACCGAGACGATCGCTCGCGATCTCGATCGCGACGTAACCGGTGTCCGCATTGTCGGCGTGCGTGTCACCAAGGTCGACGTTCTTCGCGAGGTTAGCTCAGCCGAGTTGGCGCGGACCGTCTGCGGCGCCACGATCACACACTGCTGGCGCCGCGCTAAACTCGTCGTACTCGATTTGTCGACGGGTCATCGTATTGTCGTGCAGCCGCGGTTTACCGGCGCCCTGCTGATCGATTCGGGACAGCTGCCGGAGTCCGAGCTCCGCTACTCGACGCTCGCGTTCGCGTTGTCCGATGGTCGTACCCTGCACTACCGGGACATCCGCCGCCTCGGCACCGTGGCGCTCATGACACCGGAGCGATTCGCGGAATACATCGCTCCGCTCGGCATCGAACCACTTGACCGCGCATTTACCGCAGCGCATCTATCGGTACTTCTTCGGGCGTCCCGCCAAACGATCAAAAAGGTGTTGATGGACCAGCGCATCCTGGCCGGCGTCGGCAATATCTACGCGAATGAGGCACTCTGGCGCGCCGGCATCGATCCGTCTCGATTGGCGGCGACGATCGCTCCCGACGATGTCGCCGCGCTTCGCGACGCTATCGTGGACGTCCTGACCGAATCGATCGCGCTCCGCGGCACCAGTTTTCGGGACTACCGCGACGCGAGCGGTCGCAAAGGGGCTTTCTCGGAGCGGCTCGCCGTCTACGGCCACGCAGGCGATCCCTGCCCGCGCTGCGGCCATCGTTTGATCGGCACGCACGCGATCGACGGACGCATGACGGTGCTGTGTGCGCAGTGTCAAGAGTAACCCGCATTCGCCCGCCGGCGTCTGACGAACAGCTCGCCGTGATGCGCGCGCATGTGCGCACCAACGCCACCGATCGCCCCGGCGTCTATCGGATGATCTCCGCGGACGGCGAGATCGTATACGTCGGAAAATCGAAGCAGTTGCGCTCACGCCTGCTGAGCTATTTCCGCTGTGCGTATCCCGAAGAAAAGGGCGCGCGCATCGTTCGCGAGGCGGAGCACATCGAGTGGGAGTACATGCCGAGCGAGTTCGCGGCGCTCCTCGAGGAGCTGCGGCTCATCAAGCGCTTTCGGCCGCGATTGAACGTGACCATGAAGCGTGACGGCAGGAATTATTGTTTCATCAAGTTGACCCGCGCGCCGGCGCCAAAGTTGGTGGTGGTGCGCGGACCCGGGCAAGATGATTCGGCCATCTACTATGGTCCATTCATGGGCGCGATGGGCGTGAGTGAGGCTGTGCGCGAGCTGAACGACGTGCTCGGCCTTCGCGACTGCGCCACCGACCAGCGGATGTATTTTGCCGACCAGGCCGAACTGTTCACGAACTTTCCGCGAACGCCCGGCTGCATCCGGTTCGAGGTGAGGAAGTGTCTCGGTCCGTGCGTCGGCGGCTGCACCGTGCGGGAGTACGACGATCGTCTGGCACTCGCGCGGGCATTTCTCGACGGCACGGATGACGGACCGATCGAGCAGCTTCGACACCAGATGGAATCGGCGAGCGGACGGCTCGAGTATGAGCGCGCCGCGGTGCTGCGCGACAAGTTGAAGCGCCTGGAATCGCTCCGCAGCCAGTTCGCGCGGCTTCGATTTGCGGTGGAGACGTTGTCGTTCGTCTACACCATTCCCGGGCACGAAGGAGACGATCGCGTCTATCTCATTCGGCGCGGCCGCGTGCGCGGCGAAACACCGCTGCCGAGGACGCCGGCCGAAGCAGCAACGCTGCTGCGGATGATCGCTGACGTGTTCACGCCCGTCGAGCACGACCGCAGCCAGATTCCGACCCACGAAATCGACGAGCTCCTGCTGCTGTCGTCCTGGTTCCGGCGATTCCCGAACGAGCTGGAACGCACGAGCGCGACCGGTGACATTGCTGCGCTGGCCGCAGCATCCTGACGTCACGACGGCCCAGGCCACACGCTGCGTGCCGATGCTTGGCGCGCCTTCTGCATTGACGGGTCACACGCACATCCGGCGCGCGAACGATTACCCGCGGGGGCAGATGTCGATCTCCTGGCAGCCAACGACACTGATTCAGTGCATCAGCACGCGCCCGTGGCTCGTGTATCCGGGCTGCGATGCGCCCGGCGGCTGCCACGACCTCACCCTCGGCAAGATCTACGAGGTGCTCGGCATCGAGGGGAAGGGCGCATTCTATCGCGTCGTGGACGACTCGGGCGACGACTACCTATATCCCGTGTCGCACTTCCGCGTCGTCTAGCGTCCCAAGCCTCAGATGGCCAGCTCTATCACCTCGATCGTGACGTCGCCGTCGGAGTCACGGATCGACATCCGTGCGACACTCGGTCTGAGATCGAATCGGCGGGGTCCGGCGGCACCCGGATTCACGGTCCAGCGGCCGTCCGCCCGCGCGACGAGCGGCCGGTGGGTGTGTCCATAGACGATGATGTCGGCATCGTAACGAGCAAGGAGCTTGGCTGGCGTCGGACTTCCTACTTCATTCCCGTGGCTCACGTGAACGCGCACCCCCGCGATCTCACGGTCGATCGCATCCGTAAGTCTCGGATTTCCCGGCACGTCGGTATTGCCGTACACCGCATAGACTGGCGCGATCAGTTCCAACTCGTCGAGAATCTGATCGCCACCGACATCACCAGCGTGCAAGATCAACGCGACGCCGGCAAGCGCAGTGTGCACGTCTGGCCGCACGAGGCCATGGGTATCTGAAATCAGCCCGACGACGTAGACGCCGCCGCTGTTGGTCACCGCTTGGCGCCGCAGTGGATCGCGGCGACGCCGAGTGTGAGCGTGCGCCAGTTCACGTCGGTGAACCCGGCGCCGCGCATCCGTGCCGCCAGATCCTCCTCGATGGGGAAGTTCGCCACCGAGCGCGGCAGATAGGCGTAGGCCGTGCGATGCCCGCTGATCAGCGCGCCGATCTGCGGCAGCAGATGATGAAAGTAGAGGTGGTATCCGGCACGAACGATTGCCGAACGTGGCGTGGTGAATTCGAGAATGACGAAGCGAGCGCCGGGCTCGAGTACGCGATACACCTCGCGCAGCCCACGGTCGAGATCGGCCACGTTGCGAATACCGAACGCCACGATTGCTCCCGACGCGCTGTTCGTCGCCAGCGGCAGATCGAGCGCATCAGCGACAACGGGCGTCACGACCGTAGCCGGGGACTTTCCCGCGCCGGCACGCAACATCGGTTCGGCAAAGTCGGCTCCAACGACCTGTCCGGCAAAGCCCGGACGCCGCGAGAGTTCGGCTGAGACGTCAAGCGTTCCGGCGCAGAGGTCCAGGTAGGTACCCCGCGGCGCTCGTTCCCAACGCATCGCGGCGATGGCTCGCCGTCGCCACCGCTTGTCGACGTTGAAGCTGAGGAGGTGATTTAAGAGGTCGTAACGCGGCGCGATCTGGGAGAAGATGCGCTGGACGTACGCGCGCTTCGCATCGCCGCCGGCCGCCGCCGCCCGCGCCTCTGCTGATTCCAACTCACTGACAGACATTCATAAAGTTGCCGGTGGTGTGATGGCGAATCAAGCGGGCGGCGCTGGATTGGCGCGGCGTAGGCGCGTAGTTTGTGGGGACCGCGCGACGCGTCGCCACGACGCCCGCGCCCCACCGGCCCGATGCCCCAAGCTCCAGCACTCGACCTCCTCAACCTACCGGATGCCGACGTCGTCGCGCTGGCCCAGAAAGGGCGCGACTCGGCGTTCCGTGAGTTGATTCGCCGCTACGAGCGACCAGTGTTCTCACTGATCTTTCGCATGGTGCGCGATCGCGAGCTCGCCGAGGATCTGGCGCAGGATACGTTCGTCAAAGTCCTGAACCACATTGACCGGTATCGGCCCGAATTCAAGTTCTCGAGCTGGCTGTTCAAGATCGGCAACAACGTGGCAATTGACCACCTGCGGCGACGACAACTCGAGACGGTCAGCATCGACGGCTCGCCGCACGCTCAGTCGGCGGAGGCCATCGAGGCGACCTCGTTCGACGTGGCCGTCGAGCAGGAGTCGGCACTCGAGGAAATCGAAGCGCGGGAACTTGGCACCGCCATCGAACGGGCGATTGCCACGCTCCGGCCAGAATATCGATCCTGCATCCTGCTCCGGCACGTCGAAGACCGGTCGTACGAGGAGATCGCGGCCACACTCGACCTGCCACTCGGTACTGTGAAGACGTATATCCATCGCGCCCGGCACGCACTACGCGAGGCACTGGAACACGTGCGAGAGGGTGGATAGCTCGACTGCCTCCCCTCCCACTGACCGCTTTCTACTGAAACCATCGTCCAATTCCCTCCGTAAGTCCTTCCGGAGACTTCATGACTCACAGGCACCTGCTTCCAGACGAGATCGACCTACTCCTCGATGACGAGGTAGGCTTTGAGGTTAGCCCCTTGAAAGCCCATATCCGCGATTGCGCGCATTGCCGAGCCCTGGTTGATGAAGCGCGCTCCGTCGTCGACCAGCTGGAGGACATTCCTCACTTCGCGCCGACACACTCGTTCGCTGACCGCGTGATGAGCCAGGTGCCCGTGTTTGTGCCCTGGCACGTCGCGGCCCGCGAATCCGTCGCACAGTGGCTTCCCCAGTCGCGTCCGGCACGTCTTGCGATCGCGACCACGGTCGCGACGGTCGGATCGGTTCTGACCGCCGTGATTCTCTGGGTGGCTACCCAGACCGACGTGCTCCAACTCGCCGGCGGTGCCGCCGGCGACCGCATACGTGGGTTGGTCTTGGAAGCTGGTCGCGCCGTGCTGACCGGGGTATTCGGTGACCAGATGTTTGCGGTCATTCAACGTGCCGGATCCATCGGAACAGCCACAGCGGTCCTTGGCCTCGCCGGCGCTGCCGGTGGGTCAATTGTCGGACTCAGGGCTCTCGCAGGCGTCTCCAGCCGACGTCGAGCCTAGCCATCATGCGCGTTCTACTCGTTTTCGCCATGCTGGCCCTCGGCAGCTTCGGGGCGCCAGCGCAAACGCCTGTAGCAGCGGATACATCGGCGACGCATCTCGCTCAGGAGATCTCGCAGCGGCGCGCCGTCGGTGATACCTATTTGCCCGACGCCGATCACTTCACGTTCGGCAGCCGGTCCATCCCCGCTAACACGACGGTGGACGGACCGATTGCCGTCGCACGCGGCAATCTCGACGTCTATGGCACCGTGAACGGCGACGTCGTTTCGCTCGACGGCGACGTCCGTGTCCACAGAGGCGCGCGCGTTACGGGCGACGCCTGGGCCGCCGGCGGATCCGTCATCATCGATGGCGGAATCGTTGAAGGACAGAAGCGCGTTCTCGCTACTTCCCGCCCCACGCTTCCTGCCTCGCGACCGAGCCAGCCCCTTGGCACCTGGGACTCGATCGAGCTCGTGCTCGGCTGGCTGGCATTGCTGACGATTATCGGGCTTGGCGTCATGGTCTTCGCCGAAGCGAATCTCGACGGCGTCGTGATCGCGCTCGAGCGCGGATTCGCGCGCGCGTTCTGGATTGGCGTGGCCGGCGAGCTCGTGATGTTGCCGGCGCTCCTGGTGCTCGTAGTCGCGTTGGCGATCACCGTGCTAGGCGTTCTGCTCATCCCGTTTGCGATTGTCTCGTATGTCATCGCGGCTGCGGGGCTCGTGACACTTGGTTTCCTTGCCGTAGCGCGGCTCACCGGTGGCGCACTCGCGTCATCGCACGGCGCGACCTCCGCTCGCGGCGTACACCTGCGCGGACTGATCATTGGTCTCGTTGTCTACCTTGGCATCTGGATGGTCGCCGCGCTGTTCGCATGGAGTCCCACGGTAGGCGCCGTACTCCGTGCTGTTGCCATCGCACTGACGTGGGTGGCCGCGACAGTCGGCCTTGGTGCCGCACTGGCGTCACGCGCCGGCACCCAGCGGGCCGGCGCTGGATCGAAGCCTAAGGCGACAGACGAATACTCGTGGCAGACACCTACGCCCGTGGCCGGCGTGGCCGCGGCAACGCGGAAAGTGAGTGTTGGGCGCTAGCGGGACACGGTCCTGGGACACGGGACACGGGACACGGGACACGAGAAACTCACAACGCATAACTCACAACTGGAAACTCGAAACTCGCCGACCGGCGGGCCGAGCGCTACGGAGCAGCCAGCGACATCCAACCGGTAAACACCCGGAGTCCAATCCACGTTCCTCGGCGTTCCTCTGCGCACTCCGCGGTAAACAGGTTTTCTACCGCTTATGCCTTGAGTTCCCGGTGGTGCAGTCCGCAGCGCAGCAACGGCAATCCGCCTATTTGGCAGTAATATTGGCGTGGATTTGCCCGTAGGGTCGCTGATGACGCCCGTGGGGTCGCTGATCGTCTCCGTGGGCGAGGTGAAGGCGCCTGTGGCCCGCCTGATCGTGCCTGGTATGTCGCTGATCGTCTCCGTGAGGCGCCTGATCGGCGAAAGTGCCCGCCGAATCGGGCCCGTGGACCAGCTGATCGTGCCCGTGGCCCGCCTGGTCTGACCCGTGTCCCGCCTGATCGTGCCCGTGGCCCGCCTGATCGCCTCCGGTATCCGCCGAATCGGCAGAGGGATGCGCCTGATCGGGGTGATCGAGCAGGTGATCGCATGCGTAGACCGGGTGAACGTACCGGTAGAGCAGGTGACCGCACGTATAGAGCAGGCGAACGTACCGATGGACCAGGTGAACGTTCGGCTAGACCACCTGAAACGCCGCGTAAAGCAACATGCCTGCCGGATGGCAGGCCTGTTCCACTTGCTACACCAACTGTTCATTGGTCTAGGCAACGGAATCCGGCAGTCGAGGAAGTCCGTCCGCCGACCTGCCGTCGTACCGCAAGGTCAGGCACTGGTGCGCAACACCACCGGCGTGCCTCGCGCAATGCCTAACGCGTTCGCGGCGTTTCCGTCGCGCACTGCGATTTCGACAAAGCCGCTGGATCCGACCACGGCGACCGGTGCACCCGACGGCACATCCGCGTAGATCTTTCGGATCGGAATACCGCGCGACGAAACGTCAACGATGCCACCGCGCAAGGCAATGAGATTCGTGATCGCGTTGCCGAAGCGATCCACGAGAATCACTTCACCAGCCATTGAGCCGTCGGCGCAGCGCCGCGGTTCTGGTGTCCGACGAACGAACGTAAGGCTGCCTCACCAAGCTCACCTATCAGCCCGGTTTGTGGCTCACCTATCAGACCGGTTTGTACCCGAGAAACTCACAACGCACAACTCACAACTGGAAACTCGAAACTCGCCGACCGGTACGGAGCAGCCAGCGACATCCCGCCGGTTAAGCCACGGAGCCCAATCCCCGATCCTCGGCGTTCCTCTGCGCAGTCCGCGGAGGGATGCTCTTCGGTAACCAGCCTTTCTCCTGGCAGCAGCGGCAGTCCGCCGACCTGAGGGCAGACCTGTTCCACTTGCTACATCAACTGTTCGTTCGTCTAACAGACTGTTGAACTACGAGTGAACGCGAGCATGATCGACCCGCGGCGGCGGACGCCTGGAATTCGAACTGACACGGCCCGATCCGCCGTGGAGCCGAGCCCAGATGGCGGAAACGGCGGAGGAAGAGCCCGAGGTTCGAGACGGGATCCGGAATCGCGGTGCGAATCCCGACGGCCTGCCACGTGACCAGCGCCTCGACCTTGCACTAGCCCAAGTCCACGATGGCGCCGGTCTCCAGATCGACTACGTGCTCCGGCTTGTACAGCATCCGCGTCGCGCCCTTCTTGTCGAGGCCCACCTTGGCGTCGGGATCATGCGGGTTCTGCCAGTCTTTGTTCGACGTCTTTCGGCCCGTCCGCTTGCGATCGAACGTGCTCACCGCGCACGGATCGCAAGCGGATCGCTCGTTTCGACGCTTGCCTGCTTCGCCAGCCGCTTCACGTACTGCCGGTACTGCTCGCCCCGTCAGCCGATGCGTGAGTGACTTGAGTGACTTGAGCCAGGCATCCGCCTCGAGCACCGAGGTGTCGATACCGAGGTGTTTGCCCCGGAGGAATTTCCTCTCGTGCAACGCCGCGACGACCAGACCAAAGACCTGATCGTAGACGTCGAGGGCGAGCCGTTGCCGGATCACAGTGAAGCTCGAGTGATCGGGCGTTTTCTCGGTCAGCTCGTAGTGGAGAAAGGCGCAGATCGACAGCGAATCGGGCGCACCGCGCCGCAATGGCGCGCTCGCTGGCGAGGTTCTCGAAGAAGCCCACGATGAGCATCTTGAAGTAGACTCCCGGATCGAATCCGGGGCGGCCGCCCTGCCGGGCCGCCATGTCATAACTGCTTGTATTGTGGGCAGTCAGGACCTCGTCACCCTTCTCTTACGCATTTTCGAGGGCGACACTCCCGCGAGAATGGCGAGCAGGCGCTCGTTCGGCACGACGATTATTGAATCGGCGTATTTGCGCATCTCGGCGATGCCGCGCTCTGCCTGCCGCATGTGAGTGGCCCCTTCAAGGTCGAAAGGCTGGGTCGCGACACCGACCGTGAACGCACCAGCTCGCTTCGCCAGCTCAGCGACCACAGGAGGAGCAGCACCCGTTCCGCTTCGTGAGGCGCGTAGCCCGGTCGTTATCCTGAGTGCGATGCGACCAAGGATCCCCTCGTCCCGCACGGCCCCCCGCACGTTACCGGTGCGTCCAGATCAGCAACACCTTGCACGCCTTGCCCGGTCGCCGATACGCCGACGGGGCACTGCCCTTGTCATACAGCTCAACCGCCGCGATCAGATCCGAAGGCACCGTGGCAAGGCTCTCCGTGAACCAAATGCCGTCCACGTACGTGTCTATTGGACAGGTCGCATGCCCGTCATGCAGAAGGCCACTCGGCTGCGTCGCTTCAAGGTGCATCGAGCCGAACGCATCGAGGTCTGCAGGCAGGTCGAGTCCGACCCGCGCCGTAGGAGGCGGCATCGGCACCAGTGTCAACCCGGGAAAGCGGCTCGCCAGAATGTTGGCCAGGGGTCGCTGACCCTCGCGCCGCAAGATGGAATCAGTCAGGAAGTGGCCGACTCCCATCCGACGCCGAACTTCGAATTCGGTGAGCGACGCCGGGGTCGCCCGATCTTCAATCGTCACCCGTTCGAGCTCGGCCGCGGTCCGACGCAATACGAAGTCGAACTCGGCGGTGTCGCCGTACACCGACAACTCCGTCTCGATGGAGACGTACCCCACCCGGCGTAGGCGCACGCTGTGCATCCCGCTCGCTACGCGCTGCATGATCGCCCGCCCGCCTGTGTCGGTTCTGACGAGACGCGTGGGATCCAGCAGCGACAGTTCCACCCCGTAGAGGGGGCGATGAGTCACCTCATCGGTGACGCGCGCAACCAGCACGACGCCGGCTTCCGATTGCGCGCCCACGGCCTCAGGCAGTCCGCCTAAAATGAGAGTCCCCGCTACCACGCAGGCGAGTCGCACTCGGAGTCCCTGCGTAGCAGCTGTGATCATGGGTCTCACCGTTGCACCCGAATCGCCGTCGTGACATAGGGCTGGCCGATCGGCACGACAATCTCGCGCGTGGTGCCTCCGCCCGGGCCCGCGTCAACGTGCAGGACGACGGCGACGCCGCGTAGCACTCCACACACGGACACTTGGCCGGCGGAATCAGTTGTGCCGTTCCGGCGAGATTGGACCACGCCCGCCAAGGTGCCCCGCTTGGTCGGTTGTGCCCAGGTCGCCGACACGCGCACGCGCGCCAACGGCGCCGATGTCGCTGAGTCAATCACGACGACCCGCAACAACGCGAGCGACGCGTTGAGCACACCGGAACACAGCTTGGCCACGGCACCGGTGGGGGAAAGGTCCGTCAAACGCACGGCCACCTCACCGGAATCCCGAACGGCCACCGACGTCGCGTGCGGAATGCCCAAACTATCTATCGCCAAGTTCTCGGCGGTGAGTTGATAGGTTCCCGGGAGGAGCGACTCGAAGCGGAAACGTCCAGCCGTGTCGGTCACCATCCTCCGAGTGGTTCCCTCGACCAGCACGCTGCGACCGCTCCGCGGTATTCCTCCCTCGTCGGTGACCGTTCCGACGATGGCGTTCACGCGTCCGCGCCAGAGCACCGTCGTATCGTGATGCAGTTCGAGAACCTCGCCACCCGACACCTGGGCACCAATGGCGACGAGCGCCAGACGCTGGCCGATGGCGCCCGACCGCGAGGTAACAGACTGTCCTGAGAACGCGCCCGCCCGTGCCTCCAGGCCCGTGATCGGCATGCGGATGTCCCATCGGCCGACGATCCACTCGTTCGACGGCAGGCGCATGAACTCGACGTGCCCACCCGGGTGCGCCGCATCGGCTTCGGGAGGCAGATCAGTATACTCGAAATTCAGTTCCCGCAAATCGGAGGTGCGTCGATCCACCCAGAACACGCCCTGAATGTCTGGACGTTGTGGCGAGCTGCGGAGCGGCAGGAACTCGACACCAGCCCAACTCGAATGCCCCGGTGGCTCCGGTCTGGAGGCCGGCCGGAAGCAGTGCGACTCGGCAAACGAATCGGAGAGCAGCGCGTCCGCGTCCGGACCCAGGTACGTCGCGCCCGAGGCATCGCGACGCACGTAGCCGAAAGCCAGCAGACTATCCGCCGGCGCACTGCGGAATGGCTGGAGCGAGACACCATCTCGCTCGAACTGGCGCTGCCCGAGTACTCGCTCTGGACTCAGGTCCACGCGCCGCTCGTAGAGTGCGCGCCGCACGGTATACTCCTGATTGCCCGCCACGATACTGGCCGCCATGAGCGCTTTGCGCGCTTCACTCCACAGTTGGGCAGCGAGCGTCCCGGAATCAGGCGCCACTTCGCAGACTTGCTTTGCCTGCACGCGGACGGTGGCGAGGTGCACCGGCGTGCCCGACAGCAGGAGCCGGTACTGCACGTCGGCGCGTGGGTCGAGGGCGAGCGGGTCCGTCGTCGTGGGAGAGAACCCGATGCGGAGCGCACGCAGTCGGTACGCGCCGGTAACGGAGGCGCGAACGACGAATCCGCCGTTTGCCCGCGACAACGTGCGGTCAATGACGCGTCCAGTGCGGTCGACCAGTTCGACGATGATGCCGGCCGCCGGCAGGCTGTCTGCCATCACGACGGTGCCGCGTACCGCTTGGGCTTCCAGCGTGTTGGCTCCGCACGCCCACAACAGCCCCATGAACATGAAAGCGGAGATCCAGCTCCGACGACCCATGGATCGCGACCGGCTCATCATAAGGTGACTTGAGGGATTTGATGGCGGCGATTCGAATGGCGGTCGCATGCGCACAGAACCTCGACAAACTATAAGCCGAGCAGCCGAGCAGCCACCTCCAGATCCGCGAGATGACGACAAGTACGTTCACGCATCGGCTGTACGCGGCAGCAACATTATCATTAAACACTCTTTGACACAAGAGGCAAACCGCCGTCACACGGCGCGGCCCGACGATAACGCCACTAGTGAGACCGAGAATCTATAAGCAGTACATCCTCAAGTAGTGTTCGGCGATAAATCGAAGGGCGGCGACTGGTGAGAGATTTCGTCATCGGGATTCGACAGGTCGAATGCCGTGTGTAGTTGTAACGGCGGGGTCCTCTCGGAGAGCATCGCGCTGAGGATCTGTAGCACGGTGCAGAGCTGGAGGGTACGTTGAAGCTGCGTGCGGGTCATGCCCCCCTGTCTGCCACTGAGAATGGACCTGACCCGGTTTTGCGGACGCCTCCCTCGCACTGAGCGTGGTATTGACTTTGCGGAATTGTGATGGCTTTGGGGAACATCGACAGCGACGGCGAGATTGTGCGAACCTGCCAAGGTCTCGGACACTCGCTCGAAGTCGGGCCAGACGACGGCAGCCAAGGTCTTCCGGGCCACGCGTTCCACATCCCCGTCGGTAATGGGGCGCGGGGCCCCCGGACGCGGCGCATCGAGCAGTCCATCCAAGCGATGCGCCAGGAACCGCGTCAGCCACTTCCCCACGGTCTGTCGCGTGACGCCGACCGCGTCCGCCACCTCGACGCTCGGCGCACCGCTCGCACTCCCGAGAATGATCCGGGCGCGCTCCGCGATCGCTCGCGCGGTCTTCGGGCGACGACTCCACGCGGTCAACTGGGCGATCTCCGCGTCGGTCAGCATCAACGGCTGCAACATTGGGCCGCGCCTCATAGGATCAATCTCTCGAACGAGTTGGCCCGTGACGAGAGCAAAAGGCAATCCATGAACTTCTAACTCGCGACACTAATGACCTTCACGGTTCTTGCAGGACATGTGGATGCAGCGTGAAGGAGGAGAGTATGGTACAGTGGCGGCCGCGGCGGTTGAGCGCGGCACAATTGGAAGAGCGGCGCCTCGCCGCGGCGCGGGAGTTTCCGCGCTGTCGCGTTCACGGGATCTCGCAGAGCGAGATTGCGCGCGCCGTCGGCGTCGGACGCCAAAGCGTGTCGCGCTGGTATGCGGCGTGGCAGACCCTGGGGGTCTCCTACCACTTTCGCTCACTCGGGCGCGTGCTCCGTGCGCACGGCTGGTCGCCGCAGCGCCCGGCGACGCGCGCGACCGAGCGGAACGAGGCGCTCATCGAGGCGTGGCTCAAGCGCGATTGGCCGCGCATCAAAAAGGGGCTCGTCGAAGCGGGCGGGTCATTGCCTTCCTAGACGAAACGGGTTTCGTGGTTCCCACGTACCGGGCCCGCGTAGGCAGCACCTGGGCGCCGGTGGGCCACGTGCCCGTGCTGCACTGTCGATCGACAGCGGCGCGAAGTGTCGAGCCCCGCACCTGCACAAGAGGCCTCAGTCGGTTTGGTTGACAACTGAATCCGGGAGCCGAAGAAGTCCCCCCGTCTACCTGCCGTCGTATCGCAAGGTCAGGCGCTGGTGCGCAACACCACCGGCGTGCCTCGCGCAATGCCTAACGCGTGCGCGGCGTTTCCGTCGCGCACCGCGATTTCGACAAAGCCGCTGGATCCGACCACGGCGACCGGTGCACCCGACGGCACATCCGCGTAGATCTTTCGGATCGGAATACCGCGCGACGAAACGTCAACGATGCCACCGCGCAAGGCAATGAGATTCGTGATCGCGTTGCCGAAGCGATCCACGAGAATCACTTCACCAGCCATTGAGCCGTCGGCGCAGCGCCGCGGTTCTGGTGTCCGACGAACTATCGGATTGCAGCCGACGAGACCGATGGCATCGATCGGCTCTCCGCGCGCCAGTGCCGCCGCTGCGGGAGCGAAGACGTCGCGCCCGTGGAACGTAGCTGACACACCGGGCAGTATCGCCAACTCGACGGCACGCGCGCCGGGCATGAGGAGCGCCGGTGACAACACGCCATTGTCTGGTCCAACGAGATACCGAGCATCGCTGGACACCGCCAGCGCCGCCCGCGATGAACCGACGCCGGGATCCACGACGACGAGGTGCACGGTGCCCTCGGGAAAACGCTGCCACACGCGTGCAAGCGAGAGCCGCGCGCACTCCACGTCTTGTGGCGGAATGTCGTGGGTGATGTCAACCAGCTCCGCGTCCGGGACCATCGTGAGCAGCACACCTTTCATCTCGCCGACATACCCGTCGGCAGTTCCGAAATCCGTCAGCAGCGTGATGATAGGTCGCATGGCTATACAGATCTGCGCTTCCAGCGGCCGCTGCGCCAGATCAGCGCCATCGAGACCCCGCGTCCGATAGCAGTCAACGAGATCACCCACCAGATCCCGGCGCTTCCCCATCGATTAGCCGCCCAGCCTGCGAGCGGAATGCGCGACGCCGTGAGCGCCGTGGACGTCAACATGGGTGGCACCGTGTCCCCCGCCCCGCCGAGCGCGCCCTCGAGCACAATCTCGGCGCACACAGCAAGCTGTGAGATCGACACGATGCGCAGGTACTTGACCGATTCGGCAATCACCGCCGGGTCGTTCGTGAACAACGAAGCGAATTGGCGGGGCATGATGAGCTCGAGCGTACACGCGACCACGCCAAGCAACGTGCAGAATCCAGTCGCCATCCATGCGGCGCGATTGGCGCGATCGGGCCGGCCCGCGCCGAGGTTCTGCCCCACAATGGCTGCGGTCGCCGCGCCGAATCCAACGCCGATCATGAACAACCAGCTTTCCACACGGTGGCCAATCCCCAACGCGGCCAGCGCCGGCGTGCCAAAGCGTGTCGTCGTGCGTGTGAGCACGATGTAAATGAAACTGAACATGACCCCGGTAACCGCCGTCGGCAGTCCAATGCGACAAACCGACCAGAGGGCGTGCAGTCGAACTCGCCCAATTCGGAGCAGTCCACGTCGTGACGCGATGATGACGCCCATGACGAATGCTGTTCCCCGCGTCGCGATCGTTGCGATCGCTGCTCCCGCGACGCCGAGCGCCGGAAAGGGCCCCCAGCCGAGCATCAGCGCCGGATCGAGCACGAGCGTCACCGCGACCGACGCGAGCAGCAGTACGAACGGCGTTCGCGTGTCGCCCGAGGCTCGGAACGACGCGTCCACGACGAAGAATCCGTAGATCAGCGGAGTACCGAGCAGATAGGTCCGCAGGTATGTGGTGCCGAGCGCGGTGACATCGGCCGGCGCATGCATGACGGCAAAGAGCCGGTGGAGCTCATGCGTGCCAGCGAGACCGACCATCGCGCCAAGCAGCACGCCAAAAACGAGCGTGTCGCCGGCGAGACGCGATGCCTCGGCCGCGCGGCGCTCACCGTGCCGGCGCGCCGCCACCGCCGTGAGCCCCACGCCGATCATCTCGGCAAGCGAGATGATCATCCAGATCCAGAAGAGCGAAATCGAGACAGCGGCAAGGCCCGCAGCGCCGATGCGCGTGCCTACCCAGAATGCGTCCACCGACGAGAAGATCGTCATCAGAAGCGATGACGCCACAGCAGGCAGAGCGACGCGCAGGATCGTGGCGCGGAGTGAATCGGAGACGAGATGAGTCGCCTCCCACTCGCCCGTGATGGCGACCGGCGCGATGCCTTCGTGCGGCTCGACCGGAAACGACGCGCTCGACGCCGGATCGCGCATCGGCGTACGGATCAGTGGTTTGCCACCGCCCCCAATTGATCGCCAATGCGTTGCGCGATCGCCGTGAGCGCGCGCGCCGCCGAAGACTCGGGATCGGCAATCACGATCGGCGTACCTTCGTCGCCACCCTGCATGACGCGCGGGTAGAGCGGAATCTGTCCGAGCAGCGGCAGGCCAACTTCCATGGCCAAACGCTCTCCGCCGCCGCTACCGAAAATCGGGGACGGTTTGCCGCAGTGTGGACATTCGAGCCAGCTCATGTTCTCGACGATACCCAACACCGGCACGTTGACGCGCTCGAACATTCTGACCCCGCGCAGCGCGTCGCCCACAGAGACTTCCTGCGGTGTCGTCACGATGATGGCGCCAGCGAGTTGTGCGGCTTGCACGAGCGAGAGCTGTGCGTCGCCCGTGCCGGGCGGCATGTCGACGATGAAATAATCCAGCTCTCCCCATGCAACGTCGCGCAGGAACTGACCCAGAATCTTCATGACGATCGGTCCTCGCCAGATCGCCGGCTGATCGCGATCGATCAGCACGCCGATGCTGATCAGCTTCACGCCGTGTGCTTCGAGCGGCACAATGCGGTCGTTGATCACCATGGGTGGTTCGTTGATGCCCATCATCCGCGGCAGATTGGGACCGTAGATGTCGGCATCCATCAAACCGACGCGCGCGCCCTGCTTTGCCAGCGCGACCGCGATGTTCACAGCAATGGTCGACTTGCCGACGCCGCCCTTGCCGCTCGACACCGCAATGATGCGGCCGAGATTCGGCATGGCGACAGGCGTGGGCGCGGGAACGGTTTTCGGGGCTGCCGCCGGCTGCATGACCGGCAGCACGCGGCCCGACGGATTCTTGTTGCTTTCCATATGTATGATCCTCGCCCAGTCAGCGAAATGCGCGACGGGGCGCTTGAGTCGAGAGAAATTGTCGCGCGGCGTCAATCGTGCGCTCGCGGACGTTGTCCAGTGAACCGACGATCAAGGCGCCGGCGGCTTTCGCGTGGCCGCCGCCGCCGAACTGCCTGGCAAATGCATTCACGTCCACATCGCCCGTGCTGCGGAAAGACACCTTCACCTTTCCGTATCCGAGATCGCGGAAGAAGAGCGCCATGCGTGTGCCGACGATGGACCGCGCATGCTCGACGATGCCGTCGAGGTCTTCCGGGCGGACATGATATTTCTCTAAGTCGCCCGCGCCGAGCGACAACCACGCCAGGCCGTTCGGCTCGTCGGTTCCGAGCGTCGCCAGCACGTCGGCGAGCAGCCGGACGCGTCCCGCGGGCGCCGACGCGTAGATGCGGACATACATCTCCTCCGGGTCGACGCCGGCGGCGAGCAACGCGGCGGCCATGCCATGGCATCGGGGGGACGTGTTGCTATAGCGGAAGCTGCCGGTATCTGTGAGAATCGCCGCGTACAGCGCCCGCGCGATCTCCGGCGTGAGGTCAAAGCCGAGCGTGCTGGCGAGATCATAAACCAGCTCGCCGGTCGCACACGCGGTCACGTCGGTGAGAATGATGTTCCCCGCCGGGTCGTCCGACGCGATGTGGTGGTCGATCACCAGCTTCGGCACGTCCAGGGCCCGCACGGTTTCCGCCAACCCCCCCAAGCGCCTCACATCGCTGATGTCCAGCACGATCAGCATATCGATGCCTTTCAGCGCGGCGGCACCCTTCGGCGTGAGGTTCTTCACCCCATCGCCAAGCAAGAAGTTGAACAGGTCGGGCCAGGGCGTCGGGTTCACGATCCGAACGTCCAGGCCCCGCTGCGCCAGCATGTGCGCCACGGCGACTTCCGACCCGCATCCGTCGCCATCCGCGTTCATGTGCGTCGACAGCGCCACACGGCGGCCCGGCACCAACTCTCGATCGAGCTGTTGGATGGCTGCGCGCCGCGGCTCTGGAATAGCGAGGTAGTCGGGCACTGTGAGCTCGTGTCTCGTTGCTGGATGCTGAGTGTTGGGCCACAAAAGGAAACGGCGCCCGGAACCCGGACGCCGTCTCAAAGATAACTGCCGCTGGACTCAGTCGCCTGCCAGCGACGCGTCGGCGCCGATGCGCGAATGGCGCAGGCCGTAGGTGAAGTAGATCACCAGGCCGAGAGCCATCCAGACGAGGAGCCGAGTCCATGTGTCGCTCGGCAGACCGTACATCATGTACCCGCAGATGAGGATGCCGAGGATCGGCACGACCGGTACGAGTGGCGTACGGAACGGGCGCGGGATGTTCGGCCGAGCGTAGCGCAACGCCATCACACCGAAGCACACGATGACGAACGCCAGCAACGTTCCAATCGACACCAGCTCGCCAAGCAACGCGATCGGGAAGAACCCGGCCACGATCGCGGCCACGATTCCCGTGACGATCGTCGTCACGTAGGGCGTCTGGAACTTGGGGTGAATCTTGCCGAACACCGCCGGCAGGAGACCGTCGCGACTCATGGAGAAGAAGATGCGCGGCTGGCCCATGAGCATCACGAGCACCACGGATGCCAGACCAAGGATGGCGCCGATGTTGATGAAGTACGTCAGCCACTTGAGCGCCGGGCCGGCCGCGTTGATCGCCACGAACACCGGATGTGGAACGTTCAGGTTCTGGTACTTCGTCAGCCCCGTCATCACCAGCGCCATCAGGATGTAGAGTACCGTACAGATGGCGAGCGAGGCGAGAATGCCGATCGGCATGTCGCGCTGGGGATTCTTCGCTTCCTGTGCCGCCGTCGACACGGCGTCGAATCCTATATAGGCGAAGAAGACGACCCCCGCGCCTCGCACGATGCCGCTCCAGCCGAAGTGGCCGAACTCCCCGGTAGGATTCTCCGGGATGAACGGATGCCAGTTCGCCGTGTTCACGTACATGAAGCCGAAGCCGATGACCAGAATGACGATCGCCAGCTTGATGAACACGATGACGTTGTTGAAGTTCGCCGACTCCTTGATGCCGATCACGAGCAACGCGGTCATCAACAGCACGAGCACGATGGCCGGCAGGTTGATGATGCCGCCTGGATTCCGCACCAACGTGTGCGTCCCGACCACGTTCAGCGGCGCCTGGGTGAAGGCATCCGGCAGATTGAACCCGAGCTCCTTGATGAACGCCACGAAGTAGCCCGACCAACCCACGGCCACCGTCGCGGCGCCGAACAGATACTCGAGAATGAGATCCCAGCCGATGATCCAGGCGACGAGCTCACCGAGCGTGGCGTATCCATACGTGTACGCGCTGCCGGCGATTGGAATCATCGCCGCGAACTCCGCGTAACACAGGCCGGCGAACAGACAGCCGAACCCCGCGAGAATGAAGGAGAGAACGATGGCCGGTCCGGCATACTGTGCCGCGGCGGTACCAGTGAGGACGAAGATACCGGCGCCGATGATGGCCCCGATACCGAGCATCGTGAGATTCAGCGCTCCGAGCGCTCGCCGAAGCGTGACTTCCTGCCCCTCGGCCGCGGCCTCTGCTTGCAGCAGCGCGATACTCTTCTTGGACCACAAACCCATAACAGGAATCTCCTGGGGTCGGACGTAAGAGACGGCGCCACATGGCGCGCCGCCGTGCGGCGGGATGACCTACAGCTGCCGGCGACCGGCGAGCAACACGGCCGCGCGTCCTACTGTATACACAATGCGGGGCGGAAGTTGGAACTCGACGGCACTGATGTCAAGGAACTCCGCCCCGCCTGACACACCTCTAACGTTGTCAGACCGATTTGCGTTGTCAGACCGAGTAGTTCGGCGCCTCGCGGGTGATCTGCACGTCATGCGGGTGCGACTCGCGAAGACCCGCGGTGCTGATCCGCACGAATTGCGTCTCGGTGCGGAGTAGGTCGATCGTACTGCACCCCACATAGCCCATGCCGCTGCGCAAACCACCCACCATCTGGAACAGCGTGTCGGACACTGGACCCCGATACGGAACGCGGCCCTCGATGCCCTCGGGCACGAGCTTCTTCGGCGACAGCTCGCCTTCCTGGAAGTAGCGATCGGCACTGCCGTCCTGCATGGCAGCGAGACTGCCCATGCCGCGAATCATCTTGAAACGACGACCCTCCAGCAGGAACGCCTCACCCGGGCTTTCCTCGGTGCCTGCGAGCATCGAACCCATCATGACGCTCGACGCACCCGCCGCCAGCGCCTTGACGGCATCGCCCGAGTACTTGATGCCACCATCGGCGATGACCGGTACGCCGCCCGCACCTTCGACCGCGTCGAAGATGGCGGTGAGCTGCGGAATGCCGACGCCGGTGACCACGCGCGTCGTACAGATGGAGCCGGGGCCTACGCCCACCTTCACCGCATCGACGCCGCGTTCGACAAGCGCCTGGGCGGCTTCGCGCGTCGCAATGTTGCCGGCAACGAGCTGGATATCAGGGAACGACTCGCGCACTCGTTCGGTTGCCTGAAGCACGGTTTCGCTGTGCCCGTGCGCCGTGTCGATGATGATCGCGTCGACGCCGGCGTCGATCAGCGCCTTGGCGCGGGCGATGAAGTCGCCAGCCGCACCGATCGCCGCCGCCACACGGAGTCGTCCGAAGCGGTCCTTGTTCGAGTCGGGATACTGCCGCCGCTTGTGAATGTCCTTGATCGTGATCAACCCTTTCAGCACGCCGGCGGCATCCACCACTGGAAGCTTCTCGATGCGATGCTGCGCGAGAATGCTCTCGGCCTCGTCGAGCGTGGTTCCCTCGCGCGCCGTGACGAGTCGGTCCTTGGTCATTGCCTCGTGCAGCGGACGATCGAGGTTCCGCTCGAACTGCAAGTCACGATTCGTGATGATGCCCACGAGGCGTTCTTCCTCGTCGACGATCGGCACACCGGAGATGTGAAAACGGTGCATGAGCGCTGTGGCCTCACGCACCGTATCGCTGGGGCGCAGCGTGATCGGCTTGAGGATCATGCCGCTCTCCGACCGCTTCACCCGATCGACCTCTGCCGCCTGTCGATCGATGGACATGTTCTTGTGCAGCACGCCGATCCCACCGGCACGCGCCATCGCGATCGCCATCTCGGATTCGGTGACGGTGTCCATGGCCGCCGACACGAGAGGAATCCGCAGTTCAATGCCCCTCGTGAAACGGGTTACGACGGACACGTCTTTCGGGTGCGCGAATGAGTGTCGCGGAGAGAGCAGGACGTCGTCGAAGGTGAGCGCGAGGTCCTCGCGCACACGCGATGCCGCGCTGCATGGGTCTTGAAGACGCGAAAGCCCGCTCCCCTGTTCAGAGGCCGCGGGCTGCGTAGGATGTCGAGTTGTGGTCGCCATAGCGAAAGGTAGGCGTGAGGCGAAATCAAGTCCAGTCATTCCGCCTGGGTCGCACGATCACGCCTTGCCAATCACTCTCAGCCGGCGGCGGATTCGCTTTGGAAGGAAGAATGCGGCGGCAGACAGCGCGGCGCGCAGATTGAGATCCGCGAGATCGGCCGGGTTCCCCGACCAGTGATCGAGCAGCACCGCGCGTCCCGCATTCGAAACAAGGCGTTGAAGCGCGAGGACCAGGATGAAGAGGTCATCTATCTCGCCGAAGAACGGAATGAAGTCGGGAATGAGATCGAGCGGCATCACGATGTACGCGATCGCGGCAAGCACAATGAGCTTGTCTGCCAACGCGACACGCCGGTCGGTCACCAGGCCGCCGAGGAGTCGCACGTATTGCGGTAAATGGCGAACGTAGTAGACCACCGTGCGCCGTGCGCCGGTCCGCGGCGCTCCAATGGCGGGGCTGTCAGCGTCCACACGGGGACGCCGTGCGGCCCCGGCGCGGGAGCGGGCCTCCATCAGAGGGTTTCCCCCGGCGCGCCGGGTTCCTTTGTTTCGTGCGCCGGTGACGAAGCGTTCTCTGACGTGGACGCCGGTGGGCCAGGCGTGGGCGGTGGCGGAGCACCGGTGGACGAGGCGCGCGCTGTATTCACGAGATCGCTCGCCATACTCTTGCCCGTCTCTACCGCGTTGTTCAGCACGTTGGCTGCGCGATTCATGAAGCTCATCGTTTCGGCGATCGCGTTCGCCGACACCTTGCCGGCACGTAGCTTGTCCTCGATCGCTTCCGTGAACTTCGTGAACGTCGTCGCGCTCGGCGACGGACGCTCGGCGTACCGCGACTCCAGGAATTCCACGTAGTCGAGCACCTGATATCCGCGCTCGTCCGACAGTGTCTCCAACTTCCGGAGGATCCGGTCGCGCAGGTGCTCGTTCATCGTGTGCTCCCTGAGTCCGAAGTCAGCCCTTCCAGCGCGAGCGTGTGCCGCGCGCATCGATGTGCACGTACGGCGTACGGTAGCGGCGGCTGGTGTAGAGCCCAAGCCCTCCCACGAGCTCCGGATGCTCCTGCTCCACCTGATCCACCGCCCGCGCGACGATCATCTCGTCGACGCGCGTCACGCGGCCATCGCCATTTGCGTCAATCGCCACATCTGCCGCGTCGCCATATTGATGCCGGCTGTCACGAGCAGCCCGCCAGACGCCGCCGTTGTGCGCCGGCGTCCGGAAACCGCTGTGCACGTCAAATGCCAGCTCCGGCGGTGGCTCGTCGGCCGGCGAGAAACGCGCTCGCGAGCCGACTTTGGCAAGCACGAGTTCGAGCTTGTCGAGGATGCGCGGATTCAGCGCGACGTACTTCGGCCACACGTTCGCCTGGGCATCGTGCGTGAGGAAATCGCTGAGCAGAAGGTGCGTGCTCACCTTGAGGCCGAGGTCCGCTTGGCGCACCTGGAGAAACCCCGCGGGGTGATCGTGCTGTCGAAGCCGCTCGGCGATGTATGTCCCAATTCGATAGCCGTTCAGCGTCGAGCCAACCTTCTGGGCGAATGGCACCATGACGGCGAGCGCCGGGTCCGAGATGATCTCGCGCTCCGCGCCGCGCAGGATAGCCAGGTGATAGAACCCTGGATGCGACGGAGCGACGAAATCGGAGCCATTCAATAGGCGCGGCGGCTCGGCGGCCACTGAATCAGAGGATGCCACCCATTGGTACGTGAGCGATGACGGATCGCCACTCACCTCGAGCGGGAATACGATGTCGGCCCCAGGCAGCGCGAAGCGAAGACGGACCGCGTGGCTCGCGCCAAACGCATCCAGCGACGGCCCGGCGCTCACCCGATGGCTGATCACCGCCAAAAAGGGCTTGGTGGGCGCAGACGCTGCCGGCTTCGCGAACTGCAGCACGGCGATCGCCGCGACAACGAAGATGGCGAGCGCGCCCCACGTGGCTGAGCCAGCGGACCGGTGGTTGGAATCCATACGGCAGCGTCCAACGAGAAGAAATCGCGCAACGACAACGCGGCGCGTATAGCGATGATAGCCGTTGGTTGACGAATCTCAAACCCTTTGGGCAACATAGGTTTGCACGATTGTTTAGATTATCGCTCCGCCTGCTGTGTGCCTAGGTTCCGTCTCGCCCAAATTCCGAACGTGCCTAAAAGTCCTATCGTCTTGGTCGTGCTGGACGGCTGGGGATACCGTCCCGAGCGCGAGGGAAACGCCATCGCGCTCGCTCATACACCCACATGGGATGCGCTCGTCGCCGGCCACCCCGGGACACTGCTCAACGCATCGGGCTTGGCCGTCGGGCTTCCCGAAGGGCAGATGGGCAATAGCGAGGTCGGCCACCTCAACCTCGGCGCTGGCCGAGTGGTGATGCAGGACCTGGTTCGCATCAGTGAGTCGATTCGCGATCGATCGTTCTTCGACAACCCCGCCTTTCTGCAAGCGTGCAACGCGGCGAAGAAGAGCGGTGGCACGGTCCACCTGATCGGGCTCCTGGGCAACGGCGGCGTGCATGCCATCGACAAACATCTGTTCGCGCTCATAGACCTGTGTGCACAGCACGGCGTGCCCCGCGTCGCCATTCACGCGCTACTCGATGGGCGCGACACCATGCCGCGCTCATCGCTCGGCTACATGCGGCAGGCGATCGAGTACGCCAACGGACGCGCGGTGATCGCGAGCCTGGGCGGACGGTACTTTGGCATGGACCGCGACAAGCGGTGGGATCGGACGGAAAAGTGGTATCGCGTTGCGGTGGATGGCGTCGGACCTGAAGGCACCGACCCGCTTCAGGTGATTCAGGATGCGTACAATCGAAACGAGACCGACGAATTCGTCACGCCAACGGTGATCGTGCGCGACGGCCAGCCCGTGGCGCCCATGCGTGATGGCGACGCCGTGATCATGTTCAACTATCGCGCCGATCGGATGCGGCAGCCCCTCGCCGCACTCACGCAGCCCGATTTCGATGGGTTCGACGTCTCCAGTCGGCCAAAGTTGACGGTCGTGACGATGACCCACTATGACCGCAGGATCAGCGTTCCGGCCGCGTTTCCGCCGCAGTCAATGGCGAACATCGTAGGCGAAGTGGTGTCAAAGGCTGGCATGTACATGTTCCGCACTGCTGAGACGGAGAAATACGCGCACGTCACGTACTTCTTCAACGGCGGCGTCGAGACGCCGTTCCCGCACGAGGATCGGCTGTTGGTGCCGAGCCAGAAGGTGGCGACCTACGATCTGATGCCAGAGATGAGTGCGCCCGGCGTGACTGACGTGTTGTGCGACGCCATTGAGAAGCGCGAGCACGATTTCATTCTCTGCAACTACGCCAACAGCGACATGGTAGGCCACACCGGGTCGATTCCCGCCACGATCACCGCGGTCGAGACCGTGGACCAATGCCTGGCGCGCGTGATGAAGACGGCCGAGCGAATTGGCGCGCGTCTGCTGATCACGGCGGATCATGGCAATTGTGAGATGATGATCGACCCCGAAACGGGTGGGCCACATACGGCGCACACAACCAACCCGGTGCCATTCATCATCGTCGATCCGACTGGCGAGAAGCCGTTACGTTCCGGTGGAGCGTTGTGCGACGTTGGCCCCACGCTGCTGACAATGCTCGGTGTCGAGCAACCCCCCGAGATGACCGGGGTAGACCTGCGATTTACAGGAGAATGCGTGTGAAGAAATCGGTCGCGCCGATCGTTTCGGGACTGCTGTTGCTAGGTGCGGTCGCCGCGCATGGGCAGGTTGGATACCTGCCAGCAAAGAGTCCGTACCTCGATCTCGAGCACGCACAGGAGATCACGCTGATCGTGGGGCAGTTCCATGCGTCCCGCGATCCGGTGGACGTCGGGCCACAGAGCGGAGCACTGGTCGGAGCACATTACGAATGGCGCGCCGGCGGCCCGGCGCATCTGATCGCCGAGGTGGCGCGCATCTCGTCGAACCGCGACATCATCGATCCGTTCAAGGTTGGCGCGGCGCGCGACCTCGGCGTCACGAGTCGCCCGTTGTACAGCGCGGATGCTCAGCTTGGATTGAGTCTGACTGGCGGAAAGAGCTGGCACCATATCGTTCCGGAAGTCGCGGGCGGCGCGGGCCTCGTGTCCGATCTGCGTACGCAGCCCGATTCTGGCGGGTTCAAGTTCGGCACCCGGTTTGCACTCACGTGGGGCGGCGGAGTCCGCATTGTTCCGGGCGGGCACTGGCAAGTCCGCGCCGACATAAAGGACCGCATGTACACGATCGGGTATCCGGAAGCGTACTACGTCGCGCCAATAGGCGGCACAGCGGTGTTGACGTCGGCACAGGCGAAGTCGTTCTGGACGAACAATCCAGCTTTCACCCTCGGGCTGTCGTACCTGTTCTAGCGGCGCTAGCGGCGCGCCGCCGGCGTCGAGGGACACCGTCTTCCACGGGTGAGCCCATGGCGCGCGATTTTGAAGACCTGAACGACCTCGACGACTTGAGCGACGACGAGCTTCGCGGCTTGGTACGCAACCATCTCGCGGCACACAACGCGCTCGACATCGACGATCTCACGGTCGAGGTCCGGGAGGGCGAGGTGATTCTCTCTGGCCGGGTCGGTACGGATGGCGAGCGACTGATTGCCGAGCACGTGGTCACCGACCTCGTCGGCGCTCCGTGTCGCAATGACATCTTCGTCGATCCGACCCGTCGCGCGCAGAGTCCCGACGCCGCAGACGAGGCCATCGTGGACGAAGCCCAGCGCGAGGGGCTGGCACTGGGCGACAAGCCGGTGCCGTTGAGCCCGGAGGCGGAGCAACGCGCCGACGATCTCGACGCGGAGTTGTACGGGACCACCGACCTTGGGGATGCGATGGAGAAAGGCACGGGGTGGATTCCACCGGAGAGTCCGACACAGGAAGGCTTTACCGGACGCAACGAGTTCGGGGAAGATCATTAGCGGCATGCCCTTCTTTCTCACCCGTCGCGTGACGTTCGCCGCTTCGCACCGGTACAGGCGACCGGACTGGTCGGATGAGCGCAACGCGCGGGTGTTCGGCGCGTGTGAGACGGTGCATGGTCACGACTACGTCTGCGACGTCACAGTTCGTGGGGATGTCGATCCGGAAACGGGAATGATCGTCGACCTGGGCCTCATGGACCGCGTGCTGGCGACGGAAGTCCACGATCGGTTCGATAAGAAGAACATCAATCAGGACGTGCCCGAATTTGCCGACGGCGAGCGGATTCCAACGGGCGAAGAGTTGGCACGTTTCGTTTGCGAGCGTGTTCAGCAGGGTCTGGGCAACGCCGCGCGCGTGGTCGAAGTGGTCGTCGCGGAAGATGCAACGCTGAGCGCCAGATACCGGCCCATGGAACCGGCACATTCAGAATTCTCGTGACCTCTGGGCCTGCTCACTCTTCCTGTGATTGAACCGCCGCCTCTCCTGCGTGCTGAACGAGTGCGCCATGGGCCGCGTACAAAGGAACGGTCAGTCGTGTCGCCGGCACCAACCCGTCGTCCCACCGTCGCAAGCCAGAAGCTTGCCGATCAGCTCCAGCCCATCGTGCGGGTGCATGCTGGCTTGCGCGGACGCGGCCTTGCCCGGGTTGATGTGGCCGATGCGAGATCTCGCATTCGTACCGGCCGATGGGGTTTCGATGCGGCGGCATTGATCGACGGAGCGGCGAATCTCGATCCGGCATTTGAGCGCACCGCCGACGCGTTCGAGCGGACAGGCATGGCCACCGTCCCACGCGTCGGTGCGCTGCATGACCAGGGAATCGATGTCCGCGCGCTCGTACTCGCGTGGTCGAACGGTGACTCCCTGCCGCGCAATCAGGCGTTGCGACTGGCCCGCGGCGTGGCAGCGGTGGTCGGCAACGCCGTCTTGTCGCGCGCGTCGGCGGACGTGACGAGGGGATTCGCGCTGGCGGCTTGGAAACGGCCCCACTGTCCCTGCTGCGGTGGCTCACCGGATCTAGCGCTCACCACGGCCACCCGACGCTCGCTCGTCTGCTGGCGATGCGATACGAAGTGGAGGACCGAGGCGCGCGGGTGTCTCGGCTGTGGCGCCGATGCCCCGCCAACCCTGGCCCGTGTGCCGTCACCGTTTCTCGGGTACGAGCTGACGATCTGTCACTCGTGCGGGCGCTATCTCAAGGAACGTCGCGGCCCGCTGACGCACGACCTGCTCGTGGAACGCACGTTGACGGCCGGACTCGACGAAGCCGCACAGCAACGAGGACTTCGCGCCTGATCGGCGCCATCATTGCCGGCGGCGAGAGCACCCGCTTTGGCCGCGAGCCCAAGGGGCTGCACACAGTGGGCGGCGTTCGAATCATCGATCGGGTCGCCCGTGCCGTCCGCGCGCACGTCCCTGACCTCCTGCTCGTGAGCAATGACCCGCGCGCACCAGACTGGTTGCCGGGGGTTCCCGTCGTGTGCGACGTCCGCGCCGAGCGCGGCAGCCTGGTGGGCATTCACACCGCACTCTCGCATGGACGGCAGAACGTGCTTGTCGTTGCCTGGGACATGCCGTTCATCAGCACGGAGATCGTTGCGTTGCTCGACCAACGCGCGCGCGCCAGCCGGTACGCCGTCGTTCCGGAAACGACGACCGGGCTCGAGCCGATGTGCGCCGTCTACTCCGTTCACTGCCTGCCGTTTCTCGAGGCAGCGATCGACGAGGGGGACCTGCGTATCACCAACTTTCTCGCTCGGCTGCCAAGCTATGATCGGATCGAGCCCATCGAATTGGCGCGGATCGGCAATCCGGTTCGGATGTTCTTCAACGTCAACGACGCCAGTGACCTGGCCATCGCGAACCGGATGGCCGCCGGCTAGTTCTGCCTGGTGAGAATTTGAGCGCGAACAGGGCATGTCGCAGTATTCTTCACGCCGCACGCCTCTCACGGAGATTCCATGTCCCGCGCTCGCGCGCTGTCGCTCACGTTCGCGCTCGCTACCGGATGGTCCTGTCGCGCCGCCACGAGCGCCATACCCCGCCCCGCCACGAGCGGCGCCGCCGCCGTCGCCATGCTCCGCACAGCCATCGATTCGATGACCGACGCGGCCGAATTCGCGAACGCACATTGGGGAATACTCGTCGTCGATCCGGAGCGGGGCGACACGCTCTACGCCCGCAACGCCGGCAAGCTCTTCATGCCGGCGTCGAACATGAAGATTCTCACGAGCGCCACGGCGCTCGCGCAGCTCGGTCCGAACTACCGTTACCACACCGTCTTTGCGGCGCGCGGCTCGGTGACCGGTGGCACGCTGGCCGGCGACCTCCTGGTCTACGGCCGCGGCGATCCGTCGGTGAGCGACCATATGCTCCACGACGCCATGCTCCCGCTACGCCTCATCGCTGACTCGCTCGCCGCGCGGGGCATCCGGCACATCACCGGACGCGTGATCCCGGCGGGCGACGCGTTTCCAGGCGAAGTATTCGGCTACGGCTGGACATACGACGATTTCGAGGATTCCTACTCGGCCCCCATCGACGAGCTGCTCTTCAACGAGGGCTTCAGCGAACTGCACGTGCGTGGGGGTGAGCACCCCGGCGATCCCGTGCAGGTGGAGACGCGGCCGGCGCACACGGTGCCCGAGGTGCGCGTTGCCGCCACCACCGGACCTGCCGGAGTCGGAGCCAGCGGCAGCGCGCGTCGCGCCGGGAACACCCTGCGCGCGCGAAAGGACAGCACGACATGGCAGGTCGTCCTCGAGGGCCAGATCGCCCCGCGCGACTCTGCGACGATCGAGGTCACGCACCATGATCCGGACATCGCATACGTCGCGGCGGTACGCGAGGCATTGCGCGATCGTGGCATTCGCGTGGATGAAGCCGCCACCGACACGCTGTCGCGCGTCGACACACTCGCGACGCTTTCGTCGCCCCCACTGCGCGACATTCTCAAGGCACTCCTCAAACCGTCGCAGAACCAGATCGCCGAAATGCTGTTCCGCACCGTTGCGCTGCAAGCCACGGGCACCGGCAACACGGACAGCGCGCAGGCCGTGGTGGAACGACAGATCGCGCAATGGGGCGTCGTTCCGTCTGAAGCCGTGGTCCGTGACGGCAGCGGCTTGTCACGCTACGATTACATCTCCCCGCGCACCGCCGTGCGCATTCTCGACGCCATGCGCCGCTTGCCGGCCTTCGACGTCTACTATGACGCGCTGCCGATCGCCGGCGTCGACGGCACGATCCGCAGTCGCATGCAAGGCACGCCGGCAGAAGGCAATGTGCACGCAAAGACCGGCACTGTCGCCATGTCACGCTCCCTCTCGGGATACGTCACGACCGCCGACCACCACATGCTCATCTTCAGCTTTCTCTGCAACAATTACACGGTGCCCACTCGCGCCGTCGAGCGCGTGCAGGACGCCATCTCCGTGCGTCTGGCCTCCATGCAACTCCGCTAGGATACTCATGACGTACAGCGTTCAGGAAGCGAGCGAACGGATTCTCTCCGGCGTCAAACCGCTGGGCGTCGAACGTTCGCCGCTCCGCGACGCCCTGGGGCGGGTGGTCGCCGAGGACGTCCGATCGCCCATCGAACACCCCCCGTGGAACAACTCGTCGATGGACGGATACGCCGTGCGCGGCGCCGAGGTCGCGCGAGCACGCTCGGGTGAGCCTGTGGTGCTGCGCGTACTCGAGACCGTCCGCGCCGGACAACGTCCGACTCAGGCGCTCGCGCCCAACACAGCCATTCGAGTGATGACCGGCGCGCCAGTTCCAGTGGGCGCCGATAGCGTGATCCGCGTGGAAGACACGGACGGCGGCACCGAGCGCGTTGCGATCCACGATGCGCGCGACGTGGATCGCAATATTCGTCCGCGGGGCGAGGATCTGCACGTGGGCAGCATCGTGGTGGAATGCGGCACCGTCATTCGTCCGCCGCAGCTCGGGGTCCTGGCCTCGGTGGGCTGCGCGTTCGTGCCGGTGTATAGGCGTCCGCGCGTCGCCGTGCTCGCGTCGGGCGACGAGCTCGTGGATGTCGATCAGTTCGACGCAGTTCGCCGCGGCGACCGGATCGTGTCGTCGAACAGCTACACGATCGCCGCATCGGTTCGCGAAGCAGGAGCCGACGTCGTCGACCTCGGCATCGTGCCTGACGACCCCGGTGCCTATGAAGAACGTATTGCACGCGCCGAGGGCTGCGATCTGCTGATCACCTCGGGCGGCGTGTCGGTGGGTGCATTCGACTTCACAAAAGACGTCCTCCGGTCGCTGGGCGCATCGTTGGATCTCTGGCGTGTACGCATGCGCCCCGGCGCACCACTCGGATTCGGCATGTTGGGTCACATGCCGTGGCTCGGACTGCCCGGCAACCCGGTGTCGTCCATGGTGACGTTCGAGCTGTTCGCACGCCCGCTCATTCGCCGGCAATCGGGCGAGACACAGGTCTTTCGTCGCACGATCGAAGTTCAGGCGCGCGAAGACATCGCGATCGTCGCGCCACTGACACACTTTCTGCGCGGCGTGCTGGATTGGGCTGACGACGGCATATGGGCGTCACTCACCGGGCCGCAGGGATCGGGCCTGCTGACATCGATGTCGCGCGCCACGGCATTGCTGATCGTTCCGCCGGAGCGCCCGCTCGTTCACGCCGGTGAGCGATTGCGCGCCATGTTGCTCGGCGAACGCGCGCTGTCATCGGCGTCGCTCGAAGCGTGACCGGCCAGCAGAAGGCGGCCGCGCTCGAAATCTCTCTCCGTCGGCGCTTTCGCGTCGTGGAAACCGGGGTGAAGGTCGCGGGACGCGTCATTACCGTTCTGCATCCACAGAGCGCCGAAGACCTGATCGACGAGCGCGAGTTCGAGCAGGATGAGCGTTTACCATACTGGGCCGAGCTGTGGCCGTCGTCACGCGTGCTGGCCGAGCGCGTGCTGTCGATGGAGGGCGCAGGCCGAACGCTGCTCGAGCTGGGCTGTGGAACGGGCCTCGTCACGTCGTGCGCCGCTCTCGCGGGCTTCGAGGTCACCGCATCCGATTACTACGAGGACGCGGTGCGCTTCGCACGCGTGAACGCCGTCCGCAACGGAGCGGCCGAGCCGCGTGGCCTGCTGCTCGACTGGCGCAAGTTACCGCCGCGTCCCCCGAAGTTTGACGTCGTAGTCGCCTCGGACGTGCTCTACGAGCGACCGTACGGAGCGCTGGTGGCGGCGACCATCGGGGCCATGTTGGCAGATGGCGGGTGCGCCGTCGTGGCCGACCCCGGGCGTGTGGCGCGTGACGAATTCTTGCGTGCCCTGCCCGGGCACGATCTGGAAGCCGTGGGCCGCACCGATGTGGTGTTCCGTGAAGAGAAGATCCGGCAGACGATCGCGCTGTTCGTTATTGGGAGAAATACGGCGGCCCGATCCAATCAGTGAGGCAGGCCGCCCGCTTCCCAGCGAGAGTGCACATTTGTGATCCTCCACAGCAGATCTGGCTGTGTTCGCTATTGCGGGTGGCCGCGCGAAAGGCTAGGGTATCTCCGGTTCCCTGCCATGGCGCGCGCGCCATGGCAGAGCTGAGTTGTTTGACCTGATCGCGGTGGAGGTTCCGGTGGGATCGCTGGTACGTCGTTCCTGGTTCGAACCCAAACAGGCTGTACGAACGCTCAGTTTCATTGGCGCGCTCGTCGCCGGCGTTACGTGCAGCGATCAGCCGCTCGTGGCCCCCAAGCATATCGTCGCGCCGGGCCACGCTGCCTTCGCGATGGCCCCGGCGTTCTCCGTGCTTCCGGCGGGCGGTCCAACGATCATCCTGTCCAAGGTCAGAGCGCTCCTCATCAGCGCCCAGAACGACACGCTCGCCGTTGAAGCCAACTTCCAGGGCGATAGCGCCATCCTGCTGTTCGACGTTCAGTTCACCGGGAATTCAGCTGACTATACGCTCGACCTCTCGGCGTTCGACAGTCAGGACGTTCTCGCATATCACTACTCCGAGTCCATCACGCTGAAGCCGGGCGACAACCCGTCGATCCCGACACCAGTACTGGAGCCAGCCGGCCCGTACGCGGCGATCAAAACAGTGAAGGTGAGCCCAACCTCTCTGCAGTTGAACGCGGGGGCAACGTCGAACCTGAGCGTCACAGGCGCGGACGCGAGCGGTCATCCGGTCACGCCCGTCGTAGTCGGATGGACCTCGCGAGACAGTACGGTCGCTACGGTGGACCAGAACGGCCTCGTCCGCGCGGGAGCATTCCAGGGCTCGACGTTCATCGTCGCCCGGACGGTCACGTCGATCACCGATTCGATACAGGTCAAGGTGAAGGCGCCAGTGGCCAAGGTGCTCGTCGCTCCAGCGAGCCTGCAGATCATTCGTGGGCAAAGCGCCGCCGTGGGCGCCGAACTGCGCGACGCGGGCAATCATCTGATCGATGACCGCACGGCAACATGGAACTCGTCGGACACGAGCATCGCCACTGTCTCGGCGGCAGGCGTCATTCAAGGAATCAAAGTGGGCGCCGCGACCATCACGGCGACCGCCGAAGGACAGACGGGCACAGCAGCAGCGACGGTGGTATCGCCGATCGATCACGTCGAGATCATGCCGACGTCACTCAACCTGACGACACTCACTCCGACGGCTTATGTAACGACGAAGATCGTGCCGCGCACGGGTGGGGTAGTCGATGGCATCGCGGTGAGCCTCTCGTCGAACAACCCGGCAGTTGCGACGGTCGATGCCAATGGCCTCGTCACGGCAATCGCCAATGGAAACGCGGTCATCACGGCGACGGCCGAGACCTTCAATGCCACATCGGCCGTGACCGTGAACCTGGCGGGCACCCTGTTGGCGCTCAACGTTTGGTCGGCCGAGAAATTGCCGGGCGGCACACAGCAGTTCAACGTCGTTTCGGGCGGCAGCGGACCATTTACCTGGACCGTGAACAACGTTGCCGGTGGCAATGTCACGTTCGGGAGTATCACGACCTCGGGCTTCTACACCGCGCCAACGTCGGTGCCCTCGCCGGCAACATTCGATGTATGCGCAGTGCAGGCCAACCCGGCGGAGAAGGGTTGCGCCCATGTCACGATCAATCCGGTGCCGACGTCAGGGGCGGATGTGATCGTCTTCAACGACATCAATACGTTCGACGACGGCGGGGCTTACGATCCGAACAATCAACTGATGTATCGCAATCTGGTGAATTTCACGGGCACCGGACCGCGAGTCACGAAGACCGGCGTGATGATGTATTCGGGTCACCAAGCTCGATGAACCCAGTTGGCCTGACGTCCTTTCGTTCGGTGATCACGAATGCGGGGTTCACCATCGACGACGTCATCACCGACCTCACCGCCGCGATCGACCCGAAATACAAAGCCGTCTTCCTTCTCCTACCGAGCGTTCCGTTCACGGTCGCCGAGATCAACAACCTCAAGGCATTTTCCGCCGACGGGGGACGAATCGTTTTCATTGGGGAGCATGAGGGGTTTTACCTTGCGGCCGGCATCTCAACCGAGAATACGTTCTTTCAGAACATGGGTGCGCAGATGACCAATAGCGGCGGCGCGTTTGACTGCGGCACCTACATTGCCGAGCCGGCAAGCAGGTTGCGCCCGCATCAGGTCACCACCGGCTTGACGCAACTGACGATCGCATGTGCGTCTGAGGTGATTCCCGGACCGAACGATTACCCGTTCTTGTACAGCCTGGACGGACTTCACGTGCTAGCGGCGGCGGCGAAGGTCGACGTATCGCCGCTGACCGCCGCGAACAGCTTGTTGCGCCCGGCACAGCGTAGCACAAACAAGATCCCGGCCACCGGGTCCAGCACTGGCACCGTGATCAGTCGGTATCCGACTGACACACAGGGGCGGCCGATCAAGCCGTAGGAGACACGAGACACCGAAGGCCTGTCATCCTGAGTGAAGCGCGAAGGATCTCGGAGACCGGCAGAACAGCTTTTGAACACAGAGGCCGCAGAGAACTGCAAGAGAACTGCAGAGGAACACCGAGTAGATCTTATCCGGATGTCTTGGCTGATGCGGTCGTGACGCTCGGAGTCGCGCAGCTGAGAGATAGGATCATCTGAGAGACCGAATCATCTGAGCGATGGGATCATCCGACAGGTGGATCACCTCTAGCGTTCCACCTGCACGTGCTTCTCTCTGCAGTTCTCCTGCAGTTCTCTGCGACCTCTGCGTTCAATAGCTGTTGGGCCGCTCTGCGTTGACAAAGACAACTGGACACGGGACGGTCCAACTACGTCCGCAACTGCCCTGCCACGACTTCCGCGATGTCCAGCACCGGCACGTCCGAATCCTTGGCCTTCAACCCATCGGCGATCATCGTCATGCAGAACGGACAGGCCACGGCGATTGTCTCTGCGCCCGTCGCCAGCAGTTCCTCGGTGCGTTCGACGTTGATGCGTTTCCCCTCCCGCTCCTCCATGAACATGCGCCCGCCGCCGGCACCGCAGCACAGGCCGCGGTCCTTCGTCCGCGGCGGCTCGACGAGGGCCACGATCGGGAGCGCGCGCCTGAGCGTCTCGCGTGGGGCGTCGTAGACGTCGTTGTACCGGCCGAGATAGCAGGAGTCGTGATACGCAACCGTCAGCTGCTTGCCCTCGGCGGTCTGCAGCGGAACACGGTCTTCCTGGAGCAGCCGCTCGATGTAACTCGAGTGGTGAATGACCTCGTAGTTGCCTCCCAGCTGTGGGAATTCATTCCCGAGTTGATGGAAGCAATGCGGGCAGATCGTGACGATCGTCTTCACGTCGTACTTGTCGAGCGTACTGATCGTGTCAGTGGCGAGCGTCTGATACAGGTACTCATTGCCCATGCGGCGGGCCGGATCACCGTGGCAATGCTCTTCCTGGCCCAGGATGGCAAAGTTGATGTCGCATGCTTTGAGAATGCGAGCGAAGGCAACGCTGATCTTCTTCGCGCGGTCGTCGAACGACCCCATGCAGCCAACCCAGAACAGAATGTCTGGGTGTTCACCGCGCTCCATGAGCTCGGCCATGGTATTGATCTCGAGACCATCTGCCCACTGCGCGCGATCGGCCGGATTGAACGCCCATGGCGAACCGTTGCGCTCCAGCGATTCGAACGCCGGCTGCACTTCCTCGGGAAAGCGCGACTCGGTCAGCACCAGATAGCGGCGCATCTGGTTGATGATGTCGAGCTGGTCGATCGAAACCGGGCATTCCTGCACGCACGCGCGGCAGCTCGTACACTGCCAGAGCTCTTCCTCGCTGATGTATGTGCCGAGGAGGGCATGGTCCATGACCTGCGTCCCCGCGAGCGCTCCAGCATCCAGGCCGTGTGGCAGCGCCGGACGCCTGAAGTCCATCCGCTCGCCGGTAACGACAGGGGCTTTCTCCATCAGCCGCTGACGCGTGTTGATGACGATCTTTCGTGGACTGAGAATCTTCCCGGTGATGTTCGCCGGACATGCCGCCGTGCAGCGGCCGCATTCGGTGCACGAGTAGCCGTCGAGCAAATTCTTCCACGATAAATGCTCCACGTCGGATGCGCCGAACTGCTCGACGTCGGCCTCCAGGTCCATGGGCCGCATCAGGCCCTTCTGCCCCGGCCCGTCGGTGTTGGACAGGAAGACGTTGATCAGCGACGTGACAACGTGCAGGTGCTTGGAGTACGGCAGGTAATTCAGAAAGACAAGGATGAGCAGCGCATGCGACCACCAGAAGACCTGGGCGATGGGCGCAGGGTGCGCAGCAAACGGCGCGACCATCGCCGCGACGGCGCGGGAAACGATCTTCTCTGGGCCGACCGTGCTCGGATCCACGTTGTACTGAAAGGCGTTCGTCAGCAACAGCGTGACCATCAGTCCGCCGATCATCCCGAGAATGATCAGGGCGTCGGCGTGCTCGAGATTGTCGCCGTCGAGCCGGCGCGGGTGCAATACCAGCCGACGGTAGAATGCATAGACGATGGCGCCGAGGACGAACAGGGCGAACACGTCCTGCGACAAAGAGTAGAACTGGTATACCGGCCGCGGCAGGATCAATGCGTATGAGAATCCGCGAAACACACCCTGGATGAGCAGTTCCACGGTGCCTACTGTCAGCACCATGAACCCCCAGAAGATCAGGGCGTGCATGGTGCCGGCGACGGGATCGCGAAAGATCTTTCTCTGCGCGATAGCGATCGTCAACAGATTCTTCAACCGCACCAACGGATGATCCGTGCGGTTTTCGGCGTAGCCGAGCCGCATGTACGCCACCAGACGCTGCACGTTGAGCGCAAAGAAACCTGCGCCCAGCACCAGCACGAAGGCGAACACCGCGTTGGAGGCCGTCATCAGTGCTCTACTTTTGCCTCGTGCACGGCTTTGGTGAGCGCTGGCACTACTTCGAGCGCGTCGCCGACAATGCCATAGTCCGCGACTTTGAAGATCGGCGCTTCCTTGTCCTTGTTGATCGCGACAATCGTCTTCGAGGTGCGCATACCGGCTAGATGCTGAATGGCGCCCGAGATGCCGACGGCAACGTAGAGCTGCGGGCTGACCTGTCGCCCGGTCTGGCCAATCTGATCGCTGTGCGGACGCCAGCCGTCATCGGTGACGGCACGCGTGGCGCCAACAGCGGCGTTGCCGAACGCAGCGGCGAGCGCTTCCACCAAGCTGAAGTTCTCCGCCGCCCGCAATCCGCGGCCGCCCGCTATGATCACCGGTGCTTCGCCGAGGTCGATCTTCCCCTTTCCGCCTTCCACCATCTCCTTCACCACTACGCACGACGCCGCCGGCTCGGCCGCGAGCGCCATCGCTTCCACACGATGTGCGACGGGCGATGGGACTGCCGTGAACGCGTTGGGTCGCAGGGTGAGTACGGCGAGCGGTCCCTTCACCTCGAGCGTCGCGATGATCTTGTTTGCATACGCGGGATGCTTGACGATGAGTGAGTCACCAGCCGCCCGGATCTCGGTGATGTCGGCGGCGATAGGCGCATCGAGCTTGACGGCAACGCGCGGACCGATGTCGCGCCCCTGCGCCGAGAAGCCGAGGACGACGGCGCGATAGCTGCCCGCCTTGGCGCGGGCCGCGATGGTCGCCGCCACGACTTCGCGATCAAAGGTGGCGAGACCGGGGTGCTCGGCGACGACGACAACATTGGCGCCATGCTGCCCGAGCGCGTCGGCGACTGAGCCGATCCCGGGAGGGCCAGCGACGAGCGCATGCACTTCGCCGCCACCGGTGGCGTCGGCAAGCGCGCGCGCCGCGGTCACTGCTTCGAGCGCAACTTTCCGGAGCGCGTTGCCGCGCGTCTCGGCGAATACGAGAATATTGGACATTCGAAGGGATCCTTCGCTTCGCTCAGGATGACAGGCTGGTCAGGATGACAGGATGGTCAGGCCGCTCAGGATGACAGGATGGTCACAGAATCTTCGCTTCGGTCTGCAGAAGACGAACGAGCTCGGGGACCGCGGCAACCCCTTCGCCAATGATCCGACCCGCCGGACGCTCGGGCGGCAGCTCCATCGACTTGACCGTGATCCGCGCCTCGCCGAGCTGCGCGGGCTTGCTCTCCATCGGCTTCTTCTTTGCCGACATGATGCCCTTGAGCGACGGATAACGCGGCCGCGCAATGCCCTCGTCGATCGTCACCACGGCGGGTAGCGGGAACTCGACGATTTCGGCTGCGCCCTCGAGCTCGCGGCGTGCCGTGCCGCGGCCGTTCGCGATGTCGAGCTTGGACGCCGCGGTGACGCATGGGACGCCGAGCAATTCAGCCGTCGCCGTCCCGACGATGCCGGATGACGTATCGAACGCGTGCTTGCCGAACAGTATCAGATCGAACCCACCGTTCTTGAGCTCCGAGGCGAGCGCCTTGGCAACCGCGAGGCCGTCGTAAGGAATGCCGTCGGTCTTGAGCTGCACCGCGCGATCGATTCCCATGCTCATCGCTTTGCGCAGCGTCTCCTGAACGCTGTCAGGGCCCACGGCGTAGACCACGGTCTCGCCTGGGCCCTGCTTTTCATTGAGCTGCAGCGCGACTTCCACCGCATAACTGGCGAAGTCGTCGATGTCGAATTTGAGCCCCGTCTCGTCGATCGCTGTCGTGGACGCGGCAACCTTGAAGCGTGACTCCGAATCCGGAGTGCGCTTGATACAGACGGCAATTTTCACCGCCGGACCTCACTCGGGTTTGAATTCAGGCGCAAGTTAGCCGAGCAACGTCCCTTTGTCAGTCGGGTCCGTAACGTCAGGGATTGGGTGGATCCGCCCACACGTCTGCGCGCTACTTGAACGCGTTCATCCCTGTTACGGCCTGGCCCAGGATGAGCGAGTGCACATCGTGCGTGCCTTCGTACGTGTAGACGCTCTCCAGATTCGCCATGTGCCGCATGGCCGAGTACTCGGCCAGGATGCCGTTGGCGCCAAGGAGCCGGCGCGTCTCCCGCGCAATGTCCGTCGCCATGCTGACGTTGTTGCGTTTGGCGAGCGACACCTGCTGGGGCGTGAGGGTGCCGAGATCCTTGAGACGCCCAAGGTGCAGCGACACTAACTGCGCCTTCACGATTTCAGTGAGCATGTCGGCGAGCCGCACCTGCTGGATCTGGAAGCCGCCGATCGGCCGGTCGAACATGATGCGCGTCTTCGAGTACGCCAGCGCTTCCTCGAAACAGGCCATCGCCGCGCCAATCGCGCCCCAGGAGATACCGTAGCGCGCCTGCGTCAGACACATGAGCGGACTCTTGAGGCCGCCCGACTTCGGCAAGATCGCGTCGGCGGGGAGCTCGAGGTCCTGAAACACCAACTCGCTCGTGTCACTGGCACGGAGCGAGAGCTTGCCCTTCTGATCCTTGGCCTTGAAGCCCTTGCTGTCTGTGGGGACGACGAATCCACGAATCGACCGGTCGGCCTTGTCACCGTTCGTCTTTGCCCAGACCACCGCGATGTGCGCCGCAGACCCATTGGTGATCCACATCTTGGCGCCGTTGACGAGCCACGTGCCGTCCTTCTGCTCGTGCGCCATGGTGATCATACCCGATGGATTCGAGCCGAAATCCGGCTCGGTGAGGCCAAAGCAGCCGATCACCTCGCCCTTGGCCATGCGCGGCAGATACTTCCTTTTCTGTTCTTCGCTGCCGAACGCGTAGATCGGATACATGGCCAGCGCGCCCTGCACCGACGCGAACGAGCGTACGCCCGAGTCGCCACGCTCGAGCTCCTGCATTATGAGGCCGTAGGCCACGTTGTTCAGCCCCGCGCAGCCGTACTCCTCGGGCAGGTTCGCACCGAACACGCCGAGCTCGGCGAGATCGGGCAGAATTTCGCGTGGGAAGCGGCCGTCCACGTACGCTTGGCCGATGATCGGCATCACGCGTTCGTCAACGAACTGGCGCACGCTGTCGCGAACGGCGCGTTCTTCTTCCGACAGGACTGAATCGATATTGAGAAAGTCGAGCATTGGGGTCTGGTTTAGGTGTGCGAAATCTACTACCGCCGTGCGACGGCGCGCTTCGCCGCCGCTTCAATCCCCACTTCGCGGGCTTTGTCGCGGAAGGCCCGCAAGTGGTCGATGGGCCGGCCAGTCTCGTCCTGCCACTGGTGCACCATCTCGTGCAGCAGTGTGTGGAGCGCTTCGTCCCACCCGTGTCGGCGCAGGTGGCTCCAGCTGATCGCGATCTCGGCACCGACGCCACCGGCCGCCGCCGAATAATGACCAAGGCGGCTCTGCATGCGACGCGACACGCGCACGGGTACGGGCTTGAGGGCGCCGCCGAAATGCTCGCCATTGAGCCGGGCATGCCAGAGGGTGAGGCGCTCGGCGAGCGGCTCATCGTCCGGCCGCGTGCGCTGGCGGCGCGTGGGGGCCCGCGGGGGCACCGAGACCTTGAACGACACGATCCGCTTCTGCGCCAGGCGCCGCTCGGCACGCGTGCGTCCTTCGACAAACGTGACGATCGCCTGATGCACGTCGGCCGGTGCCGCGAGATACCCCTCGTGCACGCGAAGGTCCAGTCCGCGAAAGCTCACCATCACGTTGCGGTTGGCGGTGAGCCGACAGCGCGCAATCCGTTTCAGTCCCATGGCACGCAATCGTTCGAGCAGGTCATCGGCGGTGCGCGGCACGGCGTCGAGATCCAGCGCAAGCTGGGCGGGGTCGCGTCGGGGGCCGAAAACCGATCTCAGCGCGCGTAGCATTTCACGGGTCCCGCGACAAAGTCGCGCTCGTCATCGGACCACAAGAGCGTGGAGACCTCGATGTCGTTCTCGGTGATACGGATGCTGTTGACGGACGACGGCCGGCCGCCGCGCGACCGATTGCTGATCGTTCCCGACGTGGAGATGATCGTGCCGCGCTTGGTGTGCTCTATGTAATGCACGGCTTCCTGGTGATCGTGGCCGCAGAGCACCAGGTTGACGTCCATCTCGGCGAACGCACCCAGGATGCGTTGTGTGTTCTTCAGCCCGTGGCGCTGCGACAGCTCGCCCTTCACGGGATTGTGGTGCATGACGATGATCCGCGCATCGCCGGCACGCGACTGTTCGAATTCCGCGCGCGCGCGCTCGATCTGTCCCCGGCTCAGATGACCGATGATCGAAATGTCGCGCATGTTCCAGGTGAGCGTCTGGCGCATCACGCCTTGAGACGTGTTCAGCCCGACGAAGCTGGCTCCGGGCACGCGGAGTACCGGCTCGAGGTCCTTACTGATGTACGCCCGATACTTGGCGAACATCCTCATGGGATCGCCGAATCCAAGCGGCGAGAGCCACCAGGCCACGTCATGATTGCCCGGCACAACGATAGTCTGGCTGACCTTCTCGGCCTGCCGGATGAATTCGCGCGCACGCTGGAACTCTCCCGCCCGCGCCCGCTGGGAGACATCGCCCGAGATGGCCACCACATCGTACTTGCGGTCCTGGATCAGCGCGTCGATCGCCTCGTACTGCTCGGGCACCGCCGGGTGACCGAAGTGCAGATCACTGCAATGAAACAGGGTCGTGAGGCTCACAACTTGGCGATGATGGCGTCTGTGAACTGATCGGTGGTGGCGGTGCCACCGAGGTCGCGCGTCACGGTTTCCCCTGCACGGACGGTGCGTTCGAGTGCGGCGCGAATCCGCTTGGCATGATCGTGGTTCCCGATATGATCGAGCATCATACAGGCTGCCAGCACGAGTGCGCACGGGTTGGCCACGCCCCGGCCGGCAATATCGGGCGCCGTTCCGTGTACCGCCTCGAAGATGGCGCCGTTCACGCCAATGTTCGCGCCCGGCGCCAGCCCCAGGCCGCCGACCAGGCCGGAGATCTGATCCGACAAGATGTCGCCAAACAGATTCGTCGTCACGATGACGTCGAACCGTTCTGGATGGAGCACCAGGTTCATGGCCATGGCGTCCACGATGCGCTCTTCGAACACGATCTGGCCGGCGTAGTCGCGGGCGACCATGCGGCCTGTATCGAGGAATAGCCCCTGCGAGAACTTCAAGATGTTCGCCTTGTGCACGAGCGTGACCTTCTTGCGCCCGTGCTTCACCGCGTACTCGAAGGCGTAGCGCACGATACGCTCCGAACCGGCGCGGGTGATGATCGCGATCGACTCCGCCGCGGCGCGTGGGTCGTCGCCCACGCGGATGTAGTGCTCGATACCGACGTACAAGCCCTCGGTGTTCTCGCGAATCATCACGAGATCGAGGTCCTGGTATCGTCCATCCGACAAGATCGAATAGGCGGGACGGACGTTGGCGTAGAGATCGAACGTCTTGCGGAGGGCGACGTTGCTCGATCGATACCCTTCACCAATGGGTGTCTCGAGCGGGCCCTTCAGGGCAAGCTTCGTGCGTCGAATCGAGTCCAGCGTCGCGTCGGGAATCGGATCGCCGAAACGAGCGATGCCGGCCATACCCGCGAGTTGGGTATCCCACTCGATATTCGCGCCGGCCGCGTCCAGGATGCGGACTGTGGCGTTCGCGATGGACGGCCCAATGCCGTCGCCGGGAATGAGCGTTACTTGAGTCGACATGAATCAGTGCTGAAGGTGTTGGGGGCGCGGGCTCACGGCACGGCCACCACGTTCGCCAGGCGCGCGGCAATGCTTGCCGTAATGGCCGGTCCGAACGCCGCGACGGTGTCGCTCGCAATGTTACCCACCCAGCGCACGTTGGAGTAGCGCGGATCGACGAGCACCAAGCGAAGCACACCACGTCCGCCGGTGCCGGCCTTCTCGAAGCGCAGCTCGACCGGCGCCAGCACCAGACGCGCGTTTTCATGGAGCGCGATGAGCGTCCGAAGTTGCGACGACAGTGGCTCGGGGAGCCGAACGTCACCCGCGAGATTGGGAGAGCGTAGCGGCTCCTCGGACAGCGCGTACGGATCCGTCGCGTACGTGGAGTTGCGCTGGTAGCTCGCCTGGAGATCGGCGGGAAAGATCCAGACCTTTCTGAGGCCACGTTCGTCGAGCGCGGCCAGGATGTCGGCATCCAACATACGCTTCACAGCCGTCGGCGAGCCGATGGCCGCGGCCCACCCTAGCTCCGGCGCAATGGTGACGGCGTAGGTCGGCAAGACCACGATGGGCTGCCCCGCCAAACCCGAGAGTGCGTGCTCGGAGGGCTCCGGCGCGGTGTTGGGCGCCGGCGTCCCGCCACACGCCGCGACGAACGCGATCGCGAAGAGAAGGCGGACGGAGGGGAGGCGCATGGGCGGAAGATAATGGGTGGCCCCTTGTAGTCACGTTCCTCATGCGACAATTTGGCCGCGAGCTTCGCCCCTCTCCGGAGTCACTCCTCAATGTCAAAGTTGTTCCGCGCCGGCCTCTGGGCGCTGGTGGCTATTCTTGGAGCCGCGGCGTTCGCGCGTCTGGCGTTATCGCGCGGCGAGACGGTGAATGCCGCATGGCTGCTCACAGCGGCTCTCTGCAGCTACGCCGTGGCGTATCGATTCTACAGCAAGTTCTTGGCGTCGAAGATCTTCGCGCTCGATGCCAACCGCGCCACCCCCGCGGTGCGACTGGACGACGGCCGCGACTTCGTGCCGACCAACCGGTGGATCGTGTTCGGACACCATTTCGCGGCGATTGCCGGGCCCGGTCCGCTCGTGGGGCCAACGCTCGCCGCGCAATTCGGGTTCCTGCCCGGCGTGATCTGGATTGTGGTAGGCGTGGCGCTCGGCGGTGCGGTGCAAGACTTCGTGATACTCGCATCGTCTGTGCGGCGGGACGGAAAGTCACTCGGACAGATGGCGCGCGAGGAGATCGGGCCGGTAGCGGGGGTAACGGCGCTCGTGGCGGTGCTCGGCATCATGATCGTACTCCTCGCCGTACTCGCGCTGGTGGTGGTCAATGCGCTCAAGTCGAGCCCATGGGGAACGGTGACTATCGCGCTGACCATCCCCATTGCCATGCTGATGGGCGTGTACCTGCGCTGGGTGCGGCCGGGACGTGTGCTCGAAGCGAGCGCCATGGGCCTGGTGCTGTTGGTTGCCGCACTCTACGGCGGACGCTGGGTGTCGGAGAGTGCCTCGCTCGCGTCCACCTTCACGCTGAGCGGGACGACGCTGGCGATCGCGATCATGATCTACAGCTTCGCCGCGTCGGTCGCACCGGTCTGGTTGCTGCTCGCGCCGCGCGACTATCTCTCGGCATTCGTGAAGATTGGAGTGGTATTCGGGCTGGCGGCGGGCATTCTCATAGCGTTGCCGCCGCTGCAGATGCCGGCGCTCACGCAATTCACCGATGGCTCGGGGCCGGTCTTTGCCGGAAAGGTATTTCCGTTCGCGTTCATCACCATCGCCTGCGGAGCGGTGTCGGGATTCCACGCGCTCATCGCATCGGGCACGACGCCGAAGATGCTGGAACGCGAGACTGACGCGCGCATGGTCGGCTATGGCGGCATGATCATGGAGTCGTTCGTGGCCGTGATGGCGCTCATCGCCGCCTGCGCGCTGACACCGGGCGTCTACTTCGCCATCAATGCACCGGCGAGCGCGATCGGCGCCACGGCCGCAAGCGCCGCCGAGGCGGTACGGCATTGGGGGTTCACGCTCGACCCTGCCGAGATGCAGCATCTGGCGCGGCAGGTGGGCGAGTCGTCGCTGCTGTCACGCACCGGGGGAGCGCCCAGCCTGGCGCTCGGCATGGCGCACATCTTCGCGAACGCGCTCGGCGGCGGCACGGCGATGGCGATCTGGTATCACTTCGCGATCATGTTCGAAGCGCTATTCATCTTGACCACGCTCGACGCGGGAACGCGCGTCGGACGATTCATGTTGCAGGACCTGGGGCGCCACGTCTGGGAGCCGTTCGGGCGCGTATCATGGTACCCCGCCGTGGTGGTATCGAGCGCAGTCGTCGTCGCACTCTGGGGCAATTTTCTGTATCAGGGTGTGCTCGATCCCCTTGGCGGCATCAACTCGTTGTGGCCGCTGTTCGGGATCTCTAATCAGCTCCTCGCGGCAGTCGCACTCTGCCTGGGCACGACGGTGCTCATCAAGATGGGCAAGGTGCGGTACGTCTGGGTCACGCTTGCTCCACTCGCCTGGCTCACGTTGGTGACGATGACCGCCGGGTGGGACAAGCTGTTCTCGGCTGATCCAAAGCTCGGGTTTCTCTCGCACGCGCACCTGATCGAAGGCAACGTGGCGAGCGGCGTCCTGCCGGCCGCGGTCAAGACCGTGAGCGATGCCCACCGAATGATCTACAACGACTATCTCGACGCAGCCGTCGCGGCGTTCTTCATGGTCTCGGTGGTCGTGATTCTTGCCGACAGTATCCGCGAATGGATCGCCGTACTCGGCGGGCGGAAACCCCTCGTCTCCACCGAGGTCCCGTTCCAGGCCCTTGCGCCCGCGGGAGATTGATCGTGCGGACTCATGAAATGAAACGCGCGGCGCGCGCCATGGTCGCGCGCGCTGCCGCCGTGCTCCGGCGCGTCATTGGCGTTCCGGATTACGAGCACTACCTGTCGCACCTGACGATGCGGCATCCGGGCACGAAAGCCCTGTCTCGTGATGAATTCATGCGACAGCGGCTCGACGATCGGTACAGCCGCCCCGGGTCGCGCTGCTGCTGATCAGGGTTTCGATCGCGGCAGGAAAAGCATGGCCACGGCGGCAATCAGCGCGAGCGCGCCCCCGACGTCGAATGCCGTCATGGACCCGAACCGGTCCCAGAGCAGACCGAAGAGCAGCGACGCTGGCAAGGCGCCAATGCCGATGGCGAGATAGTACCAGCCGTACGCCGCACCCCGTCGCGCGGCCGGAACGACATCGGCCACGAGGGCGAGCTCCGAGCCTTCGGTGAGACCGAAGTACAGTCCGTATGCGGCAAACAGTCCCCAAGCGTGCCACGCCTGCGTCGCTCGGCCAAACAGAAAGTAGACTGTCGCGTATACCAGCCACCCGGCGATCACCGTCGGTCGCCGGCCGATACGGTCGGAGAGCGCGCCGCCCGGCACGTTGAAGACGCTCTTTACGCCATTGAGCAGCGCCCAGAGAATTGGCGCCAACGCGACTGCCACGCCAAGCTGCTTGGCGCGCAAGAGCAGGAACGCGTCGGTCGAATTCCCCAGCGTGAAGACGAAGATCACGCCGAGAAAGGACCAGAAGCGGGCGCCCATGTGCCCCTGGAGCTCCAGATGGCTACTCGCCGCCGGCCTATGACGCGCCACCTCGCGAATGCCAAAGAGCGCGACGAACACCGCGATGGCGCCGGGAATCGCCGCCAGCCAGAACACCGTACGCAGCGGTACATGCCACCAGGACAGGATGCCAAACGCGATGAGCGGGCCGAGCAACGCCCCCGCGTTGTCAGCGGCGCTCCGCACGCCGAACGCCCGGCCGCGCACGGTCGGGTGCACCGAATCGGCGATCAGTGCATCGCGAGGCGAATTGCGGATACCCTTGCCCACGCGATCGCTCACCCGAATGAGCAACACCTGGCTCGCCGACTGGGCGATGGCAACGAGCGGGCGCACGGCGGAGGCGATCAGGTAGCCGGCCACGACGAGCGGCTTGCGGCGGCGCACCCGATCGGACCACCAGCCGCTCGCCAGCTTGAGCAGCGCGGACACTGATTCTGCCGTCCCCTCGATCGCCCCGATGAACCCGGCGCTCGCACCGAGGACCGATGTGAGAAACACCGGCAATAACGGGTAGATCATCTCGCTCGAGACATCGGTGAAGAAGCTCACCGCGGCGAGGACATACACGTTGCGGCCGAGCCGGGGCGGCGAATTGTCCTGGCCGGGGTCGGTGTTCGGTGTCGTCATGAGATTCGAATCTACCACTTGCGATTAGCCCGAGACGGGTAGCAAATGTAGGCATGGCAACGCGCGCGCCGTCACCGTCGGAGACCACCGCCACGCACCGTTCGCTCGCAGCAGCGCGCGCGCGGCTGGCGGCGCGCGATGATGCGATCATCCGCACACAGATCACCGTGGCGCAGATCGCTGCGCCCACCGGCGAAGAGCATGAGCGCGGCTGCTGGGTGGCGCGCCGATATCAGGATTGCGGACTATCACAGATCCACACCGACGAGGCAGGCAACGTCATTGGCCGTCGCGACGGCGCAAAGGCTTTGCCGCCCGTGGTCATCTGTGCGCATCTCGACACGGTCTTTCCACGCGAGACGAATCTCGCCGTTCGGCGCGATGGTGCACGTCTCATCGGCCCGGGGATCAACGATAACGGCAGAGGGCTCGCCGTGATGCTGGCGCTGGCCGCCGAGATCGACGGCACGCGGTTGCAGTCGCTGCATCCGATCGAATTCGTGGCCACGACGGGCGAAGAAGGGTTGGGCGATCTGCGCGGCGCGAAACACTACTTCGCCGACCGCGGCCGGGAGGCATACGCCGTGGTCGCGCTGGACGGCGCGGGCGACGAACGCATCATCCATCGCGCGCTGGGGTCGCGGCGATTTCGCGTATCGTTCGCTGGCCCGGGGGGGCATTCGTGGGCTGCGTACGGCGTGGCGAACGCGGTGCATGCCGCCGCCGGGGCGGCAGCACGTTTGGCGTCGCTCACTCTGCCGACGTCGCCGCGCACGACGCTGTCGGTGGGCCGTATTGGCGGCGGACTATCGGTGAATTCGATTCCCGATGCGGCGTGGCTGGAAATCGATCTGCGGTCGACATCGGCCCTACAGCTCGACGAGCTCGAACAGGCCATTCATACGATCGCACACATGGCGGCGGGCGACGAGAATGGCAAACGTGCCATGGGAACACGCGCGCTCAGCGTGCGCATAGAGTCCATTGGATCACGCCCCTGCGGCGAGACCCCAAAGGATCATGCACTGGTGCGCGCCGCCATGGAGGCGACACGCCTCGTGGGACGGCAACCCGATCTCGCGCTGGCCTCCACCGATGCGAATGTGCCGATCAGCCAGGGCATTCCGGCTATCGCGATCGGTGCCGGCGGACGGGGCGGCGACGCCCACACGCACGCCGAGTGGTTTGACAACGTTCACGGCACGATCGGTGTGGCGCGAGCCCTCACGATCGTCATGACCACCGCGGGCATGGTGTAAACGGGGCGGTTGAAACTACCGTTACCGCCGTAACAAAATCGGTATCAGTCTGTCTGCGCCGGCTCAGCGCGGGCGAACACGCGACCGAGATACAGCATTGCCAGGTACGTCTCGGCGGCGAGTATGCACGACGCCAGCAGGGCCACGAGGCCGATCGCCGCGCCGTGCGTTTGGTGCAACCCACCAACGACGCCCCACGCGATGAGCGCGGGCACAATCAGCGCGAGCGCGAGCGCGATGAGATTGGCGACTGTACCGAGCACATTCTGTCCGAGGGTCTCGACGCCGGTGCTCACGTTGGGACCCAGGCGGACCCACGCGGGGAACAGCACCGCCATGCCATTCTGGATCGTGAGGAGCGCAGCGTTGAGCGCCAGCAATGCGACGGGCGACACAAGTGCCAGGGCGCCCAGTTCTCCCACGAGCGGACGCGTGGGCGACAGAAGCAGCGCGATATAGGCAACCAATACCAGAGCGGCCTGGATGGCTCCCATCGGCACCGCCGACGACGCGACTTCGGCGAGCACGATCTGCTCCGACGGAATGGGAAGTGACTTGAGGAGCGGCAGGTGTTTCATATCATGTCGCAAATCATTGCGAATCATGCGGCCGCCAAAGAGGAGCAGCAGCGCGGCCAGGGAAACCGAACACGCAGCCACGGTCTCGGCCGCAGTCGCTCCTTCGCTCGTAGTGGTAAAGCCAATGGCAATTGCCATGACGAACGGGCCGATGAACACGCGGAGCTGAGCCGTTCGCCGAAGGCAGAGCATGTTCTTCCAGAAGATCGCCATGGCCGGGTGGCCGCGCACGGCCAGACGAAGTGTCGAACCAGCAGTGCGTGGGGCGACGGTCGCGCCCGAACGACGGGCCCGCATCGCCTCGATCTTCCGCGCGCGCTCGGCCGACGCCTGGATCGCGGCGTCCTCGAACGCGGCATCCGTGCGAAGCACCCACCACGCGTGGAGCGCCAGCACGCCGGCGGCAGGCACGATCGCGCGGCCCCACTCCGATACGTTGTGCGCGAATGTCGGCGCGACCACCAGATGGAAGAGGTACAATCCCCAGTACGCCGGTGCGGTGGCGAGCACGTGACCGAGCGCGGTAAAGAACACGTGCGGCGCGTCGGCGTCGAGAAGCGGGCCACGCGCTTCGATCAGACCGGCGGCAATCAACACCAGCACCACGCCGAACGCAGCGAGCGAGACAATGTTCCGCCGCGCGCCAGAGCCGCCATGCTCGCGCCAGGAGGTCCGGACCAATGCCGCTCCCAACCGATGGAGGCTGAGTGTCGAGAACAGCACCCACAGGCCGACCGCGCGGAGGGGCGCCGGCAGAAGCGTGCCGCCGCGTCGCAGCACGAACACCCAGATCATCGCGTTGATCATCACGGCGACCTGCGAGCGGTACAGCTTGTAGGCAATGAGCTGGCGCCGCGACAGCGGCGCCGGGAAGAGCATCGAGACCTCGGCCGGCGTAAAAGCGAGCGCTGTCGCGTCCGCGCCAAACACCCAGGAACCCATGAGCGTGACGACAGCGAGGAGGGTGACGATCATCTCCGCCGGCTGGCCGAGGAACATCGGCACCGAGCCGCCGCGGTTGACGGGACGCACCAGAAAGGCATAGACGTACAGCACGCCGACCGCGAGTGCGATGGCATATCGAGGGCTGCGTGCGCGCCGCAGCGCGAAGCGCAGACGGTTGCGCGCCGAGCTCGCGGTCAGGTAGAGGAACGCGTTCACTGCGCTGGCGTTTCGTCGCCGGTCAGCGCCAGGAACACGTCTTCGAGCGAGCGGCCGGCAAGCGCTGGATGCGCTCCAATGATCTCATCAAGGGTGCCGTAGGCGACGCGCTCGCCGCGCCGCACGACGAGTAGCTTGGTGCACAGTTCCTCGACCAGATAGAGCAGATGCGAACTGAGAATGACCGCCGCGCCGGCCGCGGCGCGCGCGGCGATCGTCTCGCGCATGCGCCGCATGCCTCCTGGATCGAGGCCGGTGAGCGGCTCGTCGAGAATCAGGACGGAGGGGTCGTGCAGCAAGCCGCAGGCAATCGCGAGCTTCTGGCGCATGCCGCGCGACAGTTCTCCGGGCAGCGCTTGCCGTTTGTCGGTGAGCTCGAGCTCGTGCAACAGTCGAGGCATGCGCACCTCGACGTCGTCCACGCCATACAGCCGCGCAATGAAGCGCAGATGTTCTTCGACGGAGAGGTAGTCAAACAGGTGCGGCTCGTCGGGAATGAACGCGAGCGCCCGCTTGGCCGCAATCGGATCCGTGACGATGTCGTGCCCGCCGATCGCGACGCTCCCGGCAGACGGACCGATGATGCCGGCCAGGCAGCGAAGCGTCGTCGTCTTTCCGGCACCGTTCGGGCCGACGAGGCCAAGCACCTCGCCGGCACCCGCCTCGAACGACATGCCTCGAACGGCAGGAAACGAGCCGTAGAGTTTCGACAGCTCGCGGACGGCAATCATGCGGTCAGGACTCGAGCCGCACTACCGAGTGATCGGCAATGTTCACCTGTCCGCGGGCGCCTTCGACGATGGCCGCATCGCCGACGATCGATTTCGTGAGCAGAGAGTTCGTAATCCTGGTGCCGGCGCCAACGATGGTGTCACGCAGTTCCGAACCTTCGATCTGCGCGCCGGCACTGATCGAGACGTTCGGGCCGATCGTCGACGCCAGGAGCGTCACACCGTCCTCCACGTACACCGGATCGATGACGGTGACCCCGTCGGGTACCGAGGTCGGTCGCCGCGCACGGCCCCGCTCGAGGATCGTGCGGTTGGTCTCCAGGAGCGTTCCCTGCTCGCCCGCATCGTACCATCCTTCGACGTCGATCACCTTGATCTTGGCGCCGTGGTCGATCATGTACTGGAACGCGTCGGTCAGATAGTACTCACCCTTGTTCTTCGGCTGCCGGAGCGTCCAGTCAATTCCCTCGTACAGCAGCTTCCAGTTCTTGATATAGTACAGCCCAATGTTGGCTCGTTTGGATACCGGCGTGGACGGCTTCTCGACGATCCGCGTCATGTTACCATCCGCGTCGGTGACCACGACGCCGAAGCGCTGGTAGTCCTCGACCGTCTTCACCCAGATGATCCCGTCTGCGTCGGTGGTCTTCACGACGGAAAGGTCGGCGTCGAAGATCGTGTCCACGAAAATGATGAACACCGGCTGGTCCACGAACTCGCGAGCCAGCGCAACCGCGCCCGCCGTGCCGTCCTGCACCTTCTGCTCGATGAACACGGCGTCGAACGGATACGTGGCCCGCGCGTAGGCTTCGACCTTGTCCTTGAGATGCCCGGTGATGTAGATGACCTGCTCGACATCGCCGAGCCGTTGCAGATCTTCCATCACGTAGTCGATCACCGGCTTGCCGGCAATCTTGAGCATGGGCTTCGGCGTGATGTGCGTGTGCGGGCGCAGGCGCGTGCCTTTCCCCGCAAGCGGAATGATGACCTTCATGGGTTGCTGGTCCCTTCCCGACCGTAGCGGTCCTTGAGGCGGACGACGTCGTCGAGGTGTGGTGTCGACACTTCGATGATGTCGCAATCGGTCACGGCTTCCATCTGGTGGATCGTGCCGGGCGTGACGTGAAACGCCTCGCCGAGCCGGAGCTCGACGTCGCGCGGCTCGTCATGCTCCCAGATGCGGTAGATCAATTCTCCCGAAAGCAGATAGACAGTTTCGTCTTTCACGTTGTGATATTGCACGGACAGGGCGTGTCCCGCCTTGATGTGCAGAATCTTGCCGACGTAGGCGTCGGTACGCGCCCAGATCGTCTCGTGGCCCCAGGGTTTCGGAACGTGCGTGATGGTGGCGCGCTCGCTCATATGGTGATGGTAATCAAGTAAGGTGAATGGAGCTGGGCTCGGTGACGCATGCGGCTACACAGATGCCGCAGCCAGTACAGGCGGCGCCAATCCGCGGATGACCGTCGGTGTCGATGTGAATGGCGTCCGGTCCAGCCGGACACACCCGCGCGCAGACGCCGCACTCGACGTCGCGATTGGTGATGCAACGATCGTCGATCGCAACAGACGCAAAGTGCACCCGAGCCCAACCGTCCGGCGGCACTTCGAGCGCGCCGGTGGGACACGCGCCTGCGCAGGGCATGTCCGCACACATCACGCAGGCGTCGAGTGCCGGCTGCAGCAACGGCGTGCCGCTCGCAAGGCCGTGGTCACTTCCGACGCGCGTGATTGCCGCAACGGGACAGACCGTGATGCAGTCCCCACAGCGCGTGCACGCCGCGAGAAACGCCGCCTCCGGCAACGCGCCGGGCGGACGCACATACTGTCGCGTCACGACTCCGTTGCCCAGCGCGTTCACGGCCCGGCCCACGACCTTGAAGAGGCCGCTAGTGAAAAAGGCGCGACGGCTGACGGATGGGTCGGACATGCGCGAAATAAACCCTTGTCCCCTCTCTACCACAAATCCCCTACCGTGATCGTCCACCGTGGCGCGATGGATCCGTGTCCCCCCAACCCGTGTCCCACGGCAAGGCCTGATTGATTCACGAAGACCGGCGCATCGAAACGCACGTAGACGTCGCGATCGTAGAGTCTTCCCCGGGCGATCAGACCTGCGCCAGCATCCGTGAGTAGCGCGTTGTCGAGCGCGATCTGCCTCGATGAGGCAATACCGGCATCGCCGAAGACGCTCACGGACAGGGAGCCGCGCCCCCACGAGCCATGCGCGCTCGCCACCTGCTGCACGACTTCCCCGTTCGCTGCCACGACGCCATCGAGCGGCACATCGAAGCCGAATCCGCGGAGACCCGCACCGCCGATCGGCAGATAGTTCACGCCGCTCTGTTTGAGGAGTGCACCGCGCGGACGGAAGAGATCGTTGTTGAAAGTCTCGAACGGATCGGATGACGAGGCAAAGATCGCCCGCTGTCGGGGCGCGTTGTGCGCCAACCCGCCATACACGCGCACGTGGAGCTGCGAAGTCGTGCTCACGAGCGAGCGCACCAGCCCCAACGAGCCCTCGGCGCGCAGATAGCCGCGCGTTGGCTCGGCGGTCGTCGAGGAGTTGTCCGACGCCAACCCTCCGGCGAGGGAAGCCCGCACGGTCGTGTATTCGCTATCCGCAGTGACCACGCTTCGGTAGGCGCCCGAACCACCGATTTCTGCCACGTTCGCATTCGACCACTGCTCCGGCAGCAACAGCGAGTCACTCGGCATCGCGACGGTGACGTATGCCTTGGCCGTGATCGCCGGCCCCGGATTGAAGATGTACGGGCTCAGATCCCACTTCCGGAACACATCAAGCTTGAGCAGACCGTCGAGGTAATTGAACGCGCCGCCATAGTCCATCAGCGGGCGCTCCATTCCGGGGAGATAGAGGTTCTCCGCTCGCGCCCACACCTGCGCGCGAGTCGCGATGCTCGGCGACTGGCCGTTCGATGCGCGCGGCGCGCGCGTAGCGAATGCGATGCCGCCGTCGTAGATGTCGACTGTCGACAAATAATTGGTCTTGGCACGAATGCCGAACACCGCGCCCTGCGGGTCGCTGTACCATGCAGCGGGCGCGAGCGCCACGATGGTGTGCGCTCGGTCGGTCTGATTGAGGTATGGCCAGTTGTACGTGATCCGCGGCTCGCGCACGCTGATCAGAAGACTGGCGTTGATGTCGTTGCGCCTATCCCAGTCCCACGTCACGTGGTTCGGGTCCGAGCTGCACCAACAGTGGGCGGTCCGGCGTGAACACGTGCACGTAACTGTGATCCATCAGCGGATCGCCCCGGGCAACCGTCCATCCCGCGGAGGTCAACACCCCGACCGGCATCGGATGCCGCAACTCGCCACGGCGGTCCACGCGCGCGATCGTCTCGTACCGCGTGCCGTCGGTATTGACGCCCACAGGTCCGAGCGCGTAGTCCATCAATCCCGTGCCGTGCACCCACTCGTCGAAGAACCAGCCGAGCGGGCGGCCGTAGGCGCGTTCGGCCGATGCGCGCATGGCGCGCTCGTCCACGTGCTTGAGCGCCCAGCGGTCATAGTAGTCATGCAGGAAGGCGTGGAACACCGTGTCGCCCATGGCATCGCGAAGCTGTCCGTACATCAACTTCGCACGATTGTAGATCATTTCGTTATAGATCCCAAACTCGCGAAAATCGGCGGAATTCGTACCGATGGGTTGTGCGCGCCCGTGTACCTCGAGCGACCACTGCGAGAGGTTCGTGCTGTCGTTCCCCGGAATCGTGACGGCATTCACGCGATACCCCTCCGGCAGCCGCGGCGGCTCAAGCACCCGGCCGATTCGCTCCTGCGGTGTGAGACGCTGCGCCCAGTCCGTCTGGTAATCCGTGAGCCCCTCGTCCATCCAGCCAGACCTCCACTCATTGTTGGCGAGGATGCCATAGGTGAACACGTGCCCGCTTTCATGGAGAATGAGCCCCTGCGACGCCGATCCGTCCATGATCATCATGGGAAACTCGGTGCCGCCGGGATCGAGGCGATGCACGTTCGAGAGCTGCGGATAGGCGTACGGTCCCCAGATCGACTCGAGCCAACGGAGCGCGAACATCGTGCGCTCGAGCGCGCGTCCGCCGCCCCACGTGCTGTCGTCGCCTGCCTTGTACAGCACGTGCACCGCAACCGTGTCCCACGTGGGGAAATGCATCCGGCCGACGTGTCGGACATACACGCCGCCCTCATAGCGATAATCCGGCGACGCACTCCAGGCAAAATGATGCACGTTCTCGGCAACGAATCGCACGGCGCGGTAGCCATCGGGAACCACCAGCGCACTGCCGGCCGGCTGCTCACGATAGGCGCTCGCGGCCAGATGGGGCGGTCCATTCCGCGACACCCGCGCCCATCCTGGATCGCCGGACACGGGAACACCCGTGGACGCCAGGACCTGATCGTCGCGCACGATCATGGTCACGTCGTAGGTGCCGAACTCGCCGTACAGCTCGCCGGCCGGGATGAGCGGGTTTGGTTCCCAGCCGCCGCGATCGTACACGGCGACCTTCGGATACCACTGGGCGAAATCCCACGTGCGGCCGCGGCGCCCCTGTCGGCGTGTCACCGTGGACGGACGCGCGTCCCACGCAAAGTGAATCTGCACCGAATCGCCGGGCGGGAGAGGCTTCGGCAGGCGGAAGTGCATGACGGTGCTGTCGGGCGTGCCGGGATAGTCGATGATTACCGGCGTGCCGTTGACGGTCGGCGCCTGCGTGAGTCGTTCGTAGCCGAAATTCGGTTCGGCAAGATACTGAAAGCGAACGCGGTTTTCGCGGGCGTCGGCCGCGCTCCACTTGGAGCCTGGACGAAACGCATTCAGGTACTGGTGGAAGTACATCTCACGCAGCGTGTCGGGCGATTGGTTGGTGTACACCAACGTGCCATCCGCGCGCAACTTGGTTTGCGACTCGTCGAGCGTGGCGACGATCTGATAGTGCACGTGCTGCTGCCAATAGCCGGTCGTGTCGCCGGAGGGCGGTGTCGTCGCGCCCTGATAGGTGCCTTGCTGAAGCAGAGCGAGCAGTCCGAGAAGCTGAATCATGGTCGAATTGTATCTGCAAGCCCGACTAATTTCAGTGCATGGCACTTTCCCGCCCCAACGCGCTCGCCCCAATTGTCGGCGGCACCTGGCACGTCACACTCGCCGCCATCGTCCTCGTCGTCGCGGCGGCGGCGGCGATGGGGCAGACGCCGGCCACGATGCCCTCCGCGCGCGTCACGCTCCAGATCGACTCAGCCACCGTCGCGCGCTTCGATGCGCGGTCGTTCGACCTCGGCGTCACGCAACAGGCGCCATGGCCCGACGGGTCGGCGGCGGCGGCCGAGATTCAGTTCGTGAAACAGGCCGGCGCGTTCTCGGGGGACCTCATCCGTCTCGGTGCGAGCGGCGCCCGCGCGCCGTCCGGCACGATCGAGGTGCTTGACTCGCTCGGCGCCGCGACGCTGACCGTTCACCTCAGCGACGTGGTCGTCGTTTCGGATCACATTTCGTTGTCCAGCGCTCGGGTGGCGCTCGAGCAGCAGCGCATCTCGCAGCAGGAGACGCTGACGCAGCTCAACGCCGACTCCCAGGAAGCGCAGCGGCAGCTTGCCACGGCGGAAGAACTTGGCAAGAGCCATGTCACCACGCGCCAGGATCTGGCCCATGCGCGCGCAATAGCGTCGGAACTCCAGCAGCGTCTGGAGCTGGCGCGCCAGCGACAGGCGTTGCTCGTGCGACAACTTCAGGCGCAGGGCGCGCTGGACGAAACGGTCGTGTTGCACTTCGGCCGACTGGAAATCGACAGCCCAATGCCGGGCGGGCATGCAAGTTGGGATTTCAGCACCGGCCGACGGACGGCGCCGACACCAGATTCGGTGTCACGGCGCGGTCCGGGGCGGCCCAACGCCGCACCGCCCCTGCGGCCGTAGCCGTTCAGGACGTCGCGTCAGGCGGACTCGAGCACGTGGCGCTGGCGGACTGAACCCGTCCTCCGCGCGGTGAGAGCTTGCTCAACCCATGTGCGATGTCAAACGCAAGTCCGTATTCCCGCATGACCTGACACGAGAATCCCGATAGGCAAGACGAACGCGCCACGTACACTGGAATGCGTTCGCTTTTCCCATTCAACGGCTGGTCGAGTTTGTTTACAGTCGTCACAAGGAGGAATTATGAATGAGATGAACAAGGATGAGCTGATCAAACAGGTCACGCAGCACGCGGGAATTCCGGCCGACAAGGCGAAGCTCGCAGCGGACTCGGTCGTCACGTTTCTCAAGTCGAAGCTGCCGGCACCCGTCGCCGGGCAGATCGACTCGGTAACCGGGGGCCGGTTCGCCGACGTCACCAAGAAGGCCGGTGACTTCATGGGATCGAAGGACAAGTAGTCGTCCGAAGAAGAAAACGCCCGGGAGGCTCTCAGAGCCTCCCGGGCGTTTTCAGCACACGTCATGGCGTCGCCACGGACGCCGATCCGTTACGGCACGACTGCCGCCTTGCTTTCCTTCTGGACCGGGTTCTTCACGTAGATGTCGAACCACGCGATCCACCGCGCCCACTGGTCGAGGTCGGACTCGCGCGTCGCGGGGCCGTGATCCTCGTACGGGTACATGAACAACGCCGCCTGCTTCCCCTGCCCCTGCAGCGCCTGCATCATGCGAATCGAGCTGATCGGGTCGGTGCCGACGTTCTGATCTTCGAGCGAGTGGTACATGAGCAGCGCACCACTCAACCGGTCGGCATACAGGAACGGCGACATTTCGAGGTACGTGTCCTTGGCGTCCCACAACGTGCGACGTTCGTTCTGGAAGTTGAACGGCGTGAGGGTACGGTTGTACATGCCGTCGCCGGCGATGCCCGCCTTGAAGTACGGTGTGTGGGTCATCGCATTCACGGTGCTGAACGCCCCATAGCTATGGCCGCCGATTCCCACGCGACCACGGTCGAGGTAGCCAGCCTTCTCCACCGCCTCGAGGGTGAGATCGAGATCCTCGCGTAGCTCGTCCACATAATGGTCGTTCATGCGCCCAGCCGGCCCAACGATCGGGATGTCCACCGGTTGAATGACGACGTACCCCTGCGTCACCCAGATTTCAGGGCTGCGCGGCGCAACGTTGGCGAACTGATTGATGTTCGTCGTGCGACGACGCTGATCGTACTCGGCCTGCGTCGAGAATTCCGTCGGATAGAACCAGATGATGCCCGGCAGACGCGTGCCCTCGCGATAATCCTTGGGCAGCGTGACGTCGATATAGAACTTGTAACCGTCCCGTGGACGTTCGACGAGCAAACGCTTCCGAATAGCCTGCGTCACCTCGGGCGCGACGTCCACATTCTTCGTGAGCTTCGTTTCGCTCCCGGTCTTCATGTCGCGCAAATACGAATCGGAGATCATCGACGGCGACTGCCGCAACACGATCGCCTTGTTGTAGTCGTCGTCGAGCGGCGCAACGACATCTTCCGCGACGTCACTCGTTCCTTCGTACAGACGCGTCTTCTGCCCGCTCTCGAAGTCGACGCGATCCACGAAGTTGTGCGGTGCCTGCTTGTTCCAGTCGGGGAAGTACTTGGTGCCCTCGAGAAAGACACTCTTGTTATCGGAGGCCACCCGCACGACCGGCACGCCATTCGCTCCGCGCTTTGTCTGGAGCGCTCCCGGGTTGTTGAAGAACGCCGAGTCGCTCACATTGCCGCGACCACCGCCGGCGCCACCCGCTCCACCGCGGCCGCCGCGGCCAGCAGCGATCGAGGCGCCCTTCGCAATCTCGTAATGCTTTGCCGGATCCGCGAGACGAACCGCGTACAGATCGGTCCCCTCAGCCACGAACAGCGTCTTGCCGTCTGGGCTGAACTCGGCGGACGTGATGCGACTGTTCGCCTCGAAGATCTGTTTGGCGTCATTCGCACCAAAGGGCGGCAGCCACGTGTACAGCCGATCCTTCCGCGCCGCCGTCGCGCCGCCCCGGCCACCGCGACCGCCCGCCGGCGCTGCGCCACGTTGTCCGCCAGTGCCGGCTGCCGGCGCTTCGGACAACAGGTACACCAGACCCGGGCCAACCGGATTCCACTGCAGGTTGCGCTTGGCAGTATCCGACTGCGCGCCGCCGCGTCCACCGAACCCGCCAGTCGAGTCGCTTCCGCCGGCCGAACCTTCGTTGAGCGGGCGCTTCGCCAGTACCGTGATCACTTTGCCAGTCGCGTCCCAGAGCTGCTCCACGGTGCCGAAACTCGTGACCTGCACGAGATACGAGTAGGGCCTCACTTGCAGCGTGACGCGGAAATACTGGCCATCGGGCGACGCATCGACGGCTGTGATGAGCGCCGGCGCGCCGATCTTCTTCACCGCTTTGGATTTCACATCGATGAGCGCAAGCTGACCGAGCGTGTAGTAGTCGAGTAAATCCTTGTCGTACGGGTCGCGCAGCAGGCTCGCGTAGTTGCGGTTCTGGAGCACCTTGCCCGCCTCGCTCGTGCGCACGAGCGGCCCCGTCTCGATCGCTGGCCGTTTCGGCTCGGCGGGACGGTTGTCGGGGAGTAGCACGGCAACGATGCACTTGCTGTCCGCCGTCCAATCGAGCGTGGTCACGCGAGTGGCAAGCAACGGCGTCTTCGTGATCTGCACCGACTTGCCCGTTGCGACGTCGGCGACATAGACGTGCGTAGCCGCGTCGAAGCTGGCGATGTAGGCGATCGATTTGCCGTCGGGAGACCACGTCGCCCCATTCACTACGGCGCCTTTGGGCGTCTCGATCGCGCGCGCTGCGCCGGTGTTGGGATCGAGAATGGTGAGGCCGATGCTCCCGCGCGTGGTGAGCGCACGGACCCGATTGGCCTTGAAGTCGATCTCGAGGCCCGCGAGCCGGTAATGAGGCTTACCGAAGACGTCCACGGAGGGCAGCCCATCGTTCTCCGCCTTCAGGAAGAAGCGGTTGTCGGGGCTGGGGTTGGTGAAGGCAACGCCATTCCGCGGCGCCGTGACAATGCGCTCGACGATCTCCGGCGGCTTGACGTAAGTCTCTTTGGCGAGGACTTCCTTCGGATTCCACCCTTGTTGGGCGACGTTCTGGGCGCCGAGAGGTAGGGCGAATGCCGCGAGACCGGCGGCGCCGATCATGAAGCGCGTCAGGAGGCGCTTCGGCGGGGAAAAGCGGTTCATTGCGTACTCCACGAATGGGGCGGCGATCGGAGGAGACATATTGGGTCAGACGAGATATACGATATACGACGCCTCGGCGCAGGACGCTGTGGCGGGGGGACACCGGACACCGGACACCGGACACGGGACAACGGGACAACGGGACAAGAAAATCCCGGCCGCAGGTGGAGGCGAGCCGGGACTTCGATGACTACGAACGACCAGCAGCAACCACGAACGACCAGCGGCCCAACCAGCGCCTACCTCCCCGCCAGCATCTTCGACCGAAGCGTTGCCAAGCGGCGACGAACGGAGCCATCGAGGACGGTTTCACCGACACGCACGATGACGCCGCCCAGGATGCCAGGATTCACGTGGAAGTGCGGCACCACGTCCTTGCCGAGAGTGCGCGAGAGCTGTGCGACGATGAGCTGACGGTCCGCATCGTCTGCTTCGCGGGCCACCGTGACTGACGCATGGATGCGACCTTCGACCTGATCCACCAGGTCGTGATACGCTTGCGCGATCGTCGGGATCAGCATCTGGCGGCGGTGGCTCACCAGCGCCTGCAGAAAGCGTACGAAGTTGCGGGGCAACTGCCCGCCGTACGCTCGCTGGATGATCTCGTTCTTGCGCTGGGCGCTGGCGCGCGGCGACTCGAGGAACATGCGGAGCCGACGATCGGACTCCATCGCGTTGGCGACGGAGTCGATCATCTCGCCCCAACCGCGCAAGTCGCCCGCTCGTTGCGCCAGTTCGAGCAGCGTCTCGGCGTAATTCCGAGCGATCGTTGGCTCGCGCATTACTGGCTGACCTGCAGCGAACCGATCGAGGAGAGATACGCCTCGACGAGCTGACGGTTCTTCGCGCTCTCGAGGTTCTGCTCGATCACCTTGCTGGCGCCGGCGAGCGCGAGGTCCACTGCTTCGCGGCGGAGCTGGATGATGGCGCGCCCCTTCTCCGTTTCAATGTCACGGCGGGCGCGCTCCAGCATGTCCTGCTGTTCCTTGCGCGTGTGATCCAGGAGGTCAGCGCGCATCTTCTCTGCGAGCGCCCGTCCGTCGGCAATCAGCTTCTGCGCCTCGCCGCGCGCGGCGTCGAGTTGCGCCTGATGCTGGCGAAGGAGCTCGGCGGCCGCGTCGCGGTCGCGCTTCGCGCCCTCGATCGCGTCCTCCAACGCCTTCTCGCGTGCTTCGACGGCCTTGGTGATCGGGCCGAACGCGAACTTCGTGAGAATGAAGAAGAGGACGACAAAGATTATGAGCGTCCAGAACATCAGATTGATCTGGAGGCTCACGAGGCTGCCACCACCGCTCGCGGCATGTCCGCCTTCCTGGGCGAGCGCGGCGGTAGCGTTCAGCGCGAGAAGCGCGACAGACAGCGAAAACTTGCGCATAATGAGAAGTCCCGATTGACAGAGAGAGATCTTGAAAGCTGCGCCCCGGGGCGCAGCTTTCAATTAGAACTTGAGTGAAATCAGCAGCGTGACGACCACAGCGAACAGCGCGACGCCTTCCACGAGAGCGGCCAGAATCAGCGCGCCCGTCTGGATGGTGCCGGCGATCTCCGGCTGACGTGCCATTGCCTCGGTGGCCGAGCCACCGATGCGGCCGATGCCCAGACCGGCACCGATCACCGCGAGTCCGGCGCCAATGCCGGCGCCGAGCATTGCCCACGCACCCTGGTACTCCTTGGGCGCGTACGACGCAGCTGCCTGAAGAAGCGGAAGAATAGCCATGTGTCTCTCCAAACTATACGAACAGTTATTGCCACTGCTTCGCACCGAGGAACGCACCGTCCCAGGACGCCTCCCGTCACCGAGCCCCGGGGCTCAACGGGATTCACCAGGCATTCACCTGGCTACGAACCGTCGGCAGTGAAGCGGAAAGCCGACGGGACTACACACTGCTCAGTGATGCGCGGCTCTGATCTGTCCAATGAACACGGCAGCCAACAGTGAGAAGATGAAGGCCTGGATGAACGCGACGAGAATCTCGAGCAACATGATGAACAACGCCATCGCCAACGGCGCGAGGGCAACCTTGAAGCCGAACATGAAGATCAAACCGATCAGCGCCAGGATGATGACGTGTCCCGCGATCATGTTCGCGAAGAGACGGATCGTGAGCGCGAACGGCTTCGTGAATTTTCCAATGATCTCGACCGGCGTCATGATGAGCGTCAACGGCAGCTTCATGATCAGCGGCATGTCGTGCGGCCAGTAGAAGATCGTGCCGAGATAGCCTGCGCCGAGCGACTTGATGCCCGCCGCCTCGATCATGATGAAGGTGATGCCCGCCAGCGTCGCCGTCACGGCGATGTTGCCCGTTGGCGTCGAACCGTAGGGCACGAGACCGAACAGGTTGCAGAACAAGATGAAGAAAAACAGCGTGAGCACGAACGGCACGTACGCCCCGCCGCCGTGTCCGCCGAGCACCGGCAGGTAGATCTCGTTGCGCAGGTACAGAATCACCGCCTCGAGGCCAGCCGCGAAGCCCTTGGGGCGTCCGCGCTCGTGCGTCGCCTTCGCGTGCGAACGCGCCGCGAGCGTGAGCATCAGCGTCACGATGACCGCGGCGAGGATCTCGAAGAAGATGTGCTTGGTGAGGCCGAGATCGATTGTCTTGCTGCCGATCTGGACGTTCCACGTGGGGAACGTGTACTCGCAGGCCCACTCGCTGGTGCTGCGAATGCACGGATAGTCGATCGTCTTCGAGTCCGTGATGTGCGGCATGATGATGTCCGCCGGCCCGAGCTTCTTATCGATCACATGTCCGGGCTCCGACTGTGGCATCACGCCGGGCTCCTGCGCCCGCGCCGCCGCGGGAGTCAGGGGCAGCGTCAATATCGCAAGCGTCAACAAGCCGGAGAGGAACGAGCGCAATCTCATTGTTTGATCAACAAAGGTTCGATCAAGGTCGTCAGGAAGAAGAACGTCAAGAGACTCACCAGCGCCGCGGTCAGGGGCACCGTGAGCGCCTTGGCTACGATCAGCGCGTACGTAATGATCGTCATCATCCGCAGTAGCGCGCCCGTGCCGATGCGCGCCATCACGTTGTTACTCAGCCCCGCTACCCGCCCCAACGAGGACGCCGCGAGTTGGACCGGGATCGCGACGGCGGCGCTGAGCCAGATGGCCGCGGAGTCACCCCGCCCGCGAAACACCAACGTGAGCAGCGCGCCCACCACGATCACCACACCACATGTTGCCGCCGAATACCGGGCCAGGGCCGGCCTCACCGGCGCCGCTCCGACCGGTGCTGTGCGTCACGTCGCTGCGCGGCGGTCACTTTCCGGTACATGGAGTAGAAGCCGCCTCCGGCGCCGATAAAAACACAGAGAAGGAGGAACCAGGGAGAGCTGTGCAAACGCCGGTCGAGCCAGGTTCCCGCAAAGACGAAAACGAGGATTGTGGCCGCGAATTGAACGCCGACCCCGGCGAATTCCGCCCCGGACAACGCGCCGCCCTGCGCTGCGTGTTTCGATCCTCGTCCATCATCCATTGCGGCGCGGAATTTAGGAGCTTGTGAAATTTTTCGCAAGCGAAGCGACAGCCATAAACCGAAGATGTTCCGAACGGCGGAGCTCGTGACATAACTCCCTGATCCGCCAATACTTCGGCTGTTACGCTTCACGTTGACTATTCGTCTTACGGTTGATAAGTTCGCGGAGGCATGATTTGTGAGCGGTCGTGCGCTCACCTTCATGACAGACCCGACCCGCCGACCTCGGGAAATGAACACTCGTTTGATCGTCCCATTGCTTATCGCTGGCGCGCTCGCCTTTGCGTGCGGCCCGCGCACGCGCTCCGAAGCGCCTGCCACACTTGCCAGCCGCCTGCCAGTCCGGAGCGCACTCGTCACTGTGCGCCCACATGGACGACACGACCGCGAACCAAGCACGACCGCACGGGTAACACTCGAGTCGCAGCTGGATATCGCGGTGGCACCACGCGAGATCACCTTCGCGCTGAACGTGACCAACACGAGCACGAAGCACGCGGAAATTGATTTCACGAGCGGCCATGCATACGACTTCGTCGTCGTCGACTCCGTCGGCCGCGAGGTGTGGCGTTGGTCGACGGGGCGTTTGTTCACGCAGAGCGTGCAGAACAAGCAACTCGGCTCCGGCGAATCGATGCGCGTGAGCGAATCGTGGAAGCCGCAGGGGAAAGCCGGACACTACATCGCCATCGCGACGCTCAAGAGCTCCAATTTTCCCATCGAACAACGGGCTGAGTTCGTGGTGAAGTAGGGGTTAAATTCCCCACACTCATCCTCCCGGAGCCCAACGAGTGGCCACGCGACTGAAGCCGTCTGACGACTCACGCGACATCGAGCTGCTCGACCAGTTGGCACGCGCCCACTCGGCGCTCGTCGAACAGATCGGGCGTCGCATCATCGGACAGCACAAGATCGTCGATGATCTCGTCGCCGCGCTCCTTGCCGGCGGTCACGTACTCCTCGTCGGCGTTCCCGGCCTGGCAAAGACGCTGCTGGTGCAGACCGTGGCACAGGCGCTCGACCTGAGCTTCTCGCGCGTGCAATTCACGCCGGATCTCATGCCGAGCGACATCACCGGCACGGAGCTCCTCGAAGAGGATCATGCGACGGGCCGCCGCCTGTTCAAGTTTGTGAAAGGCCCGATCTTCGCCAACGTCGTGCTCGCCGACGAAATCAACCGCGCCCCACCGAAGACGCAGGCGGCGCTGCTGCAGGCCATGCAGGAACACGCCGTGACTGCCGCCGGCCAGACGCATCGATTGCCCGAACCGTTCTTCGTGCTCGCGACGCAGAACCCCATCGAGCAGGAAGGCACGTACCCGCTGCCCGAGGCACAACTCGACCGGTTCATGATGCAGCTCAACGTCGGCTATCCAACCCGAGACGAGGAAGAGCGCATCGTCCTGGCGACGACGAGCGACCTCGACGTGGACATCAAGCCGATGTTGAACGCCCAGCAATTGCTCGACCTGCAGCGCCTGGTGCGACGCCTGCCTGCTCCGCCAAGCGTGGTGAGCTACGCCGTGAGACTGGCGCGCTCCACGCGTCCGGGCGCCGAAGAAGCGACGGCGATGGTGAAGAAGTACGTCAGCTGGGGCGCCGGCCCGCGCGCGTCGCAGTACCTCATCCTCGGCGCCAAGGCACGCGCGGCGATGGACGGGCGCGCCATGCCGGATATCGAGGACGTGAATGCGATGGCGATCCCGGTGCTGAGCCACCGTGTGGTGGTGAATTTTCAGGCAGAAGCCGAAGGGCTGTCGCCGGAGAAGCTCGTGGCCATACCGGAGCGGCCTTAAGCCCAGTGGACATGCAGATCCTTCGCTCCCTACTTCTCCTCGTGTCGACCGCGGTCGGCGTCGCATCGGCACAGGCACCAACGGTACAGCACACATTCGATGAGTCCCGCCCGCCTGGCGCCAACTACGACAAGGCCGAGTTCCGGCTCTGGCTGCCGAATGTCGCGGGCCCGCTCCGGACAGTCGTGGCCCTCGTGCCGGGCTCGAACGGCGACGGACGCCCTATGGTGGAGGACACCGTCTGGCAGGCCTTTGCCAACAAGAATCGCGTTGCGCTATTCGGCGTGCGGTTCACCGACAAGCCTCACGATCAGAGTTTCATCGAGGAGTACGTCGACGTCAGCAAGGGGAGCGGCCAGACCTTCCTCGATGCGCTGACGTCGCTCGCCACCAAGGCGAATCATGCGGAGCTCTCCACCGCGCCACTGTTCATGTGGGGCATGTCGGCTGGTGGGCAGTTCGACTACGAGTTCGTCGCTTGGAAACCGGAGCGCGTCGCCGCGTTTGTCGTCAACAAAGGCGGGATCTACTACAGCGCGCTCCTCCCGCGCGCCGCGCGTGAAGTTCCCGGCCTATTGTTCACTGGCGGCAAGGACCTCGAGACGCGCATCAACACGATCGTCGGGCTCTTCGCGGTGAACCGGCGAGGCGGCGCGCTATGGGCGCTCACCGAAGAGCCCGGCGCCGCGCATGTCGTAGGCAGGTCGCGCGACCTGGGCGCGATGTTCTTTGAGGACGTACTTGCTCTGCGCTACCCCGAAGGAGCGACGTCGCTCAAGCCGCTTGTCGAGAATGCCGGCTTCATTGGCGATCTCAAGGCGAAGACCTTCGCGCCGATGGGCAATTCCAAGGCACCGTCAGCTCCGTCTGCCTGGCTGCCCACGCTGCGAATTGCAAAGGCGTGGCAATCCGTCATCACGGACACGCCTTTCCAGTAGTAGACACGTGCGTACAAAACGAGACTGCACCGCCGTTTGGACGCTAGCCCCACCGACGATGCAGAGCCCGCCGATGACAATGCTCCGACCGCCATCGTCTTCGCCGGTATGCTTCATGCGCGCGCCTTCCGCCTTCGACGGCAACACTCACTTCGGAGCGGAGAACACGACATGCCATACGCGGTCACGCATCACTTCCCGGGCGGTACCAAGGAGCAGTACGAGGCATCGCTTGCTGCTGTGCATCCTGCCAAAGGCGTGCTGCCAGAGGGTCAGATCTTCCACGCGGCTGGCCCATCGGCTGGTGGCTGGACGATCCTGGCGATCCACGATACCAAGGAAAGCTGGGAGCGCTTCCGCGACGGCATTCTGATGCCTCGCCTGCAGAAGGGCATCAAGGGCGGGTTCACGTCGCAACCACAGGTGACGGAATTCGAGGTTTACAATCTGCACCTTGAACCCGCCGTGCAGGAGTATGCAATGAGCGGCCGTTAACGTCGCCGGCTCGCACCACTGCGACGGGTTGGGCGGCCGATGGCGTCAGGGCTATGCGCTTCGGACTCTGGCGCGTAACTGACCAAGTCGTCCGCCCAAGGCTGGAGTCGTTAGTTCCGCCTCTCGTGTCCCAACTCGGTGTTGAGCTCGCGCATCGCCGCCTCGTAGTACGGATCGACTGGTGGCAGCTCGCGGATCTCCGGCACGGCGGGCTTGGGCGTCGGCGCGATCATGGACCGCGCGAGGCGGAACAGCCCGTAACCCACGACCGCGATGACCGCGAACTTGAGCGCCATGGTCGCCAGTCCGATCAGCGCGCCGAGTACGCCGAACGTGAGCGCCAGCAGCAGAATGCCGACCGGGATCGCGATCGCGAACCCAACGATGATCTTGAAGAACGTCCACAGGGTGCGCATTGGGCCTCCACGCCGGCGCCAATAATACTACGGGCGTGCGCGCTCGCGGGTTTCAGATCGTATCCATGGCGTACGACTTCTCGAGCGATCTAGCGTTTGAGGCGATTCCGCCCAAGGGCAATCGATCTACGCCGCGCGCTTGGCGTGCTGCCTGACAGCCAGGAACAACACGATCGGAGCATAGATCACCAGCACGAGCAGTGGATGCACCAGATCCCGCACGCCCGCGCCCTTGAGCAGCACGTCCCGGGCGATGGTGATGAAATGGCGCACGGGATTCAGCTCCGAGACCATCTGCACCCACCCCGGCATGCTGTCGATCGGCGTGAACAGCCCGCTCATCAACAAGTACACCATCATGACGAAGAACGTGACGAACATCGCCTGTTGCTGGGTATCGACGATCGCCGAGATATAGAGGCCAATGCCGAGGGCGGAGAGCAGGTAGATGCCTGCCGCGGCGAACAGCAGCAGAGGGTTCCCCACGATGGGCACGTGATAGACGGCAACCCCTACCGCAAGCCCCACCGCCAGATCCAGCATCGCCAGCACCCAGAACGGGAGCAGTTTGGCAATGATGAATTGGCCACGCGTGATCGGCGTGACGTTGAGCTGCTCCAGCGTGCCCACTTCCTTTTCGCGGGCGATGTTCTGCGCCGTGAGGAGGGTGCCCATCATCGTCACGAGTTGTACCAGGATTCCCGGCACCATGTAGTGGGTGTAGTCGAGCTCCGGGTTGTACCAGCTACGCCGCTGGACTTCTATTCTTGGCACGCCGCGGATCGGTATGAGCGCGCTCACACCGCCACGCCCGCTGCCACTGGTGCTCTGCGCACGAATGGCCGCCAGGGTCGGCCGCATTTGCGTCGTCAGCTCCCCGGAGTAGGCGTCGAGAATCTGCATGGCGTATGACTGGACGATTCCCGCCGCAGTCCCCTTTTCCGCGTTCACGTCGAGCTGCACCGGCGCCGTCCCAGTGCGTACGAGTGTGGCCTCGAAGTCGTGCGGGATCGTGAGCACGATCGTCGCCGTGCCGTGCAGCAGTGCGTCGTCCGCACTGTCGGGCGACGTCGACTGCCCAATGATGCTGAAGAACCGAGAGGCAGCGAGGCGGGTGACGACGCCGCGCGACGTACTCGTCCGGTCGTAATCGACCACGTACGCTGGCGTGGCGTGGATGGCGAAGCTAGCGACCCGGGCCAGGACCAGGAGCTGCACGATCGGCATCACCAGGATCTGCGTGAGCGTCGCGCGATCGCGCGTCACGTGGAGCACCTCCGTGCGCGCGAGAAAGAGTATCCGTCGAAGGCCGGTGTACACGTCAGTCCAGCCGCGGCTTGAATGAGCGGGTGCTGATGACGAGGAGCACCAGCGTCATCGTGGCCAGGATTGCCGTCTCACGCCCGAGATACGCCAGGCCGATTCCTTTGAGCATGATCCCGCGGGAGATCGCCACAAACCACCGGGCAGGCGACAGTACCGAGATCCACCGCAGCACGACCGGCATGCTCTCAATAGGGAAGATGAAACCGGACAACAGCACGTTCGGCAGCATCGTTCCGAGGAGCACGCCCATCATGGCCGTCCGCTGTGAATTGGTCCGCGAGGACACGAGAATTCCCACCGACAGCGACGCCAACGTGAACAACAATCCTTCTGCGACGAGCAATGTCACGCTACCGCGCAACGGGACGTGAAAGATCAATCGCGCTTCCACCAAGATCAGTACTATGCTCAACAGCCCGATCCCGAGATACGGCGCCACCTTGCCGACGATGATGTGCCACGGCCGGAGCGGCGAGACGAGCAGCGCCTCCATCGTCCCCGTTTCCCGCTCGCGTGCCAGCGACAGCGCGGTCATCAGCGCCGAAATGATCGTCAGCACGTACGCCATGAGTCCCGGTATGAACAGGTTCGAGCTCTCGCGCGTGGGATTGAATCGCATCCGGCTCTCCGGCGCAATGCGTATCGCGCCGACGCCGCGCTGGGCCGCACCGAGCTCGCGCTGATAGTTCTGGATCACGGCCGCCGCGTACGCCTGGCGGGCCGCGCCGCTGTTCGGCTCTGTCGCGTCGGTGATGAGAGAAATTTGCGCCGGCAGTCCGCGTGCGAGCTGCGTGGCAAAGCCGGGCTGAAACACGACCGCTTCCTGTGCACGGTCCGTGCGGAACAGTGGCTCCAACTCGCGCTGGTCGCGCAACACCGCAACCACGCGGAACACACCGCCCGCCGTAAGCCGGGAGCGCAGATCCAGCGTCGTCGCATCCGGCGTCGGATCCACCACCGCGAGCCGTACGTCCTGCACGTCGGTGCGAATGGAGTACCCGAACAACACCACCTCGAGCACCGGTAGCAGCACGAGCACGGCAAGTGTGCGACGATCGCGGAGGATGTGGCGCACCTCCTTCACGAGGAGCCCGCGCAGCGCGCTCATGCGGCTTCCGTGGGCTTCACGGTTCCGTTGGCAGGCCGGGCCAGTCGCACGAACAGCTCGTCGATGCTCTCCACATCAAAGCGGCGCTTGAGCTCCGCCGGCGTGCCCAGGGCGCCGATCCGCCCCGCCACCATGATCGAGATGCGATCGCAGTACTCCGCCTCGTCCATGTAGTGAGTCGTGACAATTGCCGTCGTTCCGGCCTGTGCGGCCTCATAGATCAATTCCCAGAACTGCCGGCGCGTCACGGGGTCCACGCCGCTCGTCGGCTCGTCGAGAAACACGATGCGGGGCTGGTGCAGCAGCGCCACCGAAAATGCCAGCTTCTGTTTCCATCCCAACGGGAGGTCTCGTACCATGGACCGCTCGGCGCGCTCGAGTCCCAGCCGTCCGAGAATCCGATGCATGCGCTCGACTATCTCGCGGTCGCTGAGGTCGTAGATCCCCCCATAGAGCACGATGTTCTCACGCACCGTGAGATCGTCGTACAGCGAGAAGCGCTGACTCATGTAGCCGATGTCCCGCTTGATGGCTTCCGCTTCCGTGTACACGTCGTGTCCGGCCACCGTCGCATGACCGTCGCTCGGCGCGAGCAGCCCCGTCAGCATGCGCATCGCTGTCGTCTTCCCTGCGCCGTTCGCGCCAAGGAAGCCGAACACCTCGCCAACGCGAACGTCGAAGGTGATGCGGTCAACGGCGGTGAATTCGCCGAATCGCCGCGTCAGGTCGCGCGCGTCGATGGCGAGCGAAGGGCTTGCCGCGTTCGTCATGCGGCCTCCCCGGGTGTTGCAGCGTCTTCTCCCTCAGGGGCACCCATGCGGGCGATGAACACGTCTTCGATCGTCGGCGACGTGGGCGACACCTCGGCCCCAGCGATCCCTTCGGACGCCAGAAAGGCGCCCAACTCCCGCTGCACAACGTCCGCGGACACATCGGCCCGCTCGTCGGTGTAGTGCAGCGCTTCGCCGAATGGGTACACGGAGTGCGCGTGGGCAAAGCGACGCACCGCGCCCAGTGTGCGATACCGCTCCGGCGCGCGTACGGCGAACAGCGGCCGCTCGAAAGAGCGGATGATCGCGGCGGGCGTGTCGATGGCCAGGATGTGCCCGCGCTGGATGAGCGCGACGCGATCGCAGCGCGTCGCCTCATCCATGTACGGCGTCGATACGACGATCGTGAGACCGGACTTCCTGAGCTCTGCCAGCAGATCCCAGAACTCCCGTCGGGATACCGCATCCACACCGGTCGTGGGCTCATCGAGCAGGAGCAGCTCCGGCCGGTGCACGAGCGCGCAGCAGAGCGCGAGCTTCTGCTTCATGCCCCCGGACAACGCGGCGGCGCGCCGATCTTTGAACGCCACGAGCTGGTCATATATAGGCGCGATTCGCGCGTACTGGTCCTCGATCGTCGTTCCGAATACCGATGCGAAGAAGCGCAGGTTCTCCTCCACGCTGAGATCGGGATACAGCGAGAACCGTCCCGGCATGTAGCCGAGTCGTTTGCGAAGATCCCACATGTCGGTCACGACGTCGCGTCCCAACACCTGCGCCTGACCCTCGTCGGCTACCACGAGCGTGGCAAGAATGCGGAACAGTGTCGTCTTCCCTGCTCCATCGGGGCCGATGAAGCCGAACAGCTCTCCGGGGGCCACACTGAACGACACGCCGGCGAGCGCCGTCGTCGTCGCGTACCGCTTGGCGACGTCATGCACCTCGACGGCCGCGCCCGCTGACGTCGTCACCGGGCTGCGACCACTGGCACAAATCGCACGTCCGCGGGCATGCCAATCTTTAGAATACCTTTCTCGTTGGGCACGCGGATCTTGATCGCGTACACGAGATTACGCCGCTCGTCGACCGTCTGGATGGGGGTTGGCGTGAACTCAGCGTCAGACGAGATCCACGACACCTGGCCAGGCAGCGACAGCCGCGGTTCGGATCCGTTCGCCACGTCCACCGTGACCCGAGCCTCCTGGCCGAGCCGCACGTGTGCGAGCTGAGGTTCGGTGACGTAGGCACGGAGCTCCAGCGTGTCGAGATTCGCGATCTTGTATAGCGGCTGGCCGGGCTGGACGAACTCCCCCGCCTTGGTGTAGGTGGCCAGCACCGTTCCGCTCACCGGATTCGACACCGCGCTCCGCGTGATCTGATCGCGCACCTGCGCCATGCGGGCGGCGTTCGACGCAACATCCTGGGTGGCGGACTGGCGCTGCGCGTGTGCAGCGTCGAGTTGCGCGCCGAGAACACGGAAGTCGCGCTCGGCCTGATCGAGCTGTTGAGCGGTGGCGGCTTTCTGGTCGAACAGCCGACGCGTGCGGTCGTACGTCCGCTGTGCGATCTGGCGCTGCACCTCCAGCACGCCGATCTGTTGCGTCACTTCGTTGACGTGCGACGCCGCGCCCGAGCGTTGTGCGAACACCTGCTGCAGTTGGAGCAGCAGCGGCGTCGTATCGATCACCGCCATCGGCACGCCGGCCGCAAGCCGATTCCCCTCCACCGGAACGAATTTCAGCAGACGCCCCGACGTCTCGGCGCCGACGACGACTTCTGTGGCCTCCATGTTCCCATAGGCATCGGGAGCGGGACCGCGCGCGCAACCGGCCAGCGCGAGCATCGCGACGAGCCCACTCACCGTGTGCCTCGACTGAGTCCAGAACATGTTCAATGCACCTCCAAGCCAAGCGTCGTCAAGAAGTGGGCGCGCGTCTGCGTGAGGTCTATACGATGCTGCGCGCGCGCCAGTCGAGCGGTGAGCAGATCGGTGCTACGGTCGGTGTAGTCGGCGGCCGTCACGACTCCTTCTTCGAACCGAATGCGCGTCTCGCGCTCCACCAATTCACGCAGGGCAATGATCCGGTCGTCGGCGGCGAGCGTGGAGTCGAGCCGTGCGATGGTGGAGACGTCGCTCTCGATGCTCCGCCGGATCTGGCGCGTGAATGCCGCCTCGTTGGTGGTCACGATGTCCCGCTGTAATGCGAGGACCTCACGATCGCGCGATGTCGAGCCCCACGTCCAAGGCATCCACTGCACCTGCAGACCCGCCAACCAATACGTCTCGAAGCTGGTGTTCAGCATGTTGAGTCCGGGACGTCCGTAGCCCCACCGGCCAAACGCCGAGAGCTTTGGCTTGTCCTGCGCGGCATCGACGGTTTCCTGCGTCGACAGACGCGCACGAGTGGCGGCAAACTGCGCATACTCCGGCCGGGAGCGGAGCCCATCGACCGCATTCGAAGCTTGCGCCGATTCAGCCACGAGATCCGAATATCCAAGACGTACGTCGTCCGCGACGGGCCGCCCGATCAGATCTCCGAGCCGCGCCAGCGCGGCGTGTCGGTCGGCGCCAAGCTGCAGTGAGTCTTGCTGGCGCTGTAGCAGCGTCGCGGCAAGAATGGCCGTGTCGCTCGGCAATGCCGTGCCACCGCGCACACGATCGCGCGCATCGCGGAGCCGCTCCCGGAGGTCCTGCATCGCAATCTCGACCTCCGTGGACCTTGCCTGTAGCGACGCGGCAGCAAAGAATGCGTCGTTCACCTCCTGGCGTAGTCCAAAGAGAGTGGCGCGTACCTGCGACTCCGATTCCGCGAGCTGCGTGCGCTCGAGCGCTTCGCGTGGGGAGATGGTGGGGTCGAGGATCGGTTGCTGCGCGTTGACGTGTCCGTCGTACGTATCGTGCGGCTGCGTGGGGATGTGCAGATTGGGCGGAAGCGCTGCGCTGAAGCCCGTGACATCGGATTGATACTGTCCCTGTCCATTGATGCTGAGCGCTGGATACCAGCTCGTGGCCAACGTGCGCAGCCGAAGCGCGGATTGACGCGCTTGAAGCTCGAGCTGCCGGCCGCGCGGATCCGCCGCCACCGCTTGGACCTGGGCGATGCCGAGCGACAGGGAATCGCCGGCGATGGTCTGCTGTGCATTTAGCTGCGGCGTATGCACCGCAAGCATTGCGGCGCCGGCGAGCGCGGTGATCTGGTGCGTTGCTCTCATGGCCTGAGTCCCCTCAGGTAGAACTCGGGCAGCTCTTTCTTCCGGCGCGTGATGAAGCGGCGGAAGGCATCATCGTCCATCTGCAGGGCGAAGCCGAGCATGGGCCGGGCGACGAAGGGGAAGATGCAGAGGCCGAGCAGGTTGACGATGAAGTCCTCAATGGCGATCGGGCGGATGGTACCGGCGCGCACCGCCGCTTTGACTTTGGCGTCGATCACCTTGAACACGCGCAGGCGCAGCGCGGCGAGGTCGACTCCGCCGCCGGCTTGCATGGCGCCGAGCAACCGCTCCGGATGTTGGTGCAGCTCGCCGACGACGTATGGCGCGAAATACGGGTGCTGGAGGAGGAGATCGAGATACAGCGCGACAATGCGACGCACGATGTGCTCGAGTGCGGCGTCTTCGGCAATGATCTCGGTGAGGGGCGGCACGAACGCCGAGGCGACGCGGCCGAAAATGACGGCGGCGAGGCGGTCCTTGTTGCGGAAGTAGTAGTGGAGGAGCGCCTTGTTGACGCCGGCCTCGTCGGCGATCTCCTGCATGCGGGCGCCGGCGGTGCCGCGGCGGAGGAAGACCGAGTGGGCGGCGTCGAGAATGCGGGCCTCGGTATCGAGGTCGTGCGCGGCGGCGGTCGAGGGGCGGGTCGCCGTGCGGCGCCGCTGACCAGCGGGTTTAGCCATGTGGTTTGGTCATATGGTTAAACCAGGATACGACGAATGGACGCGAAGCGCAAGAGCGAGGGAGACCGTGGGTGGTTCTTGCCGCAGCCGCCACTAGCGACTCGTTGGTCCCCAGTGGCCCCCACAACCAGCACGTCGATTCTCGATGGCTATTTGTGCGATCGGATTCGATTGGCACCGCTCGCTTAGACTTTGCCCAAGAGAGAGCCGAGAGTCGCGTCGGCCTTTACCAACGCCGTACGAATGAGCGGCAGCGTCCGCACAATCCAGCTGAGTGCCAGCGTTCGCTCGGCTTCTCCGGCAATCGCCGGATCGTACATTGAGCCCTTCCTGAGCCCGCGGATTTCCTCTGAGTCCGCAACAAGGTCTTCGAGAATATCACCACCGAGCGCCGCAGCGGCGTGAAACGTCATCTCGTGATGGCCCTGTCCCGAGGACGGTTTCAGCCCATGAACCGCAAGCAGCGCGAGCGCGGCGAGGTGTCCACCATCGTACGCAAGGCGAATCGCGCTATCGACGCTCAACTGCTTGATCGCGGCGTCGCACGCCGACTCGGTGGCTTTTTGCCAGACGGCCGCAACATCCACCTGCGCGAATTCTTGCTCCTTGAGCCGACGATCGTCGAGCAAGAGACGAATCCGGTCAGGGACGTTCACACCGAGCCGATACGTCACGGCGTTTGTCGGCCGTCGCTTGTCCGCGGCCACGCGCTCAGCCGCCCCTGACCTGATCGACCGAAATGCCAGCCGCGAGAGCGACGGGCGTGAGCGCCTCTGGAGTTCCAGCAACCCACTGCTTCGGACCTGTCAACACCTCGCGTACGAAGCGAGATCCAGGCAGCGTATGATTGCCCAAGCGCTCGGCCAACGTCTCGAGCGTGTATCGAGTTGGATTGACTTCGCGACCAAGAAGTACAGCTGCTTCGGCGAGCTGTCGATGAAGCGCCTTCGGATCCGCCGCGACGCCTTCCACCACGAACACGTCGATGTCGCTGTCTGGACGAGCGGTTCCTTTTGCGCTCGAGCCGAAGACGAATGCCGCTTTCACGCCCGCAACGTCACAGAGAGAATCGCGCAACAATTCGGCCGGGTTGCTTGGATCCGCAATGAGAAATCGTATACCGCGCCAAAATCGCGAGTTCGGTTGCGCAACGTATCGAACAAGCCGACCGTCTACTACTCGCTTGAGCGCGCCAATCTCGGTCAGGTGATCCAAGTCGCGCTGTGCGGACGCGCCGCCGAGGCCGAGCGTCCGCTGCAACTCGCGTGCGTATGGCCGTGTCGCTGGATGCGTAGCGAAATATCGGACCGTTTTCTCAGCGGACGTCGGCACGCCGAGCGCATCGAGCATCGTAACAGGACGATCGGACGTCTTCTTGCTCTGCCCGACACGCCGAGCCCGCTTTTGGATCGTTGACATGATCTATAATTTAGATCAATCCCTCGATCCGAGCAACGGTCTAGAGATGGTCAGCGCGCCTTCGCGATGCTCAATGAGCCAGACGGCGTGCGCCTCAATGACCTTCGCGAAGGTTCGGCGACGCGCGACGCGCGACCCAACGTCACCTGACCTCTGTGAAGATCATTGGGGGTACGAACGCCTACTTGGCGTTACGAAGCCAGAGTACGTACCAGGTCGGATGGGTATTTTTACGCAGGCTATGATCGTCCTGCACGCGGCACCTGCCGGTCATTCGTGCGGAGAGCAGGCCGCCGGGGTCAGTGAATGATGGATAGACCTCGACGAGATCGACATCACTTGCCGAGTAGGCACGCAGCGGCTGGAAGCGCTGTGTGGTGCCGTTGATGAGGAGGCAGCGGCTGATCGTATCGGCGTCGGTCTGTGGCGCCTTATCAACTGCGGCGGGGATGGGCTGGGCCTTTGCCCTACTCCGCACCGGCAAGTTTCCTGTAGAAGAAGATGGCGTGACCACAGGCGCGGCGCTCGAACCAGCCATCTGCAGGACACCACTCTGCGCATGCATTGTCGCGGCATTCTCCGCGGCCGGCACGCCAGCGAACGTGAGCGCCAGGTCGAGCCGCATTCCACCAAATCGCCGCAGGTCTTCGGAGCCAACGAGGATATCGCGCGCACCAGAACGCCACCGCTGGCGCGCGTCCAAGTCATCCCATGCCGCCTGGCTGCCACCGTAGCCGCTCCGTTCGCTCACCACGACCGGATCGAGCTGCGTCGGCAGTTGACGGATCTTGATTGCCAATTCCCGCTCGTCGCCGTCCTGGAGCTCTACCGCCAGCACGTTCGGCTCATATCCTAGCTTTCGTACGCGTACCAGGTATTGTCCCACAGGCAGCTGTCGAAAGGCGAACCCGCCGTTTTCACGCGTGACGCCGATGCGATCGGCTCCGATGAGCTGGACCTCGGCCTCGGCAATGGTGTTGCCCAGCGAGTCGACGACAAATCCCACAATCGCCGAGCGTCCGCGCATTTTCTTGTCTTCCTGGGCACGGACGACGACCGGATCCAGGGTGTGCGGCAGGAGGCGCAGCGTAACCGCCACGTCCGTGCGCTCGTTGAACCGCGCCAACCAGGTGAACGAGGCCGTCGTGTAGCCGAGCTTTCGAAACAGCACGTCGTGAGAGCCCGGCGGGATGTCGGCGAGCGTGAATCGACCGTCCGCACCGGTGTGCGTCGTGCGTCGCTGATCCAGCGTCATGACCTCGGCGTCGGCCATGGGAGCACCGGTGGAGTCGCGCACGACACCGGCGAGCGACGCCAACGCAGGCGCCGGCGTACGTTGGCTATCAATCTGCGCGCTTACGCCGGCCGCACGGACCGTAGCGAATGCCAGCGCAATCAGGAAACGGTGAAGCGGTATCGTTCGCATGCCGCAACTTGTATGCAAAGGTGGATATGCGCAAGAGGAATTGCATAACACTTCCTGCTTCACCGCATGGCCCCCAATGGTCACACTGCCACCCTGGACGGTAGTGGGATCAGATCGCCGTGGCGTGACGATCTGGTGCACGACTCCAGTCACGAGATGCTGTGATCCGGCAGCTGCATGTTAACCGGCCGGCGCCTGGGTCGAAGTCAGCGGGAAAATGGAGAACAGTCTTGTACGGTGGCTGGGGCATGACAGTCTGGGCGCGATAGACCTGACCTTCCCATACGACCTCGACCATGATCGTTCGACTCGTCCGCCGGGATAACATGAAATCCCGGAACTCGCCGCCGGGAACCGACCCGAGCACGTCGCCGACACCGCTCGAGTCGGAGTATCGCACGCCGATGATGCGCCCAACGTCGTTTTGTACATTCAATAAGCATTGTTGCGGAAAGCAGGTCGTGAGCGCCGATGTCGACGGTCCTACCTGAAGCGACGCACACGCCGACGTCGCCACGATGCCCAGGGCGATGAGCGCACGCATGGGTGAAAGCGACTGCATGGAACCCTCCGACGCGGGCGACCGCCAAGCGCAAGGTTCGATCCCTTCTCGCTCGCTGGCCGCGAGACCCGCAGTCCCGATCGCTTGCGCCCACCCCGCTCGATCATCGGGTCGAGTGCGCGAGCCTTGCCGCGGCCCTCCCAATTGGCCGATCCTGCGTTGCGCCGTATCTTCGGGTGGTCGCTGGCCAATCGACCGTCCGATCCCCTGACATGCTCCGATTTCTGTCCATTCCGCACGAGCCGCTCGCACGCTTCCGGCTGCTTTCCGTCTGGTTCGCGGCGGCGTTCGCGTTCATGCACGTCGGCCTGTTTGCGGTCGATTCGAGCCTCGCCCAGCCGCTGCGGTGGGGGGCAGCGGTCGCCGCGGCGCTGCTCGGCGCGTGGTGGCTGTACGGGTACCGTCGCGGCGGCTTTCCGATTGCCGGTTGGCTGGTCGATACGGTTCTGATGGTGTTGGTGGCGACAGAATCGCCCATGCCGGCGCGCGCGATCGGCCTGTTCTACGCTGGAATCCAGTTCCGGGCGCTGTACGTGCCACGCCGAGAACTGGCGCTGCTTCCCCTGTCGTACGCGATCGCGCGCGTCGCGTCGATCGCCATGGGGCCGAGCGATCAGTCCTTGACGGCACTCTCCGCATTGTCGTTCGTCCAGATCCTGGGGCTGACCGTCATCGCCGTCACCTTGCACCTCTTCGTTGAGGCGACTCAGCGGCAGGCCGTGATCGAGCAGGCGCTGAAGCGCAGCGACGAACGCTATCAACTCCTGGCCGGGGCGATGCGCGACGTCGTCTACGACTGGAACGTTGCGACGGGCACCATCGAATGGACAGAATCGATGCGGACCGTGTTCGGGATCGCACCAGAGTCAGTCGGGACAACACTCGCGTGGTGGGTCGACCGCGTACATCCAGACGACCGCGCGACCCTCGAGCGCGGCGTCGCCGCCACGCTCGCTGATCCGGCTGTCGCCCTGGAAACCGTTCAGTACCGCGTGCGTCGCGCCGACGACAGCTACGCGTACGTGTCGGGCAGCATGATCGTGCAGCGCACGGCGAGTGGCGTGGCGGAGCGCGTGGTGGGGTCCATTCGCGACGTCACCACTGAGCAGCAGCTCGAGGAGCGGCTCCGGCAGTCTCAGAAGATGGAAGCAGTTGGCCAGCTCGCTGGCGGCGTCGCGCACGACTTCAATAACATGCTCACCGTGGTCGGCGGGCACGTCTACATGCTCGAGCATTACCTGCCGGCCACGCCGCTCACCACCAAACACCTGGGCGGGATCACGCAGGCGGCCGAGCGTGCCGCGTCGCTCACCAAGCAACTCCTCGCCTTTGGTCGCAAGCAGCTTCTCACCCCAACCCTGCTCAACCTCAACACCGTGGTCGGCGACGTGCTGGCGATGATGCAGCCCGTCCTCGGCGAGCATGTACAGATCGTCACACAGCGCGACCCGGTGCTCTCACCGGTCTTCGCCGATTCGGGACAACTCGTGCAGGTGCTGGTGAACCTGGTGCTCAACGCGCGCGACGCCATGTCTGGCGGCGGCACGCTCACCATCGAAACCAGAAATACGACAATCCAACCGTGGCCAGGTGATGTGACCGCGGCGCCGCTGCCGCCGGGCGATTATGCGCGACTGACCATTCGCGATACCGGCGCGGGCATGGACGCACAAACGCTCGCGCGCGCATTCGAGCCGTTCTTCACCACCAAGCCATACGGACAGGGCACGGGTCTCGGGCTGTCGACCGCGTACGGCATTGTGAAGCAGTCGGGCGGCGACATTCAGGCAACGAGCGTACTCGGCGCCGGCTCGACCTTCACGATTCTCCTCCCTGTCGCGGAGCGCCCGGCGGACCAGTCCAGTCCGCATCTGCCGACGGCCGACGCCCACGCGGCGCTGACGTCGCGACAACTCCGCGTGTTATTGGTGGAGGACGACGAGTCCCTGCGCGCGTTCGCGCTGCAGGTCCTCAGCCATGCGGGCTGCCGCGTCCGTGCGGCATCCAACGGCGTCGACGCCCTCGATAAGGTGCGTGCACAGATTGCGTCGATCGACGTGGTCGTCACCGATGTTGTAATGCCCGAAATGGGAGGACGCGAACTGGTGAAACAGCTGCACCTGCGGCGGCCGGACCTCCCCGTGCTCTACATCACCGGGTACACTGACGATTTGCAAATGCTCACCGAGCTGCGCGCCACGAACGGGCGACTGCTCGAAAAGCCGTTCACCGCGAGCGCTCTGGAGTTAGCGGTGAACGAACTGGTGGAAGCAACCGAGGCCAGCGGCGCGTAACATTCGGCAGGCCCTTACTCAGGATCAGTATCGGGTGGACTCGACGTCATACCCGGTGGAGGGCTCAGCAGCTTGGGCGACTCGTGGATGATCTTGCCGCCCAGATACGCCGTCCACGTGATCACGCCGAGTCCGACGGCAGCGAGCAGAACGACGACGGCACGTAGCCAAACCGGAGGCAGGCCCATCACCTCGCGGCGCAGCATTCTCCACCACGCGTACGCGCTCACCGCGCCCATCACGAGCACGACGGGGAGCGCGTATCCCGCTGCCTCATCGTGCGCGTCGACCATCGATCGGACGACGTACCACGTGTTGCGCAGTGCGTGCGCCGCCGCATTGCCGGTATAGAACGCCGGATAGATGCTGAGGCCGGCCAACGTCAGCGTGGCAAGCGCATAGAGCCAAACGCTGCGGCGATTGCCAATGAGCGTCAGCACGAGCGCGGCACTTCCGACCACCGTGAGGATGATCGGGAAGTGGTTGACGAGCGGATGGATGTATGGCCAGTTCATGACAAGCCCGGTTGCAGGTATGTAGGGCGCTGGGTCTCACCGGCGTTGCATCATAGCGCGTGCCCGTTTCCAACGCTTCTCTCCACGGGAGTGTCGAAGTGACGTGGCGCCGCCACCCGTTATTGTCCACGAACGCCTTCATCCAGCGGCGGGAGCGTCCCATGGAGCTCAAGGACCAGTGGCAAGTTGTCAGGCAGGACGTGGTGTTTGGCCTCCGCCAACTGCGGAAAAGCCCGGGCTTTACGGTCGCGGCGCTGCTGACGCTGGCGCTCGGAATAGGCGCGAACAGCGCCATTTTCAGCGTCCTGTACAGTGTCATGCTCAACCCGCTGCCATTCGCCAACAGCGAACGCATGATCACGATCGGCGAGCGCACCGGCAGCAGCACCAACGCCGTGACGTTCGGCAACTACGCCACGTGGAAGGCCGCCGCGCACAGCCTCCAGACGATCGCCGCGTACTGGGGCGGCGGCCCTCGCACCCTCACCGGCACCGGCGATCCTACGCCGATCGCGACGCTCTCCACGACTGGAAGCTACTGGCAAGCTGAGTTCATTCCGCCCGTCGTAGGACAGTATTACAACGAGGACGCCGAGCGCGCCGGCACGACACCGGTCGCCGTGCTCTCGTACTCGCTCTGGCAGTCGCGATTCAACGGCGACCGCGCGATCGTCGGCAAACAGATCACGCTGAGCGGCACCGATTTCACGGTCGTCGGTGTTGCGCCGGCGGACTACAATCTCGGAGCGCAGCCCGATCGGATCTGGGTGCCGATGAAAGTGGAGCCGGCCCGATGGAACGATCACAGCGACCATGAGCTCACGGTCATTGCGCTCGTGAAACCCGGTGTGCCGATCGCGCAGGCGACGCGCGAGCTGTCGGCCATCGAACGTGGTCTCGCCAAGCAATACCCCAACTCTGGATTCGAGGACGTTGACGTCCGTCTGTTCGCCGACGACCTGGTCGGCGCGGTCAACCGCACGCTGCTCTTCACGCTGCTCGGAGCAGTCGGCCTCGTGCTGCTCATCGCGTGCGCGAATGTCGCGAATCTTCTCATCGCGCGCGCCGGCGTCCGGCGCGCCGAGATCGCCATTCGCGCGGCGCTCGGCGCGTCGCGCCGGCGCATCGTGGCCCAGCTACTCGTTGAGAGCTTGCTCCTGGCACTGGCAGGCGGTGTGCTCGGGTTACTCGTCGCGTGGGCGGGCGTTCGGTTCCTCGTCACGAGCCCGGCGTCCATGGCGCGACTCAAGGATGCGACGCTCAACGGGCCCGTGGTCGCGTTCACGCTTGTCCTCGCGATGGCGTGCGCCGTCGTGTTCGGGCTGCTGCCAGCGCTGCGCGCGACCCGGCTCGACCTGCAGCAGACGTTACGCGACGGCGGACGTGAAGCCTCGCTGTCATCGCGGGATCGTCTGCGCGGTCTGCTCGTCGTCGGCGAGCTGTGTTTGACGCAGGTGTTGCTCATCGGCGCGGCCCTGCTGATTCGCAGCGCCCTGCTCGTACAGGCCGTGCCTCCGGGCTTCGCCACGAACAACGTGCTGATCACCAACGTCTTGTTGCCGGCGCAACGGTATGGCGGCCCGGGCGCGGTCGAGGCGGGCTTCCTGCGCCTCGATGAAGCCATCGCGGCGGTGCCTGGCGTTCAGGCCGTCGGCCGAACGTCGCTCGCCCCGGTGCAGAACGGACAGGCATGGAACTGCATGGCCATGCGGCCGGGCAGCAACGGCCACGACGACGGCGCGTTCGTCGCCAACATGCGCGGCGCCAACGCCGCCTACTTCTCGGTGCTCGGCGTACCACTCTTGAGAGGGCGCGCATTCAACAACACTGACGTCGCCGGCGGACCATCGGTGGCAATCATCACGCGCACGTTGGCGCGCGATCTCTATGGCACCGCCGACCCCATCGGCCAGGTCATTGCCAGTTGCGTCGGCGGCACGCAGGCCGCGCCCCTGTGGCGGACGGTCGTCGGCGTGATCGGCGACACACGCGCACGTGGCCGAGCCACCGAGCCGCCGCGCGAGATGTACATGCCGAGCGCGCAGTGGCAGGGAAACACCGGCATGGCATTTCTCGTTCGTGGCGGCGTTCCAGTGCTGACGCTCGTCCCGGCCATTCGGCGCGCGGTCGCGACCGTCGACCCACAGCTCGCGCTCTCGAACACGACCACCATGGACGACGCGTTCGCTCGCCTGCAAGCGCTGCCGCGCTTCACCATGTGGCTGCTCACGCTGCTGGGCGCGACCGGCCTCGTCCTGGCTGTCGTCGGCGTCTACGGAGTCATTGCGTACTTCGTGACGCAGCGGACGCACGAGTTCGGCGTTCGCATGGCGCTTGGTGCAACCGGCGCCTCACTGCAGCGATTGGTAGTCCGCGAGGGTCTCGTGTTCGCACTCGCGGGCGTGGCCACGGGCACGCTTGCCGCGTACGGCCTGACCCGTTTCCTCGCGGGGTTCATGTTCGGGATCACGACGCACGATCCGGTGACCTATGCGTTGGTGGCCGGCATCCTGGGGGTCGTGGCCGCGCTCGCCAGCTTCATCCCCGCTCGGCGTGCGACGCGGATCGACCCGTTGGTGGCGTTGCGAAGCTCATGACGACGAATCGGGTCGTTATCTTGCAGCTCGGGGTCGCCATAGAGTAGCGACAGGGCGGAGGCGAGGTGAAGCATGTCACGAGCATTTCTGAGAGACGACGCGGAAGGCGAGATGCCGCGCCGTCATTACGATCTCCCTGAACGGGATGATCCCGAGTACGATCGCGCCGCTGCTCGCGCGCTAGTCGGCGCGGCGCGCGTCAATGAGACGCAGCTCGCCGAGCGTGCCACAGGCTACTACTGGGGCGAGCCGCGGCTTCGGCCTTACGTGCAGGAGCTTCTCGCCGAAGCCGAGCGTTCGCAGGATGATCGTCTCGAGCAGGTCGCACGTCGATTCCTGCGTTAGAGTAGTGCTAAGGAAAGATCTACTCTACTACCCACGGAGCGTCGAGGACGGGTCCACGCGGGTCGTGCGTGCGGCCGGCACATACGCCGCAATGACTCCAATGATCAAGAGGATGACCGCTGCCGCAGCAACGCTGAGCGGATTGCCTGAGCCCACACCATAGAGGACTCCGCGCATGACCCGGGCCGCCACAATGCTTCCCAGAATACCAATGGTGATCCCGACGCAGACCGGAGATAGCGCGCGACCAACGACTGACGCTCTCACGTCGGCGGGAGTCGCACCGATCGCCATCCGGATTGCGAGCTCGTGGCGGCGTTCCTGAACGGCGGCAGCAACCAACGCGTACAGGCCGATTGCGGCAATGAGCGCCGCCGCAGTTGACAATGCCGCGAGGGTGCCGGCAAGGAACCGTGGTCGCGCTAGGCGATCCGCCAGGATCTCGCCGCCCGTCTGCACTTCCCGGAGGCCAAAGGCTGGATTCGCCGCATGAAGCACGCGCGTCATGATCGGGAGCGCGGCGCGTGGGTCTGGTCCAGTGGTGCGCAGGAGCAAGAACATGGGTGCAGAAGTGGTCTGTCGGACGGGGACGTACACCGTTGGGGCCGCTGGCATGACCAGGTCGCGTTCGCGGGCATCGGCGGCGACGCCGACGACTGTGCGCCATGGCTGTGCCGAGTCCGCGGGATTCAGCCGCACCCGGTGGCCAATTAGGTCGGTGCCGCCCCACGCGTTGCGTGCGAACGCCTCGTTCACCACCGCGACAGGAAGAGTCCCCTCTCGATCGAAGCGTGTGAAATCTCGGCCGTGCCGCAGCACGATACCGAGCGTGGCGAAGTGGTTCTCGAGTCCCGGCTCGAACGCTGCGCGCCGCGTAGCGGCTGCGGTCGCGTTGAGCGCATCGCCACCGTCGATCTCATATGCGATTCCTCCGCCGGAACCGGAAAACGGGCGCATGAGCGTTGTGGTGACACCGCGAATGCCGGGCGACTTCGGTAGCTCCGTGGCCATGGCATCCAGTACTGCGCGGTATCGTGCGGCGCCCATACTCCAGTTCTCTGTCCTGGCATCGAAAGGAGTCATGTCCTCGAGTCCCACTATGAGGAGCGACTCAGCCGCGAAGCCAACCGGTATGTGCTGCAGCGCATTCATGGTTTGAACGAGGAGTCCGGCGCCAGAGAGAACGACGACCGCCAGCGCGACCTGCGCGCCCACCAGGAGCCGCCTGCTCTGTTCACTCGCATGGGCGCCAACCAGCGTCCGGCTCCCGCTCCGCATTGCGCGATCAAGGCTGTGGCGGACTGCGGATCGCGCCGGCGCCAGGCCAAACACGAGGATGGCGCCGCAGGAAATCGCGAAAGCCAGCCCGAGAACGCTCCCATTCAGGCCGATCTCCTTGAAGCGGACGAGCGCGGGCGGTGCGGCGCGCGCAGCAACCTCCAACAGCGTCGCGGCGCCCATCGTGCCCAGAAGGCCCGCAGCGAGCGCAAGGAGAAAGCTCTCGACCAGAAGTTGCTGCACGAGCCGCCCGGGGCCTGCTCCGAGCGCTGCACGAGTGGCGAGCTCGAGTTGGCGCTTGAGACCGCGGGTAATCAGCAGCCCCGTAGCGTTCGCAAGCGCCATCACGAAGACGAGAACGACCGCAGCGGCGAAAATGAACAGCACGGGTCGGAGGTCGCCCAGGATGTACTGAATGAGCGGTACGACGGCGGCGACCCGCGTGTTCCCGGGGCCCAGCGTTGCTGGCAGAGGGAATTCGCTCAGATAGCTGTTGAACGCGGAGCGAGCCTGCGCCGCGGTCGCTCCCGGTCGCAGTCGTGCGACGATCTCCGCCGGGAACCCTGACGTCGGTCCCGGATTTGACATGAGCAAACGCTCAACAGGGTGGAGCGATGCCCAGACATCGGTCCCATTCGGAAAATCCAGGCCCGGCGGTGCGACGCCGATGATTCGCTCTGGACCATCGATGAGCGTCAGTGTACGACCGACCACGCTCGGGTCAGCGCCGAAGTCGCGCTGCCACGTTGTATATCCGAGGACCACGCTTGGAGGCGCACCCGGCGCGTCGTCGGCTGCGCTGAATAGTCTTCCAGCCACGGGTGCGACTCCGAGCACGTCGAAGAAGGCTCCGTCTACCATTGAGACGGACATCGGAAGTAACCGATCTTGGTATGATGCGGCGAAGGGCTGCGGACTGGCCTGCGCGAATGCGGCGACTCGCGCGAACGCCGCCCCTTTGCCAGCAAGAGCTGGCACACCGCCACTCGGCAGGCCAAGCGCAACGTCTGTTTTCCCTCGTTGGGCAGCCCGGAGCACTACGAGCCGATCCTGATCCCGCACTGGAAGTGGATGGAGCACCACTGCATCGAGGATCCCGGCCGTGGCAGTCACCCCTCCAATGCCGATCCCAAGAGTGAGCACCACGAGGATCGCTGTGCCGCGGCCGGTCCGAAGCAACGACCGAACACCAAAACTGACATCTCGGCGAAGAGCAGCGAACGCGCGACCAATCCTGTAGGGAGCGCCGAATACGGGGCTGGGCATCATTGGATTTCTGACTCAGGCGTAATAGGAGGACCGTCCGACCCACATCACACGCGCCGCCTGTTTATATACAATACTCAACGTATTGTAAAGCCTGGCAACGCCTTCAGATCGGGCCGACCATCCGCTGCAACGCGTGCACGATCGCCCGCGAGAGCTGATCCGGATGCCGCACGATCGTGTAGCCTGTCGGACCGAACACGTGCGGCAGATACTCGGCGCCTTCCTGGTCGATCGTCAGACAGAAAGGGCGCACGCCCGCCGCCCGCGCCTCGAGCACCGCGCGCCGCGAATCCTCGATGCCGTACTCCCCGTGGTACCCATCCGCATCGTTCGGTCGCCCGTCGGACACGAGCAGCAGCACGCGATGCCCCGCCTGTTGCGCGATGAGCTCTGCCGTCGCGTAGCGGACCACGCCACCGAGCCGCGTGAAGCCGCGCGGCTCCACGGGCGCCATACGGCGCCGGCTCAGCGCGCCGCCAGTTTCGTGAAATCGCTTGATCGGCACGACCGCCACGTTCTCGACCGTCTGGCCGGCGAACGCGAACACGGCATACGGATCGCCCATCGCATCGAGGGCGCTGGCCGCAACCATCATCGCTTGCTTTTCGACATCGATGATTCGAGACCCATCACCCAGCAGCTTGCCCGTCGACCCACTGGCATCGACGAGTAGCGCGATCGCGAGCGGGCGCCGGGCCCGGCGCACCCCGCGATACACGCGATCGTCCGGTGACATCCCGAGCCGTCGTTCGATCGTCGCCTCGACCCAGGCCGCAAGATCGATCTCGTCGCCGGTCGTCTGCCGCGACTCGTGCACGCGCCGCGCCGCACGGACCTCGAGCACGCGCCGTGCCTCGGCGATCATCGGCCGCAGCGCGGGCGCGATGATCGCATCAGCAGCTCCGCCGACTGCGGGCTCGTACACGCGAACGCCAGTCGCGGCGCGCTTATACGAATTCGAATTCGCGTCCCACTCGTCGAACCAGATCGGGTCGGGCAGCACGGCCGCATCGGGGTCGTTCGAGAGTCGCCAATCCTGACGCGGTGGCGGCAGCGGCCGACTCGCGTCAGCCGGTGGACGCGCCTGCCGATCGGCGCGCGGCGGCGGCGCGCCAGTCCACTTCGGCGGCGCGGCGTTCGTGTTGCTCGCGCCGGAGTCCGTCAGCTCCTCGATCGTCGAGCGCCCGTCGAACGAGTCACTGGTCTTGCGCGTCGCCGCCTCCGAGTTGGCTTCGGTGCGCCCGCCCGAGAACTTGCGCATGGTGATGTGCTCCATCGGCCGCGCGTGCTCTCGCTTCCAATCAGGTGAGCGCGGATCTGGATTGATCGCGTCCCCGTCGACGCGGCCCCACGACACCACGGGCGGAAGCCCGCGATAGTCGGTCGACCGCAGGCGAATCGTACCCGCACACGCCTGGGCCCAGGCGAGCGATTCCTCCGGCGACGGCGCGTTGACGGGCGGCACTTCGGCGGCCGATGTCAGCGTGGCGCGGATGATGTCTTCGACTGCTCGCTCGGAAGTCGTCATCCCAGCCACCCACGGGCGCCGTTTCAATGCCCGCGCGCGCTCCGCCCGTACCGTGGGCGCGAGCGGCGGATGTCGGCTGACAATAATGGCGTCAATCGCCGCACCTTCGGCGAGCAGAAAGAGATCGCGCGCGAGCGGATCGCCCGCCGGCATCGCGAGCCGCGTACCGCGTACGATCCGCTCCGACTGCTGCAGTGCCATCAGACGATAGATGTCGAGCGCCGCCGCTGCCGTATGCTTGCGGGTGAGCGCTGCGGGCAATTGCACGCGCTCACCATCCGTGCTGGGCAGCGCGATCGGTCGTTGCGCCACTGCATACCACAGCCGCTCGTATGGGCTGTCCGGCGGATCCGGCGTCGCCTGAATGGGGATCGGCCGGCCGTACAGTGCCGAGACGAAGAGTTCGACGCGCCGGCGAACGCCCGCGAGCTGTGGCGTCTCCGGGCGTGCGACATGCTCCGCAAGCACGTCACGGGCGCGACAGACCGCCGCACGAAGTTTCAGGCGATAGCGTCGCAACATTCACCGGCTCCGGCTCAATGACGCCGAGCACCAGTCGCGAGCCGGCGTCAGAAGCACGCCGATAGCGCACCGCCCGCAGCCCGTCTCCTAAAACGTGGCATCCACAACATCCCCGATCGCCGAAAGCAGCTCCGGATCGTCGGTGAGGGGCCCGGCCAACCCGACGAGGCACGCCTCGCGCGGCTTGATCCCCTCCCCAATCAGCCTTCCAACGCTCACTAGCAGACGCGTCCCTGGCACTTCGGCCAACCCCTGGTCCTTGAGCGCGCGCACGCGCTGGGCAAGCGCGACGAGCCGCTTGGCCGTCGACTGGTCGACGCCCGTTTCGTGGACGACGATTTTCGCCTCGATCTTGGGGTCTGGAAACTCGAATTCCAGCGTGATGAAGCGCTGTCGAGTGCTCGGCTTGAGGTCTTTGATGGCGCGCTGGTAGCCTGGATTGTAGGAGACGACGAGCTGGAACTCGTCGCCCGCCTGGATCAACTCGCCCGTCTTGTCGAGCGGCAAGGTGCGCCGGTCGTCGGTAAGCGAGTGGATGACGACGGTCGTGTCCTGACGCGCCTCGACGACCTCGTCGAGATAGCAGATGGCGCCGATGCGAGCGGCGACCGTGAGGGGCCCGTCCATCCAGACGGTGTCGCCGCCCCGAATCAGGTAGCGGCCGAGCAGGTCGCTCGCCGAGAGATCGTCGTGGCACGAGATGGTGATCAGCGGCCTCCCCAGGCGCCACGCCATGTGTTCGACGAAGCGCGTCTTGCCGCACCCGGTCGGCCCCTTGAGCATCACAGGAAGTCGCCGCGCGTGCGCCGCGGTGAAGACGTCGATCTCTTGGGCCGCCGGAATGTAGAATGGCTCGTGGGCGAATCGGCGCGCCTCTCGCTCGTTGGGTACGCGCTCGCTCACGGCGCGGTCGGTGTTCGCTCGAAGGGATGTCACGGGAGACAGATTATACAGGATTCCATAAGAGCGCCACTGGGCCGCGACCGATGGCGATGCGGATATCGACGGATCTGGGAGGCCTTCACAAGCTACGCATTCAACCACTTTGCCAGACAGACGCTGGTCTTAGGCGACGACGCATACTCCCCATACGCTGCGATTCCGACCAATCCCACGCTGCAGGAGCTCCGCATTCATGGCTGCAATGAGCGCCGCCGAAACAGGACTGTGTAGCGCCGCATCAGTGATATGCAGCGCATTGCTCGTTGCGATCATCTAGCCGGCGTTCAGGATCAACCGCAGACGATCGGACAGGGCGCGGCTCTTGTCGTCGCCGGTCACGATCTCGATCGCATCGGGGCCGGTGGCGCCGAGCCCCAACTCCACGGCACGCGCGATCTGCTCCTGCTTCCAGATGCCGCGGCTCATGATGGCGTCGTTCGCGCCGAGCGACTTGAGCATGGCAACACCCACGGCGTCCACGGCTACGCGGTCGTGGCCGGCGATCATCACGTTGCCCTGCTTCAGCACGCCCTGTGACGGTCCACCATCCGTGAACACCGACACGCCATCGAGCACGATGAGTTGTGGCTGGTATCCGGTGTTGAGCTCGGCAATCATCCGCCGCATGTCGGGCGAGCGGTGCATCGTTCGGCGGATGGGTTTCGGGGTGAGACCAACCGACAACTTGAGCGACATGGTGAATACGCCGCCCGAGCCATGCGTCTTGAGGCAGCAGGTCGACACCGTGTACGGTGATTCGACGATGAGCCGCGGCAGGTGAAAGCCGTCGGGCCAGTGACTGCTCGGCGGATTGAGCGACACCCAGTCATTCTCGCTGATCTGCTCAAAGTCCACGATGTCGAAACGCAGATCGCGCGCAAGATCGAAGGTGCCCTTCTTCTCCATGACCCCGTGCGTCTGCGGCGGCCCGCTCGATTCACCGAGCGTTACACTGCGCGCTCCACGCTCGTGCAGCTCGGTGACGATCTGCGACAGCGTATCATTGTGCGTGGATGCAGGCGTGTCGTCCGCAGAATTGAAGTTGGGCTTCACCACGACGCGCTTGCCGTTGATGGCACGCAAGTCGAGCAGCTTCAGAACCTGGGCGACGCCCTGCTTGCGGTCGGCCGTGGCGACCAGGGCCACGCGACTCCGGGATGGGGGCGGTGCAAGCACGCGAGCCATACGCTGAAGGTCTAGTCCGGGCGCGAGCGCAATGCCGACGGACGCCGAGCGGACGAAATCGCGACGAGAGATACCGCGCGCTGAGGCCACAATCGCTTCCTTGGTTGAGCGTCTCGGGGAGGGGCATCCCAATGTGCGCATCGACAAGAAATTCCGAAAGAGACAAGATCGAAGAGCCGCATCTCGCTACCATTCCCTTCCCGTTCGCTCGGAATTGTCGCATCACGTTGCGGCCGACGAGGCTCGCCTTTCATCATTTCATACTAGGAAACGAAAGACTATGGTAAGCGCGTACGGCCGGCGGACAGAAGTCGCAACGGCGCGCCAGCACGCGGAACTGGCTCAGCGTGACGTCGGGTGAGAGAAACCCGGGCTTCACTGGCTCGACGCGCATCAGATCGGTGCTGAAGTACTTCTGGTTGGAGTCGGCAAACACTGTCGCCACGATCGCGCCGGCGCCAAGCCGTTGCTGTGCCTCGATGGCGCCGAGGAAGTTGGCGCCGGACGAGATGCCGACGGCCAGGCCCAGCGAACTGGCCAGCGCTTGCGCCATGAGGATCGCGTCGCCGTCATCCACCGCCAGCACGTCGTCGAGAAACGCAAAGTCCACGATGGCGGGCACGAACTCGTCAGAGATCCCTTGTATACGGTGTTTGCCCACTTTGTGGCCAGTGGACATGGTGGGAGAATTGGCCGGCTCGAGCGGAAAGACCTTTGCGTCGGCACGTTGCGCCCTCAGGTAGCGTCCCACTCCCATCACCGTCCCGCCGGTTCCGACGCCGGCCACGAATGCATCGGGGCCGTTCATGGCGACCGTACAGAGTTGGGCGACTATCTCGGGGCCCGTCGTCAACTCGTGCGCCTCTGGGTTGAAGGTGTTGCTGAACTGGCGCGGCAGGAACGACCCAGGCGTCCGCGCGCCGAGCGACTCGGCTCGTTCTATGGAACCAAGGAAGCCGCCTTCTGCTTTCGAGACGAGCTGGATATCGGCCCCGAGCGAGCGGATGAGGTTGATGCGCTCACTGGACATCCAGTCGGGCATGAAGATCGTCACCGGATTGCCCAACGCACGCCCCAGCGCGGCGAAAGAAATACCGGTGTTGCCACTGGTCGCCTCGATAATGCGTCCGCCAGGCACGAGCGCCCCGCATTCATAGGCGCGCCGCAGAATGTGAAGCGCCATGCGGTCCTTGACGCTTCCCGTGAGGTTCATCGATTCCAGCTTCGCGTACACCGTGCGAGGTTCACCGCGAAAGGTGAAGTCGATTGCGGCTAACGGCGAGTTGCCGACCAGGGCGGTCAGCGACTCGATGCGGTTGAGGGCCGCCGTCGATTCGGCGTCCAGGAGCACAGGCAGGGGCGCGGCTTCAGATGGCGTAGACATGGCGTGAAATCTATGGAATGGTCAGCGCACGTAGAGCTCGGCGCTCCCAAAGGGCTTGGAAGGGTTATGTTCGGTCCAAGTTATTCGGTTGCCTTGGTTTGCGCACCGTGGATGTCGCGCGTCCAGGCGCGACGCCATTGCACATGGCGTAACCCACGTCGGAGTAAGGGGGCTGTAGCATCCGCCAAGTCGTCGTATAATGTCGAGCGGCGGGGGAAGGCGAACGGAGTCTCCGCACGAAGACCTTGGCTGTCAACCGAGGTGGTAGACAATGGCATGCCGACATATAGCCTCTATCGCACTCATCGCGGCTGCGTGGCAAGCCATGCCGGTAATGGCACAGTCGACGACGCTCGTGGTGAGCGTCGCCGATGCCCATTCCGGTAAACCGCTGATGGGCGCTCAAGTCCGCCTGCCAACGCTTGGCCGACTCGCGCGTGCAGACTGGCTCGGCGAAACGCGCATCTCCGCCGTGCCGCGCGGACGCTACGAAATCGTAGTGAGAGCGCTGGGATATGCGCCCTCTGACATCATGCTCGATGTGGCCGGCGATAGCGTGGGCGCCGTGTTCATGCTCGAACCCGTTGCGACTGGATTGGATACGGTTCGCGTGTTCGCACCGGTCGTCTCGCAACGCCTGGAACCGTTCGAGATGCGACGCCGGATGGGCATCGGGCGCTTTCTTGCCGAGTCAGCCCTTGTGAAGGAAGGGACGCGCAGTCTCGCAAACGTTCTCGTAACTCACTTGCCGGGATTGCGACTCGTACCCGACGACCCGGCGTCGTTCATGACGGTCAAGTCCAGTGGTACGAGCGGCAATATATGGGACTTCGACAACACGGCCCTGGGAACCTGTAAGGTGGATATCTACCTGGACGGCGTTCCGCTCATTGATCACTTGGAGTCGGTGTTCCCGGCTGACCTGGCGGGTGTCGAACTGTACAACATGTCGTCGGCGCCGGCTCAGTATCGTCAGGCCGCGGGGATTGGCTCACCGGGCGGCCGATACGCCTCGTGCAAAGTGCTACTACTCTGGACCAAGTTCTAGCAGAAGCCGCGACTACCCTGCACGATTGATGAGAAAAGAGAACTGGAAAAGGGGACTACAAAGAGAACTGCAAGCGTACGGAAGAGGGAGGCGCGTATCGGTGGAATGAATCGTGATTGCCGAGTCCACAATCATTCCGCCTATATCGTTGATGATCCCGACCTGGGCGATAGCGTCGGAGCGTCACGACGGCATCAGCCAAGACTTCCAGGCGAAACAATCCTTCACGGTCCTCTGCCGTTCTCTGCGTTCTCTTGCAGTGCTCTGCGACCTCTGCGTTCAAAAGTTGTTGGGCCGCTGTGCGGTAAAACGCCGTTCTGCCGGTCGCAGAGATCCTTCGCTTCGCTCAGGATGACAGGGTTTCGTTCACGACGACTGGCTTCCCGTGTCCCGTTTCCCGTATCCCCGAATCAGCGCGATCGCCGGCGCTCCAGGATCAGCCCGTACACATTGACCGGGATCGCGCAACAACAGGCTATCCACAGTTTGAACCACGTCCCCTGTACGCCTACCAGGGTCATCAAGCCGAACATCGCAAGCGTGGTCAGGATCGCGACTGATATGAACTTTACAATGAGGACGACTGAGGCTTGGCGTGTGTCGACTTCAGCGTCCATATCCTTGTTCGGTGGAAGTCCAAATCGATCGGATCGACGTAACCATTGATCGCGCGGCCGGGCGACAGGTCGTCGCCCGGACCGGCCCCCTCGGCTTACAGGTTCGCTCCACGACCCGTCACCGCCCGCAGCGAGTTCCACCGGGCGTTCACATTCTCCTGCACCTGCTGGATATCCGCATCGCTCATGTGGCGGAAGCGACCCTGCCGGCGCAGATAGCTCTCGACGGGCACACCCTCGTGCTCCACCGTGAACCGCCACGTACCGGACTCCACTTCGAGCAACGGGAACACGCGTGTCTGCACGGCTAGGCGCGCGAGATCGATGCTGTCCTCGTCGGGGAACTTCCAGCCTGGGGGACAGGGCGCCAGAATGTGCAGAAAGCGCGTGCCCTGTATGGCCTTTGCCTTGCGCACTTTCTCCAGGAGATCGACCGGGTACGCCATCGATGCCGTGGCCGCGTACGGAATGCCGTGCGCCGCCATGATGGCGAGGATGTCTTTCTTGTTGGTGGCCTGCGGCTGCGACGTCGGCGTCGTGGTGGTCCACGCGCCCCACGGCGTAGCCGAGGACCGCTGGATGCCCGTGTTCATGTACGCTTCGTTGTCGTAGCAGACGTACAGGAAATTCTCATTACGCTCGGCAGCGCCCGACAGCGCCTGCAATCCAATGTCGAAGGTGCCGCCGTCGCCCGCCCAGACCATGACGGTGGTCTCCGTCTCGCCGCGCATGTCGAGCGCTGCACGAACGCCAGACGCCACGGCCGCACCAGTCTCGAAGGCCGTGTGGTAGAGCGGCACGCGCAGTGACGACTGCGGAAACGGACCGGCAATGATGCTCCAGCAACACGCCGGGAGCACGACGATCGTCTTGTCCCCGAGCTCCTTCAAGACCATGCGCATGGCCAGCGCGCCGCCGCACCCCGGACAGGCCAGATGTCCGGACGTCATCAGCTCCCGCCCGGCAACGCGATCCTTGATGAGAACCTGGCTCATGCTTTCACTCCCACCCAGAGGTCGGCGCGTTCCGGCGCATCGGCGGCGCCGGTGCGCTCGAGGATCTGCTCGATGGTCTCGGGGGTCACATCGCGACCTCCCAAGCCGAGGACGTACCCGTAGACCTGCGGGCGGTTTTCCGAAGGCACATTGCACAGGGCCGCGCGAAGTTCCTGCGCGAAAATACCGCCCACTCCCGGCGAGAGATTCCGGTCCAGCACCGCGACGCGTTCGGCGCCACTGAGTGCGGCGCACAGCTCGGCGCCTGGAAAGGGACGGAACGCTTTCACCTTGACCAGCCCCACCGATTCGCCGCGATCTCGCGCGGCGTCGACTACATCGCGGGCCGTTGACGTGATCGTGCCCGACGTCACGAGAATGAGCTTCGCGTCGCTCGCGCGATAGGACTCGATGGCACCATAGCGCCGGCCGAATACCGCATGGAACTCGTCCTCGACGCGCTTGAATTCCGCCAACGAGTTCAGCATGGCGTCCTGCAAGTGCCAGCGCATCTCGAGGAAGTCGTCCGGCCGCACCAGCGCACCAAAGGCGCGCGGCTCGTTCACGTCCAGGCGATAACGCGGCTGCCGCGGAGGCAAGAAGCGGTCGACCATGTCCGCGCTGGGAATGTCGACCGGCTCGGACGTGTGCGACAGATAGAATGCGTCGAGCAGGACCATCACCGGCAGCTCAACGAGCTCCGCCAGCCGGAACGCCATCAGCGTGGTGTCGAGCACTTCCTGGTTCGTCTCGCAGTAGAGCTGAATCCACCCGGTGTCCCGCTGCGACAAGCTGTCGGTCTGGTCCGCCCAGATGTTCCAGCCAGGCCCGAGGGAACGATTGACGTTCGCCATCACGATCGGATGGCGCGCCGCCGCCGCCCAGTGCAGCATCTCGTGCATGAGCGCCAGACCCTGCGACGACGACGCGGTGAACGCACGTGCTCCGGCTGCCGATGCGCCGACGCAGGCCGCCATGGCGGAGTGCTCCGACTCCACCTTGATGAACCGCGCTTTCAATGCACCGCTGGCGCACATCTCGGAGAGTTCCTCCACGATCTGCGTCTGCGGCGTGATGGGATAGGCCGAGATCACCTCGGTGCGCGCCAACTGCACCGCCCAGGAGACCGCGTGGTTGCCGATGATGACTTTTCTCATACTCCGCCCTCTCTCACCATCGTGATGGCGCCGCGGGGACACTCCTGCACGCACACGCCGCAGCCCTTGCAGTAATCGAGATTGATGTCGAATCGTTGTCCGTTGCCGCCGCGCGTGATGGCGACATCGGAGCAGTAGATCATGCACAGCTCGCATTCGGTGCAGACGCCGCATTGCAGACAGCGGCCGGCTTCCATCAGCGCGTCATCCGACGCCAAACCGAGATTCACTTCCGCGAATTGGTCGGCGCGGCTGCTCATGGCCGTTGCCATGTGGCCGTCCGCATGGCGCGGGACGCGTGCGAAATCGCTGAGGTTCAACTCCTCGAACGGCACGACCGTGTTCCGTGGCGACACACGTTTACGGGATCGTCACCGCGCCACCGGGTGATGCTTGGCACACCACGCTCGCCAGCACGCAAGGTCTCGACGGCGACGTCGTTCGACTCACCGCGACTCTGGCTGAAGTAGCGATCGATGCCGATCGCGGCCCGCTTTCCCGCGCCCAGGGCACGGGCGACGGTCCGCTGTTCACCCGTCACATCACCGCCGCTGAAGACCGCGGTGTCACCGGTCGCGCCCCACGCGTCTGTCCTGAGCGACCCATCTTCACCGAGCACCAGCGGGAATCCGTCGAGGGCGACGTCTTCGCCGATCGCCAGCAGCACCGTGTCCGCAGCCATCCGCTTGGGCTTTTCGCCTGTGGGCACCGGGCGCCGTCGTCCGCTTGCATCTGGTTCGCCCAACTCCATTGGCGTACAGACCACCGACAGGCGGCCGTTCTTCATCTCGAATGCCGACGGTGCCGCCAGGAAGATGAACTTCACACCCTCATGCATGGCGTCGGCCACTTCATCGGCGATCGCCGGCATTTCTTCGCGGGTGCGGCGATACAGAACCACTACAGTGGTTCCCTTTCCGCCGAGCCGCAGCGCTGTGCGCGCACAATCCATTGCCGTGTTGCCGCCGCCAATGACGACGACCTGGCTCCCGGTGGCCGGAGTTTCTCCGTTGTTGGCGGCGCGCAGGAAATCGAGTCCCTGTCGCACACCAGCCAACTGCTCACCAGGAACGCCCATCTTGCGGCCGCGCTGCGCTCCGACGCCCACGAACACCGCATCATGCGATGCCGCGAGCGTGGGCCACGTGGGCCACGTGCCGACCTCCGCGTTACAATGGAATGAAACGCCGAGGGATTCGAGTCGCTCGATCTCACGATCCAACACTTCGCGAGGAAGACGATACGTGGGGATTCCCTGCCGCAGCATGCCGCCCGGCTGAGCGCCATGCTCGAACACGTCGACGCCGTAGCCAAGGCGCACCAGATGATAGGCGCATGCCAGTCCTGCCGGGCCACTTCCTACGACTGCGACGTTCTCGGAATGGCTCCGTTCGGCGCGAGCCGGCAGCGGCGCCGCCAGGATGCGGTCGCCGAGCATGCGCTCGACGGAATGGATCGCGACAGCGCCGTCGTAGCTGCTGCGATTGCAGCGGCTCTCGCACGGGTGATCGCAGACGCGGCCGGTGACGGCGGGAATCGGATGCTCGCGGAGGAGCAGGTCACAGGCGTCGTCTATCCGGCCGTCACGCAGCAGCGACATGTAGCCTTCAATGTCGACGCCCACCGGGCACCCTTCCACGCAGGGCGCCACGCGATCGTGATACTCGGGGTGGAGGTACTTCCAGGAACCGGTGTGATTGACCTCGGTCGTCCGGTCACTCACCGACATGGGCGGAGTGTTCGGCCGCTCAGACATGCAGCACCTCTCGATTGCCGGCAATTCGCACCGACTCCGCCGCAGCGCGCGCAGCGCGCACGTTCGCCTCGCGGTAGAGCGGCACTTCATCCATGATGGCGTCGCAGACCGCATCCAGATCCACGAGATCGGCCAATCCCGCGACTGCGCCGAGAATGGCGGTGTTCACGATCGGCTGCGTGCGCGAGCCGAGGCCGTGACTGGCCGCGATCGCGTTGGCGTCCACGGTCGCAACGCGAAACCGCTCCAGGAGTTTGCCATATGTCTCCGGAGCGGCGGGCGAGTTGATGAGGATCCGGCCACCAGGCTTGAGGCCGGCCGTCACGTCGATCACGAGCATGAGCGTTGGATCGAGTACGACCACCTCGTCGGGGCGTGTCACCTCGCAGCGTACCCGAATGGGGTTGCTCGAGGCGCGCAGGAAAGCGGCGACAGGCGCGCCTCGGCGTTCGACGCCGAATGCGGGGAAGGATTGGACCCAAAGACCTTTGCGGAACAGCGCGGCAGCCAGCACTTTCGAGGCGATGACAGCCCCCTGGCCGCCGCGCCCGTGAAAGCGCAGCTCATGCATGAGATTCTCCCCGGTTTGTCGGGCAATCAGGCGTCATCGGTACCAAGGCACGGGAGCAATGCTCACAATCGCAGTCAGGGTCGGGACATGGGACCCCGTCCCCCTGCGACTCAGCGCAACGCGCGCCGAAGGAGTTCGGTTCGCGCTTGGCGAGCAGCCGGCATAGGCGCTCGCCGTTGTCTGGGAGCAGCATTGCTTCCCCCCGTGGAACGAGTGGATGCTACAGTATTATTCGGTGATTCGGGTGTTCGTCAGGTGAGTCAATGGCACGGAATAGCAGACTATACCAATGTGGCTGCTAGCGGCCAACCAGGGAATCCCCGACGGGCGGTAATCAGGCGTGCGAATCTCGATGCGTCCCAATCGTTCGACTCGCCGACACGCTGGAATCACCATCTAAGACACCTCGGCAAGCGGCCGCGAGCCGACGCCAGCGCGCCCAACGGGCCGGCCAGTGAGTCGTGTCATCGCCCGGTAGACTGCGTCGCGTAACGCTTTCTCGCGCGGGTCTTCCTCCAGATAGAAGTCCATCTTGTTCATCACGTAGGCATAGCCCAGGCATGCGTCGGGATCGGCGAATGCGAACGAACCGCCCGCGCCGGGTGCGCCGAAGGCGCGTGAGCTCGACCCGAATACGACACCAGGCCCCGGGCGCAGGAATCCGAGCGAGAAGTAGCTCGGCACACCCAGCACCAAGTCTTTGGGACGCGTAGCCGGGAGCGGACCGGTGACACGGGCGAAAGTCACGGGTGTGATACCGAACTCGCCGCCGCCTTCGGCAAATGCGGAATACGCGCGCGCGATCGCACGCGCGGTGCCAACGCCGTTGCCCCCGGGCAGCTCCACCTCGAATGACCGCCGGTCGTTCATGTCCAGGTCCGGCAGGAGCATCGACCGGCGAAGCAGCGAACCAGGCTGCAGCATCTTCGTCGTCACCCGGACACCAGGGGTCGTGAACAACGCCTGCAGCGCACGCCGCCTGGACAGGGTCACGAGGGTCGCGATACGGTCGTCGGGAATCCCGCGCGACAGTCCGATATAGAACTCCAGGCCCAGGGGAACGGCGATCTCCTCGTGAAAGAAGCGACCGATGCTCCGATGCGCGGGATCCACTCGGCGTATAATTTCTTGCATATACAAACCGAGTGTCATCGTGTGATAGCCGTGACGCGTGCCTGGCGGCCACGCCGGCTTCTGCCGCGCCAGCACGCGGGCCACGCTGTCGAGGTCGCGCAACTTCTCGAGCGTCAGCTTCTCATCGAGCAGAACCAGCCCGGCCTCGTGCCCGAGGAGTTGGCGAATGGTGATCGCGTCTTTGCCATTCTGTGCGAACTCGGGCCAGTAGCGCGCGACCGGCGCATCGTAGTCCAGCCAGTTGCGCGCGTTTGCCAACGCCAGCGTCATCGCCGCGAGGCCCTTGGTGGTGGACATGACGGCAACCATCGTGTCCTCCTTCCACAGGGCGTCACCTGCAGGCGTGCGTCGGCCACCCCACAGATCGACCACCTTTTCGCCGTGCCAGTATGCAGCGACGGCCGCGCCGATCTCGCCTCGTTCGGCAAAATTGCGCTCGAACTCGGCGCGTACCTCCTCGAAACCGGGAGCGACGAGTCCTTCTATGTGAAGAGGCGCCGCCACCAGCACGGCACCGCCGGCGCCTCGGTGCAACGGACGCCGCAGGAGCGCCATGGCCAAGACCGACGCCCAGGCCAGGGATGCGTAAATGCTGATGCGCTCGAGAATCCCCAATCCCGGCGTTGGCTGGCCTGCGGCCAGTCGAGCGCGGTACGGGGCGACGATCGCACCGAACACGATCATGATCACGAGTGTGCCGAACGAATAGAGACGGAATCGCTTACCGAGTGCGACTCCCCCGAATCCAATCGCGAGCAGCGTGAGCAACACGAGCACCATCGTGAGAATGATGTGCGGCGCATCGCTATCAAGGCTGCCACTCCCGCGCTGATGCATCTCGTACAGCGTGGGACCCGCGAAGCCGAGCGCTGCGTACGCGATCAGCAGCGCTCCGGTGGTTTCCAAGGCGCGACTGCGACTCGCTCCCTCGCGAAACACGCCCACACCAAAGGCCAACGCGAGCGCACCATATAGGATGAACAGCGGATCGACAAAGCCCTCCGACGGAGCGCCGATCGCCATCAGTTCGCTGATGGCCTGTGAGGTGAAGCTGTACCCCTCATATCGCATTCCCCCGAGCACGTCAGTCGCGACGTACACCAGCGCAGCGAGCAGGCCGCAGACGAGCAGGGCTCTGCGCACCATGCTTCCCTGGCCCTGCTGGATGTCCGGCTGGACCTGATCGTGTCGGATCGCGATTGTCGACATCACGCCTCCCAGTGCCGATCGCGCTCATCGCGCGAGCTGGCATCAAGATCGTCGGCGTGCACCTACCGGTGGTCGGGAGAAGGCAGTTATCGAGTAGGGGAGACGCTTGGCGTGACCATCGCCGTCGCGGGCGTCGCGCGTGCCTCACTGAGCAGGTCGACGGCCGTGTGATAGAGATCCGCCCGCAGCGCCGACCGCTCTTGCACGTGCGCGAGATACCGGACCGTGATCTCCATGCCGCCCACGATCGGTTTGATGTTGGTCGCCGGCGCGGCGGCGAGGGCGCTCACCCGCGCCGAGCGTGTTCGGCCGGTCCACTCTCGCTCGGCCCTGCCGGCGCTCCCGGCGGTCGCAGCCTCCACATGCTGCTGCAGCGCACGGGCGATCGGATACGGATCGCGGCCGTCGGGCACGACGATCTGCACCTCGTCCCACAGCCACTGGCCAGACGTCGAGAAGTTGAAGTAGTGTCCTTCAATTGCAAAGCTGTTCGTGAACGTCACGCGGCGGCCGGTGAGATGTCCGGAATCGCTCCAGTGCCCGGTCTCGAGCAGCACGGTATGGAAGATCCCGATCTCCACGACCTCGCCAGTCACCCCATTGATCTCGACGAGGTCGCCAATGCCGATGCCGTCCTTGCCGAGCAGCACGAACCAGCCGAGGAAGCCAATGATGAAATCCTTCAACGCCACGGTGAGGCCGGCGCCGGCCAGGCCGAGCATCGTGCCGACGTTCCCCGGCGCGCCGAAGACGACGAGCAGCACCAGCAGCACGCCGACCACCTGCAGCGTCACGCGCACCACGATGCACAACGTCTGCGTCCGCCGCTGGTCCGTCGACGTGGTGCGCAGCAAATGCTCGATCCAGCGGTCGACGAGCAGGGCGAGTAGGGCGATGAGCAGGATGATGCCAATGCCGCGCAACGCCTGATTGAGCATGGTGCGCTGTTGTCCCCGCACCACGCTCATCCACAGCCCGTAGACATTGGCGAGACCCCGTTGATTCTCGGCGTGCTGGTCGAGTCGCGCCTGGGCCTTTTGCTCGGCGGCGCGGCGTCTGGTGGCGCGCAGCAATGCATCGGATGAATCGTGACTCAGCCCCGCGGTAGTCGCGGGCGCGGAGTCATCCGGCGCCACCGGCTGTTGCTCGATCGCACCGTGTTGCTTCGCAAAGACGACGCTCGCTGATTCCGCGGCCGCTTTCGCGTTCCGTAACTGCGTCTCTTTTTGCTGCAACGACGACCATGCTTGCAGTTGTCGAACCAGTCCAGGCGGCGTGGTAGGCGGAGTGATGGCAATGCGCGTGCTGTCGGCGCCCTTCGACGAGGCTTCGTGCTCGTCCATGAGCGCCTGCATGCGGCCCTGCGGATCGCCGCCGGCGCGCATCAGATCCTGCTTGGCGTCGTCGATTTCGTCCTGATCGAGCTCCAGGCGCGCCCTGATCAATGAGAGTCGGTCATCGAGCGTGGCCTTGTTGGCACCCGTCGCCGACCCAGCGGCGGCCGAGAGTTGCGCGACGCGTGCCTGGTCGGCAGCCAGACCATCCTGCGCCGTTTTCAGGCGCGCCTCCATGACCTGGACTTCCGGCGTTGTCTGCCGTTGCCTGGCGGCCGCGTGGACCGCGTCGGCGAACGCGAGATCCATCTCCTTGTCGCCGAGCCGGAGGGCCTCCTGAGCGAGCGCGGCTTCGTCGGCCGTGGTATGAAGGCGGACGAGCCGAAGCGCAGTATTCAGGGACTGTTGATCGACCGCCGACGTGCCGGCGACGATGGACGCCGATGCGGCGTTCGTGGCCGGAGACGCCACCGGGCGGCTCGTGGCGAACAGGCCGTATCCGACGACCGCCAGGAGCACGAGGAGGATGATGGCAACGGTAGTCTGCTTGGATCTCATGGCGTCGCGGTGGGGAGGTCTCGGGGCAGCGATAGCCCTACGCCGGCGCGCCCTGGGCGTCGGGTGCTTCTTCCGGCGCGAACACCTCGACGGCGAAAGAGAATGTACATTGCTCGCCCGGCGGAATGGCTCCGACACCCACGACCTGGCGATTCACCTCCTCGCCGCGATCATTTGTGATCGTGACCACAACCGCGTACTCCCACGCCTCCCCCACAGTCGGATGGCGAATGGAGCCTTCCACCCGAAGGGGAGAGAATGTGGGGACAGCGGCGCTCCCATCGGCACCTGCAGCGAATCGCAGGTGCTTTCGGCACGACGGACACACACTCGTGCTTTGCAGGATCACCGCCCGACAGTGCGGGCAGATACGTGTCGCGCCAGCCGGAGTCCTCCGGACGGTGCTCACGAGGCTTGGCGAGTCCCCAGTGTGAGCCCGGACTTGGCAGGAAGCTCCTCACCCCAACCGAACTCGGCCCGCCCGCGCATCCGCGAGCCTGCGGCGACGGTCAGCGTTCCAGCCTTGAGATCGCCGTTGAGAACGCCCGTCGTCAGCAACTCGACGCTGGCAGCGCTCTCGATATTACCGTCGACCTCTCCGCCGATCGCCACCGATTTTGCGTGAACGCCGCCGGTGAGCTTGGCGCCGACATCGATTATCAAATTGCCCTCGATGTGGACATCGCCCTCGAACCGGCCCGCGAGCCGCACGTTTCCCGTTCCGTCGATCTTTCCCGTAATGGTGATGTCGGCCGCAATCACCGACTCCTTCGACTCGCGCGAGGGCGAGTGCCGAACGAGCGACGGCGCCATGTCCGCCACGTACTCGGGCTCTGCCTTCAGTGCGATCCCCGGCGACGGCGGCGCCACGTCCTTGTTGGGGCTGGTCTGCTCCTTCCAGATGGCCATGCGAACATCCTGTTAGAGGTCGTTGATGGATATCAACGGGTTGACGTCTCTGCTGTTACCCGCGTCACGAGTTTTTGGCGAATTGTCGCTGAGCGCCGGCTCAGCCCGGTGGCGCCAAGGAACCGGTTGTTAGCGGCTCAGGCGCTCACGAAGAGGCGAGCCGAGCGAGGTACGCGCGCACGCGCGAGGCGTTCGTCCCGAGATCACTCTTGCCGACCCGCGAAACCGAACGAACATCCACCCGGGCCCCAGCGCCCTCGGGGCGAATGCGCACAACGACGTCATCCTTGAAACCGAACCATGACGTCGTCGCCGTCGCCTCGATGCGGCCCGACGTCGAATCGGCGGCGTCTATGGTCCAGCCCATGGCGTTCGCTGCGGCGAGCGCTCGTGCGAACGCCTCGCCAGGCGCCAGGCTGAGCTCCAGGGGTCGAATATCCGGATAGGCCTTCTGCTGCATTGCGGCTACGCTGTCGCCCGCGTACGTCGACGGATTTGCCGCGTCCTTGCGAAGGGGAAGCGCCGCGACGAATTGTGGTGGATCACGCGGGTCGGTCGTGATGTCGTGAATCGGCGGAACCCGCCTGGCTCGTTGGAGAAACATCCATGGCACCACGAATGCCGCGCCTCCCATCAACAGTGCCACCGACAGCACGGCGAGCGCGCCACCTCGAGGACGGCTCGCGCCGAGCGCGATCAGCGACAGGATGACGGCCGCGATGCCCACGTACGCGGCGTAGCGCAGGAGCATGAGCCCGATCCGATAATTCCAGACGCCAAAGCGCGTCCCCGGTCCCGCGACGATGAGCATCAGAACCGCGACCAGCGCAACGAGCTCAGCGAACACGCGCACGGCTTTCATTCGGATCATTCCCTTGAAGCGTGCTCAGGGAGCACAGTGGCACCTCGCGCCCAGACGTCCGCCATGCGGGCAGAACGCGTACCGCGTCGCCAGCACGAGTAGGTGTGCCGGCACGATGTCTGTGCCGGCATGATTTCGGCAGGCCGGAACCTCCCGCCGCGCGCGTGACTTGCCCAGTGAACCTGGTGCCCGCGCCGGAAGGCGCGACACCGATCCTCGAGATCGCCACAACGAGGTGAGCACTGATGAGAGTTCCCGCAACAACTTCGATTGAGTCCGCCACACGTCCGGGTTGTGCTCCCGGCGCGGCAACGCGAGCGCAGGCGCGCCCTGCCACCGAAAGCCGGTACGCGGCGGTCCGCACCCAGACCGAGGCGCTCTGTACCACGCTCGCGACCGAAGACTATGTCGTCAGCAGCATGCCGGACGTCAGTCCGACCAAGTGGCACCTGGCGCACACGAGCTGGTTCTTCGAGACGTTCGTTCTCGCCGCGTTTGCGCCGCACTACCGCACGCCCAATCCGAAGTACGCCTATCTGTTCAATTCGTACTACGTGCAGGCCGGCGAGCGCCACTGTCGCGCACAACGCGGACTGGTCACGCGACCGACCGTCGCGGAGGTCTTCGCCTATCGTGCGCACGTCGACGACGCCATGCGGTCGCTCCTCTCGAGCATCGGCGACGATCCGGTACACCCTGCCCTGCCGTTGGTCGAATTGGGGCTGCACCATGAGCAACAACATCAGGAATTGCTCCTGACGGATATCAAGCATGTGTTCTGGACCAATCCCTTACGGCCGACGTATCGGCCGCGGGTGCAGCAGATGGACGCGCGCTCATCCTCTGAGTTGCGCTGGCATGACATTCCGGCCGGCGTGCGCTCGATCGGACACGCCGGCGGCGGATTCACGTTCGACAACGAGCGCCCAGCACACCGCGTGTTCATCGAGCCAGTCCGGATCGCGTCGCGTCTCGTCACCAATGCCGAGTATCTCGCCTTCATTCAGGACGGCGGCTACCGTCGACCGGAGTTGTGGTTGTCAGCAGGATATGCGGCGGCTCAGGATGGGCACTGGGAGGCGCCGCTGTACTGGGACCATACAAGCGACAGCTGGACGGAATTCACGCTAACCGGAACCCGTCCGCTCGACCCCGCTGCGCCGGCCTGCCACGTGAGCTATTACGAGGCGGACGCATTCGCGCGGTGGGCCGGCCACCGCTTGCCGACGGAAGCGGAATGGGAAGTTGCAGCCAGCAAAACACCCGTCGATGGGCAGTTCGTGGAAGCTGAGCATTTTCATCCCGCCCCCGCAGAGCAGAACGCAGACGCTGAGTACCCCGCGCAGCTCTACGGCGACGTGTGGCAGTGGACCCAGAGCGCCTACACCGCGTATCCTGGTTATCGTCCACCGCCAGGAGCGATCGGCGAATACAACGGCAAGTGGATGTCGGACCAATGGGTGTTGCGCGGCGCATCATGCGCGACACCTCGAAGCCACGCACGTCTGACGTACAGAAACTTCTTCCCCTCGGCGATGCGATGGCAGTTTGCCGGCATCCGTCTCGCGGACGACGCGTCGTGAGGAGCGAATGACCTCACCGATCGAACTCCGTGCTGCCCTGGCCGACGTGCACGCGCAACGCTCGGCACTCGCCGACGAAGTGTTGCGTGGTTTGCAGGCGCATCCGAAGACGCTGCCGCCGAAACTCTTTTACGACGAGACCGGAGCAAAGTTGTTCGAGGAAATCACCGCCCTCCCGGAGTACTACCTGACGCGCGCGGAACTCGAGATTCTCCGCGAGCACGCGTCGGAGATCGCGGCGCTTGCCGGCCCTGGCGCGGCACTCGTCGAATTCGGGAGCGGCGCCGGCATCAAGGTCCGCCTGTTGCTCGACGCGTTCGAACACCCGGCGGCCTACGTGCCCATCGACGTGTCGCAAGCACAGCTGGCGAGCGTGGCGAGGGCGGTGGCATCAGACTACCCGGGACTCACCGTTCGTCCGCTATGTGCCGACTACGTCGGCCGCCTCGATCTGCCGCCGTTGCCCAAGAGCGGACGGCGGGTAGGTTTCTTTCCCGGTTCGACCATCGGTAACATGCATCCGATGGAAGCTGCGGCGTTCCTGCACCGCGTTCGGCGCATGGTCGGACCCGCGGGCCAACTCGTGCTCGGTGTCGACCGGCGAAAGGATGCTCAAACACTCGAGGCCGCGTACAACGACTCGGCGGGAGTGACGGCGCGATTCAACCTCAACATTCTTTCAAGAATGAACCGCGAGCTGGACGCCGACTTCGACCTCGCACACTTTCGCCATCTGGCATTCTTCAACTCCGACGCGAGTCGAATCGAGATGCACCTGATGAGCCGCGGCCGCCAGCGAGTCCACGTCGGAGACACGCCGATTGACTTCGAAGACGGCGAAACGATCTGGACTGAGTCGTCGTACAAGTACGACGAGCGTCGTCTGGAAAACCTCGTCAGAGGCGCAGGCTACGGTGTGGAACGCCTCTGGACTGATCGACGCGAGCAGTTCTGGGTCGCCGTGCTCAGCACGTGACGACGCGATCAGCGTCGGATCGGACCATCGTCGTGTTCGTTCGCGCGCCGGAGCGCGGTCGCGTGAAGACTCGTCTCGCCGCCGAACTGGGGACCGATGAAGCGCTGGGGATCTATCGGCGTCTGGCTGAACACACGCTACGCGCGGTGCGTCAGGTCGGCCATGCGCGTGTCGTGGTGTGTTACACGCCCGCCGACGCACGAGCGGCCGTTGCGGCGTGGCTTGGCGATGACGTCGAGCTTCGCGCGCAACGAGACGCCGATCTTGGAGTGCGGATGGCCGGTGCAATCGAGGATGCGCTTGCGGGTGGGACCGGTCCCGTTGCCATAGTTGGAACGGATTGTCCCGGTCTCGATCCGCAGCTCATCGATCGCGCCTTCGCCGAGCTCGCGAACGCGGATGTCGTTCTCGGCCCCGCGATGGACGGCGGCTACTATCTGCTGGCCGTGAAGCGGAATCACCCTGCCCTGTTCGCCGGCATTCCGTGGAGCTCGCCCGAGACATTCGCCGCAACGACGTCCGCCGCGGCGGTGGCAGGGCTGCGTGTCGGCCTGCTCGACCAGCGGCGCGACATCGACACGGCCGAGGATTGGGCGGCGTGGTGTGCCGAGGCGCCAGAGTGGGGATCGTACTCTCTGCCGAACACGTCACGGACCGAGGAGCCTTAGCAGACTGTTGAAACGGTGCTGGCCAGAAGTCAGGAAATCGAGGGCATGCTCGCCGAACGCCAAGTTCGGGGGACCCTGTCCGCCTGAGCGAAGGCTGTCATCCTGAGCGAAGGCTGTCATCCTGAGCGAAGCGAAGGATCTCTGTGACCGATAGAGCAGCTTTTGAACGCAGAGGACGCAGAGAACTGCAAGAGAACTACCAGAGAACTGCAAAAGACCACTGCAAAAAACTGCAAACGAAAAACTGGAAGATGGAACTGTAAAGATAATTGTAAACGAGAACTGTGAAGGTACGGAAGAGGAAAGCGCGTATCGGTGGAATGAACCGTGTTTGCCGAGTCCACAATCATTCCGCCTATATCATTGATGATCCCGACCTGGGCGATACCATCGGAGCGTCACGACGGCATCATTCAAGACTTCCAGCGAGACAATCCTTCACGGCCCTCTACAGTTCTCGTGCAGTTCTCTGCGACCTCCTGCAGTTCTCTGCGTCCTCTGCGTTGAAAAGCTGGTCTATCGGTCACAGAGATCCTTCGCTGCGCTCAGGATGACAGCATTGCTCAGGATGACAGCATTGCTCAGGATGACAGCATTGCTCAGGATGACAGCATTGCTCAGGTTGACAGCGTTGCTCAGGATGACAGCATTGCTCAGGATGACAGCATTGCTCAGGTTGACAGCGTTGCTCAGGATGACAGCATTGCTCAGGTTGACAGCGTTGCTCAGGATGACAGCATTGCTCAGGATGACGGGCCGTCGCTCCGGACGACAAGCCACGATCTTCGCACCCGCGTGACTAATTGCTGGCGATTCACTCGTCGTTCAACAGTCTGTTAGCTCCCACCAGGCTTGTTCGGCCGATAAAGTAATGCCAAACGCGTGGGAGCGACGCCCGCCGAATACGCGGCGAGCAGCATCCAGTTACGGGCGGTTCGCTTGAAGACTCCGTCCGTCGCCCAACGCCGTGCCGATACCGTGACGCACTCGCGGAGCGTGACGATGCGTGAGTGCGCTCTGAGTCGGCGCACGAACTCGACGTCCTCCATCAGCGGGAGCGGCGCGAACCCGCCCGCTCGATCGTAGGTGGTCCGGGTGAGTATCAGCCCCTGGTCGCCGTAGGGGAGACCGGCCAGTCGTGACCGCGCATCGGTTCCCCACTCCACCATTCTGTACGGCCACGCGTCCGCGGCGATCCGCAAGGCAAACGCGTACGCCACGCCGTCCGCACGTTGACCGACGACTCGATCGAGTGCTGCTCGCGCATCCTCGTCCAGGCGCGTGTCGGCGTGCAGGAAACAGAGCACATCACCCTGTGCGACCGCGGCGCCGGCGCGTAACTGATGGCCGCGCCCGCGCGGCGCAGCGACGACCTGTGCGCCCGCCTGGGCAGCGATGAGCGCCGTATCGTCGCTGCTGCCGCCGTCGCACACGATCACTTCATGCGGAGCTCGCACGCCCTCCAAGTCGTGGAGCAGCGAGGGCAGATCATGCTGCTCGTTGAGCGCCGGGATGACGATCGAAAGCATGCCTGACTCCGGCCTAAGCCGCGTCTGAAGCGGACAGCGTTTCGAGCGACATCCCCGCTCCCTCGATCCCCCAGACCGACCACGGGACCATAGCGAGAGCGCCCGCGAGCCACATGATCGCAAGCGCCACAAATCCGCCGGTAATCCCGAGCGGCCCCTTCGCGATCCAGACCAACAACGGCGCGCTGGCGGCCGCGCCGATTCGCCCGACGCCAACGGATAGCCCAACCCCTGTCGACCGCAAGCGTGTCGGGAAGATCTCGGTGAATGTCGGATACGCCGTCGTCCACGCGCCGGTGCCGAAGAAATTCGCCGCCACGAACGCCGACAGGACCCACGCCCCGCTATGTGTCGCCGCCGCGGGCGCCATGAGCGCCGCGCCTGCCGCAGCCAACACGTAGAACATCGGCACCGTGATGCGCCGGCCGAGTCGGTCGATCACACTCGCTCCGGTCAGGCCGCCCGCCAGCGCGCCGACGTTTCCAAGGAAGAAGAACCACGGAATCTGACTGTCGGGAATGTGGACTGCAGGAAGGACGACCAACGGCAGAAAGGCAAAGATACCGTAGTACCCGAACGCTTCGGACAGATCCAGCGCGCACCCAAGCGCCGTACGAGCCGGGTACACGCGAACGAGCTCCCACACTTGAGCAAAGAAGGGGGGTGTGTTCCCCGCGCGTAGGCTCTCAGCGTTCGTTGATGAGCGCATCAGTGGTGTAGCAGACACCAGCGCGGCTGAGGGCTGCCCCGCCGCCACTTCGATTTCGTCGATGACCAGCGCGGCTTCGTCGGTCCGTCCCTTGGCGAGCAACCATCGTGGCGATTCGGGGAGGCTGCGCCGCATCCAGAGGATGAACAGCGCGCCGACTCCACCGATGCCAAATCCGAGGCGCCATCCGACATTGGCGGCGAACAGATTGATGAAGTAGAGGTTGGCCAGCGCAGCGATCATCGCGCCGACCGGCCAGAAATTCATCACCAATGAGTTGACCTTCCCACGATGGCGTGGCGGAATCAGCTCACTGATCGCGGAGTTGACTGCCGTGTACTCGGCGCCCACGCCGATCGCGGTCAGGAAGCGGAACGTCATCAGGAACCAGTAGCTGGTCGACAGCGCCGTGATGATCGTACAGGAGGAATACAGCAGCAAGGTGCCGATGAAGAGCCGCTTTCGCCCGAACCGATCGGCCAGATAGCCGAAGACGAAGGCGCCAACCATGATACCGATGAGCCAGATGCTCACCACCCACGCGGCCTCACTATCGGTGAGATGGAAGACCTTCGCGATCACTCCGATCACACTTCCCACAATATTGACTTCGAACGAATCGAGCAGCCATCCGATGCCCAGGACGGCGGTGATGCGCGTGTGAAAACGGCTCCATCGCAGGTGATCCAAACGGCTCGTCAGCAGTTCGGGCGTGGCCGGCACCCGCGACGCGAGGGATGCGATACTCCCGACTTCCGCGCAGCGTTCACGCATCAAAACCTCCCTCGTGCGCGTTCCTTGCCCGGAAGAATCTCGAGGCAGGTCGTCCACCAGCCGGTCCGAATGGTCTCGATGAATTCGTCTGGCAGACGCTCGTCTCGCATCTCGTCCGCCAGCGCGTCGACGTCGTACCGCACCGGAATGAACTCGACGGTGAGCGGCCTTCCGTCACCACGGTCCTCGCGCGGCACCTGGAGTATCGAATACCACACCACTGGCGTTCCGTCGTTCGCTGGCCGGCCAAGCGCGCCCACGTTCACGTGCCAGTTTCCCTGCGCCACTCGGCGTTGCCAGTGAATTCCCGTGTGTGTCGCGAGCGTGACGTCGCAATCGTAGTCACGATGCAGCTTCTCGAGAAAGTGCGTCGGGGTGGCGCTCTCCCAGAGGAACTCGTTCATCTGCCGCGGACTGCCGTGGCAGCAGAGCACGCGCAGCCCGCCCAGGTCGAAACGAAACTCGCTGGGCAGCGTGGCGAGCCACGCGCGATTCGCCGGCGACGTGTTGGCGTACGTGTACTGATAGGAGAGGCGGCCAAAGTAGTTGTCGCGTGGATCGGTGTAGCCGCATTGACAGTCGTCGAGGCCGCGGGCGACCGAATCGTCGTAGTTGCCGCGCATGACCTGAACGCCGTGCTCTCGCAGCAGCGGGAAGACCTTGTCGGGGCTCGGACCGAATGCGCCGAGGTCCCCGAGGCAATACAGCGCGTCGACACCGCGCTCGCGAGTGTCGCGCAGCGCCGCAGCCAGCGCGACGTGGTTGGAGTAGACGCCGCCGAATACGGCGATGCGGTGCATTGCGTTCAACGGTGGCCCACTCACGAGAGTCCCTCGATGGACGCCGGCGCGTTGGCGCAGATCGCGCCGCTCGCGTAGCAGGTGTAACACGCCGAGTCGATGAGTGCGGCCGGCCGGATCACGGCCTCGCCGAGCGTCATACCGAGTCGCGCGCTTGGTCGGTCGAGGAGAATTGGACACGCATACACGGCTTGCTCGGTGACGAGTCGCGCGCGCGAGCAGAGGAGCTGGTCCAGGTCGAAGCCGTGCAGCATCTCGTGCGTCACACGGTCTTCTGGCGCATAGCCGTGCGTTCGCGTGGCCTCGCCGCCAATGCGCAGCGGTGGCAGAATCTTGAGTCGCGGCCGGTGATAGTCGACGCTCGCGAGCAGGTCGCGGAACGCACGCAGGACGGCGACTCCTTCGTCGTCCGCCCACGTCTGCATCGCCGTGATGATGGGCAGGAAACCGGCAGCGACGAGCTCACGAATGCCGGCTAGCGCGCGCGCGAAGCTGCCCTCGCCGCGAATGTCGTCGTTCATGGCCGGCGTGGTGCCATCCAGCGAGACGCGCAGCTCGAGCGTGTACGGCGACCCAGCCGCGACATCCGCTAACGCGCGCGCGGTGCGACTGAGCACGAGAGTCGCGTTCGTGAGCACGGTCGCCGGCCCGTAGACGAGCGCGTCGCCGAGCATGGGCACGATCTCCCGGTGCATGAACGGCTCGCCGCCCGTGAAGTAGTATTCTCTGACTCCGAACGCCACCGACTCACGAAGCGCCGCACGGACCTGAGCGCGAGTCATGAACCAGAAGGAATGGTTTTGCGGCGTGCAACGGATGAAGCAGTGCCGACAGCGCAGGTTGCAGACGGTGCCGCTCACCTGAAACCAGAGCTGGTCCAGCGCGGCGAGCGGGACGCTTGGCGCGCTGCGTGCGCGGACAGCGCCAGCTGCACGAGCGGCGGTTCGCCGGCGTGTGGCGGGTGCTCGTTCGCGAGCGCGAGATTGCTGATCCTTTTCGTCATCCTTGATTCATCTCCGTCGCCCTTACCGGCGCACGTACCAGTTCGTGACGCGCTGCACGATCCCGGTGAAGCGCGAGCGCGTATACGACTCCGCCGCTTGCCGGATCGCCTCAGGATACGTGGGGTACGCATGCATCGTGTTGCCGAGCGCTCCGGCGGAGATCCCGTGCTTCATGGCAAGCACGATCTCGCCGATCAAATTGCCTGCGCCGTGCCCAAGAATATGTCCGCCCAGGATCCGGCCTTTGCGGTCAGTCACGAGCTTGACCAGCCCTTCGGGTCTGCCGTCCACGATCGCGCGATCCACATCACTGAAAGCGCGGCGCCAGATGCGCACGTCGCCGCTGAACCGTTCCCGCGCCTCCTTCTCGGTGAGGCCAACATGGGCGAGCTCGGGCTCCGTGAACGTCACCCACGGCACGGCTGAGTAATCCACGCTCGAGTGAAACGGAAAGAACGCGTTGCGGATGACGAGCCGCGCCTGGTAATCCGCAACATGCGTGAATCGCAGCGGTCCGATGCAGTCGCCCGCTGCCCAAACGCCGCGCGCCGTGGTGCGGAGCTGATCGTCGACGACGATGCCGTCCTTCGTCGCCTGCACGCCAGCCTTTTCCAGATCGAGCGACGCGAGATTCGGCGTCCGGCCCGTCGCGACCAGGAGCGCATCGCCCTCGAACACCGGCGCGTTGCCGATCCCGGTGTGAAGCTGCACGCGACCACCCGTTTGGGTTGCGCGTTTCACGGCGGTGCCGAGATGGATCTCGACGCCCTCAGTTCCAAGCCGGTCGCCCAGCAGTTCCGCCAGCTCGTGGTCCTCACGCGGAAGGAGCTGCGATGCCGCTTCGATGACCTGCACGCGAGTCCCGAGTCGCGCGAATGCCTGCGCCAACTCCAAACCGATGGCGCCGGCACCGAGAATCAGCAGCGTCTTCGGCTGCCGCTCGAGCGAGAAGACGGTCTCGTTCGTGAGGTACTTGACGTCGGCCAGACCATCGATAGGCGGAACGGCGGGCTTCGTGCCCGTCGCGATGACGATGCGCTTCGCCGTGAGCGAACGCCCGTCAACGTCGAGCGTGCGATTACCGGTGAAGCGGGCGCTACCTTCAACTACCTCGACTCCGAGCGAGCGAAAGCGGTCGGGACTGTCATGTGGGGCGATGCGATGTTGCGCCTCGTGCACCCAATCCATGACAAGACCGAAATCCAGTTCCATTGCGCTCGTATTCACACCAAACCGAGATGCATACCGCGTGTCATGCGCCGCGCGAGCCGCCGCGATGAGCGCCTTGCTCGGCACGCAGCCGTTCCACAGGCACTCGCCACCCAGCCGGTTTCGCTCGATGAGCGCGACGCGCGCACCGATTCCTGCGCTGCCGGCAGCAGTAACAAGCCCTGCGGTCCCGCCCCCAACCACGATAATATCGTACATCGACCCTCGCTCAGATCGCGCCATGGCCGGCTACGCAGCAGCCACCGCGACAAGTCACAGGCGATGCCAAGAGTTCCCAGGTGAACGTGTGAGACTGCCAGCAAGGGCGGGAACCACGCCGAGCTTGCGGGACTTGTCAAGTTAGCGTTTACCCGGATTCCCGAGGTCTTTCGCAATGCCCAAGCCCGCCGCAGTCAAGCTCGGCCTGTTCGTGGCGGTCCTCGCGGCGATCGCGCTTGTCGCTTGGCGGCTTGGTTTCTTCCAGCTCGCGCATCCGGCGACCCTTGCGCGGGCCGTCCGATCGGTCCGCGCGCATCCGTTCGCGGGACCACTGTTCGTCGCCGCGTACACGCTGGCGATCATGTTTGGGCTGCCGGGCTCCGCGTTCACACTCGCGGGCGGCGCGATATTCGGCTTCTGGTGGGGACTGCTGCTCAATTGGCTCGGCGCTCTCGCAGGCGCGACGCTAGCATACCTGTTCGCCCATGCGCTCTGCGGCGACGTCTGCCGCTCGCTGCTCGGCCGGTACAGCAGCAAACTCGAGCAGGCCGCGCAGTCGCACGGTCTGATGGCGACGTTGCGACTGCGTCTCATTCCAGTCGTCCCGTTCAACCTTCTCAACTTTGGCGCAGCGCTCGCGGGCGTTCCATTTCGCGATTACGTGCTCGCCACTGCGGCCGGCATCATTCCCGGCACGGCTGTCTACACGTACTTTGCCGACGCACTGTTGAGCGGAGCCGCGGGCGCGAGCCGGCACGCCTTGCTCAACGTCAGTCTCGCGGGCGCGCTGTTGCTGGCGATGTCATTTGTGCCGACGCTCGTGCGGAAAATGCGCGGCACGCGCCAGACATCACGATCATGAATGGCACATGGACGAAGCACCGAGCATTCTGCTTCTGGTGCGTGCTCGCATAGCCCCGACATTCACATGGCAGAGCTCAGCGATCTTCCCCTACGTCATCGCCTCACGCTCGCAGTGTACTCGTGGCGGCGCAACGACCCTGTTCCGTGGTCGCCGCTTGCGAAGCCAATCGAGCGCGCGCGCCTGGCTCTGGTGACAAGCGCCGGCCTGTACCAGCGAGATGTCGACGCGCCGTTCGCAGAGACACGTGGCGGCGATACCAGCTTTCGCGTCATTCCGGACGACGTGGATCTACAGACGCTGCTTATCGGGCAGACCAGTGACGCATTCGACCGGCGTCCCCTCGAGCAGGACCGGAACGCGGGGTTTCCGCTGGATCGATTGCACGAGCTCGTGGAGGACGGAACGATCGGTGCTGCCGCCCCGCGTCACATCAGCATCAACGGTTCGATCACGGCGCCGGGACGGCTCGTGCGTGAAACCGGGCCGAAGGTGGCCGAGATACTCCGAGCGGATCAGGTCGACGCCGCGCTCTTCGTGCCCGTGTGACCCATGTGTACGCAGTCCGTGGGACTGCTCGCGGGTGTGCTCGAGGCGCATGGCGTCAGCACGGTGTGCATTGCGCTCCTACGGGACGTGGCCCGGCACGTTCGGCCGCCGCGGGCGCTCGCTGTGCCGTTTCCCTTCGGGCTCCCGCTCGGTAGCGCGAGCGACGGTGGCCAACAGCGCTCCGTGATCCGCGCGGCGCTCGCGCTGTTGCGCGAAGGGGGGCCGGGGCCGGTGTTGCGCGATTATGTGATTACATGATAAGGCGCCGATGACGACGCCGGCCTCGTTCCACTGGCTTGTCGGGCTCACGCCATTTGCGTATACTGCCTATGCCACTTGACACTTCCGAGGACTCCAATGACGGCCACCGCGATTGCGCACCTACTTGGTGGACGAAGCGTTCTCGGACGGACCGTCCGCACGGACAGCGAACTGATCGCCGCGGTCCGCGACGGATTGCCGTTTCTCGCCCTGCGGCACCTGTTCGATGAGTTTGCCTCCACCGATCTGGCCGTGCAGGAGATGTACTCCTTGGTAGGGAGCCCGCGGACGCTTCAGCGCAAGCAGGCAGCGCGGACGCGCCTGACTGCGGCGGAGTCGGATCGCGTGGCGCGGGTCGCGCGCGTGCTGGCGCGTGCCGAAGAGGCCATCGGCGACAAGGCACGGGCGCGCCTCTGGCTGACGGAGCCCACGGCCGCACTTGGAGGGCGTCGCCCTGTGGAGTTGCTCGACAGCGACCTCGGCACCGGGCAGGTCGAGCGTGTGCTGGGCCGTATTGAGCACGGCGTCTATGAGTAGTCGGTGCTGATCTACCGCCTGTCGCGCAAGAAACACGCGGCGCTCGACGGCGAAGGGGCGCGCCTCTACGGGGGCCGCTGGAACAGCGCCGGACGGCCGGTCGTCTACGCGTCGGCGACCCTTTCGCTGGCGGTGCTCGAGCGTCTCGTGCACCTCTCGCTGAAGACACTCCCCCCCGATCTGGTCGCCTACAGCATCGACGTCCCGGACGAATTCGGCCGTCCCGACCATCGCCGTTGCGCTCCCGGCCGATTGGCGCACCCCGGGCTGTGCCGCCTGCCGCGACGCGGGCGATGCCTGGCTCGTCGCCGGGACATCCGTCGTCCTCAAGGTGCCGTCGGCTGTCGTCGCGGGGGAGTTCAACTTCCTCGTGAACCCCCTGCATCCCGACCTCGCGCGCCTCTCGGTGCGCACCACGATCCCATTCGCATTCGACCCGCGGCGGTTGGCGCCGTAAGCACCCGCGGGGAAACCGTTAGATAGCATGTTGTCAAATCGTCGTTGGACCCCATCAGGAGCACGCGCTCGATGTTAGATCCCGTTACCGTAGTCGCGAGCAGTTTGTTCGGAATTCCATTCGGGCTGTTGGGTCTTCACGGTATCTCCCGTTGGCTCGGCAAGCGCCGGAACCGCCAGCAGCTCTGCGGGCACTGCGCGGGACCGCTCTACGCCAGCGCGAGTCGCGACAGCCCCGCGCTCCTGGAAGGCATTCACATCTGTTCGCCGTGCGCCGCGAACAATGCGAAGCGACTGGGGCGAGTTCTCCGAATCGTCGCGGGACTCGCACTCGTCTCGATTGGCTCCGGCATCGCCCTGGCAGTCGTCATGGGCGGCATTTGGTGGGCGGCTCCCTTGTTCGCGGGTCTGGAGTCCGCAGTGCTCTATGGAGGCACGCTCGCATGGATGAAGCGAGCGAATCGACGGCGAGCGACTGCGCTGATGGCTGCGCGTGAGGGCTCAGGTGGCTCCCCCGCTCAGTCGTCCGCGCGAATCTTCCTCAGCAGCGTCTGCTGCTGCTCCGTGAGCTGATTCTTGATGCGGATCATCAGGGAGAGCTGAGCGCGCTTGATCTCTCGCTCGCCGGCGAGCACCCGATCGATCTGGTCGAGCACTTTGCTCTCGTCCACCGTCGTGTTGTTCAACAACGACTGCAGCTTCTCGACTTCGCCGCTCATCTTGAACTGCAGATCGACGAACTTGGCTTGCGCGTCCTTCGCTGCTGATTGAATTGCCGCGCGTTGGCGATCCGTGAGACCGATCGCCTGTTGGTGCGCCATCACGAGGTCGGGCGGGAACATGAATTGGCTGAGTGGATCGCTGCCGCCCGGCGCCGCGGTGAGAATCTCCAACGTGTCGCCGCGAACACAGCGGCCGAAGGGCGAGCGATCTCCTCGCGTCGTGATGATGATGACGCCCTGACCCGGTCTGTTGCCGAACTGGGCCGCGGCCTTGGGACCTTTTCGTACTTCGAGCTGCTCGATCTGGTCTTGATCGAGGCAGATCGGGCCGCCGCCGGCAATAGAGAGCTTGGGACGAAGCATGATCTGCGTCGCCGGCTCGCCTTGCGCCCCGGCGGCGGACGCCGCGAACAGCATGATCCCCGCTACGACAGACAGCGTTTTCATTGTCAGTCTCCTTTGCGTTCGATGACTCGCGCCGGCGCGCTCACCGCGCCGTCGAGTACTGAAGAAAGAATCGAGGAGTTCGTCAGCGCACCGGTATGCGTGCCGCGCATCAGTCCGGCGGTTGGGGACCTCCACTCCGTGATCGTCGGCGACCGAAACACCACCGTTGGACTCGCGGTGTTCGAGCCCCGCGCACGCACGGTGAGGAGCGCCCCGACCGCGAGCATGACGACCGCCGCAGCGGCGAGCCAGATCCACCTGCCGCTCGATCTCGAGCGCGCCCTCGATGGTCACCCCGTGATAGAACACGAGTTGCAGTACCTCTCGCTGTCGTGGTGACAGCGCGTCCAACGCCGCGATCAGTACCGCACGTCGATCAGACTCGTCGATGATCGCGTCGACGGGAGTCGCCGGATCAGCGAGCTCGATCGCCGCGCCCGCGTCATCGTCGCGGGCGAAGCGCGTTCGTCGCCGCCGCATCTCTTCCATGGCGGCGAACCGAATGACGCCGAACACCCACGTCTTGAGCGCGGATGATGCGCCGAACTTCGCTTGCCCCGAGAGAATGCGGAGGTAGGCGGTCTGCAGCGCATCTTCCGCGAGCTCGCGATCACGCCCACAGCACGCGAGCGCCCAGGCCCACGAGTCCGCATGCATCCGGACCAACTCTCTCTTCAGCTCGGATGATCGCATGGGCTAAAGATTAGTGGCGCGAGGGTAGGGCCTATATGACGGGGCGGTGGACGCGAGGATGATGCGTGGACTGCAACTCGCCGCGGCTCCGATTCACGTTCGCCCGTCTACCCGTCTATTTCCTCCAGGCGACTCGGCTGCACGACGCTGGCGAAGTACTTCATACAACGCGATCCCAACCGACGTCGACAGGTTCAATGACCGAACGTGATGCGACAGGATCGGCATCGTCACCACCCGGTCGGGATAGCGGTCATGAACGGAGGGAGGCAGGCCGCCAGTCTCTCGGCCGAACACGAGGACCAAGTCGCGTGGCGTGCCGAGTGGGACGTCCCAGAGTGGTCGAGCGCCCTTCGTTGAGAAGAAGTATGGCACGCCAAGGCTTGGGAGTTGCCGCTCGAACTCGTCCCAGCCCTCCCACAGGCGGAGGTCGACGTGTTCCCAGTAATCGAGCCCCGCGCGTTTCAGCTCGCGTTCGCCGAGTGAGAAGCCGAGGGGCTTGACGAGATGCAGCGTGGCGCCGGCGGCAAGGCACGACCGGCCGGCGTTGCCGGTATTCCAGTGGATCTCAGGATGCACGAGCACGACATGGAGCGACATGCGATGAATCTACGGTTCGCCGCTCAACCAGCGTTGTCGGATTCGGGCACGGCCGCCCATGAGTTGACTCGGCAGGCGGTAGAGTTACATCTTTCAGAGCCTGCGAAGCGCACGTCGGTCTTGGCCGACAACAAAGCCCGCGAGACCAATATGGTCCGCGGGCTTTGTGCCGTTTCGGATTCCGCCGGAGGCACCGCGACTGGCGCTCAGTCGCTCACGACACTGCCGACGACTCAGCCTCGCTCGTAGAACGGCGGCGGTTCGATGCCCAATGAGCGCAGATAGACATATCCCTGCCCGCGGTGGTGGATCTCATTGTCCACCACGTAGAGCAGGAGGGCGTAGACCGTCATCTCCCAACTCCCGAAGGCCTTGTCGACTTCCTGGAACCTTCCCGCCGGAATCGTCGGCCAGAGTTCGTTGATCTCCTCGGTTGCTGCGTCCCACAGGCGTAGGATGTCCGCCTTGGTCTTTGCCTCCTTCTGTTCATAAGACTTCCATTCCCTGGAGACCACGCCGCGCAGGGTAGGAACCGTCATCGCGAGGCACTCCATCGCAAACACGGCGAAGGTGCGCATGCCGCCAATCGAGTAGGTGTGCAGCTTGTCGTCCGGAAAAGCCGCAATGACTCGTCGCGTCAACCTACGATGGGCCTGCCAGTGCTGGAGGAACTGCTCGGGGGTCAGGACGAAGTTTGCAGCGGATGCGGGTGTCATGTGGATCCCTGCGGTGTCTGTGGGCGTTGATGAGTCCAGGATGGAAATATGGCGCGCCTCCCGTAACGTGCAGAAGATCGCGGGGCGTCCGCTGGATCGCCTTGGCCGCCGCTCTCGTGTAGGTCGACAGCGCTCTCTCGAGTTGATCGGCGAGTCCGAGTCCCGTGGAGTGCCAGCACCGGCACCCGAAGTCAGCCCGGCAGCCGCTCTCGCCAATAACCCGGCCGGCGATGCTGGTGAGCGACCGCGATTACCCCGATTGCGTCCCGACGTGCTTGATACACGACATCGTAGCAGAAAGCGGTCCCCGAGACCGGGAACCGCCACATTATAAAAAGTCGCTGCGGCGATGAACTCGTCGCGCGCCGCCGGGTGAAACTCCAACCTCACCGCCGCAACCGGCGCTCAACTTCGGCGAATACGTCCGTCGCGGCGATGCCGACTACGCGACCAGTCGCGAGCTCCGTCGAGCGCCGATCAATCTCCGAATCCCACAGGGCCTCGGCGTCCGCGTCGCGCTCTTCGAGACTCGCCAGCAGGAGTTCGGCGAGGCGCGCCCGATCGTGCGACGGGAGTGCGAGTAGCTGATCGGCGATGGCTGCCGCGTTGCGATCGACCATGAAAAGCTCCCGTGCAAATGGACTCTCAAATGTACGTTATTCGCGGTGAGATTGCGTCTTCTGCAGCGGACGCGGCTGGGCCTTCCTGGCCGGCGTCACACCCACTCCGCGCACAGCAGCTCTGCCTGCGCCAGCACGGTCTTCACCGCTTCATCCTGAAGGTCTGGCGGATAGCCGTGCTTCTTCAGGATCCGCTTCACCATCACTTTGATCTTCGCCCGAGCGCTTTCACGGAGCGTCCAGTCGATCGTCACGCTCTTCTTCACCTGCGTGATCAACTCCGCGGCGATCACCTTGAGCTTGTCGTCGCCCATCGCCTGCACGGCGCTGTCATTCGACGCCAGGGCATCGTAGAACGCGACTTCGTCATTCGTCAGGCCGAGTGCTTCGCCGCGCTTGGTGGCGGCGTCGAGGTTCTTGGCGAGCTTGATCAGCTCCTCGATCACCTCCATCGTCGAGATGGCGCGGTTGTGGTAGACGTTGAGCGTTTGCTTGAGCTTCTCGCTGAACACCTGGGCTTGCACCAGGTTGTGCCTCGACCGGACCCGGAGCTCGTCCTTGAGCAGCTTCTCCAGCAGCTCGGCAGCGACGTTCTTATGCTTCAGGCCGCGCACCTCGGCCAGGAACTGATCGCTCAGGATGCTGATGTCCGGCCTGGATAATCCGGCGGCGGTGAAGACGTCGATCACCTGGCCTTCAGTGGTGATGGCCTTGCTCACCAACTGACGAATGGCGGCCTCGATCTGTTCTGGAGTCTTCCGATTGTCGCTGCTCTGTTTGTTCAGCGCGGCCTGCAGTGCCTGGAAGAAACTCACCTCGTCGCGGATCTCCGTCGCTTCATCGCTGGCGGCGCAAAGTGCAAATGCGTGCGAGAGCTCGGTCACCACCTGGACCCACCGCCTCTTGCCGTCCTCCTGCTCGAGAATGTGCTCCTGTCCGGCGGGGATGAGCGCGAGACGTTCCGCAGGTTTGCCGCTGGTCCACTTGTCCCTGTTGAAACCGTGCATCATGGCGCTGGCGATTCCGTGTTTCTCCAGCATCACGGCAATGGCCCTCGCGGTGTCCAGGGTCGGGTCTCCCCGGCCACCGCTCTCGGTGTAGTTCGACAGCGCTCTCTTGAGTTGATCGGCAAGTCCGAGGTAGTCCACCACCAGACCGCCGGGCTTGTTGCTGAACACGCGGTTCACGCGCGCGATGGCCTGCATGAGACCGTGCCCCTGCATCGGCTTGTCCGCATACATGGTGTGCAGGCAGGGCGCGTCGAAGCCAGTGAGCCACATGTCGCGCACGATCACGATACGGAATGGATCGTTGGCGGCCTTGAACCGATTCGCCAGCTTGCGGCGCTTCTCCTTGTTGCGGATGTGCGGCTGCCAATCCGGCCCATCGTCGGCGCCGCCGGTCATGACAACTTTCACCACGCATGTCTTGCCCCGCTCCGCGTCTGTGTCGTCGTCTTTGGCACCCGCCCAGTCGGGGCGAAGCGCGATGAGCGCGTTGTACAGGTCCACGGCGATGCGGCGGCTCATGCAGACGATCATTGCCTTGCCGTCCATCGCCTCCACGCGCTTCTCGAAGTGCGTCACCATATCGGCTGCGATGAGCGCCAGGCGCTTTGGATCGCCGACCAGCGCCTCGAGCGCGGCCCACTTCGTCTTCAGCTTCTCCTTCTTCGTGAGCTCCTCGCCTTCGGTGATCTCCTCGAACTCCGCATCCAGCTTCGGCAACTCGGCGGCGTTCAGACTGAGTTTCGAGATCCGGCTTTCGTAGTAGATCGGCACTGTCGCATTGTCGGCGACGGCGCGCTGGATGTCGTAGATGGAGATGTATTCGCCGAAGATGCCACGCGTGTTCGCGTCCGCCATTTCAATCGGCGTGCCGGTGAAACCGATGAACGATGCATTCGGCAACGCATCGCGGAGGTTGCTGGCGAAGCCATACGACATCTCCCCCGTCTTCTCGTTCACCTTGCCGCCGAAGCCATACTGGCTGCGGTGCGCTTCGTCGGCGATCACCACGATGTTCTGCCGAGCGCTCAGGCAGGGCATCACTTCGCCCTTTTCCGGCATGAACTTGTGGATCGTGGTGAACACGACTCCGCCGCTGGCGCGATTGAGCAGCTCCCGCAAGTTCTCGCGTCCACTCGCTTGCACTGGCGTCTGGCCGAGTGCGTCTGCGCAACGCTGGAACTGACCGAAGAGCTGGTCGTCGAGATCGTTGCGGTCCGTGAGCACAACGAGCGTCGGGTTCTGCATCGCCGGATGTCGCACCACGCGCGAGGCGTAGAAGAGCATCGAGAACGACTTCCCGCTCCCCTGCGTGTGCCAGACCACGCCGGCTCGACGATCGCCCGGCTTTCCGCCGTGCATCCGGCCAGACCAGAAGGTGCCCACGTCCTGCTCGCGCACGACCTTGTGGCGCGTGCTCATTCCGCTGGCGCGTACTGTTTCGTCCACCGCCGCATTCACCGCGTGGAACTGATGGTAGCCGGCGATAATCTTGTGCAGCGCGCCCGAGTCCGGGTCCTCCTCGAACACGATGAAGTGCTGGAGCAGGTCGAGGAATCGTTGGCGCTCGAACACGCCGCGCACGAGCACATCTAGCTCCAGCGCCGTCTTCGGCGCGAGGCCGTCGCCGTCAATCGTGCGCCAGACCTTGAACCATTCCTGATTCGCGGTGATGGAGCCAATGCGTGCTTGCGTGCCGTCACTCAGTACCAGGGCCGCGTTGTACTGCAGCAGCGAGGCAATCTCCGCCTTGTACGTCTGGAGCTGCGCGTAGGCGCTCCAGATCGTCGCATCCTCGTCCGCCGCGTTCTTCAGTTCGATCAGGCCCAGCGGCAGTCCGTTGACGAAGACGACGATGTCCGGTCGCCGGTTGTGCTGGCCCTCGATCACGGTGAACTGATTCACCGCCAGCCAGTCGTTGGCGTTCACATCGACAAAGTCTATCAGTCGCACGTGATCGCCAGCGATGCTGCCGTCGGGCCGAGCATATTCGACTTCGACTCCGTCTCGGAGCATACGGTGGAAGGCGCGGTTCGTCTGCGTGAGCGACGGCGTTCCCACGCGCAGCACTTTTCGGAGTGCTTCTTCGCGAGCGTCGTCGGGAACGGCGGGGTTCAGTCGTCCGATCGCCTTGCGCAGGCGGTTGACGAGGACGACGTCGCCGAACGAATCCCGCTCCGATGCCGGTTCGCCGGGGGCGATGTGCGGGCCGTGCCCGACCGCGTAGCCCAGTTCAGCAAACCAGGTGAGGGCGGCGGCTTCGACGGTGGATTCGTTGAGGGTGTTGAGGGTCATGAAGCGGAGATGCCAGTACCTTATCGCTCTGTATATCGCGATCGAGGACAGCAGTAGGCTTGGGACCGGCTATCCCGACACCATGTCGTGATTCATGTCGCGATCGCGGCATGGAATCACTTGAGCATCAGATCAAAAGATTTGATGTCAGTGAGCTGCCTCGGTTGACGTCCTGGATTCAATGTTCCCGTCACCTTCACGAAGGCGCCATCTTTCATGTGCGCTTTGTCAGCCTGCTCATACTGCTCGGCCGTAAGATTGGCTCGCGCACGCACCAGTTCGTCGCCATCAGGCGTGAGCAAGCGGAGGATCACTTCACCTGAACGCTTGCCATCCAGCCCCATCTCACCGTCCAATCGTTCGACTGTAGCTGGAAAAATGTCCTCGACATGCTGTTCAGTGGAGCGAAGCTCGCGGCGCACCTCTTCAATGCGCGGAAAGTAATCATTCTGGACGCGAATGGTTGATACTCGGCCCTCATTTACGGGCTTGGGAATAGATGCAGCCCAAGTAAAGGCAATCTCTACGGAGTTCTTGAGTGATGAATCTTCAAAACGCGTGAGTGCTTCACACAGATTCGAAGACACAACCGGGTTTGTACCGCTCTTCGTGGCATCAACGAACGTATCCAGCGAATCGGTTTCAATGGCGGTGACAAGCTCAGCCAGCGCCTTCTTCAATGTTGATGTTATGCGCCGAACGAACGGTGCCTTCGTCTCATCTGGGTGTAGCGGCGTTTGCACATCCATACCCTGTACCGGGCATGAAACATTAAACACAAAACTCCCCGGCTGTGTGTGCCGGAATTTGGCGTTGTCGAGAAACTGTTGCGCCTCTGTCCTGTGTAGTCTTGGATGATGCGCCTGCGGTTTCAATACAGTACACGCGGACGACAGTAGTAGCTGTTGAGCACCTTGTATCATCGAACCAGCGAAGGCGAGCGGCAACGATCTCTCATTCGGCAGGGACGTTGTCACCTGGAATGCAATTGCATCATCGCCAACTTCCAAGAGATTCTTGATGACTGCCTGCGCGGTTCGACCTTCCATGGCCGCTAGCTTGCCGACGACCAGCATCACAGCCTCGGAGTAGTCCGGGGCTGTCATATCCATCGGAAACACTAACTGTCTTCGCTCGAACTGCGGGTTGCTCATCACATACAGCCGGTCCTTCGCGGCCTCCTTGAGCAGGGTCCAGCCCCGATCCTTCGCGTAATCGCGGAGATCCGTAGGAGGGATGAGAGTCTCAGGAGTCATACGCCAGGATAAAGCGGGAAGTCGTGGCGGGAAAGCCGGGCTGCAATCTCGGTAAGTGCCTGCGGTGTGAACTTCTGCACCTTCGGTAGATATACCGTTGTTCCGCTACTGTTGATCGTGGCCGGCGCACCGCGGAGGCTTTGCCAATAGGCGCACTTGCGAAGAGCGAGCTCATCCTCCGAATGCTTCAACCAGTCCTGCGCGTCCGTTGGAAGAAACAGCACAACGAGGATGCGAGCCACGTCAACTGTACGCGTTCTCAAATCATCGTAGCGGTGCACGCCACTCAGAAAATACGAGAAGTTGGTCCCATCATCCGGAGGCGTTGCGATGGTGGCCTTTAATTGCACCTTGATGTCCACTTCCGTCAGGTAACCGCCCCCCGTGAACGGTCCCCAGGCAGTCAAGTTGGCGTCTACACCATTGTTGTCTTCATGACGGCTGCTCACACTGCACGCCACGCCTGCCTGCGACGCGACAGCGTGCAGATAGGCATAGCTCAACTCCGATTCAACGCTTGGCGGCGAGAGTGATTGCATGATCTGGTCGATTAGTAGCGCATTTGGTTCACTGGTGCAACGCTCTGCTCCCTGCTCAGGAGCTTCGGCACCAGCTGGTATAGTCTCGGCCAAGTTCGTCCGAGAAGTCTTCGACAGTGGAGTCGTTGAGGGTCAAACTTCCGGCGACTTGGGTTTCCGCGGTCTCGGCAACCTTCTCAGTTCCTTCGTGGCCGCCTCGAATGCCGCGTCTACGCGTTGCGGCTGAGCATCCAGAAGAGCCCGATACCGCGCGTACTCCAATTCCGCCTTCGTCTTGGCGGAGTCGGCGGAAATCTTCCCTGCGTGATCCAGCAGTTCCCGGCCCGAGATCTTCAGAAACTCATCCAGCTTCGCGATCCAATCCCGCATCGTCATCGGCTTGCGGTCGAGCGCTTGGAGCTCCGCGTATTCGAGATAGAGGTTCACGACGCGGTTCAGCACCTGAAGTTCGTCTTCCGTGAGGTAGTTCTTGGCCACCGTGACGTCGTCCTTTCGCACTATGCCGCCGAGTCGCGTGGTCTGCAAACCCATGAAGGGGGCTTGGCCGCATCGACTCTCTCCGCGATCACCTCCGCCGCAGTGTGGCCGTGCGAGGCCCAGTGCATCTTGTTCTGAACGGCGGCGAAGAACCGGTGCGACTGCTCAGCGTCCGGCGTGTAGTCCACGCTGGTCGCGTAGATATCGAGCACTTTCTGGTAAAAGCGACGCTCCGACGACCGAATGTCGCGGATGCGTTCCAGCAGCTCGTCGAAGTAGTCCTTCTGCCCCGCGCCCGGCGGATTCTTGAGCCGCTCGTCGTCCATGGTGAATCCCTTCACCAGGTACTCGCTCAAGCGAGCCGTTGCCCACTGACGGAACTGCGTGCCCCGGTGGCTGCGGACGCGGAAGCCGATGGCGAGAATGGCCTCCAGCCGGTAGTGACGGAGCTGACGGGAGACCTCGCGGCCACCCTCTGATCGAACTTGTAAGTATTCCTTACAAGTTGCCCCGTCGGTCAGCTCGCCCTCCTCGAAGATGCCCTTCAGGTGGAGGGTGATGTTCTGTGGCGTGGTCTCGAAGAGCTCGGCGATCTGGGCCTGAGTCAGCCAGATCGTATCGTCTTCAAACCGGCACTGAATGCGAGTGCGGCCGTCCTCGGTCTGGTAAAGGATGAGGGCGGACTGGGGCACGGGCTCGCCACTCATGGTGCAGTTGCCCTTCGTAGCTGGGGGGCCGCGCCGTGGCTGGGTCCGACGGTGGCAGCTATCCGGGAATCCCGGATAACTGAACCCGCCACCACGCTCAGTTCCCCGCTCAGCAGCTTCGGCAGCAGAGTGTCTCGGAGAGTGGCGAGGTTACGGGATTGAAGGGTGTTGGCGAACGCTTTATCGAAGATTGGCGCGACGTGCCGATCGAATGCGGTGAGGACGGTTGTGTTTGGCCAACACACGCGCAACCGTTTCATATCGGCAACAGTAACGTGGCCCAGGCCTGTGGTCTGCTTGTTCCTTGCCGTCTCGACAAGGACCGGTCGCAGGTGCTGAATGACGTAATAGACGAAGCGCTTCTCCGCCGATGTCGGTGTAATCACCTTGAAGATGTGCTGATTGAGCAAACCTTGGCGACCACTCCAAAGGAATGCGTCCAGCGATGTGTCCGGGCTTCCCGACCATGAATACACCAAGTCGCCGGTGTCGATTACTTGGTCAGACCCGCTGGCACGCCGGCTCCATCTTGTTTGAGGACCGATGCCGTCCTTGAGTTCCCCAATTTTGATGACCGGCCGTCCGTATCCCGTCTCGCAGAAGTCTTCGCTTCGGAAGGCAGCACCATTGACCCACTGCGCTGTTTCGTAGAGCGGAATCGTGCGCCATCCCGCCGGAATTTGACCGACGGGGGATTCTTGGAAGGCGTCAGGGAATAGGGCGGCGGTAGCTGGGTCGAGCCCCATGGGGGAGCGGCCATCGAGTTTGGCGCGGACGGGGTCGAAATCCACGAACCAGCTCTGGAACAGCGCCCGCGCCATCGCCTCCAGCGTCGCGTTCATCCGCCGGTTCAACTCGATCTTGTCGTCCAATGCCCCAAGTACCGCCGCGATGGCTTTTTGCTCAGCCAGAGGCGGGAGTGTGATTTCGAGCCGTGAGAAGTCGCCTTTGTTTAGAATGGGTTGTGCCGAACCGCCTGCTGCTTGGTGGCGAATCTCATCCTTGCGCGTGCTGAGGTTGTAATAGACGAACTCGTTGCTGAAGCGACCGTCAACGACGATTGAGTTGATTTGCTGATTAGTGACGCAATCGCGGCCGGCGATGGCGCCCTTCCCCATGTCGGAGCCAATGCAGGACACTAAAACGGCACCTGCGGGAATCGTTGAGCCTTTTACGGAAGTTGCGCCGCTGTTGGTGAGACAACGGGCAGTAGTGCTAATGGTTTTCCTCCCGTCCATGTCTGACGGTGTGACGAATGGAATCTGCCCGCCGAAGTGACCTTCGACCGCGGTCAGCGGCGTCTTGCCGGTGACGATTCGGCCTAAATCACCGAGAGTTAACTCCTGCCATTCACCCGACATAACCCAACCCCCTCAGGTTTGCTTTGATGGCCTGCTCCAGTTTCGCGGACTCGGCGAACTGCGCATTCAGCTCTGCAACGAGGCGCGGCATCTTCTCCTCGAATGGGTCGCCGTCGTCTTCGACTTCCTCGGCACCGACGTAGCGACCGGGCGTGAGAACGTGGCCATGTGCGGCGATTTCGCCGGCAACTGGCGGATTTGCAGAAGCCCGCGACGTCTTCGTAATCCGCGCCTGACTTCTCCACGCCACACGTGGTACGTGGTGGCGATCTTCTGGAGGTCGACGTCGGTCAGCTCCCGGTGGACCCGATCAGATCAGCGTGCCGAGCTTGCGAGCGTCGATGAAGAGAGTCTCCTTGCGGCGGTCACGGAAGCCGCGTTTGGCGTCGGCCCCTTTGTTCTTCGCGAGGAACCAGAGGCAGACCGGGATCTGCGTGCTGTAGAAGAGCTGCCCGGGCAGCGCGACCATGCAGTCCACGAGGTCGGCCTCGATGATCGCCTTGCGAATCTCGCCTTCGCCGGATTGGTTCGACGACATGCTGCCATTGGCGAGGACGAACCCGGCCATGCCGTGGGGCGCAAGGTGGTGAATGAAGTGTTGCACCCACGCGAAGTTGGCGTTGCCCTTGGGCGGGACGCCAAACTGCCAGCGCACGTCGTCGTCCTTGCGGAACCAGTCGGAGTCGTTGAAGGGCGGGTTGGCGAGGACGTAGTCGGCGCGCAGGTCGGGATGAAGGTCGCGGCGAAAGGTGTCGGCCTGCTCGGCGCCGAAGTCGGCCTCGATACCGCGTAGCGCGAGGTTCATCACGGCGAGACGGCGCGTGGTGGCGTTGCTCTCCTGACCGTAGATGGCGATGTCGCCAATCTTGCCGCCGTGCGATTCGACGAACTTCTCCGACTGCACGAACATGCCGCCGGAACCGCAGGCGGGGTCGTAGATGCGCCCTTTGTAGGGGGCGAGCATTTCGACGAGGCAGCGCACGACGCAGGACGGCGTGTAGAACTGCCCGCCGTTCTTCCCCTCGGCGCTGGCGAATCGGGTGAGGAAATACTCATACACGCGGCCGAGCAGGTCGACAGAACGGTGCGTCTTCTCGCCCTCGCTGGCGGCGGTGAGTTCGATGGTCGCGATGACGTCGATCAGCTCGCCAAGTCGCTGCTTGTCGAGGCCGGGGCGGGCGTAGTCCTTGGGAAGAACACCCTTGAGGCGCGGATTGTCGCGCTCGATGGCGACCATGGCGTCGTCCACGGTCTTGCCGATCGTGGGCTGCTTGGCGTTGGCCTGTAGGTGCGACCAGCGGGCGTCGGCAGGCACCCAGAAGACATTCTCGGCCTTGTATTCGTCCGGGTCTTCGGGATTTGCGCCCTCGTAGTCGCCCTTGCCGGCGAGGAGCTTGGCGCGGTGTTCCTCGAAGGTGTCGGAGATGTACTTGAGGAAGATGAGGCCGAGAACGACGTGCTTGTATTCGGCCGCGTCCATGTTGTTGCGCAGCTTATCGGCCGTCAGCCAGAGTTTTGCCTCGAAGCCGATGGTGGCGGTGGACTGGGCGGAGCCCTTCGTTTTGGTGCGGGCCATTATCAGGGTGTTACAGGTGTGAAATGTATTGGTTCAGCGTGAACTGGAGTGTCAGCGAGTGGGGTGAGGCAGTGGCATACCGGTGACGGTATTGTACTACGCGATGTCGCGGGCGGCGACTCGGAGCCTTGCCCGAGCAAAGACACACTTCCGCTTACGGGCCGGCGGGGCGGCGGGGCGGCGGCCACGGCGATCTCAATGTCTCGCCAATCTACAAAGCAGGAGAAAGAGAATCGGCGGACCGCACAGGAACAGAGACGGCGCCGGCCAAAGCAGCGCCAATCGAATGGCGTGTGCGAAGGCGAGGCGAGAGAGCCAGTTCATTAACCGCGGCGTGCCGATTCGATGGCAGCGATGTCGATCTTTGTCATCTGCATCATCGCATCGAATGCGCGCTTGGCGGCAGCAGGACCATAGTCGAAAGACCAGAGCCGATGGGCGATCGACCGGCCGCGGCTGATGGCTGAAGGCCTTCCGGTGATTCTTTCACTGCCTCCGCTCCCGCGGCAAGCTGTATGATCAAATTGGTCGGCAGACCGTGGTCGATCAGCACAGCCTCGTGCCGCCGGGGCGCTTCGGCCATCGCGACCGCCGAAGCGAGCGACGGCTCCGTCGCGATACTGGCCCGCGGCATCGTCAGCGAGCTCAAGTCCGGGACTGCCTCGAGCCGGATCTTCGCGACTGCCGCGAGACCTTCCGTAGCATCGTCGAGCCGTTCAGTGCGGCGAACGGAGCGGAGTGTGCCGCGACAAAATCTGCGCTGCGGCGGAGCGTCGCCAATACCTTGCCATCACGGTATTTCAAATGGCCTTCACATGGACATGAGGGCGCTGAAAATGAACTGCACCCCGGCGAGCGCCGGACGCGCCAGAGGAAAGAGCGAGGGACAGACGTGAGACGTGTCGCGATCGCCGTCTGACGCGACGGAAGCGCTGTCGGGAGTGACGGAATGGTCGTCGGAAGAGTGGGAGTGGCCTTCGGATGTGTCGGAGTCACCTTCAGACGTGTCGGAGTCGCGTTCAGAAGAGAGGGAGCCGCCTTCAGACCGGTCGGAGTCAGCTTCGGAAGCGACGGAAGCACCGAGCGACAGCGCGACGGGCCGTGTGCACCAGTCGGTGCCTGGGTGAGAGGCGGTGGTCTTGCCTGTCAGGTGCGGAGTCCGTCCTCGAGGCAACTGCATTCGATCTTCGCGATCAGGAGTGGGCCCTGCACAACAGACGATTCCATGTGCAACGCCAGCCATCCCTGCTGAACGCGAGCGACTGGGTCCTGAACGCCGATCCATTGCCTGTGAACGCGGACCCATCCCACGTCGACAAGGATCTATTACACGTCCACGCGGATGATTCCCACGTGGCATCGCGCGGGAGAGGCCTCAACGCCCGAGAGTCTGATGTTGACGGCGAGGACTCCTCGCGTGACGCAGGTCTCTCCCTCCGGCACGGCGTGCCGTGGGTCCTGAGCACGCGGGCATCCGAGCTAGACGAGACATGAAGCCTCCTACACGGCCGCGAGTCCGATGTTGATTGCGAGAGGTTCGTGCTTGCCACCGAGGGGTTCGTGCTTGCAGCCGAGGGATTCGTGCTTGCACGCGAGCCGTGCGCTCTCACCACGGGCGAGTCACCCCTCGACACGCGTGGGTTCCATCTCAACAGGAAGGAATTCGACCTGACCGAGACACAATCTCACGTTGACGTCACATCATCCCAGCGAGCGAAGCGAGGATTGCGTGTGGACGCGCGTGAGAGGCTGGTGGACACGCGTGAGAGGCGTGTTGGCGAGAGACGGTCCGATGTGGCGCGAGCGGCATTCGGGCTCGACGCCGGTGTGTTCGATCTTGACCGGAATGACTCCGCCCTTAGCAACCGCTGGTGCGAGCTGGATGCGCCGGAGTCCCTGCTCGATCGGCGCTCATTCGATCTCGACAGCGAGGAATTCCACCTGAACACGCGTGAATTCGGTCGAGACAGCGAGGGATTCCCTGTGCACACGCGTGAATTCGGTCGAGACAGCGAGGGATTCCCTATGAGCAGGCGAGGATTCCCTCTGAACACGCGTGCATCCGCTCTGCACGCCGACCGATTCCTTCTCGGCACGGTCGCATCCTCGTTGGGTAGCGATCGATCCCCTCTCGCCACGGCCGCATCCGCTCTGCGGACCGACCGATTCCCGCTCGCCACCCGTGCGTCGTGCGATGAGCGTAGTCCTATATATTAGTTCCGAAAACAGGGGGTCAGCGCAAGGGCCAAGATGTCCGATTGACCAACCGACAGGTTTTGACGATTCCAGCGTTAGTACGATCAGGAGGTCGCCAAGTTCAGCCAGTCGCGAAGTACGTCGCGTCCCCGTTCGGTGCGCCGTGGGTCGACATCGGATTCCGCCGAAGGCACCGCGACTGGCGCATAGCAAGCAGTTCGCGGCCGGCGCCAGCACGGAACGACGCACCGCCCCGTAACGACTCGTCGATTCGACGCTCAGGATGATACGTTGGGTGCGACTTTCGCCGCCTCGATCACCGGTATCCGCACCTTCACCATCGTGATCACGGTTCTGCCACCGGGACGGAGCGCCTGCGCGGCATTGAACAGCAGATTGGTGAACAGCTGCTCGAGCGCCATCGCGTCACCGCGCACTCTGATGGGCTCCGCAGAGGCAATTTCGAGGTCGAGTGTCGCCGGCAGCGCGGCGAAGGTGCCCAAGACGACGCTCGCCGCCGACTTGAGCACGTTCTGAATTCCGACCGGTTGGAGTGCCGCATGCGCGCTCCGGGCGACTCTCAGTGCGCCGCTCACCGACGAATCGAGGCGCGCGATGTTGTCCAGCGCACGCAGCACGAGATCCCTGCCGGAAGCATCGCCCGGCGATATGGCGACCGTCGGGCGACCAGTGCGGCTGGCTGGTATCGCCCGCACTGGCGGTCAGCGCGCGCGTTGTACCGCTCGACAAGGAGTAAGCCATGAGCTTTCTAGGCGAGCGCCCACTGGGGAGGAATAGCCGGGTATTCCCGTTCCACGATGAAACGTCTGCTCCCTCCATCCAAGGGAGCGCTCCGAGTCCTGCCAGTCACCCAAGAAGATCGACTGCGCGTCCGGTCTCCTCCGACATCTTGCCGCGACTGACGAGTGTTGAACGCTTGCTCGTGCGGTCGTACGCGAACAGTTCGTCGTGGCGCGTCGTGTAGTAGATACGGTTCGTACCGACCGCCGGAACCGCATCGACGATCTTGACCCCAGGCAACTTCGTGACCGTCGGCTGATTGAGCGGAGGTGACTTCTGTTGACGATCCTACACACGAAGCTGATGTTGACGACCGTCAACATCAGCGCTATGTTGAGTATCGTCAACATCCCTCGCCATGACCAAGACAGCCAACGCCGCAACCGTCGGTGCCCTCGTCCGCGACGCCCGCGTGGCCGCCGAGCTCACCCAGACCGAGCTGGGCAAGCGTATCGGCGCAAGCCGATTCTGGGTCGCCGAGTTCGAGAAGGGCAAACCAAGCGCCGCTATCGGGCTCGCGCTCAGAGCACTGCACGCGCTTGGGCTCGTGGTCCGCATCGAGCCGAAGAACCCAAGTGAACGCAGTGCGCGACAAGACGCGCATCGCACGCAGGTCCAACGTACGGACCTCGCCGACGTTATTGCTCATGCCACGCTCACGAGAACGGCCCCATCTTCGGTGGCAGGGTGGCCAACCGCCTCCGTGCCATCGCGCTCGTCGCGCAAGCGGTGACGGTACATGCCTGCGGCTAGGCGGAGTCGGCTCACCCGATCGGCGCGACCGGAGCTCGCCGTCGTTCTGCACGGCGCGCTTGCTGGCCACGTCCACCAGTCAGGGAACCGCAAGCTGGTCCTCCGCTACGACGAGGCATGGCGTACGACCCCGGGCGCCTTTCCTGTATCGCTCTCGATGCCCCTCGACAAGGCGGAGCACGGGCATCGGGCGACATCGGCGTTTCTCTGGGGACTCCTTCCCGATGACCCGAAGGTCGTGGAGTCTTGGGCGCGGCTGCACGGCGTCTCGCCGTCCGATGTCGTCAAGCTGCTGGCGCACGTCGGTGAAGACTGCGCCGGCGCCGTCCAACTCGTGCCGCCTGACGACGTCGGCCGCGTGCTCGGCGCTTCGACCCCGGCCGACATAGCGACGTCGGTCGAATGGCTGTCGGCGGGCGGAATCGCGGACTTGCTCGCTGCGCTGCGACGCAACCCGGCGGCAGGCCGATCGAGTGACGAGCAGGGGCAGTTCAGCCTCGCCGGTGCACAGCCCAAAACCACGCTCTACCACCAGCGCGGCCGCTGGGGCGTGCCCAAGGGACGCGTCCCGAGCACGCATATCCTCAAGCCGCCGGTGCTCGATCTCGAAGACCTCGCGTACAACGAGCATTTCTGTCTGCATCTGGCGCGCGCACTCGGGATGTCCGCGGCCATGTCCAGTGTCCAACGGTTCGGCGAAGAAACGGCGATCGTCGTCGAGCGCTACGACCGCCAGCGTTCGGGCCCTACCGTGAGCCGCGTCCATCAAGAGGACGTGTGTCAGGCGCTCGCGGTGCAACCAACACGGAAGTACGAGTCAGATGGCGGTCCCACGCTCGCTGACATTGCTAGACTGCTCGCACGCCACTCGTCAGACGCCGCGGTCGACGTCGCGCGCTTCCTCGATGCGAATATCCTCAACTGGCTCATCGCGGGACCTGACGCGCACGCGAAGAACTACTCGATCCTGCACGGCGTCGGTCCCGACCACCGCCTTGCGCCGCTCTACGACGTCATCACCGCCCTCCCGTATCGTCGGCTGGCGAAACGGGGCGTGAAGCTGGCGATGGCGGTGGGTGGCGAGCGGGCCGTCAGTGCGATCACCGCCAACCACTGGCGTGCGACGGCACGAGCCGTTGAGTTACCGGCTGATCTCGTCCTCGACCGCATCGCGGAGCTCGGTGAGCGCATGCCGGCGGCAATCGAGCGAGTGATCGAGCACCCGGACGGTGGCGCCGAAACACGCGATATCATGGAGCGTCTGGCGGAGCCGGTCGCCGATCACGCCAGACGTTGTTTGAAGCGGCTCTAATTGCGCATGCAAGCCTCAGGTGAACATCGATTCCTGCCGCTTTCCCGCTCAGTTCAGCGCGCTTAGACCCGCCGAACGGTCGCCTCTGTTTGCGACGCGGGATACGCCAGATTCCGCTCGAACATGCCGCTGACGAGAAACACGTGGTGGCGAGAGGCTGCCTCCAGTGGACGCGGCTGGGCATTCCTGGCCGGCGTCACACCCACTCCGCGCACAACAGCTCTGCCTGCGCCAGCACGGTCTTCACCGCTTCATCTGTGTTCGTCGGCATACGCGTCCCGGTCCAGGCGTTCATCGACTATCTCGAGGGCGGGCACCCACTCGCCGACTTTCTCGAGGACTTCCCTTCCGTGAACCACGACCAGGCCGTTGCGGCCTTGGAACTTGCGCGCGAGGCGCTCCTCCGCGCCGCAGCGGCCTGACGGCGCGGAGTTCGTGCGCATTCTGCTCGACGAGTGTTTGCCAGCCCGACTCCGTCGCGCCCTTCCCGGGCATGATGTCCATACGGTTCAAGGGCTCGGTTGGGCTGGCACCAAGAACGGCGTGCTGCTGCGACGCGCCGCGAAACTCCAACCTCACCGCCGCAACCGGCGCTCGACTTCGGCAAATACGTCCGTCGCAGCGATGCCGACTACGCGACCAGTTGCGAGTTCCGTCGAGCGCCGATCAATCTCCGAATTCCACAGGGCCTCGGCGTCCGCATCGCGCTCTTCGAGACTCGCCAGAAGGAGTTCGGCGAGGCGCGCTCGATCGTGCGAAGGGAGTGATGGGCGGTCCACGGACCGCGCGTTGGCGATCAGCGTCGCCGCTCTCGCTGGGCCCTCTGGCCTCTCACAGTTCCAGTCGATCGCCCGGCGGCTCCGAAGGGCGCTGGACAGCATCGCCACACCCTGCTCAGTGAAGGCGCGGGGGGCATAGCGGGGACCGCCGTGCGCACTTGAGGTCACGAGTTGTGACCTCAAGTGGGTGACTCCTGCGGCCGTGAGCTGGAAGGCAAAATCAGATGGGAATCGGGCGGCATTCCTCGAGACTGCCTGGTTGAGCACCTTGGTCTGAACGCCGTACATCTCGGCCAGATCGCTATCAAGCATCACCCCCCCGGTGTCAGGATGGTCTACGTTTGACCGCTTAACCTACTGCGGTCGTACGACAACTATCCTGACACCGGGGGATATCGCGCGGCAGTCTGATGACGTATTTCGCGTAGAACAGGGTTCGCTCTACCCCGCACTCGAACGCCTGCTCAATAAAGGCTGGGTCACCGTCGAGTGGGCGCAGACGCCGACGAAGCGGCAAGCACGCTATTACACGATCACGCGCGCGGGCCGTAGCCAGCTCAAGGAACGGGTCGCCGACTACGACCGCGTCGCAATCGCCATCGCCCGCGTGATGGGCAAAGCCTGAACCACATGTCACGTCTCGACGGACTGCGCCATCGACTGCATGTCGTCCTGAAAGGCGAAGACTACGCGCGCGAGATCGAACGTGAGTTGGAATTCCACCTCGAGCTCGAGGCGCTCTCTCGAAGCCGTGACGGCACGACGCAACTCCAACGAGAGATCGCGGCGCGGCGACTCTTGGGCAACGCTACCTACTATCGAGAAGAGGTGCGTGGACGGACTCTGCTGAGCTGGCTCGATCGGCTTCGGCAAGACGCTTCATATGCGTGGCGTGGACTCAAACGGTCTCCCGGCTTCACGACCGCCGTCGTCCTCACATTGGCACTGGGGATCGGTGTCAATACGGCAATGTTTGGTCTGCTGGATCAGTTGTTCGTGCGAGCGCCGGCCGGCGTCTCCGCGGCGAGGGAGATTCGTCGGCTGTACGTGGAGGTCAGCCGGCCGGACGAGCCCAGTGGTCGGCTCGCGTTCGACAGCTTCAACTATCCTGACTACCGCGCCATCCTTCGTGCAGAAGACTCGACCGCCAGGATCGCCGCGTTCACCGAGCCCGATTCGACCGCGATCGTCGAGTCGGACGCGAGCATCCCTGTTCGCCGCAGCCTCGTCACGGCGAACTATTTTGGGCTGCTCGGTGTGCGGCCCGAGCACGGTCGATTCTTCGCCCCGGACGAGGATCGCATCGAACAGCCTACGCGAGTGGTTGTGCTCAGCGATGCGCTCTGGCGATCCGCGTATGGGGCCAATGTCGCAACGATCGGCAGGTCGATCGCGATCGACTCACGACCGTACACGGTCATTGGCATCGCGCCGCGCGGTCCCCAACTTGTTGCTCGTCCGCGCGACAGGCCGGCGTCGCGAGATCGCCGTCCGCCGCGCCCTCGGCGTCTCCACGTCGCGACTCTACGGACAACTGCTCACTGAGAGTATTCTGCTCAGCGCGCTCGGTGGCGCGGCGGCCGTGTTATTTGCGCTGTGGGCAGGCGCGGCGCTGCGACACCTGCTGCTGCCCAACGTTCACTGGGCGGGCGGTGCAACCAGTCTCCGAACGATCGCGTGCGCCGGCGTCGTGAGTCTCGTCGCGGGAATCGCGGCCGGACTTGCACCAGCGGCGCACGCAACCCGCCCGGACTTTGTCAACTCGCTCAAGGCGGGATCGCGCGATGGATCGTATCAGCGCTCGAAGCTGCGATCAGCCCTCCTTGCCATACAAGCCGGACTCTCCGTCGTACTGCTCATTGGCGCCGGACTGTTTGTGCGAAGCCTCGACAACGTTCGCGGACTCGATCTCGGATACGACGTCGATCACGTGTTGGCCGTGGAACCAACATTCGCCGACGCCCCGCCACCGCCCGCTGAGATCGCGGCGGCTCTTTCGGAGATCGCGCAACGACTTCGTACAGCCCCCGGCGTGCAAGCGGTCGCGTACGCGTCGAGCTCGCCGATGGCCGGCTCCACCTTCGCGGACATCTTTCTCCCGGACCGCGACTCGCTCCCCGCCTTCGGCAACGAGAGCGTGCCATGGATGAACGGCGTTTCGTCGGACTATTTCCGCGCGTCGGGCGTTCGCCTGATTTCTGGCCGTTCTTTCGATGCAGGCGATCGGCCGAGCGGGGCGGGTGCAGTGGTTGTCAGTCAAACGATGGCCCGCGTGTATTGGCCGGGACGGAGCGCGCTCGGCAAGTGCATCATCCTGGGCAAACGCAGCAACCCGTGCTCTGTCGTCGTCGGAGTCGCGGCCGATGTGCACCGCTCTGACCTGATCGAGCAGCCAACGATGCAATACTACGTGCCCGTTGCTGTCACGGGAGCCGGGGCGGCGCGCGAACTGATCGTCAGGACAACCACGGAGGAGATGCCGGCCGTGAGCCGCGTCGCGGCCCAGGAGCTGAAGAGAGTATTTCCGCGAATGTCAGTCCCGCGGACTCGCTCGATGACGAGCATGCTCGATCCACAGTTCAGACCGTGGCGGCTGGGCGCAACGTTGTTCACCGCGTTCGGGGTGCTGGCGGTGCTCGTTGCCGCAGTCGGCGTTTACAGCGTCGTCGCCTACGCAGTCAGCCAGCGAACGCACGAAATGGGGATTCGCATTGCGCTCGGTGCGCGGATGAGAGACATCGTGCGGTTGGTGCTCGGCGAAAGCTCGCGCACCCTGGTGATCGGTATCGTACTCGGCGTCACGGCCGCCATGGGACTGGGCCGACTCGTCGCTTCACTGCTCTACGGCGTGTCACCGCGTGATCCGCTCGTGATTGCCGGCGCTGCCGGTGTTCTCCTGACGATCGGTCTCGCGGCGAGCGTCGTGCCGAGTTGGCGCGCGGGGCGAGTTGAGCCGAGTACGGCGCTTCGCGCGGACTGACGGGCGCATGGACGCGCTATTCGACTGAGGACTGTCCCCGGTCAGCCAACAGCTACTCGGCATTGACGGTGCGTATCAATCGCTTGACGCAGAGCGTGAATTACGCAGTCGAGACCACCTCGTTCCCGCACATCGGATGCGCGAAGGCGGGTATAGCGCTTGATCATGTTCCTCAGGGCGCTATCGGACGGAAAGTCGAGCTGAAACGCAATGGCCTGGATGGTTCGCGAGGTCGTCGACAGCAGCTCAGCCACGACGCACAGGCGGCACCACGCGAGCAACTCCTGCGGCGGGGGGACCTTCGCTCGCATGCAGTAATTCACCAGTGTCTTGCGATCGTAGCCGAGTGCATCCGCGACTTCCCCCACCCGTTGCATTGTAGGATACGAGGTGACGTGTCTGACAAACGGCCAGAGGCGTTCGTCGACAAGGAGCATGATCTGAGCGGCAGCTCGCAGACCCAGCTGAGCCTGTTGAGCGACGCGTAGTGCCTCGCGCAACGCCACACCCGAGTCGTCAACGCCTTCGAAAATCAGCTCGTGCGCGCCAGCGAGCACCAGAGCTCGGATGTCCGCTGAATGCTCGGCGCCAGCACGACAGTATGCGATGATGGCGGCCGAGCCTTCGGTGGCGGCCAAGGCGCGGACCACTCCGCACGTGGAGCGACCGTTGCGATCTCGCATGGCGACGATAATGCCATCCACCCGGTAGGTTGCTGCCCGCGTGATCGCGACGAGATCCTCCGCATCCTCCACGAATTGAATCTCATGTCGACCGCGAAGCGCCATCGAGATTCGGTTCCGTTGTGCCCCATCGTGGATCAGGGCCAGAACGACCCCAATGCATTGCGGAGAGTGCGAGGCATGCCCACCACGTATCGATCCGGCGGCATGTCGGTCCGAATATAGCGTCAGTCGGGACCGCTGTAGTGGATCAGTCATACGCTTACCAGACATCGCACACGGCCAGCGACCGCTTCGACGCGTGAGGGCAAGACGCGCTGGAGCGGCGCGGGCACCGGCACATCTGGCAATTGCTCCGCTCGGATCGCAATCTCATGAAAGCCATGTACTTCCGCGAGGAGAGCTGCCCGGCGTCGAAACGCCGCGGCGCTGGACGCGTCGCCGATGATCGCATGCGCCACTGTGAGGTCCAGCATGGCACTGGCAAGGTCATAGGGTGCCGAACGAGCACACAGCTCCGTGCGACTGAGGATGTCGCTCGTAACCGTGTGCAGCAGATTGACACGGTTCAGTCGCGCAGCAGCTACAGCCAGCCCGCCCAACGCAGGCAGCAGCACGCGGTTCGGCGGATCTCGTCGCATGAGGGCAGAGAAAGCGGCGACAGCTGTCTCCGGGTGCCCGGCATCGAGGAACACTTGTCCCATGTTTCCGAGAGCCTCCAATTCCATCGTGCCCTTTCCGACGCCGCGAGTATAGGACTGCCAGCCGTGATGAATCGCCGCAGCACAGTCACCTCGGACCGCTTCCGCGACCATGAGTGTTTGGTGCGCCTGCGATGCGAGCCCCATCAGCCCGACCTCGTCGGCGAGTGCCGCGGCCTTCTCTCCCAATGCCCGGCATCGTGGGTAATTGCCACGCATTCGTGCAACGATCGCTTGGCCGCTCCAGGCTCGCACCCGCAATTCATCGGAGTGTTCCTCGCGAGCGGCGACGCTGACGCGGCGATACCGCTCGCTCGCGACGTCAAGATCGCCACGCTTCCACGCCAGGCGGGCTCGTACGGCATTGATGCGTACGCATTCAAGGGACGAGATCGAATGATCGGCAGCGACAAATGCGGCGAGAATGGCGTCTGCCACCTCGATGGCACCAGCATCTTCGATGCGATCGCAATAGCAACGCAATCGTCCTTCGAGCGTGTCGTCGTCCCATGGCGGTGAGGGATCGGTATAATTGCCGGCATCCCACGTCGCCCTCCCTATGGAGTTAAGGACGTTCTCCCGCACAGCGGCCAGTATCGGTCCTCGGTCGTCCTCCGGAACGAGGCTCGCGCGCTCGAGCAGTGAGCCTACGCGCAGCCAACTCCCGTCGTCCGATTCCACCAAGGCAGCATTCTGCGCATGCGTCTCGCGGTACGCGTCGAGAACTCGGCGCCTTGCAGTCCGGATCAATGTGCTTCTCATGCGTTCAATCTCGTCGGAGTCTGCAGCGTTCGGCAAGCGGATTGTGCACTGCAGTTCCCGATGCGGCATTGCATTTCGCGTTCACAATGCCGAATTTCGCGGTATCGTCAGAAGAGTTTGAAAGTCGGAGATTCTGGGTGCAGTGTTTTCGAAGGCAGCGTGGAGGGAACAGACATGGGCAGACAAGTAGCGATCGTGCTTTATCTGGTGGCGATGGTCGCCGTCATAGTTGGCGTCGATGTCATGTTCTTCAGAGACCAATTCTGGAAACGGCTGATAGTGAATATTGGAATCGTCCTGGCCTTCGCCGCTTTCTACTCGAGATTTCTGAGGCATCCATAAGCAGGGGCGACGGCGCCCTTTTCGCTCCGATGGTGCAGACGCGGTTCGACGCCCCCTCTTCCGAGAGTGCCCCCCATGCACCGTACTATCCGCTGCTGCTTCGCGATCGAGCTTGCTGCCTCTGTGCTCACGACATCTGCTTCCGCGCAGGCGCGAGAGGACCTGACGCGCGCGCTTGGCGCCGGGGTCGGGCGCACCATCACGTCGGCGCCAAGCCTCGACTCTCTTCCCTGGCGTGAAGTAGGACGCAATGACCCCTCCGGCCAGGGCGCGCCAAGATCGCCGAGGGCGCTGTGTTGGCTGGGCGACTCGCTGGTAATCGCTGACGGCTCTTCGCAACAATTGATGTTCTACACTGGCGCGGGCACGTATGTGCGCTCGATCGGCGGCCGGGGCACGGCACCTGGACTGTTCGCAGGTCTCACCATCGTGCGATGCGGAGCTGGCAAGACCGCACTCCTGGCGGCCGACTTGAGTACACACCACGTCTCATTCTTCAATTCCGCCGGAACGTTTCTACGGGTCGCCCCTACACCGAAGGTGCCACAGATCGACATTCTCGGTGAATTCGCGCTTGCATCGGATGGATCATGGTTCGATTCGTGGCTCGGAACCGACGTGCCTTTTGGGCCTTACCTGACGGACGAGGAGTGGCAATCCACCAGACTTATCCGTCGATACGGCCCTGATGACAAGCCACTCGGTGAGTTTGGTGCTCCCCCCATCTACTCTGATCGTGTGGCACGGCGCGTTCTGAACCGCGTCTTCTTCGCCCCGTGGCGCGATACACTCTGGACGCTCACGCAAGGCGATGCGACTATTCGCGGCTTCACAATTGCTGGTGGGTCGGCGCCACGACCGGTTCGCCTCCCTGTGTATTATCGCGGAGCGGAACCGAAGGTCGAGATCGGCGAGGGGCACGCTGGGTCGCCGTTCCTCCCTAACAGCATGACGTTTGATCCGAACGTCGCTGGTCTTGCGATCGTGTCAGACTCCCTCTTCGCGATCGTGCACTATCGCGAATGGGGCACGCGCATGGTCGGTCCTGGATTGGACTTGAGTCTTCGCCATATTGCCAATTCGAGCATTGAAGTGGTCGATCGGCGCGGTCGCGTCGTACGCGCGTTCGACGCCCCTGGCTTTGTGCTCGCCGTCGCGTCGGATGGCAGATTACGGTTCGCGATCCTCACACAGATGAAGGACCGCACGAGCCATGTTCTGCTCGCGCGTCTGCCTCTGTAGCTGGCGCAATCGGTCCAAGGAACTCACATGGTAGCTGATCTCCGCGTCGCTCTGCGTGCGCTCAGAAGGGCGCCGTCATTCGCCGTTGCTTGCATTCTGTCACTTTCGCTCGGTGTCGGCCTGAATGGAACGGTGTTCGCGGTGATCGATGCCGCGATGCTCCGACCGCCGCCATATCACCGGCCGGATCGTCTGCTCACCTTGCAGGACAATCTGCAGGTGCCGGACAACTACCTGCTCTCATTCGACGAATATTCGGGACTTCGAGCATCAGCGAAAAGTTTCATCGTCGTGGGCGCCTTTCGAGCGGGAATGGGCAACCGCTATGCGCTGCAACTCGACCCCGATGTCGCAAAGACATCAGGAATGGCGGTGACGGCAAGCGCGTTCAGCGGGCTGCACATTGCTCCACTCGCCGGCCGTCTGTTTCAGGCGGACGATGAGCGAGCTGGCGCCCCGCCTGTCGTCATCATCGGGAGCGGTCTGTGGCATCGCGTTTTTGGCGGCACCTCGAGCGCGATTGGCTCGACGATTCGAGTTGACGGACGTCCGCACACGATCATTGGAGTGATGCCGGAGGGATTCTGGTTCCCAACATGGAGCCAGGAATTCTGGACTGCCCTGTCCCCCGAAGCGAATCACTTTGCCAGAACCGAACGCTCACTGTCTGTCATCGCAAGGCTCCGTGATGGCGTGCCCACACAAACCGGTGCAGCGGAGCTCGAGCAGTTCGGCAGGCGACTCGACGGGCCGGGCAATCCGCGCGAACGCCGTTGGTGGCGCGTCATGACGTTTGCCGACGCCGTGCATCCGGGAGACGCACGACAGGTGCTCGCGCTTCAGGTCGTTGCTGCCGCCGTCTTGCTGCTGGCCTGCATCAATGTGTCGAACCTGATGCTCGTGCGCCTCATCTTGCGCCGACGTGACACGGTCATCCGATCCGCACTCGGCGCATCACGATGGCTCGTCATCCGCCCTTTTCTCGCCGAGAGCGCTTGGCTCGCCGTCGCCGTCGCAATCGTGAGCGGTGCCTTCTCGTTCGGTGCATTGCGGCTCATCGTCGCCACTTTCGATCGGGCAATGTTAGGCGAGATGATTCTGGGTGGCGGCACTCACATTGTGCTCTTCTCCCTGGCTGGAGCTTTGCTCGCCATCCTGCTCTGCGTGACGGGGCCGCTAGTCCAGACCGTGCGAGGCACTGCGTTCCCGGCCATTCGTGAAGGAGGTGGCGCTTCTGGCTTCGGGCGAATGACGCAGCGCATGCGACGAGGTGCCGTAGCGCTGCAGATTGCCTTCTCGCTGGCGTTGTGCTCGAGCAGCACGATGTTGGTTGGTGCACTTCGGGACGCAACCCGCTGGAATCCCGGGTTTCCGGCTGAGGGGTTGCTCGTCGTGCCCGCGCGCGCGCTCACGGATGGTACGGCAGCTGCGGTGAGTGGAGCGTTGGTAATGGACCGACTCAAGATGGTTCCCGGTGTCGCCCATGTCGCGTTCTCCAGAAGTATGATCGTGCCGGAGGGCCGAATCATCTCTGACGCTCAAACCGAAACGAGTGACTGTTCCTGCCAAGCTGTAAGTGCCGACATCGTCGCGACGCTCGGTGTTCAATTGCGACAGGGGCGGACGTTCGCCGCGTCAGACATCCATGGTGAACCGGTGGCTACCATCGACGAACGTCTCGCGCGGCGCCTTTGGCCGTCGACGACCGCCATTGGACGACGGCTGAAGATGGGTGAACGCGGCCCGTGGATTACGGTCATCGGCGAGTTCGCGCGCACGGACTTCTCGCGTCCATCAGCGGACCGAATGGTACCCCCTCAACCAGGCATGTTTGTCCTCACCTCGCCGGACTCGCTCACACGAGGTTCGATCTTTGTCCGCAGCGAGCATGGCACCTCCGCAGCGCTTGCCGTCCAATCCACGCTCGCGACAATCACGTCGGACCGAGCGGCGCGTTCGTTGATGCCAATGACGCGCATTCTCGATGCAACGCTTACACCCCTTCGCACATATCGACAACTGTTCGGCCTTCTCGCTGTACTCGCGCTCACGCTTTCGATTACCGGTCTCCACGGCGTGCTTGGCTACCACGTGATCTCGAGCAGTCGCGAATATGGCATCCGCGCTGCCCTTGGCGCTTCACCAGGAAGCCTATTCCGGTTGGTCGTCACTGATGCCTCTTGGTTGTTGACGGGAGGGATCCTGCTCGGATCGCTCCTTGCGATCATGACCGGCCGCCTGGTCTCGAGCGTGTTGCTGAGTGAGAACCGCAGCGTCATGATACCGCTCGCGCTTTCCGCGGCCGTCCTGTTGGTCGCATGCATGGGAACGGTCTTCGGGCCAGCACTGCGTGCTGGTCGCGCCTCTCCCATTGAGGCGATTCGCGAGCAGGTGTGACCAGGCGGCCCGCGCGCATCGGTAGTTCGTAGACTGGTTCTCCGGCCGGAGGGCGGCCTGATTGCCATCTGCCACGTTACACCTTACACTTCGAGATGGCGATCATCCGGTTCAGACACAAGGGTCTGGGGCGCTTCTTTGCTGAGGGCTCGACTGCCGGGATTCAGAGCGAGCATGCAATCAGGCTCCGTTTGATTCTTGGCCGACTCAGTGTGGCCGCCGAACCGCGAGATATGGGCCTCCCCGGGCTTGCACTGCATCCGTTGAAGGGCGCCCGCCGTGGGACGTGGGCCGTGGGTGTCAGCGGCAACTGGCGAGTGACGTTTCGATTTGAGGGGCCGGACGCCACGGACGTCGACTACGAGGATTATCACTAGATGAAGCCGCTCCGTATGCACCAGCCGCCGCACCCGGGCGAGATTCTCCGCGAACTCTGTTTGGCTCCCTTGGCGCTCAGCGTCACGGAGGCCGCCGAAGCCCTCGGGGTGAGTCGCAACACACTGTCTGCCATTCTGAACGGGCGCGCGGGCATCAGCCCCGAGATGGCCGTCCGGTTGTCCATCGCGTTCAACACCACGGCGGAGAGTTGGTTACACCAGCAGATGCAGTACGATCTGTGGCTGGCTGAGCGATCGCGAAAACGGCTCCGGGTTCGCAAACTCGCCGCGGCGTAGTCGATTCCGCGAGCCTCCGCCGCGCATTGGCATCGGCCCGCGCCACGGGCGTATATTGCTCGTCCCGCCACACGCTCCAGACACCCGGTCGGCTCACACACCGGAGAATCGTTCGCCATGTCCGCCCATCCCAAGCTCGGCTTTCGCGTGCTCGCGTCGCCTCCGCGCCTCGACCCTGCCCTCGTCGAGCGCTTCCGCGGACTCGCATCGTCGAACCTCGCCGACGCCATGGGTCGCTTCAACTTCATGGACGCGGGAATTCGGCAGCGTACCGGACTCCCGCTCTGCGGCCTCGCCGTAACCGTGAACGCGCGACCCGCCGACAACCTCATGATTCACAAGGCGCTCGCCGTCGCCGCGCCCGGCGATATCGTCGTCGTCAATACGTGCGGCAATACCACGAGCGCGGTGTTCGGAGAACTCATGTGCACCACCGCCGCGGCCAAAGGCATTGGTGGTATCATCATTGACGGCGCCATTCGCGACGTGCCGGCGATCGCCGCGCTGGGAATGTCGGCGTACAGCCGCACGGTGTGTCCGGGCGGATGTGACAAAGACGGTCCGGGCGAGATCAATGTGCCCATCAGTTGCGGGGGCACGGTGGTCATGCCAGGCGACATCGTCGTCGGCGACGAGGACGGCGTCGCCGTGGTGCCGCGCGAACACGCGGAGGAGGTGCTCGGCCTCGTGACGGCGCTCCAAGTGCGCGAACAGAAGCGAATCGCCGAGATCCACGGGGGATTGCTCTTCCGCCCGGACGTGGACGAGCTGCTGCGTAAGAAAGGTGTGATCGAGTGACCGGGGAGTCTGCCCCTGTGCTGCTGATGACGCCCGGCCCCACTCGCGTACCGGAGCGCGTGCTGCATGCCGGCGCGCGCCCCATGATCCATCACCGCACCCCAGAGTTCTCGCGCGAGCTCGCCACGGTGCTCGAACTCCTACCGGCGCTCTTCGGTACCGCGGCCACGCCGCTCCCGGTGCACACCACGGGACGTGGGGCCATGGAAGCCGCGCTCTGCAATGTCCTCTCGCCTGGCGACGAGATCGTGGTCACCTGTCACGGCAAATTCGGCGAGATGTGGGCGCGCATCGCCGAGTCGCACGGACTCGTGGTGCACCGCATTGCCACCGATTGGGAGCGCGTACTCGAAGTGCCACACCTCGAGCAGGCGCTCGCGGAGCATCCAGGGGTACGCGCCGTCGCGTTCGCCCACGGCGAGACGTCCACCGGCGTGGCGAACGACGTCGCTGCCCTGGCGCGTGTGGCGCGCGCGCACGGGGTGTTGACGTTGGTGGACGGCGTGTCGTCGATCGGCGGAATGCCATTCGCGTTCGATGAGTGGGAAGTGGACGTCGCGGTCGTCGCGACGCAGAAGTGCCTGATGTGCGGCCCCGGCCTCTCGTTCGTCGTGCTCAGCGATCGCGCATGGGCTGCGAATGCCTCGGCCCGGCTGCCGCATGAGTATTGGAACTTCGCCGCCACGCGACGTGAGGTCTCCAAGCCCAAACCGGAAACGCCGGGCACGCCCCCGGTGCAAATCGTGCTCGAGGTAGCCGAGTCGTTGCGCCTGATTCACGAAGAGGGTGTTGAGAACGTCTGGCGCCGGCACGAGCAGATGGCGGACCTGGCGTCTCGCGGCGTGACCAGCCTGGGACTCTCGCTACAATGTCCGCAACTCACTCGCCGGTCGACGACGCTCACCACGGTCGCACTCCCGCCCACGCTCGCGCCGCAGCGCGTGCGTGAAGGGCTCAAGGCACGGGGCATTCTCGTCGCCGGCGGGCTCGGGCACTATGCCACAGAGTGTATCCGTATAGGACACATGGGCGACATCCGCGTGAGCGATGTCGAGCACACGTTGGCGGCGTTGCAGATCGTGCTGGGCGAGCTCGGCGCCTCTTCATGAAGCTCCAAACACAGATCTTTGCCGGTGTCGTCGCCGGCGCAGCAGTGGGCGCACTGGCCCGGCTGCCGGATCTGTCGCCGCTCGCGCGCGCGGTGTTCGCCGTGGAACCGGTCGGCCTGGTGTTCATACGCCTCATCACGATGGTCGTGGTGCCGCTCGTGATCGCAAGTTTGTTCACTGCTGTCGCCTCGCTCGGCGATCCACGCCGGCTTGGCCGGCTCGGGCTGCGCACCTTCGCGTTCTTCCTTGGCACTACCTTCGCCGCGGCGGCAATCGGCCTCGCTGTCGCCGTTGCGGCGAACATCGGCGCCGGACTCGCGCCCGCGGTACGCGACGCGATCTCGAGCCGGTTTCAGACCGAAGCGTCGAGCGTCGGCGCAGTGGCGGCGGCGGCACCCGGACTCGTGCCGACGCTCGTCAATATGGTGCCGCAAAATCCCTTCACTGCCGCGGCGCAGGGCGAGCTGCTGCCGCTCATCATTGCCGTCCTGATCTTTGCCGCCGCGACGACGGTCATCGCCGAGGAACGGCGTCGTCCGCTCGTGGCGTTCTTCGAGAGCGTGAACGACGTGTCGATGGTGGTGATTCGGTGGATGATGCGCATTGCCCCGGTAGCCATCTTCGTTCTCCTGGCCGTCACCGTGGCGCGATCGGGAGTCGATCTCCTCGCTAGCCTCGCTGGTTACGCGCTGACGGTGGTGCTGGCGCTGGCGCTCCACGTGCTCGTCGTGCTCACCCCTGCCCTGCTACTCGGCGCCCGCGTGCGGATCGCCACGTTCACGCGTGCCGTGTCCGACGCGTTGGTGCTGGCATTCTCGACGTCGTCGTCGAGCGTGGCGCTGCCGGTGAGCATGGCGGCAGCCACGGAGCGACTCGGTGCCTCGAACCAGGTTGCGGCGTTCGTGCTGCCCGCGGGAGCAACGCTCAACAAGAACGGAGCCGCCGTCTACAAGGCAGCCACGGCAGTGTTCCTGGCGCACCTCTACGGCGTGCCGTTGGGCGCCGGTGTGCTGTTCACTATTCTCATAACGACCGTCGTCGCGTCATCGGCCGGTGCCGGCGTGCCGGGCAGTTCGCTGGTCACGACGCTCATCGTGCTCAACGCCATCGGGCTCGGCCCGCACGCCGCTGCGGGCATCGCGCTTGTGGCGGGGATCGACCGGCCGATCGACATGTGCCGCAGCGTCGTGAACACCTTGAGCAATCTCGTGGGCACGGCCTGGATCGCCCGCGCCGAGCGCGTGAGTCTGCCGGTGGTGGTATAGAGAACACACATGTCCCGCCTCACGATCAGCGAGAAGATCCTTTCGGCGAAGTCGGCCGACCAGCGTGAAGCACGCGCCGGCGACACCGTCGTGTGCACGGCAGACCTCGTGCTCGGCACCGACGGCTCGGCACCCATGGCAATCGATTACTTCGAGCAGATGGGCGGCACCTCGCTCGCGCATCCGGAGCGTGTCGTGTTCTCGCTCGACCACTACGCGCCGCCGTCAACGGCCGCTACGGCACGCTTCCACGATCGCATCCGTGCCTTTTCCGTGCGAACGGGTGCGAGGGTGATCGAGGTAGGACAGGGCATCAGTCACCAGATTGTCGTCGAGCGGGCACTGGTGAGACCTGGACAGCTCGTGGTAGGCGCCGATAGCCACACCGTGACCGCCGCGGCACTCGACCTGTTTGCTGCTGGCATCGGCTCGTCGGACCTCGCCGCGGCCATGCTCACCGGCAAGGTGTGGCTCCGGGTACCGGAGACGATTCTCGTCGTACTCTCCGGCCAGCTCCGCGCGCCCGCCCTGGCGAAGGACGCAGCGCTCGCCCTCGTGGGCATGCTCGGCGGCGAGGGGGCGAACTACCGCGCGCTCGAGTTTGCCGGCGCTGGCGTGGACACGCTCACGGTGGACGATAGGCTGGTGTTCAGCAACATGCTCGTCGAGTGCGGCGCAAAGACGGCGATCTTTCCGTGCGATGGACGAACGGCCGAGTATCTGGCACGGCGCGGCGTCACGGATGTAACGCCCGTGACAGCCGACGCCGGCGCGCGATATCTGCGTCGTATGGAGCTCGACCTCTCTGCCATCGTGCCGATGATTGCGCTGCCGCACCAACCCGACAACGTCGTGCCACTCGCGCAAGCAGTGGGCACGCCCGTACACATGGTGTTCCTGGGCACCTGCACCGGCGGCCGCGTATCGGACTATCACGAAGCCCTCGCGGTCATCGAGCGTTGCGGCGGCGCCATCGCGCGCGGCGTACAGCTGGTGGTGACTCCCGCGTCACGCGACATCTACCTCCAGCTCATGCTCGACGGTTCGCTGTCGAAATTCGCCGAGCTGGGCGCGATCATCACGACGCCTGGATGCGGCGCGTGCTGTGGCACGAGCGGCGTGATTCCTGGTGACGGCATGACGGTGGTGTCCACCGCGAACCGCAACTTCAAGGCACGCATGGGCAACGCAACCGCATCGATCTACCTCGCGTCGCCGGCCGCGTGTGCTGCGGCCGCGGCCAGCGGCCGGATCGCTAATCCTGAAGATTGGAGCGCACCGTGATCATTGCAGGGCGGGCGCGCGTGTTCGGCGCCGACGTCAACACGGACTACATCATCTCGTCGACGCGCAAGCGCGAGACGATCGACGAATCCAAACTCGCGCGCTATCTCCTGGAGTCCGTCGATCCCGCATTCGCGGCGAGCGTCATGCCGGGCGACCTCCTGGTGGCGGGCCGCAACTTCGGCTGCGGATCGGCCATGGAGGTGGCGGCTACCGTGATCCTCGCGGCCGGCATTCGCGCTGTGGTCGCGACCAGCTTTGCGCGCTCGTTCTATCGCAACGCCATCAACAACGGCCTCGTGGCGATCGAATGTGATACCTCAGGGATCCGCGAGGGCGACCGAGTCGTGGTAACTGTCGAGGCGGCCGACGGGGCATCGCTCGTGCGAAACGAGACGCAAGGATTCACATGCGAGGGCGCGCGGCTGCCCGCGATCATGCTCGCGATCTTGGAGAGCGGCGGGCTCGTGCCATACATCCGGAAGGCAGGCGGATTCGTCTGACGGCCGATTCGCCGCCTGCTGCCTTGGATTCCCTTGAGGATCGACGGCTGCCGACCATATTCAGGCCATGAAACACTTTCGGAAGCTCCTCGCACTCGCCAGCCTTTCGCTCTTCACGGTCGCCTGCAACGAGAAGGCCCCGCCGCCAGCGGCGTCATCGAAGGCTGTCGTGCCGACCCAGGCGCCTGACTCATTTCGCGTCGCCTTCGAGACGAGCCGTGGCACGTTCGTCGTCGCGATCTCGCGCGCTTGGGCGCCCAAAGGCGCGGACCGGTTCCGCGACCTCGTGCAGAGCGGGTTCTTCGACGACGACCGCTTCTTCCGCGTCGTACCGAACTTCGTGGCACAGTTCGGTATCAACGACAAGCCAGCGGTCAACGCACAGTGGGACTCCAGGATCACCGATGACTCCGTTCGGCAGACCAACGGGCGCGGAACGCTCGTGTTCGCCACCCAGGGACCCAATACACGGGCGCATCAGCTGTTCATCAATCTCGCCGACAACCCGCGCCTGGATGCGAGGGGCTTTGCGCCGATCGGCCGCGTCGTCGAGGGAATGAGCGTCGTGGATTCGCTGTATAGCGGCTACGACGATTCACCGGATCAGCAGGCCATTCAGACGATGGGAAACTCGTACCTCACCAAGACCTTTCCGAAACTCGACTACATCAAGACCGCGAAGATTACTGGGACGCCGTAGCGCGTCTACACCGAAGCCCCACAGAATTGGGTGATCGGATTTGCCCCCGCCACGATCACATTAGCGGAACATGCAGTTGTCGACATTTGACGTCCTGGACGCCTATCGGGCGGATCTAGCAAGCGCCGGCACCGAGCAGTTCGCTGACAGCGACGCGGCCTGGCTCGCGTTCGGTACGATGCTGCAGCGCGCGACGGGGCTTCAGGAGAACGATCGGGCCGAGTATCTGCAGAACGGAGCTGCAGCGATTGCCGGCATGACCGCCGGCGATTCGGCGGCACCGTCACTCATGGTATTGGCTCGCGACGGGTCGTCTGCTGCTGTGTGTGCCGCGGCGATGGCAGTAGCGAACAGCGCCGAGGATGCCGGAGCCTTTGCGCTCGCGACGACGATCCTCGATTGCGCCAGGGCGATCATCGGCGCGGTCGACGAGCGCTCGCACGGACGATTGCTCGCGCACCAGGCGAGAATTCTCCGCAAGACCGGTGAGCTCGACCTATCGCTGAACCTCTACGAGCAAGTTGCTGATCTCGGCGCCACATATGGCGATGTCGAGTTGGACGCACGCGCGCATCTCGGCATCGGCGTCATCGCCCGCATACGCGGCAACTATCCGATGGCGCGCCAGCATTTCCTGGCAATTCTCGACGGCGATGCGTCGACCGATGCCTTGTACGAGCTGCACACGCACGCCCATCACGGATTGATGGTCGCATCCGGGGTGGCACGGGATTTTGAGACCTGCTTGCGACACGGTTCGCTTGCGCTGGACCGCGCGCGGGACGCCGAACATCGCACCGAGCTTCTCACGAACCTCGCGGGCATCTGCCTGCACGTCGGTCAGTTTCGCGCAGCTTTGAATTCCTTTCTCATCATCCTCGCGGAAAGCCACCTTCCGCGCGTCCGCCTGGCTGCGTTTGGCAGCGCGGCCATTGCGGCCGCTCGTCTTGGTGACGCTCAGATGGTGACCCGACTCGTCACTGCGGCGCTCTCGGCATCGGGTGGCCGCGGACACGAGTTTGAGTATGCTGATGCATTGCGAGAGTTCGCCGAGGCGTACCTGGTGCTGGGCAATCTCGCGGAGTCGCAGAAACACAGCCAGGACGCACTGCGGCGGGCCTCGGATGGCGGATATTTCGAGATCACGCATCGCCTGGAGACCATGTCCCAGGGTATCTCTGCGCCAGCACCGATTGCCTTGACGCGTGAGTCTCTCGATGTCGCGACTCATCTCGCCGTCGGCGACTCCCAGGAGCTCTTGGCCACGGCAATCAGCAGTGGCCATTCGGATTGGTCCAACCCGTGAGCGTCGTGTCATTCTGCGATGTCGTATCGACGCAATCGTGCAGTGCACGCGCCACGGGCGCTCTTCGCGATTGCGGCGCCGTCGTGGACGATGAGCACGCCGCGATGATCGATGTGAGGAGTACGAATACGAGCAATCGTATGCGAGCCATGAACCGCTCCAGATATGAGGAGCGACATGCGTAGCCATCAGGCTCGCGGCGATCATACACGCCCCGGGGAAGGGCGATACAGCGGTTGTGGTGACGCGTGAGCGAGGGCATGTCGAAGCCAACGGTCGCCATTCTCGTGCGGGCAGCAGACGCGCGCGCGCGCGTGGCCGCTGGCGTGCTCGATGGATTCGCCGTCTGTCATTGCACGTCCGTCAACGACCTGCACGCCGCTACGCGCTTGGGTGACCTCGCGCTCGTCGTCATCGATGCCGTGGATGCCACAGGGGGCTCGATGGCATCTGCGATCACATCGATCAGGCACGGCTTCCCGACCATCCCGATCCTGGCGTACTGCACGCTCTCGCGAGCCGCGTCGGCCGTGGTGCTCGATGTGGCCCGGGCCGGGGTCACGGGCCTGGTATTTCAGGGTGTCGATGATGAGCGGCACGCGATGCGCGAGGCCATTCGTGCTGCCCGGCACGGCTCGGTCACACAACGCGTGTACGCTGAAATGGCGCCCTGCCTACCGAGTACCCTGCACGCATTGTTGCGCTACGCCATCGGGCGGCGCGCCGATGCACCATCGGTGGATGACGCCGCACGAGCCCTGGGTGTCGACCGCAAAACGCTGTTCAACTGGCTCCGACCGTGTGGGCAAGTCGGTCCACGCGAATTCATCAACTGGATTCGGCTGTCGATCGCCGTCGGCATGCTCGAGGATCCCAGGCGAACGGCCGAGCAGGTCGCGCTGGAGCTAGGCTTTGCGTCCGGGGCAGCGTTCAGGAACATGTTGCAGCGGTATGCCGCTGCGAGCTGTTCCGACATGAGAGGCGCCGATGGCCTGCCGATGATGCTGGCGCAGTTCAAGTCTCGCCTGACGACGGTCGCCGGCATGGAGCTGCAAACGGCTAAATCCTTGGACGATCAGCACATCGCGGCCTCCGCGATCGAACGACCGGCGTAAGCTGCGGGGATCCGCCCTGAAACCATGAGGCGCAAACCTCATGAAAGCCGTTCCCTGCCACGTATCGAAGCTCCCCACAGTGAAGCGCGTTTCCCCACGGTCAGGCGCGATAGTGGGGCCATGCCGACACAACACCTTCAGCTCGTCACGAATGGACAACGCCCGGCCGTCGCGAGAGGAGCCAGAACCCAACTCGAAGTCGGAACGCCCAGAACCGCTCACGGAGGCACGGTCGTGCTGTGCGGACGTTCGCTCGCTGCCAACGTGGAGCTGGGCGGCGCGCTCGAGTCACGCGCATATTGCGTTCATCGACGCGAGTCACTTGCCGATGTGTCGTCGATCCTCGCCGGCGACGGCGCATCCGTGGCGCTGCTCGCGATCGACGGAACCAATCAAGCCAAAGCGATCAGGTTCATAGGGTCACTGCAATCCAATCGCAGGCGCCGGCTCATCGTCACCGTGTCGAGTTTGGCGAGCGCGCGGCGATGCATTCACGCGGGAATCGGCGACTTCATCAAGATGCCGATACACATCCCAGAACTCCTGCTCCGCGTGGAACTCAGAATGCGCGACCTGGCGGTTCGGTCCGGCCATCTGTTCACGGACCTTGCCGCGGAGGAACACATGCATCAAGGGAAGATGCAGATCGGGTGTGGACCAACGGCCGTCCATCTCACCGACCGCGAGTGCTTGTTGTACAGCCTCTTCCTCGAACGGTTTGGAACACCGGTGAGTCGTGGCGAGATTCTGACCTGTATCTGGGACCGCGGACCGGGCTCCGAGGCGACATCGAACATCGTGGATGTGTATGTCAGGTATCTGCGCGTCAAACTCGCGCAGGGAGCGCCGTCCCTCACGATCACGACTGTGCGTGGAGTGGGATACGTTCTCGAACAGCGGACGTAGGGAGCGGTTCGACAAAGCGGGTGTTCCTGGCTCGAACCGCGGGCCCGCAATGGACAGCCGGGCCCGCGAATTCGGCCTGCCACCAGGGTACTGCTGGTGCGCACTCGCCGTAGCCAAGGGCCGCAGAGTTAGGGATCATAGGATCCCGCGGTTTGACGCCGGTTCGTGCGACGAATGGATAGCCGGGGGGCGTCATGTGAGCGTCATGTCGTGCTTGCCCGGCATACACGCGAGGCGAGGCGAACCTCCGCGCCGACTCGCGCCTCAATGACACCCGTGGGCTTCACGACCAATCCGACCGGGTGATCGTAAGAGTCAGATTCCTTCGATGTAGGCAACTTCCCCGTGCAGCGCCTGGTCGAGTCCCTGCGTCTGGCCCGCCTCATCGACCTTCACTGGCGTCACGCGGTCGATTATCCAAAGCATGCCGTACGTGAACACGAACGCCCACACGGACGAGAGGCAGACTGCGCCGAGTTGGACGAAGAAGAAGTGTGGGTTGCCGTGGAGCAGGCCGTTCACGCCCGCGGGATTGAACGCCTTGCTGGCGAACACGCCACAACAGAGAATCCCGAAGAATCCGCCGACGCCGTGCACGCCCCAGACGTCCAGTGCGTCGTCCCAACGAAGCCGGTTCTTGAGCGCAACCGCGTAGAAGCAGACGATGCCGGCGAGGATGCCGATCGCGACAGCCGCCTCGGGCGATACATAGCCGGCCGCGGGCGTGATGGTCGCGAGTCCCGCGACGGCGCCCGTCAGCAGTCCGAGGAACTTTGGCTTCTTCGACGTCATCCAGTCCATCACGAGCCACGCGATGGCCGCAAAGCTCGCCGCGAGGTCCGTGTTCACGAAGGCCACTGCCGTGACTGCATCCACGCGAAACTCGCTGCCGGCGTTGAACCCGTACCAACCAAACCACAGGAGTCCGGTGCCGAGGGCCACGAGCGGGATGGAGTGTGGGCCGCTGTCGACAACCTTTCGGCGTCCCACGTAGAGCACCGACGCAAGCGCCGCGATACCCGCGATGTTATGCACGACGATGCCGCCCGCGAAATCGAGCACGCCCCACTGCGCCATGATGCCACCGCCCCAGATCATGTGCACGAACGGGAAGTAGACGAGCGTCAGCCAGCCAGTGAGGAACAGCATATATGCCGGGAATCGCACGCGGTTTGCGAACGCGCCGGTAATGAGCGCCGGCGTGATGATGGCGAACATCATCTGGTACCCGAAGAACACAATCAGCGGTATGGTGTCGTTCGAGGGCGCCGGAGTGGAGAGGCTCATTCCGCGCAAGAACGCCTGGTCGAAGTTGCCGATGATTCCGAAGAAGTCGGTGCCGCTCTTCAGGTCGCCGCTGAAGGACATCGAGAATCCGTACGCCCACCAGAGCACGGTGGTCCATCCCATTGATGCGAAGCTCTGCATCATGATCGCCAGCACGTTCTTCCGCCCGACGAGTCCTCCGTAGAAAAAGGCAAGCCCCGGCGTCATCAGCATGACGAGGCTGGAACACAGGAGCATGAAGCCCGTGTTCCCGGTGTCGAGATGAAGTTGCGGCATCAGGTCGGATCCTATAGGCGAATAGACCACGCGGACACCGCCATTCGGCGATATCCGCTTGCCCCCCAATCACTGACAATCGGCGTCATTTACGATGAACAACGCCGCGACAAATACGACTAATTAGCTTCGCCGACAAGGCCGATGGTCATCGGAGTTCAGATCAGCCCCTACCTCACCCACATTCGCTGAACCCACATACATGACACTTCACACATCCCTCAGCATACTCCATCTGACTCCCGCAATCCGGGCACGTCCCGATGTACGTCTCCGCCGAGTGATACAATCCGTACTGTAACTCGATCTCCGCCGCCGCATTCCCCTGCGGCCGGAGCGCCGCCGGCACTTGATGCGTCATCGACGTCATCATCTCCGGTGTCGGACCAGCGCCCGCGGCCGGTGTCTGCGGCATGAGCTCCTGCTGCACGCCGGTCACTCGGTCGCGATGCCATTCCTCGATCGCAATGCCGATTGCGTCGGGCACCGACAGGACCTTGTTCGGACCGAGTCCCACGGCACGATCCGAGGAAATCCCTCTCAACTGCTTGTGGATTTCCATGAGTGGGATGCCCGAGCGTAGCGCGAGCGAGACGAGTCGTCCCATCGCTTCCGCGTCGGCCATCGCCGAACCGCCGGCCTTGCCCAACGTGAGGAAGACTTCGAACGGCTGGCCCTTCTCGTCTTCGGTGATGTTCACGAACATCACGCCCAGCGGGGTCTCCTTGCGGATCGTAGTGCCGCGGAGTCTGTCCGGGCGCGAGCGCTTGGCGCGGCGCTGGAGGTTTTCCGCTTCCGCCACGTACAACGCTTTCTTGAGTCGCTCGATCTCCGCGTCCTTCTCGGCGAGGTCCGATCGCAGGTCGGCCATTGCGGCCCGATCGGTGGGAGACGTTTCGTCTTGGCTGCCGGCGCCGGCCTTGGCGTCGCGTGCTTTGGCCGCACCCTCGGTGGCGCCGGTGGACAGCACCTGGTTGTCGCGGCTGCCGTCGCGGTAGACCGTGACGCCCTTGCAGTTCGATGTCGTACGCCATCTCATAGATCTTGCGCACGTCATCCATCGTCGCGGTGTGCGCGAAGTTGGTCGTCTTGGAGATGGCCGAATCGCAGTGCAGTTGGAACGCTGCCTGCATGCTGGATGTGCCACTCCGGCGCGATCTGATTGGCCGTCACGAACACGCGCTGCCACTGCTCCGGAATCTCCGGATGCTGCACGGTGCCGGTCTTGGCGATGCGCTCCATGAGCTCCTCGCTATACCAGCCTTCCCGCTTGGCAATCCCAACGAAGTCCTCGTTCACGTCGGGCATCATGCGCGCCTGCCTGGTTGCGCATGAACGCAACAGCGAACAACGGCTCGAGGCCCGATGAGCATCCTGCAATGATGGAGATCGTGCCGGTCGGCGCCACCGTGGTCACGTTGCAGTTGCGCAGCATCTGCATGGGACGGATGCGCTCGCCGTGCTCGTCGCGCGCGCAGGTCTCGTCCGGTCCCCAGATGCTCTGCGGCCACTCGGGGAATGCGTCCGCGCTCGCCGGCCAGGCGCTCGCTCGCCTTCTTGCCCTCGACGTCGACGAACTCCATCACCGTGCGACCGAACTCGACGCCCTGCGGCGTATCGTAGGCGACGCCGAGCCGCACCAGCGCGTCGGCGAAGCCCATGACCCGAGTCCCATGCGGCGGATGCGCTTGGACAAGCGCGTCGATCTCCGGCAGCGGATACTTGTTGACGTCGATGATATTGTCGAGGAAGTGCGCGCTCAGATGGATGTCTCTGCGGAACGAATCCCAATCCATCCGGCCGTTCGCGACGTAATAGCCGACGTTGATCGAGCCGAGGTTGCACACGTCATACGGCAGCAGCGGCTGCTCGCCACATTGCGCTGTCACGAAGCCGTTGGCGACGATGGAGTGCGTCACGGGCTCGGTGGTGCAAAACACGTCCTCCGAGCCAGCCGCGTCGATCGATTCGATGCGCGTCACGAACCGCTCGGTATTCGACACGCGCTGCTTGCGCGCGATCCAGCGCTCCGCCTTCTGCTGCTTGGCCGGCGCAATGAAGCCGACGTCGCGAACGAACTTGTCGCGGCTCGCCTTGTCGATGATCAACTCATACTGCGCGGCACACGCATACGCCTTCTCGCCGCCGTGACCATCCGGCATGAGCTTGGTATGCTCCGGCCGGCGGAGACGCAGCCGACTGACGATGCCGAGGTTGAGAAGGAGAACCTGTACCTCCTCCAGCAGCGGCTTGTTGCTCGCCGCGAGGCGCACCGAGCAGCTCTTGCTGTGCGATGAGATGTTGACGGTGCCGTCCGCCGTGAACATCCCCTGCAGGAACCCGATCACGGCCTCGCGCGGCGCGCTCCAGATGCTGGCCGGCACACGCTTCGCCATGCCCGGCGCATTGATGCCGAGCGAACGTAGGAAGTAGTACAGGCCCGAGCGATAGATGAGCTGCGTGCGGCCGGGCCGCTCGGTGACGTTCCCCTCCATGCCCATCCAATGCGCAATGCGCGCGCGGAAGTCCGCCGCGAGCGGCCGTTCGTCACCGCCAAACAGCAGGCCGACAGTGTAGTTCGGAACGGTCCGCCCCGGCGGCGTATCCTCGGTCGTCCAACCGTCGGCGACAGCCCACCCGAGGAGTTGACCGAGCTCGCGCGACCACATCGTCGGGACGTGCGCGTCACCGCGCTCATCGCGGGCCGCGAGCTTGTCTTCGGCGTGGAACGCGGGAAGCCAATGATCCGTGCTCCATGCACCCTCGCCGGACTGCAGCAGGATCTCGTCGCCCGGCCGCAGGTCCTCGAGCTCAACGAGACCGGCCGGCGTGAAGAACTTGTGATTGTCGGTCGCCGTCACGGTATAACCGTGCGCGGTCACGAGCTTGAAGACGGGCGCGTTCTCGCGTGTCCTGAACACCGGAACGGCGTGCCGGAGCGTCGTACCGCGCCTGGTGCGCGTGGCGACTCCACCGCCGGCCATCGCGTCACGAATGGCCGCGACCCGATTATCGGTCACGACGCGAATCTCCGTCACATCTTCCGAAAGCTCGCGTAGCGTGCGCAAACCGCGATCCGTGGCCAGACGCGTCGAGCCGACGAGACACGGATTCGTCGCCTCGTATCTGCCGAGGTGCGGCACCGGGTTGTAGCGATTTGCCTCGTCCACGAAGAAGACACCGGGCTCGCCGGTGCGCCACGCACCGAGGATCATTTTGTCCCACACCATGCGCGCGTCGCGCTGGCCCACCTGGTTGCCGGTGGCAGGATCGATGATGTCGTAGCTCGTGCCCGCCTTGACCGCTTCCATGAACTTCCGCGTCACCGCGACGCTGATGTTGAAGTTCGTCACCTGCGAGAGATCTTCCTTGCAGGTGATGAAGTCCATGATGTCGGGATGGTCGACGCGCAGAATACCCATGTTCGCGCCGCGCCGTGCACCGCCCTGCTTCACCGCGTCGGTGGACGCGTCGTAGAGCTTCATGAACGAGATCGGTCCCGACGCAACGCCCGTCGTCGAGCGAACCATCGACCCCTTGCCGCGCAGGCGCGAGAAGGAAAAGCCGGTGCCGCCGCCACTCTGATGGATGAGCGCCATGGCGCTGAGCGTGTCGTAGATGCCGTTCTTGCCATTGGCGAGCGAGTCTTCCACGGGCAAGACGAAGCAGGCAGAGAGCTGTCCCAGGGGACGCCCGGCATTCATGAGCGTGGGCGAGTTCGGCTCGAACCGGCGCTGCGTCATCAAGAAGTAGAACTCTTCCGCCACCGCCTTCACTGCATCGTCATCCGCCCCGTATCGTCGATCCGCGTCGGCAACGACAGTCGCGACGCGCCAAAAGAGATCTTCGGGTTGCTCAACCGGCTTGCCCTTGTCGTTCTTGACCAAGTAGCGCTTTTCGAGAACAGTGCGCGCGTTGGACGAGAGCGAAACGGGACCCGGAGGCGGGTTGACGGGAAGGGCCATGTAGACGGAACTCCTAGCGGTGAAACGTTGCAGCTGAGATACGATCGGTGGGAGCGGCGGTACGACTTGCTGGAGTGGTGCGGCGGCGGGCGGCAGGGGGAGTCTCGCCAGAAACGACCGCGGGGCCGCATTGTACCGACGTTCGTGTTTCCACGCCAGTAGTAAGATAACCACTGGCAGAAGCACGACTTACGAAAACAAGATCACGAAGATGAATGCGGGTGTCCACTTGCGTTGATAAAGCGGCGATGATGTGTAGAAACGGTACGATGTAACCAATACGAACGACAACACGTGCGACGCGCCGGCTCGTAAGCTCAGTTCAAGCAATACGTTGTAATGGTAGCGCCCGGATAACCCGTCAGAGCTTTTCGTCGATCAGGTTGGGGTCGCTTGAAGCGGCCTCGGGGGTGGCATCGCCGCCGTCTTGCTTTGAAACACATTGGAGCATTTTAGGGGCCGAGACGAGCCAAGAGCCACGACTCGCTCATCCTTCCCAACGCTTCTTCAGCTCCAGATATGAATCCACCGTGTGCCGAATGCGGTCGCGTTCCTCAGGGGTCGTCTCTCGCTTCACCTTGCCCGGCACACCGAGCACAAGCGAATTGGGCGGGATCTGCATTCCCTCGGTGCAGACAGCGCCGGCGCCAATGATGGAGCCGGTGCCGACGTACACGCCATTCAACAGAATGGCGCCCATGCCGATCAAGCACCTGTCCTCGACCGTCGCGCCGTGCACGATGGCGCGATGACCAATGCCGACCCGCTTGCCAATGATGCACGGCCGGTCGTCGTCAACGTGCACCACACACCCGTCCTGCACGTTGCTCTCGTCGCCGATCACGACCTTGTCGCTGTCGCCGCGGACCACGGCTGTGGGCCAGACAGACACATGCGCACCGAGCGTGACGTCCCCGACGACGACGGCAGCGGGATGAACGAATGCAGTGGGATGGATCGTTGGCAACGGAGATCCGAGCAATGAGCGGTCGAGCGTGACGACGGGAGAGTGAATGTAGTGCGCTCGTTCGCTCGCGCTATTCCTTGACAGCGCGACTAGGAATCCACCAGAGAAATGACGGTTGACATCGAGGATGGTCGCGGGGTGATACTATTCCGCCCCTACTTGCTCGTCCGCCACGCAAGCGGTCCCCGTCCCCAATCCGCCCGCCTATTTGGCTCTATATGTGATCTTCCATATCGTCCCGCCCTTGTCATCACTCAGGTACAGCGCCCCATCCGGCCCCTGCGCGAGCCCCACGGGCCGATGGTTCGCACCCTCCGGGCTTGCCATGCCGCCGGCAAATCCCGACGCGAACACGGTGTACTCGGCAGCCAGTCCGTCCTTGAATTGCACGAACACCACCTGGTACCCCTCCTCCGGCAGCGGTGCGCGGTACGCCGATCCGTGGAACGCGACGAAGGCGCCGCCGCGGTAGGTCGCCGGAAACATGGTCCCCGAGTAGAACACCATCGACATCGGCGCCCAGTGCGCGGGGAACGCGATGAGCGGTTGGATGAGACGGTCGCAACGGCCAACGGTCTCTTTGTCGCCGCCGTACTCCGGCGCCATCACACGCTGCTGTTTATAATAATCATAATAGCAGTACGGCCATCCAAAGTCGGCATGCGACGCAGCGACGCGTACCATCTCTTCGGCGGCGGCAGTGGCACTCTCCTGCTCCGAGTACAGCGCCGGCCAGAGGTCGTGCAAGCCATCGCGCCCGTGGGAGACGGCATACACCGCGGAGTCGAACGGGCTCACGGTGAGCGCAACGGCGTTATGGAGTCCGGTCGCGATGCGCTTGCCGTCCCTGAGCTGCTGACCGTTCTTGTCGGGCGTGAATGACCAGATGCCGCCGCCGGTCTCGAGCTCTGGACACGGATCACGCCCGGGCACTTGCGGCATCTCCCGGGGCTGACAGGCGTTCGATACCGCGCCAATGTTGACGATGAGGTTGCCGCGCGCGTCGATCGCGATGGTGTGCGACGGAATCTTTCGCTCCGCCAGGCCGGTCACGACGGTATCGACGCGCTTCTTGGGCTCGAGCGAATCAGTGAGCCGGTAGCGCAGAATGGCGGTGCTGGTCGTGGCGTACAGCGTGGAGTCACCTGCCAGCGCCACGCCATGCACCGCGCTGTCGCCAAAGCGCGCCTCCTGGTCCGCGTGACCGTCCTTGTTCGCATCGCGGAGCATCAGCACGCCGCCTGGCTGGCGCCGTTGGTCCAGAATACCGACGATGACGTCGCCATTCTTTCGCACCACGAGCTCGCGCGCCGGGCCGACCGACTCGGCGAACACGGTGGCGCAAAACCCGGCTGGAAGCTGGATCGTCTCGTCGCAACCGCCGGAGGCGGAGACAGTCGATGATTTCTTGCCGCAAGCCGCGATCAGGTTGATCGCGGCGAAGACGAGGACGAGGGATGGGACACGGGACACGGGACACGAGACACGAGACACGAGACACGAGACACGAGACACGAGACACGGGACAACGGGACGGCGTTTCCTAAAATGCTATTCCCGACACTACGTAAACCTGTAGCCCTGGCCGCCCGAACGCCGCCCCATTCTGCATCGGATGCGCCACACCGAATCGGAACCGGTACGGGCTGTCCCATGACAGCACGCCGAGGGTGAGATTGAGCTCGGCGCCTACCGAGCCAATGGTGACGCGCTGCGTTTGGTTGGCGCTCGTGCAGACTTCGCGGCCCGCGTTCGCCGCGGGACACCACGCGGTGCCTGCGTCGCCGAAGATCGTGAGCGAGCTGCGGTCGAAGAAGAACGGCAGAGGACCGGGCGCGCCGCCGATCATGAACAATGGCACGCGATACTCCGCCGAGCCAGTGAAGGCGCGGGTTCCGAACAGCGTGCCGGCATTGAAGCCACGAACGGGGAAGGTCTTCTGACCTTCGCCCAGTGTGTAGCCGGGAATGACCTGGAACAGGCTACCGCTGACGCCGCCCACCGAGTAATAGCCCGCGGCTCGATCGTCGGCGATGCCGGCGGCCCCACGGAGCGCGAGCACGTGATGCGCAAAGCCCGGCAGGTCGAGCGATTTGTACAGGCTCGCCGCCACGACGGTGCTCACGCTATGCTGGCCTGTGGCGGCCGCGCCGCTGCGCAGGCGGTCGCGCACCGTGACGGCGAGTTGCACGCCGTCTTCCGGAGAAATGCTGAACGGCGGCCGCTGACTATTCCCGAAGCCCGCCGCGGCAATGAGACTGGGAAACGTCGGCGTGCCGAACGCGCCGGTGGTATCGATCTCCGCCAGGAGCGCATTGTCCGGGGTCGTTACGTGCGTGCGGCGCTCGATGCCCACTCCACCAGTGAGCGTGAGCGAGGTACGGTACCGCTGGCGCAGCCAGGTGGCTGTGGCATCGCCAGTCCACGTACGGCGGAACAGCTCACCAATGATCGGTATACCTGGCGTGCGCGCGAAGATGCCACCCAGGCTCTGCCAATCCTGCGTGGCGTCGAGCTGGATGATCGGCAGCCCGAAACCGCTGTACTGGTAGGTGACGTTGCCTGTGACGCCGGTGTTGTTGGTGGGGATCTCCAGCGTCGCGTTGAACGCGTGGCGGCCCACGACGTCCACACCGCCGGTCAGCCCACCAATGCGATAGCCGCCGTCGATGCCCTGATCGATGGTCGGCAGCCAGTAGCGCGGCCAAAAGGTGCGCCAGGGACTGAAGCGCGTCGCGGGGGTGGTGACGGTGATCAACGAGTCGGCCACCGGCAGCGTGTCGTGCGGCGGAGCGACACGCGTCCACTGCTGCGCGCGCGGATCGCAGCAGGGCGCCACGCCAAGGTGATAGCCGTCGGCGCGGAAAAGCACCGAGGCAAGGTGGTCGCCCTTCGGCGATTCCTGGGGCTCGAACATCCCGGTGGGCACTCGGCTCACCGCGTCGGTCACACCTGGCTCGCCGTTGGCGTTCAGCTGAACGAAGTAGACCTCGGCCGACCCGGTCCAGTCGGAGCTGTAGAAGATGCCGGCGTCGCCCGGCGCCCACGTGGGCGTGGATTGGATGGAGTGGCCGCTGGCGATGAGTGTTTGTTCATGGCCCAGCGTGTCGAGGACGACGATCTGCGACAGGTTGCCGCGCAGCCATCGCACGGCGGCAATGCGGTCGCCGCGTTGCGACCAGCGCGGCTCGGTCCACTGCTCGTCGTAGGACCCTCCGGTGACCGGCGTGATGCGCTTGCCGTCGCGCGACACACGCACGAGTCGCGTGGCGCCGGGAATGACTTGCGACGCGACAATCTCGCCGTCGGCGCGCGCGTCGGGGCTGGTGAGGCGCTGATCATACGTGAGGCGCCGCTCGCGCCCGTTGTGCTGGGTCCAGAGGTCGGATCGCACCTGATACGGCGTGACGTACTCGAGCTGCGAATACAGAAACGTGTTGTTGCCCAGCGACACATTTGCCGAACTACTATTGCGCCGTCCCACGCGGTGACGTACGCCACTCAGATTCACGCGGAAGGCACCAAAGCTCTCGCGTCCATTCGATCCGCTGTAGACGATCGCCGTGTCGCCCAGCCAGCGCGGCGCATAGACGAACACACCGTCGCGGGTGAGCGGGCGCCACCCAGATGCGGCGTTCGACGGCTCGAGCGACGCGATGCTGCGTGCCATCGAATCGGTCCATCGCTTCCACGCGGTGGAGAACGAGATGCCGAACGCCTGGCGCGATGGGAGGTTGATGAGATACGGAATGGCGTTCGCCGATGACTTCTCGACAAACTCCCGCACGTGCACCTCGCCCTGGGTCTTCGCCAGGTAATCGACGAACAACGAGCCATATGCGTACGCCGCCTCGCCAAACGGATATCGTCCCGTGGCAAGACTGACGGCGCCGAGCGAGGGAAAGGTATGGTCGATGGCGGCGGCACGGGCGATCATGCGATGCTCGGAGCCTTCGATACGACCAGCACCGGTGAGCTTCGATTCCTCGTAGACGGCGAGGCCCTCAGTGAGCCACGCTGGGTCGTACGAGTTGGGAAAGAGCGCGGCGGCGCGGCCGAAGATGTCCTGGCCGAGCGCCCAAATGCCCCGCGTGCGGTCAAGATGAAAGATGTGCGTGAGCTCGTGCGTGACGACGAGCTGTCCCCAATCATTCGTGTAGCGCAACGCCGACTCGCTCACTGGCGGATTGGCGTAGATGACGATGCGATTGGTGGGATACGGAGTCGCGTATCCGTTCGAGAAATCGACATCGTCGGAGAGAACGATGTCGATCATGCCGCGCGGCGGATGCAGCTCGCGCGACAGCTCCGTGTACGCCCGTTCGGCGTCACCGGCAATGCGCCGGGCGAGTCCTTCAGTGGGCGGCGTGAAGTGGACGTAGAAGTGCTCCGTCCTGATCGTACGCCAGTCGGCGTTGGGGGCGACCTGCGCGGTGAGCGGCGAGGAGTGAGCGACGAGGGCAAACAGCAAGGCTGTCGCGAGCCTTTTCAGATTACGCGGCCCGGACCGCAGATGCCTCGCTACCCTCATTGTTGCGCGAACATCCGGAAGTACGCCTCGATGCCGTCGGCGAGAGCAATGGCGTAGCGCTCCTGGAATTCCGGCGTCCGGGCGGCGTTCTCCTGCTCGGGCACCATGAGGAACAGCCCCTCGGTGATCACCGACGGCATCCACATGGTACGACCGATGGCGATGTTCTGGTAATGAATGCCGAGATCGCGTAAACCCATTTCGCGCATCATGGCTGCCTGGACAAGCCGGGCGAGCGGCTCCGACTGCGGGTGAAAGAAGAGGGTACTCGTGCCGACATTCGGAAACGGATTGGTCCCTTCGCCGAACGCATTCTCATGAACCGATATCAAGAGATTGGAGTTCGCTCGTCGCGCGATGACGGTGCGCAGATGAAGGTCCACGGCTCGCATGTCGGTACGCGTCATGACGACGTGCGCGCCGCGTTGCTCCAGGATGTCGCGCAGCTTGAGCCCCACGGCCAGTACGCCCTGCGCCTCCGTATACCCGCTGGGACCGATTGCGCCTCCGGGCGGATGGCCGGGGTCCACGGTGATCGTGAGCCCCTGGAGGGGATGGCCGAGCGACACGTGTGGCGGACGCCGCAGGCGGAGAATCAGACCGCGCGCTGGATCGAATAGCACGAGATACCCGTAGGGCGCCTGCGACAGCTCGAGGTGGAACTGCACGCGATCGGACTGTTCGGGCACCCAGTTGATGATGCGGACCAACGAGTCGTCGCCGAGGAACTTGATGACGTCGGGCGACGCACTGGTGCCGTACAACGTCAGCGTGATGCGACCCGTCTCTTCCTCGATCAGATACGGCGGTGGCGACGACACCGGCATCACGACGTCCACCCAGCCCGCCGACGGCTCGAGCGTCATGGCGCCGACCGTGCGGCGCGGTGACGGATAGCCTGCCGGCAGCGATCGGATGCTCGCCGAATCCACCCACACCTCGAGACGCGAATCAAGACGGACGCGGACATTGTCGCCATTGCGCCCGGTTTCCTCGACGATGGTGCCGGGCACGAACATCCATTTGTACGTGCCCGACGGGATGGTGCGTCCGATGACGTACGCGTCCGTGTCGCGTTGCGCGAGGGGGTCGCCGAGGGAGACGAACGAAGGATGAGGGGGGAGAGGCGACGGACGAGAGAGCGCGAAACGAACAGTGTCTGAGCCGCGAGCGACGAGCAGCGAGCTACCCTTGTACATCGCTTGGGCAGGGACGTCTGTCGCAAACAGGTTTCCGCTGGTGTTCACCAGCGGAAAGTGCATGCCGTTCGCGAGCACCCAGACACTCGCGTTCGCTGGAGCGCGAATGCTCACCCGGACCGGCTCGTCGTCGCGAAGCATCAATGTGGCGTTGCGCGGCGAGGCGCTGCCGCTATCGACCACCAGACGTCCGGTGAGTGCGAGATCCGGGCGTGGAGGTGGCACGCGTACCGGCACGACGAGCGTCGCGCTATCGGCACCGTCGCGCGCCACGAGCTCGTAACGCGGATCCGCGGGCGACGGCACCGGAAGAAACGCGAGGAACGTCCCGTTCGGCGCGACAGTGACCGGAACCCCGTTGATCTTCAGCGAGGCATGTCCGTTCCCGATCGAACCGAAAATGAAATTCGAGTCCCGAACGGTGATCGTCTGGTTCGCGCCGGGATAGACTACTTTGGGCGCGAGGGGTCCTTCGACGAGTGGCACGACCGGCAAGGGCGGCGCGGGGCGTGGCGTGATGCCGCGCTCGAACGTCGCCACTGTGGGTGGTGAAACCGGCGGCTTGATAGACGGTGTCGGACCGGGCGAGGCCGGTCGAGGCGCAGGCCCGGTATGACAGGCCGCGACGAGTGCGATAAACGCAAGACGTTGGGTCCGCATGCGGAAGGCAATGTAGGGCAAGCTGGAGCTAAACCGTTAGATGGACGATCGTGCAATTCATTGACCACCCCCTCACCCGAAGCCTATATTCGCGCCATATGGATGTAATCCCGCCGGAGGCATACGCGTGACGAATTGCGCCTTCTGCGGACGGGAAAACGAGACCGAGTCGCGCTTCTGTATCGACTGCGGCAAGCTGCTTCACCCGTCCGCCGCACGCGTCGGCCCAGCGTATGTCCCACACCCCAGTGGGGGACAGCCGCAGCCAGTCAGCGCCCCCGTCGCTACACCGCGTCCCCTAAAGCCATTCAGCGGGGGCGTGCCAAGCACGCGTGTGACCGACGCACAGTCCACCTGCCCACGGTGCGGCAAGACGGTGAACTCCGGTTTGCCGTTCTGCGGCCACTGCGGCACTCGTGTCGTGACGACCGCCGAGCCAGGCAGTTGCGCGCAATGCGGCGCGACATACACCAAGGGGCTCGATCTCTTCTGCGCGCGCTGTGGCTGTCGCGTGGGCGCGCGCGTATCGGTCAGCGTCGCCGCGACCGGCAGCACGCAGGCACTCGGCATCGGCCGTCTCGCCGCCGGCCCCAAGCTCGCGCTGCTCGGCGAGGGAGGCGCAGTCACCCAGACATACACGCTCGATCGGGGAGAAGCCGTGATCGGACGGGGCGACGCGGACATCCAGTTCGCCGACGACCACTTGATGTCGCCCCTGCACGCACGACTCGAGTTGCGCGAAGGGCAGCTCTGGCTGCGCGATCTGGGTTCGCGCAACGGCACCTGGTTGTTCATCGAGGAGCCGGCCAGACTCACCGATCTCGATCTGATCCTGGTCGGATCGCAACTGCTGCGCTTCCGCCGGCTCGGCTACCCGGGTCCGCATCCGCCGGAGGCCGATTCGACGCGTCGCATGGGCTCGGTCGTGCCGACGGTAGACATCGCCGTGCTCGAGCAGTTGAGAGCGGATGGGAGCGTGCGCGACGTGTTCCATCTCTCACCGGGCCGCTCAATGACGATTGGGCGCGAATCCGGCGACTGGCTATTTCCGTATGACGGCACCATGAGTGGGCGGCACGCCGATGTACGCTCGGAAGACAACGAGTTCTTCGCGTACGACGCGACCAGCCGGAACGGCGTCGCCATGGGCGTACGCGGCGACCGGACGATAAAGCGTGGGCAGCGCATTCTGGTGGGCGATCAGATTCTCAGGCTGGAGAGCGTGTGAACCCGCTGAAAACCTGTCCCCAGTGCGGCACGGAATACCCGGCTAACGCGCGCTTCTGCGAAATCGATGGGACTGCCCTCCGCGCTGCGTCGGGGAGCCAGGACCTCATCGGCTCGATCGTAGCCGATCGCTACCATATCATGAAGAAGCTCGGCGAGGGCGGCATGGGGCAGGTGTATCTCGCCGAACACGTGAAGATGGGGCGTAAGAGCGCGCTGAAGGTGATGCACCCCGGCATGAAGGCCGACGTGGACGCGATCAGCCGCTTCAATCGCGAGGCGTCGAACGCGAGCCGGATCGCCCATCCTAACGTCGCCGCGGTGTACGATTTCGGCGAGACGCCGGACGGCATCATCTACCTGGCGATGGAGTTCGTGGACGGTTCACCGCTCAAGACGGTGATCGAGCAGCAGGGCGCGCTCCCTCCCAAGCGTGCGGCGGAGATCGTGCGGCAGACCGCGGAGGCGCTGGCGGTGGCGCACGACATGGGGATTGTTCATCGCGATCTCAAGCCCGACAACATCATGCTCGCCCGCACGCGCGATGGCGGCGACCTGGTGAAGGTGGTGGACTTCGGCATCGCCAAGGCGGCAGGCAACGAGGCGCAGCAGGTGACGAAGACCGGCCTGGTCGTCGGCACGCCGGAGTACATGAGTCCCGAGCAACTGGCCGGTGACAAGCTCGATGGTCGCAGCGACATCTATTCGCTGGGACTCGTCGCGTTCAATATGTTGACGGGCAAGCTCCCCTTCCCCGGCGAGTCGGCGCAAGAGTCGATGATCATGCGCCTCACGGACAAGCCGAAAGCGCTGATGGACATGAAGCCCGAGGTCTCGTGGCCGGCTGACGTGCAGGCGGTCATGGACAAGGCGCTCGAGCGCGACGTCACGCTGCGTTATCAGAACGCGACGGAGTTCGGCCGCGCGCTGTGCCGGGTGGTGGATCGGATGCCGGAAACGCAGGCGATGGAGCTGGGCACCGCAGTGATGAACGTGCCGGCAACGCACGTCAGCCCGTCCCCCAACGTGCCCGCTCACGCCACCGTTCCCATGCCGACGCCGGTGAGCACCGCCCCTGTGACACAAGCCACTGCGCCAGCGAGCAAACGCAGTATGGTTCCATGGATTGCTGGGGGCGCGACGGTAGTGATGGCGGGGATAGCGGCATTCCTGATGATGAAACCGGCGGCGGCCGGTGAGCGACCAGGGGCAAGCGATTCGATCGCGACGATTGTCCGTGCGGCGCAGAGCGCCGCGACGCCACCAGCCGTAACTCAGAGCGGTGCATCAACGCCGGGCAAGCAGACCGCTGACGAGGCGCCGATCGACATCCACAAGACCCTCGCCAGGTTCGAGAACGTCGCGAAGACGGACGAAACGGGAGCGAAGACGGAGGACAGCATTCTCGTACAACTCAATAAGCTTTCGTCGCAGCTGACGAAGAACGCCGACGATCAGGCCCACGCGAATTTCATCCGATATTGGGCGTACCTCAAAAAGAATGATCGTGACAAGGCGTGCACGTCGCTCAACGCGGCGATCATCGGCGTCACCGACACGGCCACAAAGACGAAGTATCAAGGCTACAGCGATGTGTGCTAGATGCAGGTCCGTCGCTCCGCTCAGGACAACAACGTACTGCCTCCCACCAATGCATCCCCCTCGATGAGCTCCACGAAGGACACGCCAGGCGGTGAGATCATCGTCCAGGTCTTTGGCCGAACCGATGTCGGTCGCACACGCGAGCACAACGAGGACGCATTCGTCGTTGCCGACCTGACGACCGGTAATGCGACGCTGCAGCCGGAGGTGCGCACACATGCCGTTGGTAGCAAGGGGACGCTGTTCATGGTCGCCGACGGCATGGGCGGCGCCGCGGCCGGCGAGGTGGCGAGCGCGATGGCCGTTGACATCGTGCTCGCGGAGCTGCGCACGTCGTGGATCGCACACCCCGAGACGGACGGCGAAACATTCGTGCGCGCCATCAAGCACGCGACCAGGATGGCGAACGAGCAGATCAACGCGTTCGCCGCGAGCCAGCCCGAGTTCCGCGGCATGGGGACGACAGCCACGATTGCCGGGTTGCTGGGCGACACGTTGTATCTCGCTCAGGTCGGCGACAGCCGCGCGTATCTCGTGCGCGATGGCGTGGCGCGCCAGATCACGAAAGACCAATCGCTGATGCAAAAGTTGATCGAGGCGGGCGAACTCACCGAGGAAGAAGCCGAGCACAGCGAGCGGCGGAACATCATTCTGCAGGCGTTGGGACCGGAACCCACGGTCAAAGTGGATCTCACGCACCAGACCGTCCGTCGCAACGATCAGCTCGTGTTGTGCAGCGACGGCCTGTCGGGTCAGGTGACGAAGGAAGACATCGCGCAGGTGGTGACGGAGGAATCGGATCTCACCGCCGCGTGCAAGCGCCTGATCGACATTGCGAACGCCAACGGCGGTCCCGACAACATCACCGTGGTCGTTGCGCGCTTCGACGGCGCAGGACTGGAGGCCAGGACGTCGAAGGACGACGTGCGGTATCGTGTCTTTCCGCTGCCGGACACGGGGCAGACGCCGGCGTTCGCGCTCGATCGCACGACGCGTCCCCTGCAGCTCGACGAGGCGGGTGAGGTGCAGGCGGCGGAGCCAGGCGTCATCGTTTCGCCGGAGCGCCGCAGCACCGGACGCGTCATCTCCATCGGGCTGCTGGTGCTCCTCGTGGCCGCCGCGGCGTGGTTCGTCATGACGCGCGTGATCGGCGCACACGGAATCAGCCAGGGCCTCACCAAACTCTGATGTCCATCGAGCTGCGCATTCTCAGCGGCGCGCGCGCTGGGCAGCGCGAGCTGTTCGAGAAGTCGGTCATCGCCGTCGGTCGTCATCCGATGAGCGATCTCCGGTTCGATGCGACCGGCGACCTTGATGTGTCGACCGTACACGGCGAGGTCCGCGGCGTCGGCGGCCGCTACGCCGTACAAGACCTGCAGAGCACCAATGGTACGTTCGTGAACGGCGAACGCGTGCCGCCGGGTGGAACGCGCGATTTGCGTGACGGCGACGTCATCGGCTTCGGCGCGCATGGTCCAACGGTATTGGTGCGCATCGGCGGGCGACGCGAAACACCGATCGGCGAAAAGGTCACGCAGGCCATGGAGACGCCCGCGTTCGGAGGCACCGCAATTTCCCCCGCCGGATCGCCGCGGCGACTACCGACCAGCGAGCGCGTGGCGATCGCCGTGCGTGAACAGACGCGCGGGCTCAAGATGATCATCGCCAGCGCGGTGATCGTGATGGGCGGATTCGCGGCAACGGTATTCTGGATGGACCGGCGCGACGCCTCGGCGCGCGCCGCGGACATTCAGGCATTGGTCGCGGCAAACGGACAGGCGTCCAAGGAATTTCAGGTGCGGTTGGCGGGCATGGCCGACACGAGCCTCACGAACGCGCTCCGCCGCACCAACGACAGTCTGCTCCGCACCGCCCAGACGCGCGGCGCCGATGCGCTGGCGGCACAACAGGCGCTGACGAAGAACGATCGGCTGATGAGCACCGCGGCAGATTGGGTTCCGGCCATGCGCGACGCCAACGACGACGCCATCGTGCTCATTGCTGCAGAACGAGATAGCGTGTACGAAGGCACCGGGTTCAGCGTGAATGCGGCGGGACTGATCGTCACGAATCGCCACGTGGTGAGCGACGGCGCGCGACGCGCGACGCGCATTTTCGTGAAGTTCGCGAACACCTCGCAGTGGCGCCGCGCGCATGTGGTGCAGATCGCCAGTGGTGCGGACGACGACCTGGCGCTCATTCAGATGGACGAAGCCGGAAGGTATCCTGCGGTGCATGGCATCGCGGACACCGTCGACGAAGCGGTCGGCGCTACGATCGCGAGCCTCGGATTCCCGTTCGGCACCGAGATCCCCATGGAAGGCGCGGGCAATGACGAAATCGCGAAGACTTCATTGACGGTGGGATCGGTGAGCAAGACGGTGACTGGTCTCCTCCAGATCGATTCTTTCGCGTCGCGCGGCTCGAGCGGCAGTCCAGTGTTCGACGCACACGGTCATGTGATCGGCGCGGTCTGGGGCGGACCGAAGGGCGCGGAGGGACGCATCGTCTTCGCCGTGCCGGCGGACCGCATCTCGGAGCTGGTCAAGAGCGCCGCGCAGTGAATCCTTTCGAGACGCTGCGCGCGCGGGGGCTGTTGGTGCAGTGTCTTGTCGGCGGCGTCATCGCCATCGCGCTCGGCGCGCTTGCGTTCGGCCAAACCAGCATGCGTAGCAACCAGGGCGTCGCGTTCGCGCTCTTCTATTTCGGCATGGGGCTCGTGCTGCTGGTCCGCGTCGAGAACGCAGGTCTGGATACGTCGCGCCTGTTCGGCGCCGCGCCGGGGCTGCAGACGTTGCGCCTGGCGACCGTCGCGCTGCCGCTTGCCATACTCTCGATCGCCGGCTTCTGGCTGCTCTTTCTGCCGCTCTCGTTCGCCGCACCCGAGTTCGTGCGACACTGGGCGCTGGAGAGCCAGCAGCAGCAGCCGATGACGAACATGTCGCAATGGCTGTCGATGACGTTCGTCGCCGTCGTCGCCGCGCCGCTGGTGGAAGAGGTACTGTTTCGTGGTCTGCTGCTGCAGCGCTGGTCGCTCAAATGGGGAACGCCAACGGCCGTGGTAGCCACCTCGGCGCTCTTCGCCGTGGGACATGTCGAGCTGCTCGGCCACTTTCTGTTCGGCGTCGTGATGTGTGCGCTGTATCTACGCACCAAGAGCCTGTGGGTGCCGATCGTGACGCACGCATCGAACAACCTCCTGGCATCGTTGTCCATGCTACCATCGGCAATCACCCATAAACCGGACACCGAACGCATGACCCTCGCAGGGTTTCGCTCGCAGTGGTGGGCGGGATTAGCGATGCTCGCAGTGGGAGCGGTGCTGTTGGAGTCGTACCGGAGGAGCCAGTGGAAAGGGGTGGATTTACGGAAGCTGTTTCGAGGGCCGACACCGTACCTCGAAGCTGAGGCGAGCCCAAGCGATCGGGACGGCGCCGTTCGATAGCCCAACCCCGTGTCGCCGATTACGCTGGCGTGAGTTTGCCCAACACGCGAGGTCCGCGCGCTCCGGTTGCTCTCGGAACGTTTCCAGCCTGGGCCGTCACGTGCAGGTGTGCCAGCAACGCGAACGCGACCGCCTCTTTTGCCTCGCCGTCGAAGAACCGCTCGGCAAAGCTGCGCACCGGTGCCTGGACCGACGCCTGCAGCATGTGAACGAGCGCCGGGTTCTTTGCGCCGCCGCCGGAGACGAGCACTTCGGTGATGGGCTCCGGGAGAAAGCGGCGATACGCATCGGCAATGCTGCGCGCGGTGAGCGACGTGGCCGTGGCAATGATGTCCTCGGCGGTACACTCGGGCCGCAGGGCACGGCAGCGATCGACGAGGCGCGCAAGATACGCTGCGTCGAACAACTCGCGTCCGGTGGACTTGGGCGGATCGGCCGCGAAGTAGGGGTGCGCGAGCATCTCATCGACGACGCCCTCGATCACCTGCCCGTCCCTGGCCCACCGCCCGTCGCGATCATACGATGCACCAGGAATGAGCATTCTCACAACGCCGTCCAGCACCGCCACGCCAGGTCCGGTGTCGAACGCACGCACGCCGTCGAGCCGGCCGCCGGGGGGAACAACGGTGACGTTGCCGATACCGCCGATGTTCTGCAACGCGCGCCAGTGGTCGCCGGCAAAGAGCAGGGCGTCGGCGACCGGCACGAGCGGCGCGCCCTGACCCCCGGCCGCGACATCACGCACGCGGAAGTCGCTCACGACGTCGATGCCGGTGCGCTCGGCAATCACGGCCGCCTCGCCAAGCTGCCACGTGGAATGTGGCGGCTCGTGCCAGATCGTCTGACCGTGCGAGCCAATGGCGCGGACGTCGCCGCGCGGAACGCCCGCTTCGGCCAGCACCGCGACGGCCGCGTCGGCCAGCCAGCCGCCGACGTCGAAGGCGAGACGACAATATTCCTGAGCGGTGCCGGAGACCAAGGCACCACCCAACCGATCACGTTGTGCGGCGGTGTACGTGGTGCCGGCGAACGCGAGCAACTCGGTGTCGAGGCGGCCATCGTCGTCGTGCGGCGTGAAGCGCACGGCGGCGGCAGAGATGCCATCGAGCGACGTGCCCGACATCAAACCGAGATAGATGCTCACTCGTACCGAACCGGCGGCGGCGCACGGTTGACGACGCGGCGAATCACGCCGCCCGCGTCTTCGAGCTCGCGCTCGGCCTCGGCACGTGTCGCCTGCTGGAAAGACATGACGATGGCCGTCTTCACCACGCCGCCGCTCTGCTCCAGCAGCTCGCGAGCTCGTGAGCGATCGACCTCGCACACTTCCATGATGATTCTCTCACTGCGGTCGCGCAGCTTGTCGTTGGAGGCGCGCAGATCCACCATGAGATTGCCGAACGTCTTCCCGAGCCGGATCATGGCGCCCGTCGTGATCATATTGAGGACGAGCTTGGTCGCGGTGCCGGCCTTCATGCGAGTCGAGCCGGTCACGACTTCCGGTCCGGTGAGCGGCAGGATGAGGATGTCGACGACGGCAAGGGTTTCGGGGGGCGGCGGCGAGCAGGCCACGAGCCCGGTGGCGGCGCCGACGCTCCGCGCATAGGCGAGCGCGTGGCGCACGTACGGGGTCGTGCCCGACGCAGCAATGCCGATCACGAAGTCGCCGGCACGCACGCCGTGCGCCGTCAGATCCTCCGCGGCGCCCTCGAGTCGGTCTTCGGCGCCTTCCTGCGACTGGGTGAGCGCCTTGAATCCGCCGGCGATGATCCCCTGCACCATCTCGGGATCGGTGCCATAGGTGGGGGGACACTCGGACGCATCGAGCACGCCGAGCCGACCGGAAGTGCCGGCGCCGACATAGAAGAGCCGGCCGCCCGCGCGAAAGGTGGACTCGGCTTGCTCAATGGCGCGAGCGATCGGTTCCCGTTGCGACGCCACGGCGTCGGGAACGGAATGATCCTCGGCGTTTATGAGATCAACGATCTCGAGTGGTGCCGCGAGATCGATGTCGGCGGTACGCGGGTTCCGGCGTTCGGTCAGCCGGGAATCAATGAAGGTCATGTCGCTGGCTAACTTACGCGGGATCTGGCACAGCCCGCAACAATGGTGAGGTTGTATGCGCCGTGGGACCTTGTGCTCGATTGGACTGCTCGTCGCCATCGCGGGCGCCGCAGGCGCGCAGATGGGCCGCATGCCTCGCGGATACTCCTCGGGTCCGGATTATTGGGTGGGGTTGTCCTACGGCTACCTGGACGGCGTCACGCTGGAGAACCCGAACAGCACGTGGCAGTTCGGCTATTCGTCCCAGATCCGCGCGACCTTCGAGAAGACCGTGCAGCGCGGCGTCGGGATTGGCATAGCCGCAGGATTTGCCACCGCACCGCTCACGTACAGCAACTATCTGCCGGGTGCTTTCAACTCGGCCTGCCCGGGCGTCTGCCAGGCCAATGGCGACATTACCCAGGCAATGGCGTTCGTACATTCCGGTGGCGGTGTCGGGTTTCACGGCATGTACAATCTGGAGGCGGGCGTGACGGAGTTCTCCAACTTCCGTGAACAGTTCACTGGCGAAACGATCCAGACGGACTCACCGAACGGAACATATGACTTTACCTTCGGGCTCGGAGGCGGAGTTGGTTACGGCGTGTCGCCTCTGGCCGACATCTACGTCGGCGAGCAGATCGACTTCCTGCTGCACTCCGCGCCGCCAGGCGTGAACGCCCCGACGGCGCCGCGGTTCACGACGTTCAGGATTGGGTTTCGCTACGGCTTTTAGTCCCGTGTCCCGCGTCCCATGTCTCGTGTCCCATGTCTCAATGAAATTCCTGCTGCTCTTCGCGGCGTTGCTCACCGCCTGTCACCAGCCGCAGCCCTCCGTCCGGCCTGGTGCAACGGACATCGGATTTCCCGCGTCGAGCGCGAGGGGAGTTGCGACGTACAATGGGGATCGTCGTGCACCCTCGTTCCCCGACGGGTGGCCATATAAGGCCGGACGCGCTGCGGTGTTCGGACAGCACGCGATGATCGCGGCCGACGCGCCGTTGGCGGGTGAGGCCGGCCTGGAGATTCTCAAGCGGGGCGGAAATGCAGTCGATGCGGCAGTGGCCGTGGGCTTTGCCATGGCCGTTGTCTATCCCGAGGCCGGAAACATTGGCGGCGGTGGCTACATGGTCATTCGCATGGCGGACGGACGCACCGCCGCGCTCGACTATCGCGAGATCGCCCCGCTCGCCGCCACGCGGAACATGTTTCTCGATAGTCAGGGCAACCTGACGGACAAGAGCGTCGTGGGACCGCTAGCGAGCGGCGTACCTGGCGCAGTCGCGGGACTCACCGCAGCGTTGGCGAGGTACGGCACGATGTCCCTCCGCGACGTGATGACGCCCGCCATTCGTTATGCCGAGCAAGGCATTGTCGTGGACAGCGCGCTGGCCCGATCGTTCTCGAGCAACGCCAGGCTGATCGCGGAGTTCAACGGAGCGTCGCTCTTTCTGCCCGGGGGCAAGCCGCTCGGTGTCGGTTCGCGCCTGGTGCAGCCTGAGCTGGCGCTGACGCTACGGCGCATCGCCGAACAGGGGGCCGCCGGCTTCTACCGGGGCGAGACCGCGGGCCTGATCGCTGGCGAGATGAAGCGCGACGGCGGCATCATCACCGAACAGGACCTCACGCGCTATCAACCCATCTGGCGTGACGCGGTGACGTCCACCTACCGAGGCTATACGCTGCTCACCATGCCGCCGTCGTCCTCGGGCGGCGTGACGGTGACGGAGACGCTGAACATTCTCGAGGGATTCCGTTCGATGCCGGCGTTCGGCAGCACGGAGTACGCCCACTTGCTCGGCTCGGCATATCAGCGTGCGTTCATCGATCGCAACGAGAAACTCGCCGATCCGGCGTTCATCTCGGTACCGCTGCAGCAACTGACGAGTAAGTCATATGCAGCCACGCTGCGGGCGACGATCGGCCACACGCGGGCGACACCGACGCCAGCCGTGGCAAAGGCGATGCGCGAAGGCGTGCAGACGACGCACTACTCCGTCGCGGACGCCCAAGGCAACGCCGTCGCGACGACGACGACGCTGAATGCGCTCTACGGATCGGGCGTGTACGTACAGGGCGGCGGATTTTTCTTGAATGACGAGATGGACGACTTCGCCGCCGCACCGGGCAAGCCGAACATGTTCGGCTTGGTGCAAGGTGAGGCAAACGCGATCCAGCCGGGCAAGCGAATGCTGAGCGCCATGTCACCGACGATCGTCCTCGATCGTGACGGATCGCTGCTGCTCGTTGTCGGCAGCCGTGGCGGCCCGCGCATCATCACCAGCACGTCGCAGGTGATCCTCAACGTGCTCGATCAACAGATGATCCTATCCGACGCCGTGAGCGCGCCACGTGTCCACCATCAGGCGTTGCCCGATTCACTGCAGTTCGAGCGCGGTGGATTGCGGCCGGCGGTCGTCGACTCGCTACGCGCGATGGGCTATGGCGTGGAAGCGATCGGGGGCGTGGGACTCATCAACGCGGTGATGCGGGTGCGCGGAGGATACGAGGGGATGTCCGATCCAAGGTCGTCTGGGCGACCGGTTGGGTACTGATTGCCTCACACAGGTCAGTTGAGACGGAGTCGGATTGGACTCCGTGTTCTGACCGGCGGGATGTCGCTGGCTGCTCCGTAGCGGTCGGCCCACCGGTCGGCGAGTTTCGAGTTTCCAGTTCTGAGTTGTGCGTTGCGAGTTTCTCGTGTCTCGTGTCTCGTGTCCCGTGTCCCGCTACGCTTTGACGGTTGCCGCCGACGTCAACTTGACCACGATGCTTCCGCCCGCCGGGATGCAGCCCTGATAGTTCGCGGTCGCGGCTGCCGTCGCGGCCCCTGCTGCCGCACCAGCAGCGCCGCCGATGACAGTGGCCTTGGTGCTCTTGCCAAAAATACGTCCGGCAATCGCCCCCGCGGCTGCACCAATCGCGACTTTTTGTACATCCTTCGACTGCGGCTGATCCCTGATGCGATCCACCGATGCCGACGTCACGGTCGCTTCGATTGGATAGGTGTGACCGGCAAAGCTCACCGAGTTCACGGCGAACTCCATGATGACCGGATCGTTCGCGTTTTCACTCCGCTTGAGACGTGTCACGGTCAGATTCACCGTCGCGCCCGCAGGAATCATTGCGCCGTTCGATCCGGAGACGCTGTTTTCGACCGTTGCCGTCACGTGGTCGCCGACGCTGTTCGTGTTCGTGCAGATACGCGACCCGGCTTGCGTGGTGAGCGTGGTGCCCGCGGCGATCATGCCGACGGCGCCGCCGCCCGAGCTAGGGGCTGTCGTCACGACGTTGCCGCCGGGTGTCGTCGCTGCGCTCGGCGCAGCCGGACGCGGAGCAGGCACAACGGGGCGAGGTGTGCGCCGCGGCTCGGCGCGGGGTTCGGCGCGCCTCGTCGTGGGTGCTGGACTCACTGGTGCGTTGGGCGGGACGTCCTTGAGCTGTGGCTGCACTGTGGTGTCGCGTCCAGCGAGTGCGAGATCTCGGTTCAGCGTCGTGTCCGCGCTGAGCGCCGCGCTGTCGGGTCCCTTCTTGGCATCGGACCGGCACGCACCGAGCAGGGTCACGACGACCAAGGCAATCGGCGCTCCGAAGCGACGGGTATATTTCGACATGGGCATTCCTCCTGGAGTGAGCTAAGACGTGGCAAGGCATGTGCCAAGCTTGAGCTCCCTTCGACGTCTGATCCCGTATTACCGGCCATACCGCCGGAATGTTGCATTGGGATTGCTGGTCGTGGTCGCCGCGTCAGCGTTCTCGAGCATCGTGCCGTGGTTTCTACGGCGAGCACTCGACGAAATTCGTGCGGGGGCTCCACTACAATCTATCTGGTTGCTCGCCGCTGCAATGATCGGTGTGTCCGTGATCGGCGGCGTCGGACGTTTCTGGATGCGTCTGCTCTTGAACACCGTGAGCCGCTGGATGGAATACGATCTGCGCAATGATCTATTCGCCCGGCTCGAGGTAGTGGATGCGACGTACTATTCCGGTATTCGCACCGGAGATCTCATGGCGCGTTTGACGAACGACCTGAGCGCGGTGCGCATGGCCGCAGGACCCGCGATCATGTATCTCATGAACACCATTGCCGGCGGCGCATTCGCGCTGGCGTTCATGATCAGCATATCACCGCGCCTCACCCTCATTGCCGCGCTGCCGATGGCACTGCTGCCGGTGCTCGGCATCCTCCTTGGCCGCCGCATTCACATGCGGTTCGAGGACGTGCAGGCGCACTTCAGCGATCTGACGACGCTTGCGCAAGAGAATCTGGCCGGCGTGCGCATCGTGCGTGCCTTCCGGCAGGAGCAGGCGGAGATTGGACTGTTCGAGAAGCTGAACGAAGGCTATCTCGAAAAGAACATGAAACTCGCGCAGCTCTATGGCATCATGCAGCCGGGCTTCTCGATCTTCGCGGGACTCGGCATGGTCGCCGTGCTCTGGGTGGGCGGCGCGTTCGTGGTGCGCGGCACGATCAGCATCGGCAGCTTCGTCGCGTTCGGCATGTATCTCGGCATGTTGACGTGGCCCCTCATCGCGCTCGGTTGGGTCATCAATCTCTTTCAGCGCGGCGCGGCCTCGATGACGCGCCTGCTGGCGATTCTCGATGCGCGCTCGCAGTTGGCCCAGCCGTCAACACCCCGCGAGCTGCCGCCCGCGTCAGCCGGACGCTCATTGGAGTTCCGTAACGTCGGCTTTCACTACCCGACTGAACGCGATGGCGCGCCGCGCTGGGTGCTGCGGAACATCAGTTTCATTGCGCCGGCGGGCGCAACCATTGGAGTGGTCGGCGCAACGGCGAGCGGCAAGAGCGCGTTGATGGATCTGGTACCTCGATTGTTCGATCCACAGGAGGGCGAGATCTTGCTCGACGGAATACCAATCCGTGACCTGGATCTGGCAACGCTGCGACGTGAAATCGGATATGTCCCGCAAGAGAGCTTCCTGTTCAGCGACACGATCGGCAGCAACCTGGTGTACGGCACGTCGGACGAGGACGCCGGCCAATGGGCGGCCCGCATCGCTCAACTTTCGGAGACCATCGAAAAATTCCCTGGAGGCTACGACACGCTGCTCGGTGAACGGGGGATCAATTTGTCCGGCGGACAGAAGCAGCGGGCGGCGTTGGCCCGCGCACTGGCCCGCCGACCGAGCATCGTACTGCTCGACGACGCGCTGTCGGCGGTGGACACGCACACCGAGGCGGAGATCCTCCGTTCTTTGCACGAGGCGCTGAGCGGGCGGACGGCGCTCATCGCATCGCACCGGGTGAGCGCCATTCGCGACGCGACGGGGATCATTGTGCTCGACCACGGGCGCATCGTGGAGCAGGGCCGGCACGCCGACCTCCTGGCGGCGGGTGGGCGGTATTGGGCGCTCCTGAGCCGGCAGCAGCTCGAGGAGTCGATCGAAGCGGAGAATGGTGAGTTGCCAGAGGCAAATACAGAGGATATCATCAACGCATGAGCCGGGTCGAGAGCATCACTGAACCGCGGGTTCTGGACGTCAGCACTTCCGACACTCGTGTCGCCGTCCTTCAGGCGCATCTGAACGAGGCAATCGTCGAAATTGCCGAACTGCGAGCGCGCGACGCGCTGAAGACGCAGTTTCTGGCCAACATCTCGCACGATCTGCGCACGCCGCTCACTGCGGTGATCACCCATGCCGAGATCCTGCGGGACGGAATTCTCGGCGACCTGTCACCACGGCAGCTCGACAGCGTGCGCGGCATCATCAGCGGCGGCCGGCAACTGCTCAATCAGGTGGGCGAGATCCTCACCTACGCGCGCGGTGCGGCAGATCAGCTCACGCTCGTGTCGTCGCGCTTTCCAATTCGCGACGTGCTCGAGCAGGTGAGCGACCTGAACGAGTCCTTGCTCAAAAAGAAACGGATCACCTTGTCCGTGGATGCAGCCGGCGCCCCGGCGCTCGTCACGGCGGACCGCGAGAAGATCACCCATGTCGTCGGCAACCTGCTCGGCAATGCCATCGAGTTTACGCCGGCGGGCGGTACAGTGTGGCTGCGGGCGTCAGTGCCGGAGGATTCGCCCAGCGTGGTGTTGGTTGAGGTGGGCGACTCCGGGGTGGGCATCGCGATCGAGCATCACGATCTGATCTTCCGCGAATTCGCCCAGGTAGACTCGACGCCATCGCGCCCGCACCACGGCACCGGGTTGGGCCTGACGATTGCGCGCAAGCTCGTCGAACTACATGGCGGTCGCATCTGGGTAGAGAGCCAGCTCGGAACGGGCAGCCGCTTCTACTTCACGATTCCCATTGAGCAAGCTGAGTGACACCGCCGCGTCGGTGATTCAATGGCACGTCCTCGTCATTGAGGACAACGAAATCGTGGCGGACGCCATGCGGATTCTTTTTGAGAGCGCCGGCTACCGCGTCTCCACTACCGGTACGATCGCCGAGTCACTCGGCGTCGTGCGGTCGGACCCAGCGGATCTCGTGCTGCTCGACCTCACCTTGCCCGACGGCGACGGCCTGACGTTGATAGAGCCGCTGAAAGTTGCGGGGTGCAGGACCGTCGTTGCGCTCACCGGTCACGGTGAACCCGAGATCCGGCGCCGGTGTCTGGATGCGGGGTGCACCGAGTTATTCGTGAAGCCCGTGCCGGTGAGAGAACTGCTGGCGAAGAGCGCGGGGTGGCTACGATGAGGTGGTTGACACCATGATGCGTCTCGCGTGCTACAGCCAATTCCTCAACCCTGCCGGCGTCCACGCCTGAAGGACATTCGTGATCACCGTCAGATAATCGGTGATCATCAGCACGGCCACGATCACCAGAATGGCGCCGGCGAAGCGGTTGATCCAGACCATCTTCGACCGAATGACCTGGAACGCGGTCAGAAAATGTTCGATCGCCACAGCGGCGATCACGAAGGGCACCGCCAGTCCGAGCGAATAGGCGCCAAGCAGGATGACGCCGCGCGAAAGATCGGCCTGAGTTGCCGCATACGTCAGGATGCTGCCCAGAATGGGGCCGATGCACGGCGTCCACCCTGCACCGAACGCTACGCCCACGGCAACCGTGCCCAGGTATCCGAGGGGCTTGTTGGTGACGTGGTATCTGCGTTCGCGCCCGAAAGCCCCTAGGTTGAAGACACCTAGCAGATAGAGGCCGAACGCCAGCACCAGCACGCCGCCCACGCGGCTGATCCATACCCGGTAGGTCACCAGCAACCGGCCGAGGAGCGTCGCCGATGCACCCAGGGCGAGGAAGATGAGCGAGAAGCCGAGCACGAAGAGCAACGCGTGCACGAGCGCGACGCGGCGTTCACGCTGCACGTCGTCGAGCGTCATCCCCGTTATGAACGTGATATAGCTCGGGATGAGCGGAAGCACACAGGGCGACAGGAAACTCGCGAGCCCCGCGCCAAAGGCGATGGGGATGGCGATGCCTGAAGCAGGAGGCAGAAAGGCCAGGAGCCGGATCCTCGGTTGGTATTACGCCCTGAAATATCGCGTATTCCGCCGCGAGCGGCGACCCGCCGACGGAAAACGTGGTCTCGTCATGTTGCAGATCGACGCCCTCCCGTACGCCGAGCTGCGGCGCGCCATCGAATTGGGCTACTGCCCGACCATCGAACGGATGGTGCGCGAGGAAGGGTACATCCTGCGCGATTGGTTTTGTGGCCTTCCCGCGGCCACCCCCTACTGCCAGGCAGGCATCTTCCATGGCGAAAATGAAGGAATCCCCGGCTTTCGGTTCTACGACAAGGCCGAGCGTCGCGTGGTCACCTGCAACTCGCCGGCGGGCGTTCAGTACATCCGCGATCGTATCCACACCCCCGGCGCGCTCGCCGGCGGATCGAGCTACGTCAACTTGCTCGACGGCGACGCGCATACTGTCGCGTTGACCGTCGCCACGCGCGAGCGGATGTCGGTCTTGCAGCGCCTCGGCGGCTGGCGGATGGCATTTCTCATTGGCGTGCATCCCATTCGCGTGGCACGCATGGCGGTGCAGGCGGTGTTGGAGTGGGTACGCGAGGAATACGAACGAGCAGTCGGCGAGCTCGCGGGCCGGCGCACGCACAGCGAAGGGCTGTTCCCGTTCGTCCGCGTACTCAGCAACGTCATCGTGCGCGAGCTGCAGACGATGGCGATCTTGCTCGATGTGTACCTGGGCGTGCCGATCATCTACAGCACGTTCATGCAGTACGACGAGCTCGGACACCACTTTGGTCCATCGAGTTTCCAGGCGCTGCGCGATCTGCGACGCACCGACCGGCGCATTCGTGAAATTCGCCGCATGATGGGGAACGCCGGTGGCCGCGAGTACGATCTCGTGCTGCTCTCTGACCATGGCATGACGCCATCGGCGAGCTATCGCGTGCGCTTCGGCGAGACCTTCGGCAAGACGGTCAAGCGCATTCTCGACGGCGACGCGCGCCGTCGCGGCAACCACCCATTGCACGCGTACGAGAGCTACTCGAATACGTCGGAGTACGCGGTCATGAGCGCGCAGGTCGTGGAGACGGCTGCACAGGTCGCATCGCCCTCACCCGCCGTACGCCGCATACTCGACCGACTGCGCGATTGGTTGCGCAGTCGCTATGGCCTGCGCGAGCTTTTTCTGCCGGAGAAGTACCGGGTCGACGAGGAGCACGAGGTGGTCGTGACGTACAGTTCGTGTCTGGCCCTGCTGTACTTTGCCGACGACGACAAACCGCTCGACCTCACGGACATCGCGCGCGATCCGCGGCGGGCGGGCTTGTATCTCGAACTGCTCCAGCATCCCGGCGTCGGACTGCTCGCCACCCGCAACGGACCGTCCGTACACCTGGAGAGTCCAATCGGGCGCGCGATCATAGTAGACGGACGGCTAGAAGTACTCGACGGGCGCAATCCGCTCGAGCGTTACGAGACGGGTGAGCCGACCGTTCGCGCGGTGGAGCACCTCGTGTCCCAGCGGAACGCCGGCGACGTCACGATCTTCGGGGCCTATGACGGATACGAGATCGTGTCCTTCGATGATCAAATCGGCGCGCACGGGGCTGTGGGTGGCAACCAGCTGCACCCATTCCTCATCGGGCCACCGCATCTCGGGCTCGAGCACGCGCAACTGGAGGATGCGCGCGATCTGCATGGGGCAATCTTGATGAAGTATGCCACCGAACGCGGTCCCTGATGTCGGGTCAGGCCTGCGTCTTTGCCGCGAGGAGCGCGCGCACGTTGTCTCCCTCGAGTCGCGTCACCTCGTCCACGTCGCCCGAGCGGCGCTGTACGCCGCGCACGACCACGTCCACTGTTACCAGCGGCGCGTCGGCCTCGGCAACGATGTTCGTCTCCCACTTCCCGCGGTCCGGCCCCTTGAGCGTGAGACGGTAGAGCGCGGTATAGACGACGTGCTTCGGCGCATTCGTTTCAGCGCTCGATTCGCCGGGTAGTTCGCCGGTCGGCCGCGCTTCGGCGATCACCGCGACCCCGCTCTCCACGCCGCCCTGCTTGATCGGCTGGAAGAAGTGAATCTCGGCGATGAATTCGGGGGGGATCTTGGCCGCGATCGCGAGCAGAAACCGCTCACGAGTTTCCGTCAACACCGTCATCGCACCGCGGTTTCTGGACGCACGCGCACTGGTGCCGTTCTCGCTTCGAGCTCGCGTTCCACGTAGATCCGCAAGATGTGCATGAAATCCTGGGCGTTGGTCACGACGCCGAACGCCTGATGGGTTCCACGGTCTTTGAGCTTGTTGACGACGAACTCCGAGGAGTCGACGCAAATGGTCGGCAGCTCACGCATGGTGCCGTCTGGCAGCGCCACGAACGCCGGTAGCATATTGCCTGTGGCAATGGCATGCAGCGCAGTGGCGACCATGATCGCCATTGTCGCCTTGAGCGTATGCTGCCGCATGGCGTCCTGCGCGACGAGCATGTCGGTGATGACGTCGGGCAGTGGCCCATCGTCGCGAATCGATCCCGTCAGCACGAAGGGCACGCCGTACGTGACGCACGAGTACATGATGCCGTCGGTGATGACCCCCTGCTGCACGGCATTCGCGACGGATCCCGCCGCGCGCACGCGATTGATCGCCCGCATGTGGAGGCCGTGGCCGCCCTGGGTGATCTCGCCGGTGTTCGTCATGCCAAGCGTCGTTCCGTAGATGGACGCTTCGATATCATGCACCGCGACGGCATTGCCGGCGAGCAACGCACCGACGTACCCGTTGGCAATGAACCAGCTCATGTCGCTGCGCGCGCGCGAATGCACCAACGCCGGCCCGGTCACCCAGATCGGATATCCGCCGCGATCCTTCTCTTCGATGAGGAGGCGCGCCATCTGCGCGTAGTCGATCGGCTTTTCGCGGGACACTTCACTCGACATGAACGCGAATGCATCGGGATCACCGCCATGCGGCACGAGATGTGTCTGCACAAAGATGCCCTGCGTGCCATCTTCCTTGTCGCCGACCGCGACCAGGTCACCCTTCCGGATGCGACGGCCTTCGCGCACCCAGAGCGTTCCGTCTGCGTCGAGCACGAGACCCGAATCCATTCGCGGCTCGCGCGGCGCACGCCACTCCCCCTTCACACGCGCGAAGGTCGGCAGATTGGTCGTCGAGAAGAACCCTTCCGGAAGCACGCCATCAGCCGGTGCCGCTACAAAGCTGGCATCAGGGAAGTTCGGAAAGGGCGCGCGAGTGAAGTCAGGAGGAGGAAATGTCGTCACGCCTGAATTTGGCACGGGAGGCGGAATTTTGCGAGGATTGGCCTCCGGGTCGTGTCCCACTCCTCATCGATCGTCCACAATCCCCTACAACAACGCCACCGGATCCCGGTCCATCGTGATCCTCATCTCGGCTTCCTTCGGCACATCGTACCGCTCCAGAAAGTACCGACCCAATCGTGTCAACTCCGTCGCGTGCTCGGCTTTGATGAGCACATGCCACCGCCAGCGATTCTTGATCCGTTCAACGGGGCACGGGGCGGGGCCAACTATCGTGATGCCGGGCATGGGCCGCTTGAGGAGCAGTGCGCGAAGCCATGCCGTCGCCGCGGCGGCCAACCTCTCCGTCGCGGCCTCAGTGGTGCCGCTGAACACGATGTTCGCCAGCCGTACGGTCGGCGGATATGCTGGTGTCACGCGTCCTTCGAGTTCCTGACGAACGAAAGTCGCGTAGTCATGCAGGACGGCACAATGGACCGCATGATGATTGGGCACTCTCGTCTGGATGAGCACCCGGCCGCCTTTGGGTCCCCGGCCGGCGCGGCCGGCCACTTGGCTGAGGAGCTGGAAGCAACGCTCCGAGGCGCGAAAATCGGGGAAGTTGATGCCAACATCGGCGTCCACGACGCCGACGAGCGTGACGTTCGGGAAATCGAGTCCCTTGGCAATCATTTGAGTGCCGAGCAGGATGTCCACCTCGCCGCTGGCGACCCGATCGAGTATCTCGGCATGCGCCCATTTGCCGCTCGTGGTATCCACGTCCATGCGCGCGATGCACGCCTCGGGGAATCGGTCGGCCAGAAGACGCTCGACCTGCTGCGTGCCGAGTCCGCGCTGCCGAATGACGAGTCCCTTGCAGCGTGGGCAGGACGTGCGCACCGCCTCGGTGTGAAGACAATAGTGGCAAACGAGGCGCTCGAGCGTGCGGTGATACGTGAGGCTGATCGAGCAGTTGGGACAGGTGGCAACGTCGCCGCAGTCGCCGCACTGCACGAATGCCGCGTATCCGCGGCGGTTGAGCAGGAGAATGCTCTGCTCCCTCTTTCGCAGACGATCGGACAGCGCCGACTCGAGCTCCTCGCTGACCACCTGGCGCAGAAAGTCCTCGGCGCTGCCGTCCGTGGCCTTGCGACGCTCGCCGGCCGGCACGCGCCGGTCGATGACTTCCACCTTCGGCAGCTTCGCCTCGCCAACACGCTCGGGCAGTGTCAGCAAATGGTACTTTCCGGTTTGCGCATTGACCCAGCTCTCCAGACTCGGCGTTGCCGAACCCAGGACGACGACGGCGCCCTCGTTGCGCGCGCGAACGATGGCGACCTCGCGCGCGTGGTAGCGTGGCGTCTCGCCCTGCTTATAGCTGGATTCGTGCTCCTCGTCGACGACGATCGCGCCGAGGCCGGTGAGCGGCGCGAAGATCGCCGACCGTGCGCCGACCGCGATCCGCTTGCGACCCTCCTTGATCGCCAGCCATTCGTCGTACCGCTCGCCGTCGCTCAGCGCGCTGTGGAGTACGGCGATCTTGTCGCCGAAGACGGCACGAAATCGGTCCACCGTCTGCGGCGTGAGCGCGATCTCCGGCACGAGGACGATTGCCGTCTTGCCCTGCTCGAGCACCACGCGGCGCAGCAGCTCGATGTAGACGAGCGTCTTGCCGCTTCCGGTGATGCCATGTAGAAGAAATACGTCGCCCGGCGCCGCGCTCGTGAGTTGTTGAATCGCCTCGCGCTGCGCATCGGACGGCAGGTGGGCCGCCGGCGCCGGCGTCGCGCGCGACGCGAACGGATCACGTGCCACGACCTCCTCGCCGACGGTCATGAAGCCGCGCGCCACGAGTCCGCGCAGCACCGATGACGAAAAACTCATGCGTTGCGTCAGCAGCTCCACCGGAGCGCGCCCGCCGAGGGATTCGATCAGCTCGAACAGCGCGCGCTGTTGCGGCGCACGGGCAAACACGCGATCACGGGCGAGCAGCGACGGCAATTCCTGTTGCAGCGTGGCGACACGACGTGTGCGGCGTGCCGGCTCCGGCGTCGCGCGCGACGAGAGGACGGCGGGGAGCGCGGTGCGGAGCACGATGCCGAGCGGCACGATGTAGTACTCGGCAATCCACCGGCAGAGCGACAGCATCTCGGGAGCGAGCACCGGCTCGGTGTCAGGAAGTGACACGACCCGCTTGGGAGTGACGCCAGGCGCCGGCTCGTCCACGGCGACGATGATCCCCAATTCCTGTCGGCTGCGAAATGGGACAATCGCACGCATACCGGGACGCACGCGCTCCGATTGCGCGCCGTCGACCTCGTACACAAAATTTCGGAATAGCGGCAGCGGAAGGGCGACGGTGACGAGCACGCCCGTAAGCTAGTGACCTGCACGTAGGTCATGTGAGGCTGAGTCGGATTGGGCTCCGGGGCATTGACCGGCTGGATGTCGCTGGCGACTCCGTAGCAGCCGGCCTGCCGGCGCAGCGATCGCGAGGCGGGGGTTGGACTCCCGGCTCAATTCTGGCTGGATGTCGCTGGCTGCTCCGTAGCGGTCGGCCCACCGGTCGGCGAGGTTCGAGTTGCCAGTTGTGAGTTGTGCGTTGTGAGTTTCTCGTGTCTCGTGTCTCGTGTCTCGTGTCTCGTGTCTCGTGTTCCGTGTCCCGTGTCCCTTTCGGGTCGATGTTGATGAAGTTCCACCGGCGTCCTGTGCCAACTCATTCTGAGCCAATGTCACTGACAATCAGACATTCCCGACGAATCGCGCTCCTCGCACTGTCCATGGCCTCTGTTCCCGCACTCGGCGGAGCGCAGGCGACGACGCCGCAAGGATTGCGATCGGCCGTAGCCAGCTACCGAGCGTCACACGATGCAGCCATCGTCCGCGAGCTGAGCGATTTTCTCGCGATCCCGAACCTCGCGACCGACACGGCCAACATTCGGCGTAATGCCACGCATCTGATGGACATGATGACGCCGCGGGGAATTTCGGTGCGCCTGCTCGAGTCGCCGAGCGGTGGGCCACCGGCGGTGTATGGTGAACTGGTAACGCCTGGCGCAACGAAAACCGTCGTCTTCTACGCACACTACGACGGACAGCCGGTGGATACGACGCAGTGGACGACCCCCCCCTGGCAACCAGTGCTGCGCGATAAAACGCTCGAAGCGGGAGGGAAACCGATCGACATTCCAGCAGCATCTGGTTCGATGAATGGCGAGTGGCGCCTGTACGGGCGCTCGGCGAGCGACGACAAGGCGCCGATCGTCGCGATGCTCAGCGCGTTGGACGCGCTCCGAGCCAGTAGCGTGAAGCCGTCGGTGAACCTCAAGTTCTTTTTCGAAGGCGAGGAGGAAGCCGGCTCGGGACATCTGCGCGAACTGCTCGAGCGCAACGCCGCTCTGCTCCACGCCGACGCATGGCTGTTCGGTGACGGACCCGTGCATCAGTCGCGACGCCAGCAGATCGTGTTCGGCGTGCGCGGCGTGACGGGGGTGGAGATGACCGTCTACGGACCGTCACACGGCCTCCATAGTGGCCATTACGGGAATTGGGCGCCGAACCCGATCACGTTGCTCGCCAATCTCATCGCCAGCATGCGCAACGATGACGGCCGCATTCTCATCAAGCATTTCTATGACGACGTCGCGCCAATCACCGCCGCCGAGCGGCGGGCACTGGCCGCCGTTCCGGCGATCGACTCGGCAATGCGCGCCGAGGTACAGCTGGCGGCGACGGAGGCGAGCAACGCACCGCTCGTCGAGCGCATCATGCTTCCGGCCCTGAACCTGCGCGGTATTCGCGGCGGTGGCGTGGGCAGCACGGCGTCGAACACCATTCCCACAGACGCGACGGCGTCGATCGACTTTCGCCTCGTGCCACGCCAGACGCCGGCGCACATCAAGCTGCTGCTCGAAACACACGCGCGGTCGCAGGGGTTCTTCGTCGTCGATCACACGCCGACCGCCGCGGAGCGGATGACCCATGCGAAACTTCTCAAGATGACGTGGGAATCCGGGTACCCGGCCACGCGGGTATCGATGGACTCACCGCTGTCGCGCGCCGTGATCCGCGCCACCCAAGAGTCGATTGCCACGCCAATCGTGGCGCTGCCGACGCTGGGCGGCAGCTTGCCGATGTACACCTTCGAAAGCGTGCTCCACGCACCGCTCATCGTGCTGCCGATCGTCAACCACGACAACAATCAGCACGCGGCCAACGAGAACCTGCGGCTGCAGAATCTGTTCGACGGCATGGCGGTGTACGCCGGAGTCATGGCACGCGTAGGGCAGTACTGGAGTTCGCGGTAACACGCCGTGTTACAGTATCCGCCGTAGCACCCCAAGCCCCGGTCCTGACGGGATGCTGATACGCCCACCAACGATGGTCGCTCCGGTGTACGGATCGTCGGCAAGCAGGGCAGCGCCGTCGAAGTCGGCGTAGTCGAGCAGCGGTGCGAAATGCGCGGCGGCGGTGATGCCGAGGCTCGTCTCGATCATGCAGCCGGCCATGACGAGCATCCCGTGCGATCGTGCGGTGGCGATCATCTTCAGCGCTTCGCGCAGGCCGCCACACTTCGACAGCTTGATGTTGATGCCGTCGGCGACGCCCGCGAGCTTGGGGATGTCGGTGGCGACCACGCACGATTCGTCGGCAATGATAGACAGCGGCGCGCGGTCGCGCACGAAACGGAGACCATCGAGATCGTGCGGCGGAAGCGGTTGCTCGACATAGTCCACGCCGCACTCGACCAGCACATCCATCATGGCCAGCGCCTGCTTTGGCGTCCACGCCGCGTTGGCGTCGACGCGCAACACCTTGTCGGGCGCGGCCGCGCGGACGGTGCGCACGATCTGCTCGTCGTGATCCGTGCCGAGCTTCACCTTGAGCACGGGATACGCCGAGGCCTGTTCCACGCGCTGCCGCAGCTCAGCGTCGGACGCTGCGATGGAGATGGTGAAGCTCGACAGCGGCGCCTTGGCCGGATCGAGTCCCCACAACCGGTACAGCGGCACGCCGAGCCGCTTACCGGCCAGATCGTGCATGGCGGCACTGATCGCCGATTTCACCGAGCCGTTGAAGCGCAGCGCACGGTTCATCTCCAACTCCACGTCCTCGAGCGCCCAGGCGTCGCACGCCTCGACGATCGGCTTCAGACGCTCGAGCGCGCCGAGCGCGGTGTCCGCCGTTTCGCCATAGAAGCGATTCGGGGCCGCTTCCCCCCACCCCTCCACGCCGTCGCGGTCAATGACGCGTACGCGGATCAGCCGGTGCTCCGTTGCGCCGCCACGGGCGATGACGAACGGGTGGGTCGTATGGACGATCGAGATGTCGTGCTGGAGTTTCATGGGATGGGAGAAGGTCGGCTGCGCCGGGCGTTACTGGCCATGCGGTACGCCGGCGCAGCGGCGGGAAGTGCGCGCAGGAATGCGACGAGCGCGTCGGCAAGATCGTGGCCGCGTGCATAGCGCGCGGCCGGCGCCTTGGAGAGGCAACGCATCACGATTGCCGATAGCTCGGCGGGCACGCGCGAGCTCGCATCGATTGGTGCGACCGGCGCTTCGTGCACCTGTTTGTAACTGACGGCAAACGCATCTGCGCCATCGAATGGTGGAAACCCGACGAGCGCTTCGTAGAGCAGAATGCCCATCGCATAAATGTCGCTGCGCCCGTCCACGAGCTTGCCCATCGCCTGCTCGGGCGACATGTAGTGCGGCGTACCCATTGCGCGACCCGTGGCCGTGAGACGGGCATGGAAGCGCGCCGTCGCGATGCCAAAGTCCGTGAGCACCGAGTTGCCATCTTCGTCGAACAGCACATTGTCCGGCTTGACGTCGCGGTGCACGACCCCGCGGCGGTGCGCGTAATCCAGCCCGCACGCCACCTGCGCTCCGACCGCCGCGACACGGGCCGCGTCGACGAAACGGCTCTTCTGGATGGCATCGGCCAACGAACCGCCCTCGAGATACGGCATGACGGTGTAGACGACTTCGTTCGTGGCGCCGTAGTCGAGAATGCCACAGATGTGCGGATGGACGAGCTTTGCCGCCGCTTCCGCTTCGCGCCGGAACCGCTCGGCCACCTCCCGGTCGCGCGCGAGGTGCGCGTGCAACACCTTGATGACCACTGGACGCGAAAGCTGCGTCTGCTCGGCGACGTACACGTCGGCCATGCCGCCACCGCCTATGCGCCGCAGCACGCGATAGCGATTGCCGGTGGCGCGGCGGAGGCGCGAGATGTCCTCGTCAGGACATTCGAACGGCGCGCGCGCGAGTTGGGGCAGAATTTCCGCGCATCGAACACACGCCGCCAGCGAGGCGCGATTCCACGTGCCGCATTGCGGACAGAACACGCGTCAGCCCCCGAACTGCATGTGTACGAAATCGTACGGTGCCCAGGGGCCGGTGACATCGAAGCGCAACATCTTATGCGCTTCGCGCTGTTCGGCGACCGCGGCGAGGAACTCCTTCCAGTGATCGCGTTCGACGAGGAACGCCGTACTGAGGGTCAAACCGGTCACCTGCTCGATACGGAGTGGCACGCTGCCGACCGCATGGCGCCGCATCGCACGGAACGCCTCGGTGGCGGCGGCGGCGAGATCCGATCCCGATTCCAGTTCGCCGTGGCGGCCGTCGTTCCGCACCACGTGCACGCGCGCTGCCATGCGATCCTCGATGAATTCCAATGCCCCTGAGAGCGATACGTAGTGCAGCTCCATCCAGTGCTTCAGCACGTCCGGCGCGCGGAACATCACACCAACCGGCGCCGGCAGCACCGCCGCGCGCCGGAATGCCGCATCGACAATTGCCTGGCTCTCCGCGATATGCTGCGCGGGTTCGTCAAGCGAGAAGTTCTTCTGCTCAGTGACGATCGCGGCCAGATCGCGAAAAGGAATGAACGACGTCGAAATCGCCGAATCGCTCCCGTCCCCCTGCTCCGCGGGCGTCTCGTGACGGGCGTCAGCGACGGTAATGGCGTGCAGTCGGAGCGGCATTCAGACGAGGGTTTCCGGAAACGGAAAAGGACGGGACGGACCATGGCGATGCCCGGGTTCAGGCTGGGCATCCATCAAAACTGCATCCAGGTGACCCAAAAGGGGAATGTCTGGGCGTTTATACCCCCGCATTCCGCGGATCCGGGCGAGCGGACACATCGGGAGCCCGGCCTTCATTCCAGGGCCTGCATATGCCTCACGCACGCCACACCCAGCCGCTGCGGCACATAACCGCCTTCGAGCGCGCTGACGACCCGTCCGCCGCACCACGTCTCCGCGTGATCCACGACAAAGCGTGTCAGCTGCTGGATGTGCTCGTACTCCAGGGTGAACGCCCCGAGTGGGTCGCCGCTGAGTGAGTCGAACCCGGCCGAGATGAGCACGAGGTCCGGCACGAAGCCCACAGTGGCCGCGTCGATCGCCGACTGGAGCGCGTCAACGTACACCGCGGGCGCGAGTGCCGCCCGCATCGGCACGTTCCATATGGTGTCGTGCGGTCCCCGATCATCGGCGGCGCCCGTGCCCGGATACCATGGCCACTGATGCATCGACACGAAGTGGATGCCGCGATCCTGCTCCACCAGTGCTTGCGTGCCGTTGCCGTGGTGGACATCCCAGTCCACGATGAGCACGCGTTCCATGCCGCGCACGCGCCGGGCATAGTGCGCGCCGAGGGCAACATTGCCGAATACGCAGAAGCCCATCGCGGCCGCATGGAGCGCATGGTGCCCCGGCGGGCGCACGGCACAGAAGCTCCGTCGCGGTCCATCGGCGCAGGCGAAATCGATTCCGTCGAGTACGGCGCCCGCCGCGGCGGTCGCTGCGTCCCAGGACCCTTCGCTCACCACCGTGTCGGGGTCGAGACGTCCGCCTCCGGCGGCGACCAGCGCGCGGACCTGCTCGATGTATTGGCGATCGTGCGCCAGCGCGAGTTCGTCCGCAGACGCATGCCGCGCATCGACATGACGAATCCGGCGGAACAGGTCCGCTTCTTCGCGCAATGCCGACGGAATGGCGCGGAGCCGACCGACGTGCTCGGGATGATTCCAGCCCGTGTCATGTCGGCCGCAGTCGGAGCTCGAGATCAACGCGATCGTCACTTGAGTCCGCGCAACCTGCGCGACGACCACTCGGCCAATAACAATACCATAATGAGCAGCAGTAGAATACGCCTATCCAGCGGAGCGCGGCTTTCCAGGTCCACGCCCGCCGGCACCGGGGCGCCGAGTCTCGCGAACAGGTAGGCACGCGGAGCGCTTGCGAACATGGGGGTCGGGGCCAGCGCTGTAGTGGGAACATAGGCCACCGAACCGACGACGCGAGCCCACCAGTCGCGATGCGCGCGCTCGGAGCTCACTCCACCGGCCATGCGCCAGCGCCAGCTGTCGTCGTAGCCCACCTGGAGCACGCGTCCCGCCGCCACCCGGCGCGCCGCGATTACCACGCCATCGACGCGGCGCTCGAGCGCCACGCCATCGGCGGTCAGCGCGCGTACGGGATAGAAGCCAGTGGCGCCAAGCCCGATCGTATCCTTCGGAACGACCACGGGCCGTACACGCGCGCCAAGCACTCCCGGCGCAAGAGTCGCCACGGACGGCGCGAGGCTCGACGGACCGGCGAGCACGAGCCCTCCGCCCGATCGGACGAAGCGCTCCAGCTGTGGACCGAGCGATTGCACGGCGGAATCGACAGCAATCACCGCGGCGACACGGCTGGTGTCGAGCACGATTGGACCACCTTGCGATACCTGCACGTTCGGCGCGACAGCAAAGCGCGCGATCACCGGCCAACCGCGCTCCTCGAGGGCTGCGACGATGAACTTCCCTTCCCAGCTCGCATCGCCGATCACGACGATCGATCGGAGGTGCGCCGAGTCGGGCGCGAGCACCGAGAGCTGTTGCGCACCGGCCGTGGCACCAATCGCACCGATTGCCAGCGGGAGGGTGGCCGTCGCGCCGAGCCCACTCACACGCGCCGTGTCGATGATACCTCCTTCGTCGCGCAGCACCACCGCAGAGCCCGAAGGAGCCGCGAGGTCGACACGGACACCGCCGCTCGGATCTGGTATCGGCTCGACGGTCATCGCTACGGCTGGCGGCGAACCGCTCCACACTACCGTGTGACCGCCGTGCCGCAACGCCGCAAGCCAATCGATTGCCCACGTTGGCGGCGCGGCGGCGACATCGACACGGAATGACGTCGCATGGGCATCACGGGTCCAGGCCGCGAGGCGCGTGAGCAGATCGAGATCGGTCGCGCGTTCCCATCGGCGGGTCCCGGTCACCATGAGGCTGCCGCCCAGTAACCACCCGAGCAGGGCGAATGCGCCGACGCGGCATGCCGTCTCGAAACGCCTACGCCGTGAGCGCATACACCACCAGGTTCACGGCGAAGCGCGTGTTATCCACCGACAGAAAGCGTTTGTTGTCGGGATGGTAGTTCCACTCGGAGCTGTAATCCTTGCTGCTGTACAACACCGCAATGCGGCCGTTGCGCTGCACAGCGAGCAGATGCTTGTGCACCAGGTTGTCGCCCCATCCGTTGAGCTCGTGGCTGGTCGTAGGTGGACCGTCGAACTTGAAGAACGCGGAATACAGGGGGTGATCGTTTGGCAACTCGGCGAGCGGCCCAACCGTGCGGCCGATCTCCTCGGTCGCCGTCTTGTGGAACGTGCCATCGATATCGTGGTTATGATCGTCGACGAACAACAATCCGCCGCGCTCGACGAACCGCCGCACGTTGGCGCGCTCGGCCTCGTTGAATCGCACGGGAAGATGGCCGGTCAGATAGAGCAGCGGGTAGCGCAACATGTGCACGTCGCCGAGTGGCACGATCACACCGGTGGGCGCAACCCGGATCTCCGTGTAGCGCACGATGGTGTCGATGATGTTCGGCGGAACGAGCGGCGCACTATCCCAGTCCCCGGAGTCGTACTGCGCCGTGGCGAAGACGAATTCGGCGCTCATGGAACAAATCTCCAACGCGTGAGCGAATCGCGCACGATGGGTACGCCGGACAGGAGACGCCGCGCGCGCGCCAGTGCCGCGTCTGCTGCATCGCTCCGGCCGCGACGCATGGCGGTCACCGCGTCATCGAGCGCGGCAGCGAATACCGGAGCGTCGTTCAACGCGTCGATGCGCAACAGCAGGAGCGAATCGACAGCCGCCGCGGGATCACGACGCGATGCGTCGACGATGCGCGAAAACCGCTCCATGCGCCGCCGAACCGCCGTGTCGCCCGATGTGAGGACGCGCCGCGTGCTCGAGACTCCCTTGTCCTTTCCTTTGAGTCGCGCCCGCTCGATGTCGATCACCACGATAGGCGGAGCGCCGCGCAGATACACGCGTTCAGCCTGGCGCGCGCGCTGGATAGCGGCGAGCGCAAGGCGCATGTGTGGCAGTGCGCGGCCCGGCTCACCGACTTCCAGTTCCGTGCTCGCATTCCACATCGCGTTGTAGGCCTCGAGCAATGGCTTGTTGGTCGAGACTACGGGACTCTCGCCCTCCGCGAAATCGATCGGATCGGTCGAGCGATTGGTCGCCGAGTCGGCGCGCGCGAGCATCTCCTCCATGGAGCGGGCGCGAGCCGGCGCGTTCTCATCGGTGTGTTCCTCGCCGCTCGGCGTTCCGCCGAGCCGCATGAACACCAGGTCGCCGACGCCGCGCCGCAGCCGCTTCTGCTCAGACGCGATGCCCCGCGACTCCTGCACCAATGTGTCGCGCCGCAGTGATGACCGTTTCTTCTCCAGCGCCTCGGCGAGCATGATCAGCATGCGTTCACTGATCATGCTCTTGTCTGCCTCGGATGGCGCCGCCGCTTCCACCGCGACCGAGTCGTACTCGCCGGCGCGGGCAATGCGAATGGCCCGCGTCTCCGACACGCCCGTCCCCGGGCCGGATACTGTGTTGGCATCGCGCGCCACCGCCCGAAGGTGGACGATGTCTCCTGGTTTCAGCCCGAGCGAATCGAGCGAGAGCGACGCAGACATCGACGCGCGCCGCACGTTCGGCGGCACACTGCCGATCGTTCCCGATTTGAACGTGAAGTTCTCGCCCTCGCCGGAGCTCACGATGTACTCGAAATTGGCGGTCGCAATGCCGAAGTCGTCCGTCGCATCAGCGGCAAGTGCGATACGGCCGCGCGGCGCGCGCAACACCGAGTCGTGCGCCGGCGCCTCGAGCGTGACGATCGGTGGATTGTCGGCGAGCGGTTCCAGAGCCACGATTCGCTCGTGACCACCGTCCACGAGCCGAATGGCCAGCGGGCGCTCCGGCACTCGCAACGTGATCGACCATCGGTCGTTCTCGCCGGTTGCACGCACGCTGTCGATGCCGATCTGCGCGGTGATCCCCGCCGCGGCGCCGCGCCCGGTGAGCATGAGTGTGCCGCCGACGAGCGCACGCACGTCCGTGGGCTCGTCGGTTCTCGTGCGCGGCTCGCCGGAATACGCTGGTGGCGTCACCTCGGCGACGAGTGGAGTCAGTCGGCTCTCCGATGTGCCGCGCGGGCGATTGCGCTCGAGCGAATCCCCGGCATGGGGCGCGCGCACACGAGCCACCGCGCCGGCGGGAAGCAATACGACCATGAGCCATGCTGCGACGATGATCAGCGCAGGTGCGCCGATGACGCGTGCCGCACCACGAACCGCCACCTTCCCCCATGACGCAGCATCGACGCGGCGCAGGAGCCCATCGTTACCCGTCTCCACCGCCGTCACCAGGCGATACTCGAGCTGGGGGTGATGCTCTTCGATCCAGAGGGCAACGCGAGCGAGGGACAGCGCGCCGCGATCTCGCCAGGCGAGGGCAACAGCCGTAGCGCCCGCGCCGCCGACCGCCACGGAGAGCATCGCGCTTCGAGCAGCGAGCGACAACGGCGTGAAGGCGTCGGCGCCGGCAGTGAGCGCCAAGACGGACAGCATCGCCACGGCACCCCACGCGAGTGCACGCAGCAACGCTGCCGCGACAAGCGTCGCCCGCACGAATTTGAGCCGCCCCAAGGCGTTCATCGGGGACGTGTCTCCGTACGGCGGATCACCAGCTCGATGATGAGGAGCACGGCACCCAGTGCGAGAAGCCACGGCGTCCATCGCGACGACTCACCCGCTCGATGGTGCAACGCAATCGACGCCGCGAGTGGGCCACTGCCGGCAAGCGACAGGATGGCGGCACGCCCGATCGGCGCCGAGACGCGTGCACCGCCGCAGGGGACGAGCAGCGACGCCGCGAACTGCCGGAAGGACGCGTGAAGGGTGACGTCGCTGGACTGATCGATCAGCACCCCAACGTCGCGGATGCAACCGCGTCCCAACGGACGTTCGACCGCGGCCGCTTCACCATCAACCCAATGGGCGATCGACTGCCCCTGGAGGACCCAGAGGCGCGGAAAGCGCGCCACGAGCGTGCCCGTGGGCGAGGTAACGCCGCCGATCGCATCGATGTTCGTACGCGCCAGCCATCGCGCCGAGCTGTCGTTCTCGGGCCAGTGAAGGAGCACGCGTCCACTGTCGCGCGCAATGGCACTGTCTGCCGCGCTGACGTGCCCGCGCACGAGCCGGACGTTCCCCACCTTGGCCATGACGCCGGCGAGAGAGAGGCCCGCGACGACCGCATCATTTGTCGATGCCGCGGACTCAACGCGCGGCATGATCGGGCGCGCCGGGGTCGCCGCGACCGGCACCAGTCGAATTCGTCCGGGCCACGCCGAACGAATGCGATCGGTCGCGCTATCGATCTCCTCACGGGCGAACGGTGAGACCACGATGAGCTCCACCGAATCGCTGCGCGCCGACGCACCGGACGCCGCTTCGATACCCGCCGCGAGCATGGCCGACATCGAGCCGTGTGCCGAGTTCACCGAGAGCGATTCGAGTGACGCTGCGGTGGTCATCACGCCAATACTGTCCACCACGATGACCGTCGCACCGCCACCCACCAACGTGCGAACGCTGTCGCCCAACTCTGTCGCGCTCGCCACGGCACGCGAACGGTCGATGACGAGCACGCGCGCCACCCGTCCCCGCGACGCGAACACGGGCGCCGCAACCGCCAGACCGAGTGCCAGGATGGCGGCAATGCGGACGCACAGCAGCAGCAGATCGCGCAGTGCGAAGGACCGGGTGCGGGCGTGTACCGGTCGTGCGGGAATGAAGCGCGCCGTTGGAAACGGCTCGGCAAGCGGACGACTGCGCGCAATGAAGTGCAGCGCGAACGCCGCCAGCACCGCGATCCCGGCAACGGCCAGCGCCGACGGCAGGAGCCAGGTCATGCGCGGTGCGTCCCCGACAGCTGCGACTTGGCGATACGCCGCACGGCATGCGCCGCTGGCTCGTCGGTCACCACCTCGACGAACGACGCACCGGCCGCACGCCAAGCGCGCGCCATCTCGGCGCGCCAATCGCCGAACGTGTTCGTGTAGTCGCGACGCGACGACTCGACGAGCAACCGCTGCACCGACGGATTCTCGGGATCGGCGGCGAGCAGCGCACGGCGCGGCGGATCCAGCTCTTCCCGGGCGACGATGTGCACGACATACACCTCCCGACCGGCGACGATGCGGACGCGCGCCGCGCGGAGGAGCGCCTCCGCGTCTCCCAGAAGGTCAGTGATGATCACGATCCGATCGCTTCGCGTGGCGGCGAGCGCCGGAGCCAGCTGCATGGTCGAGTCGGGGACCGTATCGGCGACGACGCGCACGATTTCGTTCACCACGCCTCGACGCGTCCGCGGCGGGAGAACACGGAGCTGCTCGCGATCATCGTGCACGGCGAGACCAATCGGATCACCGTCGCTGTGCACCACTGCGGCAAGACCAATGGCGATCTGCTGCGCCCGCTGCCACTTGTCGCGCGTGCTCGCCGGGAAGGCCATCGATGCCGATGCGTCGAGCACAATGGTGGTCGGAAGAATGGCGCGATCGGTGGCAAGCCGGATGTAGGCGCGATCGCTGCGCGCCAGTAAGCGCCAGTCGATGCGGCGCGGGTCGTCGCCCTGCCGGTAGCGGCGGTATTCGGTGAACTCCGCCGACGTGCCGCGCTGCCGGCTGTGATGCGTGCCGGCAAGCGCGCCGCTGACGGCACGGCGGGCCTGCCAGTGCACGCCTCGCACGGCATCGAGGAGCGCGCCGTACGACGAGTCCGACATGTCAGACGTGAATGTCGCTGCGCGGAGGCTCGATGCGGGCGAGCAGATCCTCGATGATCCGCTCCACACTCACTCCCTCCGCCTCCGCGGCGAAGTTGGGCAGCACGCGGTGGCGCAGCACCGGATGCGCCACGCGCTTGATGTCATTCGGTGATATGGCCATGCGGCCGGCGAGCAGCGCATGCGCCTTCGCGCCGAGAATCAGCGACTGACCAGCGCGCGGCCCGGCGCCCCAGCGCACGTACCGGTTCACCAGCTCGGGTGCGCGTTCGCCATCCGGCCGGGTGGCACGCACGAGATTCGCCGCGTACCGCAGCACCACGTCGGCCGCCGCGACTTCGCGCGTGAGCCGCTGCAGCTCCATCAGCTCTGCGGCGCCAAGAATCGCGCCGAGGCTCTCAGTTGTTGAGCCCGTGGTGCTCCGCAGGATCGCGATTTCCTCGTCTTCCTTCGGATACGCGACGCGAATATCGAACAGGAACCGATCCAACTGCGCTTCGGGCAGCGGATACGTGCCCTCCTGCTCGATGGGATTCTGCGTCGCGAGCACGAAGAATGGTTCAGGCAGGGGCATCGTTTGACCGCTGGCGGTCACACTATGCTCCTGCATCGCTTCGAGCAATGCGGCCTGCGTGCGCGGCGGGGCACGATTGATCTCGTCGGCGAGGACGATGTTGGCGAACACCGGGCCGCGCACGTAACGGAAACTGCGCGCCCCCGTCGCCGAGTCTTCCTCGAGGATCTCGGTACCGGTAATGTCGCTGGGCACGAGGTCGGGCGTGAACTGGATGCGCCGGAAGTCCAGGTGCACCGCTTCGGCGAGCGATCGCACCATGAGCGTTTTGGCGAGACCGGGAACGCCGACGAGCAGCGCATGCCCTCCGGCGATCAGTGACATCAGAATCTCGTCCAACACGTGCTCCTGCCCCACGATGCGTCGTTGCACCTCGGCGCGCAGGCGTGCCGCCGCCGCGATGAGCTCTTCCCGGCCCTCGACGGGCGGTGCGATCGTCATGGAGGCGCCGGTCGCCGCGCGGATCGCTGTCAGCGAACCGGCCGGCGACGGCGATGCGTCAGCAGCAGGATGGATCCATCGATGACGCCGGCGTCGGTCAGTGACGCGCTCTCGTCGAGGATCTCCCATCCGCGCAGCTTGAGCACGAAGTCAGAGGGGAGCTGCGCTTCCGGGAAGAGTGCCTCGAGCGCGCGCAGCTTCACGGCCAGCACCGGCTGCGCGGGATCGACGACCAGGGCGACGACGTCCCAGACGTCGGGCATCTCAACGCGAATCGTGATCGCCTTGGCGCCTTCCGGCGCCAGCCGGATCACTGCCGGCCGCGAGCGCAGCTGAGTAACGAACGGCGAGCTCATGGCATGCTCATTGGCGCGAGCGTAGCGAAGAAGCGCGCGACCTGCATGTCGAACAGATAGCTCGACCCGGTCACGCGCGTGCCCGTGCCATTCGCCGCGGCGGACACGCCAATAACGATCTCCTCGCCGCCCTGGCCGCGGAACGAGCAGAAGCCAGGGCCTTGTTTGTCGATGAAGGTCGCGTAGATCGACGGACGATTCACGAAGAACGACTTGGCGCGCGACAGCACGTCTTCGGCGCTCACGTTGGTCGTGGTTTCCTGGAGGGTTCGCTGCGACGTACTCATGAGGGTTTCTCGTACCGTAACGGTAAGTCGAACTTGAACGCCGAGCCCGCATCGGACGTCGACGTGAGTGTGATATCTCCTTGCACTGACTGCGCGAGCCGCCGCGCCAGCGCCAGGCCCAGGCCTGCCCCGCTGAACTCGCGGGTCATCGTGCCGTCCGCCTGACGGAACTCGTCGAACACATACCGGTGCGCTTCGCGTGGAATGCCAACGCCGGTGTCCTCGACCGTGTACACGGCCCGGTCACCGACGATCTGCAGCGAGACGCGCACCTTGCCTTTACGCGTGAACTTGAACGCGTTGTCGATCAATGCCTGCAGCGCCTTGGCCACCGCGCGGCGGTCGGTCAGCATCACCGGCACCTGCTCCGGTTCAACGACATCGAGCGCCACAGACGCCCGCCGCCGCTTGCCGACCATAGCCACCGCATCGCGCATTGGGACGCGCGGGTCGAGCGCCTCCAACAGCAACCCGTTGAGCCCGCGTTTGAGCTGCGTGAGCTCGAGCAGATCGCCGATCAAGGCCAGCAACTCGTCGCTGGCGTCCTTCACCTGCTCGAGCGTGCGTTGCTGCTCGACGGTGATGGGGCCGGCGAGCCCTTCCTGCATGAGCGAAATGTAGCCCATCACGGCCGTGAGGGGGGTGCGCAACTCATGGGAAATATTGGCCAGGAACTCGTCCTTCGCACGCCGGGCATCGACCAGATCGGCGTACTGCCGGCTCAACTCGGTGTTTGACTCCGTGAGCGCCACGTTGGCCTGCTGAAGGTCGTCGATGAGCCGTGCTTTTTCAGCGGTCGCGGCCATCTGATCGGCCACCATGCGCATGAGGTGGCGTGTCTCCGGCACCACCGCATTGGGCGATGCGAAGTAGAACGTGACGGTACCCAGCACCGTCTGGTTCGCCTGGAGCGGCAGGGCGACGAACGAACGGAAACCCAGCTCAGTGGCCACTTCCTGCCAATCCTCGAACGACGGATCGCCAAAGACGTCGAGTACCTCGATGGCGCGCCGCTCACTCGCAGCCTCACCGCTCGGACCACAGCCGAGCCGCACGCGCATTTGATCGAGGAATTGTGCGTAGCGCTCCGGCCAGTTGCAGACCGCCGCAAGACGCATCAGCTCGGACCCTTCGTCGACGAGGTAGACACAGGCAAACGCGGCGCCGACGAGCGGACTCACTTTGTCGAGCGCGAACTGGTAGACGTCTTCTGGCCGGCGCGCGGTGAGGAAGGCGTGCACGATCTCGCGGACCGCCATCAGCTCGCGCAGTCCGAAGTCGGTCGCCTCCGCCGGCGTTCGCGAACGGTCGGGAATGGTCGACGCGCTTTTCGTCACAGGCTAAAGTTACGCCTTCGTCCTGGGCCGGGCCAGCGCCCAGCTGCGAAGACCCTATTTCTTGTCCGGGACGGTGAGTGGCCGCACTTCCACGCGATGAATGAGAACGTTTGGTGGCGTGTCGATGACGCAAGCGATGGCGTTGGCGACGTCTTCCGCGGCGAGCATCCACCCTGGATCGGAGCGCTCGGAGAAGTGCGTTGCCACCGAGCCAGGGTTGACGACTGACACCTTCACCCCAGAACCGCGCAACTCGAGCATGAGCGATTCGGTGAAGCCCATCACTGCGTGCTTCGTCGCAGCGTAGCCCGTGCCCCCCACAAAGCCGCTTCGCCCGCTGATCGATCCGACCACCACAACGTGCCCCGACCGACGCCGAATCATGGCAGGGAGGACGGCGCGCGTCACGTCGAACAACGCGTTGAAGTTGACGTCCACCATCTGCGTCCATTCCTGGCGCGTCAGATCCATGAATGGCTTGATGGTACCAACACCGGCGTTGTTGACCAGAATCTGCGCATCGACGTCCGACAGCGCCGCAGCGACGGCGACCGGATCGGTGATGTCTACGACGCGCGGCCGGCAGCTCCCTCCGCCGGCCTCGATCGCCTGGGCAAGCGACTCCAGCTCGTCATCCGATCGCGCGACGGCAACGATGTCGTACTTTGGTGCAAGGCGAAGCGCGGTAGCACGTCCGATCCCGCGCGAAGCTCCGGTGATGACGGCGACTGGCTTGGGCATCTGAGAAAGCTACACCGGCTCAGGCGTCAGGGCGAATGGACGATGGGCCCGTCTGGGCGTGCCCGTCGCACGCTACGGTTGCCGTGCCACGGGAGCGGTCGGTACACCCAGCGTGGCCAGCACGCCGGGCGCACTCGCCAGTGCATTGTCAAACGTCTTCGACGAAATCCCGATCAATTGTTGTTCGGCAATCCACCGCTCGAGTTGCTCGACGCTCGCGGCCGGGCGCGTAATACCGGGGCCGCTTGCGCGGTCTCGCGTGACTCCCAACCACGCATTGCGGCCATCGCGCTTGGCGATGAACGTCGCGACGTCCGCAAGCTCGAGCACCGCGGTCCAGGCAAGCGCATCCGGCGCGCGGAGATCGAATGGAAATGCCGCGAAGCCGATCGAGCAGGTGAGACGAATCATGCGTCCGTCCGACATGGTCATCACATGCCGCTCGATCGCTTGACGAAGTCGCTCGGCAGTCACTGGTGCCTGCATGCGATTCGTGAAACGCGCAACGATCAGGAATTCCTCACCGCCCCAGCGGACCACGATATCGGAATCGCGACACGTCGTGCGCATCACCGCCGCCAATTGAACCAGGAGCTCATCGCCGACGGCATGGCCGAATTCGTCGTTGACCGACTTGAAGTGATCCAGGTCGAGCACGAGAAAGATGAGATCCGCGTCTTCAGCCGCAGCGCCCCGCGCGAGAGCCGCACGATGACGGCGCAGGCTGGCGGCCGTATCCATCTGCATGGTCTGCTGTACGTAGCGGCGATTCCACAGGCCCGTCAGCGCATCCGTCACGCTCATGGCCTCGGCGAGGCGCGATCGCTCCACGCGTCGCCGATAGAGGAAGAACGCGACCACGGCGATGAGAATCGCCAGGGCCGCCGCGCCGTCACGTTGCGACTCGCCGGTGCGGGCCTCGAGCTGCAGTTCGGTCTGATGCCGCCGGAGCGAATCGATCTCCTGCATGCGCCGGACGTCGACGTACTGACCCTCCAGCGCTCCAATTCGATCCTCGGTTTCGGAGTTGAAGATCGAATCGCTCACCGCCTTCGAGCGCTTGAACGCCTGTAACGCAGCGGCGAGGTCGCCCCGCGACTCTTTGATCGCGCCCAGCTCATCCGCCGCTTGACGCACCAGATCGCGCGAGCCCATCCCTTCAGCGATGGCCAGCGCCAAACGAGCATGCTCGTCGGCCTGCTGCGGCTGCTGCGCCTGTCTCTCGCACTGGGCGAGTCCGAGCTCGATCTGGGCTTCCAGTCCCTTGTCGCCCACGCGATCGGCGATGCCTTTTGCCAGGAGCAGCTTCCGGCGAGCGGCGTCAGGCTGCTTCAAGGCGAGGTAGACGAGTCCGATGTTGCGATGCGACAGCGCGATCGCGGAGCGGTCGTCGAGCGCCGAGCGAATCGCCAGCGCCTCCCGGTGATACGAGAGAGCGTGCGACAGATCGCCCTTCTCGAGAAAGATGTCACCGATGTTGTTCAGCGTCGCGGCAATTCTCGTCTTGTTCGCTTGGGCGCGCCGAATTTGCAGCGCGCGATCGAAGTACGTCAGCGCACGATCGTACTGGCGCAGCCGCCCATACACAATTCCAATGTTGTTGAGCGACAGTGACACCGATGCGCCGTCCCCCAGCCGCTCACGAATCGCCAACGCCTCCAGGCCGTATGCCAGACCCTTGCTGTAGTCGGCGAGATCGGTGGTATAGACATAGCCGAGATTATTGAGTGAATTGGCAATGTCGCGATCGCGGCCGACAATGCGCTGCAACGCCAGCGCCTCGCCGAACAGCGCGACGGCGCGCGCGGGATTCCCCCTCCGCTGCTCGAGCGAGCCGAGATTACTCACCGCGCGCGCTTGGCCGCCTTTGTCGCCGACCCGTTCGGCGAATCGACGGCCACTGTCGGCATAGAAGCTCGCCGAATCGTACTGGCCGACGGTCATGTGCGCCCACGCCATTTCGTTGAGCGTCGCGATGTTCGCCGCCGGATCGGAAGTCACGGCGAAGAGCTTGATCGCCTCGTTCCCGTACCGGATCGCGCGCGCGGGGTCATCGATCTTGTGTGCATCGACCAACCTGGCCAGCGCACGCGCACGGTCGAGGCCGCTCAGGCTAGCGAGCCTTCCCTCCAGATCTCCAGCGCCCTGTGCGGCCGCGGAGGTAGCAACCAAGATCCAGGCGCCGAGGACGCGAATGACGTGACGGCTCAATCGTCGGGCCATCGAATTCTGCCAAGAACTTGTGAGGGGGACCGCACGGGCGGAGGATACGCGGTACTGACGTGGAGAGTTGGTGTGCGGTAACAGGTACGCCTCGGCAGAGGGGGCGACCAGTACGTGCCACCGTGGCCGGTCACCCCAACAGCCGCTCCACCGCTCGCACGAGCGGGGCGAATGTCAGTGGCTTCCCGGCGACCCGCGCGGCCTGTTCGTGCGCCATCTCACGCTGCCCTTCGCCAAACAGGGCAAGGCAGATCCACGGGCCAGCGCGTGGGTTGCGCCACCAGTCGACGTCGTACCGTTCGACGAGGGTCTCGGAGAGCAGCGCTTGGAGCTGCCACGCGCGGAGATATCGCGCCGAGTAGTAGCGCGCATCGACGTCGACGAACGCATCGGCACGGCTATACCGAAAGGTCGTGGCGGCCGTCAGCTGGTCGACGTACAGATCTGGCAGCGCATCCCAAGGCACGTTCCCGCCGTACAGCTCAACCTCGTAGATCAGCTTTGCGCAGTAGCGCCGCAGAAAATGGAGCTCCTCGAATCCTGCTGCGCGCAGAAACGACGGCATCGCAGACGCGCCGAGTTCCGTGTAGCGCTTGAGCCACCCCTCGTTCTCCAGGAGGTGATCGAACAGCATCGCGTACCCTTCAGTGATCGAGTTGTCGCCGAGCCAGCGGTACTCGAACGCGAGGTCGGGGCGGATGTACGCGAAATGGAGCGCGTGTCCCAGCTCGTGGAGAAAGGTGTTCCAGTCGGTCTGGCCGCCATGTGGACGCAGCACCAGGTATACTTCTGCCGGCACGCGCACGGGCGAACAGAAGGCGCGCGAGCGCTTCCCTTCCCGCTCGCCCGTATCGAGCGTGATGCGCCCGCCGGCGAGCGGATCGATGCCCATCTCGCGCACCTGGCGGCTGATCGACTCCTCCATGCGGTTCGACGGAAAGTAGGCATCGAACTCGCGGGCCCGGAAGAGCGCCAGCGCATCGGCACGCGTCAATTCGGAAACGCTCATGCCGAGCACGCGCCTGGCGCATTCCGGAAGCACGTCGTCCCACATGGCCTGCGTGTCGCGCAGGAACTGTTCGCACTCGGCCTTGAGGCCCGACAGCGAGACACCGCTCAGCAGCTCGAACGTCGCGTTGTAGTCGTTGGCCAGGCCGAGCTGCTCGGTGATGTCGCGCTCGCGCTGAAAGCGCTCCCGGCGGATCGGCGCGAACTCGCGCTCGACGAGCTTCGAACGTGCCGCTTCAATGGCGTGGCGCTCGGCAGCGTCCGTGCTGTTCGCCAGTGCGATGGACGTGGCCTCGAACTGGATCTGGCTGCCGTCGGCGACGCGCACCACCGCGCTGCGCTCCCAACTGATCTCGCGCTCATCCAGCGTCGCGAGCTGACGAGCGCTCTGTGACTCCGCCTGCCAGTCGAGTAGCAGGCGCGCCGACCGCTGCTCCTCGGTGCCTTGTGACGCGTTGCGGAACGCCTCGAGCGCCAGGGCGAGCGCATCGGGACCGAGGATGTCGGCATACTTCGCATAGATCGGCTGGAGCTCGGCGCCATCCTTCTGCCCCGAATGCGCCAGGTAGTACTCCCGCGAAATTTCCTGCATGAAGGCTTCACCGGCTTCGCGAAGCCGGTCGAACGACAATCGAGTCACTGCGCGAGACGGTCTCGGATGACGGAACCGACGCGGTCGGCGGCGACGCGCTCCTGTTGTAGCGTATCTCTCTCCCGGATGGTGACCGTGCCATCCGCCATCGTCTGCCCATCGACCGTGAGACAGAACGGCGTGCCGACTTCGTCCTGTCGCCGATACCGGCGTCCAATGGCTGCCGACTCGTCGTAGAACACCGGAAAGTGCTGACGGAGGTCCTTCGCCAGCTTCTGGGCAAATTCGGGCATGCCGTCCTTCTTCACGAGCGGGAAGATGCCCGCCTTGATCGGCGCGAGTGACGGATGCAGGCCGAGCACGGTGCGCCCTTCGTCTTCACCTTCCACCTTCTCCTCGCGATAGGCATTCACGAGCACGGCGAGGGCGGTGCGGTCGGCGCCGACGGACGTCTCGACGACGAGCGGCACATAACGGCGGTTGTTCGGCTGATCGAAGTATTCGAGTTTCTTGCCCGAATACTCCTGGTGGCGCGTGAGGTCGAAATCGCCACGGTTGTGTACACCCTCGATTTCCTGAAAGCCGAGGGTGCCACCGAAGTCGAACTGGATGTCGAACGCGGCGCGTGCATAGTGCGCCAACTCCTCGGGCGTGTGCTGATGGAACAGCAGCCGCGCCGGATCGATGCCCAGCGACTGGTGCCATGCCATGCGCTGTTCCTTCCAGTACTCGAACCACTGCATGTCCGTGCCCGGCTCGACGAAGAACTGCATCTCCATCTGTTCGAACTCGCGCGTTCGAAAGATGAAATTGCCTGGCGTAATCTCGTTCCGGAATGCCTTGCCGATCTGCGCGATGCCGAACGGAACCTTCTGGCGCGTGGACTGCTGCACGTTCAGAAAATTCACATAGATGCCCTGCGCGGTCTCGGGGCGGAGATAGGCGACGGAGGCGCTGTCCTCGACCGGCCCCATGAACGTCTTGAACATCAGGTTGAACATGCGCGGCTCGGACAGCGTGCCCTTCATGCCGCAGGCCGGACACTGCGCGTCGGGCGTGCCCGGCGTGCCCTTGATCTTGGGGTCGTCGGCGCGAAAACGCTTCTTGCAGTTATGACAGTCGATGAGCGGATCCGTGAAGCCGGCGACGTGGCCGCTGGCCTCCCAGACGCGGGGATGCATGAGAATTGCCGCATCGAGTCCCTCGATGTCGTCGCGCGCGCGGACCATCGCGTTCCACCAGCGGTCCTTCAGGTTCCGTTTGAGCTCCACTCCGAGTGGACCGTAGTCCCACACCGAGCCCGCACCGCCGTAGATCTCGGATGACTGAAAGACGTAGCCACGGCGCTTACAGAGAGAGACGAGTTTTTCGAGGACGTCTGGGGTGGACATGTTGATGAGTAAAAGACGGCGGCCCTTGGCCGCGTAAACCCCCACGTTTAGCGCTTAAAAGTTACTCAGGCATCGAGTTCGGCGCTCAGCTTCGGCTCGGGAGGGACGCCCTTGCCCAGGACACTGGCAACGATCTTTTCGCCGTGGTAGCGGCCGTTCTCGATAAACACTTTGTTCGCATCAAATCCGGCGACCACGACGCCGGCGATGAAGATGCCCGGCACCGCCGTCTCCAGTGTATCTGGATCGTGGGCCGGAATGCCGGTCGCTGGATCAATCGGAACGCCGGCCTGGCGCAACAGATCCGTGTTCGGCGCGAATCCGGTCAGCACGTACACCCGGTCGGCCTTCAGGCGCTCCTCGCCGCGCAGCGACGTGACCACGACTGACGCGTGCTCGATGCCCGCCACGCGACTCTCCCATCGTGTACCGATACTCCCTTCCTTCTCGCGATTGAGAAAATCGGGCAGCACCCACGGCTTGATCTTCTTGTCGAACGTGGGCAGGTAGTGCACGAGCGTGACCCGTGCGCCCGATCGCCACAGGTCGAGCGCCGCCTCGGCCGCCGAGTTCCCGCCCCCGACGACCACCACGTCCTGATCGAAGGCCTCGTGGCCTTCGCGGTAGACGTGCGACACGTGCGGCAGATCCTCGCCCGGCACCCGCAAATAGTTCGGCGACCCGAAGTACCCAGTGGCCACGACGACCGCTCTTGCCTGTGTCTCGCGGGGTCCATTGGCGCGCGAATCAGAATGCACGACGAAGCCGTCGCCGTCACGCTCGATCGACGTGACGCGCTCGTACTGCCGCAGCGGGATACTGAAATGCTTCACCACCGCGCGGTAATACGCGAGCGCATCCCGCCGGGACGGCTTATCCGTTGCCACGATGAACGGCAGTCCGCCGAGCGACAGCTTGTCGGCGGTCGAGAAGAACCGCACGTACAATGGATACTGCATGATCGTGCTGACCACCGATCCACCGTCGAGCACGAGCGTCTTCAATCCGGCGCGCTGTGCCGAAATAGACGCCGCCAGGCCGCATGGTCCGGCCCCGATGATGAGAAGATCGACGCGAGACACCCTAGAGCCCGATGATCTGATCCCGGCGCGTGCCCACACTCACATAGCTGATGCGTGCCTCGATCAACTCCTGCACGCGATCGAGGTACCGCCGCGCCTCCACCGGCAAATCGTCCATGCGGCGCGCCTCGGCCGTGGACTGCTGCCAGCCATCCATCCACTCGTACCGCGGTACCACATGTTCGAGCACGGTGATGTCGCCGGGAAATTCCGTGTGGATCTCGCCGTCGTGCTCGTAGCCGGTGCAGATCGCCACGCGATCGAGCGTATCGAGCACGTCGAGCTTCGTCACCGCCACGTCGGTGAGTCCATTGATGCGCGTTGCGTAGCGAACCACGACAGCGTCGAACCAGCCGCAGCGGCGCGCGCGTCCCGTCGTCGCGCCGAACTCGTTGCCGAGTGAACGCACCCGCTCGCCCATTTCGCCGAGCATCTCCGTAGGCAGCGGGCCGGTGCCCACCCGCGTCGTATACGCCTTCACGACGCCCAGCACGGCATCGATCGACGTCGGCGCGATGCCGGTACCGATCGCCGCGCCGCCCGACGTGGTACTACTCGACGTCACGAAGGGATACGTGCCGTGATCGACGTCGAGCAACGAGCCCTGCGCGCCTTCGAGGAGAATGGCCGCGCCGCTCTTCTGCGCGCGATGCACCATCAGCCCCACATCGTCGGCGAGCGGCAGTAGCCTGCCAGCCAGCCGGTCGAGCAGATCCAGGGTCACCGACGTGTCGGCACGCTTGGCGCTGCCGAATGCGACGAGCTGCGCGTTTGCGCGCTCCGTGCCGCGCTCCACGAGTTGGCGCAGGCGGTCGCGATTGCGGAGATCGAGCACGCGCACGCCCCGCCGCGCCACCTTGTCCTCGTACGTGGGACCGATGCCGCGCCCCGTCGTGCCGAGTTCGCGGCTGTGCGAGCTCTCGGCGTCGAGCAGCTTATGGTATGGCAGCACCAAGTGCGCGCGGTCGCTCACGTACAGACGACCCTCGACATCGATGCCGTCCTTGACCAGTCCGTCGATCTCGGTGAACAATGTCTCCGGATCGAGCACCACGCCGTTGCCGATCGCGCAGCGCACGCCTTCGTGCAGGATGCCGCTCGGGATCTGATGAAGCACGAATGAGTGCTTGCCGAGATCCACGGTGTGTCCCGCGTTCGCCCCGCCCTGGTAGCGCACCACCCAGTCAGCGCGCTCAGCGAGCACGTCGACGAGCTTGCCTTTCCCTTCATCGCCCCACTGCGCTCCGACGACGACGACCGTGCGTTTACTCTGGTTGAACATGCGAGGGGCGAGTGACGAGGGGCGGTGAACGACGGACAAAAAAATACGCCCCGACACAAGGCGCGGGGCGTTGTTTGAATCTACCGGGGCGGGCGAGGGAGTCAATTGAGCGGGGGACACGGGACACGGGACAACCCACAACGCGTTACCAGTTACGCGTTACCAGTTGGCTTCTACCGCCGGGCGCCATGCGTGTCGGCCACAATCCCCGGTCGGCGAGGTTCGAGTTTCCAGTCGTGAGTTGTGCGTTGTGAGTTTCTCGTGTCCCGTGTCCCGTGTCCCGTGTCCCGTGCCCTACACCGCCGCCACGATCATCCACACCGCCATCACGAACCCGATCGCGATCTTCACTGCCGCGGCAGTCACACGCCCAATGAGCGCGCCCCATGCAACGCGGGTCGCCGTCCCGTGACCACCACCGCGGCTGTACTCGAAAACAAATGCTCCCACGAATGCGCCAACGAACGCGCCAACGATCGACCCGACGACCGGGACCGGCACGCCCATGAACGCGCCAACCATGCCGCCGATGATCGCGCCCCACCCCGCGCGCCGCGATCCGCCGTACAACCGCGTGAATCGGCTCGCGAGCAGCCACTCCAATCCCTCGGCGATCACCATGAGGATGCCAATCCCGATCAGCGTGACCAGGCCTATGCCACCGCCCGGCACGAGCAGGTAGTAACAGAGTGCCGCCGCGAACATCACCAGCGTGCCTGGCATGCCGAATGGAATCATGACCAGGCCGAGTACGATTGCAGCGATCAGTAACAGCACCTGCATTCAGCTCAGCTCCGTTGCAGTGCGGGTGAGCACCCGAGCCGCGAGAGCGATCCCGGTTCCGCGCATGTTCGCGAGGGTGTCCCGCATGGTGTGGACGCGTTGAAGCGTACGCAGATTGCCGCGGCTGAGTGTCGCCGTCTCCCAACCCGCGGCAGCCAGGGCGACATGATCAGTCAATACACCGGGAATCAGGCGAATGATGCGCGCCGGCTCGCCCGCCGCTTCACACGCGCGATCGAGTGCCGCCAGGAGCGTACGCGGAGTCGACGCGGCGTGCATGACCGTGAGCCGTCCCTCGTCATCAATACTGTCGCAGTTGAGCGCCACGCCTGGCGAACGCGACCGTGCCCAGGCACGGGCGCCAGCGAGGCCGAGCTCTTCTCCATCCGTGATCAGCACGCCGACATTGACGCTCGGCGGCATCGACTCGGCGGCGTGGAGCACCGCGGATACGCCGCTCGCATTATCGAGCGTACCATGATTGCGCCGCCCAACGGTGGACAGGAGCAGCGGAATGGCGCCCAACCAGCTCACGGCGAGCACGACGTTTGCCGCCACACCACGCGCGCCCAGCCCGACCACGCAGACAATGATCACACCGATGAGTCCGGCGGCAGATAGCGCCACGCCACCAACGCGCGTGATCATCGAGACCGGCTGCGACTTGGAGTCGAGGTGGGCGACGAGCCAGACACGCGGTTCACCGTCGCGGCGCCGCGCACACACGTTGACACCCGCGCGCCGCATGAGCGGCAAGTCGAGCACCCCGAAGCGTGCGACGTATGCGAATATCGGCACGATCACCGCTACCACTGCGGCGAGCACCAGCCACGCCACCGCTGTACCGCGCCCCAGGTACGCGGCGCCGGCGAACAGGGCGACGCCGGCGCCGGCCAGCGGCGTCGCCCAGGCGCCGGGAAAGTATGAAAATTCGAATGGCTGTTCGGTGACGATAAACCCCGCTGCCCGCAGCACGCGCGCGCAGTACTCGCGCGCCTCGCCGGCGTCGCCGACCGGGCGAGATGCGGCGCCGAGCCGCGCCAGGTGCGGCGACGCCGCGTCCATTTACTCCACCGTCGCCAGCTCCGCACTCCGCAGCAGCTCGGCGACGAGCGTTCGCTGCGCATTGTCCAGGGACAGCAGCGGTGACCGAACCGGACCGCCCGCAAGACCAACCTGATCCATGGCGGCCTTCACACCCGCAACGCCGAACTCCCCCACGATCCTGGTTCCGAGAGGCGAGAGGCGCTCCTGTGCCGCCGCGGCCGGCGATTGCTCGCCGTGGCTCGCCGCATCGTACACGTCGAGTGTCAGCGCTCCCGCGAACAGCGCCACCGCCAGAATACCGCCGCGCGACCCGATCGACAGCGCGTGATTGAACATGGGCGCGTTGCCCGTCAGCACCGAAAATCGTTCCGACTGCACCTGCATGTACGACGCGAACAGCTCACGATTGCCAGAGCTATCCTTGATACCGATCACGTTCTCGTGCGTGGCCAGCTCGGCGACGAGCGTCGGCGCGAGCGTGAAGTGCATGTACTTCGGAATGTTGTACAGCACCACCGGCACCGGACTCTCATCGGCGACGCGCCAGTAGTGTTGCCTCAGCGCCAGGTCCGTCATCGCCGCGCCATAGTAGTGCGGCGCGACCACGAGGACGGCGTCCGCCCCGCGCGCGCCCGCGTCCCGGCTCAGCTGTACGCAGGCGCGCGTCGACTCCGCCCCTGTCCCGACGATCAGGACCCTGTCGCGGGATACCATCTCGCGTGCCGCATCGACCAGCGCGGCGCGCTCGGCCATGTCGAGCAGCGCCGCCTCACCGGTCGAGCCGGTCACGACGACGCCGGTCATGCCGGCCTTCATGTGCACATCGATGTTCGCGGCGAACGCCGCCAGATCTACGTCGCCCGTGTCGCGATAGTACGTCGTGACGACGGGTGCGAATACGCCAGATAGCTGTTTCATTATTATTGATTCAGGAAGTCCAGTCCGCCGGTTTGTATGCGTTCCATTGCCGTCCCTTCCGACTCGTGCTGCACGGCAAGCTCCTCGTCCGACGGCACGTCCGCGATGTTCACCGAGGCTGAGAGCCGCGAGAACATCCGCATCTTGAGCTCGAAATCCGACGGATTGCTCGCCGCGGCTTTCGCCACCGCAAACGTCACTTCACCGCTCGCCACGAGATCGGCAAGGCATTGGTCAAACGTCTGCATGCCGTACTGGTCGCGTCCGTCCGCGATGAAGTCCTTGATCTCGCCGATGTGTGTCCCTTCCATGATCAGATCCTTGATCGACGGCGTGTTGATCATGATCTCCGCGGCTACCGCCCGTCCCTTGCCGGAACGCTTCGGCAGCAGGCGCTGCGAGATGACCGCTGTCAGCGACTCGGCGAGGCGAATGCGCACCACATCCTGCTCTTCGGCCGGGAACATCGCCACCATGCGCATGATCGTGCTCTGCGCATCCGGAGTGTGCAGCGTGGACATGAGCACGTGGCCCGTCTCCGCGGCCTTGAGCGCCGTGTCGATCGTCTCGGCATCGCGCAACTCACCGATCATGATGACATCAGGATCCTGACGGAGCGCGGCGCGCAAACCCATCTTGAAATCCTCGGTGTCCGAGCCAATCTCCCGCTGCGTCACCGAACAGTTCTTGTCCTTGTGCAGGAACTCGATCGGGTTCTCGAGCGTCAGGATGTGACCCGACTCGCGCTCATTGATGTGGTTGATCAACGCCGCCATCGTGCTCGACTTTCCGGAGCCGGTCACGCCGGTCACCAACACCATGCCGCGCTCGGCTTCAGCAACCTTCGCCAGCACGAGCGGCAGACCCAGTTTCTGGAACGTGGGAATCTCCCACGGAATCACGCGCATGATGATCGAGAACGATCCGCGTTGCTTCATGATATTCACGCGGAAGCGTCCGATGCCCGCCGCAGCCCAGGAGCAGTCGTAGTCGAGAATCTTGTCGATCCGCGCCTTGTCGTCGTCGTTGTGCATCAGGTGCAGCGCGATCGCTCGCGTCTGGTCCGGCGTCAGCGCCTGTCTCGTGAGCGGCACGAGGTCGCCGTTGATGCGCGCACGAAAGACGTCGCCGGCTTTCATGTGCAGATCCGACGCACCGCGATCGACAGCGGCCTTGATGATCTTTTCCATTCGCTACCCTTTCGTCAGCGTCGCGCCGAACGTCATGCCAACGCCGCGGTCACATGCGGTTGCGTTCAATATCCTGCCCTCTTGTCCACGACGTTCCGAAGCGATTCGCCATTCACATATCGTCGCCAATTGTCGAGGAACAAATCGAGCTGGCGTGGCCAGAAGCGGCCAGGCGATACGGGCGACACGTGCGGTGTCAGGAGAACCTGACGAAGCTGCCATAGCGGGCTGTCGGGCGCCAGTGGCTCGTGACGGAACACGTCCAACACGGCCCCGCGTAGTCGACCTGTCTTCAGCCGCTCCACGAGCGCCACGTCGTCGAGCATCGCGCCACGGGCCACGTTCACCACGATGGCTGACGGCGGCAGCAGATCGAGGCGCTCCGCCGTCAATAGGCCGTTCGTTTCGCCGGTGAGCGGCGCGGCGATCACGACCACGTCATGGATCGGCAACTCGTCGTCGATCTGGTCGAGGCCGACGACACGCGCGAATCCCGGGGGTGCACCGAGGCCCACGCGTCGCCGCACACCGGTGCACGTCGCGCCGAGCGCGGTGAGCCGCTCTGCGGTCGCGCCGCCCAAGCCGCCGACACCGATGATCAGCGCGTGGACCGTGTCCATTTCGCGCATCACCGCGTTCTCCTGCACGAACGGCTGCTTGTTCCACTCGGCGCGACGCTGTTGGTCGATCGCGAAGTCGAGTCCGCGCAGAAAATGGAGGATGCCGGCGATGCAGTACTCGGCGATCGGAATGGCGTGAACGCCTGCCGAGTTGGTGAACAACACCCCGCTGGCCATCATCTCGGGATAGAGGGCGCTTCCCACGCCGGCAGCCGCGGAGTGCGCCCACCGGAGGCGTTTGGCCTCGAGAAAGAGCGGTCGCGGTATGCCGAAGCCGAAGTACACTTCGGCGTCGCGCACGGCGTCCATGACCTCGTCGCTCGGCCGCGGCGGGCCATCGCCGTCGGAGCTGGTGACGGCGCGAACGACGTGCACGGTCCAGCCGTGGGGCGCTTCGTCCAGGAGACGATGCTCGCCTTCGGAAGTGAGCGCCCAGTTTTTCGATTTCGCCGCGAGATCGACGACGAGTAGACGATCCATCTAGTCGGTGGTGATGCTGACGACGTCCGGGAGTCCGCGAAGTCGGTCACAGAGGACGTCGAATTGCTTGGTCGCGCCGATGAGCTCGAGCTCAAAGGTGCGATCCGTGTCGTGCTCAAATGTACGTCGCGAGTAGATGTGAACGCCGTTCTTTCGAATCAGCTCTTCGAACGTGTCGAACCCGACGCCGGGCTTGACACGCAATGTCGCGGTCACTCGCCGGCGCTTGGCAAGCAACCGAGTTTCGAACGGGCGCAGCCCCACGAGGATGAGCATGATGAGCACGGTCGAACCGCATGCGTCAACGTATGCGCCGGCACCCACGGCCATACCGATTGCCGCTACGACCCAGATCGTGGCAGCAGTGGTGAGTCCAATGACCGCGCCTTCGCCATGCAGGATCGCGCCGGCGCCGAGAAAGCCGATGCCCGACACGATCTGTGCGGCGATGCGTCCGGGGTCGCCGTATGGATGGCCGTCTTGTGCAAAGCCCGCCTCGCTCACGTCTACGGACAGCTGCATCAACATGGCCGCCCCGACGCAGATGAGGATGTTGGTGCGAAGGCCAGCTGGCTTCCCGGCCATCTCCCGCTCGAGGCCAACGGCGCCCCCGAGCAGCGTGGCGAGCAGGAGCTTGCCAAGCATGCTGAGCCGTAGCACTTCTGCAACGCTGGCGGCCGCTTGGGTGAGGTTGGCGGCGATGTGTTGAGAGATGATGATGCGCTACTCCCGCCCGTCATCACCGCATGCGTCTGGCGTCAACGCATGTCGAGATCGCGAACGTCTCCAGGTGAAGTATCCGGCGATGAATCGCCGTAGCTAATGCTCCGCGCCTGTTCTTCGAGCGATGCGATCGAGGCTTCGTCGGGCTCCGTCGGGGTGGAAAAATTCCGAAACACCGTTCCGCCGCATTTGTCACATTTCACGGCGTTCGGCACTACCTGATCGTAGAACTTCTCGTTGCCGCACGTCATGCACACCAGCGTCACGAGACCGCGCGGACCCGTCCCATCAGCCATGATCCACTCGCGTTGAGGTTACGAGCTCCTCTTGCAAGAGACATGCGGCACGGACACGTGGATAATGCGGCCTCGGCAGTGAGAGCGGAAGGTTCGCGTCTGTTCAGTACCCAGGCTTCTGCACGGCTTCGAACAGGATCTGCAGCGCAATCATCCCGAGTAGGAGGAGCGACGCGAGGGGGCGGCGGCGAGGCGCTTTCGGCAGCGAACGCCGATAGGCGAACCAGCAGGCCACGATCACGACGCTCTCCACCAGGAGGTCGCCGAGCGGGTGCGCGTAGAGCATCAGCCCGACCATTGGTCCGCCGGGCCAGGTCGGTTTCGTGCCCGTGATGAAATCCGCTGGCCAGTGTGACGCATACGTGAGCCAGACCACGCTCGCGTCGGCCAGTTGACGTGTGGCAACGAAATAGAGGAGCGCGAGCAACGTAGCGCCGAGCGCCACCGAGACAATGGAGTGCGACAACGCCTTGTCATAATTGCCGAAGGCGTTGAGCACCCATTCGATCCAGTCGGGAGCGAACGCCGCGGGAACGAGCACGGCGAATGGAATGCGCGGGCGTTTGCTCTTGGCGAGTGTCGCCAGCGCGGCGTGACCGACGTACACTCAGCGCGTCCGACGCAGCAGCCGGTCAACGACCACGAGCAGCACCACCGGAGCGACGAGCGCGCCTGCCACCGTCAGCCAGGTAAGGAGATCCATCCGCTGCATGACGGAATGCGGCGCGGGGATCACGCCGCACGTCCCGGAGTGATCAATAGGGTCTTGCTGGCCGGCTCTTCTTCTGCGCGCACTCGTCGCACAGCGTCGCGCTCGCCTGCAGCCGCGCTCCGCAACAACCGCACAAGCTGTACACGCGCACGCCGGTGGACGTGACATCTCGATGAATCGACGGTGTGAACCGGACGAAGTTCAGCGGCCATTGCACGCCCGTGGGCTGCAGGGGGCGCCGTGTAAAGACGGCCCGGACGCGCGCGAGAATCCGACGGAAGAACTGCCCACGAAGAAACTGCATGGCAAACTGGGATCGAGCCGCGCTCTCGCCAGGTCCGCACCGGCAACGCGCGGCGGCACTGCCGGCGGTGTGACTGGCCGGTCAAAATGCACGGCTCATGCCGCGTGCGATGCAGTAACCAGAGCACGATCAGAACCCCATCCGCTCGCGGACGGCGTCCATGGTCTCTCGCGCCAGAGCGCGGCAGCGATCAGCGCCCGCCGCAAGCGCGTCGTCCACCACCGCCGGCTTCGCCGCAAGCTCAGCGGCGCGACGGCGAATCGGCACCAGCTCCGTCTCCATCGATTCGGCGAGCACCTTCTTGCAGTCGATGCAACCCCACCCTGCGGTGCTGCATTGCACCGTCACGTGCTCCACCGTCGCCGGCGGACTGAACGCTCGGTGTAGATGGTAGATGTTGCAGACTTCAGGCGTGCCCGGGTCAGTCCTCTTGATGCGCTTGGGATCTGTGAAGGCCGGACGCAGCTTCGCCCAGATGGTCTCGGGCGATTCGAGCAGGCCAATGGTGTTGCCCATCGATTTCGACATCTTCGACTGGCCGTCGAGTCCCATGATGCGGCGCGTCGGCGTGAGCAACGCCTTGGGCTCGGCAAAGAATTCCTCGCGCTCGTCTGTGCCTTCTTCCGTCCTGCGTCCTGTGAGCCGGCCGAACATGCTGTTCCAGCGGCGTGCGACCACGCGCGACAGCTCGAGATGTTGAACCTGATCCTCCCCAACCGGCACAGAGTCGGCGCGGTACAGCAGAATGTCTGCCGCCTGCAGCACAGGATAGTTCAACAGCCCCGCGGCAACGGATTCCTGTCGCGCCGCTTTCTCCTTGAACTGCGTCTGCCGTTCCAGCTCGCCGAGTGGCGTGATGGTGTTGAACAACCACGCAAGCTCGGTATGTTCCGGAACCTGCGACTGCACGAACAAGGATGCGACGTTCGGGTCGATGCCGGCCGACAGGAGACCGATCGCCATATCGCGCCGGCGATCGCGGAGCTGCGCGGGCTCGTATTGGACCGTGATCGCGTGGTAGTCCACGATGCAGAAGATCGACTCGTACTGCTGTTGCAGCGCGACCCAGTTCCTGACCGCGCCGAGGTAGTTGCCGATGTGCAGCTCCCCGGACGGCTGAATTCCACTGAATATCCGTGACATCCGTGCAAGCTAATACGCCACGTGCGCTGCTGGCGACCTGCGTCGCCGCCGCAGCTCGCGCCGCCGATATCATTCGCGACCGCTCGGTCAATCGTCTTGACATCCAGTGGGAGCACAAGGCCCGCGCCGACTTCGTGAGCGATGTCGACCGCAGCGCGGAACTCGCGATCACCGAAGTCGTGATGGCGCGCCACCCCGACGCGCGGATCCTTGGCGAGGAGTTCTCCCCGTTGCTCGACCTGAGCCACGGCCTCGTATTCGTGGCTGATCCGCTCGACGGCACCACGAATTACCTCCACGGCTTTCCGTGGTACGCCGTCTCGATCGGCGCACTGATGGACGGTGGGCTCGTCGCGGGAGTGGTGCTGAATGTCGCCAACGGCGAATTGTTCACCGCCACCGCCGGCGGCGGCGCGCGCATGAACGGTCAGCCGATATCCGTCTCACCGATCACCGAGCCGCTCCGTTCACTCATCGGCACGGGCTTCCCTTTCAAGGAAGCGGGACAGATCGATCAGTACATACAAACCGTCCCCGCGATCATGCGTGAGACCGCCGGCATCCGCCGCCCCGGCTCGGCCGCGCTCGACTTGGCGGACGTGGCCTGCGGACGATTCGAGGCGTTCTGGGAAATGCAACTCGCGCCCTGGGATATTGCCGCGGGCATTCTGCTGGTGCGCGAAGCCGGCGGCATCGTCACGGACTTCACCGGCGCACCATGTTCAGTGGCTCACACACCGCTGGTTGCCGGAAACCCGGCCATGCACGCCTGGCTGCTGGAGCGCGTGCGATAGCGAGATAGATTCCAGCGTTCCCCTTCGCAGCCCTTCACCAGCCCACAGGCCATGAAGCTCGTCGAGTGCGTCCCCAACTTCTCTGAAGGCCGCCGTCCGGAGATCGTCAAGAAGATCCGCGACGCCATCGCCGCCGTCGATGGCGTCGTGATTCTCGATGTCTCATCTGACCAATCGCACAATCGCACGGTCGTCACCTTCGTGGCGCCCGTGGAGAAGGCGGAGGCTGCGGCGTTCGCCGGCATTCGCGAGGCACGCGAGCACATTGATCTGAATCACCATACTGGCGAGCACCCGCGTATGGGCGCCACCGATGTCGTGCCGTTCATTCCGCTCGAGGGCACGACGATGGATGATTGCATCGTTCTCGCGCGAACACTCGGCGAACGCGTCGGGCGTGAGCTCGAGATTCCGGTGTTCCTCTACGAGCGGGCAGCCACCACATCGGCGCGCGAGAATCTCGCTGACGTCCGCCGTGGCGAGTTTGAGGGCATTCGCGACGAAATGGCCGCCGGCGCGGCGAGCCGCATACCGGACTTCGGTCCGTCAAAGATTCACGCGACGGCCGGCGCCGTCGCGATCGGAGCGCGTCCTTTCCTCGTTGCGTTCAATGTGTACCTCGGTCCGGCGACCAACCTCCCGGTGGCCAAGAAGGTTGCAAAGGCGGTTCGCGGCTCGTCGGGCGGCCTACGGTACGTGAAGGGATTGGGCCTGGAGGTCGAGGGCCAGGCGCAGGTGTCGATGAACCTCGTCGACACTGAGAAGACCCCGCTCCACCGCGCGTACGATCTGGTGAAGATGGAGGCCGAGGCGCAGGGAGTATCGCCCACCTGGAGCGAGATCGTCGGACTCGTGCCGGAGAAGGCGCTGTTCGACACCGCCGCGCACCATGCCCAGCTCCGTGACTTCAAGCCGGACATGGTGCTCGAGCACAAGGTGCGCGCCGCGATGCAAGGCGGTGAGTCGCTCACCGGGTTCGTCGCGTCAGTTGCATCATCGGCACCCACGCCGGGTGGTGGCAGTGTCGCGGCGCACGTCGGTGCGCTGGGCGCGGCGCTGGCGCAGATGGTCGCCGGCCTCACCGCCGGCCGCAAGAAGTACGCGGCGGTCGATGCGGAGATGCGCGAACTGGGACTCACGGCGGCAGGGCTCGTCAATACGCTCTCGACGCTCGTTCAAAGAGATTCTGACTCTTATACCGCCGTCTCCACCGCCTACAAGATGTCTACGGACGGCGAGGATGCCGTGGTCACCCGGAAGGCGGCGATCACCGAGGCCCTGCTCGGGGCAGCCAAAGTGCCGCTCGAAACAGCCCGCGCCTGTACGCGGGTCGCCGAACTCGCCGCGGTGTGCGCCAACAAGGGCAACAGTAACGCTGTATCCGACGCCGGTGTGGCCGCGCTTCTCGCTGAAGCCGCGTGCCGGGGCGCTGTCTATAATGTCCGGATCAACGTCTCCTCATTGGAGGATCGATCGCGCGGTGCGGGGCTCCTGGAGGAGGCCAATCAGCTGCTTGCGCAAACTACGGCGCACGTGGAGCGGGCGACGGCGGCGGTGGAGCGGGCGATCGGATGATCATCAACGGTCACGATCGGCCGGGCGAGCCGGTCCGATCGTGACCGTTGCGCGCATACAATCAGAACGCGAGCCAGATGTAGAAGTAGAGCGTGTTGTTGTCGCCGGCGCTACGGCCACCGGGAACGTCGTACGATGAGCTCGCGCCGTTGAACTTGTTGTACGCAATGTATTGCAGGCCCACGCGCGTGTTCTGCCACGCATTGTAATTGATCTCGCCAATCGCCCCGCTGGTATTCGGGCTGCCGGTGCTGCTTCCCGTCACCGGAACGGACGGGTACAACACCGGGTCCGCCGTGCCCGTCGTTTGGAAGTATCCGGCGGTGAGGCTGTACTTCTGGTTGGGTAGATACGCCAGGCTCACACGCGTGGTCGACAGCGTCTGATCGATGTTGTTGGCCCCCCCATCGGTCTCCGTCGCCAGGAGTCGCTGGCGCTCATGAATGAAGCTCCCACGTCCAATCCATGTGGCGCTTCCCTGACGTTGCTCCACTTGCGCGTCCACGCCGACGTCTGTGAATTGGTTTCGTAGGCCGGTGACACCGGTGGGATACAGGTGCGCATCGAACCCGAAGGTGCCGAGCATCAGCGAGGTTGCCGGTGCCTCGTGCTGTAGCGCCACGCGCCAGTATGGAATCACGCCGGACGTTGTGTTCATGGCGGTCGCGTCGAGCGGCATTGCGACTGCGACGTTTTCCGGCGCCGAACGATATGCAGTGAACTCGGTGTAGAGCAGGTTATTGTAGAGTGAATACGCGCCGAGTCCCAGAACCTGATGTGACAGCCCGCCGTCGATCAGCGTGCTCGCGATCGCGGACGGTGCAGTCGAGGAACTCATGAACGGGTACGCCCACGCGGGCACCGTGTTCCACACGTCCTGCACCGTAGGGTTGTTGTGCAGCGTCAGGCCGTAGAGCAGATCGCGATCGCCCAATGCGTGGTGATTGGCGTAGCGGAGGTCGATATTGTCGATCCCGAACGAGCCGTCCACCGCTGCGTAGGTGAATTGAGTGAACGCGCCGACATGTGGTGTGATCGCTCCGGCCACGAACACACTGAATTGGTCCGGAAGCGCAACGGTACCGTTCTGCGTTCCCGGCACGCTACTGCGTGTCTGAGTGAGCGACGTCACGAACATGGCCGCGACCGGCGGGAATGACAACAGCTTGAGCGATTCCTTTCCGGCCGAGTCACCGGGCTGACCGATCGTTGGCACCGCCGTGAGCGTATAGCCATTCAGCTTGAAACTCCGGCCGAAGGGCGTGAGTTGTGGGAATTGATAGTGGCACGCAGAACAGGCCATTCCGGTCTGCCGCGAGTACGCCGGAACGGCCCGGTGAATTGCCGCGAGCGCTGTGATGAGTGATGCCGGCGCAACAGCGTGGCGTACCGAAACTCCGCCTATCGTGCCGTCCAGAGCTGATGCTCGTTGCACTGGAACGGCAGCAAGGAACAGAGCTGCGAACGCGATTGCACCGAACGTGCGCCACCGGCGCGTGAGATCCTTCGGGATGAGACTTCTGCATTGATGCGAGTCCATCGTTGATGAATCCTCCCGTAAGGACGAGCCGCCCCCCAAGGGCGCGTCAGGTTTTGCTCAGAGCTGTACCATCGCGGCGAGGGGGGGCCGCGCGCAGCCGAGGCGCGTACAAGTCTTGGAGGGGAAAAAGTAGAGTCTCCCCCGAATGCCTCGTACGCCCCGCGAGCTTGTCGCTGCAAGGTGCACGCCGACGGTGGCGAATCAGTAGTGCCGGCTGGCGGCCAAGCCTCGATTGCCTCTCTCGCTGCGGCCCCGCTCATTTCATATAGAAGGGCGACTGCTGCGCCGACAGCAACGACTGGGAGCAGGGGTATTTCGCATGAGTGGGTCTCGATTTCGGCTACGTCGCGCCGACGCCACGCGCGGATTGTTGCGACAACGCATCACCCCGTAGCGCGAACACCGCCCAGCCTGTTGCGCTGATGCCACGAGCGCGCTGTTCGAAAAAACTAACGGTGCGCTCATGTCGTTGTTGGAGAACGTCTTGTGCTCGTGCCCGCTCGGAAGCGTGGGAGTTGCCATGGAGGACTGCGAGAGCTGTCTCCACCTCACGACGACCGATCAGTCGGCCTGTCCTTTTCCACAAGGGGGGGCTCATGAGCCCATACGCAGTTACCAGGTCCTCGCCGAGGGCGCACTCGCGCCCCCGACGTGACACCCGACCGATCAACGCGTTGTTGCTCGCAACGTTCGCGCTGTTTGTGCTGTTGGTGCTTTCGGCTGCTTGTTCGCCAGACGCGAGCGCCTGGACGCCGCTTGGTCCAGGCATTTTGCTATCGACGGCAACCGCACAGCAGGTGTCGGAATTCATTCCGTCCCTGTCCGATGTGCAAACGCGGCTTCTCCCGACGCTCGGCGACCGCGCGAGCGCGACGCAACTGGGCACACAACTCTCCCAGATCGAAGTCACGCTCAATCGCGGCGACTCACAGGGCACGGAGCTGCAGATCGGTCTCGCGCGGGCAACGCTCGCCGCCTATCCCGCAGCCGCGCGCGCGATGGATGCGGTGGAACTCAGCGTCATCGACATCGTGCTCGATCGCGCCGCGCAGTTGGTCGGACTCCCAGCACTCGCCAACCGTATCGGTGCCTGATGCCGAGCGAATCCAAATCTCAACATATTTCAGTTCACGAGTGATCATATGAGACGCAACGAATCCGGCCGTGAATCCAGTGGCTTACTCCTCCTACTCGCGGCGGGCGCAGTGGTTGCCCTTCCGGGTGTGGCGATTGCTCAAGCGGGCGGTCCCCAACCAGCGGCCAACGCGACAACGGTAACGTCGGTAATGTACGCGTGCTATGTCCCAAGCACCGGAACGATTTACCGCATCAAGGAATCAGGGATTCCCGACGCGTGTCTGCGCACGAGCCACATTGAGTTCAATTGGAATTCCCAGGGCGCAACCGGCCCAGCGGGCGCCGATGGTGCAAAGGGCGACGCTGGCCCGGCAGGCGTGGCGGGTGCAGCCGGCGCAGCAGGTCCTCAAGGGCCGAAGGGCGACAAGGGGGATATCGGACCAGCGGGCGCCACGGGCGCCACAGGTGCCACGGGTGTGGCTGGAGTAGCCGGCGCCACGGGTGCCACAGGCGCCGTCGGTCCCGCAGGGCCAATTGGCCCGCAGGGCCTCAAGGGCGACAAGGGTGATATCGGACCAGCCGGCGCCACGGGCGCCACGGGCGCCGTCGGTCCCGCAGGGCCAATTGGTCCGCAGGGCCTCAAGGGCGACAAGGGTGATATCGGACCAGCCGGCGCCACGGGTGCCACGGGCGCCGTCGGTCCCGCAGGGCCAATTGGTCCGCAGGGCCTCAAGGGCGACAAGGGGGATATCGGACCAGCGGGCGCCACGGGCGCCACCGGTGCGGCTGGAGTAGCCGGCGCCACAGGCGCCACGGGCGCCGTCGGTCCCGCAGGGCCAATTGGTCCGCAGGGCCTCAAGGGCGACAAGGGGGATATCGGACCAGCGGGCGCCACGGGCGCCACCGGTGCGGCTGGAGTAGCCGGCGCCACAGGCGCCACGGGCGCCGTCGGTCCCGTAGGGCCAATTGGTCCGCAAGGCCTCAAGGGCGACAAGGGTGATATCGGACCAGCGGGCGCCACGGGTGCCACGGGTGCCACGGGTGCCACGGGTGCGGCTGGAGTAGCCGGCGCCACGGGCGCCACAGGCGCCGTCGGTCCCGCAGGGCCAATTGGTCCGCAGGGCCTCAAGGGCGACAAGGGTGATATCGGACCAGCCGGCGCCACGGGTGCCACGGGCGCCGTCGGTCCCGCAGGGCCAATTGGTCCGCAGGGCCTCAAGGGCGACAAGGGTGATATCGGACCAGCCGGCGCCACGGGTGCCACGGGCGCCGTCGGTCCCGCAGGGCCAATTGGTCCGCAAGGCCTCAAGGGCGACAAGGGTGATATCGGACCAGCGGGCGCCACGGGTGCCACAGGTGCCACGGGTGTGGCTGGAGTAGCCGGCGCCACGGGCGCCACAGGCGCCGTCGGTCCCGCAGGGCCAATTGGTCCGCAGGGCCTCAAGGGCGACAAGGGGGATATCGGACCAGCGGGCGCCACGGGCGCCACCGGTGCGGCTGGAGTAGCCGGCGCCACAGGCGCCACGGGTGCCGTCGGTCCCGCAGGGCCAATTGGTCCGCAAGGCCTCAAGGGCGATGCCGGAGTCGCCGGCCCACAAGGGCTCAAGGGTGACACTGGTCCCACTGGTCCCACTGGCGCCACAGGTCCGCAGGGACCAGCTGGTATCAGCGGTTTCTTCACGGTCACTGGACCCCCGGGATCAGTCGACTCGAACAGCGGCAGTTCAACGGCCAGCTGCGGTACGAAGACCGCCATAGGCGGTGGATTTACCACCTCAGGGAGCACGGTCATCGTTACAAGTTCGGGCATTACCGGTACGGGCTGGACCGTCACCGCGAATACAACGAGCGGGTCGGGTACGGTGACTGCCTTCGCCATCTGCGCGAACGTGCTTCCCTGACCTTTGGGCCTAGCACGAACAAACCCGCCGGAGCGATGTCGCTCCGGCGGATTTGTGTTTTCTGCCAACTGCACGCTGACGTCCCGCTACCTTCTCCGCACGACGTCTCTCAGCCCGACCACTACTTCGCGCGCTTCCTCTTGCTCCCCGCCACGGCAATCGCCTTCTGCGCCCACGGCCGCAACGCTTCGGGATCCTCGAGCAGATCCTCAGGCACCTGATAGTACTGCATCGCCTCGCCGCCCTCGCCGAATGGCAGGAATGGCCCCATGCCGCGCGCTTCGAAATCGGGCCGGTTCGTGTCGCTCACCTTGAAATACAGCGTGTCGTTCGCGATCAGCGCGAAGAACAGCTCACCAGAATAGATGCCGATGCCGCCGAACATGACGCGTGAATGCACACTCGTCGCCACGCGGGTCAGCTGATCCAACACGAACGTGCGATACGTCGGACTTACCGGCATCTGTTTACCTATCTCTGAATGTCGCGATAACTGGGGTACCCGGGCAGCGACGTTGCCTTCATCACTGCGCGCAGAATCGCCTCCGATACCGCCTCGGCGGCCAGCGCACCCACGGCGGCGACGTTTGCGTTCACCGCCGATACACCGGACGTCATGGCAAACAGCGTATCGCCATCGTACGGTGTATGCGCCGGGTTGATCGCCCGCGCCAGACCGTCATGAGCCATCTGCGCGATCTTCGTCATCTGCGTCTTGTCGAACTGTGCGTTCGTGGCGACGACACCGATCGTCGTGTTCTCGCCGGCGCTCCCCGGCTGCACCACGCCCGTGCCGGCGCGATAGCTGTCCATGATGTCGAGGAATCTCGCACCGTCAGCCGTGCGCGCTCCGGCCACGAGTTTGCCCGTCTTTGGGTCGATCACGTCGCCCACGCAATTCACGGCGACGATCGCAGCGACAACTACCCCGTTCGCCAATTTAATGCTTGCCGTACCGATGCCACCCTTCATCGGATTGCCGCCGTTCAACTTTCCGACTGTCGCGCCGGCGCCCGCACCTACGCTTCCCTCGACTACGGTCCCCGTCGTCGCGTTCGCACACGCCTGATAGCCCGATTCGGCCGTCGGTCGAATCTTGCCGGTGCCGACATTCAGATCGTAGAGGATCGCCGCGGGCACGATCGGCACGTTCCCCGCCGCTGTCGGATACCCGACGCCGCGTTCGTCCAGATAGCGCATCACGCCCGATGCGGCGTCCAGCCCGAACGCGCTCCCGCCGGCAAGAACGATGGCGTTCACCTTATCGACGAGATTCGTCGGCCGCAGGAGATCCGTCTCGCGGGTGCCAGGCGCCGAGCCGCGTACGTCCACGCCGGCCACAGCCCCCCGCTCGTAGAGAATCACCGTGCAACCCGTGGGGCGGCGCGTATCCGTGAAGTGGCCGACGCGAATCCCTGCGACGTCCGTGATGCCGCCGTCCGCGATCGCTGCGTCGGGCCACGCAGACGTGCGGCGGCTGGCGAGCGCGGAGACCGCCACCGCACCTACGAAGCTTCGGCGATTCATGGCAGTAGCATGAGGATGAATCCCGTCAGAATGCCCCACGGACCGGACTTCGTGATCGCCGTCACGGCGATGGCGATCACGATGCTAAATATCGCTCGCCTGGTAGTCGCACGTCGAGAGTAGAGCCCAATGACGAACGGTGCCGTCAGTGCGGTCGCCATCAGTGTATAGAACACCTGCAGCGCCGCGATGATCGATGGCAACTGGACGGCCAGCAGCACCGCGAGCACGGCGCCAAGAACCGCAGTCACGCGCCCGACCGTGAGAATCTGCCGGTCCGTCGCATCGGAATTCAGGAATGTCTTATAAAGATCGACGCTCAGCGAGCTCGAGAGCATGAACAGGATCGCATCGCTCGCACTCACCTCGGCCGAGAACACCGCGGCCAGCGTCAACAGACCGAGCCAGGGCGGCATGAGCTTGGTCATGACCATGGGGAGCGCGAGCTCCCGGTTGGCCAGTGTCGGAAATTGCGAGTGTGCCACGACCCCCAGCACCACCGGAGCGAAAGCGAACACGAGCAGGCCGAGCGCGTTCCAGCTCACCCCAATCCGCACCGTCTTTGCGTCGCGCGCGCCGTACACCTTCTGCACCAATCCCGGCGAGATGACGAACGACGGGATGAGGATCGCCATGTACGTCAGGATGCCACTCGTGCCGAGCGGCGTCGTTTCGCGAAACGCCGGTTGGAGCGCCGTCCAGCCTCCCACCGCGACAATGCCGAACGGAACCGCGAGCGCGAATCCGACGAGCTTCACGGTGAGCTGGATCATGTTGACCCACGCCGACGACAGCAGGCCTCCCGCCACGAAATAGGCGGACACGACGAGACCACCGATCAGACAGCCCTTCCATTTCGCGAGACCGACGACGACCTCGAAGATCCACGAGATGGCAATGAGCTGCCCGGCGAGGATCATCAACGCCCCCACCCAGAGGAGCAGGGCGATGAGGCCGCGCACCGAACGATCGTATCGCCAATCGAGAAAGTCGCCAACCGTCCGCCACCCGTGCTCCGAGGCGAGCGCCCAGATCTTCGGTCCAACGGTGTTAGCGAGTATCAGCGACCCGATGCCGGCGCATCCGACCCACCACCACGCCGACCACCCGTGCAGATACCCGAGCCCCGTCGCCCCAACTGTCGATCCCGCGCCGATGTTCGCCGCAAGAAAGGTCGATGCAAGCAACCCCGGTCCTAGGCTGCGACCCGCGACGAGAAAATCGTCGGCTCGCTTCACGCGTCTGGCCATGATCAGCCCGACAACGATGAAGAACGCCGAATAGACGATCAGAACGAGGAGCGCGACGTTCAAGGGTGGGTTGATTGCGGGATTCAGAGAAAGCGTCATGCGCCAAGCGTTCGCGCTTGCGTTCCTGACCCAGCACTACTCCGCCGACGGACGTGCGCGACGGCCGCGCGCCGGCGACACATCGATCATCAACGCGATGACGAGGCCGACGATTGGCCACAGGCTCCATTGGCCATTCCACCAATGCTGCACGGCCGTGTACCAGAGTAGCGTAGCTGGAAGAAAGATGAAGCCGATGATCGGCCAGAGGGCGGAGTCGAAGACGCCCCTGAACCAGTTCGAGAAGAACCAGAGCAGGGCAACCGCCAAGCGCGGCATGGCCAGGGCGATCAATGCAATTAGACAGGGCATAGCAGTCTCCGAGTCGCGTTACTGGAGGATGCGCTCTCTCATATATAGCGGGGGTTCGGCTCAGAGGACGATTGAATACGGTGACGATTGCTGAGCTGTCGCCATGGCCGTCGCCACTTGACGCTCGCACGCGCCGCGTCCAACGTGCGTACATGTCCGACGTCGCGCTCTCGTGGGTCATTGTCGACGGTGCGGCACGCCGCGTATCGGAATTCGCCCACATCCCGGTGCGTCGCCGTCCGCAGGCTCGCTGTCCGGAATGCGACCGGCCGCTCACGCTCAAACTCGGCGACGTACGTCGTCACCACGCGGCACACGCCCCGGACGTCATCTGTGCGGCGACACAGCCGGAAACCGCGCGTCACATTGCGGCCAAGTTCGGCCTGGCCGAACGTCTGCGCGACGCCGCGTCCCCTTCGGCCGTGCTTCGCATCGTACAACACTGCGCGGGAGGCGCAGCGAACTCGGATGCGTGCACGAAAGTGAATGAGGTCGATTGGCTCAACGGGTGGGACGAGGTGCAGGTCGAACGTCGTGTCAGTGAGACGCTGCGGCCTGACATCGTATTGCAACGAACTGGGTGCGACGTTGGCGCGATCGAGCTCCTTGTCACGCACGCCGTGCCAGCGGAGAAGATCGTTGCGCTCGCTGCCCTTGGCATTCCTTGGATAGAGGTCGACGCGCGCGACGACTTCGATGTAGCGGCATGGACGCCCACACAGTCGCTGGCAGTTCTTCGGGCGGGAAGCGAGGCGCCGTGGCGGTGCATGGCGCACGCGGCGGAATATCGCACGCACACCGACGTTCGCATGCGCCAGCACGCCGAAGAACGCGAGGCCGGGCGCCATGGCGTGGTGCTGCGCGCCGCCCGAGTGGTGGACGTCTACCATGAGGACGGCGTGCGCGAACGTAACATCTACCGCGTCGAAGCGCTGTTCACCGACGGTCGCTTGCAGGGCACTCGACTGATGCGCGGCGGATTCGAGGTTGATTCCGTGCCGCTCACGTCCGATATCGAGTGGAGCGCGACGGGGTGGCCGCGTCTCCGCGACGCATACGCCGCCGATGTCACTCGGTGCTCCCGCGGCGGTCGATCGCTCGTCGACAGTCCTATGCGGTGGGCGCGCGGCGATGCCGCGGAGAACATCGTGCACGAAGCGGTGTTCGATCGGGTGGGTCTCGACCCGACACCGTTGGCGACACGCTTTCCACGCCGCTGGTTCTTCGTTCGAGCGCGCGGCGAATGGTTCTTGCCTCCCGATATGCGCGGCGTGCGCTGGGACCGTCCAGACCCCGATGCATTCGCCGCGCACCCTGCCTGGTCACGCGCACGCGCGGCCGTACGCGAGCGGCCGGCGCCGCAAGGAAGCTGGGATACTCCGGTGTTTGCCAGCCGGCCAATCGCCGCGATGTTCGTCGAATGCGTCAGCGCGGTAACGCGCCCAGGTGATGCAGGCGGGCGAACCGGGGGCGGCACCCCGATCGCGGTGATCGACATCGCATGCACGGATGCCCAGCGGCGCTGCGCGCTCGTCGTCATCGAGCGGCGCGCCGAGGACACGGAGATCTCGTCGATCACCGCGGCATTGTCGCGCGACGATTGTGAGCAGCTATGGATCTCCCACCCACAGGATTGGTCGCATGCGCTCACCGACCTTGCGTGGGCGCCAGCTGGTCGGGACGCCCGCGGCCGCGGTGGCGTCGTGGTGGACGGCGTGGGTGTTTTTGGCGCCGATCAGTTCATTCGGGCCCTGGCGAAAGGGGACCGGCGGCTGCGAACGGAAGCGATCCAGGCGCAGATGGCCGACCGGGTGTCGCGCTTGAGGAAGTAATTACGGGGACAGCCTGTCGACACACGCTAATTTGGTGTGACCCGCTCCGCTTCCACCCCATCAGCCACTCGTGAACCTATGCGTTCGCATATGCTGCTCGGCTTCGCCCTATCCGCGCTTGTCGCGGATAGGGCCGACGCCCAAGTCGCAGCGCGCGACAGTACAGTTGGTCTTCCGGGCGTCACCGTCACCGCGACTCGCAGCGATGCATCGATCCTCAAGGTGCCATTCGCCATTTCCAAGATCACCGCATCAGATCTTCGCGCGGTCAGCGGCTACGGACTCGAGGACGCGCTCGCCCGCGTTCCCGGCGTGATCGCGCAATCGCGTTACGGAACGAGCGACGTCCGGCTGATCATACGCGGGTTTGGCGCGCGCGGTGCGGGTGATCGCTCGAACTCCGGAACCTCGCGCGGGATTCGTGTGCTGCTCGACGGTTTTCCTGAAACCGAGCCAGACGGCCGCACAGCGTTCGACAACATCGATCTGGCAACAGCCGAAGCCGTTGAGGTTATCCGATCGAACGCCTCCGCGCTGTGGGGAAATGGGGCGGGCGGCGTCGTCAACATTCTGTCGGTGCCAACCGGCAACACGCCGTCATTCGATCTCCAGCCGGTCGTCGGTGGGTTCGGCCTCGAGCGCTATGCGCTCCGCGCATCGGCGCCGATCGGCAACGGGACGGCCTGGCTGGCCTTCACCAACTCCTCGTTCGGCGGCTGGCGTCAGCACTCCGACGCGCGTCGATCGGTACTGAATGCCGGCGCAACGGGAAGCGTCGGGAGGAGTTCGCGTTTGGGGATATACCTCGTGGCGACGAATAACCTGATGCACATCCCAGGTCCGCTCACGCAGGCGCAGGTTGACGCCGACCCGACCCAGGCGGATGCCGACTACCTGAGTCGCGACGAACGCCGATACGATCGTCTCGGACGTCTCGGTGTCTCGGTGGATCATGAGCTTGATCCGACGACATCGATCTCGTCCCGGGTCTTCGTCAACCCGAAATATCTCTAGCGGTCGGAACGCAACACGTTCCGCGACTTCACCCGGTATCACATCGGCGGCAACATCGTTGCACGGAAAGACGTCGCGATCGGCACCACGCGGTCGCACGTCACTGCTGGCGTGGACGAAGCCTATCAGGATGGATCGATCCTGTTCTATTCTCTAGCCGCCGGCTCGACGCGCGGCGCGCTGGTCGACAACAAGAGCGAAGGCGCACAGAACGTTGGCTTCTTCGCGCAGGACGAACTCGCGGTCAGCGACCGGCTGTCGTTCGTCATTGGCGGCCGCTACGACAAGATCGTCTACACCTATCGCAGCTTCCTGCCGGCGGCGCTCGTCAAGCAACAGTCGAAGGACTTCGATCGCCTCTCGCCCAAGCTCGGACTGACCTGGATGCTCGGCAAATCCAACAGTCTCTACGCCAACGTCGGCGGCGGGATCGAGGCGCCAGCCGGGAACGAAACCGATCAGCCGCCCACGGGTCCGATCGCAGGGGCGCTCCTCAACCCGTTGCTCGACGCGATCACGTCGACGACGTATGAGATCGGAGCGAAGTCACTCGGCATGATGGTGTTTGATACACCATTCAAGGTGGGATACGACGTGGCCGCGTACCACACGAACGTCAGGAACGAGATCATTCCCTACAGCGGTGGCCGGTACTATCAGACAGCGGCGAAGGCTCGGCGCAACGGTGTGGAGCTCGGACTCAACGTCCAGTCCGCCCATGGTTTGTTCGCCAACGCGGCGTTCACGCTCAACGACCACAAGTACTCCATGTACATCGTCGACTCGTCGGTCATCGATATGTCGAAGGAGGGGAAGACGGTCAACCTCAGCGGCAATCAAGTCATGGGAGTACCGAACCTGATGTCGAACGTCGAACTGGGGAGCGAGATCCCCGGCCTGCGCACCGCGCGCATCAAGGGCGTGATGGAACATTCCGGCAAGTACTTCGCGAACGATCTCAATACGATCGTGATTCCTGCATACACGATATTCAATGTGACAGCGGAGCTTCGAAGCCCGATCGTCGCTGCGAACGGATGGGGGGTGCGAGGATTCGTCACGGTGCACAATGTCGCCGACACGAAGTACATCGGTTCGGCGTTCCTGAATCCAGATCTCGTCGACGGACAACCGGCAGTGTTCGAACCCGGAATGCCACGTGCCGTGACGGTGTCATTCTCGCTCGGGCGAATACGCTAGTCTGCCCGTCGTGCTGGCGACTTTCCGCGCCAGGATCATGACCGGAAAAAGAAACGCCCGCGCTTTCGCGCGGGCGTTTCTTTTTCCTCTTTCCTCACCTTTCGATCATCACCCTCATGGCACCAGTGCGGGCGCACTGGGAGCCGGCGCATAGATGCCGTTGAACAGGAACTTGAACGTCCCGTGTGGCTGGCCGCGGAACGTGATCTCCGGGCCGAAGAGGTAGACTTTCCCCTTCCCGTAACTGGATTCGACGACCGCTGCACCGCCCTCGAGGTAGTTCTGTCCCCATGCCCAGCCACTGCGCAGCGGACTCGAGTTGTCGAACCACGCCACCGCACGGGTGCCCTTGTTGATCGCGTCCGGCTTGAGCCGGAACACGGGACTGTTGTCGAAGAAGACGTCGAGTTGCTGCGACAGGCCCGCCGCGACCGGTTGGTTGTTGTCCACCGACACGCGCAGGATCGAACCCGGCACATAGTACTCCTCACCGGTCAGCGCGCGATCGGGCTGCCCCGGTGCTCGCACGACCAGGTGGTTCTCGATCGGCAGATCGAGCGCATAGCCGATCGACGTCGCCGTGCCAACGCTGATGACAGTTCCGCCGTCGTTCAGGAACTGCTTGATCGCCGGCAGGCTCTTCTCTGGTGTCAGGCTGCCCTGCATCTTCTGGAACTCGGCTGGGACTGCCGCCGCAGCGCCGCCCCGCCCACCGCCACCCCCACGGCCGGCGCTGAACGCCGAGCCGCCCGCGCCACGAATCTGCGCGCCTGAGGGGAGGAGGAGCACGTCGAACTTGCTCTTCAGGTTACCCGCGTCGATGTCCTGCGGGTACACCAGTTGATAGGGAATCTCGAATTGCTCGAACTCGTAGCGCGTCCAACCGCTCGTCATCGAGCCGCCGTATTGATCGTAGAGCGCGATCCGCTTCTGTGCGACCTTCTCGGCGTCCATCGGACGCGCCGTCACGCCCACGAAGCTGACACCGAGATCGACTGCCGACTTCTGGATCGTCGGAAGAGCGCTGGCGCTGATGAAGTAGGTCCCCGCGGGATACGTCTTCCCGTTTGCCTGCACGGGCGCTTTCAGCCAGAAGACCTCACCGCCACTCTTGAAGACGCGATTGATCACCGTCACTGCATCGTTGTAGTCGTGCGACAACAGGAAGCCCGCGGCGCCCTGCTGGTTGACGACCGTGCCGGCCAGCGGCTTGGCGAGCCCCTCGATGCGCTTGGTCGGCGCATCAAAACCGTCGAGCACCCGGTCGAACTTCACACCCATGTCGTAGGCCAAGGTCCAGCCGGCGTTGTCGTACGGACGCTTCGGCGGGCCGCCCGGATAGGCGAAGTCGTTCGGGTGGTCCTGCGGTTCCATCATGTCGAGCACCTGCGCGCGCGCCGCCTGTGCGGTCTTGATGACGTACGACCCAGTGGGATACTGCTTGCCATTCACCGAGAATGGTGCCGTCGCCTGATCGACGTACACGCCGACGTGGCGCAGCGTGTTCACGAATTTCGTCGCCGTCGGGAAGTCCGGCTGGTCGGCGGACAGGATGTAACCGCGCGGATTACGTGCGTCCTTGGCATGCAGCACGTTGTTGTAGACACTCAGCTGCGCGTCGAAGGAGCCGGCAGCCCCCCCGCGTCCGGCTGGAGCCGCTGGAGCCGCTGGAGCCGCACCACGGCCGCCGCGTCCACCGCGACCAGCGGGCGCGCCAGCCTGCTCGGCCGTCCCCGCGTTCAGGGCCGCTTCCGCCGCCGCCACACGCTTGCCACTGACGGTCCAGCTGTCGGTGCTGCCCGCGTCGATCGCGTGCTTCGCCATCAGGTACTTGTCATAGAGCAGCGTCTCGCGATAGCGCGACGCCAGATCGAAGATCGCGTAATTCGCCGAAACCGAGTAGTCGATCGACTGGCGGAAGTGCCAGACCTGTGGCGCGACGGGCGCGGGCGTGTCGCCGTGCGGCAGCTGATGTTCGGCCACGAACGGAATACGCTCCGGCGTCGGGTTCCCGATCGACTCCGTGAGAATGCCGATGATGCCCTGGAAGTAGCCGATGGTGCGCAGGCCGCCATTCCACCAGGTGGAGTAGCTCGAGCCAGAGCGCATGGTGAAACCGGGCTTGTTCTCCTCGAGCAAACGCTGATGGATGGCTGCACCGACCATGTCGAGCCCCATCACCACGATCGGATCGATGTTGTAGTTGAATGGATCGCGGAACGGCGGCGAGAACATGACCGTGCCGGCGGGACCAGTCTGGTGATGGTTATACATGATCACCGGATGCCAATCCCAGAACATCAGGTGATTGATATTCTTCGTCTCGCTCAGGTTCGACATGAACGAGTCGCGATTGTCGTCGTGGCCCGCGTATTTGTTGTAGAGCCGCGGAATGTTCATGTTCCGCTTGAGCGAATCCTGCTCCTGCATGTACCAGTTCGCCACCAGCTGCATGCCGTCGGGATTCGCATGCACCGCCAGGATGATGTCATCCTTGAGAATGCGCTGCGTCTCTTCATCGTTGCGGCTGATGAGCTGATAGGCCGTTTCGATGAGCTGATTCGCACCAAGGACTTCGGTGGCGTGCAGACCGCCGTCGTACCAGACGACCGCCTTCCCTTCCTTCGCCATCGCCTTGGCCTGCGCGTCGGTGAGTCCCTCGCCCTTGGCGAGTCGCATGGAGATCTGGCGGTACCGCTCGAGATTCTTGAAGTTCTCCGGCGCCGTGATGATCGCGGCGAGCTGGGGACGTCCTTCGGACGACTTCCCAATCTCGATCACCCGCATCTTGTTGGATTCGGTGCCGATCTTGTGCCAATACGCCATGAACTGGTCGTAGTTGGGGAGATAGTAGTCGTCCCCGATATTGTGGCCGAAGAATTCCTTCGGCGTCGTGATGTGAGCCTGGGCACTGGCTGATGCCGCGACAAAGAGCAGCGGCAAAACAGCGGCGCGCCATGGGCGGAGTCCCCGAAGCAACATCCAGAACCTCCAAAGCAGGTGAAAGAGGAGCAGCGTGGCAGCCGGTGCGGTGGGCCGAGCACGCGAACAAACACGGCGACTGACGCCTAGGATAGCTTACCCCATGGAAGTACGCGGCAGAAGGGTCGCGCGCTGACAACTAGGCCGCCAAGCCGGATGCGCGTGGCGCCCCGACCGACATCAGAGCCACGCACGACCTGCTTAGTTCGCGCGGGTCAGGACCCTCGTCCCCTCTTCCGTAATCGCCACCGTATGCTCGAAGTGCGCCGAGAGCGAGCCGTCTAGCGTGACGATCGTCCAGCGGTCAGCCAGCGTCTTGGTCGCCGGACCGCCGACGTTCACCATCGGCTCGATGGCGATCGTGAGCCCGGGTACGAGCTTCTCGCGCCGCTTCGGCTTGCCATAGTTCGGCACCTGCGGATCCTCGTGGAACTCCACGCCGATGCCGTGGCCTACGAGATCGCGCACCACGCTGAAGCCCGCGCTCTCGACCACCGTCTGTACGGCCGCGCCGATGTCGCCGATATGATTGCCAATGACGGCCGCCGCGATGCCTGCCTCGAGCGACTGCAGCGTAACGTCGAGCAGCCGCTGCGCCTGCGCACTGATTGCACCAACCGCCACCGTCGTCGCACTATCGGTGAAGTAGCCCTTGTAACCCACACCGACATCGAGCGACACGATATCGCCTTCCTTCAGCACACGCTTCTTTGACGGAATCCCGTGTACGATCTCGCTGTTCACCGACGAGCAGATGCTGCCGGGAAATCCGTACAGCCCCTTGAACGCCGGCGTGGCACCTTCGTGGCTGCGAATGAAATCTTCGGCAATCGTGTCGAGCTCTCCTGTGGAGATGCCCGGATGCACCGCGAGGCGCAGATGTTCGACCGTGGCGCCGAGAATCTTGCCTCCCGTCGCCATGAGGTCGATCTCGCGCGCCGACTTGAGCTGGATCACGGAACGAGCGCTCCCAGCGCGCGTGCGGTCACATCCTGAACGGCGCCAACGGCATTCACTACGACCACCTTGCCGCCGTTCTTCTGGTACCATTGCAGCACGGGCGCCGTCTGTTCGTCGTACACGCGAAGCCGCGTGCGGATCGCATCGGGCTCGTCGTCCTTGCGGCGAACGAGCGTGCCGCCACACTTCTCGCAGACACTGCCGGCATCGCGCCCCATATACGGCGTCTGGCAGGCCTCGCACACCGTACGGCCGCTGAGCCGCCGGACGATTTCGTCATTCTCGATATCGAACATCAGCACCGCGTCTACTTTGCGGCCGAGCGTCTTGAGCATGTGATCGAGCCCTTCCGCTTGCGGCACCGTGCGCACGACGCCGTCAAGAATGACGCCATTGGCGTACTGTGGCCGGCTCAACTCTTCACCGACGATGCCGAGAATCACGGAGTCCGGCACGAGCTCGCCGCGCTCCATACACCCCTTGGCCTCGAGCCCCAGCCTGGTACCGGCGCGCACCGCGGCGCGCAGCACATCACCCGTGGCCAGCGTCGGCACGCCGAGCTCCGCGGCCAGCAACGGCGCCTGCGTGCCTTTTCCGGCACCGGGTTTCCCGAAGAGGACGATAATCATAGGGCTAGTTGCTGGACACGAGATGAATGGGAGGTGGATCAACGTGGAAAGAGGCCCGGCGAAAGCCGGGCCTCTCCGTACAATCTAAGGTCGTCAGGTCTATCCGCTGTCTAGAACCCACCAGGCGCGCCCTGCCGTCCACGGAACCGAACGCGGCCCTTCTTCATGAAGCCGTCGTATTTGCGGAGGAGGAGGTGCTGGTTCATCTGCTGGATCGTGTCGAGCGCAACGCCGACGACGATGAGCAGCGAGGTACCGCCGAAGTTGAACGGGACGTTCACCGTCTTGAGCACCCAGATCGGAAGCAGTGCGACCAGCGTCAGGAAGAGCGCGCCCGGAAGCGTGATCTTCGATACGACGTCGTCGATGTACTCCGCGGTTTTCGCGCCGGGCTTCACGCCCGGAATGAAGCCACCCTGCTTCTTCAGATTCTCCGCCAGATCGACCGGATTGAAGATGATCGACGTATAGAAGTACGTGAAGAACAGGATGAGGATGGCCGAGAAGATGTAGTACAAGGTCGAACCAGGCGCCATCAGGTCGGCAAAGTCGCGCATGCGGGCGCTGCCCATGAACTGCGCAACCGCACCCGGCACGACGATTACCGACTGCGCGAACACGATCGGCATCACGCCGGACGAGTTGATACGCAGCGGAATGAAGCTGCGGCTCGCCTCGCGCATCCGGCCCCGCGCCATCGTGCGCTGCGGAATCTGAATGAGCACGCGCCGCGCCGCCATCGTCACCGCGACCACCGAGGCCACGACGGCAATCATGATCACGATCAGTACGATCATGGAGAACGCACCCACCACACCCGTACTGATGAAGTTGAATGACTGAAAGATGCCTGGCCAGATCCGCTCGACGATCGAGAAGAAGATCATGAGGCTGGCGCCGTTGCCGATGCCGCGCTCCGTGATCTGCTCACCGAGCCACATCACGAAGATTGCGCCAACGGTGAGAAAGAACGCCATTGACATGCGGAAGCTGAACCCCGGATTCGCTACCGCGCCCGGGATCGACTCGGCAAAGATCGAGAAGCCCCAGCCCTGCACCGCAGCCAGCGCCACCGTCGCGTAACGCGACCACTGATTGATCTTCTTCCGGCCTTCCTCGTCCTTCGACATCTTGTCGATCTGCGGCACCACGGCCTGTGCAATCTGCTGGAAGATGCTTGCCGAGATGTACGGCATGATCCCCAACGCGAACACCGTGGCCCGTGCGAGCTGGCCACCGGTGAACAGGTTGTACAGACCCAGCAGCCCGCCGCCGTTCTTCTGCGAATTGATGAAATCGCCGATCGCCTGCGGGTTGATACCCGGCGAGGTGATCGCTGCGCCGATCCGGTAGATCAACAGGCACAGAAGAGTGAAGAGGATCTTGTCCTTCAGCTCGGGAGTCTTGAACAGACTCTGAACTGCCGACGCTGCGTTGTTTTGGGCCATGTTACTCCTCGACACGGCCTCCGGCCGCGACAATTTTTTCACGGGCACCGGCGCTGACCTTCAGCCCCTTCACCGTGATGGCCTGCGTGATCTCTCCATTCGAGAGCACCTTGACCTGACCCTTGGTGGCCTTGATCAACCCCACCTCGGCGAGCGACTCCCGGGTAATCTCACCAGAGAGCTTCTGCAAATCGTCCAGACGGATGATCTGCGACTCGACTCGGAATGGGTTCGTGAAGCCGCGCTTCGGTAGACGACGCGTGATGGGCATCTGGCCGCCTTCGAAATGCGGCTTGCCACCACCTGGACCGTGATGCCCTGCGCGCGCTTTGCTACCCTTGTGTCCCTTGCCGGACGTCTTACCCGTGCCAGAGCCCGGACCGCGGCCAAGGCGCTTGCGATTCTTGGTCGCACCGGGAGCGGCGCTCAGGTTGTGCAGCCCGATCTTCGAGCCCGTATCTCCTGCCATCTACTTACCCTCCTCGACCAGCGCCACCTCGACAAGGTGGCGGACCTGCTTGAGTTGACCCTTCAGTCCAGGCGTGATCGCCTTCACCACGATGTCCTGGTGATGCTTGAGACCTATCGCCTCGAGCGTCGCGCGCATGCGCCACGAATGCCCAATACCGCTCCGGATCTGCTTGATGCGAACGTTGCCCGTTTCGGGGAGGTTCTGCTTCGGCGTCTTGGCCGGCCCCTTGCTCGGATGCCAAACGAATGTACGCGGCATTAGACCCTCTCCTTCGACTTGGCACGCGACCGGTACTGCAGGCTCGAGACCTCGATGCCGCGCTCGCGCGCGATCTGTTCGACGGTCGTCAAGTGCTGCAATCCGTCCATCGCCGCGCGCACCATGTTGTGCGGGTTCGTGGACCCGAGGCTCTTCGTAAGAATGTCTGAAATACCGGCGCACTCCATCACGGCGCGAACGGCGCCGCCGGCGATCACACCGGCACCAGGCGCAGCGGGCTTCATGAGGACTTTGCCAGCGCCATGCTTGCCGACGATTTCGTGCGGAATGGTGCCGCCCGTGAGCGGGATATTCACCATGTTGCGACGCGCAGCGTCAACAGCCTTGCGGACTGCCTCCGACACTTCGTTCGCTTTGCCCGACGCGAAGCCGACTTTGCCCTGGCCATCACCGACTGCCACGAGCGCGTTGAAAGAGAACCGGCGACCGCCCTTCACGACCTTCGCGACGCGATTGATGGCGATCACATTCTCGACGAGATCGCTGCCCTCGCCGCCACGACCGCGATCGTCACCGCCACGCCCGCCTTCACGTCCACCACGTCCGCCACGGTCACCACCGCCTCGGTTGTCACCGCCGCCTGGACCACCGCCGCCGGGACCACCGCGACCGCGACCCGCGCCACCACCGCCTGGAGCACCTCGGCCACGACCAGCGCCAGCGCCGCCACGGCCACGGCCACCGCCACCGCTGCGAGCACCACCGCCGCCGCCACCGGGACCACGACCGCCGCCGAAGCCGCCGCCCTGACCGCCCGTGGCGCCCTGGCCAGTCCGCTCACCGCCGCCGGTCGAGCCGGCTGGCGTCGAATTCTTATTCTGTTCCATTTAGAACTCCAACCCGCCTTCGCGGGCTCCGTCGGCCACCGCTTTCACGCGGCCGTGATACTTGTACCCGGCGCGGTCGAACACGACAGTCGTGATTCCCGCTTCCTTTGCCCGGGCGGCGATGCGCTTGCCTACCTCGACCGATTTCTCCGTCTTCTTGCCGACGATGTCCGTACTGGTCACCGTCATCAGCGTGCGGCCGGCGTCGTCGTCGACGAGCTGCGCGGTGATGTGCTTGAGCGAACGGAACACGACGAGACGCGGACGCGCCGCCGTACCCGACAATTTTTTGCGCACGCGGAGATGGCGACGAAAGCGATACTGCTCGCGTGTCTTCGGAATTGCTGGCATGGTTACTTGCCCCCCGCCTTACCGGCCTTACGGCGAATGACTTCGCCAGCGTATTTGATGCCCTTCCCCTTGTATGGTTCGGGGGGACGGAGGTTGCGTAGCTCAGCTGCGACCTGGCCAACGAGCGCCTTGTCCGACCCGGCAATGATGATCGCCGTTGGCTGCGGCGCGGTCAGTTTGATGCCGGCCGGCGCCTTGTACTCGATCGTGTGCGAGAAGCCCAGAGCGAGCTGCAGTCCGTAGGGACGCACTTCTGCCTTGTAGCCGACGCCCGTGATCTCGAGCTGTTTCTTGTAGCCCTTCGTCACGCCCTCCACCATGTTCGCGATCAGCGAACGGGTGAGGCCATGAAGCGACTTGTGATTCGTCTCCTCCGACGCGCGCAGCACGTTGAGCGTGTCGTTCTCGCGCTCCATCGTGATGCCGCCGGGGAGCTTGTGCGACAACTCGCCATTGGGGCCCTTCACCTTCACGGTATTACCGTCAACCGTCACCGTCACGCCGTTCGGCACGGTGATGGGAAGCTTTCCGATACGTGACATGGTCGTTGATCTCCTACCAGACGACGGCGACGAGCTCGCCGCCGGTGCGCGCCTGCCGCGCCTCACGGTCGGACATCAAGCCCTTGTTGGTGCTCACGATCGCGAGACCAAGCCCGTTGCGCACACGCGGGATGTCGGCCGCGCCAACGTACTTGCGCAAGCCTGGGGTCGAGACGCGCTGCAGTTGGCGAATGACGGACTGGCCGCCGGCGTACTTGAGACGCACGCGCAGCACATGCTTGCCCTCTTCTGTCTCGAGGGTGGTGTAGTCCTGAATGTAGTGGTTCTCCTTCAGGACGCGGGCGATCTCGGTCTTCATCTTCGACAGCGGCATATCGACGCGACGGTGCTTCGCTCCGCAAGCGTTGCGAATCCGCGTCAGCATGTCGGCGATCGGGTCACTCATGCTCATGAGAAATTCCTACTCCTCTCGTATCCTTGCGGACGTGGAGGATTGATGGTGAAAATGGGACAGCGGGAACAGCGGGTTCGCAGGACACGGGCAGCGAGATACGGAACACCGGGACACACCCCGACCCGCATCTCGTCTCTCCGTCCGCTACCAGCTGGCTTTCCGCACGCCCGGGATCATTCCTTCCAGCGACAGCTGGCGGAAGCAGATACGGCAGAGGCCGAAACGGCGGAGGAACGCACGCGAACGGCCGCAACGGCCGCACCGGTGGTGAACCCGCACTTGGAACTTCGGCTTCCGCTTGCTCTTCTCGATCATGGCCTTACGAGCCATCGCAGTACTCTCTACTTAGGGTTGGTCGTGCTTGTTGCTGGTGGCTCGGTGCTGGTCGTTACCAGCAGCCAGTCACCAGTCACCCGTCTACATCGCCCTTCCGCCCTTCTTATCGTCGGAGCGGAACGGCAGGCCGAGCTCCTTGAGGAGCGCATACGCCTGGTCATCCTTGTTCGTGCTCGTGACGAGGGTAATGTCCATCCCGTGGATCGACTCGATTTCGTCGTAGTTGATTTCGGGGAAGATCATCTGCTCCTTGATCCCAAGAGAGTAGTTGCCTCTCCCGTCGAACGATTTCGTGCCGAAGCCACGGAAGTCGCGCACTCGCGGGACCGCAACCGTAATGAACCGGTCGAGGAACTCCCACATGCGAGCGCCACGCAGCGTCACCGCCGCGCCAATCTCCTGGCCCTGACGGAGTCCGAAGTTGGCGATCGACTTCTTCGCCTTTTTGCGAACCGGCAGCTGGCCCGTGATGCGAGCCAGTTCGTCCACCACCGAATCGAGCGCCTTCGGCTGTTTGATCGCTTCGCCGACGCCCACGTTGATGACGATCTTTTCGAGCTGCGGCACCTGGTGCGGATTGGTAAATCCGAACTGCTGCGAGAGCTTCGGACGCACCGTCTCCTGATAAAATGCCTTCAGGCGCGGCGACGGAACTGGCAGCCCAGCGCCCGCGTGCGGACCCCGCTGCTTCGTCTCGCCCTTCTTGCCGCCCTTGGAAGAGCCGCCCTTCTTTTCCTTTTCCTTTTCCTTCGTCGCCATAGTCTATTCCTCGAGCGTCAGCGCGCGCGGGGGATGGCTTCCCCGCTCTTCACGCTGATCCGCTCCTTGGTTCCGTCTTCGTCGAGCTGCCGACGCACGCGCGTCGGTGCCCCGCTCTTGGGATCGAGCAGCATCACGTTCGAGGCATGGATCGGCGCCGGGAAATCCACGATGCCGCTCTGCTCGTCGGGCGTGCGTGCGCGGCGGTGCCGCTTCACGATGTTCACGCCATCGACTGTCACGCGACCGGTCTTCAGGTACACGCGCAGGACCTTGCCTTCCTTGCCCTTATCATCGCCGCGTACCACTCGAACCGTGTCGCCCTTGGCGACGTGCAGCTTCGCGCGCTCCGCGTTGTCTGCGTGGCGCTTGCGATTCACCGGCTTCGGCCGGTCCATCTTGCGATACTTGAGAATACGCATGTCAGATCACCTCGGGCGCCAATGACACGATCTTCATGTACTTCTTCTCGCGGAGCTCGCGCGCCACGGGACCGAAGATGCGGGTCGCCCGGGGCTCCCCTTGATCGTTGATGATGACGACGGCGTTCTCATCGAACCGGATGTAGCTCCCATCCTTCCGTCGCGTCTCCTTCGCCGTGCGCACGACCACCGCACGCGCGACCTCCGACTTCTTTACCGTGCCGTTTGGCAGGGCGTTCTTCACAGCCACGATCACGACGTCCCCGAGCCCGGCATACCGCCGGCGGGTACCGCCCAGCACACGAATGACCTGTGCGGTCTTCGCGCCCGAGTTGTCGGCGACCTTGACCATCGACTCTTGCTGAATCATCGGTCGTCTCCGTTAGCGCGCCCGCGTGACGATTTCGACCACACGCCAGCGTTTGTCCTTCGACAGGGGACGCGTCTCCGCAATCCGCACCGTGTCGCCGGTCTTGGCGGTGTTCTCCTCGTCATGCGCTTTTACCCGCTTGGTGCGGGTCACCATCTTCCCATACACCGGGTGCGGCACGCGACGTTCGATCGCCACCACCACGGTCTTCTGCATCTTGTCGCTCACCACGACGCCTTCGCGTGTCTTCCGCGTGGCGCGCGTGTCAGCGCTGTTCGTATTGGTCATCTCAGCCATGGGTCAGTCGCTCCTCTCATCCGCGCGCAGCGGTGGTCTGTTCGCGCAGCACCGTCTTGAGGCGCGCCAGGTTCCTGCGAATCACTCGTAGGCGCAGCGGGTCCTCGAGGGGCTCGGTCGCGCTCCGGAACTTCAGCCGGAACTGCTCCTCTTCGAGCTCGCGGATCCGCGCCGCGATATCATCGTTCGCCATTTCGCGAATTTCGTCAGCTCGCATGGGTCGGGGCCTCCTCTCGGGCAACGAACTTAGTCCTCACCGGCATCTTGGCCGCAGCGAGCGCCATCGCCTTCTCGGCGATTTCACGCGTCACGCCCTCGAGCTCGAACATCACTCGGCCCGGCTTCACCACCGCCACCCACAGTTCCGGAGAACCTTTGCCTTTTCCCATGCGGGTCTCGGCGGGCTTCTTCGTAATCGGCTTATCGGGGAAGATCCGGATCCATACCTTGCCGCCGCGCTTGATGTGACGCGTGAGCGCCACACGGGCAGCTTCGATCTGACGAGCCGTGATCCACCCCGGCTCCAACGTCTGCAGGCCAAAGGTGCCGAACGAGATCTCGCTGCCACGATGGGCGAGACCCGTCGTACGACCCTTGAACCGCTTACGGAATTTGACGCGCTTTGGACTCAGCATTGTCTCATCGCCTCCTTACATGCCGGAGGAGTAGGTGGTGCCGCGACGATCATCGACTTTCTCGCCCTTGAAGATCCAGACTTTGACGCCGATGGCGCCGAACGTCGTCCTCGCGGTTGACGTCGCGTAATCGATGTCGGCGCGCAGCGTGTGCAGTGGCACACGACCCTCGTGATAGCCTTCGACACGCGCGATCTCTGCGCCTCCGAGCCGGCCACCCGCCTTGACCTTGATCCCCTGGGCGCCCATGCGCATGGCGCTCTGTACGGCACGCTTCATGGCACGCCGGAAGGAGATACGCTGCGCCAACTGGCTGGAAATGTTGTCCGCCACGAGCTGCGCGCTGAGCTCGGGACGCTTGATCTCTTCGACGTTGATTCCGACTTCCTTGCCGGTGAGATGGGCGAGCTCATCGCGGAGCTTGTCGACTTCCGCGCCCTTCTTACCGATCACGACACCCGGACGGCCAGTGTGCAACGTCACGACGACCTTGCCCGGCTTGCGATCGATGATGATGTCCGCGATCGCTGCGTGGCCGAGCCGGGCCTTGAGATACTTGCGCAGCAACTCGTCTTCACGGAGCAGCGCGGGCAGTTCGCGTCCCGCGTAGTAGCGGGACTTCCAGTCCTTCGAGATTCCGAGTCGGAAGCCGATCGGATGTGTCTTCTGTCCCATTAGCGGCCTTCCTTCTCGGCGATTACGATTTCCACGTGGCTCGTCCGCTTCTGAATTGGAGTGGCACGGCCCATCGCCGCGGGCATGAAGCGCTTGAGCTTCGGCCCCTCGTTGACGACCGCGTGCTTCACGTAGAGCGCGTCCACGTCGAGCGAAGTATTGCCCTCGCGCGCCGCGTGCTCGGCGTTCGCCACCGCCGAGCGCAGCGTTTTCTCGATCTGCTTGGCGGCGTGTTTCTTGGAAAATGCCAGATAGGCAAGCGCATCATTCACGCTCTTGCCGCGGATTTCGTCAATGACGAGCCGCATCTTGTAAGGCGACTGGCGCGCGGAGCGCTGAGTCGCGCGAGCTTCGGCAGCCATGGGCTACTTGCCTCCCCGTGCCGGAGCGGCCGATGGAGCCGACGTCTTCTTGTCGACCGCCTTCTGGCCGGTATGTCCACGGAACAGGCGCGTCGGCGCGAACTCACCGAGCTTGTGCCCGACCATGTTCTCCGTCACGTAGACCGGGATGAACTTGTTACCGTTGTGCACCGCGAAGGTGTGGCCTACGAATTCAGGCAGCACCGTGCTCGCCCGTGACCAGGTCTTGATCACGCGCTTCTCGCTCTTGGCGTTCAGTGCGCCCACTTTCTTGGCGAGCGCTTCCTGAACGAACGGGCCTTTCTTTACGCTTCTACCCATATCGGAATCTCGGTTTCGTTGCTCGTTGCTCGTGGCTCGCTACTCGTGATGACGAGAAACGAGTAACGAGTAACCAGTAACCGTTTTATTGCGTGGCCTTACCGCGCTTCCGCCCACGGACGATCAGGCGCTGCGACGACTTCTTCTTGTTGCGCGTCTTGACGCCTTCCTTCTTGCCCCACGGGCTCACGACGTTGCGTCCGCCATGCGTACGACCACCATGCGGATGGTCGACTGGGTTCATGACCTCGCCGCGCACCTTCGGACGACGTCCCTTCCAGCGCGTCTTGCCGGCCTTGCCCCACGAGATGAGTTCGTGCTCCTCGTTGCCGACCGTGCCGATCGTCGCATAGCAGCGACCGTGCACGAGACGCATTTCCGTCGACGGCATGCGCAACGTCACATAGTCGCCTTCCTTCGCCACGACCTGCGCCGACATGCCTGCCGAGCGGCAGAGTTGTCCACCCTTGCCGATCTTGAGCTCGATGTTGTGCACCGCGGTGCCGAGCGGCATTTCTGCCAGTGGCAACGCATTGCCGGTGCGGATGTCCGAGCCTGGGCCCGCCATCACGCTGTCGCCCACCGCCAGGCCCTTCGTATGAAGGATGTAGCGCTTCTCGCCGTCGGCGTACGTCACCAGCGCGATACGCGCCGAACGATTTGGATCGTACTCAACGGTCGTGACCGTGCCGGCCACACCGTGCTTGTTGCGCTTGAAATCGATGATGCGGTACTGACGCTTGTGACCGCCGCCACGACGCCGCATCGAAATGTGCCCGTGATTGTCACGGCCACCGCTCTTCTTGATCGGCTCGAGCAGCGACTTTTCGGGCGTGCTCGTCGTGATGTCGGAAAAATCCGACACCGTCCGAAAGCGCGTGCCCTTGGTCACCGGCTTGAATTGACGAATTCCCATGGTCTATGCGCTCCGGCTCAGCCTTCGAAGATCTCAATCGTGTCGCCCTCACGGAGCGTCACGATGGCCTTTTTCCAATTGGGGCGACGACCGACGTTCTTGCCCATGCGCTTCTCCTTGCCGCGCACGTTCGACGTCCAGACGCCGGTAACTTTCACGCCGAAGAGCTGCTCGATCGCCGAACGGATCTGCGGTTTGTTCGCGTCGGGGTGCACCTCAAAGGTGTACTCCTTGCGCGCCTGATACGCCGCCGAGCTCTTCTCGGTGATCAGCGGACGCACGATGGTGCGATGTAGTGTCGGCATGTCTTACTTCCCCTTCTTCTTGGCCGCGGGCTTCTTCGCCGCTGGCGATTTCTTGGCGGCAGCCTTCGTGGCCACGGGCTTCTTGGCCGCTGGAGCAGCCTTCTTTGCGACCTTCTTGGCCGGCGCCTTCTTGGCTGCTGCGGTCTTGACCGTCTTCTTCGCCAATGATGCCTCGCTCACGGCCTCACGCGCTTCGGCGATTGGCTCGAGCGTGTGGCCTAACGCCCCCGCCTCGATGAGCACGAAGTCCGACCACAGAATGTGGTAGGTGGACACGTCCGAGTACGGCATCACGTGCACCGTCGGCAAATTGCGCGCACTCAGGAATACGTTCGGCTTTACGCCGTCGGTAAGAATGAGCACCTTGCGGTCAGCAACGCCGAGGGTATCGACCAGCGCCTTCATGCGCGACGTCTTCGGCGCATCGTATTGGAAAAGGTCGATGACGTAGATCGCGTCCTCGCGGGCGCGGGCGTTGAGCGCGCTCTTTCGGGCGAGGGCGCGTACCTGGCGTGGCACGTACTGCGCGTAGCTGCGCGGCGTCGGACCGAACACCGTGCCGCCGCCCACCCAATGCGGCGCGCGCGTGGATCCGGCACGGGCGCGGCCCGTACCCTTCTGCTTCCACGGCTTCTGATTACCGCCCGTCACGTACTTGCGGATCTTGGTCGAGGCGTTGCCCTGGCGCTGATTGGCAAGAAATGCCTTCACCGCCTGGTGCATCACCGGCATGTTCACGGTGCCGTCGAACAGCGTCTCGGGGAGCGCGACTTTGTCGCGCACCGTCCCCTGCGCCGTATAGGCGGCCGCCTGGAACGAGGTTCCTGTCGTGTTGTCAGCCATGGATTAAGCCTGCTTCCGAACGACCACGATGCCACCGGGCTTACCGGCGATCGAGCCGCGGATATAGATCAGGTTGCGCTCCGTGTCGATCTTTTCGATGCGGAGATGCGTCTGCGTGTGCCGCTCGTCGCCATAGTGGCCGGGCATCTTCTTGCCCTTGATGACGCGCGACGGATCCGTGCCGGGTCCGATCGAACCGGGACGGCGATGCTTGGTGTTGCCGTGCGTGTTCGGACCGCCGCCAATGCCATAGCGCTTCACGACGCCTTGGAAACCGCGGCCCTTGGTGGTGCCAGTCACCTTGACCGTATCGCCGACGGCGAAGATGTCGACCTTGATCAGATCGCCGACATTGTACGACGGGATCTCGATCGTCGCGTTGCCCGGCTCATCGAGACGCACGCTGCGCAGAATGCGCGGCGGCGCGGAGAGTCCCGCCTTGTGGGCGTGACCGACGGTGGCGAGCGACGCGCGATGTCCCTTGGGCTTGCCTTCTCCCTTGACCGAGGCGCGCCGCAGACGCGACTGGCCGTAACCGAGTTGCACGGACGCATGTCCGGCCTTCGCCTTGTCCGTCACGGCGAGCACCGGGTTGGGCTCGGCTTCGATCACCGTCACCGGGATCTGCTGGCCCTGTTCGTTGAAGATCTGGGTCATGCCCAGCTTCTTGCCAATGATGCCAATCATGAATTTCTAAACCTCAGCTGAGTCACTGTCGGAATTGACAGTTGGACTGTGGCGGAAACGGTCGTGGTGGCCCGTGGCTCGTCATACCAAGCAACGAGATGCGAGCACCGTCCCCCGCCTGCGTCGTGGTGCCTACTCGACCTTGATTTCGACGTCGACGCCGGCCGGGAGATCCAGCTTCGTCAACGCGTCCACCGTCTGCGCGCGCGAATCGAGAATGTCGATCAGACGCTTGTGCGTCTTCAGCTCGAACTGCTCGCGCGACTTCTTGTCGACGTGCGGCGAACGGAGCACCGTCCAGCGCTGCGTCTTGGTGGGAAGCGGAATCGGACCGGACACCTGAGCGCCCGTCTTTTCCGCCGTCCGCACGATGTCCGCCGCGGCCTGATCGATCACGGCGTGATCGAAGGCTTTGAGGCGGATGCGAATTCTACCGGCCATTGAGAGTTACTGGTTGCTAGTTGCTGGTTGCTGGTTGTTTGCCGCTGGTTGCTCGCTGCTGTTTCCAGCGACGAGCAACCAGCAACGAGCAACCAAACGCATTACGCGAGGATCTTCGTGACGACACCAGCGCCGACGGTGCGGCCGCCTTCACGGATGGCAAAGCGAACCTGCTCCTCCATCGCGATCGGGGCGATCAGCTCGATCGTCATCTGGATGTTATCGCCCGGCATCACCATCTCGGTGCCAGCCGGCAGCTCGACCGAACCGGTGACGTCGGTCGTGCGGAAGTAGAACTGCGGACGATAGCCCTTGAAGAACGGCGTGTGGCGGCCGCCCTCGTCCTTGTTCAGGACGTAGACCTCGGCTTCGAACTTCGTGTGTGGCTTGATCGAACCGGGCTTGGCGAGCACCATACCGCGCTCGATGTCCTTCTTGTCGACGCCGCGGAGCAGGAGACCGACGTTGTCGCCGGCCTGGCCCTGATCGAGCAGCTTGCGGAACATCTCGACGCCCGTGACGATCGACTTCTTGTCCGAGCCGAAGCCGACGAGCGAGACTTCCTCACCGACCTTGATGATGCCGCGCTCGATACGACCAGTCGCAACCGTGCCGCGGCCCGTAATTGAGAATACGTCTTCGACCGGGAGCAGGAACGGCTTGTCGATCTCGCGGACGGGCTCCGGGATGTAGCTGTCGAGCGCGTCGTAGAGTTCCTCCAGGCGCGCTACCCAGTTCGGATCGCCGGCAATCGCACCCGTGGCCGAGCCGCGGATGACCGGCAGCTCGTCGCCCGGATAATTGTACTTGCTGAGCAGCTCGCGCACCTCGAGCTCGACGAGGTCGAGAAGCTCCGCGTCCTCTACCATGTCGCACTTGTTGAGGAACACGACGACTGACGGCACGTTCACCTGACGGGCGAGCAGGATGTGCTCACGCGTCTGCGGCATCGGGCCATCGACCGCGCTCACCACGAGGATCGCGCCGTCCATTTGCGCGGCGCCCGTAATCATATTCTTGACATAATCGGCGTGGCCCGGGCAGTCGACGTGCGCGTAGTGGCGCGCCTTCGTCTCGTACTCCACGTGGCTCGTTGCGATCGTCAGAATCTTCGTCGAGTCACGACGCCCCTGCGACTCCGATGCCTTGGCGACTTCGTCGTAGGCGATGTACTTGGTGCCGTACCCACGCTCCGACGACACCTTCGTCAGCGCCGCGGTCAGTGTCGTCTTGCCGTGATCGACGTGGCCAATCGTACCGACGTTTACGTGCGGCTTGTTCCGCTCGAACTTTGCCTTTGCCATTGTTCGCGTCCTGGATTGTTTGAGTCTCTACTGGTTGCTGGTTGCGTGTTCCTGGTTGAACCAGCGATCAGCAACGAGCGACCGTCTTACGCCTTCACCTTGCTGACGATCTCTTCCGCCTTCGCCTTCGGTACTTCGTCATAGTGCGCGAACTCCATCGAGTACACCGCGCGTCCCTGGGACATCGAACGCAGCTTCGTGGAATACCCGAACATCTCGGCGAGCGGCACCGTCGCGGCGATCACCTGCGCTTCGCCGCGCTGGGTCATTCCGCCGATCTTGCCGCGGCGTGCCGACAAATCGCCGAGCACGTCGCCCATGAACGCGTCCGGTGTTACCACCTCGACGTTCATCATTGGCTCGAGAATCACGGGGTGCGCGCGCTTCGCCGCTTCCTTGAAGGCCATCGATCCGGCGATCTTGAACGCCATTTCGCTGGAATCCACTTCGTGATATGAGCCGTACACCAGCTCCACTTTCACATCGACCATCGGGTATCCGGCGAGCACGCCATTCTCCAACGCTTCCTTGATACCCTGTTCCACCGGCGCAATGTACTCACGCGGGATCGCGCCGCCCACGACCTTGTCCTCGAAAATGAAGCCAGCCCCAGTTTCGGACGGCTCCATGTTGATGACGACGTGGCCGTACTGGCCCTTACCGCCCGACTGACGGATGAACTTGCCTTCGACCTTTTCCACACGCTTGCGAATGGTCTCGCGGTAGGCCACCTGTGGGCGGCCGATGTTCGCGTCCACCTTGAACTCGCGCATCATGCGGTCGACGATGATCTCGAGGTGCAGTTCGCCCATGCCCGAAATGATCGTCTGCGACGTCTCTTCGTCCGTGTGGACGCGGAAGGTCGGATCTTCTTCCGACAGCTTCGCCAGCGCGATGCCGAGCTTGTCCTGGTCCGCTTTCGTCTTCGGCTCGATCGCGACGTCGATGACGGGATTCGGAAACTTCATCGCCTCGAGGATGATCGGATGCTCATCATCGCACATCGTATCGCCGGTGCGCGTGTCTCTGAGGCCGATCGCGGCAGCGATGTCGCCGGCGCGCACTTCCTCGATTTCTTCGCGCTTGTTGGCGTGCATCTGCAGCACGCGGCTCACGCGCTCGCGCTTGTCCTTCGTCGAGTTGTAGACGTAGGAGCCCGACTTGAGCACGCCTGAGTACACGCGGAAGAACGTCAGCTTTCCGACGAACGGGTCGGTCGCGATCTTGAACGCCAGCGCTGCGAACGGCGCGTCGTCCTCGACGGGGCGCGTCGCCTTGTGCTCGTCGTGGTGCGGCAGATGGCCCTCGATCGCCTTCACGTCGAGCGGCGACGGCAGAAAGTCGATCACCGAGTCGAGCAGCGCCTGGACGCCCTTGTTCTTGAACGAGGCGCCGCACAGCACGGGGACCATCTTCCCGGCCACCGTCGCCGTGCGCACAGCACGACGGACTTCTTCGTTCGACAACTCCTCGCCGCTCAGATACTTCTCCATCAGTTCGTCGCACTGCGCAACGGCATGGTCAATCAGGTCGTGGCGTGCTGACTCGACCGCGGCGCGGTACTGCTCCGGCACGTCGACGACTTCGAACGTCTTGCCAAGCGTGTCTTCGTTGAAGATGAACTGCTTGCGCTCGATGACGTCGATGTGGCCCGTAAACAGTTCGCCCGAGCCAACCGGCAGTTGAAGCGGAAACGCGTCCTTCGACAAACGATCCCGAATCATCGCCATACAGCGACCGAAGTCGGCGCCGACACGATCCATCTTGTTGGCGAAGATGATGCGCGGAACGCCGTACCGGTCTGCTTGCCGCCAGACGGTTTCCGTCTGCGGCTCTACGCCGGCGACGGAATCGAGCAGCGTGACCGCGCCGTCGAGCACGCGAAGCGAGCGCTCCACTTCGACGGTGAAGTCCACGTGGCCCGGCGTATCGATGATGTTGATCCGGTACAGCGGACCTTCGCCGCTCTCATCGCTCAGGCCATGGCGCTTCCAGAAGCAGGTCGTCGCAGCCGACGTGATCGTGATGCCACGCTCCTGTTCCTGCTCCATCCAGTCCATCGTGGCGGAGCCCTCATGCACTTCGCCGATCTTGTGCTGCTTGCCGGTATAGTAAAGAATACGCTCGGTCGTGGTCGTCTTACCAGCATCGATGTGGGCCATGATGCCGATATTGCGATACTGCTCGAGCTGGGTTACGCGGGGCATAGAAAGTCGCTGCTAGTTGCTAGTTGCAGATTCCTGAAAAAAACGGAACCAGATTCTTTGTCGTTTTGAAAATCGAACCAAGTCCTTTCCTCTAACCGCGCGCAGCAAGCGATTAGTGTTCGTCCTTCCACCAGCAAAAACGCGGGTGGACCGGGCGCTCCAGAGGAGCCGGTGTCCATCCGCCATCGCCGGGTGTACTCGTCACTGCTGCGCGAGTGGGGACCCAAGGCGCGCCGAGCAATACCGCACTCGACGTCAAATTGTCCTGCGTCGCTTGTCGGGAGTCGTTGCACTCAGCGCGAGTGCGTCGATCGGCAGCAGGCCCCTGCGTGATGCAGGCCCATAAGTGTCGGCGCGCAGCTCGCCGAAGTCATCTACCAAAGGCACTGGACCAACCGAAGCCCAACACCCTTAGCCCCCTGAATTTATCGGAGCTTCGTCCCGTGTCAACGGGCAAGCCACAGTCCGTTTCGGGCGTACCGTGGCTCTACACGATGCCGTCAGATCGTGCGGTACTCACACTGCTAGCACACTCCGCCTATCCGCGCCGCGTCCAGATCGCGATCGCACCGCAGCGAAGGTCGGGCGCCGCAAACTCAACCGGCATTTCCGAGAGACCGCGGAATACCTCGATTGCCTCCACGGTGTCGAGCGACATGGAGCCAAGCCCGTCCGTGATCGGGTCCGTACTCCCATGGGTGTCCATTCGATGGCCGTCGACAAACCAGCCGATGCGACACGCCGTAGCCGCCGAACCCGCAAAGCCAAAATTCATATCAGGACTGCTGCGCGTCATCTGCATCGTCGAAGTAAACCCAGGATTCAGCACCGACAATCCCGGCACGCGCTGAAGGAACTGCCCCAACGAGCTCACGTTCGCTTTGTCGAGGTCGCTACGATCGTAGTGGAGCCCGAGGCCTAATGCCTTTCGGCTGGCGAAGCCAGGCACCACTGCCGCGCGCTGCTGCATCTCTGCTGCCTTGACCGCGCTCGGATCCGGACGAATGTGCTCGATGACGCCAATCTGGTGTTGCGGGTCGCCCGATATCGCGATCGGAACGCGCACGGTGAGGCGCTCGCCATTGTCGAAATGAATCGGCGCTGACAGTATCGACGTGTAACCCGAACGGACTGCCGCGATCTGGTAAACACCAGTCGTCGTCTTCAGGTCGAAGTTCCCGAGCGAATCGGTGGTCGCGTGAACGACCGGCGCGTTGGTCGCCGGATCGACGAGCATCACGGTGCCGCGGACGGGTGAACCGGTCGCGTCGTCGTACAGCACGCCCCGCACTACAACTTGTGCAGTCACCAGGGCAGGAGCCAGGAAGGAGGCGAGAACGACTCCGGCGATCGCCGCCGCGTGTTTGATAGAATGGAAGCCCATGACGCACCTCGACTCAACGATGGTCACCGGGCCTCATACCGAATTGCGACCTGCAATCCTTCGTGCTCTGCTGGTCCGACCGCGCCGAGCTCTCGCTCCCGCACCCCGGCCCCACCCCACACGCCGACCCGGTCCCCGCAACATGAACGAGATGCGTGCCACGAACGCGGCCGCATTCACTTTCTCGATGCAGAATGTGACCGACTCAGCCGTGGCGATGCCCGTTGCGCTTCTTTTCAGGCTGGTTGGGGTTCAGCTCGCGCGGGCTCTGCGCCTGACCTTTTCGCGCGTGCTGGTCGCGAGTGAGAAGTGTCTTCGGCGGCGCGGCGCCATTCGGCTGACGCGCTCCCCTCGCCGGACGCTGCTCGCCCATCGGACGACCAGTGTGAGACGTAAACTGCTCTTCGATATTCCGCTCGGCGCGTCGGCCGCGGCCGCCATGCGGATTGCCGCGCTCCGCAAGCTGGTCCTTGAACTGATCGCCGCGATTCTTCCGGATGTCGCTCATGGAATCCTCCGTGATGAGCGCTCTCTCAGGCAGGCGTCGTGCCCGCGTCGCCCGCGGCGATCGGCCCATGTGTCTCATGGATACGAAGAACCCCGCCGGTTCGAGACCGGCGGGGTTCTTTAGTGCTCGAAAAAACGATGCTACCAGCGATAGTGAGCGAATGCCTTGTTTGCGTCCGCCATGCGGTGCGTGTCTTCCTTTTTCTTTACCGCATTCCCTTCGCCCTTGGACGCGGCGATCACTTCGGCAGCGAGCTTTTCCGGCATCGACTTCTCGTTGCGATCGCGCGAGTAGTTGATCAGCCAGCGCATGGCCAACGCCGTGCGGCGCTCCGGACGGACTTCCACCGGCACCTGATAGGTGGCACCACCGACGCGGCGGCTCTTCACTTCAACGACGGGCTTGAGGTTCGCCAGCGCCTGCTTGAAGACGTTGACGCCCGGCTGGTTTGTGCGGCTCTCGACGAGGTCCATAGCGCCGTAGAAGATGCGCTCAGCGGTCGACTTCTTCCCCTGGAGCATCATGGCGTTGATGAACTTCGAAACAGTCTGGCTGTCATAACGCGCATCCGCGAGGATGGGGCGCTTGACGGATCCTTTGCGGCGACTCACTTCTTACCTCCCGCCGCGCCAGCCTTTGGCTTCTTCGTGCCGTACTTGGAGCGGCTCTGGTTGCGGCCGTTCACGCCGGAGGCGTCGAGCGAGCCACGAACAATGTGGTAGCGAACACCCGGGAGGTCCTTCACACGGCCACCACGCACGAGCACGATCGAATGCTCCTGCAGGTTGTGCCCTTCACCGGGGATATAGGCGATAATCTCGAAGCCATTGGTCAGCCGAACCTTGGCAACCTTGCGGAGGGCCGAGTTCGGCTTCTTGGGCGTGGTGGTGTACACGCGCGTGCACACCCCGCGGCGGAACGGATTCGACTTGAGCGCCGGCGATTTCTCCGTTTTGGGAAGGTCTCGACGGGCGTGACGGACGAGCTGATTGATCGTTGGCATGAATACCGAAAAAAATTCGAACGGGATAGCCCCGTGGCAGCGCTTCCCGCCGACCGAAGGTGGCTGCGGGAGAACAAGGAAGGTAGATACACGCGTCAAAGCTGTCAACGCGGCAGAGTTTTGGTGCACCTTGCGCCGGTCCCCGACGAAAAACAGGACGGGCGAGCTTTCGCTCGCCCGTCCTGTTTTTCGACATTCGCGACCCCTTACTCGGCGCGACCCGGAATGCCCGGACGGGGTACCGCCGAGAACTCGTCGTCATCAGCCATCGAGAACACATTCGGCAGCGTTTCGGCCATCGTCGGGAGCGGCTCGAATCCTTCCGGCTGCGCCAGCTCGATGTCCACTTCATTGTACCGGTACATCCCTGTGCCGGCCGGGATGAGATGTCCGATGATGATGTTCTCCTTGAGACCAAGGAGATCGTCCTTCGCGCCACGGATGGACGCGTCGGTGAGCACGCGCGTGGTTTCCTGGAACGACGCCGCCGAAATGAATGACTGCGTCGTCAGCGAGGCTTTGGTAATACCGAGCAGCAGCGGCTCCGCCGTAGCCGGCGTCTCCTTCTGCTTCTTGGCGCGGTCGTTCTCCTCGCGGAAGACCTGACGATCCACGTGCTCCCCTTCGAGGAACTCCGTATCACCCGGCTCCATGATGCGGACCTTCTGCAACATCTGCTTGACGATCACGCCAATGTGTTTGTCATTGATCTTCACGCCCTGCAGGCGATAGACCTCCTGCACTTCGTTGAGCAGATACTCTTGCACCGCGCGTGGCCCCTTGATCCGCAGAATGTCGTGCGGATTCACCGGCCCCTCGGAGAGACGGTCGCCGGCCCGAACGCGATCGCCCTCGTGCACTCGCAAATGCTTGCCCGCGCCGACCTCATACAGCTGGGCCTCACGCGTCTCGTCGAGCGAGCCATCGTGATTGATCGGCGCAACGTAGATCTCGCGCTTCCCGCGCTTGATGTCGCCGAATCGCACGACGCCGTCAATCTCCGAGATGGTGGCAGGATCCTTCGGACGGCGCGCCTCGAACAGTTCGGCGACACGCGGCAGACCGCCCGTGATGTCACGCGTCTTGTACGCTTCACGGCCGACCTTGGCCAGCGTGGTACCCGGATAGATGCGCTGTCCATCCTCCACGGTGAGCTGTGCGCCCGCCGGGATGATGAAGTCGCGCACGCGCTTCTCCTTTCCGCCCTTTTCCTGCACGATCTCGATGTGCGGGTGCAGCTTCTTCTCGCGATCTTCGATGATGACGCGCTGGCGCAGACCGGTGAGCTCGTCGAGCTCCTCCGACACCGACTCGTCTTCCACGATGTCGACGAACCGGACTGTTCCGTCGACGTCGGCGAGAATGGGGTTCGTGTACGGATCCCAGGTGAAGATCACCTGGTCGCGCTTCACGTCCGCGCCGTCGCCCACCATGAGGATGGCGCCAAGCGGAACCTGTAGACGTGCGGCGATGGCGGACGCGTGGTCCGTCGACGCCTTGATCATGATCTCGCCTTCGTACGACGTGACGATCTGCTGCTTTTCGGGATTGGTGACCGAGATCAGACGATCGCCGTACTCGATGACGCCGGCCACCTTCGATTTGCGCGCTGTCTGCTCCGCAATACGCGCCGCCGTGCCACCGATGTGGAACGTACGCAGCGTGAGCTGCGTGCCTGGTTCGCCGATCGACTGCGCGGCAATGATGCCGACGGCTTCGCCCAGGTCCACCACGTTCATGGTGGCCAGGTTGCGGCCATAGCACATCCGGCAGAGACCGCGCTTCGCCTCACAGGTGAGGACGGAGCGGATCTTCACCATCTCGATGCCCGACTCCTCGATCTGCGACGCCGTCTCTTCGTCGATGAGCTGACCCGCCTCGACGAGCAGCGTGCGGCGGCCCGACTCATCGAGTTCATGCGGATCTTCCACATCCTCGGCGGCAAAGTTGCCAACGACGCGTTCCGACAGCGCCTCGATCACGTCTTCGCCTTCCTTCAGCGCCGACACTTCGAGACCCTGGATCGTGCCGCAATCCTCCTCGTTGATCGTCATGTCCTGCGCGACGTCCACGAGGCGGCGTGTCAGGTACCCGGCGTCCGCCGTCTTGAGCGCCGTATCGGCCAGACCCTTCCGAGCACCGTGCGTCGAAGTGAAGTACTCGAGCGGCGATAGCCCTTCACGGAAGTTCGACTTGATCGGACTTTCGATGATTTCGCCAATGCCACCCGTGAGTTTCTTCTGCGGCTTCGCCATGAGGCCGCGCATCCCCGCCAGCTGGCGGATCTGGTCGCGGCTGCCGCGTGAGCCGGAATCGAACATCATGAACACCGGGTTGAACCCGCTCTTCGACTCGCGCATCGACTTGACCATCTCGTCGGCGATGTCGGAGTTCGCGTGCGTCCAGGTATCGATGACTTTGTTGTATCGCTCGCCATTCGTGATGTTGCCGGTCTGGTAGGCCCGCTGGAACCGCTCGACACGCTCTTCCGCTTCCTCGAGGAGCTGCGCCTTGGCGCCCGGGATTTCCAGATCTTCAATACCGATCGACACGCCGCCGCGGGTCGCGTTGGCGAAACCGAATTCCTTCAACCGATCCAGGAACTGCACCGTCGCCGCGAGGCCCGCCATACGGTAGGACTCGAACACGAGCTCCGACAGCACCTTCTTCTTCATGTCGAGATTCTTGTAGCCCAGCTCCTTCGGCACGATCGCGTTGAACAACACGCGACCCGCCGTGGTCTTCTCCCAGCGGTTGCCGCTGATGTCCCGCACGTAGTAGAGCAGGGCGCTGTGGCGCGTGAGGCGCTGGAGCGCGAGCTCCATCTCGATCTCGGCCTCGTTGGTGAACCGACGCAGCGTCTTCTCGTCGACCGTGTTGAAGTTGACCGGCGCCTTCGTCGCGAAATAGCAGCCGAGCACGATGTCCTGGCTGGGCTCGGCGACGGGACGTCCATCCGACGGTTTGAGAATGTTGTTCGACGACAGCATGAGCAGGCGCGCCTCGAGCTGGGCCTCGAACGACAACGGCACGTGCACGGCCATCTGATCGCCGTCAAAGTCCGCGTTGAACGCCGCGCAGACCAGCGGGTGAATACGAATGGCCTTGCCTTCCACCAGCACGGGCTCGAAAGCCTGGATGCCCAGGCGGTGCAGCGTCGGCGCGCGGTTCAGGAGCACCGGGTGGTCGCGGATGATCTCTTCGAGAATCTCGTAGACCTCCGGCGATTCGCGCTCCACGATCTTCTTGGCGCGCTTCACCGTTTCGGCAATGCCCTTCTCCACCAGCTTGTGGATGATGAACGGCTTGAACAGTTCGAGCGCCATCAGTTTGGGAAGACCGCACTGATGCAGCTGGAGCTCGGGGCCGACGACGATCACCGAACGACCCGAGTAGTCCACGCGCTTGCCGAGCAGGTTCTGACGGAACCGGCCCTGCTTGCCCTTGAGCATATCGGACAGCGACTTGAGCGGACGCTTGCCGCGGCCACGAATGGCCTTGGAGCGACGCCCGTTGTCGAACAGCGCGTCCACCGCTTCCTGCAGCATGCGCTTCTCGTTCCGGAGAATGACTTCCGGCGCGCGGTGCATGATCAACTTCTGCAGACGGTTGTTGCGGTTGATGACGCGGCGGTACAGATCGTTGAGATCCGACGTGGCGAATCGTCCGCCGTCCAATGGGACCAGCGGACGAAGGTCCGGCGGAATGACCGGCACGACATCGAGAATCATCCACTCCGGACGGTTGCGGGTCTCACCCGAATCGCCCGAGTTGCGGAATGCGTCGACGATCTTGAGCCGTTTGAGCAGCATCTTCTTGCGATGCTGCGATGTCTCGGTCACGACCTGCGCGCGGAGCGTATCCGTGAGCGTGTCGACGTCGATGCGGCGGAGCAGCTCGCGTACGGCTGGGGCACCGATATCCGCCATGAACGCGGTATCGTTCTCTTCCTTTGCCTTGGTGCGGAGATTCAGGTACTCGTCTTCGTCGAGGAGCTGGTTGACCTGCACTTCCTGCGTGCCCGGCTCAATGACGACGTAATTCGAATAGTAGATGATCTTCTCGAGATCACGCAGCGTGATGTCGAGCAGGTTGCCCATCGGGCTGGGCAAGGTCTTGAAGAACCAGATGTGCGCGACGGGCACGGCGAGCTCGATGTGGCCCATGCGCTCACGCCGCACCTTGCTCAGGGTCACTTCGACGCCGCACCGATCACAGATCACTCCGCGATAGCGAATGCGCTTGTACTTGCCGCAATGGCATTCCCAGTCCTTGACCGGACCGAAGATGCGCTCGCAGAACAAGCCATCCTTCTCCGGCTTGAACGAGCGGTAGTTGATGGTTTCGGGCTTGGTGACCTCGCCCCATGACCACCATGAACGAAGCCCCTGGAGTTCCAGGCGCTCGCGTTCCTTGGGGTCCTTCGGTCCGCGAATCTCTTCAGGAGAAGCAATCCGGACCTGAATGAAGTCGAACGAGCTGGCGCGGGTCTCGCGCACGCTACGGAAGTCAATCATGAGTTACTCCTCGCTCCCATTGCCGTTGCCCGAGGTGCCCGTGTCGATGCCGGTTCCCCAAAATCCATCGACGCTTTGCCCCATCGTGACCTTGATGCCGAGAGCCTGCAATTCCTTCACGAGCACGTTGAACGACTCTGGGATGCCTGGCTCCGGAAGGTTCTGTCCCTTCACGATGGCCTCGTACACCCGACTGCGGCCGTTCACGTCGTCCGATTTTACCGTCAGAATTTCCTGCAACACGTGCGCAGCACCGTACGCTTCCAACGCCCACACTTCCATCTCTCCGAAACGCTGGCCGCCGAACTGTGCCTTTCCGGCGAGTGGCTGCTGCGTCACGAGTGAGTAGGGTCCGATGCTCCGGGCGTGGATCTTGTCGTCGACCAGGTGGCTGAGCTTGAGCATATAGATCTCGCCAACGGTCACCGGCGACACGAACGTCTCGCCACTGCGACCGTCGCGCAGACGAACCTTTCCATACGGTGTGAGCCCGGCGAGGCGCATCAGATCCACCGCCGCCGCATCCACATCCGCTTCCGACTTCTTGCCGAGCATACCGGCCAGTGCCGGCAGTTCCTGATCGTTCAACAGATCGGCCGGATCGAGCACACGGCGCTTCTCGAGCTGCTTCAGCGCCGCCTTGTATTCGGCACGCTTGGAGGCGGTCTGTGCTTCATCGTCCGCCCAGACCGTGTGGAATGCGATCTGGTTCTCGATCGCCAACTGCTCGCGCTCCGCCAGCTCCTTCGCCGCCGCGGCGAGGAAGTCACGAATGCGATGGTGGATGTCGCGCGTCTCCTGCGACATCGCCCGTGCGCCGAGCTCGTTGATCGACGCCGTTTCGAGACGTCTGAACCGCTCCTCGTCACGCCGGAGATCAGGCTTGATGTCGGAGAGCAGCACGCGGATATCCGCGTCCGTGATCACCGGCGCCGGCGTGCGGAGCGCAAGCCCCTGCGCCGCCCACACGACTCCGGCCATCTTCAGCCCGAGTCCGATCTCGCGCTCGTTCGCGCCCTGGAACACCGGCGTCTTGGCGTAGAAGCCGAGCCGCTTTGCCACCCAACCCAGATGCGTCTCGAGGATCTGTCCCACGTTCATTCGGGACGGAACGCCGAGCGGGTTGAGCACGATGTCCACCGGACGGCCATCGGGAAGGAACGGCATGTCCTCCTCGGGCACGATGCGGGCGACGATACCCTTGTTGCCGTGGCGACCCGCCATCTTGTCGCCTACCGAGATCTTGCGCTTCTCGGCAAGGTAGACCTTGACGAGCTGAATGACGCCCGGCGGCAATTCATCAGGCTGCAGGATGCGATCGATCCGCTCCTCGGCCTTCTCCTCGATCTTGGCTTTCTCTTCGCTCGAGGCGTCGATGATCTGACGCACACGCTCGTTGACACGCTTGGCCTCGACGCGCAGCGTCTTGAGGTCGAGCGTGGACAGGCGCATCTCGCGCAGCATGGCCGACGTCACCTTCGTGCCCGCCGGAATTGCCTCTTCCACCGTGCCGCTCTTGAGCGCGAGCGCGATGGTCTGGCCGTCGAGGATCTCCACCAGTTCGGAGTCGCGGACTTCGTTGACGCGAATCTTCTCGTCGCCCTCGAGCCGGCGGACCTCACCGATGCGCTCGCCGCGGTCCTTTTCCACCACCTGATCTTCGATACGTGAGAAGATCTTCACGTCGATGACCACGCCTTCCATGCCGGGCGGCACCTTCAGCGACGAATCCTTCACGTCCTTCGCCTTTTCGCCGAAAATCGCCGTCAGCAGCTTTTCTTCCGGGGACAGCTCGGTCTCGCCCTTCGGCGTGATCTTGCCGACCAGAATGTCGCCTGGTTTCACGTGCGCGCCGATGCGGACGATGCCGCGCTCGTCGAGGTCGAGTAGCGCTTCTTCCGACACGTTCGGAATTTCACGCGTGATCTCTTCCTGGCCGCGCTTGGTGTCGCGGACGTGCAGCTCGAGCTCCTGGATGTGGATCGACGAATAGACGTCGTCCTTCACCAGACGCTCCGATAGCACGATCGCGTCTTCGAAATTATGTCCGTACCACGGCATGAACGCCACGGTCACGTTCGCGCCCAGCGCCAACTGACCCTGTTCGGTCGCGGCGCCGTCGGCCAGCACGTCGCCGGGATTGACACTCTGGCCCTGGCGCACGAGAGGGCGCTGGTTGATGGCCGTGTCTTGATTGGTTCTCCAATATTTCTTCAGGCGGTAGCGGTCGTGCTGCGTAAGTCGCGCCAGCGGACGATCGCCTGACCCCTCACTTTCCCTCTTCATGACCGGACCGGCATCGACGATGATCTCGTCTGCCGTCACGCGCGACACGATGCCGGCACGGCGTGCGATGACAACCGCACCCGAATCCTTGGCGACTTTTTCCTCCAGCCCCGTGCCGACGAGCGGCGTGCGCGGATTGAGGAGCGGCACCGCCTGGCGCTGCATGTTCGAGCCCATCAACGCGCGGTTGGCGTCGTCGTGCTCGAGGAACGGGATGAGCGCCGCGGCGATCGAGACGAGCTGCTCGGGCGCGACATCCATGTAATCGATGCGATCCCTGGCGACGAGCGGCACGTCACCCTGTTGACGGGCGAGCACGAGATCGTCGAGGAATTCGTCGTTCTCACCGAGACGCGAGTTCGCCTGCGCGATGATGGCGTCTTCTTCCTTGTTTGCGTCGAGCCAGGCGATCTCGTTGAGCACCCGACCGTTCTTCACGATGCGGTACGGCGTCTCCACGAAGCCGAGGTCGTTGACGCGCGCGTAGCACGCCAGCGACGTGATCAGGCCGATGTTCGGACCTTCCGGCGTTTCGATAGGGCACATGCGGCCATACTGCGAGTAATGCACATCGCGCACTTCGAAGCCGGCGCGCTCGCGTGTCAGACCACCCGGTCCAAGCGCCGAGAGGCGACGCTTGTGCGTCAGCTCGGACAGCGGATTCGTCTGATCCATGAACTGCGATAGCTGAGACGATCCGAAGAACGCCTGGATCACCGCGCTCACCGTACGCGCGTTGACGAGATCGTCGAGCGAGATCTTTTCCGGATCGGTGTTGATCGACATGCGCTCCTTGACCAGGCGCGCCATGCGGGACAAACCGACGGAGAACTGGTTGGCGATGAGCTCGCCCACCGAGCGAATACGGCGGTTGCCGAGGTGGTCGATGTCGTCCACGTGGCCGCGTCCTTCGTGCAACTCCACGAGGTAGCGGACGATCTCGACGAAATCTTCCTTCGACAACACCGTGTAATCGGCCGGCATCATCATGCCGAGCCGCTGATTGATCTTGTAGCGGCCAACGCGGCCGAGGTCATAGCGCTTGGGCGAGAAGAAGAGGCGCTCGAGCGCCTGCTTTGCCGTCGTCGCATCAGGGGCGTCACCCGGCCGGAGCAGCGCATAGATCTGCGACAACGACTCCTTCTCGCTGTGCGTCGGATCCTTGAGCAACGTGTTCTTGATCAGCGTCGATTCGGCGCGGCCTGAAGCGACAAATACGCTCACCTTGGTGACGTCGGCCTTACGAATCTTCTTGATCACCGCATCGGTCAGGTTCTGGCCGACCTCGGCGATCAATTCGCCATCGCTATCGACAACATCGACGGCGAGCTGTCGGCGGACCGGACGCTCCCCGCGTTCGATGGCATCAGACTCGTCGCGAAGGTCGATCTTCATGTGCGACGCGAAGACCTTGATCGTATCGATATTCTGACGGCGGAGTCGGTTGAACACCTCTTCCGTCAGTTCGTCGCCTTCCTTGACGAGCATCACGTTCTCGGACCGCTCGCGCTCAGCCTTCGCCTTCTTGGTCCGCGCCTTCGGCGCGTCCTCGGCGGTGGTTTCACCCGGCAGCGCAATATCTTCGGCGATGATGGCGCCAATGACTTCGCGCACGTCGGTGCGGCTCTCACGCTTCTTGGTGAGATCCAGATCGCGCGTGGCGAAAAACAGCCGGAGGATATCCGAGTTGGAGCCGTAGCCGAACGCGCGCAAGAGCGCGGTGGCCGGGAATTTCTTCTTCTTGTCGATATGGACGTAGACGACGTCATGGATATCGACGGTGAACTCCACCCACGAGCCGCGGAACGGAATGATGCGCGCCGAGATGAGGCGCTGACCGTTCGGGTGCGTGGATTCCTCGAAAACGACGCCCGGGGAGCGATGGAGTTGGCTGACGATTACGCGCTCGGCCCCGTTGATGACGAAGGTTCCGAGTGGCGTGAGCAGCGGCAGCTCACCGAGATAAACCTCCTTCTCGATGATATTGCGCGGACGCTTCTGCTCGTTGACCACTTCATTGATGACGAGTTGCAGCGTCGCCTTCAACGGAGCGGAATAGGTCATGTCCCGCTCGATGCACTCCTCGACGGTGTATTTGGGCTCACCGAGGGAGTAGCGGACGAACTCGAGCGAGAAGTTTTCGTGGACGTCGGTGATCGGGAACAGGTCCTTGAAGACCCGTTCGAGGCCGATGTCCTCGCGGTCATGGGAAGCCGCATCGAGCTGGAGCAGCGCCTCGAAGGCGCGCGTCTGGATATCCAGGAGGTGGGGCATTTCCATCCCCTGGTCCAGCTTCCCAAAAGAAATTTGCTTGATCGATTCAGACATTGTTCACCCGGGCACAGGCGAAAAAACGGCCAGGCCCCGGAGGTCTGCGATTTCAAGAATCGCGACCGTCGGGGCGGCCGAACTGCACGAATTAGAAGTGATGCGAGAAAAAGTCGCTTTCACGTAGGCGCTCGCAGAAGGAAGTGAGAGGCTAGAGGCTGGACGCTAGTCGCTGGTGAAACGGAGGTGATTCATCTGAACTCCTGCCGCTCGTCCAGCGTCTAGCGTCCAGCGACTAACGTCTTACTTCACTTCGACGGTCGCGCCCTGCTCTTCCAGCTTGGCCTTGAGGGAAGCGGCTTCGTCCTTTGAAACACCGCCCTTCACGCTCTGCGGCGCGCCATCGACCAAATCCTTGGCTTCCTTCAGGCCAAGACCGGTGATCTCACGCACGACCTTGATGACCTGGATCTTCTTGGCGCCGGCTTCCTTGAGGACGACGTCGAATTCGGTCTGCTCTTCGGCCACAGGCGCGGCAACAGCGCCGCCAGCCGCGGGCGCACCGCCCATTGGGGCGGCCGAGATGGTGACGTTGAACTTGGTCTTGAATGCTTCAATCAGCTCGGAGAGTTCGAAGACGGACATGTTGCCGATCACGTCGAGGATCTCGTCCTTGCTCATAGTCGTAGCCATGATGGTAATTCTCCTGGTGTTGTGAAAAGTCGGTCAAACGATGGATCGGTCAGGTACTACAACTGTCGGTCGCTGACCGACTTTCACGCCCCTTCGCGCTGCGTGCGCAGCCCGTCGAGCGCTCCTGCGAACATGTACAGCAGGCTGTTCATGGCGCCCGCGAAGGCGGCCATCGGAGCCTGCATGCTGGCGCCCAACTCCGCGAGCATTTGCTCGCGCGAGGGCATCGAAGCCAGCTTGGTCACCTGGGCGGGATCGATCGCCTTCCCTTCGAATACTCCGCCCTTTACCACCGGCTTCGCGTCGTTGGCTTTCGCGAAATCAGTGATGATCTTTGCCGCGCCGATCGGATCCTTCGTAACCACTAGGCCGGTCGGACCGCGCAGCCGCTCGCCCACCAAGCCGCTCTCGTTCACGGCGCGCAGCGCGAGGGTGTTCTTAATAACGACGTACTCCACGTTCGACTTCCGGAGCGCCCGACGGAGTGCCGTCATGCGCTTCACGTTGAGTCCCGTGAAATCCGTGTAATAGAGCGCCGTGGCGCCCTCGATTTTCGTCTTCAGCTCGGCGACGAGCTGCTCTTTCTCGGCTCTCTTCATGTCCTAGCCCCGGTACGGGTTGGTGTCGATCGTGACGCCCGGGCCCATGGTGCTCGACACGGAGACGTTCTGGACGTACACGCCCTTGGCCGCTGACGGCCGGGCACGAACGATCTGATCCATGAAGGCGGTGAAGTTGGTCTCCAGCGCCTCGACGCCGAACGAGACCTTGCCGATTGGGGCGTGCACGTTGCCCGCCTTGTCGACGCGGAACTCGATCTTGCCAGCCTTGGTCTCGCGCACCGCCGTGCCGACGTTGAACGTCACCGTCCCTGCCTTCGGGTTGGGCATCAGTCCGCGCGGTCCGAGTACTCGACCGAGTTGACCGAGTTGGCCCATCTGGTCGGGCGTCGCGATGAGGACGTCGAAATCGAGCCACCCATCCTTGATCTTCTGGATGAACTCGACGCCAACGAAATCCGCACCAGCATCCTGTGCTTCGCGCGCCTTGTCGCCGGCGGCGATCACGAGCACACGCACCGACTTTCCGGTACCGGCCGGCAGCACGACCGTGCCGCGCACGACTTGATCGGCGTGGCGGGGATCGACTCCAAGGCGCACCGCGATCTCGACGGTCTCGTCGAACTTGGCGAAGGCCGACTGCTTGACGATCTCCAGCGCCTGACGGGGCTGGTAGATCGTGGCGATGTCGCGAAGCTTCGCCGCGTTGTTGTACTTCTTGCCGTGAGCGCGCATCAGTCCACGACCTCCATCCCCATCGAACGTGCCGCGCCGGCGATCATCGCCATCGCGGACTCGATCGAATCGCAGTTGAGATCCGGCATTTTCAGCTCGGCGATCTTGCGGACCTGCGCACGCGTGACGCGGCCGATCTTGTTGCGGTTCGGCTGGCCTGATCCCTTCTCGATGCCCGCTTCTTTCTTCAATAGGATCGCCGCAGGCGGCGTCTTCGTGATGAACGAGAAGGACTTATCCGAGAAGATCGTGATCTCGACCGGGAGAATCGTATCCTGGCCCTGCGTGCGAGCGTTGAACTCTTTGCAGAAGGCCATGATGTTGATGCCCTGCGGACCAAGCGCCGTACCCACTGGAGGGGCCGGATTGGCTTTGCCCGCGGGGATCTGCAGCTTGACGAACCCCGTGACTTTCTTTGCCATAGTACTCCTGACTGAATTCCGCCGTGTAGCGGTCGTTCTCCCACGGTGTGATTAGAGTCGTCGTGGTATCCGACCTCGTGCGAACCCGCTCAATACGCCTTCAACTGCAGGTAATCCAACTCCACCGACGTCGGGCGTCCGAAGAGCGACACAGACACCCGCACCTTACCCTTGTCCGCCATCACTTCTTCGACCGTGCCGTTGAAATCGGTGAACGGTCCTTCGGTGATCGCCACTGCCTGACCCACCATGAACGGGATCTCCTCGCGAGGCACTTCTGCCTCCGCCTCGTCGGCGATTCCGAGAAGCCGATTCACCTCGTCTGGACGCAACGGTTGCGGGAGCCGCGAATCATGCCCCACGAACTTGATGACGCCCTGGATTCCATTTACGACGTGCGCCGTCTCCTGGTTCAGATCCATCTCGACCAGCACATAGCCGGGATAGAGCTTCCGTTCCACCGTGACCTTCTTGCCGTTCTTGATCTCCACCACTTCCTGCGTCGGCACGAGCGCCTGGCGGATCGAACGATCTGCAGCCGGGCGTGCGTCGCCTTCGATCTTCCGCTGAATCAGCGTGCGAACTTTGTTTTCGTGACCGGCCGTCGTCTGGATCGCGTACCAACGGTGTTCCATGAATTCAGCGCCCCGTGAAGAGCGATGGAATCGCCTTGATCAGAATGCCCTGCAGGACGAAGTCGAGGATCGTGATGAACAATCCGAGGACGAGCACGAAGATGATGATCGCCACCGTCGCCGACCGAACCTGCGGGAAGTCGGGCCACGTCACCTTGCGCATCTCTGCCATGACGCCCTGATAGAACGTCATGACACGGCTCCCCATGCCCGGCGTACTGCCCGAGCCTCCTGGCCCACCAGGACGAGCGACGGCGTCGGCCATTACTTGGTTTCCTTATGAACCTGATGCTTGTTGCAACGCGGACAGTACTTCTTCCACTCGACGCGCTCTGGGTGCAGGCGCTTGTTCTTTGTGGTGAAGTAATTGCGATTCTTACAGTCGCTGCACGCGAGAATGATCTTGTCTCTGGGCATTGCTGTACTTCAGGGTTTAAGGTTTGGGGGCAAAAGGTCTAGGAAGAGCCGCGCGGCGCGCGTCGGGAGAGGACACGACGAAGTGGCGCGCTAGTGCGCGCCACTCCGAGATTCGAACCCTCGACCTAAACCCTGTCTGTCAGAGCTGACGACCGGGATTGAACCGGTGACCTCACCCTTACCAAGGGTGTGCTCTACCAACTGAGCTACGTCAGCGAACATGTGATCTCTCTTCAGTCCTGCCTCGTACTACCCAACCGTCAATCCGTTCCAAAGAGCGGGAGACGGGGCTCGAACCCGCGACATCAAGCTTGGAAGGCTTGCGCTCTACCAGCTGAGCTACTCCCGCATACCTGCTCCCTACTCCCGGCCGCATCTCACATCACACCGATCTGCAGGCCACCCAAATGGTGGGGGAAGGATTCGAACCTTCGTAGGGCGTTAACCCGGCAGATTTACAGTCTGCTGCCATTAGCCACTCGACCACCCCACCGGATGTTCGCACGTCCTATCAACTGCCACTCCCCATCGCGGTGACGAGTCACCTGCACCCAACTCCAGAGCTGACGGCCAGAATCGAACTGGCAACCGCCTGATTACAAATCAGGTGCTCTGCCAATTGAGCTACGTCAGCAGACAGGCAATTTTGCGCGAGACTCTTAGGATAAGTGAGGCCGGAAACGCTGTCAAGCCGCGCTGCGACGGGGGGTTAGCGGCTGCCTAACCAATGGCTACCGAACAGACTTCCATTTCGTCCCCCCCGGCGTGTCCTCGATCGCAATCCCGCGCGCCGTCAAGTCGCCGCGAATCCGGTCCGCCTCGGCGAAATCCCGCTTCTCCCGCGCCGCTCGCCGAGCCGCAAGTCGCTCCTCCACCCATCCCGACAACGCCGGATCCTCGACCATCCGGTCCGGCACGATATCCAAGATTCCTTTGATCAACGCGAAGCCTTTGCGCGCCCGCTCGAGCGCCTCAGTATCCCCCCCCGCCTGTCCAACTCGGCGTTCGCTCGCGTGATGAACGTGAACATCCCTGCCAAGGCGCTCGGCGCGTTCAGGTCGTCGAATAGTGCAGCCTCGACCTCGGCTACCGCCACATCCGCCGCCCGAGCAAGCTCCGCCGTTCCACCGCTCGCCGTCGCCAACCGCTCAGCAAAATCCCCGACGCGGCGCACCGCGTTGATCGATGCCTCCAGCGCATCCTCGGAAAGGTTGAGCTCCTTCCGATAATGGGTGTTGAAGACGAAATGCCGAACAGCCGCGGCCGAGATGTGTGCCTCGCGCATCCCCTGCACCGTTGTCACGTTCCCGAGACGCTTGGCCATCTTGGTGCCTTCCGTGAGCAAGAAAGCACCATGGCACCAGAAACGTGAGAACGTCGCGCCCGTTGCAGCCTCGGATTGGGCGATCTCGTCCTCATGGTGTGGAAAGATCAGGTCGATGCCGCCGCAGTGGATATCGAGCGTATCGCCGAGCAGGTCGAGCGCCATCGCGGAGCACTCGAGGTGCCATCCGGGCCGGCCGCGGCCCCACGGAGAGTCCCACGCCGCGCCCGCTGCTTCATCCTCCGGCTTGGCCGCTTTCCACAGCGCGAAGTCCTGCGCGTTCTCCTTGGTGTAATCGTCTTGCGCCACACGCGCGCCCGACTTCACCTCCCGCGTGTCGAGCCGTGACAGCTTGCCGTAGCCCGCGAAACGGTCGATCGCGAAGTACACTGAATGATCGTCGGCGACGTAGGCCACGCCACGCTCAATGAGCCGCTCGACGAGCGAGATCATCTGCGGCACGTACTCCGTCGCCTTCGGATACGCCTCCGCGGGCTCGATCCGCAGATATTCGCGGTCCTCGTGAAAGATCTTCGTCACCGGTTCGGTGACTTCGCGGATCGTCTTGCCCTGCTCGTGCGCGCGGCGGATGATCTTGTCGTCCACGTCCGTCAGGTTCATCACCTGACGCACCCCCCAGCCGCGGAGCCGCAGCGCGCGCCGCAACAGATCGCTGAACAGAAACGTGCGAAAGTTTCCGAGGTGCGCCGGATTGTAGACTGTCGGCCCGCAGCTATAGATGCGAACGGTTTTCCCATCGGCTGGCGCGAACGGCTCCACCGAGCGGGTCATCGTGTTGAACAAGCGAAAATCGGGCATCGATCTCGGTGTGCGGGACGGTTTGTGAATGCTAGACGGCCCGGAATTGTCGGTCAACAAAACGCGCCTGTTCGAACTTGCGAGCCCGAACGAGCGGCGCCACGTACAGCCGCCCACCCCGCAGTGTCAGGACACGGCGCGCGAGTCGCCGCACGTCGGCCGGATCGCGTGCGCTCAACACGACCGCGTCATTCCGTGCGCACCGCTCCTCGATCCATGCTCGAGTCGTCACCAAGGATTGGTTCGTGCCGCTGACATCCACCAAGTGTACATGCCCCCCGTCGGCGGTCCCGCCGCGCAGGAGATCGGCTGGCGCGTAGTGGTAGAGAACGCGCCGCACGACTCTAGCTCGCAACGACTCGCCGAACCAACGCAGCTCGCCTGAGTCCGGTCGCAGCAGACCGGCGGCGCACAGTAGCAAGGTCGATTTGCCGGCACCGTGCTCGCCAACGATCGCGACGGCTTCGCCTGGATCCACCACGAGATCGACTCCCCGTAGCACATCCACCGACGCGACACACGTGCCCGTGCCGAGGGTGAATCGCTTGGTGACACCCCACAACTCGAGCGCGGCGACCATGCGGCATGCATATGGTCCGCGGCGCCGCGGTCCGTGACCACGACGCCGCGCGTCGTACCCTTTCACCGCTGCGCCACCCAAATACTGCTTTGTCCGAGGTTGAGCGCTAGGGGCGGTAACGGCGCGAACGACTGCGACTGGGTCCGTCGCGTTAGCAGACTGTTGACATACGAGTGAATCGCCAGCAATCGGTTACGCGGCTGCGAAGATCGTGATCTGAGCGACGCCTGTCATCCTGAGCGACGCCTGTCATCCTGAGCGAAAGCGAAGGATCTCTGTGACCGATAGACCAGCTTTTGAACGCAGAGGACGCAGAGAACTGCAGGAGGTCGCAGAGAACTGCCAGAGAACTGCAGAGAACCGTGAAGGATTGTCTCGCCTGGAAGGCTTGGATGATGCCGTCGTGAGGCTCCGATGGTATCGCCCAGGTCGGGATCATCAACGATATGGGCGGCCTGATTGTGGACTCGGCATCCACAGTTCATTCCACCGATACGCGCTTCCTCTTCCGTACGCTTCCAGTTCTCTGCAGTCTTCTTTTGCAGTTCTCTTTTTGCAGTTCTCTTTTGCAGCTCTCTGTTGCAGTTCTCTGTTGCAGTTCTCTGTTGCAGTTCTCTGCAGTTCTCTTGCAGTTCTCTGCGTCCTCTGCGTTCAAAAGCTGTTGCGCCGTTTGCGTTAAAAGGCCGTCCGGCCCTCGAAGTGATCTGACTCCTGTTCAGCTATTTCAACAGTCTGTTAGGCAAGGTCAAGCGATCGGGACGGCGGGTGACTGTGATCAGTCATCAGTAAGCGGTGCTCAGTCGTCAGTCGCGCGGCTACGCGACGGCGCCTCGGTCGAGCTGGCCTCCGTGGCCGCGCGTTCTTTTTGGTGGTGGATGTTCGCGCCTCTATTCGCCCGATCGAGGGCTGTCGGGGTCCGCAGTTGTCGAGGGCTGTCGAGGTCCTCAGTCACTGAGGACTGACGACCCACGCACTGATGACTGACCACAGTCACCCGCCGTCCCGATCGCTTGCGCCTGCCCCCGCTCGATCATCCGCCGACTGCGCGGCAGTAGGATGACAGGGCATCCAGGTTGACCGGCATCTCGTGTCCCGTGTGCCGTGTCACCCTACGCGCTCCGCGTCACGCCTCTCCGCTCGGCGTCGGACACGACGTCGAGCGCGGTGCCGGAAGGCACGAGAACGCCGCCGCCTGGAACCGGCACACGTAACACCAGCGGTCGTTCGCGTGTCGCGCGGCGAAACCCCTGTCCCTCATAAATGCGCGTGATCAAGATGCGCCGCACGATCACCATGAGCGCTGCCAGCGTGGGTAGAGCGACGATCAGGCCCATGCCGCCGAGCAATTGCCCCATGACGAGCACGGCCATGATGGTCAGGACCGGCGGCAGATCGACCTTCCGTGACATAACGAGGGGCGATACCACGTTGCCCTCGATGAGGTGCACGATCACGCCTAGGCCGACGACGAGTAACGCATGGCCGAGCGGGCTGAAGCCGTGCCACCCCGTGCCCGTCAAAACGAACAGCGCCGGCACGGTGGTGGACAGCAGCGTGCCAAAGAACGGAATGATCGCCACCAGACCGGTGAAGATTCCGAATGGCAGCCAGTACGGGACACTCAATATCCACAGACCGAAGGCGGTGATCGCCCCGAGGAACGTCATCGTCAGGAGCTGGCCGACGATGTACGCACGAAGCGAGTCGGCAAGATCGGCCAGGACGTCGCGCACGAGGTCGCGATGAATTGGCGGAAAGAGCGCGATCAACCACTCGCGATAGAGCGCCGGATGCAACGCCAAGTAGATGGCCATCACGCCAACGGCGAAGACATTGATCGCCACGTGCACGATCTCGAACAGCTTCGTCGGAATGCTGGTGAATATTCCGGCCAGCTGTCCGTAAATCGCCTGCAGCGTGCGGTGATCGCCCGATTGGCCGATCATGTCATGCATGCCGGGAAACCGGCTAGCGAGCGAATCGATTCCCGACTCCCACGAGTTCACGAACGTCGGCAAATCGAGCACGAGCTGGCGGGTCTGCTCGACGACAGGCGGCACGAGGATGAACGCGAGCAAGACCAGCAACCCGACCGTCCCGATGATCGCGATGGCTAACCCGAGCGACTCGGGTGCGCGGAGCCGGCGCTGGATCCAGTCGGAAACCGCTCCCAGGTACAGAGAGACGAGGATTCCGAGCATCAACAGCACAAAAACCTGAGCGACGGTCTTGAACAGCCAGAGGAGCAGAACTGTCAGAACCGTCGCTGTCAGGATCGGGGCGAACTTGAGACGTCCGCTCCCGTTCCGAATCGCGTCAGCTGTCAATGGCCTTTGTTCTCGCTGGATTCCTCGATCTCGGCGTGCACTTCCTCTTCATTAATTCCCGCGCCGAGTGCTTTCTTCTGCGGTGATCCAGCAGGGAGCATGCCCATCTTCTGCTTGAGCGCGAGGAGTTGCACGTCCACGCTCCCGGCAACGGCACCCTTCTCGAGCGCCTTGAAATCCTGCGCCAGGCGATCGCCAGTGAATTCCTCCTCGATCTCGACGGACGCCTTGAGCTGTCGTTCGCTCTGGTCGATGCGCTCTTCCATGCGTGCGAACGCCTCGAACGCCGACTTCTCCGATAGCGACGACATCGTTTCGTGGATCCGCTTCTGCGCCTGCGCACGCCGCTGACGGGCAACGAGCAGGTTCTTCTTGCGCTTGGCTTCCTCGATCTTGTCGTTGAGGTCGCGCAGCGAGTTCTTCAATTTCTCCGTTTCGGACCGGTGCGACTCCCACGTCTGCTCGAGCTGCTGCCCCGCCGACACGTGCTCGCCTTGCCGCAGGAGTGCCTGCTTCGCGAGATCGTCGCGGCCTTCCTTGATGGCGAGCATCGCCTTCTGCTCCCAATCCTGCGCTTGCCTGAACTCGGCGTCGGCCTGATCGCGCAGCCGCTTCTCGTCGGCGATCGCCGTCGCGACCTGTTGCTTGGCTTTCGCGAGCTGCCCGCGCATGTCAACCAGGATCTGGTTGAGCATCTTCTCGGGGTCTTCGGCCCGCGAGATGAGATCATTGATGTTGGAGCGGAGCAGGCCCGAGAGCCGATCGAATATGCCCATGATTTAGCGTGCCTCGCGGTACGAGCCGATTTCGCGCAGATGAGACGCCAACGCGACGGTGATGCTTTCGTACGCGGCGAGGAACTCCTCGAAATCCAGATGCGACAACTCCAATGCTTCGGTCATGACGATCGCCTGGTCTTCGATTCCGTACGACCCGTGCACGAGATCGGTCGCATTCAGCTCGAGCAGGCGGCGACTGAGCGTGGCCAGCGTTTCGGCGTCGGCGGGAAGCGTCATGACCTTCACGCGCAGAATGACCACCGGCGGCGAATAGTTGACGACGACGCTGAAATCGAGCTCACCGCTCGGCCGGATGATCCACAGTCCTGGTTCCACTTCGGTGTGGCTCGCCCCGTCGGCGCTGAGCCGATTCAGGAAGCCTTCAATGTCTTCTTTGGTGACCATCGCGAATCCTTGCGTGGATACTGTTAGTCCTACGAACGAAATCGGCAGACGTTTCAGGCCGAGGCTAAGCTACGCACGACCGCCGGTCGGTGCGAGATCGCCGGGCGGGCTTAGCCCCGCTTGATTTGCACCAATCTTTCTTTCGACAACCGACGACCAGTGGGCGTCGCAGCCAAGCCGCCGCCCGCGGTCTCACGGTAACGTACGTCCATCTCGCGGCCAATGTCGCCCATCGTATCGATAACCTCGTCGGCCGGAATAGCGAAGGTGATTCCGGCCAACGCCATCTCGATCGCGGCGAGCGCGATGGCGGCGCCAGTCGCATTCCGGAAGACGCATGGCAGTTCGACGAGGCCCCCCAACGGGTCGCAGATGAGCCCGAGCGTGCCCTGCTGTGCCAGCGCGACGGCATTCGACACCTGGGTTGGGGTGCCGCCAAGCATCTCCGTGGCGGCACCCGCGGCCATTCCGGCGGCGGCCCCAGTCTCCGCTTGGCATCCACCCTCGGCGCCGGATAATGACGCACGCTCGGCCACCACCGCGCCGATCAAGCCGGCCGTCGCCAGGGCGTCGACGAGCTTTTCCTCGGAAATGTCGTTCGCGACGGCGAGCCCGGTGAGGACGGCAGGCAGAACGCCCGCACCGCCCGCCGTTGGCGCGGCGACGATGACCCCCATGGCCGCATTCACTTCCTGGACGGCGAGCGCGCGCGCAAGAATATCGCGGAACGGCGTGCCGGCGAGTGGTCCCGGCGGTCCGTTCACGAGCTTGGCGGCGTCGCCCCCGACGAGGCCGGACGCGGACTTGAGATTGCCGGTGCGTCCCAGGTCGACGGCACCCTGCATGACGTAGAGCGCCCGGCGCAGCACGTCACGGATCTCGCCGACGGGCCGCCCCTGATCCTCCGACTCCCGATCGAGCGCCACGGTGGCCAGCGTCACGCCGCGGGCCTCGGCGTCGCGAACGGCGGCGGCAAGCGAGTGATACATAAGCGTTATAACATTGCCATTTACTTACGCCGAAACCTTGTCGAGGCGGAACGACCACCGCACCCAGGGGAGCGCGCGGATGTGGTCGCGGACGCGCTCGTCGGGGTACGCGTCGAGCTCGATCACCATGAACGCGTCGCCGCCACGCTTCTTTCGCGTGAGGCGGAGCGTCGCGATGTTCAGCTCATCGTCGGCCAGCAGGGTCGCGATGCGTGCCACCGAGCCTTTGATGTCCTCGGCCACCAGCACGATCGTGTGATAGTTGCCCGACACTTCCACGGGGTATCCGTCGATCTCCGTCACGAGCACGCGGCCGGCGCCCAGTGACGAGCCCATCATGATGACCGACCGGGCGCCGCGTTCGACCGTGATGCGCACGCTGTTCGGATGCGCCTCCTCGTCGAGCGTCGTCTTCTCGAAAGTGAACTGGAGCCCTTCGCCCTCGGCAATCTCGAGCGCCGTGCGGATACGCTCATCGTCGGGACGAAAGCCCATGAGACCAGCGGCGATCGCCTTGTCGGTACCGTGCCCCTCGCCGGTGCGGGCAAAGGATCCATGGAGTTCGATCTTGGCGCGTTCGGGCGTGCCGCCGACGAGCCCGCGCGCGAGCAGCCCGAGCCGACAGGCCCCCGCAGTATGCGAGCTCGACGGCCCCACCATGACGGGACCGATGATGTCGAGAAGAGAGACCATGGGGAAAAGTAAGCTCGTTGATACTGATTGCCGGTCTCACCCGTTCCGAATCAGCATTCCTTTCAAATACGCTCCGGTGTGCGACTCCGGTACCCTGGCCACTTGTTCCGGGGTACCCGCCGCGACGACCGCGCCGCCACGATTGCCACCTTCCGGACCAAGGTCGATGATCCAATCCGCAGTCTTGATCACGTCGAGGTTATGCTCGATCACCAACACCGTGTTCCCGCGGTCGACCAAACGGTGCAGCACATCCAGCAGGACGCGCACATCCTCGAAATGCAGACCGGTGGTCGGCTCATCGAGGATGTAGAAGGTGCGTCCCGTATCGCGCTTCGAGAGCTCCGATGCCAGCTTCACGCGTTGCGCCTCGCCACCCGAAAGCGTCGTCGCGCTCTGACCGAGATGGATGTAGCCGAGCCCGACGTCGGCGAGGGTCACCAGCTTCTGATGAATGCGCGGCTGGTTCTGGAAAAAGCCCACTCCGTCATCCACCGTGAGGTCGAGCACGTCGGAAATCGTGAGCCCGCGAAAGCGGACTTCGAGCGTCTCGCGATTGTAGCGCTTCCCCTTGCACACCTCGCACGGCACGTACACGTCCGGCAGGAAGTGCATCTCGATCTTGACGAGCCCGTCGCCCTGACACGCCTCGCAGCGGCCGCCCTTCACGTTGAACGAGAAGCGTCCGGGCCCATAGCCACGGATCTTCGCTTCGGGCAGCTCGGCAAACAGCTCGCGAATCGGCGTGAATAACCCGGTGTACGTCGCCGGATTCGATCGCGGTGTGCGGCCGATCGGGCTCTGGTCGATATCGATCACCTTGTCGATGTGCTCGAAGCCGGTGATCCGCGTATGGCCGCCTGGAATGACCCGCGCGCGATAGAAATGCCGTGCAAGCGCGCGATGCAGGATATCCTCGATCAGCGTCGACTTGCCCGAGCCCGATACGCCGGTGATGGCAACAAACAGCCCGAGCGGAATGTCCACGGTGAGATCGCGCAGGTTGTGTTCGCGCGCGCCCTCGATGCGGATGACGCGGTGCGCCTCGATCGGACGACGCGTCGCCGGCATCGCGATCTTCAATTCGCCCGTCAAGAACTTCCCCGTAATCGAGGCGGGATTACGCATGATCTCCTCGACGGTGCCGACGGCGATCACTTCGCCGCCATGCTTGCCGGCGCCGGGGCCGAGGTCGATCACGTGATCCGCCGCGCGCATCGTTTCCTCGTCGTGCTCGACGACGATCACGGTGTTCCCGAGGTCGCGGAGCTGCTCGAGCGTCGCCAGCAGACGGGCATTGTCCCGCTGATGCAGGCCGATGGACGGTTCGTCGAGGATGTACAACACCCCGACGAGACGTGAGCCAATCTGCGTCGCGAGACGAATCCGTTGCGCCTCGCCACCCGAGAGCGACTCCGCGGAGCGACCAAGCGTGAGATACTCGAGGCCGACGTCGACGAGAAAGCGCAAGCGCTCGCGCACTTCCTTGAGAATTGGTCCGGCGATCTCCTGGTCGAGTCCGGGCACGCCATCGGATCGCACCGTGACACGCTCGAAGAACGACAACGTCTCCGTCACGGGCAGTTCCACGATCTCGCCGATATTGTGTCCCTGCACCGTCACCGCCAGCGACTCGCGCTTGAGGCGGCGACCGGCGCACACGCTGCATGGCACCTCGATCATGTACTCCTGCAGCTCGAGACGCACGGTGTCGGATTCCGACTCGTCGTAGCGGCGCTCGATGTTGGCGAGCACCCCCTCCCACTCGACACCGGTGGCCTTCCCGGTCTTCACTGCTTTCTTGTCACCGTACAAAATGCCGTCGCGCACGGGCTTCGGCAGCTCGCCCCACTGCGTGTTCAGATCGAACTTGAGCTGACGCGCCAACGCCGGGAGCACCACCTTCCGCAGATATCCGCTGGGCGCCCCCCACGGCAAGATCACGCCCTCGAGAATCGAGATACTGGGATGGCCAAGGATGAGCTGTTCGCTCACGCGCCGCCGCGTCCCAAGGCCACCGCATGCGGGGCAAGCGCCGAACGGCGAGTTGAACGAGAATTGGCGCGGCTCCAGCTCGGGCAGCGAGATCCCGCAGGTGGGGCAGCCGTACCGTTCAGAGAACATCTCGACACTGCCGGTGTCGGCGTTGCTCACCTCGACGACGCCTTCGGCGAGCTTGAGCGCAGTCTCGACGGAATCGGCGAGGCGTGCGCGATCCTCCCCCCGGACGGCGAGGCGATCGACGATCGCGGAGATCGTGTGATTCTGCCGGCGGTTCAGTTTCGGCGGCGTCGCCAATTCGATCAGCTCACCGTCGACATAGGCGCGGATGAAGCCCTGCTTGCGCACCGTTTCGAACAGCTCCCGGAACTCGCCCTTGCGCCCCTGCACGAGCGGGGCGCGAATTTCGATGCGGGTGTCGCGTGGCCAGGTGAGGACCACGTCGGCGATCTGCGCCGCACTCTGCCGTTGCACGGGGCGGCCGCAGTTCGGGCAATGCGGCGTCCCTGCCCGCGCCCAGAGCAGTCGCAGATAATCGTAGATTTCAGTGACCGTGCCGACGGTCGACCGCGGGTTGTGTCCCGCCGACTTCTGCTCGATCGAGATGGCCGGTGACAGTCCTTCAATGGAGTCGACGTCCGGCTTCTCCATCAGGCCAAGAAACTGCCGCGCGTACGCCGAGAGCGACTCCACGTACCGCCGCTGCCCCTCGGCATAGATCGTGTCGAACGCCAACGACGACTTGCCCGATCCGGACAAGCCCGTAATGACAGTCAGTTTGTCTCTCGGAATCGTGACATCGATATTCCGGAGATTGTGCTCTCGAGCACCGCGTACGACCAGCGAGTCTTCTGCCATAGCCTGTGAAATTTCGGGACCAGACCGGGGCGAAACAAGGCGCTATATTGGCAGCTATGCCCCATACAGACGCCATCGTCGTCCTGACCACTGTCGCAACCGACGAAGAAGCCGTGACATTCGTGCGCACGTTGCTCGACCGGCGGCTCATCGCCTGTGGTACCCTTTTCCCCGGAGCCCGTTCACTCTACCGCTGGCAGGGAAAGGTGGCAGATGAACGCGAAGTGGTGGTCATGCTCAAGACGCGCGCCGCGCGGCTCGATGCACTGCGCGCTGCCTTCACGGAGCTACACCCCTACAAGGTTCCCGAACTGCTCACGCTTCCGGTCGAAGCCGGCTTGGACAAGTACCTCGAGTGGATCAACGGCGAGACCACTCTCGCGCTGGCGTAATTCCTCTGACGTAGACGCAGAATACATGACGTTGAAGGCCGAAGACTCCGATGCAAGCACCCAACTCGAGCGTGGCAGGTCGCTCTGCCGGCACGCACGCTGGCGCGAAGCGATCGAACCGCTGCAACGGGCCGTAACACTCGATCCCAATCTCGTCGCCGCGCACTACCAACTCGGCGACGCCTACAATCAGACGGATCGACTGGTGGAGGCTCTCGAGGCGTACGAAACCGCGGTCCGGCTGGAGCCGGAGAACTGGCGCGCACTCAAGGGCGTTGGGGTCGTGCTCGACCGCATGCGACGCCCACAAGAGGCCACGGCGGCATACCAGCGCGCGCGCGCGGCACAGCGGCGGTGATCAACCGGCGCGCGATCGTCGGCGGGGCGATCGTTACCGCCTGGCTGATCGGCCTCGTGCTGCTCATTCAACGCGAATATTTTCGCCCTCAGCTCGAGCGTCTGGCTGAGGCAGCGACCCGCGTCACACCCGGCGCAGTGTATTACGGCGTCATGCAGGGCGACCGACAGATCGGCTTCGCGTCGTCCACCATCGACACCGCGGAAAAGTCGATGACCGTGAGCGACTACCTCGTGGCCGACCTCCCAATGGGCGGCACGACGCACCGCGCCACCGCGCGCACCAACGTCACGCTCACGCGCGCGCTCCGGGTCACCAAGTTCGATCTCGCGCTCGAGACCGAAGGGGCGCCGATCAATGCAACCGGCACCATCGAAGGCGATTCGGTGCTCGTGCTCGACATCACCGCTGGCAAGGAAAAGCCGGATACGCAGCGGATTGCCCTCTCCGGTCCGATTCTCTTGCCGACGCTCGTTCCGCTCGCCGTGGCGCTCGGGGAGCGGCCGACGGTGGGCAAACATTATCTGTTGCCCATCTTCGACCTGGCGAGCATGGCCCCAACGGACGTCGCCTTTGACGTCCGCGCCGAATCGCTGTTCGTCGTCAACGACAGTTCGGTCTACGATTCGACCAGCGCGCGCTGGCGGGGCGTGCTTCCCGACACCGTGCGCGCCTGGCAGGTGACCGCCCAGACGCGCGGCGGCTTTTCGGGTTGGATCGACGAGCAGGGGCGCATCGTGCAGACCATGCAGCTCGGCCTCGTACTGCGCCGCCTGCCCTACGAAGTTGCATTTGAGAACTGGAAAACAGCCCGCGCGCAGAAGGAAGTCGCCGAGAACCGCGACATCCTCGAAACGACGGCAATCGCCGCCAACAAGCGCATGGGCCACCGCATCGACGCGCTCACGGTACGATTGTCGAACGTCAACCTGAGCGGATTCGATCTCACCGGCGGGCGCCAGCGGTTGGTGGGCGATACGCTGACGGTGACCGCCGAGCCGGCCACGGCGCTCGCCGCGACCTATACGCTCCCCGGCAACCACATCGATCCGGAGCACACGCGCCCCGAGCCGCTCATCCAGAGCGACGCCGTCGTCATTCGCCGCCTGGCGCGCCAGATCATTGGCGACGAACGTGATCCGCGAATCGCCGCCGAGCGGATCAACACGTGGGTTCACGACTCCATCACCGATCGCATCACGGTCGGTGTACCCAGCGCGATTCAGGTCTGGACGCGCCGCACCGGCGACTGCAACGAGCACACGCAGTTGTTCGTGGCGCTTGCGCGTGCGGCGGGCATTCCGGCGCGCATCGATGCCGGACTCGCGTACGTCAACGGTAAGTTCTATTACCACGCCTGGCCCGAAGTGCTGCTCGATGGCTGGATCGCTGTCGATCCAACGTTCGGCCAATTTCCCGCAGATGCCGCTCACCTCCGTTTCGTCGTTGGAGGTCTGGCGCGTCAGACGGAACTGCTCCGGCTGATGGGTAATCTCAAGATCGACGTGTTGTCGGTGAACGGATCCGCAGCCCGATCGAGCACTCTCAAATGATCAAGCTCACGAATCTCACGAAGCGCTACGGCGGCTTCACGGCCGTGAATGCGATCGCTCTCGACGTGCCGCGCGGCGAATTGTTCGGTTTCCTCGGCCCGAACGGCGCGGGCAAGACGACCACACTGCGCCTCATCGCCGGCATTCTCCGACCAACCAGCGGAACGATCGAGATTGGAGGCGTGAATCTCGCCGCCGACCCCATCAGAGCGAAGAGCAAACTCGGTTTCATCCCCGACCGACCCTTCATCTACGAGAAGCTCACCGGAGCTGAGTTTCTGCGCTTCGTCGCCGGGCTGTACAACCAGCAAGGCGCCCAGGTGGAGCACCGCGCGCGCGAACTGCTCGCGTTGTTCGACCTCGAGGAATGGCGCGATGAGTTGGTCGAGAGTTACAGCCACGGCATGCGACAGAAGCTGATCATCGCCAGCGCGTTCGTACACCGGCCGGAGGTGATCGTCGTCGACGAACCGATGATCGGCCTCGATCCCAAGGCGGCGCGCATCCTCAAGGATCTGTTCCGCGAGTATACCCGTCGCGGACACACGATCATGATGTCGACGCACACCATGGAAGTGGCGGAAGCGCTGTGCGATCGCATCGCGATCATCCAGAGCGGCGTCATCCGCGCCTGTGGCACAATGGAGCAACTGCGCGCGAACGCCGAGGCGGGCGCGACAGGCCTCGAGCAGATCTTCCTGCGCTTGACGGGAGAGAACGCCGCCCGTGCTCTGGTCGACGTGCTCGATGCGTGACCCAGTGAGCGCGGCGATGGCTCCAGCCTCCGCCGCTTCCGGGCCGCCGTTGCCGAATCCGTCAACCGCGCACCTGCTCATGCCCAAGTGGCTCACGGCGCGCGCGCGCGCCGTGTCGGAGGAGCGCGGTCATGGGTTGCGCATGTTCTTTCTCGGCGTGTTTGGCCTCGGGTTCTGGGCGTTCATCTTCCTCATGCTGTACCGCCTGCTTCGCTACTTTCGCGGCGTACCGGAGATTGGTCCGCTGCTCGCCGGAAAGTTGCTCGGCTTGATCCTGGTGGGCTTCTTCTCGATTCTGCTGCTGTCGAATGTCATCACGGCGCTGTCGAGCTTCTTTCTCGCGCGCGATCTCGACCTGCTCGTCTCGGCGCCGGTCGATTGGCTCAATCTGTATCTCGCCAAGCTGCTCGAGACGATGGTGCACTCGAGCTGGATGGTGGTCCTGATGGCGGTGCCGATGTTTGCTGCGTACGGCGTGGTGTATGCGGGCGGCCCGCTGTTTCCCCTCGTTGTGCTCGTCACCTTCGTGCCGTTTCTCGTCGTGCCGGCGGTGATCGGCAGCGCGATCACCTTGTTGCTCGTGAACGTCTTTCCGGCGCGCCGCACTCGCGACATTCTCAGCGTCATTGCCGTGCTCGCGGCAGGCGGTGTCGTGGTGCTCTTCAGGCTCGTGCGGCCCGAGCGGCTGGCGCGTCCCGAAGGCTTTCGGTCGCTCGTGGACTTCATCACCCTCCTCCGCGGACCCACGTCGCCCATGCTGCCGAGCGAATGGGTGCAGCACGCAGTGATGTCGTGGGTGAGCGGGCGTACCCAATGGCTGCCGTTCTATCTGCTGTGGTCCACCGCCGCTGCGGCACTCGTGATTGGCGCCGTGATGCACCGATGGTTGTATGCCATGGGATTCAGCAAGGCGCAGGAGAGCGCGGAGCGCTGGGTGCGCAGCGGTGCCATGGCGCGCCTGGGTCGTGCATGCCTCGGTCCCCTCGGCGTCGTCCGCCGCGAGCTCGTGCTGAAAGAGGTGCGCCTCTTCTTCCGCGACACCACGCAATGGTCGCAGCTCATTCTGCTCGCCGTCCTCGTGATGGTTTACGTCTTCAACGTCAAGTTTCTCCCGCTCCGCGGAGAAGGCATGACCTTCTTCCTCGTGAACGTCGTGCCGTTTCTGAACCTCGTGCTCGCCGGCTTCGTGCTCGCGTCGATCGCCGCGCGGTTCATTTTCCCCGGAGTCAGCCTCGAGGGGCGCACCTTCTGGCTGCTGCGCTCGAGTCCGATGTCGATGCGCGAGCTGCTCTGGTCGAAGTTCTGGGTCGGCACGCTGCCGCTGCTGATCCTGGCGTTGGCGATCGTCGGAATCACGGATTACCTCCTGCAAGTCAGCAGCTTCATGTTCGCGGTATCAATCCTCACGATCACGCTCATGACGATGGCCGTCGCGGGTCTGGCGATCGGGTTCGGGACGATGTTTCCACAGTTCGAGACCGAGAACGCGGCGCAGATTCCGACGTCGTTCGGCGGGCTCGTGTTCATGATGAGCTCCATCGCGCTCATTGGCGGCGTGGTGATCCTCGAAGCGCGCCCGGTCTATTCTTACCTTGGGGCGCAGGCATTCGGCACACCGGCAAATCCGATGGAAATGATCATCGGATTTGGCATGGCCGTGATCCTCTGCGGGGCAGCTACCCTGGTGCCGATCGGGGTGGCTCTCCGGCGTCTGGAAACGATCGAGCGGTAGGGGCCCCAGTCTACCTTCCGTCCAGTGTGACGCTGCGCCAGGTGCCGGGGTGTCTTACTCGGAATCCCGATCCCTCGGGACGCCTTCAGTCGATTAGACCCGCTCGCCACCGATCGTGTGTAGGACGAGCCGATCGCCCCCCATTAGGAGAAACCTCAGATGAAGCGTTTGTCGATCGCTATCGCCGCGCTGTTGATCGCCGGCACGCAACTCCACGCCCAGGATACCGCAAAGAAGGTCACGCCAGCTGGTGCCGCCAAGGCCACCACCAAGGCTGCGGGCAAGGCCGCTGCCACCAAGACCGCTGCCACCAAGACGGACGCCAAGGTAGCTACGAAGGCCGCCACGGCCGCCACGACGGAAGCCCCGGCTGCAACCGCCGCCGCCACCGCTGCTCCAAAGACCGGCGTCAAGGCAGCAAGCACCAAGACAGGCACGAAGGGCAAGAAGACCGCTGCCGCCGCGAAGGATACGACAGCGAAAAAGCCGTAACGCTCACTGCTTCACCGGCGGGTCAAGCCCCGAGCGGGCTCCCGCAGGTCTCGCAGTACCGCGCGTCATGCGCCACGACAGGTGCGCCGCAACCGGCGCACCTGTCGTGTAAGTACCGGCCGCAGCCCGAGCAGAACGCGGCATCCGATTCCGGACGTGGACCGCACGTCGGACACGTGGGGTGGCGTTCCCGAAACACGCTCACCGCCACCTCGATCTCGTCATCGCTCGGCGCCGCCGTCACGACGGGACTGTTCGCTTCGCGGCGCATGGCCACCACCGCCTGCTGCGTGTACCGCGCTCTCAGTTCGGCATAGTCTGTGTCCGACAATTTGCCCGTGGCCCGGTCGAACTCGATCTCGCGCAACGCGGTCACCGCCTCATCGCGCTCGCTCATGCGCGGAGCGACCGCGGCATAGTGCCGTACGCTCGTCGTGCCGAAAAACAGTGGGTAGAGCACGAACGCCAGCGCACCGACCGCGAGCAGGCTTCCGATCAGCAAGGCGGTCATCAGGCGTCATCTCCTTTCACTGCTGCGTCGAGTCGTTCCAGCTCGTCCAGCGTCGCGTCGCTCGTCGTGGGGTGGGCGACGATCTGCTCTCGACGCTCGGCGCCCCACCGCCGAAGCATCAAGGCGAGGGCGCCGCCGCCAACGATGACCGCGAGACCCGGAGTGACCCAGGCCAGCAGGTTGAAACCGGATTTTTTCGGCGCCATGAGAGCACGTTCACCGTAGGCGCCGACAAAGGCGTCGATGATCTCCTGCCCCGTGTATCCACCCTGCACGAGCGCCATGATGTCGCGGTGCATGGCCGGTGAGACCTGACAGGAAAAATCCGTCGTGCGGCAAGTGAACACGTCGAGCGTGCAGCCACACTGGCAGCGGATATGAGTCTCGACCTCGTCGCGCTGATCGTTCGTCATCGACGGAACAGCATTCGGCTTGGGCGGAAGCTGTACCGAGCGCGCCGCACCCTGGTCCATCGCGAACAGGTTCGTCGTATCACGCACGACGCTGGAGTCGTGCATCACCATGCCGCGCTGTTGTGCGCTGGCGACGCGCGCCCCGCCGATCACTGCCGCAGTACCGCCGGCGACGCGGGCCAGAAAATCACGACGCGACGTCATACGCTCACCGGCAGTTCGGTTGCCATCGCCGGGGATGGGGGCATCACCGCGGCATACCCGGGTTGTGCGCGCCGACGCTCGGCCTGCGGCCACATCACGACGAGGCCGCCAATGGTCATGAGGTACCCGCCAATCCAGACCCACATCACCAGGGGATTGAAGGTGACGCGCAGCTCCGCTGTGTCGCTGCCACGCACCCCGGCGAGCACCACATAGGTGTCGAGCTTGGGCGTGGAATGAATACCAACCGCGGTGATTGGCTGGAACAGCGGGTTGCGCTGCGAGTCGAAGTACTGCCGCTTTTCGCTCGTGATGATCCCTTGGCGCTTCCCGTCCTTGTATGTCTCCAGTCCCACTCCCACGACATCGCGGTCGACGCGGCTGGACGTGGACACGCCCTGGCTCACGAAGCGCCACTGGTGGCCGTACGGGTCGCGCACGTCATATGCCTCGCCGGTCTTCAGCGTCACGTCATGCTCGGTCTTGAACGCCATCCCCGAGAACGCGGCGAAGAGCATGACGACGCCTGCATGCACGATGTATCCGCCATACCGCCGTCGGTTGCGCGCCACGAGCCGAACGAACGCGATGATGAAACCCTCGCTGTGAATCACCTGCCGCGCGCGCATTCCCTTGTAGAACTCCTGCACGATGGTGCCCGCGACGAAGGCGCACAGTGCGTACGTCATGAGCGGATAGAACGCGCGCATGCCGAGGGCGAGGAGTGCCGCGGCCACGATCAGCCCGAACACGGCGGGCGCGGCGAACTGCCGCTGCAAATTCGACACAGACGCCTTGCGCCACGCGATCAGCGGTCCAACGCCCGTGAGTGCTAGCAGCAAGAGACCCAGCGGCACGTTGACGCTGTTGAAGAATGGCGGGCCCACGGTGATCTTATTGTGACGCACCCATTCGGAGATGATCGGAAAAACGGTCCCCCAGAGTACGGCGAACGAGACCCCGCAGAGCAGCAGATTGTTGTACAGGAACGCTGCCTCTCGACTGACCATGCTCTCGAGCTCAGCCTTCGCTTCCAGATCCCGAAGGCGCGTGGCAACGAGATAGATCGTGATCCCCGTGGACAAGAAGAAGAACGCGGCGAACCACGGACCCACCGGCGATTCGGCGAACGAGTGCACGCTCTCGATGACGCCGCTGCGCGTGATGAACGTGCCGAAGATTGCGAGCAGGAAGCTCACCACGACCAGGACCACGTTCCACTTCCGCAGCATGCCCCGCTTTTCCTGCACCATGATCGAGTGCAGGAATGCCGTGGTCGTGAGCCATGGAAGCAGCGACGAGTTCTCCACCGGATCCCACGCCCAGTAGCCGCCCCACCCGAGCTCGACGTACGCCCACCACATGCCGAGCACGATACCAACCGTGAGGAAGAACCACGACACCAGCGCCCAGCGCCGAACCGCCCCAAGCCACTCCGCGTCGAGCCGGCGGGTGAACAGCGCGGCGATCGCGAAGGCGAATGGGACTGCCGTCGCCACATACCCGAGGTACAGACTGGGCGGATGGAACGCCATGCCCGGGTTCTGTAGCTGCGGATTCATCCCCTGGCCATCGATCGGCGTGAAATCGAGCCGAGCGAAGGGGTTCGCCTTGAGGCAGATCGTGAGGATGAAGAACAGCAACACCGCGGAGAGCGTGCCCGTCGCCCATGGCACGAGCTCGCGATTGCGCTTACGGCTCGTGGCGATCGCGAGCGTCCCGTACATCGACAGGATCAACGCCCAGAAGAGCAGCGATCCCTGTTGACCGCTCCAGAACGCGGTGAAGATGTAGGCGTTCGGCATGTTCGCGCTGATGTGGCTCGCGACGTACTCCACCGAGAAGTCGCGCGACAACATCGCCGTCCACAACCCCACCGATGCCAGCACGACCATCGCGAACGTCATGTACAGCCCGCGAACGCCGCTGTCGATCAAGTCATCGCGGCGCAGGGTACCGCCCGCGAACGATACCGTCGTAGACCACGCTGCCATCAGCAGCGCAACCCAGAGCGACAACTCACCAATCAATGTCACGCGGCACGCGCTCCGGCCTTGTAGCCCGCAGTCTGTTTGTACTTTTGCGGCGCGTTCTCATATCGCGAAGCACATTTGGCCAACAATTCGGTCGCCTGAAAGGTGCCGTCTGTGCCCATGCGTCCGGACACCACGACATCCACGCTATCCGTGAACGTGTCCGGCGCGATACCCCGGTAAACCACAGGAAACGTGTGGCTACCGTCCGTCACTTGGAACGCGTACTCCTTGCCGCCGGGATCGCGCTTGATCGAACCTGGCACCACGCGCGCGCCAATCTTCACGCCCGCGTTGGTGAAGCTAGGATCGGACTGCAGCTTGGCGGAGAGCTCCGTGGGCGTCAGATAATAGACGCCGGTCTCCTTGATCGAGCTGGCCATGAGATAGCCGGCCACACCGAGCACCAGGGCACCGCCAATGAGGAATTTCGACCGTGCTTTCATTAAAAGGACCTCGAGTCCAGACGATGACTGCGCTCGCTGCGCGCCATTCGCCGCCCTCCAATATAAGCTCCGCGCACACCGCTAGCTCCTGCGCCCCCCCATGGGTTCACCGCTCCGTATGAACGAGCAGCGCGCTTGCTGCCACGATTCCGGCGGCGTCCCACGATAGATCTTTCGCGCTCGCGGTGCCGCCGCTGTGCTGATCGTACACCTCCTTCCCCACGCTGGTTGCCGACGCCACGAGTGTCGCGCCAGCCAACGCATTGCCGCGGTTCGCTCCAGTCAGACGAAGAGCGCTGAACGACGCACTCTGCACGAAGGCCGCCGTGACAAAATGCTTTGCTTTGTCTGCTGAGAACCACCGATCCCCGCCCGAATGGTCTCCGCCGCCCCCCCCCCAGTGCAGTGTGAACAGCAGCGCCAGGCCACGCATCAGGCCACGCTCCGCTTTGTTTGCCCGGTTGAGATCCCCAAGCGCTCCAGCTCGCTGCCGATCAGCGCGAGCGCCCGGTCGAGGAGCTGTGGATGTTCGCCCTGATGAATCCAGCTGCTCGCACCAGAAGGATGCGGCAACGGAATGGCCAACGAGGCTCCGCCGACATGCGACACCTCGTGTCCGCGCCCGATCAGTTGATCGAGCGGAAGGTTCGGCAGAAAGCGCGCGATCGCCAAGCGGCCGACCGGCACGAGCACCGCCGGCTGAATGATGCGCAACTCCTGCTCGAGCCACGCGGCACACGCAGCCTGCTCACGCGCCGATGGAACGCGATCTCCGCGCCCGCTCGCACTCGGGCCTGGGTAGCAGCGCGTGATCGCCGCGATGTAGATATGCCGCCGGGCGGTCTGCTCATCCACGCCGACGCGCTCGAGCCAGCGGAATAGCGTCCTGCCCGCACGGCCGGCGAATGGCTGTCCGCCGGCCGCTTCCACTTTACCGGGCGCCTGACCTACGAGCATCACCCTTGGCGCGACGGCGCGCGACACAATCGGCTGCACGCCTGCTCCATACCCGCACATTCGGCAATTGGCGAGCGCGCGACAATGCGACTCGAGACGCGACACCATCCTCAGCCCTCGTGCGCCGCGTCGCGCGCCCATGCAATGGCGCAACGAACGGCGCGATGCCAACCGTTCATGAGCATCGTAGCCTGATCTCGATTCATGTGCGGTGCGAATGATCGAGAGCGCCGCGTGGTGAGAAAATCGTCCACGTTCTTCCATACGCCTGCCGCAATGCCTGCCAATCCCGCTGCGCCGAGCGCGGTTGTCTCCACCATGTCAGGACGCTCCACGGCAACACCCAGTACATCCGCCTGGAACTGCATCAGCCAGTCGTTCGTCGTCGCACCGCCATCGACACGCAGACGATCGAAGCTCGCACCGCTTGCCTCGCGCATGCTCGTCAACACATCCGCCGTCGCGTACGCCATTGCCTCCAGCGTTGCGCGCACCAGATGCGCACGTCGCGTTCCACGCGTCAGCCCGACGATCGTGCCTCGTGCCTCGGCTTCCCAATGTGGCGCGCCGAGGCCGGTGAGCGCGGGCACAAAGTAGACGCCATCAGTTGAGTCCACGGAACGCGCGATCGCGTCGCTGTCGCTCGCCTGCGCGATGAGGCCGAGTCCGTCGCGCAGCCACTGCACCGCGGCGCCGGCAATGAAGATTGCGGCCTCGAGCGCGTACGCGGGCCCACCCGTCGCGTCACACGCGATGGTCGTGAGCAAGCCACTCCGTGGGACAGGGCGTTCCGAGCCGGCGTTCAGCAAGAGAAAGGCGCCGGTACCGTAGGTGTTCTTGCCGGTGCCGCGCGTACAGCACCCTTGGCCGAATAGGGCCGCCTGCTGATCACCGGCAATCCCGAGGATCGGGAGGTCGACACCGAGGAACGAAGCCGACGCTGTACCGAACTCGCCGCTCGACCGTCGCACCTCGGGGAGCATCTCCTTTGGAACCCCGAACAGCGCACACAGCTCGTCGCTCCACGCCAATTGGTCGATGTCGTACAGCATGGTGCGCGACGCATTGGTCGGATCGGTGGCGTGCACCGCGCCGCCCGTGAAATTCCAAACGAGCCAGCTATCGATGGTACCGATGGCGAGATCGGCCGCTCGATACCGCGTCAACAACCGCTGCGTGTGCAACAACCATTCGATCTTGGTCGCCGAAAAGTATGGATCGGGACGCAGTCCGGTACGCTGCGAGAGCCATGCAGCGCGCGGCGCCAGGTCCTGACACCGCTTGGCCGTCCGCCGATCCTGCCACACGAGGGCGCGATGCACCGGCCGGCCAGTCGCACGTTCCCAGATCACAACCGTTTCCCGCTGATTCGTGATTCCGACCGCCACGGGATCCGCCCCCGCGCTCGCAATCGCATCACGCGCGGCGAGCCTGACGCATTCGAGAATCTCGACCGCGTCATGCTCCACCCACCCAGGCTGCGGAAAGTACTGCGGGATTTCGCGATAGCCCCGGCCAGCGACGTGGCCGTCTTCACCTATCATCAGGCAGGTAGTGCCGGTCGTTCCTTCGTCGATCGCCAGAACGTGTTTCACGGAGGGAACGCCGCGAAGTCGAACGGGGCGCGATGCACTCCACGATCGCTGACGATGGCCGCGATCAGACCCGCCGGAGTGACATCGAACGCCGGGTTATACACATCCACCGAGGGCGGCGCGGTCTGCGCGCCGAAGCCGCAGCGAACCTCGTCGCCATCGCGCTGCTCGATACAGATGTCGGCGCCGCGCGCCGTGCGCACGTCGAACGTGCTCGTCGGCGCCGCCACATAAAACGGGATCTCGTGATAGCGCGCCGCGATCGCCACGTGATAGGTGCCAACCTTGTTCGCTACGTCACCGTTCGCCGCAATGCGATCCGCACCGACAATGCACAAATCGATGGCCCGCTCACGCATCAACGATGCGGCCGCGCCGTCGGCGAGCACGGTGACGGGTATTCCCGCCCGCTCGAGCTCCCAGGCCGTCAACCGACTCCCCTGGAGCAGTGGACGCGTCTCGTCGGCGAACACGTGTACCCGCTTGCCCTGCTCCACCGCGACATAAACGGCGGCGAGCGCCGTGCCCATGCCACCAGTCGCGAGCGCCCCAGTGTTGCAATGCGTGAGCACACGCCCACCGTCGGGAATCAACGCCGCCCCATGCTCGCCAATGGAACGGCACATGGCCCGATCCTCTTCGAGGATCTCGCTGGCGACGCGGCGGATCGACGCGATCATCGCTCGCCCGTCGCCACTCGCCTGTGCGGCTGCGCCAAGCATGCGGTCGAGCGCCCAGCCCAGGTTGACCGCCGTCGGACGGGTGGCGCGAATCTGCTCGGCGTTCTGGCGGAGCCGCACCAGAAACGCATCACGTCCCAGGTTGACGTCGCGTCCCATGGAGACGACGAGCCCCATGGCGCCCGCAACGCCGATCGCCGGCGCGCCACGCACGGCGAGCGTGCGGATCGCGTCGCACACGTCGTCGAGCGTCCGCAGATCGCGCATCACCTCACGCATCGGCAACTGGCGCTGATCGATGATACGCACCGCGTCGCCATTGTCGGACCAGCGAACCGCTTGAACGATGTCCATGAATGGAAACGTAGGATTCGGTAGTCCGCGCCGAAAGCCGGCCTTAGATTCCCCGCATGGCCTACGAGACTATCACTTACTCGATCGCCGACCGCATTGCGACGATCACCGTCAATCGCCCCGACAAGCTCAATGCGCTGAACGATCGCGTGATCGCCGAGTTGGGGGCAGCAATCGACGACGCACGCCGCAGCAAGGATGTCGGCGGCATCCTGCTCACCGGAGCAGGACGCGCATTTGTCGCCGGCGCCGACATCTCGGAGCTGGAACAGCACGGCGCTGTGGCCGCAATGGCGCTCGCGCAACGCGGACAGCATGTCTTCGCACGCTTCGAGACGTCGCCCAAGCCCACCATCGCGGCGGTGAATGGCTTCGCGCTCGGCGCCGGCTGCGAGCTCGCGATGTCCTGTCACCTGCGAATCGCGTCGGAGGGGGCCAAGTTCGGCCAACCCGAAGTGAAGCTCGGGCTCGTACCGGGGTACGGCGGTACGCAGCGTCTCGCGCGGTTGATCGGCAAGGGCCGGGCGCTGCAGTTGCTGCTCACCGGCGACATGATCGACGCGCAGGAAGCGTATCGCATTGGACTGGTGAACCGTGTGGTTGCCGGCGACCAGCTCATCACCGCGGCGACCACCATGCTGCAGACGATGCTCACAAACGGACCGCTCGCACTCGCGCATTGCATCGAGACCGTGAACAGCGGCTACGACCTGCCGCTCGACGCAGGTTTGACCCTCGAAGCAACGGCGTTCGGACTCCTCGCCGCCACCGAAGACAAGCGCGAAGGAACCCGCGCCTTCCTCGAGAAGCGCGCCGCGAAGTTCACCGGCGCGTGAGTGGCGCGACGGCGCGCCTGATCCGCCTCGCCGTCCGAGACTTTCGCAATCTCGCGCACGTCGAGCTCATGCCGCCGCCCGAGGGGCTGGTCGTCATCGGCGAGAATGGCCAGGGCAAGACAAACCTGCTCGAGTCCATCTACTACCTGCAAATCCTCCGCTCGGCGCGCGGCGCCCGCGATCAGGATCTCGTGCGTTTCGGAGCGGACGGGTTCCACATTGCCGCCCAGGTGGAGACGAATACGCGCCACGAGCTGGGGGTGGGGTTCGAACGTGCCGGCAAGAAGAAGCGCGTGCGGATCGATGGCGTGGTTCCCGAACGATTGAGCGACGCGCTCGGCGCACTGCCATCCGTGATGTTCTCCCCGGCCGACGTGGAGCTGATCGCCGGGTCGCCGAATGCCCGACGCCGCTTCCTCGACATCATGCTCGCACTCACCGCCCGGGGCTATCTCGCCGCGCTGCAGCGCTACCGCGGAGCACTCGCACAACGGAACGCCGCGTTGCGCGAGGCGGCACGCGCCGGACGCATGAATCCATCGAGCGTTGCCGTGTGGGAACCGGCACTCGCGGAGCACGGAGCCGTCCTGTGGATTGCGCGCCGCGAATGGGTGGCGTCGGTCGAAGGCAGATTCGAGCAGCTGTGCCACGAGATCGGCGAGTCGGGTCAGGTTCGTATCCGGTACATGAGCGCCGTTGGCGCGGAGGACGATCCGCGACGCGCGCTCGCCAGCGCGCTCGAAGCGAGGCGATCGCACGACGTGCGGCGAGGGCTCACCCACACCGGACCTCATCGCGACGATCTCGTCGTCACACTCGACGGCCGCGATCTGCGCATTTTTGGGTCGGCGGGACAGCAGCGCACGGCGGCGATCGCCTTGCGGATGCTCGAGGCGGCGACGTTTACAGAACGCTCGGGCCGCGCGCCGCTCTTGCTGCTCGACGATCCGTTCGCCGAGCTCGACGCGCGTCGTTCGTCGCGCATCTTGCATCTTCTGACACGCGACGGACTCGGCCAAACGATGCTGGCCGTGCCGCGACCCGGAGACATCCCCGCCGAACTGACCGGCTTCGATCGCCTGCGCGTGAGGGCCGGCGAGATCTCGCGCTTCAGCAGTCCATGACCGAACGCAAGAAGAAGAAGAAGCCGGAACCGATCGGCAACATCGTCGCCAATTATCTCGACCGGAGCGGGCTGGCCGCGCGTGTCGAGCAGGCCGGCGTCATCCCGGAGTGGCCAACCCTGGTCGGTCGCCAGATCGCGGCCGTCACCTCGCCACAGTCGATTACCAGCGGCGGGACGTTGTTCGTGCATGTGACGACCAACGCGTGGATGAACGAGCTTTCGCTCCTCGAGCCGGAGTTGCTGCGCTCGCTGAACACCACGCCCGGCCGCGCGCCGGTGAAGCGAATTCGGTGGATCTTGGCGCGGTGATGAGGTAGCGTCCGTCGATTCGTGCAACCTATTGTTTTTCAACACGTTGCACTATGTCTATCGTCTTGCAATTCGTCGCGGATTTTGTTACTTTAATAAGGATGTGGGCGCCCCGACTTTCGGGCTTTGTGCGGGCTGTCTTTCAGGGTGACAAATGGCGACGAAGAGCATGGACGAGACCGAACAGAAGTACGACGCTGGACAGATTCAGGTACTGAAGGGACTCGAGGCGGTTCGCAAACGTCCCGGCATGTACATCGGCTCGACGTCGGAGCGCGGACTCCATCACCTCGTCTACGAAGTCGTCGACAACTCGATCGACGAAGCACTCGTCGGCTTCGCCGATTTAGTGCGTGTCGCCATCCATCCGGACAACTCGATCACGGTCGAGGACAACGGCCGCGGCATTCCCGTCGACGTGCACCCCACCGAGCACATTCCCGGTGTCGAGCTCGCCATGACCGTGTTGCACGCCGGTGGCAAGTTCGACAAGAACACCTACAAGGTTTCGGGCGGCCTGCACGGCGTCGGCGTGTCGGTCGTCAATGCACTCTCCGAGATCCTCAAGGTCTGGATCAAGCGCGACGGCAAAGAGTACTACATGGACTTCGCGCGTGGCGACACGACGACGAAGCTCAAGACGGTCCGCGACGTGCCCAAGAAGGAGCAGGGCACGAAGATCTGGTTCAGGCCGGACCACCTCATCTTCACGGATCTCGTATACCGGTACGACACGCTGGCCATGCGCTTGCGCGAGTTGTCGTTCCTGAACAAGGGCGTGATGATCACGCTCAGCGATGAGCGCCCGGGCCAGGAGAAGTCCGAGACCTTTCACGCCAAGGGCGGCCTCAAGGAATTCATTCAGCATCTCAACGCGACCAAGAAGCCGCTGCATAACGAGATCGTGTACGTCGACACGACGCGCGACGACGTTGGCATCGAGCTCGCGATGCAATACAACGACGGCTACAACGAGAACGTCTTCTCCTTCGTCAACAACATCAACACGCATGAAGGCGGTACGCACCTCACCGGCTTCAAGTCAGCCCTTACGCGTGTGATCAACGCCTACGCGCAGAAGGGCAACTTCCTCAAGAAGGCCGACTTCTCGTTGTCGGGTGACGACGTGCGCGAGGGGCTCACGGCCGTGCTGTCGGTCAAGGTCCGCGAGCCACAGTTCGAGGGCCAGACGAAGACGAAGCTCGGCAACTCCGAAGTGGAATCGGCGGTGAAGACGCTCGTCAACGAGTGGCTCGCCGCCTATCTCGACGAGCATCCGCGTGTCGCGAACATCATCATCGACAAGGCGGTGTCGGCCGCCCGTGCGCGCGAGGCCGCCCGCAAGGCACGCGACCTCACGCGACGCAAATCGGCGCTCGACGTCGGCAACCTGCCGGGCAAGCTCGCCGATTGCTCACTCACCGACCCGGCGCTCTGCGAGCTGTACCTCGTCGAGGGCGACTCGGCCGGCGGATCGGCCAAGCAGGGCCGGCGGCGCGATTTTCAGGCGATTCTGCCCCTCCGCGGCAAGATCATCAACGTCGAGAAGGCGCGCATCGACAAGGTGCTGTCGAACGAGGAAATCCGTACGATCATCACCGCGATCGGCAGCGGCATCAAGGAAGAGTTCGAGATCACCAAGACGCGCTATCATAAGATCATCATCATGACCGACGCCGACGTCGACGGCGCGCACATTCGGACCCTGCTGCTCACCTTCTTCTACCGGCAAATGCCCGAGCTCATCGAAGCCGGGTATGTGTACATCGCGCAGCCGCCACTGTATCGCGTTGCAAAGGGGAAGGACGAGTACTACGCCTACGACGAAGCGGAGCGCGACGAGATCACCACCCGCCTCAGCAGCGGCGACGGCCGGGGCAACGTGAACCTCCAGCGCTACAAAGGCCTCGGCGAAATGAATCCCGATCAGCTCTGGAAAACCACGATGGATCCCGAGCGCCGCACGCTCCTCAGGGTCAACGTTGAAGAGGCCTACACGGCGGATCAGATCTTCCAGACGCTCATGGGCGACGAGGTGGAGCCGCGGCGTCTCTTCATTGAAAAGAACGCGCAGTTCGTGAAGAATCTCGACATCTGAGCGGTGAATGCAGGGCCGAGAGTTGATTTGCAAATAGAGTGCAGTAATCCTAACAATCATCTGCCAACTTGGCGGACGGCGCCGAGTAACACCAAGGGGGCGACCGCATGCTTGGCGGCCGCCCCTTGTGCGTCGAATGAGAGGGGCAGGTGCGGCTCGTCACCGAGGCGCGCGACGAAGAACAACGTGGCCTGGGTATCGCGCGACAACGCGCGCTCGGATAGGGACTCGTGGCATATGGGGAGGCGTGCGTCATTCGCCCGCGCCCTTTCCAGCGTCGTCCGCTCGCCGGTTACGCCAGTGTTACTGCGCCGCCCTTGCTCTTCGCTTCGTTCTTCCGGCGCGCGCGGGCGAGAAGCGAATCGATCGTCTCAAGGAGTCGGATTCGAACGAGCGGTACTTGGATGTTGGCGTCGAAGACGTCCGGCACCTTGTGAAGCGTTGGCGGAACTTGCGACTGTTCCCCGCCCAGCCACCGGAGTGCTTTGCAGATCTCGTCATAGCGCTCCTTCGGCGACGGCTGCTCAGGCTGCTTCTGCCACACGGGCTCGTGATGGAAGACCCGGTTCCGGAAATGACGGAGCTGATTGATGGTGGCCCTGATGGAGGACATCGTCTCGTCCTTGGCGTTCGGAAAGACCTGCCGCTCAAACGAGGTTGGAACGGCCGCGATCACCGGATTCCAGAGGTAGACGCCCTTCGTTCCGGGGTGCTCATACGCAGTCTCGAGCAGCGCGACCCAGAAACCGAACGACATCGCCGCGACCAAGTCGTTGTGGTCGCGGTAGTCGCGCCGCATCTCACCAGTCGTCGGGTCCCGGATCAAGTTCGACTTCGCGTCCTGGACCGCGCCCTCGCCGCCAATATGGACAGCCACGCGAGGGTTCCGATCAAGCCACGAGTTGATGTGGTCATAGCGCCCCGAGGTTGGAAACCGCCGGGCGCATGCGCGATCCAATGTTATTCCGAAGGGCCACTTCGAGTGCCTGCAGCATCGGATAGTAGGCACGGCAGAGCTCGGCGTTCCAGTAGTATCGCGCCAGCGCGACGCTGTTATCCCCGGATGCTGCACGGAGATACGGCGCCAGTCGGGCGGGCGTGATCTGCTGCACGAGCTGCCCGATATAGGAGTCTTGCGCTTGGCTCACGGGACAGGTAACATGGAGGTGCAGAGCCGATGCACTATGTTGGCCCCCTATGTACCCGCCAGAGCTACGGTCCTGGCGGGTTTCTGCATTCTACGGCATCGGAGCCGTAGCGGCTACCCACCGCAACTGAACTCGCAACCGGAAGACGCCAGCCGGCGACACTGCGCAGCACGTTCGCGTGCCTTGGCCCTCAACGCGCTGACCGAACCGTTCTCCGCAGCCATCGGTATCCCGTATTTTCTCATAGTCTCCGGCCTTGGGCGTCCGAAACGATCATCCAGGGTCCCGGTTTTTCTTCGCAGAGAGTATGCGTGCCGCAGACGATAGGATGGCAGGCCGCCCTACCCGACATCTTGCACGCAGCGACTGCGACTCGCCGCTTCCCTCCGTTTGATGAGAAGGCGAGGGCGCGCGAAGTCGCCACGCGAGTCAGCGAGGCGAAGAGGTTTCCCTGGTGGCCTGCCGTAGCCGCCGTCGTCGCAGTTCTATTGCCACACGGCTGGATCTTGACTCTCGCGGCGCTGCTGCTCTTCGGCGGACTGATACACCAGGCCATGCAGCGCAGTGCCGCCCTTGGGATAGAGCTCAACCGGGAAACCGAGCGGCTCCGAGCGCACCATCGTGCGCAAGCTGCCCGCCTCGAAGCGGCCGTGGCTGCGGCGAATGCTGGCGATGGTGCGGCGCTCGGATCCTTGCTCGCTCGCTGGAACACGCTGCGCCCCGACAGCATCAAGCGATTCCGCATCGAGCTGTCGACACGGCGGACGATCACCGATGCCCGCGAATGTCTGAGCTCAGTGTGGGAACTCCGCGGGGAAGCGATTCGACGAGGGGATGTCCCCGCAGGGATTCCGCGAATCGGGCGCGGCGGGCGCACGGTGTCCGATAAGCGAAAGGCCGCTGAGATCGACGAGGACCTGGCGGAACTCAACGCAGCCGCGGTCCTCTCCGTTCTCCTCGCACTCTTCTCGGGATCATCCAAGCCTGTCCCAATCGTGGTACGGCTGGTTCTACCGAAACCGCCCGGCGGGGAACTCGTTCCCTGGGTTACCCTTTCGCGGCTGATCGATCGCGTTACGCTCGAACGGGCCCGTGGATCGGTCACCAGCGCAGTGGAAACCATCCGTCGGCTCGGCGGCGATGTGGGTCGCTGGCGGAATCAGCGCGTCACCGCCGCGGCGGAACCCGTCGGCGACGCGTTCCGCGTGTCGGCGATCTCCGATGGAATGGACTATCGCTTGGACGGAACGCCGCTCGCGTTGCAGGAGCCAATCGAGACACTCTCCGAAGGAGCGGCGTTCGGCACCGTACAACTACCACCTCGCGGCGCGCCCATCATTCTCATGGCCGACCGGCATGCGCCATTGACGGCGCCGCCCATCCTCGCCTCTATGCCGCCAGGATTGACCACTCCAGTCCCGCCGCTCAGGGTGATCGAGGAGCACGCCCAAGACCCGTACGGAAGCCGCGCCACAAGCATCAGTTTTGGCGAGGCGGTCACGCAACGTCCGGAGCCCATGGCTGGTGGCGCCATTCCGCACCCACCTCTACAACTTGGAGCGAGCGTTGGCCTGTCCAGCGCCATCCCAACGCCCCTGAACGTCAACGGCGAGTTCTCATCCGTCGCGCGCAGGTTCGTTGCCTATCGAGGCGAGCCGGTCGCAACGTTCCTCGCCTACCAGTCGGACCCGACGTACGCGCAGATGGCCCGGGGACAGCTCAAGTACTACTTCGCGTGGCGCCACGCGGTCCGGAACGGAGAGACGCCGCGGACAGATCTGAGCTACATCTTGGTGCATGTCTACGAACTGCTCCACGTAATTGGTGCTGAGACTCCCGTGGATGCGTGCCTGCAGCTCGAGCGCCTCTGGCAGCGCTATCGTGAGACGTTCCCGAAGCTCGACCACTATATGGTAGATTGGATCTCCGACCTCTATGCGACGGAGGTCGGAACCGATACCGCACTCGATTTCGTCGAACGCGCAGTCGCGCTGGGAGCGATGACCGGGCCCGACGATCTGTTCATCGCGACAGACAAGCAATGGGCGAGCGGGGCGTATGGCGAGATGAGCAACGACAGCCTCGCGCTGCTCGTGGGAGATCCACGGCTTGGCAAGAACCGTTTCTACGTTGAGCACAACGTGGGGCCGACTGGCCAGGGCTGGATCGATCGCGCGTATCGAGAGGCGCTCTCCGTCACCGACCGATTCTGCCATGGCCAGCATGGCCGCACGCCGCGGGACCAGATGATCGCGTCGGGTGGCTTCCGAACCATCACTCGTCAGGCCTTTCAAGGCGCGGTCTACGACTGGAAGCGGAAGACGGTGACCCTCAATGTTCCTGATCTCTCTGACACCGCTCCGGCGGTTCAGGCCTACCGATGCGCAGTGCGGTATGCGGAGAACCTGTTGCGGAAAGAGCGCAACTTCCCCGCGAAGTTGCGCGGCGTCACGGTCGACGCAGGCCTAGCCCGGGCGCTCGATGCGCACTTCGCCACGTTCCTCCGCGCCACGCGGCCGCGTGCGAGGGTGACGATCGACCTGTCCAAGGCACAGAATCTCGCCCGAGAGTCTGCGGATGTGCGAGCGCGGTTGCTCAAGGGTGTCGAGGTTGCTGAAGACGTGGGACCGTTGCCGATCGCCGCCCGGCCGTCGCCCGACATGTCTCGTACGACATCGACGGGGCGTACGAAGTCCGGCGAACCAGTGGCCGATGGAGACATACCTGCCGAGCACATCGCCGCAGGCCTGCTGACGGATCTAGCGGCGGTCCATGATGTCCTGTCATCGCTCACCGGCCCAGCGCGCGCGCTCGTTGAGGCGCTGGCGGCGCGGGGATGGGAATCCGCCGAGAACGATCCCGACCTCAACGCTGCCACGGCCGGGGCTCTCATTGGTCCGCTCGTTGACGAGATCAACGAACGCGCGGTTCGTGTGCTTGGCGATGTGCTGCTGGTGACCGAGGAGAACACGTTGGTAGTGCAGGAGGACTTCCGAGACGAGGTCCACTGGGTCCTCAACGGGTCTCTCGATGGCTTCAGCGATCGCCGCGGGTTGCCGGCGCCTGCCAATGCGTTGCCCGTTTCGCCGAGTGGGCGTGTGCCCACGGCGGCGGACCAGCCGGACACCGATGGCTTTGGGCCGATCGAGCTCCGCGTGCTCGCGATCATTGCGGTCGGCGGTCCAGGTGTGCCCGCATCGGTCTCCAAGGCAGCCCGCGAGCAGGCCACAACACCGCTACTCCTGGTGGACCGCATCAACGAGGCCGCGCTGGCCTCACCCTACGGCGACATCCTCGTGGACGCCGGGGCCTCGCCGCTGGTGCTGCTGGAGGACGCGCGCGAGTACGTGGTCGCGCTGCTCGACCGCGTTCGATCGATCCTCCAATCGCCGCCGGCGTATCCCGATACGGAAGAAAGCGAGCCTGCCACGTAGCGGCGCGGACAGACACGCCCGCCGACGGGCTGTTCCGCGCGCCCCCGCGCCTCCCGTATACTTGTGGCCACGACCCGAACATCACTGCAGGCCGGCGCGCCGCGCCCCACCCCCTGCGCCGCGATCGCCGACTGCTACCATATGGTTCGCTTGATATGACCCTGCCCGCCTCCCTTGCATCAAATGTCCCCCGCCGAATCCTCACGGCTGTCATGAACTCGGTCGCCGCGGGTGTGACACCGCGGACCGGGATCGAACACCTCGCCGTGGGCCGGAAGGAAGAGATTGGGGCCATCGTGACGGATCTCGACAACGTGGGAGAGGGTGGCGCTGCCTTCCGCGTCATCTCGGGCCCGTTCGGCTCTGGGAAGAGCTTCCTTCTTCAACTGGCGCGCAACTACGCGTTGGAGCGCAACTACGTGGTGATGGACGCCGACCTGTCGCCAGAGCGGCGCTGGCCGGTGCCCAACGGCAGGGGCTCGCGACCTACCGCGAGCTCACGAAGAATATGGCCACGAAGACGCGGCCGGACGGCGGCGCGCTGGCAATGATCCTCGAGAAATGGATCTCCGGCGTTCAGGCAGACGTGATGCGCGAGCAAGGGCTCACGGTCACGGACCCGGCGTTTGCGACAGCGGTCGAGTCGAAGATCGTCGAGACGGTGAACGCGATGGAGGGGCTCGTTCACGGCTTCGACTTCGCGCAGGTGCTCGCCACGTACTGGCGTGGACACGTCGAGCAGGACGAGACCAAGAAAGCGGCCGCATTGCGCTGGCTCCGCGGTGAGTACGCAACCAAGACGGAGGCGCGCGAAGCGCTCGGTGGGGTCGTGCGCGTGATGATTGACGACGACACGTGGTACGACTACGTGAAGCTGCTGGCCACGTTCGTGACCACGATCGGCTACCGTGGGATCGTCGTCATCGTCGACGAGGCCGTGAACCTGTACAAGATCTCCCACACACAGGCGCGGCTTGCCAACTACGAAATGCTCCTGACGATCCTCAACGACTGTCTGCAAGGGAGGGCACAACACCTTGGGGTGTTCTTTGGCTCGACCCCACAGATGGTCGAAGACACCCGCCGCGGCCTGTTCTCCTACGACGCCCTTCGCACGCGCCTCCAGGAGAGCCGGTTCGCCGCCCGTGCAGGACTCCGAGACGTGAGCGGCACCGTCATCAAACTCGAGCCGCTGTCCTTCGAGGAGATCTTCGTTCTGCTCCAGCGCCTGCGACACCTTCACGCCATGTTCCATGGGTACGCTGAGCGCGTCTCCGACGAGCAGATCAAGGCCTTCATGGAGGAAACGCTGAACCGCCTCGGCGCCGAGCGCTTCACTACGCCCCGGGAGATCATCCGAGACTTCATCGCGGTGCTCAATCTGATTCAACAGAACCCCGGCCTCGGGTTCGACTCACTGATCCGTGGCGAGGACTTCCGGCCGAGCGCGTCCGGGCCGGACACCGATGCCGTCGTGGCCGATACGGAGGAAAACGCTGCCGGGGCGCAGGCGTTTCCCAAGACGGACGGGGGGTTTGATGACCACTTCAAGGCGTTCACGCTGTGACAAGGTCGCCTATCCCTGATCTGACGCCGTCAACGCATGCGTTCGACCGACTCGCCCCGTTCATCCAAGCATTCATCTGGAAGCACGGGTGGGCCGAACTCCGCGAGATCCAAGTGCAGGCAGCCGCGGCGGCGTTTGACACCGATCGGCACCTTCTGCTTGCTGCCGGCACCGCGAGTGGTAAGACGGAGGCGGCTTTCCTCCCGATCCTGACCCAACTCCACGAGAATCCGTCGTCGACCGTTGGCGCGCTCTATCTCGGCCCACTCAAGGCGCTCATCAATGACCAGTTCCTCCGACTCGGTGACTTGTGCATCGAGGCGGAGATTCCCGTGACGGCTTGGCACGGCGATGTAGCAGCGAATCGGAAGCACGATCTCCTGAAGCGGCCGAGCGGCATCCTGCAGATCACGCCGGAGGCGCTCGAGGGCCTGCTCCTCAACCGAAGCGCGGACCTGAGTCGGCTCTTCGGGGATTTGCGCTGGGTGGTCATCGACGAGGTGCACGCCTTCATGGGGTCCGACCGAGGAGGCCAAGTGCTCGCCCTACTCGATCGACTCTCGCGTTACGCACTCGATCGGACGCGGCTCCCGCGGCGCATGGGACTCTCCGCGACGCTGGGGGACTACGCCGAGGCGTCGGCCTGGCTGGATGGGACCACGGGCCGCGGCGTGCAGGTGATTGCCGAGCAGGGCAGCCGAACGGTCTACCTTCTCGTTGACCACTTCACCGTGAAGCCGGAGCGGAAGAGTCGTCCGGACGAACCGAGCCATGACGCCGACGAGCGCGAGGGGGCGCCCCGAGGAGCATCCCACACAGAGGCAAGTGGCGAGACCGATGCCTTGATGGCGGACAGGCTGATCGACCGTCAAGCGGACCTCTTGAGCGCCGCATATCAAGCGACCCGGGATCGGAAGAGCCTCATTTTCACCAACTCGCGGAGTGACGCCGAGGAGATCATCACCGGACTCCGGGGTCTGGCAGAACGTGAGCACGCCCCGGACATCTACTTCGTGCATCACGGCAGCGTCGCGGCGGCCCTCCGCGAAAGCGCTGAGACCGCACTGCGGGATGGGGAGGGGCCTGCCTGCACCGCGGCCACCGTCACGTTGGAGCTGGGTATCGACCTGGGGCGCCTGGACCGAGTGCTTCAACTCGGGCCTACCTTCACGGTCTCGAGCTTCCTGCAGCGCCTCGGGCGCGTCGGACGCCGCCGCGGTCAGCGCCCTGAGATGTTCTTCCTCTTGCGCGAGGAGGAGCACGACGGCAAAGCGCACGTCCTCGACAGAATCCCGTGGGAGCTGCTGCAGACCATCGCGATCATCCAGCTCTACGCCGAGGACAAGTGGATAGAGCCGATCGGGCGAGCGCAGTTCGCCGGGAGCTTGCTGTACCACCAAACGATGAGTGTGGTGGGTGCGTCTGGCGAACTGACGCCGCCACAACTTGCCGAGCGTGTTCTGACGCTCGCGCCATTCGTGAACATCCCGCAGGACGACTTCCGATCGCTGCTCCGTCACCTCCTCGCGATCGACCATCTCGAACGCACGGAAGAAGGCGGGTTGATGCTCGGCCTCACAGGCGGGAAGATCGTTCACAACTACAAGTTCCTCGCGACGTTCCAGGATTCCACCGAGTGGGCTGTGAAGGAAGGCACGCGCGACATCGGGACGATCGCGAGCCCGGTGCCCCAGGGTGAGCGGTTTGCGCTCGCGGGACGCACATGGGAGGTCGTGGATCTGATCTCGGACCAGCGGGTGCTCGTGGTCAAACGGGTGAAGGGCACGCTGAAGACTCACTTCATTGGCGGTCACGGCGGCGATGTCCATGGTCGCATTGTCGAACGGATGCGGCGCGTGCTCGTGGAGGACGTGGCGTACCCGTATCTGACCGAACGCGCCGCGGCTCGTCTGTCGCAGGCGCGTGTACTCGCATCAGCGAGCGGATTCGCGACCCGCCCTACAGTGGTGCCGGTCAGTCGAGAAAAGGTGATGCTTCTCCCGTGGGTCGGAAGTCGAGTGCTCCGCACGATGGCGTTTCGCATCGGGCAAGCCGGGTTCGCGACCGTGGCGCACGACGACTTCTATCTCACGCTGACTGCCAAGGCGGGCGGCTCGGAGACGATCGCCAAGGGCCTCGCCGCGCTCGCGCAGGAGTCGTGGGTCGCAGACTCCATCGCGGGGGATCTCGATCGGGCCTTTTGCACGACCGGGAAGTACGACGAGTTCTTGCCTGACGAGTTGCTCAAGAAAGCCTTCGCGGCGGATCATTTGGACGCCGCCGGTGCCGCCGACCGAATGCGGGTGATGTTCCCTGAGGCCCTGGCGACCTGAAGACGGCCTACGCCCTGCGGATATATGGCTCTGCGGCCGCCCCGCCGACGCCATCTCGTGCGCCGGAGCGTCCAACGGGGCTAGGAACGGGTGACTCGGATCCGCCGCAACGCGACCCGCCTCCGGAATGCCGCAGGAGCCAGCGCACTCGGCGGTGCAAAGCCGAACGGCAATCGGGACTTAGGAGCCCGACTGCCGCGCATAAAAAGGGGGCTCGCCGAAGCGGGCGGGTCATTGCCTTCCTGGACGAAACGGGTCACACGTTTCGAGCCCAGACGTTGTCTTCCCCACGGTCAGCCCGATGCCTTGGCCGGGCAGCGCAGCGGCAGTGCCGAACATGACGAGGAGCGGTGCGATGGCGCGGCGTAGCGGTGCAGTCTTCAGTAACCGGTGCAGGTCCCACGGTTCGTCACATCGGCTCGAGATTACTTGAGCGTATCCAACGAGACGTTCTTGTCGAATACCGTTTGCTGGTCAGGCCTCAAGATGGCACGCACCGCGTCGACATACTTCGTGCGGACGGCGCTCATCTTCAGGACGATCTGCATATCGCCACCGCCGCCTTTGCTCAGCTTCCGCGTTTCCGCCACGTAAGCGCCGCGGAGACTATCGACTCGTTTGCGCTGGTCGGCGTTCAGCGTGATGGCGGTCGGTTCCGTCAGCCAGCGGTCGATGTCCGACGTCGCAGGCCGCGCCGACGCCTGTTGCTTCGCGGCCGGATGATCCGCGACCTGTGCGCCAGCGACAGCCGGCCGCCCTGCGGCGGCGAGCAAGATGAGACCAAAGATAGCACTCGTGCGCATACGGGACTCCATGATGAGAACGATCGTTTGCCGTCTACCGGGAGTGGTGGTGCGGCATCATAGACATCCTACTCCCACACTTTTCTTAGCAGAGCATCCTGAGCGTCGTCGGATACGTGTAATTGCCCGCGCGTCGTTGAGGGAGTATAATCGACTGAGCGTCGTTGGAGGAGTATAATCGACTGAGCGTCGTTGACTGAGTGTAATCGACAATGGTGTTCTTTCCTGACGTGACGTTTGCGCTACGCGCGCTGAGGAAACGGCCCGGCATCGTCGCCGCCGTCGTCGTGACGCTGGCCCTGGGCATCGGTGCGAACACGGCAGTGTTCAGCCTGATGGATGCGGTACTGCTTCACCCGCTTGCCGTCGGTGATCCCAGCCGCCTCGTCACCGTGTACGAGGCTACCCGAGAGACGCCGTATGGCACCAGCGCGCTGAGCACCTATCGTGAGTTGTCGGCACGCGCCCGCACGGTTGCGGGGATGGCCGCATCATTTACCACCACACTTCCCCTCGGCGACGAGAATCCGCTCGACGTGCAGGTCGCGTTCGTCACGGACACATATTTCACGACGTTGGGGGTGCGTGCGGCGCGCGGACGTGTGCTCACACCCGGTGAATCACGCGACGGATCGCCGCTCACCGTCGTGCTGAGCGGCGCGCTCTGGCGCACACGCTTCGGCGCCGATCCGGGGATCGTCGGCCGGCACGTTCGTCTCCGCGGCCGAGTGTTTACCGTCATCGGCGTGGCACCCGACAATTTTCTCGGAACCAATCTGTCGGCCATTCCCGACGCATGGGTCGCGGTCCCGGCGATCGGCACGCTTGGAATCGACATGCTGTCACGCGGCGGCGAGGCGAACCCCGACGTGCCCGTGTTCACGATGATCGCGCGTCTCGCGCCTGGCGTCACCCGTGAGCAAGCCGCCGCCGATCTCGACTTGCTCGTGCGGCAGGCCGATGCCGCGGGCCGTTCGTCGCTCTACGTGCAACACCCGCGCGCCGGAATGCCCGTGGTATCCGTCGTGCCGATCGTCGAGAGCGCGACGTCAATGTCCGATCGCGCCTCGCTGCTGCAATTCATGCGTCTCCTCTTTGGCGTCGTCGCGCTGACGCTGTTGTTGGCGTGCATGAACGTGGCGAACCTGCTCATCGTGCGCGCAGGCGAGCGCGCCACGGAGTTGGGCATACGGACCGCGCTCGGCGCCAACGCAGGACGCATCGCGCGACAGGTCTTGACGGAGAATGCGTTGCTCGGCCTCGCCGGCGGCGGCGCCGGGATCGCCGTCGCGTTCGTCACGCTTCGCCTGTTCTCCACGTTCACCCTTCCCGGCCGCATTTCGGTCGATCACCTCTCGCTCGCGCTCAACGCGCGGGTCCTGCTCTTCACCACCGTGATCTCGTTGGCCACCGCGCTCGCCGTGGGTATCGTGCCGGCGCTGCAAGCGACGCGTACGAACATCATCGACGTGCTGCGCCGTCAGGAAGGGCAGCGGCAATCGCTTCGCACGCGTGGAGCGCTGATCGCCGCGCAGGTCGCCATCGCGCTCATCCTCCTGGTGGGCGCCGGACTGTTTCTGCGCAGCATGCGCGCTGGGCTGAGCACCGACCTCGGCTTCGATCCGCGGCCGATCGCCGCAGTGAGCATCACGCCAAAATTCGAGGGCCGGCACGCCGACAACGTACGTCCCTACCTCGAGATCGTGTCGCAAATGCAGAAGAGAGCCGGAGTGACGGCAGCAGCGGCGGCGACACACGTGCCGATCGGCGGCGCGGCGATGCGGACCGTCGAGATCGGACCGGAAACCGGCGCGCCAGCAGCCGACCAACGGTCCGTCATGGCCGGCATCGGTAACGTTACCGACGACTACTTCAAGACCATCGGAGTACCCCTCGTCGCTGGCCGCACGTTCAACAGCGCCGATGTCGTCACGGCGCCCCACGTGATGGTGCTGAACGAATCGGCCGCACGTGCGCTCTGGCCGCACGAATCCCCGCTCGGCAAGCTCGTTCACTCGCGCGGTTTCACCTATACCGTGATTGGCGTCGCACGCGACACGAAGTACATAACACTGCAGGACCGAACGGTGCCGTTCGCCTACGTGTCGATTGTGCAGGAGGATTTCTACGCCTCGGTGAGTTTTCTCGCGCGCAGCGCGGAGCCGCGGGCCGCGCTGGACGTACTTCGGCAGACCGTGCATACGGTTGCGCCGGATCTCAAGACTCCCGACTTCGCCCGGCTACGCCCGCGCCTCGTCTCCGAGCAGGTCGACATGATCCTCGCGCCCCAGCGTTTTGGCGCGGAGCTGCTCGCAGCGTTCGCGCTCGTCGCGCTGTGTGTCTCCGCGGTTGGGATCTACGGTACTGTTGCCTATGCCGTCGGGCAGCGCACGACGGAGATCGGAGTTCGCATGGCACTCGGCGCGCAAGCCTCGAGCATTCTGTCATTGGTGCTGACCGAAACGGGAATTGCCGTGGCGTCCGGCCTGCTCATCGGGGTCGCGGGGACACTGGTCAGCAGCCGACTGCTGGCGCACTCCTTTTCCGGGATCGGCGCGGTCGACTGGCTTGCGTTCGCGGGCGGGGCGTGCGCCGTTCTCGTCGTCGCGGCGAGCGCATCATGGATTCCGGCCCGGCGCGCAATGCAGATCGACCCCGCGAGAGCGATGCGGGGATTGCAATGACTCAGAACGGGCGAACCAGTCGCCACATGCGACCACAGTTTATTTTGACCGAACTGACACGTGTCCATACTACATGACGTTCCGCAGCGTCGGGAACCACCGCAGCTCTTCGAGCTGATCGCCCAGTGGGCAAGGCGCGCATCCGACGGCGTGCTTGCACTCTCCGCGGGCGTCGGTGCGGTCGGAAGTTGTGCATTGTTCATTGCGCGACCGGCGTGGTGGGCTTACGCACTCCCTGTCGTGGCTCTCGGCGCGGTCGGCTTCTGGGGAATTGCAGAGCGAGAACTCACGTCCGACAGTCGTGCCGTGAATGACTCGCGCCGTCGCCTTTTACGACTCGCGCAGATGGTCGCCGTCACAATCGGGTCTGCGGCTGCGGCAGTTTCAGGGCTCGCCGTCTGCCGTCTCGCGATTGGAACCTGGATTTCGTAGCCGAGGTGGCCCGACCTCCGGCCATGGCTGCGCGACGTGATCCGGTCGAAACGTTAGAACGCCTTAGCGACCCGGATGAAGCTGGCGCAGCCAACGTGGGTCTAATCGCGTATCCACGCGGATGGTCGCTGGGTGCCGGATCCCAGCACGGATGCTCCACGGCAGGATGTAGGAGGCAAGCAGGATGCTGTCGAGCCGTTGGCTGAGCACATAGATCCGCTCGCCGTTGCCTGCCACTCGAAGTGCGCGATGTGGGAGCACCAACGTCTGCAGGTAGGCTCCGCTTTCAGCGTAGAGGTCCACCATGCGGTCCGCGCCCGCGGTGTGACCGGCAAACAAGACGGCCACTCCACCGGGATAGCTCGTCGCGTCGCGCGTGTACACTGGAGCGCTATGCCTGATTCGGTACCAGATGGATCGATACCATGGTTCCTGAATGACGGGTTCGACAAATGGGCCCAGCGGACGGACGGCCGAGTCGGTAACGATCATCACGGTGCTCATGCGCGGCGCCCACATCAGGCACGGGCCGCCCAACGACCCACCGAAGTGGACCTCCGGCCACCTCACGGCGAGACCGTCCACGTACCCACGCGGAATGCGCAGCGCCCGCACGTGAGCCGGCGGCGATAGGGGCTGCACAAACACGGTCTCCGGGTGGGCGTTCTCGATGAATGCGATCGCTCTCCCGTCGATGACGCACCCCACGCGCGGCGCACCAGCGGAGTCCAGCGTCGCCTCGATCTTGCTCGTGGCCGATACGGTACGGCTCACCACCCGCCCTGAGGCCGAATCGAGATACCATGTGATGCCGTCAGGGGTGACGCCGCAGGCGAGCTTCCCACTCCAGATCTCCGACCCCGCCAACGCGAATGACGGCGGCACCTGTACCGGCTACGCGATTGTCCGCGCTCGGCGAACAACTGACCAGCGCCAGTGCCCCTATATAATAGATGTAACACGACGATCGAGCAGCGAAGGAAGCCATCAGCAGATTCTAAGGCTTCACGTTGAGCGAAGCAAACATCATCATACTGACGTTCGGCCACTACCGCTGAACGCGGCTCGCAGCCGAGCGCTCGCGAGCACGCGCGCGGGGGCAGGTTTCGTGCTGCACCGCCAGTAACGCCATCGCGTTCGCGTTGACGACGCGCATGGCGTCGACGCGCTCGGCGTTCCACCAACGCCATGGTGCATCCTCGTTTTGGCGACGCACGGCGGCAGAGGATGGGCCCCACTGCCGCAGCAGATGCCGGGCGGCGTCACAGCGCTGCATATCGAGACTGGAATCCGCCTCGGTGCCGGGGATCAGCATCGCGTTGGGCGGCGAGAGCGTCGCCTGCGTCGCGACGGACGCGGCCTCGCCACCCAAGGTCGCCAGATACCGGATGTCCAGCGGGTGAGCGGCTGACGTCGAGAGCGATTTGGCGCGCTGCACGTTGATCCGGGCGACGAGCGCGTCGGGCGGGACGAGGTTGAGCACCGCCAACGTAACCAGGCCCGACACGACCAATCCAGCCACGAACGGCTGCCCGCGATCCCGAAGCACCGTACGCGCGAGCCATACCAACACGAATGCCAACCACCCCATGGCGATGAGGGGGTAGAGGCGATCGGTCGTCAAACCGAAGTAGAACATGTAGAGTCGCAGGCGCAGCACCGCCGAGACGATCATCACTCCGAGCAGTACAATGATGGGCAGCGCGAGACGAGTATGCCGACGCCGCAACGCAGCTCCGGCGAGTGGATCGAGCGCGGCACGCGTCGCGACCAGCACCGGCACGACGAGCGCGACCACCCACATCACCTGAAAGAATCCCTGTCGTGCGTACTCCGCGGCAGTGAGCCCCGTGCGCTCCTGCAGGAACCGCTCGCCGCCAAACAGCCAGCCGAACTGCACGGCCACAAAGGCACCAAACAGGACGAGGAGCGTGCCGAGTGCGCTGGTCACCTCGGGTACGCCGATTCGGATGAGCGGCGCTGCGGGGGCTCGATCCGGAACCTCCCTCGACATCAGTGCGCCGCGTGCCCAACCGGCGGTCGTCGCGGTGAAGAAGCCTACGAGAAAGACATGCGACACAAGGGTCAACATGTCGAATTCCGGCAGGCGAATGAGGCTGGCGAAAATCGGGTCAGCCGATCGCAGCAGCGCACCGAATACGAGCAGCAACGCACCAGACAGCGCGACGGCGCGTAGCGCGGTGGGAAACACGCGCGCCGCGTTTCGCCTGCTCTGCCCACCAGCCACATCTCGCAACGCAAGCGGGATCAACCCAACGATGATCTCACCAACGAGCGATGCGACACCCCATACGGTGTCGCGCAATCGCTCGGCGAAAAGTGCCGCGCGCGGGCGGGCCAGTGCGACGCCGGCCAGCGTCACGGCGCCGACGGCGGCGATGAAGTCGAAGAACACCAGCGTTGCGGAATCGCGCCACGCAATCGCGGCGGCGAACAGCAGGGCGGTGGCAAGCCAGGCGCTCGCTTCAACGGGCAGCGCGCGTCTCGCCCGCCACGTCATCGCGATCGCGGACAGGACAGCGAGTGCAATCCAGAGCGGGAAGCCGAGTCCATCCGGACCGCCCCGGAGCAGCGCATCGCCGGCGATGCCGAGGAGGAGCGCGTGCACAAGCACGCGTCTGGCGAATTCGGGGCGAGTCATATCGCCCACGCGCTCGTGTATCGAATGGACCGTTGCGATCGCGTCTGGGTCCGGCGTCAGGGTCGTCATGCAGAGTACTTTATGATGTAAAGCCTGCAGGCGCAAGAGGCCCTGGAATTGAATCGAACAGACGCGACTATACATCGAATAGATGGTGCTGCAGGCCGAATCGACGGTAGGAACGCGAACGGCCGCCCTCGGGCGGCCGTTCGCGTGTACTGCGGATTGTGACCTGCTGGTGCGACGAACTACGCGGCCGACACCTCACTTGCCGACGGAGGAGTTACCAGTGGCGTGGCGACGGGTGATGTGGTGACCGGTGGGGTGGAGACCGGCAACGGCGTCGTCGCAGTCGTCGACCCGATCTTGATGCCTGGTTTGCGCTGGATGCGTTTGGCGGTCTGCCAGGCGGCGAGCAAGGCCTGGTCGGCGCCGATGAGCGGCAGGAGTTGCGAATCGAGCAGCTTGATCATGTTGCGTCCGCGCTGCTCCTCGATCGACAGTCCTGCCGTGGCGCCGCGTCGACGGACGCCGAATGTTGCTCGACCATCGAGCGATTCCTTCATCGTCTCCGCCGCTGCCTCGAGGCGTGCGATGAAATCGGTCGACAGCCCGCCGTCGATCAGCACGGCCTCGTGCCGCCGCGACGCCTCGGCCATGGCCGCCGCCGAAGCGAGCAACGGCTCCGTCGAGACCTTGGCCCGCGGCATCGTCAGCGAGCTGAAGTCCGGGACTGCCTTGAGCCGGATCTTCGCGACCGCCGCGATGCCCTGCATGTGATGCGTGCGGAGTGCGACCCGGAGCGTCTGCTGGCGCGACGTCTCGCCCCGACTCGCGCGACTGCCGTCCTCTTGCGCCGCTGCATGCGCCGTGAGTTGCGCGATCGTGTCCCTGAGCTCCCGTATCGTCGTCGAGCCGGTCAGTGCGATGAACGGGCCGGGATTCGCTGCGATGAATGCGTCGCTGCGGCGGAGCGTCTCCAAGGTACTGCCTTCACTGTATTTCATATGGCCTCCAAGTGGCCATGGGGGCGCCAAAAGAAAACTGCACGCCGGCGGGCGCCCGACGCGCCGGCGTGAAGAGAGAGCAACAGACGTGAGACGTGTCGCGATCGCCGTCGGGAGTGACGGAATGGTCGCCGAGAGAGACGGACTCGTCGTCGGGAATGACGGAATGGTCGCCGGATCCGACCGAGTCGCCTTCGGAAGAGTTGGAGTCGCGTTCGGAAGAATCGGAGCCTCGTTCAGACCGGTCGGAGTCAGCGTGAGAAGCGGTGGTCTTGCCTGTTCGGTGCGGAGTCCGTCCTCGACGCGAGCGCCTGCGAGCTTCACGACCGGGCGTGGCGCCTGCGCACGAGACGATTCCATCGGCTGCATCAGCCATCCCTGCTGTTACGCCAGCCATCCCAGCTGAACGCGAGCGACTGGGTCGTACACGCCGATCCATTGGCTGTGGACACGAACCCATTCCACGTTGACACGGATGAGTCCCTCGTGACATCGCGCGAGAGAGGTCTCAACGGCCGAGAGTCCGATGTTGACGGCGAGGACTCCTGGCGTGACGCCGGTCGATCCCTCCGGCACGGCGTGCAGTGGGTGGTGCACACGCGGGCATTCGAGCTGAACGAGCCGGAAAGCCTCCTGGACGGCCGCGAGTCCGATGTTGACTGCGAGCCGTTCGTGCTTACACGCGAGCTGTTCGTGCTTGCGCGCGAGGAGTTCGTGCTTGACCGCGCGCCGTGCCCTCTCACCACCGGCGAGTCACCCCTCGACGCGCGTGGGTTCCCTCTCAACCGGAAGGACTCCGCCCTGACCGAGACGCACTCTCAGGTGGACGTCAGGGCATCCCAGCGAACGAAGCGAGGATTGTGGGTGGACGCGCGTGAGATGGGCGTGAATGCGCGGGAGAGGCGTGTTGGCGAGAGACGGTCCGGTGTGGCGTGAGCGGCATCGGGGCTCGACACCGGTGTATTCCCTCTTGACCGGAATGACTCCGCCCTGAGCAGTGGCTGGTGCGAGCTGGATGCGCCGGAGTGCCTGCTCGATCGCCGCTCATTCGGTCTCGACCGCGAGGACTCCCACCTGCACACGCGTCAATTCGGTCGAGACCGCGAGGGATTCCACCTGCACACGCGTGAATTCGATCGAGACAGCGAAGGATTCCCTATGAGCAGGCGTCGATTCCGTCTGAACACGCGTGCATCCCCTCTGCACGCCGACCGATTCCTTCTCGGCACGGTCGCATCCCCTCGGGCCGCCAATCGATTCCTTGTCACCGCCCGTTCGTCCCGCCATGATCGTAGTCCTATATATTAGTTCCGAAAACAGGGGGTCAGCGCAAGGGCCAATATGTCCGATTGACCAAAACCGACATGTTTTGACGATTTCGGCGTTAGTACTAGTAGAGAGACACGTCAGTCGCGATGCCGCTGACCCGTGTGGTGTGTCCCCTCAACCTTCGCGCAGGTCATTGGTTCTCATTCACAGAGCGGTGCCGGCGCGCCGTCACTGCCGCTTGAATGCGTACACGCCGAATAGGCCGCCGGCGTAAACGCGATCCGTGTCGATCGACGGCGCGGTGACTCAATATGCTGGTGCGTCGCCGTGCACCAAGTCACCGCCGAATGGTCTTGGGGTGCGAGCGCCAGGCGCGCTTGAACAGGCCGCATAGCGGGCCAATGAGCGTCATGCTCGAGACGCCCCCGCGCGTCTCGAGCAGATCGAATTCCGACTTGCCCCCGCATGCTGAATTCGGCATATTCCACGTGTGAACACCGAGACGGGATCCCTCAAACCAACTGAGTGGATGGGCTCCGCGCTCGACGATCTCCGGGCGCTGCCTGACGAGTCCCGACGCGTTTTTCGGGTACGCCCTTCACCTGGCGCAACTCGGCCAACACCACCGCCTGGCGAAACGGATGAAAGGCGAATTTGCCGGCCTCATCGAGGTCGTCGATGATTTCGATCGCGATACCTACCGCGCGATCTACACGGAAATTGATCATGACCAAGCGAGTCGCAGGAAAGGGCAGCAAAGCGAGCAAGTCGCGCCACGACATCGACGACATCCCCGTCACGCGTGGGAGCGGAAATGTGTACGCGGATCTCGGTTTTGCGAACCCGGCTGAGGAGATGGCCAAAGCCGAGCTCGCGATCATGATTGACCAGGTGATCCGGGAGCGTCGGCTGACGCAGCAAGCGGCGGCCACGCTCATGGGCATCGATCAGCCCAAGGTGTCGCACATGTTGCACGGCCGGCTCGGCGGTTTTTCTACGCAACGGCTCATGGAGTTTCTGACCGCGCTCGGCCGCGATGTCGAGATTGTCGTGCGCGCCGCGCCGCGGTCGCGGAAGCGTGGCCGGCTGCACGTCGCTGCCGCCTGAATCTGCGGCGCGGACGGCCGAGCGCGTCCGCGCGTTTGGCTTCGCCTCGCGGGACGAGTATTCTGAGTAGCAGAGGCCGATGCTTCGCCCTACCCATTTAGGTATCGGACAACCAGCCCGCCATACCCTATTGTTCTGACACCCCACGTCGCACGCCAATCACGTCTCCACGAGATCCGAACCCTGACTTCGAATCCGTCGTTGCCGAGGCACGGGCGTTACAGGCGCAGCTTCCGTGGCTTCGCCTGATCTGCGTCGGTGGCACTGCGGCGGCGCTGCACGCCCGACATCGCTTCAGCTGGGTGCCCACGCCGGAAGAGACTTTACGCATCAAGGCGTGGATGGTGGCGGATCGTGGCGCCACACGTGATTACCTCGACGTCGCGGCGCTCGGCGACCTACTCGGGGAGGCACGCGCCACCCAAGCGCTCGCGCCCCTCAGCCAGTTGTACGAGAACCTTGGAACTGAGACGGCGACCATGCGGTTCGCTCAGGCCGCTATGAACCGGCCGGTTGATGCGGACGAGGTGGACCTTCGGGCATATCGCGGTCTCGCCGCGCCGTATCAGGACCTGGAGTACATATTGCGCCGCGTGCGCGAATGGGCGGTGCCTGCACTCGAGCGGGAGCTCGGCACGGCACATGAGTCACCGATTGCCGGGCGGGAGCCGGAACAGCCCCCTTCGTCAGGGCAACAGCCACGTCACGACGGGTCCGGATCGAGGAAACCACTAATGAAGCAGCGGCGAGAACATCTGGCCGACGAGTTGGCGGAATCGCCCATTCGGAGCCGCCCGGGGCGTGTCACGGCTCAGGAGAGTTTCCTCGATCTCGTTGACGATCTTGCTCAGGGCGACTTGGAGACGTGGCGACGCATCTACGCAGCCGCGCTCCACGACCAGACGGTCCGCGCGGCCGTGGAGCGCGCGACTCGTTTAGTTGACCAGGACTTCGCGAGTGCTGGAGCGCTCTGGCAGGCGCTCATCGAGCGGATGCCGCCAGCCGTGGCCCGTGGCCCGTGTCCCCCGCCCGTCAGCCGAAGATCCTGACGAACTTCATCAGGATCAACACCAACATGCCGATCAGGTAGATACGCAGCGCCAGCAGCGCGACGCGAACGGTTCTCGTTGTCTGAATGCGTGGCATGGGACTCTACTTCACGATGTCCTTGTAGTGGATGACGCCGAGCAGCTGATTCGCGTCGTCCACCACGGGCAACATACGATAACGATACTTCTCGAACATATCCGACAGTTCGTTCTCGAGCAGATGCTGATCGGCGGAGACGACGGGCGTCGCCATCAGGTTGCCCAACGTTTCAGCTTCGTCGGCAAGCACCGCCTCCCGCAGGTCGACGACTCCCACCAGCAGGTTCGTGGGCGGCTGAATCACGTAGATGTAGTACACGAACCGCGGGGCCAGATTCGACTGATGGATGCTCGCCAGCGCCTCGCCCGCCGTCGTGGTCGGCGGCAGCGCGACAAATTCGGATGACATCAACGAATGCGCGTCCGCGTCGTGCCGCTCCAGGAGCGCCTGCGCGCGTGCTGCCCGATCCTTGGACAGCAGCAGCATCAACTCGTTGCGGTCCTCGTGCGGCAGTGACTCCAGCAGATCGGCGATCTGCGGTACGGACATCTCAGCGAGAATTTCCCTCGCGCGGTCCGGCGACAGATCGGCCACGATCTGTCGTTGTGCGCGCGGCTCCGCGTCCATCAACGTCTCGGCGGCCTTCTCGGAATCGAGCACGGAGAACACCGCTTCCTGCTCTTCCCCGGACAGCTCCTCGAGTGCATCGGCCAGATCCTCGCTGGGCAGCTCGAGCATCTGCTCGCGAATGACCGACAACGAGAGCCGCTTGCCGGGCGCAGCATCCTCGATGGACAGTGGCTGCACACTGCGCCAGGGAATGAGCTCGTCCTTCTGCCACGATAGCCAACCCAGATGCCACTTGCGGAGGAACCCGTTGAAGGACGTGTCGACGTGGACGAGAATTCCGCGGCCGCGGCTCACGAGAAGATGCACGTCGTTCACGATTGCGACTCGACGGTCTTCCATGTCCAGCACCTCTTTGCCCATGAGGTGCTCGTTCAGGAGAATCCAGCCCGGCTGGTCCACGAACGGCGGGTAGGTGTCTCCGATCTCGGGGGGCTGGACGAAGATGGTCCCACCCTCGATCCGCGTCACCCGCTCCCACGGAATGAACTCGGTGGGATTCCCCCAACCGTGGCTGATGAATACTCCCACCGCGTCCGGGTACGGCTCGCTGAGCCGGAACACGAGGTCCGTGAGCTTTCCGATGCGGAAGGATGCACGTGTCTCGCTCACCTGGTGTCCCAGGAGGTCCGAGAAGAAGAACAGCGTGTACTCGGTCGCGGAATTCGCGGATGTGGGCGCGGTCATTGTCAGGCGCTACTTACCGAACGACTCGAATAGCTTGGGGAACATGACTGAGAGGCCAAAGACAGATGAGACCAGGATCACGAACGCCGTGATGGACCAGTTGGCGATGTTCTGCGACCGCGTGTTGGTGTGTTCGCCCATCAGCGGCTTGTCATTCAACAACAGGATGAGGAAGACGAGCGCGGCCGGTAGCAAGGTCACGGCCACCACCTGCACGAAAATGGTGATCGCGTCCTGTGCTTGCGTGCTCGACACCAGCGACACGACGCCCGCCGAGAGCAGCGTGAGCAGATAGGCCACGTAGAACCACGGCGCCTCGCGCACGCTCCGGTTCAGCGAGTGTGCCCAGCCAAACACCTCACCCAACGCCCAGCTCGACGACAATGATATGCAGAGCGCCCCGAGCAGCCCGGCATCGAACAGGCCCACGGCAAACAGCGTCTTCGCCCACTGCCCCAGGTGCCCCTGCATGACCTCCGGCATCTTCGCCGCCGTCTCCGCGGCAGACTCGACAGAGATCGGTCCACCGGGATGATAGTAGAAGACTCCGGCAGCAGCGATGATGATGAACGCCGCCACCGTGCAGGTGAGGATCGAGCCAAACAGCGTGTCGATCTTTCCGAACTTCACGTCCTTGATGTCCAGCCCCTTGTCCACCACCGCCGACTGTTGGAAGAAGATCTGCCAGGGTGTGATGGTGGTGCCGATGTTCGCCATGACGAGCGTGATCAGCGCGACGGCGCCAAACTGCGGCCCGAGCTTGAAATGCGGGGCGTAGAATCCGCGACCGACCTCACCCCAGCCGCCGCTCACGTTGCCGGTCTTCATCGCCCAGATCGCCGCGGGGATATACACAAAGTTGAACAGACAGAACAGGAGCGTGAGCTTCTCGAACGTCCAGTACCGGCCGGTGATCACGATCGCCATGAGAAGCATCGTGACGCCGATGAACGTGATCCACGGAGGTATGTTGAACAGCGCCATCGCCTGCGTCATGCCGATGTATTCGGTGACGAGGGTGAGCCAGTTGATCACGGCGAGATCGAACACCGAGAACCAGCCCCACACCGGACCGAAGGCGTCGAAGATCGCCTCCGCGTGGCCACGCTTGGTGACGGCGCCGAGGCGGACGGTCATCTCCTGGACGTAGTACGCCATCGGCACCAGGATGATGAACGCCCACAGCATGTTGAAGCCTGTCTTGGCGCCCGTCTGTGCGTACGTGGAGATCCCGCCGGCGTCGTTGTCGGCAACCATGGTAATGACGCCAGGGCCGAGTACCGCGAGAAGAATGACCCAGCGGCGCTTCAGACGGGATAGTTGATGTAGGAGCCTGCTGATCCAATACACGCGCCGAGGGCTCCCATCATTTTAGGTAGCTTTACACCAGATCCACGAGCTGTTCGGTGGCCTCGGCCTGTTCGGACTCGGGATCAACTGCGGGGTCGACCACATGATAACGCATTTGGTCGCCGAACGGGTCGCCACGAGCCCATTTGATCACGCCAGGCCACCACGGTCGCCGGCGGACGGTCAGTTGGACGCCACCAGCCGCACTTGCGTTCCCCAGGGATCGCGTGCTGTCAGGTCCCTCCCATCGCGGTCCGCGATGAAGCCCTGGCTTTGCAGGCTCGCCGCGGCCGCATTGATCGCCATCTGATTGGGTACGACGAGTTCCCACTCGAGCAGCCGCGCGTCCTCGCTCGTAGCAACGGGCGCATTGGCCGCCCAGGTATTCGTTCCGAGGTGGTGATGGTATCCGCCGGCGGACATGAACAGTGCACCCGGATACTCCCAGACGATCTTGTCAAAACCGAGCGCCTGGTGGTAGAAACGTTCGCCATGGTCCAGATCGCGCACGGAGAGGTGCACATGTCCAATCACCGTGCCAGACGGTGCGCCCGTCCATGGCTCGCCCCCAGCCGCCGCGACGAGATTCGGGACGTCGAGCGGAGTCGTGGTCATGATGATCTGTCTGTTATCGAACCGCCATTGGCTACGCGGGCGGTCGGCATACACCTCGATCCCGATTCCATCAGGATCCTGGAGATATACCGCCTCGCTGACGAGGTGGTCGGACATGCCGGCATGTACCCCGAGCGACGCGAGATGCGTGACGAACCGCCCGAGCGCGGCGCGATCAGGCAACAGGATGGCGAAGTGGTACAAGCCAAGATGCCCGCGACGTGAAACGGCACGGACGCCCGGCTTTTCGTGCAGCTCGACGAGCACGCGCTGATCGCCCCGCGCACCAAGCATCGCAACGTCGCCCGATCGCTGGATCACGCGCAGGCCAATCACGCTCTCGTAGTAGCCAACCGAGCGTTCGAGATCGGCAATCTGCAACCGCACGCGGCCGATGTGCGTCGCGTCTGGTAAACGAAAGCCGGGCGGCGCAATGCCATACTGGAGCATCTGGTGTCCTGCGGTATCGCTCATTGGAACCTCACGGGTTCCTGTGGATCACATCACCGGCGCAACGTGGGTTGCACCGCGGCATCGGCGCGCCGTCCAGCAAGGATGGCGTCGACCGAGTACCCACCTGGCCCGGCGAGCATCAGCGCAATGCTCGTCCCGAGCAGCGTAAACGGGAACTCGTAGCCAGTCGGCAGAAAGAAGCCGTTCTTGAAATGGACGAACAGGATGGCGCCGATCATGTCGGCGGCAATGCAGAGCGTGGCGAGCCGCGTGAACAGGCCGATGATCAGCGCAATACCGGCCAGGAATTCCACGACGCCAATGAACGGCCCGATGATGCCAGGCAGCGGAATGCCCATGTGCGTGAACGCGGCGGCAGTGCCGGACAACCCGTAGACGAATAGCTTTTGCCCACCGTGCATGACGAAGACGCAACCGAGTATCACCCGAAGCAGGAACAGGGCGCCGTCGATGCGGTTGGAAGCAGTACGCGAGGCCATCGGGTGAATTCTCTTGGTTGAGGGACGAACCGCGGCAATTACCGGTCTCCCGGCTCCGGGTTCAATCCGCGCTGCACGAGCAACGGTTCGACGCTCGGCGCCCGTCCGCGGAATTTACGATAGAGCGCCGCCACGTCCTGCGTGCCGCCGCGCGATAGAATCTCGTCGCGGAACGTCTGGCCATTCTGACGCGTGAGACCGCCACGTTCGGTAAACCAAGCGTATGCGTCGTGATCGAGCACTTCGGCCCAGAGATAAGCATAGTACCCCGCCTCATAGCCGCCATGCCAGATGTGCGCGAAGTACGTCGTTCGATAACGCGGCGGCACTTCGTGAAGGCTCACCTGGTAACGCGCCAAGGCTTCGGCTTCGTAGACGTCTACATCCTGTATGGGCGCACCTGGTGGGAGTGTGTGCCAGCCCATGTCGAGCAGCGCCGCCGAAATGTACTCGGTGAGGGCGAACCCCTGATTGAACGTGCGCGACGTCTTCATCTTGTCCACCAATGCTTGCGGCATCGGCGTGCCAGTCTGATGGTGCTTGGCGTAGTGCGCGAAGACCACCGGGTGCGTGGCCCAGTGCTCGTTGAACTGCGACGGAAACTCGACAAAGTCGCGTGGGACGTTCGTACCGGACAGCATGGGGTACTGCACAGACGAGAACATGGCGTGCAACGCGTGGCCGAACTCGTGAAACAACGTCGTCACGTCGTCGAAGCTGAGCAACGCGGGCTGACCCGGCGCCGGCCTCGAGAAGTTCGCAATATTATAGACGACGGGCCGCGTGCCGAGGAGCGTCGATTGACCGACGAATTCGTCCATCCACGCGCCGCCACTCTTGTTGTCACGCTTGAGGAAATCACCGTAGAAGAGCGCCAGCGGCGAACCATCCGTGTCGAGCACCTCGAAGACGCGCACCTCGGGATGATAGACGGGAAGATCCTCGCGCTCCCTGAACGTGATGCCGTATAACTGGTGCGCGGCAAAGAACACCCCGTCGTGTAATACACGATCGAGCTCGAAGTACGGCTTGATCTGCGATTCATCGAGATCGTATTCCGCCCTGCGCACCTGCTCCGCATAGTACTGCCAGTCCCACGGCTGCAGGGCGAACCCACCCTGCTGGCTGTCGATCAGCGCCTGCATCTTCGCCGCTTCCGTGCGTGCCTTGGCGGCAGCCGGCGCGCCGATCTCGGTGAGCAGCTTGATCGCGGCCTCCGGCGTCTTGGCCATCTGATCATCGAGGACATAGGCTGCCGCGGTCGGGAAACCCAGCAGATGAGCGCGGTCGGCGCGCAGTTGCGCGAGTCGCTGCATGATGGCGCGCGTGTCCATGCTGTCGCCGCGATCGGCGCGATGGATGGATGCCTCGAACAACCGCTGCCGCGTGGCGCGGCGTCGCAATGTTTCCTGAGATGGCTGCTGCGTCGTGTTCTGGAGCGGGAGGACCCACCTGCCGGCAAGCTGGCGCTCCTTCGCCGCCTCGGCGGCGGCTTCGACATCCACAGGACTGAGCCCCTCGAGCTCCTCCGCGTCGTTCACGATGAGCGCGCCAGCCTTCGTCGCAGCGAGCAGACGGTTCTGCAATTCGGTGGTGAGCGTGGACTCTTCCTGATTCAACGCGCGGAGCCGGGTCTTATTCGCCTCGTTCAGACGCGCGCCGGCGCGCACGAAGTCCAGATAGTAGCGCTCAACCAACTGCACCTGCTCTGGCGTGAGCCCCGAGTCCTCACGCTGATCGTGCAACGAGCAGAGGCGCTGAAACAGTCTGTCATTGAGAAAAATTGCATCGCTGTGCGCCGCAAGCTTCGGGGCGACTACGCCTTGCACGGCCTGCAGCACGTCATTGGTGTTCGCCGCGGTAATGCCGTTGAACACCTTGAGCACACGCGTCAGCAGTTCGCCCGAGCATTCGAGCGGAACGATCGTGTTCTCGAACGTCGGCGCGACACTCGCGTTCGCGATCGTCTCCACCTCCGCCAGATGTTGCCGCATGCCTTCTTCAATTGCCGGCTGAAAATCGGCGTCGTGTATCCGATCGAACGGAGGCGCCTGAAACGGCAGCTCGCTTGCTCGGGCGAACGGATTGTCGTGAGGAAGGGCCGATGGCGTCGGTGGGGTCACGGCCGGGGCAGAGGGACGCACGGTCGAGCTCACGACCGATCCCTCACACGCGCCGCGCCCCACCGCCCCCACCGATGTACGTGAGCTGCTTACCGACCGCGACGTGCACGGCGACGATTGCAATGACGACGAGTCCAGTCGAGATCCAGGTGACGACCGACATCACCGGCGTCATACCCCCGGTTGTCGTGGAGCGGCTGAGGTACGCCACATACAGGTATGCGGCAACGTAGGCCACGCTCAATGCATACATGGCGAGCCCGGCCAGACGAGCAAGTTTGGGAGGCATCGTTTCCTCGTGACCGCGAAGTGAATACGTAAGTTCTTCGCGTACGCGACAGTACGCAACTAAAAGACCAGGGCCTCGACGCCGGCCCGCGTGACGCGGTGCGAAACGAGCGGGAGCGGCGGATCGCATTCGTCCGACACACCAATCGCGGCGAGCAACGCCTGGCGTCCTTTGTCGATCCCCGAGTGATTGTGCGCGAAGATCGTCGCCAGCGGCTCGCCGGCCTCGACCCAATTACCGGGGCACGCCGTGATGACGAACCCGACACTGGGATCGACGATGCCGTCGACCCTCGTACGCCCCCCCCCCATCTCGATGATGCCGCGTCCAATGGCGCGCGGCTCGATGCCGGAAACGAATCCACGTCGCGGCGAGTGGAATACCTCGGACTCAGCGGCCTGCGGTAGGACAGCGGGGTCATCGACAACACTCGGATTCCCTCCCTGCGCTTCGATGATCTGCTGGAACTGGCGCGCAGCACGGCCGTCGGCGATCGCAGCGGACATGTCCCGTCGTGCGGATGCCTGATCCGGCGAATGGCCGGCGAGCATCAACATTTCGGCGCCAAGCGCATACGTCACTTCCATGAGATCCGCTGGACCCTCGCCCTTGAGGGCGGCAATCGACTCTTCGACTTCGAGCGCATTGCCGCAAGCCCGTCCGAGTGGCCGATCCATGGCCGTGAGCAACGCTACTACCGGACATCCATGATCCGCGCCAAGTGCAATCATGATCTCCGCTAACGCCAGTCCGCGCTCGAGTTCAGGAAGGAACGCGCCGCTGCCGCGCTTGATGTCGAGAACGAGACCGGTCAACCCCTCCGCGAGCTTCTTGCTCATGATGCTCGCGGCAATGAGCGGAATGGATTCGACGGTCGCCGTGGCGTCGCGTAGCGCGTACAGCTTGCGGTCGGCGGGCGCGATCTCTGGCGTCTGTCCAATCAGCGCACAGTTGATCTGCTCGATCTGCGCGCGCGCCTCAGCGAGCGAAAGGTCGGTGCGGAAGCCGGGAATCGATTCGAGCTTGTCGAGGGTACCGCCGGTATGCCCGAGCGAGCGCCCGGACATCATCGGCACAGCAACGCCGAGGGAGGCGACGAGCGGCGCGAGCACGAGCGACACTTTGTCACCGACGCCACCGGTGGAGTGTTTGTCGATGCGCGGGCGACCGAGATCCGACAGATCGAGCCGGTCGCCACTCGCGAGCATGGCATCCGTTAGAGCCGCCGTTTCGCCGCGATCGAGTCCGCGGAGATAGCAGGCCATTAATAGGGCCGCCATCTGATATTCCGGCACATGGTCTCCGGCATACGCCGACAGCAGCGCACGCCATTCCCCTGACTCGATCCGTCCTCCATCACGCTTTCGCTCGATCAGACGATGTGCGAGCATTGAGCCGGATTAGGGGTGCTGTCCACTGATCTCGTTCCTACGGAGTTGGTCATGAAACTTCATGTGGCTTGTGCCGTCGGTGGGCTGGTAGTCGGCCATGCGCTGGGCGCGCAGACCGGCGCGGATTCGAACAGCTACGCCTGGCTCGTGAAAGCCGCGTCGGCAGCAGTGGATTCCGGCGAGTTCAACACGAATGTCGAGCAACGCACGGCACAGTACAGAAGGGCAGAACAGTACGCGCGTCGCGCCGTTGCGGCAAACCCCGGCGATGCCGAGGGACATTTCGAACTGGCAAAGGCAATCGGTCGGAATGCGCTCACCATGGGCACACGGGACAAGATCAAGTTCGCGGGCGAGGTGCACGAGCAGGCGATGGATGCGCTGAAACTCAGCCCGAAGCATGGCGGTGCGCTGCACGTCATGGGCGTTTGGAACGCCGAGATCATGCGGCTGAACGGGTTCTCGCGCATGATCGCGAAGAACTTCCTCGGCGGCAAGATCTTTGGCGAAGCAAGCTGGGACAACGCCGAGAAGTACCTCCAAGAGGCAGTGGCGGCCGAGCCAAACCGCATCACGCACCACCTCGACCTTGGCGCCGTCTATGCCGATCGGAACGACAAAGCGCGGGCGATCGAACAATACGAGTGGGTCGAGCGCGCGCCGGCCACGGAGTTCAATGACCGGCATTACAAGGATGAAGCCGCGCGCCGTCTGAAGGACCTACGCTGATCTAGTCGATCATGCCGGCAAACGCGCCGGCATGATCACGGCGATGCTGCCTTGCCCGTTGCCGGCGCCGAACTGCACGCCTGATTTCGTCGCGCAGGTCGTCCCACGCGTCGTGACCTTTCCGGGTGAGCCGGCGTCCCGTTCGGCGGAGTGAATGCCGCGTGTCCTCGCCCGCTTGCGGCGCAAAGAGCAAGGCTCCAGCGACGCCGAGCGCCGCGCCGAGCGCAACCCCAGCGGCAAAGCCAAACGCCCCGGAGCCGTCATGCCTGGAGAATAGGGATTTCGCAGTCCCGGGCCGGACGCTCATGGGCCGACTCGCCGCGGGTCGCGGAAAGTGTACAAGGTCTGGGGCGCGTCTTCCGCGCGAAACAGGGCCGGCGTACGACATGTGTGGGGGTCTCCGTGATCCATGGTAAGGAAATTGCGACAAACCGGCCTTAACGAGATATTTCCCGGCGCCGCGTGCTGGAACGAGATATTCTGTGCATCGCACCCTGCCGCCACCTAATATCCTGCCGTGAAACTCAAACCTGCTCTGCACCGCGACGCTGGACATGCTGCAGGTTCACCATCGACGGTGTGAGGACTCGCATGGCCACGAACGGAAAAAGGGTTCTTCTCGTCGAGGACAACGAGGACAACCGCATCGTCTATTCCACCATTCTTCGCCATTTCGGCTATACGGTCTCCGAGGCGCTGAATGGAGAGGAAGGGATCGCCAAGGCGCGGTCGGAGAAGCCCGATCTGATTCTGATGGATATTTCGATCCCCGTCATCGACGGGTGGGAAGCGACGCAGGTGCTCAAGCACGATCCGCAGACCCGAGAGATCCCGATTATCGCGCTCACAGCCCATGCACTGGCCTCCGATCGAGAGAAGGCGATGGAGGTGGGTTGCGATGGCTATCTCGCCAAGCCATGTGAGCCGAGGGTGGTCGTTGCCGAAGTCCAACGATTCCTCGGAAAGAGCGATGGAAGCCCCGCGTGAGACCGCCCCTGCGCGCATCCTGATCGTCGACGATCACGAAGACAATATCGAGCTACTACGCGCGCGACTCGAGTCGTGGGGCTACACCACGGAAAGCGCCGCTGACGGAGAGGAAGCACTCTTCAAAGTCGAAGCGTCACCGCCGGACCTGATCCTGCTCGACGTCATGTTGCCGAAGATCGACGGCATCGAGGTCGCGCGCCGCGTCAAGGGCGACAGCATGCTGCCGTTCATACCGATCATCATGCAGACGGCGCTGGACGCGACGGAGAACAAGGTCGAAGGCCTCGAGGCGGGTGCCGACGACTACATCACCAAACCCATCGACTTCGCCGAGCTCAAGGCGCGGCTCAACTCCATGCTGCGCATCAAGCGCCTGCAGGAGGAGCTCGAGGAGCGCGAGCGCCAGTTACTGGAAGCCAATGAACGTCTGCGATACATGTCACAGACGGACAGCCTCACGGGACTCGATAATAGACGGCATCTCGAGGAACGCCTGGAGGAGATGTTCGAGCACGCCAGCCGGCTTGCCGAACCGTTCTCCTGCGTCATGTGCGATCTCGATCGTTTCAAGAGTGTGAACGACACGTATGGGCACCAGGCGGGTGACGCGGTGCTCAAGCAGTTCGCGCGCATCCTCCGCAACGAGGTGCGCGAGATCGACCGCGTCGGCCGGTACGGTGGCGAGGAGTTCATGCTGCTCCTGCCCGGCGCGGTGCTCGACTCGGCGGCGACGTTCGCGGAAAGGGTGCGAAAACAGGTCGAGGCACATACATTCACGTTCGACGGCGCCCCGATCCAACGCACGGCGAGCTTCGGGGTGTCTGCTTGGCCACACCCGCGCGTCGAGAACTGCGACGCATTGATGCGCGCCGCCGATGACGCGCTGTACGTCGCGAAGGAGACCGGCCGCAATCGGGTCGTTCGCTTCGACAGCGACGAATTCAACGAGCACATCGCGGCGGAAGATGGACCAGAATAACCCAGAAGCGACGCTCCCTCTCACCACCCCACCCTATCCGTCGCCGACGCACGAGTCCGATGGGAGGGACGACGACGTTTCCCGGCTCCGCGCGCGCGTAGCCGAGTTGCAGCGCGAGCGCGACCATCTCGTCGCGATTGTCGACATCCTGCAGGAAATTTCCTCGTCGCTTCACTTCGTCGATATCCTGCAAGCCATCGCACGGAAGCTCGGTGACGCGTTCGGTCTCGACCGGTGTGCCATCTTCCTCTCTGGCGAGCAGAACGAGGTGCGCCTCGTGGCCAGCTACGAGGATCCCACAATCCGCAACCTGGTCGTCGACCTCAACCGTTACCCCGAGTTGAAGAAGGCCTTCGATTCGGGTGAGACGGTCTTCATACCGGACGCGGCAACCGACCCGAGCCTCAAGAGCATCAAGACGACGCTCGACACGCGTAACGTCCGCTCCATCGTCGTGGTGCCTATTCAATGGCAGGGAGCGGTCATCGGCGCAATTTTCCTGCGCACTGATCGCGACGCGGAACCGTTCTCCGATGCCGACGTGCGATTCTGCCAGGTCGTCGCGTCGCTCACAGCCAAAGCGCTACGTAACGCGCACCGCTTCGAGGCGCTGCTGCGCGACCAGAAAGATGTCTCCCAAGGCCAGCGTCGCGCCGATCTCCAGCGCATCGCGCTCATTGCCTTCGTGCGACGCCTGCTCGACCGCTATACCAAGAGTGACGACCACGTATGGGCGGAAACGCTGCTGCCCAAGGCGTCCGACGACGAGCTGGAGCGCTTGGTGACCGTGGCCATGCAAGTCATTGATGAAGAAGCCAAAGGCTGACGACGCGGAATTGTCGGCGCGCGCCGCGGTCCTGCGCGATCAGCTCGAGCGCGCATCGTACGAGTATCACGTGCTCGACCGCCCCACGATCTCGGACGCGGAGTACGATAGGCTCTATCGCGAACTCCTCACACTGGAAGAGGAGCACCCTGCATTGCGCACGGCCGATTCGCCGACACAACGCGTCGGCGCCGAGCCGGCGAGCCAGCTCGCCAAACACCACCATCTCGTGCCGATGCTCTCGCTCGCCAACGCGTTCAACGAGGAAGAACTCGCGGCGTGGGAGGAGCGGATCGTCCGCATGGCGGGCGACGACGTGCGCCGCTCCGGATACAATTGTGAACTGAAGATCGACGGCGCCGCCACCAGCCTCACCTACCGCAACGGGATGCTCGTCGAAGCAGCCACGCGCGGCAATGGCGCAATTGGCGAATCGGTGACGGCGAACGTCCGCACCATTCGCGACATTCCGCTGCGTCTGCGCGGCCGCGACCACCCGGTCGTCATGGAGATCCGCGGCGAGGTCTATATGCCGTTCAGCGGATTCGAGCAGATGAACGAGGAGCGCGTCGCCGCGGGCGAGCCAGTGTTCGCCAACCCCCGCAACGCGGCGGCGGGCGCGCTGCGTCAGCTCGATCCCAAGATCACGGCGTCACGTCCACTGCATTTCTTCGGGTACGCCATTGCCGTTCCCCATGGCGAGTACCTCCCGGTCAGCACGCAGGCCGACCTGCTCGACCGGCTGGATTCGTGGGGCATTCCCGTGGCCCCGCATCGCTGCCGGTGCCCAACCCTCGCCGACGTGCACGCCTGGACGAGCGAGGTCGAGCACAAGCTGCGAGCCGAGCTCGACTTCGCCATCGACGGCGGCGTCGTCAAGGTGAACACGCTCGCCCTGTGGCCCGATCTCGGTATCGTCGGCGGACGCGAGCCGCGCTATGCCATCGCGCGCAAGTTCGCGCCCGACATCGTCGAAACGACGTTGCGGGCAATCGAGGTGAACGTCGGCCGCACGGGCACGATCAACCCCTACGCCGTGCTCGACCCGGTGGAGATCGGGGGCGCGCTGGTCCAACTCGCCACGTTGCACAACTTCGATCTCATCGCCCGGAAGGATCTGCGCGTCGGCGACATCGTCCAGGTGAAGCGCGCCGGCGATGTCATTCCCCAGGTGATCGGACCTGTGCCCGACAGGCGCGACCCCGAACATCGGCCACGGCCCTACGAACCGCCGACGCACTGCCCATCCTGCGGCACCGCGCTCGTCACCGGCAGCGAACAGGGCATGCTCTACTGCCCGAACTTGGAGTGCCCCGGCCGGCAGCTTGAAGGCCTCGTGCATTTCGCCTCGCGCGCGGCGATGGACGTTAGAGGACTGTCGTACGCGCGCATTCAGCAGCTCATCGAGGCCGGCCTGGTACACGACGCGGCCGATCTCTACGATCTCACGGCATCGCAACTCGTCACGCTCGATCGCTTCGCCGACAAGAGCGCGTTGCAACTCGTCGAGGCCATCGAGGCTTCCAAGGCGCAGCCGCTGTGCCGTCTGTTGTTCGCGCTCGGCATCGCCAACATCGGTGAGATCGCCGCGCGGCAGATCGCCAAGCACTTCATGACGATGGACGCGATTGCGTCGGCGACGCTCGACGACGTGCGGGCGGTGCACGGGATCGGCGACACGCTCGCGGAATCGCTCGTGTCGTGGTTCGCCGACCCCAAAGCCAAGCGGCTGATCGAAAAGTTGCGGAGGTGCGGGGTGACGTTCGACGAACCACAGACGCAGACCGGGAGCGCCCTCAAGGGACTCACGGTCGTCATTACTGGCACCCTACCGACCCTGTCGCGTGAAGCGGCCAGCGCGCTCGTCGAAGCGAACGGGGGGCGGGTTGCAAGCAGCGTCTCCAAGAAGACGAGCTTTGTCGTGGTCGGAGAAGATGCCGGCAGTAAATTGGAGAAGGCACACAGCCTCGGCGTCGAGACGATCGACGAAGCGGCGCTACTCAACCGCATTCGCGGATAATCAAGGAGAGCCCGATGGCATCGTCGATCGACCTATCCGGGAATGCGCTCGTCGCCCTGACGCGCGATTCGCTGATCGCATTGCGCAACGGCCTGTTCCGCGACGTCGGGCCGAACGCGGCGGCCCTGCTCCAAGAGGCGGGATATGCCGGGGGGCCGGCGCTGTTCGATGCGTTCACACGCTGGCTGTCGGCGCGCGGCTTGTCAGCGCCCGAATCGCTGCCCGCCACGGAGTTTGCGTCGCGCGCATCGGAATTCTTTCGCGACACCGGGTGGGGATCGATCGCCCTCGGCTCCATGGAGTCGGTCGCCACGGTCGATTCCGCCGACTGGGCGGAAAGCGATCCGGCATATCCGCTCGAGTTTCCAGGATGCTACTACACCGCGGGCGTGATGGCCGATTTCTTTGGCCGACTCGCCGGCGTACCACTGGCGGCTATGGAAGTAGAATGTCGCTCGATGGGTGCCGAACGCTGCCGGTTCCTGGTGGGCGGACCGGAGACCATGCAGCGCGTCTACGATGCGATGGCCGACGGTACGACGTACGATCAAGCGGTGGCGGCGTCGGTGTAGCGCCGCCGAGTTCACGGTCCCGCTTTCAACGCCTCGGCGTACAGGGGATTGGGCACGAGGTCGCCGTCGATCAGCACTTCGCGATCCCAAGGCAGAATGATGGTGCTTTCCGTCGCGAGCGCGTGATAGTCCGGCGTGTAGGGGCCGGTCTGAAAGGCAACGGCGGTGCGCACGTCGGCGGCCCCTGCATTCACTATCGCCGCAACGGCGAGGCGGATCGTGTCGCCCGTGTCGCACGTTTCGTCCACCACGAGCACGCGCCGGCCGCGAGCCGACGGCGGCGCGGCACTGAGGACGGCGGGCGTTTCGCGTACGGCTTCGGCGCCAAACCGACGGCTGACGATCATGGAGTGGAACTCACGTCCGAGAATCGCGGCAATCACGGCGCCCGGTACGACTCCGGCGGCGGCGATCCCTACCACCAGCTCGGGGTCGTAGCTGCGGGCCACCTTGAGTGCGAGTCCACGAGAGAGCTCGCCAAACAACGGCCACTCCACCTCGAAAACCCCCCGGGACTGCTCGATCATCGATCGGCGTGGCGACATGCTGGTAATCTACCGTTGCGTCGAGTGGCGTGGATGCACGTTTGACGCCGCGCACGGCGGGTTTTCATAGGGACATCGTGGTTGATCCTGTTACTTTCAACCGATACCTTTGCCGCACGCCATGTCATTCCTCTGGCAGCCCTGATGCGGCTGTTTTGTTGTCCCAAACATTATCGAATCGCATGTCCTGGTGGAGTCGCCTGATCGGCGGGAAATCTGGTGGCGACCTCAAGCCTCAACGCCTGGATTATTTGAGCGAGGCGATGGCGCTGGAGCGTCAGGGAGATTACGACGCTGCCCTGACGTCGTACCGCCTGGCACTGCGCGACCGGCCGAACGACACGAAGATTCTGCAGAACATGGCGATCGCCTTCACGAAGACGACTCGCCCCGAGGAAGCCATTCGGTGCTATCGGGCCGCACTCGACCACAATCCGCAGCTCTCCGGGGCACATTACGGGCTCGCCTTTTTGCTCATGAAGCGTGGCGATCGCGACGGCGCCATCAAACACCTTGACGCGTTTCTCGCTCAGACGCCGTCTGGACCGGAATCGGCACGCTGGGTCCGGCATGCAGAGGAGACATTGGAGACGCTCCGAGCGAGCGAACCCGTCTCCGACGACTCCGAGCACTAGCGTGGGCCAGACTCTCGCGATTGTGAGCCAGAAGGGCGGCGTCGGAAAAACGACGACAGCCATCAACATCGCGGCGGCCTTGGCGCGCCGGGGCAGGAAGACGCTCCTGATCGACGCCGATCCCCAGGGATCAGTCCGCTTCGGGCTTGGACTCAGCGCTGCAGCGACCCGCGTCGGCCTGTCGGACTACCTCGCCGGCACGCATGAAATGCATGAAGTCGTTCGGCCGACCAGCCTGCCGTGGCTGCGCGTCGTGTCCGCGGGCAGCGTCACGGAGAACCCGCTTCACGACGTGTATCAGCACCAACTCGCCGAGTCGTCGCGAACGCAGGAGTTGTTCGACCGCGCACGGGAGCGCGGATATACCGTGATCGTCGACACGCCGCCCGGCCTAGGGCCGGTTGTCCATCGCGTCCTCGCTTGCAGCCAGCATGTGCTCGTGCCGTTGCAGTGCGAACCCCTGGCGTTACAGACAACCACACAGATCCTGCGCGGCATTCGCGCCGCACTTGCGGAGAATCCCGGACTGACGCTCGACGGCATTCTTCTCACTATGTTCGAGCCGGGTAATCCGTCCTCGGAGCGCGTAGCCGCCTACGTGCGGGAACAGCTTCCGCGTGGGCTGGTATTGGATATGTCAGTACCGCGAACGCTGGCGTCTGTCGATGCGTTCGCCGCGGGCCAGCCGGTGGTTCTGCGCTCGCCGGAGGATCCGGCTGCGCAGGTGTATCGCGCAGTGGCCGACTATCTCGCAGGACGACTCGAGTGATGCATCGGTTTGCCAGACCTGTGATGATCGCAGGCGCCGTCATTGGCGCGGCGTGCGTGGACATGTCCGCGCCGAAGGGACCGGCATCCATCTCGCTGCTGCAGCTTCCGTCGCCGTCGGTCGTAGTGGGCGACGTCATGCGCGACAGCACCGGTGCACCAGCTCCCCTGTCGGTCATCGCGTACGACGCGAAGAGCACCCCGCTCACGAACGTGACGCCCGTGTTCTTCATTACGGATTCGGTCAACGCCGCGCACCTCACCGCCACGAATCAGTTGCAGGGCGACAAGATCGGCGTGGTGCACGTACTCGGGCAGATCGGATCGCTGCAGACGCCAGTCGCCACGGTTCTCGTGACATTCGCACCCGCGGTGCTCCAGCTCGCGGCCCCCGTGGACACGCTGCAGCCGCCAATCGGCGCCGACTCGGCGAGTTCGGTCGGCAGCGCCTCGATTGCCGTGACGCTGCTCTCGGCCAATGACTCGGCGTCGCAGGGTTTCATTGTGCGCTATGCGTTGACGAGTGCGCCAGCGACGATTTCGAGTTCGAAATCGCCCGCCGTGTACCTCGCCGATAAACTGGGGAATATCTCAGGGATCGACACGACTGGCGCCACCGGTTCGTCGCGGCAGCTGATCGTGAACACGAAGTTTCTTGCGGATCAGGCGCTGCAGGCCGGCACGAAGGTAGACAGCGCAGTCGTCGTGGTAACCACGTCGTACAAGGGCGCGCTGGTGCCGGGCGCGCCGCTCCGGATTGTCGTTCCGATCAGACCCAAGCTGCCGTTCTGAGTAGCCGTGCGCGGCGGCGCCGAGCGTTCGTCGCCCGTCACGTCACGGTGTACTGGGGCCTTACAGCTCCTGAACGAGAGGACGTCGATGATCACGACCGGTGGACCACGCAATTCCGCCCCGGGCACGTTGAATCAGCTCTTTTTCGACGCGGTGGCGACCTATCGTAAGCCCGATGCGCTGCAGGTGAAGCGCAATGGGCGGTACGAACCGATCTCGCACGACACCTATGCGGAACGCGTACGGCGTACTGCGCTCGGGCTATCAGAAGTAGGCGTGCGTCCCGGGGACCGCGTCGCGATCTTGTCGGAGAACCGGCCCGAATGGGCGATCGCCGACTACGCGTGCCTCATGCTGGGCGTGACGGACGTGCCCATCTATCCCAACCTGCCGGCCGATCAGGTCGCGTACATTCTGCGCGACTCGGGCGCCGTGGCCGCCTTCGTCTCGAATCCCGAGCAGGCCGCGAAGATCGCCAGTACACGCGGGGAGTGCCCGGCGCTCCGACAAGTGATCACGTTCGCGAACACCAACGCCGGCGTGGATCTCACCCTCGCGTCGGTCGAGCAGTCGGGCGCTGCAGTGGACACTGACGCGCGACAGGCCGAGTATCGTGCGCACGCGCTGTCCGTGCGGCCAGATGATCTCGCGACCATCATCTACACGTCGGGCACCACGGGCGAGCCAAAGGGTGTGATGCTGTCCCACGACAACATCTACTCGAATGTGTTCGCGGCCAAAGTCGCCATTCCGTTCAGCGGCCACGACACGTGCCTGAGCTTCCTGCCACTGTCCCATATTCTCGAACGCATGGCGGGACACTATCTCATGCTTGCCATGGGCTGCAGCATTGCGTACGCCGAATCGGTGGACACGGTGCCGACGAACATGGTGGAGGTACGCCCGACCCTGCTCATCTCCGTGCCGCGGCTGTACGAGAAGATGTACGCACGCGTCCTGGAGAACGCGCTGTCCGGGGGCGGGGTGAAGAAGCAGATCTTCTTCTGGGCCCGCGGTGTGGCCGACCGGTGGGCCGACGTGAAGCTCGCCGGCGGCACGCCGCAGGGGCTGCTGGCGCTGCAGTACTCGATCGCACAGAAGTTGGTGTTTTCCAAACTCGCGGCGCGTACTGGCGGGCGGCTCCGGTACTTCGTGTCGGGCGGCGCCCCGCTGGCACCGGAAATCAACAAATTCTTCTACGCCGCCGGGCTGGTGATTCTCGAGGGTTATGGCCTCACCGAGACTTCCCCGGTCATCGCCGTGAACACACCGGAGAACTTCCGCATCGGCACCGTCGGTAAGCCGGTCGCCGGCGTGGAGGTGACGATCGCGGCCGACGGCGAGATCCTCACCCGCGGGCCACACGTGATGAAGGGCTACTTCGGCAAGCCGGCGGCAACCGCTGAGTCGATCGATGCGGCCGGCTGGTTTCACACCGGCGACATCGGCGATCTGCGCGATGGGTTCCTGGCCATCACCGATCGCAAGAAGGACATCATCGTTACCGCGGGCGGAAAGAACATTGCGCCGCAGCCAATCGAAAACAAAATCAAGACGAACAAGTACGTGAGCCAGGCAGTGATGATCGGCGACAAGCGCAAATTCCCGATCGTGCTCGTCGTGCCAAATTGGGATTCGCTCGAGAAGTGGGCCAAGCTTCACAACATCCTGTGGACCGACCGCGCGCAGCTCCTGCACATGCCTACGATACGCGCCAAGATGGAGAAGGAGGTGCAGCGCGAAGTCGAGGGTCTGGCGCGCTTCGAGATGCCAAAGAAGATCGGCCTGCTCGAGAACGACTTCTCCGTGGAGCGCGGCGAGCTGACACCAACGCTCAAGGTCAAACGGCGCGTGGTCGATCGCACGTACAAGCCGATGATCGACGAGCTATACAGCGCGGGCGAGCCGGAAGTCGAACCGGTGCACTCGTAGCGAACCGGCACAGCGCGCCGGCCTGTCATCCTGAGCGAAGCTTGTCATCCTGAGCGAAGCGAAGGATCTCGGTGACCGACAGAACAGCTTTTGAACGCAGAGGTCGCAGAGAACTGCAAGAGAGAACTGCAGAGGACTGCAAAAGAGAACTGCAAAAGAAGACTGGAAAAGGGAACTGCAAGAGAGAACTGCAAGCGTACGGAAGAGGGAAGCGCGTATCGGTGGAATGAACTGTGATTGCCGAGTCCACAATCATTCCGCCTATATCGTTGATGATCCCGACCTGGGCGATACCATCGGAGCGTCACGGCATCATCCACGACTTCCTGGCGAGACAATCCTTCACGGTCCTCTGCAGTTCTCTCTTTGCAGTTCTCTGCGACCTCTGCGTTCAAAGGCTGTTCTGTCGGTCAGTTCGACAGTCCCTTGGGCCGGCGCGCGAGCGGTACGGGTCGGCTGATCACCCCGGCGGGGGCCTCGGCTACCCAGACATCGTTGTCGCGGGCGATCTCCATGAGATCGGCGGGCACGGGCATAGCCGTAGGTCCAAGCATACGGCCGCCCGGCTTGAGACTCGCACGCAACGACGCGATCATGGCGCTATCCGCCGCTGCGTCAACGGCAACGCCGTCCGCAGTGCCCGGCGCCACCGGCAAGCTATGTGATAAGACGATGGACACACCGTCGCCACTCACGACGCCGTCAGGCGGGTTGATCAGCAGCAGCTGGGCCGGCGACAGCCCACGCATGATCGGCGCTTGCACGCCCCACGCTCCATGCAGCACGGCAGTCATGCGCGCCTCCGTGAGACCGAGCGCTGCGGCCAGGCGCATCGCGTCTGCCTCGGACGGATCGCTCCACGGAGCCCGGGGCACCGCCGGTGCGAATTCGACGATGCCGTGGTGAATCGGGTATTCGGCGAGACACGTGGGGCACCCGAGCGTACCCTCCTGAATGTCGCGATCCTCGATGCGGTCCATCGACGCGACGAGCCATGTTTCCTCATGCACATTGAGACAACGAAGGAGGTCGACGAGCGGAATGAACACGGTTCGGCTCAGCTGTGGGAAAGGCGAAGCTCGTCGACGTTCACGTCGTCCGGCTGCATGACCACGTAGCGGACGGCCGCGCCGACCGCCTCGGGCGAGAGCATCTGGCGCCGGGGCGTGAAGCCCGGTCGGACATCCGGATCGAACGCGTCCCAGAGCGCCGTGTCCACCGGCCCGGGCGAGACCAGCGTGGCACGCACGCCGCTGCCTCGCAGCTCGGCGCGCAGCACCTCGTGCAATGCCCGCACGCCGAACTTGCTCGCGGCATACGCGCCGTTCTCCGGAAACGTGGTGCGGTCGGCGACCGAACCGATCGTGATCACGTGCCCGCTCTTGCGTGCTCGCATCTCGCTCAGAAACTCGTGAACGAGCAGAAAGGGCGCCACGAGATTCACATCGAGCGCGCCTCGCAACGCGTCGGCAGATGTCTGTTCTACCGTGGCGAGCACAAAGCGCCCGGCATTGTTGACCAGTACATCCGGCGCGCCGCTGCACATGACGCGAATATCAGCGGCGGCGCGGTGCACCTCGCGTTCATCGGCGACGTCGCACGGGAGCGGCACGGCGCTCGCGCCGAGCGCGTTGGCGTGCGCGCGCAACGCGTCGCGGGAGCGTGCCAGCATGATCACGCGCAGTCCGGCGTCGACGAGCGCGCGCGCGATCTCGAGGCCGATGCCGCGCGATGCGCCGGTCACCACGGCCGTGCGGCTCGTGGGAAGGGGTGTCGTCATCGACCGTCGTATTCCGCGTAGTTGTTCGGCGTCTCCCACAACACGAGACGGGTGAGCCGCGCGGGTCCGATGGCGGGCTCGAGCACGCGCCACATCGCGACGACGATGTTTTCCGTCGTTGGAATGACGTTGCGCATGAAATCGACTTCAAGGTTGAAGTTCTTGTGGTCCACCTTGTCGACCACTTCGCGCTCGATGATCGCTTTCAACGCGCGCAGATCGATGACGTAGCCGGTCTTCTCGTCGACCGGTCCCGTGATCGACACGTCGAGCATGTAGTTGTGCCCGTGCCAGTTCGGGTTGTTGCACTTTCCGAATAGCGCCGCGTTCTCCGCATCGGACAGCGCGGGGTTGTGGACGCGGTGCGCCGCGTTGAAGAGCATGCGCTTGGTGATCGTGACGTTCGGCATGCGCGGTCGACGGTTCAGGGATTACCGGAACGAAAGAACGAGCCCCGTGGGGTTAACCACGGGGCTCGAAAATTCGGTCCGGAGAGGGTTTTGTGAAGCCCAGTCGAATAATGAGGCCCTCACCATCAACCTTCCGCCTTCCCCCGCACTGGGGGCATGACGTCGGTGATAGATTATCGAACCCACCCGGTGGACTTGTTGGCTCAAAAACGGTTTTCTCCGTCCCGAGTAGCTTGCTTCTGTCGTCCTGAAACGCAACTTATAGCCCAACAAAGGACAGGTCAATAAATGGATATCGGCTTGCTCGTAGGCATTGCGCTGGTGGTGATTTGGGGAATTGGCGCCTTGCTATTTAATGGTCCCGGGTGGATACATCTGCTGCTCACCGCAGGCGTGTTCATCATCATCTGGCGAATCGTCGTGCGCGGCGACCGCCGACATCCGGCGTCCAAGTAGCCTCTGCGCCGTGCGCCGCTCAGCGCACGACGAGAATGAGTGTCATGATACCCCAGAGTAGAGTCAGGAGTGTCACCGGCACTCCCGCCTTGAGATAGTCGCCGAAGCTCATCCGTTCACCGCGCGCCTCCGCTCGCTCGGCGACGATCAAGTTCGCCATCGACCCGAGCAGCGTGAGATTGCCGGCGAATGTCGAACTCATCGCCATCACGAGCCAGACGAATGTCGGCGCCGCGACTTTCGGCACCACCGGAAGCCAGAGAATCACCGCCGGCACATTCGACACGATATTGGAGAGCGCTACCATCGCGGTCGACGTCACGATCGCGTCGTGCACCGCCGCACCATGCAATTGCGCACCGGCGGCCGAGGTGAGCGACGCGACGACCGGCAGATCCCGCGCGCCGCGCATCACCACGAACAACGCGCCAAAGAAGAGGAGCAACGACCACTCCACCTTCGCGAACGCTTCCGCCGGATCGCGTTGGGCAATTGCCACGAGGATTGCCGCCGCCGTGATCGCCACCAGCGGGAGCGATAAGCCGGCGAGCCAGCAGACGAGCGCGCCCGTGAACACGGCCAGCGACCGCATGACGAGTGTCCGATCGAATGGCGCATCCGGCACGATCGCATGCTTGGGTAATGACACGCGCAGCGCGTCGCGATGCAGCCACGCCAGTACGCCAAACACGATCGCCAATCCGCCGAGCGACGGCAGCGCCAGCGACACGACGAAACGCGCGAACTGAATTCCGCTCGCCACGCCGATCAGCATGTTCTGCGGATTGCCCATTGGCGTCATGGCGCTGCCCACATTTGAACCCAGCGCAATCGCCAACAAGAATGGAAGCGGTCGAACGCCAAGCGGCCGCAGCACCGCCAGGATCAACGGCGTGAAGATCAGGCAAATCGTATCGTTCACGAAGAACGCCGACAACAGTCCGCTCGCGAATACGACGGCGGCGAGCAACGTGCGCGCCGATCCCGCACGCACGACGATATGCCGGGCCGCCCACTCGAAAAAGCCGCCGGCTTCGAGGAAGCCGGTCATCAGGAGCACACCGAGCAGGAACACCATGACGTCGAGGTCGATCGCCGCGTATGCATCGTGCAGCGGCAACCCGCCAAGCGTCACCATCGCCACCGCACCGAGCAATGCGGCGGCCGGTCGGTTCAGACGGAGAAACGGCACCTGCTGGATGGCGATCAGCAGGTACGTGACGACGAGAATGACGAGTCGTGTGGTCGCCAACTGGTGCTAATGGCCTTCGCGAAGGTTCGGTGACACGGGGGACACGGGTTACATGGGGGATGGGACACGAGACACGCGAAGCGCTGTCATCCTGAGCGAAGCGAAGGATCTCTGGGAACGATAGACCAGCTTCTGAACGCAGAGGTCGCAGAGAACTGCAGGAGAACTGCAAGAGAGAACTGCAAGAGAGAACTGCAAGAGCGAACTGCAAGAGCGAACTGCAAGAGCGAACTGCAAGAGAACTGGAAAAGGGAACGGCAAAGACAACTGTAAGCGTACGGAGGACGGAAGCGCGTATCAGTGGAATGAACCGTGAATGCCAAGTCCACAATCATTCCGCCTGCAGCGTCAATGATCCCGACCTGGGCGATACCATCGGAGCGTCACGACGACATCAGCCCAGTCTTCCAGGCGAGACAATCCTTCGCAGTCCTCTGCAGTTCTCTTGCAGTTCTCTTCTCTGCGACCTCTGCGTTCAAAAGCTGGTCTATCGTTCCCAGAGATCCTTCGCTTCGCTCAGGATGACAAGCTTCGCTCAGGATGACAAGCTTCGCTCTGGATGACAAGCTTCGCTCTGGATGACAGCGCTTCGCTCCGGATGACAGCGCTTCTCGTGTCTCGTGTCTCGTGTCTCGTGTTCAGGGCGGATCGCGAACGAACGCGCTGCTCTGATTCATTACCTGGGCGATTCTGAACTCGACGACCTGCCCGGGGTCAACGGTCAACCCGGACGTGACGGCGTTGCCGCGTCCACCGATGGGTGTCGCGACGATCACGACCTGCTGACCGTATACCAGCGACCAGGGCACCGAAAAACTGCCGGTCGAGTTTCCGTTGACCGAACCAAGCCGCCGCGACATGCTGCTCGCCACGAATGACAGATTCATGGCCAGAAAATTTTCGTTCTTTACATGCACGGTGATCGGTTCCGGGAGCGGCTCCTCATCCACACCCGGCTGATGCCGCGAACAGGCCGCAAGCGCCACGATCATGGCGATCGCCAACCGCCGAGGCGTGCGCCGCCGCATCATGTCAGATCTCCCAATTGGACAACACGAGCCCATGGTCCGGCCGCTGCTCTTCGAAGCCGCCGTACGACATGCGCAAATCCGTCCATCGGACATGCCCGCCGAGCGCCACCATGCGCTGGTACACGAATGGGAATTCACCTTGCACGCGGACCGCGACTCGCCGCGTCCCGCTGCGCCGCGCGAAGTCGGCCACGGCGCGCAGCAGCGCGTCGAACCGCGACTCAGCGTCGACGACCAGCTTCAGGACGCGCAGTTCCTCCCGAATGCGTCCCTCGACCAGCGGCGTCGTATGCGCCAGGGCAAACCCAGCGATGCGATCTCCGTCATAGAGCAACACGGTGTCGCCCAGTGAAAGCTCGCTGGTCAGGTTGAGCTCCCGCGTATAGTCGTATCCCGAAAGCAACTGCTGCGCGAGAGCGTGACACTGGGCGATCGCGTCAGCCCTGGCTTGGGGCGATAAGCGGGAGAGCACCTTCGCGGGCATGTCGTCATACGCCGACTCCACGGTCACGGTGATCGTCAACCGCCCAGGAAGAAAGCCGAGGCGCGAATAGAAACCGATGTTGTCCATCGTGCGCGGCATCGTTTCCAGACCGATGACCGCTGCGCCATGCGCACGTAGCCACTCGACGCCGTGCTTCACGATCTCCTTCCCCGTTCCGCTGCCCTGGTACTCCGTGCGCACCGCCAGTGGTCCCATCCAGCCTTCGGTGCCCGAACGGTGCACCATGTTGAATGCGACAATGTGACCACGCTCATCGCGCCAGAGCATGGCCCCTTCGTCAGCGTCCTCGATGGCGTACCGCCAGATGGCCGGATTCAGGAAGGGAACGCGGACGCCCACCATGCCGTCGCGGCGATACCGCTCGGTGAATGAATCGCTGAAGACCTGATTCAGCTCGCCGATATTGTCGATCTGCGCGCGGAACGGTCCATCCACCGTCTGTTGCCGCCAGGAACGTGAAGTCGCCATCAGTCAGCCGCTCCCGCTTGAAGATCCAGCGCCACGCCACGCGCCGCGCTGTCCGTCTCGACGCGCGAGACGCCCAACTCCTCGTTGTACTGCATCGATACCACGCGATCCAGACCTTCACGTACCGACTCGATATGCGTGATCAGAATGACCTGCTCGAAGCGGTCCTGCAGCCGGCGCAACAGATCCACGACGTTGTGCCGCCGCGTCTCGTCGAGCGAGCCGAAGACCTCGTCCAGAATGAGAAGCGAGAACGCCTGCCCCGCACGTTCCGCAATCATCTCTGAGATTGCAAGGCGGAGCACCAGGTTCGCCAGGTCCTCTTCGCCGCCGGAGATCACCGGCTTGGGAATCGCGTCCTCCACCATCGTCACATTGTACTGCTCGTCCAGCTCGATGCCACTGTACCGGCCGTCGGTGAGATCGCGGATGTATTGGCTGGCGCGATCGCAGATTTCCGGGCGCAGCTCCTGATTGAGGTCGGTGCGCAGGTCGCCGAAGGCGCGATCGAGCTCGTCGTGCAGCCGACGGTCGCGATCGAGCACCGCGAGCCGCTCCAACCCACGCGCCAGATCCGCGCTCGCCTGGTTGGCGCTCTCGAGCGCCGCCCGGGCCGACGCCAACTCCGCTTCGGAGCTCACGGCCGCGAGTTCGGAGGTGCGCAGCTCCGCCGCGGCCGCCTCGTACAGGTCGCGCATCTGCCCGAAGCTCTGTTCGGAGAACGTCAGCAGCTGCCGTCGTTCGCCGAGTGCGGTGATACGCGCCGTCGCCTGCTCCAACGCGGTGCGAACGCGCTCCCGATCAGCAAGCAGCTGCGGCTCGCGCTCGAGTTGCCCGTTGAGACGCGCGCTGAGGTTTGCCAACGGCACCAATCGCTCGACCAGCGCTCTCACCTCAGCGTGCCTCGTGGCGTCGTATACGACGGAGATGCTCGCGAGCTCGCGTGCCAATGCCGTGTGGCGCTCCTCCTTCGTCACGATGTCACGAGTGATCGATGCGAGCTCCTGCACCGCCGTCTGTACCCTGACCAGACGGCGCTCCATCTTCGACGCGTTCTCAAAGGCCAAACGCCGCCGCTCGCCGAGCGCCTTGATCTCTGGCGGCATCTCCTGGAGCTGCTCGATACGGGCGCGATAGTACTTGCCATCCACAGTAATCGTGTCGATCTGGCTCTCGAACAGCTCGAGCACGGTGCGGAAGTGCGTCCCGAGCGGCCGCGCGCAGATGGGACAGATCCCGTTTTCGCCGAGGTCGATCACGTGATTGCGATTCTGTTCGGCCTCGCGGAGCTGATCGAGCAGAGCCTGCCGCTTGGTCTCGGCTTCCTGCTTGTCACGAATCCAATCGTTCTGTGCGGTTTCCAGGTCCCCCTGCACCTGAAACAGCTCGGCGCGCGCCTGCTCGAGGGCCGTCGCGGCGTCTGCCTCCAGCGTCGGGGCACTCTCGATCTTCGCGCGCCGCTCGCGAATCCGGTCGAGCTCTTCACACAAGGAGGCATCCATCTCGGCCAAGGTGCGGCGCCGCGAGTCCTCGTTGCAGCTCCGCTCGAGCTCTCGCAGCGCAGCCTGCAGTTGGGGTAGAGGGGCGAGATCCACCGACAGCCTCGCCAGCTCAGTGCGTGCCGCCGCGGTCTCGGTGAGCTCTCGCTCGATCCGGGACAGATCGCGGTGAGTGGAGGCTCGCTCCGCCTCCGCGAGGCGGATCTCCGCGAGCAGCTGCTGCATGGCATCACGCGCGCGCTGGATCGTCTCCCATTGCGGAGTAAGCGCATCGAGTGCCTGGCGAGCGATGCCTCGCCGTGCCGTCATTGCCTCGGCGGCCGCGTGGGCTACCGTCAGACGCGTCGTGGCACCGGCGACCGCTCGCTTTACCATCTCGGCGTCGGGCATCGCGACCCGTACACCCGACGACTCCGCGATGATCGCCTTCTTTCGATCACGCACAAGCGTTTGCGCCGTCCGGAGCCGCTCGTAGCCGAGCACGCGCGACAGGAATTGCGCGCGCTCCGCCGGCCCCATCGCGGCCATGATGCTCAGTTCTTTCTGGCCGGTAAAGTACGTGTTGAAGAATTCCTGCTGCGTCATGCCGAGCCGGCGCCGCAGGAAGTCCGTCACGCCCGTGATGGAATTCGCGACCGGGGCCGAACCGCCGTCGAGATAGACTTCGGCGCTCGTCAATCCACGCGCAACGAAATACCGGTGGCCGCCGAGCTCGAAATCGAGCTCCACCTTGACCTGCGCACGAGCCGGCGCGCGGTACGCGCGAATGGACTCGCGCGTGCCGCGCGCGGCGGACGTGCCATACAGCGCCCAGGCGATTGCTTCGAGGATCGTAGACTTTCCCGCGCCATTCGGCCCGATGATGCCCGTAATGCCAACGTCGAACTCGATCCGGGTATCGAGGTGCTGCCGAAAGTTGCAGAGCCGCAAACTGATGAGGCGCATTCAGCTATCGATGGCGGCGGGGGCGAGCTCGACCGCCTGCGCCTGCTCGATGTAGGCGATGGCGCGTTCGACGAATGCGGCGCGATCGATGTCGGCGTCGAGCGGACGCCCGGCGAGCTTCTCCCGCACGACGTCCTTCAGATCGAGCAGATACCGCTTGCCCGGTGCACCAGCCACACTGGGCCGCCGCTCCGGCGGACGCAGATCCAGATTGAAATTGAGCGCGCGGCGCTTGTAGTCGCGGATGGACTTGTGATCGAGCTCGCGCACGATCGAGCGTGGAATCTCGCGAATCATCACGCGCACGATCTTGTCGTCAATGCCGCCGTCGCACGATTCGATCGTCGACCGGAGACGGTCGTCCACCTCGCCCGCCGTCAGCCCTCGCGCATTGATGGGAGGAAGATCGACGAGCGCGCGCGCGGCGGGGATGTGGTGGAATACGTGCTCGCCCGTGTCGAGGTCGCGCTCCACGAACCCTTTACCAGGCAGGCCGGCAACGCGCTCCTCGTACAATTCGCCCCACGGATTCGTGCTCGTGTAGTCGATCGAGCCGGCGTAGTATGCGTTCGGCGTGATTTCGCGCTGGACGTGATAGTGCCCGAGCGCGATGTAGTCCCAGTCGGCCACGTGGAGATCTTCCTGCGAGATCTCGACGGCGGCGCGTTCGCTCGCGGCGATGGCCGCGGGCAGTACTCCCTGCACCTCACCGTGCAGCACCAACACGTTGTAGCGGGCTTTGGAATCCGGAGTCAGCGCCGGACGTACGAGCCCCAACACGTCGGGCACGGCGAGAATCGACAATTCCCGCTCGGGAAACGACAGTCGTTGCGCATCACGATCGACGACCGTTATGCCGAGCTGCGCAAAGAGCTGGAGTATGCCACCGGTCTCCGCCGACCGGGGCGTATCATGGTTTCCGGCGACCAGCACCGTGACAGCATTTGGCAGGGACCTTACCAGACGGGACAGCTGCAGAAATGCATGCAGGATCGCCTGGTTCGTTGGCCGTACTGAATGAAAGACGTCGCCGGCAACAACGACGACATCGGGCGCCAGCGAAATCACCCGATCGATGACCGCGCGAAACGTCGCGGCGACGTCCGCCTCCCGCTGGTTGACCCCGCCGGGAGTGAGCCGCTGATACTGCCGGTAACCGAGATGTAGATCGGAGAGATGGACCAGGCGCATGCGGCGTTGTGGCTTCGCCGTAATGTAACGCGCTATCGCCGCTCGAGGGTGTGCATGTGCTGCGTGATGCGCATCTGCATGTGCATCGACGTCACGCCCGCGCCGGCCGGCGGCGTGACTGTGGAGGTCACCAGAATACTGAACCACGATTCGGTGAGCCATCCGCGGCGTTGATCGACCAGCATGGTGCCGTTCACGAATCCCTTCTCGAGCACCGCTCCCAACGCGGCCCCCGGACCGGTGGCCGGTTGCATTTCGCCGCGCATGGACACGAACGCCCAATCCCCGCCGTGCGTGAGCGAGTCGAGCCGGAAAGTGACATGCAGCCGGGCGGTGATCTGCGCGCCGAGCTGACCGCTCGTTGGCAGGGGCATCTCGCGGATCCAGCTTTCGCCAACCTTGATCCGTGCTTTGGGAAATGCCGCTGGCATGAGCGAAACCACTTGCGCCACCTCGCTCGGCGCGCCGTCTTCCGCGCCGCTCATGCCGACCATGCCGTCAGGCGCCACACGGAAGCGCACGCGCTGACCGCGCATCTGCTCGGCTGCGGCCGACGCCGCCGCTCGGGTTCGATCGTCCGTCGTGAACAACAGCACGGAGTCCGTTACCGCCAACAGCGTCGTGCTCTTCTCGGTTGCCGCCTCCACGATGGCGCGAGAGAACATCTTCATGCTGTTCACCATCATCGCGGCAGCTTCACCGTTCGGGGTGCGCTTCACGCCCGTCATTTCGCTCTGCTGATCGAGACGCATGCGCAGCGTATCGCCGACGTGCGGCTTGATCTGCAACATCACGCTCTGGCCCCAGGCGCGTCCAGCGGCAAAGACCAGCAAACCGGCGATGCGGCCGAGTCGTGCACGACGCATACGGTATCAGAACCCGTACGGGTCGTCTACCGGAGCCGAGCGAACGGGAGCCACCACGGGTGGTGTAACGGTCTGCGCCGCAACCATGGGGCGGAGCTGCGACAAGAAGAACTTCCGTACATCGGCCGGGCGCTCGCGCACCGTCGCGTTGCGCGCACGTACGATTTCGTCTTCCTCGCGGATCCCGATCGTGGCCTGCACCCAGCCAAGGGTAATGGTCGGATCGAGCGCGCGCAGACTACGCACGACCGCCGCCTCGAGATCGATGTCTACCGCTTGTGGGTACTGCTCCGCGCCATCGCGCCCGCGCATGATCGCCGGCCGCGGAAAACGCACGAAGATCGGCTGCGTGAAATGTGGATGTCGCACCATGAGCTGGCCTTTCCCCAGCGTCGCGAGTTTCGTCTTCACGGCCGGACTCAGCACCGCGTACCCCGGCGTGGCCAACTCGTCGCCGTCCATGCGACCGTAGAGCGCCGTGCCCGAGTTCCCAACGACGCGCCGATGGACCTGCGAGCGAAATTGCTGCGCACTGAACAGCACGAGTCCGAGATACCGGCCCCGCTCGGCAAGGTCGAGCAGCATCTTTCGGACGTAGGTGTCCTGCCCATCGTTCGGCGCATACTTGTTCAGCTCGTCAACGAAGACCACGACGTGATTCACGCCGAGATCGCGCTTCTCGAGGTGTTCGCGAAGTTTGGTGACGACACGCGCAAAGATCAGATCTTGCGCGGCCTCCTCGAGCGAGGCGACGTCGATGACGTACACCGTGCGGTCCTGAAAGCTCCCGAATGGTAGATCGCTCACCGCTCCGTCATCGGTAACCAGCCCGGCACACCGAGTCGAGATGTTCGAGAGGCGGTTCCGCACCTTTCGGATCGTGGCCACGTGGTGCGTACGCCAGCCTTCGTTGCCTTTGTTCTCCATGGCGGAGAGCACATCGCGGAACCATTCCTCGAGGTCGGCAAACGAGCGAACGAGGTACCGCTTGTTGCCCAGGAGTTGGTCGCTGAAATCACGATCGACGACACGCTCGCGAATGAAGTCGATGAGCGCGTCGGCCTTGGCGTCCACGTCATCCTTGTTGAGCAGCACTTCCGCGTACTGCAGCACCTCGCGCAGCCCCCAGGTGAGCGACGACACGTTGTGCAACAGCGCGTCATTGGAGCGCAAGGTGTTCAACGAGAAGCCGTCGGCCTTGTACGGCGCAAAATATTGAACGTTCTCGAACGGCCCGGCGGGAACACCACATTGCTCGTACAGCTCTCGGTCCTCCACACCGATCTCACCTGGTTGATCGAGAAAGCAGAGGTCCGGCCCCTTCACATTGAAGCACACGGCAGCGACGGATCCCTTCTGCTCTGGAAAGTGGGCGAAGATCGATGACAGGATCCACTCGATGGCACTCGTCTTCGTGGCGAGACCGGAAACACCCGTGATGTTCAGGTGGGCCGCCTCGGGACCGAGCAGAAAATCCGCGTCGAGGTAGATCGGAGCGTCCGTGCCCCCTGCGCGATACACACCGACCGGAATTCCCGTCCGCGACTCTTCCTTCAGATAACTGTCCATTCGCAGCGCAACGGCAACGTCGTCGGTTGTCGCGAGAAACACCTGACCCATTGGCACCGGCTGTAGGGGCTCTTCCGGCAATTGCCGGAGGACGGCCGCCGAGTACAGACGGATCTCGGCGCGCTGCGTGGCGGCGAGCGACGCACGGGCCGGCGTGCCGTCGTGGCCCAGGACGTCGTGCAGTGGGGTCTGAAGATCCGTGTAGCTGAACCCTTCCACCACGATGCCGAAGATCTGCGGGATTTGCCCACTCACGGGCTGCGAGCCCTCTACGCGCACGATCGTCCCGATTCCAACCGGCGAATCGAGCGCTGTCCAAAAATGGAATTCGTGCGGCGTATTCGGCTTGCGCTCGGTGGCAACGACACGCCCAAGGGGAGTGGCGACTGGCGCGTCTTCAGCAATGCCCATTGGCTCTCTCACCTCGGATGTCCGTTCGTCCATCGTTCACATCACCGCTCTCAAGAACTCCTCACAATCACGAATTCCATAAACCATCTTGTCCCAGCGCGAATCAGGGAGAGCGTTCGGAGCGGATTCGGCGAGAATCCAGCGCGTCACCTCTTCGGCCCGTGCCGCGATATTCCGCTCGTTCAGCTCAGGCGGACTGGCAACTTCCACGCGCACCAGCCCCCACATCGGATCGTGTCCCGCCGGATCGCGTAGTCGCATGTACCAGCTGGCGACCGGCGTACGCTTGGGCGACGTAATCTGAAACACGCTCGTCCGCTCGCCCGCGCGCAGCCGAAAGACCACCTGCAATCCCTCCCCCTCGGCATAGAGCGTACGATGGCTCTTCACGACACCGACGACACAGCGCTCGGTAGCCACGCGGTCGTTGGCGCTTATGCCACCGTCAATGAACAGCGGCTCTCCCACAGTGCTGCACCATTCTTCAGCCAACCGATGCTCGGCGCGCTCCCGGTCCTCCTGCACTTTGTGAATCGCGGCGTCGCGCACGGCAAACGGATGTTCGGCGGCCGCGGCCGATGTGGTAGCGGCGCTGGTGTCGACGATCCCGGCGCCGAGCGCGTCGAGCGCCGAGTTCCACTGATCGGATAGCAGCTGGCGTGGCGCATACACCCGCATCGACACTTCGTGCCGCCAGGTCGTCATGCGCCGGGCTTTTCGCACACGCACGACGGCTGCGACCTTTCCGACGATGAGCGGCAACCCGTTGGCGTACTGCAGGACGCGACTTTCCTGGGTGCCATCCAGAAAAGCGCAGAACCCGGTAGTTTCGCCGGCCTCTTGCGGCTCCACAGCCGACGCTCGCAACGCCGATCCCTCGATCACTGCGGCGCTGATGAGACGCGCCGGCTCCGTCTGTGTTCTGGCGGCCTCGAGCGAGGGACCGTCCCCAACAGTACCGCTCACGCCCGCGTCGGGCAGCAGCGTCGCCAACTGACGCTGCAATGCTCGCAGGCTGAGTCCCGGCGTGGATGTGAGTTGGGTGGAAACGACCGACATTGCGAAGGATGCTAACGTCGGCGCCGGCCCAAGCGCTATTCCACCCCGATGTCCCACGCCTGCTGCAGGTCTTTCCTGGAGTACGCGCGGAATGCGGTGAGCGTCTGGGTGCGTTGAATGCCGGGAACGGTGGGGAAAACCTCCGTCACCACATGCGCGATCTGATCGTACTGCGGCACCCGCACGATGGCGACGAGATCCCAATCGCCCGACACGGAGTACACCTCAGCCACCCCCTCGACGCCGGCGAGCATGTTCGCGGCGGAGGGAATGAGCGTCGGGTCGACACGAATGAGCACGATGGTTGTGATCACGACTCAGTGAGACTAGAGGGAACGTTGAGCAGCCACAGACCTGAAACCTGGCTCATCTCATCTACATGGAGAAGCAGACCGCGGGCAAGCGCTAAGATATATGGGCAGCAATGATCCGCCGCACCCCCTCATTCACTTGTTCCTCGGGGGCGGCGTAGGACACGCGAATCCACTCCGGCGACCGGAAGGCGACCCCAGGCACGACGGCGACTGCGTGGTCGTCGAGGAGTCGCCGAGCGAAAGTCGTTCCGGGCTCGGCGTTCTCCGCCGTTACATCGCCAACACGGATGTACAAGTAGAACGCGCCCTGCGGTTGGATGACTTCCATCCCCGCCTGCCGGAGACAGGCGAGCGCGGAATCACGCCGCTGCTTGAATTCGGTCACCATCCGCTGCGTCGAGACGCTCGCCTCGGTTTCTGAGGAAAGCGCGGCCAACACTGCGTGTTGCGACAATGTTGCTGCATTGGACGTCGTGTGCGACTGTAACGCCGTCATGGCGCGAGACAGCCATACGGGCGCAATAGACCAACCGATTCGCCATCCCGTCATGGCGAACGATTTGGCTACTCCGTCCACCACCACCAACCGGTCCAGGTTCAGCGCAATCGACAGCAGCGAGGGCGCTTCGCCATCGTACGAGATGGCCCGGTAGATCTCGTCGCTCACGATCCACCAGCCACGCTCTTCCGCGCAGGCGACGATGTCCCGCAACTCATCGCTCGAATACACGGCGCCCGTCGGATTGCACGGGGAGTTCAGCATGATCCCGCGCGTTCTCGGTGTGGCCGCCTTCACCAGATCTGTTGGCGAAACCTTCAATTGGCGCGCGCGCGAGCCGCGCACGATCACCGGAACCGCGCGGGCGAGGGCGATCATCTCGTAGTAGCTCGTCCATGCGGGCGTCGGCACGAGCACCTCGTCGCCCCCCGCGAACAGCGAGAAGCAGGCGTTGAACAGTGCCTGCTTGGTGCCGGCGGTCACGACCACCTGATCCGCCACGATCGGTGGCCCTGAGTGGAGGGCCGTGGCGCGTTCGGCGATACGCTGACGCAGCGGAAGAATGCCTTCCACCTGCGTGTAGCGCGTCGCCCCGGCATCCAGGGCGCGCTGAGCTGCCTCCATGACGAAAGGAGGCGTCGGAAAATCCGGTTCGCCGGCGCCAAGGTCGATCACGGAACGACCGGACGCGCGCATCGCCTTGGCCCGAGCGGACACGGCGATCGTCGCCGATTCGCGCAGGTCGGCGACGTTCGCGGAGAGTTTGTCTTGTTTGGTAGCCATTATTGGGACCGGGAACGGCAGCGGACTATACTTCACGGCGGTCTCGCCAATCATAACGAGAGGCTATGGGGCCACGCCACAATGACGGGGATGGGGGTGCTGGTGGAACAGGAAGGACGTGAAATCGCAGGAGTATCTCGGGGTCAGAACGCGGTCTATGTGATGCCGCACGACTGGGCATCGATGTCCCAGTTCCTTTCTCCGTTGGTCGAACGAATCGACGAGCAGACGCACGCCGTGCAGCTCCTCGTGCTCACCCCCGACTCGGAGGTCGCCACCGCGGTGACGGCCGCCGCGGTGCGGCTCACCGAAGGACGCGACGTCGGCATTCTCGCCGCCACATCCACGCGACGTTCGGCGCGTCTGGTTCGGTTACGTCCGCCGCATGTCATTGCGGGTCCTGCTGACATCATTCTCGAGCTCGTCCGCGCCGCTGCCATCAAGCTCGACACGGTTCGCATGCTTTGCATTGCCTGGGCCGACGAGCTCATGACCCAGGCGACGCCGGAGTCGCTGGAAGCGCTGATGACCGAGCTTCCGAAGGACGGAGCGCGCATCGTCGTCACGTCGGAGCTCACGCCGGCCGTCGAGGCCCTCATCGAGCGGTACGCACGCCGCGGCCGCCGAGTCGGGCTGCCGATCAGCGAAGCGGATCAGCCGACGCCCGTCGGCTACGTCACCGTGTCGCCACAATCGCGCCTGTCAGCGCTACGGCGTCTGCTCGATGAAGTCGATCCTGCGTCGGCGCTGGTATTCGTGCGGGACAGCGTCAGTGCGTCGGAAGTCGGCAATCTGCTGCGCGCTTTGGGCTACAGTGGGAGCGACGCGCCGATTCGAGTCGGGCTCACTGCCACGCCGGGCATGGACCTCGTCGTGCTGTTCGACCTGCCAGCGTCCCGCGAGGAACTCCGCGGAGCTGTCGGCGCTGCTCCGCGCAGCATTGCACTCATTCAGCCACGCCAATTGGCCAGTTTGCGAGCGCTGGCAGCTGGTGGAACCGTTTCCTCGTTCACGTTATCCGAATCGGGAACCCGGGTTCGGGAGCGCGAAGCTCGCATGCGCGCCGAACTGCGCGATGCGCTGGCGCAGGGACAGTACGGTCGCGAGCTCCTCGCGCTCGAGCCATTGCTCGAGGAATACGACGGCATCGAGATCGCCGCCGCCGCGCTGCAGTTGCGCGATCGCGATCGCGCAACGCATGCCGCGGCCGCACAAAGCGCGGCGCCGGCTCCGCGCGAGCGGAGTACAGAGCGGAGCGCCGAACGGGGCAACGACCGTGATTCGGCCGGTATGGTGCGCCTGTTTGTGAGTGTGGGCTCCCGCGACAATGTACGTCCGGGCGATCTTGTTGGCGCGATCGCGAATCAGGGCGGCGTAACGAGCGCTGAAGTCGGGAAGATCGACGTGCGCGAATCGCACTCGATCGTCGAAGTCGCGTCGAGTGTCGCCGATTCAGTGATCGAGCGGGTCACGGGCGTTTCGATCAAAGGCCGGCGCGCGGTACTCCGCCGCGACGAGGAGCGCCCGCCGCGCTCCGGACCGTCCCGCAGTAGCGATCGCGCCGGCGGCGCTCGGCCGCGAGGCGCACGATCGGATTCGACTCGCGAGTCGCGCCCGAGAAGTGGACCGCCCCGGGGCCGGCCGCGGCGCGGAGATGGCGAGTGATCTCCGACGGCTACTTCTCGGGAGGAGCCGCTGGTTGGATCGAGGTGATCTGCGGCGTGATGTTCAGCGGCAAGAGCGAAGAGCTCATTCGCCGCGTACGCCGCGCGATCATCGCGAAGAGAAAAGTGCAAGTGTTCAAGTCCCATCTCGACGAGCGGTACGCCGGTATCTATCACATCTCCAGCCACGATGGGCGCTCGGTGGAGGCGGTGCCAATCGACACACCTGAGCAGATCGGACAGCTCATCGAGTCCGACACGCAGGTGGTGGCGATTGACGAGGCGCAATTCCTCGACGCCACGATCGTAGATCTGGTGACGTCGCTCGCGAACCGAGGTGTCCGCGTCATCGTCGCCGGCACGGACAATGACTTTCGCGGGGAGCCATTCGGCCCCATGCCACAGCTCCTCGCTATCGCGGAGGTCGTAGACAAGCTCCATGCGATTTGCGTGATCTGTGGCAATCCGGCCAGCCGCAACCAGCGCCTCATTGCCGGGAAACCGGCACGGTACGATTCGCCGACCATCATGGTGGGCAGCACCGAGTCATACGAAGCCCGGTGTCGCGCCTGCCATTCGGTGCCGCGACGCGACGAAGACCAGGTCCGGCTGCTCTGACACGAGACACGGGATGCCCGTCGCCCCGAGCGATGTCTGTCATCCTGAGCGAAGCGTGTCATCCTGCGCGAAGCCTGTCATCCTGAGCGAAGCGAAGGATCTCTGCGACCAAAAGAACAGCATTTACCACAGAGCGGCCCAACAGCTTTTAACGCAGAGGTCGCAGAGAACTGCAGAGAACCGCAGAGGACCGTGAAGGATTGTCTCGCCTGGAAGTCTTGGATGATGCCGTCGTGATGCTCCGATGGTATCGCCCAGGTCGGGATCATTTAACGATATGGCGGAATGATTGTGGACTCTGCAATCACGGTTCATTCCACCAATACGAGCTTCCCTCTTCCGTACGCTTGCAGTTCTCTATTGCAGTTCTCTTCTGCAGTTCTCTTGCAGTTCTCCTGCAGTTCTCTGCGACCTCTGCGTTCAAAAGCTGTTCTGCCGGCCACAGAGATCCTTCGCTTCGCTCAGGATGACAGGCTTCGCGCAGGATGACAGACACCTCGTGTCTCGTATCGCAGGCCGGTGACCGCTACGGAGCAGTTGTAACAGGCGTCAGGAATTGGGCGTCAGACTCCGATACAACTGCCGTACGTTGAAACGAACCGGATCCAGCTCGTAGTAGCGATTGTCCTGGAAGCGGCCCGTCGTCGGGAAGTACGGCGGTGGATTCACCACCGCGCACCGATCGTAGCTGTATCGCTTGACGTAGCCGGTGCCTGTCGACGTGCCCACTGCGCCTCGCGTATTCTGAATGAGCCCGCCAGTCAGGTACAGGCAGCCACGCCCGTCGGTCGAGCCCTGGCACCCGATTGCGTTCGTCGGACCGGTGCTGTAACCCTGCACGCCGAACGAAGTCCCGAGCGCCATGATGACCGCGTGGATGTACATGTCCGGGGTGTCGTCCAGGCTACGGACGATCTGGGGACTGCTGGTCTTCACGTATTGCGGCGAATTCAGGTCGTTGTCAGCGACGACCGTGTTCGCCCCCGATATGAGCCCCAGAATGTCCACGCATACTCCACGCGACGGATCGTTCGCGTACCGCAAGTCGTCGAGAATGACGATGGTATTCGGCGAGTACAGCGTGACGTCGCCGCGCAACACACCACTCACACCCACCGTACCGGCCACGTACATCACACCTTTGGTACTGGTGTTGTACCCCCGATAGAGCGGATAGAGATATTTGGCGTCCCACGTTCGGGCCGCCGCGACCGTGCCGTTCGGCGTATTCGAATAGAGACGCCACGATCCGAGCGAATCGGCGGGCGTAAACGTGGTGTCGGTGCCTCCGATGTGCATCTGGGCGGCCGTGTAGCCGTGTCCCGCATCGCGCATCACCGCCGCAAGATGTGGATCGCCGCCAAGGTAGCAGCGCGCGCCGGAATGCTGCATGATGGTCGTCACGCTCGAGGCGCCTTCGGTATGTGCGGCCGAGATGTTTGCCGTGGTCGCTCCCCCAGCCATGCCGCGTGCAGTCACTGTGTCGAACCAGCGCTGTGTGTGCACGGCGCCCGGGAAGAACTTCGACACACCCGTCGCATCGTTGTGCCAGTCGCCGCAGTTGAGCAATTGCGCGGATGTCGGCAGGGATGAGGCACTACCAGGCCAGTCCGCACGCAGCCAGGCGGTCTTGTTCGCGTTCGCCGTATACACCCGGAAGAATCCTTCGTTCGTGCCGAGCGAGTCGCCATTGAGATCGATGTCCGCCGCCACGAACTCGATGCGCGTGCGGACGGTGGTTTCGTCTCCGGTGGTCGGTGCCGTGAAGCTCATGCCTCCGGTGGCCGCCAGCGCACTGAGGCCGCTGAGCGACGACAGCGACGGCAGCGTGATCGCCCGCTGATGCGTCTGAAAGCCGCGGCTGAAGCTACCGTACTGCGACCCCGTGATCGTTCCGGCCGTGCCGACCTGATCATGAAATGTCGCACCGCTCGACAGAATGTCGATGTCGTCGTTCGACCAGACCGGCCCCCACAATTGGTCTCCCCCACCGAACGAGATGTTCGTGCCCTCGCTGTTCGTCCAGTACGCGAACTTGGCGAAGCTCTCCTGCGTCAATTCGAGGCGCCTCACGAAGCCGGTCCCATTGGCATCGCGCGCCTCGGCAACGATGCTGGCGAAGCGCCCGAATTGGCCGCTCGTCGACCCGGTGGGACCCACGTAGAGATTCACCGTGATACCCTTGAGCGCCTGATAGTCGGCCGACACCAGGGTCTTTTGCGTCATCAGCGCCACGTAGCTCGTATTTGGCAGCGTCGCGGGATTGAAGTTGAGCTCCGCCTTGCCGATGGCGAGCGCCGCTTCGGACGTGTACTTGAGATCATCTTCTTTCTCGTATGCCTTGCCGAGAAGCGTGGCATTCGCGGTGAGAAAGATCGCCGACAGGGCGAGCGCACCGACGCCGGCCACAAAGAATATTGCAACGAAGAGCGCAATGCCGCGGCGCGCACGCGCCGCCCCAGCGGCGCCGAATGTGTGGCGCCGACAACGTGTAGTAGTCATGTTGGTCCTCACGGAATGGAGACCGATGATGTGTTGCCGACCGGTGAGCTTGCGGGCGTGCAATCCTGCGCCGCCACGCCGTATACCCACACCTGCCCGCTCGTCACATCGGTGTCCTGGAACGAATACGTGGCTGAGCCGGCAGGCACGCTGGCGAACGGTTGGTCGAACGAAGCCACGCTCTGCAGGCGACGGTAGATCGCGTACCGTTCCACGTCCTTTTCCCCTGCACCGTCGTCCACACTCGCGGTCCACGAAATCGTGACGAACGTCTGCGGCACGCTACTGCCGTTGGCCGCCGTGACGGTTGCGGCGGGTGTGACGCCAATTGGCGCTGCACCACATGTGGTATGGTGAATGAGACCGGCGTTCATCAGCCGGATCGTCGTCTGCATTCGGCGATAGGTATCGCTGTTCGTGCGCTTGTCATGATACACGCTCGTGAACTGCACCTTCACCTGACGAATGCTGTCGACGAGCGCAGCTCGGCCCGTATCCGCCTGGGCGCCGTGAATGGGCGCCGAGTGCACGAGCGGCAGCAGCGATGACGGGATAGCGGTGAGCGCGCCCGTAGTGTCGCTCTTGAAGTACTGGAAGATCGTATCGCCTGTGTTGTAGATGATGCCGCGCGCCACGACCTTCGCCGGACGCGCGTTCAACCGGCGGAACAGGATGTACTCGTTGCTCCGCGAACTCGTGGAATCGTGTGACAGCCAGTACGAGATCGTCTCGGCATTGCTCGGTACGCCGACGTTCTGCAGGTAGGTGGTATCGGGGTACTGTCTCGCCATGCCGGGCAGTGTGATCTTGTTCGAGGTGCGCATCACGCTCACGCCGGCGGAGTCGGCATCGGGATTGATGTAGACGGCGCCAAGATCGCCCGTGTCGAGCGCCACGAGGTCCGCGTTGAACGTCAACGCCACCGCACCCGCTTGAACGAGCAGGGGCTGGACGTCGGCCACGCCCACACCGGCCACGCGCAGCTCGCGGTCGAGCATCGACAGCGCAAACCGGGAATTCGACTGTGCGTCGAGCCGTCCCGCCTGCGTAGAAACGGAACTGGACTGTTTCTGAAAGAGCTGCACGCTCAGGCCGACGAGCGTGAGCATCAAGGACATGGCGAGCACCATTTCGGCCAGGGTGAAGCCGCGGCGCACGCGAAGCGAGGATGGCTGCACGAGGTCTCCGTCAGTAGGGTGCGATGACGGTGGTCTTTCGCACGGGCCCCGCCAATTGACTGTTCGTGACCTGCACGGTGACGATCTTGTAGTCAATCGTGTCGGTGACTTGCCCTCCGACGTGTGTCACCCATGTCTGGCGCGAATAGTGGGGGTATCCGGTCAGCGTCGCCTCGGTGGCCACGTACAGGCTTTCGATTGCCGAATAGCGCGGCGACGCTTTCACGACCTCGAGCCGTTCTGCCGTGAGCTGCGCTGCCGTGACGCGCATGCGCGACGATGTGGTCTGCTGCGACAATCGCACGGAGAACAGGCCCAGGCCGAGCATCACACTGCCGAGGATCGATAGCGCGACAATGACTTCGACGAGTGTCAAACCGCTGCGCGCGGCGCGCATCATTGATTGGCGAGAACCCATTGTCCGGTGCCTGCGTTGAGGCGGTACCAGTCGACGCGCCCCGTCGCCTGCGTCAGCGTGATGGCGCGATACCAGGGCGGCCCGTGGGCCGCCACCTTGATGTAGATCTCGGCGTCAGAACTCGCCGATCCGTCGCGGTGGAACGTGACCGTGGGATAGCCGTTCAGCGTGGCGATAGCAGATCCGGTCACCGGAAGGTGGATCGCCGTGCCCGAGACGCCGTGAACCGCTGGATCGGTGAAGAGAATGCCGACATCCAGCCCTCGCCACGTCAGGTGCTCGGTGGTCGTGGGGAGTCCATCGTTGTTCGCGTCCCAGAACGTACGAATTCGTTCGCCCGTCGTGTCGAAGCTCACGACCATGTCGTGCTGGCGCGTGATCGCCTGGCGCTGGGCGTACTGCAGTGTGGTACGCACGATCTGCGCGACGGCGTCTGCCCTATACTTCGTCGTGTCGATGCGCGGAATGGCCAGCGCCAGCGTGATGCCGGTAATGACCAATACGGTCATCGTTTCGATGAGCGTGAATGCGGATCGTGCTGTTCGGCCGTCGTTTGGGTGCGTGACGATCTGTCTCATGACGAATTCCAGTAAGCGCTCACATCCAGGACGACAGGATTGCCTGAGAGGCTATCCGGGCCTGTGATGGAGATCGTCATGACAGCGGCATGAATCGTCATATTCTGTGGCCTCTCGCCTTGCAAGTAATGCCCGTTTGGGCCTAACCTCTCTTTCACGTATCGCCACGCTCCGTCTTTTCGCCGGGCAACTGACATGGGTGTAATCGCCACGCTGCTCCCGAACGCGACACAATTGCAGCGCCTCCGAACCGCCATTCGCGACCGCCATCAGTTGGTGGCGTGCGATGACTGGGCAGAACTGCTGCAAGTGTGCGAACGACAACCGGTTCGACTCGCCGTGGTCGACCTATTCGCCGGTGGCAATGCGAGCTTCGAACGTGTGCGCCACATGAAGCAGCGTCTGCCCCGGCTCACGCTGATTGCGTACGTCACCTTTACGGCAGATCGCGCGCACGAATTGTTCGATGCGGGACGCCAGGGAATGGACGGGCTGATCATCGCCGATCAGGACGATGCACCACGCGCGCTGCTCGCCCTCGTCGAGCACGCCGAGTCCAAGAGCCTTGGCGCGGTTGTCCGGCAATCGCTCGATGACGTCGAACCGACGATTCGCGATGCGGTGCTGCTCGCGGTCACTCGTGCGCATGAGCGTCTATCACCCGAGGGCCTGGCGCGCCTCCTGGCCCTGCCCCGCCGAACCGTCTCACAACGGCTCTCCGCGGCCGGATACCCGCCGCCACAGCGACTGCTCACGTGGGGTCGATTGATCGTCGCGGCACATCTCCTCGAAGACCGCCACCGCAGCGCCGACCGCATCGCGCTCGCGCTCGAATTTCCCTCGGGGAGCGCCTTTCGTAACACCTGCCAGCGGTACCTGCACGCGACACCCCACGACATTCGCGCGCGTGGCGGCGCGGCGTACGTCATCCGCAGTCTGCTCCGGCAAGTCGGTCCCGCCGAGCGAGCGCATCCCAGCGGGCGCCCCGGAAAACGCACGCTGGCCCTCGCTGTCTGACCCAGTTCGTTCCTCCCGCGGCCACCGACATCGGTTACCGCGCGCGTGCTTCACCTTCTCCCGAGGTCCAATATCATGATGCGACGCCGCTTCACTCCCCTCGCTATACTGCTGTTCATCGGCGCGTGCAGCCTGTCCGATTCCACGGCGCCGGCGCGTGCAACCGGCACGGCGAATCGGGCGATCAGCGGAGACGACGAACACGATGGCCGTGTGATCCCCGGCTCGATTGGCAAGGCCGGCAGCGCGTCTGCCAACGGCCAGGACCAGCGTCTCGCCTGCAACGTCCCGGCTCAGCTTTCCGGGTCGGCGATCGTCGGGCCTTCCGGCGGCGAGCTGGACATCGGACCACACCGGCTCATCATTCCCCCTGGAGCATTGACGCGGGACACTTTGATTTCCGGCACCGTGCCCCAAGGAGCCAGCATCGAGATCCACCTGGAACCACACGGCCTGCGTTTCAACAAGCCGGCTGGGCTCATTCTCGACGTATCGAGCTGCGGCAAGGTGCCGGACATCATCTACATCGATGAGCAGGGCACCATCTCACAGCGGATTCGCGCCGTATTCAGCACCTGGTGGCATACAATTGCTGCGCCCATTGACCACTTCTCCATTTACGCGCTGGACGTCTGACATTTCAGCGCGGCGATGAGCGGAATCGACGCGATAAAGACTGGAGAGGCATCAGAGCTCGCGGGCGAATTTCTCGATGCCTCTGCAGCGTATCAATCGGCGCTCACCGACGCCGATCCACTCGTCGTCGCCGATGCACGCTTTCACCTCGGGCGGGTCAGCTGGCGCCAGGGCCGATACGACGAAGCGGTGACGCACTATGACGCCGCGCGCATCGTCACCATGCAGTTGGGCGCGAACAACCTTCGCGCGCGTGTGGAGAACGGACTCGGGGTGGTCCACCACGCGCGCGGTGCGTATGCGCAGGCACGCGCCAGCTACGCGGTAGCGCTGGACATGACCAGCGACCCGGTACAGCGCGGACGCGTCATGCTCAACCTGGGCGCCATCGCCAACATTGAAGGCGACCTCGAGAGCGCGCGGCTTCACTACGCGAGGAGTCGCGCGCTCTTTCAAGAGTCCGGATACCGCCGCGGGGAGGCACTTGCCCTGCACAATATCGGTATGCTGCACGCCGACCAGCAGTCGTGGGACGAAGCCGAAGAAGCCTATCGCCGCTGCCTCGAGCTGCTCGAGCAGGAGGGCGACCGGCAAATGATCGCCAACGTGCTGCTCAACCGCTCGGAGGTGAGCTGTGCACGAACGCGGTACGACGAGGCGATCGCAAACTGCGATCTCGCGCTATCGATCTACTCCGAGATCGGCGATGAGGTGGGCCGCGGCGAGGCGCTCCGATGGAAGGGCCATGCGCTTTGGCACCTACCGCGGTTCGAAGAGGCCGACCGAGCGATATCCGATGCCATCCGGATCGCGCATCGGACGCAGGTCAAGCTGCTCGAAGCGGAAGCGTCCCGCGACCTCGGCGCCAGCCGCGCGGCGCAACGGAATTGGTCGGGTGCCCGCAAGGCGCTCACGCGCGCGCTGGTACTGTTCGAGGAGCTCGGCGCGCAGCGCGAAGTCGCGGACGTGCGGGCCGAGTTGGGGCAGCTTGGCTCCTGAGAGAAGCGAAGGATCTCGATGAACGGCGCAACAGCTTTTGAACGCAGAGGTCGCAGAGAACTGCAGGAGAACTGCAGAGAACTGAAAAAGAGAGCTGAAGGGGGAAGTGTGGGGGGGCGCTAGAGGCGATTCGCCACGCGGATGATCCCATCTTTCAGTTGCGCAACGTGGAAGTTGATCAACAGGCCAACCTGCCGATTGCTCAGTTTGAGTTGGGACAGCAATTGGGCTTTGTGGACCAGCAGGATCTTCGCGGCCGCCTTGACCTCGACGATGACACATTCCTCGACCAGCAGATCTATCCGATAGGCCAGGTCGAGTTCCACGCCGTCGTACACGAGGGGCATGGGAACCTCGCTGCGAACGTTCAGCCCGCGTTTCCGTAGCTCGTGCGCGAGGCAGACGTGGTATGCGCGCTCCAGCAACCCGGGGCCCAGCGCGGAATGAACCTTGATTGCCGAGTCCACAATCATTCCGCTCACCTCGTTGATGGTCACGACACGAGCGATACCATCCGAGCGTCACGAGAGCGTCATCCAAGAATTCCAGGCGATACAATCCTTCACGGTCCTTTGCAGTTCTCTGCAGTTCTCCTGCAGTTCTCTGCGACCTCTGCGTTAAAAAGCTGTCGCGCCGTTCATCGAGATCCTTCGCTCCGCTCAGGATGACAGGCCTCGGAGATCCTTCGCTTCGCTCAGGATGACAGGCATCATGTGTCCCGTGTCGCCCTGCGGAGCATGCCCTCGAGCTTGTGACTCCTGTCCAGCACTATTTCAACAGGCTGCTAACCGCGCGTCGTATACGCCAGGGTGAGGAATTCCTCTCGCGTACGCGGATCGGAGCGGAAGAGGCCCCGTAGCGCGCTCGTGATGGTCTTGGAGCTCTGCTTCTCCACGCCGCGCATCATCATGCACAGGTGGTAGGCCTCGATCACCACGCCCACACCCATGGGGTTGAGCACGTCCTGGATTGCCGTGGCGACCTGCTCGGTGAGTCGCTCCTGCACCTGAAGTCGCCGGGCGAACACTTCGATCAGCCGCGGAATCTTGCTCAGGCCGACGATCTTGCCGTTCGGGATGTAGGCAATGTGCGCGCGGCCGTAAAATGGCAGCATGTGGTGCTCGCAGAGGCTGTACAGCTCAATGTCGCGCACCATGACCATGTTGCTCGCGCCATCCGCGTCGAACAGCGCTCCATCGACGATATGAGCGACGTCCATCTCGTAGCCCCGCGTGAGCCACGCCAGCGACGTCGCGACACGGTCTGGCGTGCGCAACAACCCCTCGCGGTCGGGATCCTCGCCAAGTAGCTCGAGCTGGCGCCGCACCAGATCGCGAAACTCGTGGTTCGAGGACCCACTCTCAATGAACTCCTCGGGGGAAGCGGTCACGGAATCTCCGGTGAGGGGCATTGAATCTTGCATGGTTTCTCGAGGGACGTGGCTGCTCATAAACAGTTGTGGTCGCTATAGCGTTGACGGCTTCTCAATGAGACCCTACCTTGGGCCGCCGGGTCCAGCCGATATGCGTCGCCAACGAGGAAAATGTCATGCTCTTGGTAGGACTCACCGGTAACATCGGCAGTGGCAAGTCGACCGTGGCGCAGCTGCTATCTGAGCGCGGCGCAACGATAATCGATGCCGACGTGCTGGCCCGCCGCGCCATGGAATGCGGGACAGCCGGATACGATAAGATCGTCGCCCGTTGGGGAGAGGCGGTGCTGGCGCCGGACGGTCATATTGACCGGCCCGCGTTGCGGCGCATCGTCTTCGCCGACCAGGAGCAACTCGAAGAACTTAATCAGATCGTTCATCCTGAGGTCGAGCGCCTCCGGGCGCGTCTCGTGGAGCAGGCGCGGAAGCGCGGCGATCGAATCGTCATTTGCGATATTCCACTGCTCTTTGAACGGCACATTACGGACCGCTTCGATCGCATCATCCTCGTGGATGCTCACCGTGCCGTTCGGCTCGAGCGTCTGGTGAAGCATCGCGGGCTACGAGAAACGGAAGCAATGGACATGATCGCCGCCCAGATGCCGGCGGAGCTGAAGCGCGCCCGCGCCGACTTCGTCATTGAGAACGGCGGCACGTTGACGCAGCTCCAACGGCGCGTCCAGGACGTATGGGCGGCGCTGAATAACGAGCTCTCCTCGCCAAGGAACGCGGCGATCGTTCCTTGACAGTGTTTTTGAAGACGGATAGACTCCGCCGCGCACCTCCATTCTGTCACTGACTACGGAGCGCGTCGTGTCCGAGATCCCGAAGGACCTGCTGTATACCGAAGATCACGAATACGTGACGCCGGCAGACGACAAGAACGTCGTCGCGATCGGCATCACAGAGTTTGCGCAGGGCGAGCTCGGCGACATCGTCTACATCGAGCTGCCAAAGGTGGGCGCCACGTTCGGCAAGCACGATGTCTTCGGTACCGTCGAAGCCGTGAAGGCCGTGTCGGAGCTCTACACCCCGCTGGCCGGCGAAGTCGTCGCGGTCAACGACCGCCTCGACAAGGAACCGGCCCTCGTGAACTCGTCGCCATACGGCGACGGCTGGATGATCAAGCTGAAGGTAAAGAATGCGTCGGAGAAGAGCGCGCTGATGAACGCCGACGCCTATGCGTTGCATCTGGGCACCAGCAGTCATCACTAGGCGAACAAGAAGGCGCTGGACAAACAACTAGACGGTGAACGCCAGTAGATCAGGAAAAGGGCGGTGCGACACAGAGTCGCACCGCCCTTTTCCTGATTCATCGAGCCTCTAGCGCCTGATGAGCCGCTATTTCACCACGTCCACCCCGATCTCCGCATACGTATCAACGGGCGGGCAGGAGCAGATCAGGTTGCGATCGCCGTACGCGCTCTCCACGCGGCCCACCATCGGCCAGAACTTGTGCGCGCGTGTCCAGTACGTCGGGAAGACTGCCCGCTCGCGGCTGTAAGCGTGCTCCCAGTTATCCGATATGACACGGCTCATGGGGAATGGCGCGTGTTTGAGCACATTGTCCGCACGATCGGCGAGCCCCAGTTCGATCTCTCGGATCTCCTCACGGATGGCGATCAGCGCGTCACAGAACCGGTCGAGCTCTGCCTTCGATTCGCTCTCCGTTGGCTCGATCATCAACGTGCCGGCCACAGGGAACGAAAGTGTGGGCGCGTGGAAGCCGTAGTCCATCAGGCGCTTGGAAATGTCCTCCGCCTCGACACCGGATGACGTCTTCACCGGGCGTGGGTCCACGATGCACTCGTGAGCCACCGTCCCGTTCGTCCCCTTGTAGAGCACAGGGTAATGAGGATCCAGCCGCTTGGCGACGTAATTGGCATTCAGGATCGCCACCTTCGTCGCCAGTGTCAGCCCCTCGCTGCCCAACATGTCGATGTACATCATCGAGATCGGCAGAATGCTCGCGCTTCCCCAGGGTGCCGCCGATACAACGCCCGCGCTCTGCTTGCCGCCCACCGCCACCACCGGGTTCGTCGGCAGATGATCGACGAGATGTTTGGCCACGCCAATCGGCCCCACACCCGGGCCACCACCACCATGCGGAATGGCGAAGGTCTTGTGCAAGTTCAGGTGGCAGACGTCGGCGCCAATGTCACCCGGGCGCGCCAGACCAACCATCGCGTTCATGTTCGCGCCATCGAGATAGACCTGGCCGCCATACCGATGCACGATGCGGCAGATATCGGTGATCGCTTCCTCGAATACGCCATGCGTCGAGGGATATGTCACCATCAGCGCCGCCAACTTGTCGGCGTTGGCTTTCGCCTTCGCCTCGAGATCGGCGACGTCGATGTTGCCATGCTCGTCAGTCTCGACCACCACCACCGTCATGCCCGCCATCACCGCGCTCGCCGGATTCGTACCGTGCGCCGAATGCGGGATGAGGCAGACATCGCGATGCGCATCGTCGTGGCACTCGTGATACTTGCGAATCACCAGCAGCCCGGTGTACTCGCCTTGCGATCCGGCGTTCGGCTGCAGCGATACCGCAGCGAAACCGGTGATTTCCGCCAGCGCGGTCTCGAGCCGCTTGAATAGCTCGTGATATCCCTTCGCCTGATCGACCGGCGCGAACGGATGAAGCTTGCCGAATTCCGGCCAGGACACCGGAAACATCTCCGACGTGGCATTGAGCTTCATCGTACACGAGCCGAGCGGAATCATCGACGTCGTGAGCGACAGGTCTTTCGACTCGAGACGCTTGAGATACCGCAGCATCTCGGTTTCCGAGTGGTAGCTGTTGAACACCGGGTGCGTCAGGAACGGCGTCGTGCGCGCAAAGCGCTCGTCGAACCGCGCATCCACCGCCGATGCACTGACCGTCGGCACCGGGCCGTGACCCGCGGCGAAGATCTCCAGCAGCTCGGTCACATCGGCGGCCGTCACGGTCTCGTCGAGCGCCACGATCACGCGCGAGTCGCCGGACGACCGCAGGTTGATATTGCGCGCGCGCGCCGCACCGATGATGTCCGTCGCCGGACGATCGCCCAACTCAACGCTGATCGTGTCGAAGTAGTCGCTGCTCGTCAACGTGTAGCCGAGCGCCTCGACGCCGGCACCGAGCGTGGTCGCCATCCGGTGGATCTGGCGCGCGATCGCCTTCAGGCGCTCCGGGCCATGCCACACCGCGTACATGCCGGCCATCACCGCCAGCAGCACCTGCGCCGTGCACACGTTGCTCGTCGCCTTCTCGCGCCTGATGTGCTGCTCGCGCGTCTGAAGGGCCATGCGCAGCGCCGGTTTGCCATCCGCGTCACGCGACACGCCGATGACCCGGCCAGGCATCTGCCGCTTGAATTCATCCTTCGTCGCGAAGAACGCGGCGTGCGGGCCGCCGTACCCTAGCGGAACGCCGAATCGCTGCGAGTTGCCGACACAGATATCGGCGCCCCACTCGCCCGGCGGCGCGAGCAGCACGAGACTCATCAGATCAGCCGCCACCGTGACAACGGCCTTCACCGCGTGCGCGCGATCGCAGAACTGCCGGTAGTCGTGTACCGCGCCGTCAGTCGTCGGATACTGCAGCAGCGTGCCGAACACGTCTTCCCCGAGCGCCGCCTTGCGCCAATCGCCGACGACCACCTTCACCCCGCGCACCGTCGCCCGCGTCTGCACGACCGCGATCGTCTGCGGGTGGCATTCGTCGGACACGAAGAAGGTGTCCTTCCCCGCCTTGCCAGCCAAAGCATGCGCCATGTGCATCGCCTCGGCTGCTGCGGTGCCCTCGTCGAGCAGGGACGCATTCGCGATCTCGAGGCCAGTCAGATCCATCACCATCGTCTGGAAGGTGAGCAGCGCCTCGAGACGTCCCTGTGAGATCTCTGCCTGATACGGCGTGTACGACGTATACCAGCCCGGGTTCTCGAACACGTTCCGCTGAATGACAGCCGGCGTGATCGTGTCGTGATATCCAAGCCCAAGGTATGACCGGCAGATCTGGTTGCGCTGGGCGATCGACCGAATGTTGGTGAGCGCTTCGTACTCGGACATCGGCGCGTGAATCGCGAGTGGGCGCTTCAGGCGAATGGCCGTCGGTACAGTGGCGTCGATGAGCGAATCGAGCGAGTCATAGCCCAATAGTTCGAGCATTGCCGCCATGTCGGCCTCCGACGGACCGATGTGGCGCGGAATGAAGCTCGCCGCCTGCGCGGCCGACATCTCGTGGCTCTGGTTGGTCATGCGGTCCTCTAAAGGGGCCAGGTGCGGCCCGGATCGTCGATAGAAGTGTGGCCAGATGGACTGGCCGTGGCGCCCGTTGCGAAATACCGGGCGCGATTGAAGTGACTTGAATCTATGTTTGGGTCAAGGCACGCGCCTCATTCCTCACCTCGATATCCGATGTCCATCCCCCTCCCCACAAGCGCGCTCGCCACTCGGTGGCGGGTCGTCCTCACGCCGGCCGCCAGCGGCGCCGAAAACATGGCGCTCGACCAAGCGCTGATGGATCGCGCACGGCAGAGCGGGGAATGGGTCCTGCGCGTGTATTCATGGGCGACGCCAACCATCTCCCTCGGGCGCAATCAGACCGCGCGTGGGCGGTACGACCTCGGTCGCATCAAAGAACTTGGCCTCGACGTCGTGCGCCGGCCAACGGGCGGGCGCGCCATTCTGCACGATCGCGAGATCACGTACAGTGTGACGGCACCCGTGGACGACGCGGGTGACCTGCGACAATCCTACGATCGCATCAATCGCCTGCTCCTCGCCGCGCTGCAGGCCATGGGCGTCCAGGCAATGCTCGCCGCGCCCGCGCACCGCACGCCGTCGCCCGGGATGTCCCCCTGTTTCGACGAACCGTCAGCCGGCGAGCTCACGCTTGGCGGCCGGAAGCTTGCCGGGAGCGCACAATGGCGCGTCGATGGCGCGCTGCTCCAGCACGGCTCCATTCTCGTGGAGGACGACCAGTCGTTGCTGGCCGGCATCGCGCTCGGCGGAGGAGCGGCCATTCCGGCACCCGCCACCCTCGCGCAGGCTCTCGGCCGCACGCCACAGCCCTGCGACGTCGCGCAGGCGCTAACTGCCGCCATCACTCTCCTGGAGGGTACGGTCCCGGTCGAGTTATCGGTCGATACTGAAGTCCGTGCCCGCGCCGAGGCCCTCGTCGTCCAATACACGGATGATGCCTGGACCTGGCGTCGCTGAGCCAGCCGGTCACTCGCGCTTGTCTTTCCCCCAGCCCTCATGATGCGCAATTCCCGCTTGCTGATCGCGTCGGTCGCCGTGCTTGCCGCCTGCAGCTCAAAGGAAACCCCCAGTTCCTCCGGCACGACAGGCGGAACACTCATCATCGCCGGGCCTGGCGATCCGGTGGACGTGTTCCCGCCGTATGTGACCGATCAGAACGGCCGCATGGTGCAGGATCTCGTGTTCGACCGGCTGGCCGATATCAGCCCGGACCTCACGACGATTGGCGACAAAGGGTTCAAGCCCGCGCTCGCGCAGAAGTGGACGTGGGCGCCCGATTCGCTCTCGATCGCCTTCTCGATCGATCCCCGTGCGCGATGGCATGACGGCAAACCGGTCACGGCAAATGACGTGCGCTACAGCGTGAGAGTGTTCACCGATCCCAAGGTCGGATCGCCAACCGCGCCACTCTTAGGTAACATCGATTCCGTCTCGGTACGCGACTCGCTCACAGCGGTGGTGTTCTTCAAGAAACACACGCCCGAGCAATTCTACGATCTCGTCTATCAGGTGGCGATCGTGCCCGAGCATGTCTACGGCGCCATTCCGTTCGATCAATTGCACACGTCGCCGATCACGCGCACACCGATCGGGAGCGGCCGGTTTCGCTTCGTGAAGTGGGAGCCTGGCACGCGGCTCGAGCTCATCGCCGATACATCCAACTATCGCGGCCGCGCGAAGCTCGACCGGCTCATCTTCACCCCGACCGATCCGTCGACCGCGATGACGCAGGTGCTCGGCGGACAGGCCGATTTCATGGATGCCTTCCCGATCGACCAGGTGCCGAAGCTCGACAGCAGCACCGTGGCGCGCCCGCTCGTGATCACGAACTTCGGTTACGCGTTCATGGCCTTGAATCCGTACGCCGGAAAGTCGAAGACTCCTCATCCCATCTTCGGCGATGTGCGCGTCCGCCGAGCGCTGTCGATGGGGGTCGACCGCATGGCGATGTTGCACAACGTGTACGGCAACGTCGGCAAGATCAGCCACGGGCCATTCCCCATGAGCGTTCCATACGCCGACAGCACGATCAAGCTGCCGCCGTTCGACACCACGGCCGCCAGGGCAATGCTCGATACGGCTGGTTGGCGCGTCGGCGCCGACGGCATCCGCGTGAGGAATGGTAAGCCGCTGCGTTTCTCGCTCGCGACGCCCACTTCGAGCCTGTTTCGACGCCGCTATGCTGTGCTGCTCCAGGAACAACTCCGAAAGCTTGGCGCGCAGGTCGACGTCGATGAGATGGACAACAAGACGCTCATCAACAAGGAGCAGACGTACGACTTCGACGCCGTGCTCGCGTCGTTCTCGTACGATCCGAGTCCTGGTGGCGTGAAACAGAATTGGTCCACGTCGGGCATTGGTGCGGCGGGTCAGAACTGGCTCCGCTACTCCAACGTCAAGGTGGACGCGCTGCTCGACAGCGCCACAACGGCGTTCGACGCCGGAAAGTCGCGCTCGTACTCGACGCGCGCCTTCCAGCAGATTGCCGACGACGTGCCGGCGATCTGGCTCTACGACGTGGTACTCGTGGACGCGGTGAATCGGCGCGTGACTACGCAGCAGCTGCGACCCGATGGCTGGTGGGTGACCCTTCCCGACTGGTCGATTCCCGCCGACAAGCGCATCGACCGCGATCGTATCGGCCTCACGTCGTCCAAGCGCTGAGCCGTGCGGCGACAGCTCGCCGCCCGGCTCTTCCAGTCGCTGATCGTCGTCCTGATCGTGACGATGATCAGCTTCTTCGTAATTCGCTCGGCACCGGGTGATCCGTTCTCCTACGAATCGACCACCATCACCCCCGCTGTACGCGAGCACTGGCGCCAACAATTCGGGTACGACAAACCGCTCGTCGAGCAGTTCGGGCGGTATGTCGCGAGCGTGGCGCACGGTGACTTTGGATACTCCGTTCAGATGCATGAACCCGTGTCCACCGCGCTCGCTGCGGCGGTGCCAAGAACGCTCCTGTTGGCCGGGGTCGCCATTGGCCTGAGCTTTCTCGTCGGTGTGATCATTGGCGTGCTCCAGGCCACGCACCGCGACGGCTGGTTCGATCGCCTGAGCTCCACGGTCCTGCTGCTCTTCTATTCGCTCCCGGATTTCTGGGCGGCGCTGATGTTGCTGCTCGTGTTTGCGTACTGGGTGCCCATCCTGCCGGCGGGAAACATCGTCGACCCAGTAATGCACGCCTACATGGGCGGATGGGCGGCGTTCGCCGACCGGCTGAAGCATCTCGTGTTGCCCGCCGGCACACTGACGCTGCTCACCATGGCTGGGGTCACACGCTACCAGCGCGGCGCCATGCTCGAGGTGCTCCCGTCGGACTACGTTCGCACCGCGCGCGCCAAAGGTGTGCCGGAGCGGCAGATCATCTGGCGTCACGCGCTGCGCACGGCACTCACGCCAATGATCGCGCTCCTTGGCCTCTTCCTCCCCGCGCTGCTCGGCGGGGCGCTGTTTGTCGAGAAGGTCTTCGCCTGGCCGGGAATGGGCATGCTGGCCGCCGGCGCCATCGACGGACGCGATTATGACCTCGTCACGGCAACGGTGGTCGTCGGTTCGATCATGGTCGTGATCGGCAATCTGTTCGCCGATCTCCTGCACATGGCCCTCGATCCGCGCATTCGTGAGTAGCGGGGTATTCGTTCCGGCGTCCACCCTCAGACGACTGTTCCGGCATCGCTCGGCGCGCTGGGCACTCGGGGTGATCGCGCTGCTGATCATCGCCGCGATCGTGGGACCCTGGCTCGTGTCGTACACAGGGAACGAGCAGCTCGACATCATCGGGATGAAGAATCGGCCGCCCTCCTGGCAACATCCCTTCGGGACCGACCAATACAGCCGCGATCTGCTGACGCGGGTGCTGATCGGTGCGCGCATCTCGCTCGCCGTGTCGACACTCGCCGTCGTGCTCTCGATGACACTCGGCACCGCGTACGGGCTCGTGGCCGGCTACGTGGGCGGTCGCGTCGACGGTGTGATGATGCGCCTTCTGGACGGTTGCCTGTCGATTCCCCGCGTGCTGCTGCTCGTCGCCGTGCTCACGTTGTGGCACCCTGTTCCGCTCTCGGGTCTCATCGTCCTCATCGGTGTGACGGGTTGGTTTGGCATGTCGCGCCTGGTTCGAGCTGAAACGCTGTCCGCGCGAAAACAGGACTACGTGGACGCCGCCCGTGCCCTGGGCGCTTCTGATGCACGCGTCCTGTGGCGACATCTTCTGCCAAATGTGACCGGTCCGGTGATCGTCACAGCCACGCTTGCCGTAGGCAACGTCATCGCGCTCGAGGCGGGATTGTCGTATCTCGGCGTGGGGACGCACGAGCCGACGCCGAGTTGGGGATCGATCTTTCTCGACGGCGTCTCGTTCTTTGCGGGAAACTGGTGGGTGGTATTCTTCCCTGGAGTTGCCATCGTCGCCACCGTGCTGGCCTTCAATGTGCTCGGCGACGCCTTGCGCGACGTCCTCGATCCGCGGCAGCTTCACGGGTCCGCGACGCTGCCGGCGACTCTGTTGGCAACCACGACCAGGCCCCAATCGATCGAGAATGGCTGATCCGCTGCTGCGCGTCCACGAGCTACGCACCTATTTCTACACCGAAGGTGGCGTCGCCAAGGCGGTGGATGGAGTGAGCTTCGAGATCGGCGCCGGCGAAACAGTCGGGCTCGTCGGGGAGTCGGGATGCGGCAAGTCCGTGACGGCGCTGTCGCTGCTGCGGCTCGTGCGACCGCCGGGACGAATCGAGCCCGGCAGTGAGATCACCTTCGACGGACAGGATCTCGTCACGCTCGACGAAAAGTCGATGCGAAAGATCCGTGGCGCTCGCATCGCCATGGTGTTCCAAGAGCCAATGACGGCGCTCAATCCCGTTTTCACGATTGGCGATCAGGTGGCCGAAGTGGTGCGCGTGCATCACGGCGGATCGAGAAAGGAGGCGTGGGCGCGCGCCGTGAAGATGCTGGAAACAGTCGGCATCGCGTCGCCCGAGCAACGCGCCAACGACTACCCGCATCAACTCTCCGGCGGTATGCGTCAGCGGGTCGTGATCGCGATGGCCCTCGTCATGAACCCGGCCCTCGTGATCGCCGACGAACCGACCACCGCACTCGACGTCACCATCCAGGCGCAGATTCTCGAACTGCTTCGCGAATTGCAGCAGCAGTTCGGCACGTCCATTCTGCTCATCACTCATGATCTTGGCGTTGTCGCGGAAACCGCCTCGCGCGTCATCGTCATGTACGGCGGCGAGATCGTCGAAGAGGCGGCGGTGGCCGAATTGTTCGCGGCAGCGCATCATCCGTACACCGAGGGACTGCTGAACGCGATGCCGCAGGTTGGTCACGAGCGCGAGCGATTGGCAACGATTCCCGGCTCAGTGCCGCCACCCACGGCATGGCCAACGGGCTGCCGCTTTCACGATCGTTGCCCCTACGCGTGGGCTCGGTGCATCACCGAACATCCACCGCTCTATCCGATCGGCAACGGCCATATATCGCGGTGCCATCTCGCCGATGAACCGCGGCGACGCGCGGACAAACATGAGCCGTTCGTGGTAAGTGGCGAGCGCGGAGCGGCGAGTGGCGAGGCACCCCCCGCATGACGACGCCACGCGTCCCCCAAGACTCGCCGCTCCTGAGTGTCCGCGAGCTCACCAAGCACTTCCCCATCAAGAAAGGGTTGTTCGGCAGGTCTGCCGGTGCCGTGCGCGCGGTAGATGGCGTGTCGTTCGACGTCATGCCGGGCGAAACGCTCGGTCTCGTTGGCGAATCGGGGTGCGGAAAGACCACGACGGGTCGCATGATCCTGCGACTCATCGAGCCGACGTCGGGCACCGTTGCGTTCGAGGGCGTTGATCTCGTGACACTCGATTCGCGCTCCATGCGCCAACTGCGTCGCAGGATCCAGGTGATCTTTCAGGATCCGTTCTCGTCGCTCAATCCGCGCATGACCGTTGGCGCGATCGTGCGCGAAGGCCTCACCATCCACAAGATCGCCGAGGGTGCCGCCGCGGACGCGCGTGTGCGCCGGCTGCTCGACGAAGTAGGGCTTCGCGCCGAGTACATGTCGCGCTACCCGCACGAGTTTTCCGGAGGACAGCGGCAACGCATCGGTATTGCACGCGCATTGGCGGTGGAACCCAGTTTCATCGTCTGTGACGAACCCGTGTCGGCGCTCGACGTGTCCGTGCAGGCGCAGGTGATCAACCTCATGCAGGATCTGCAACGCGATCGCGGGCTAGCCTATCTGTTCATTGCACACGATCTCTCCGTCGTGGAGCACATCGCCGATCGCGTCGCCGTGATGTACCTGGGCAAGATCGTCGAACGCGCGTCGGCAAACGATCTCTATCGGGAACCGCTCATGCCGTACACGCAGGCGCTCCTGTCTGCCGTGCCGGTGCCTGATCCAACGATCAAGAAGTCACGCGTCGCGTTACGCGGTGACGTGCCGTCGCCTGCCAATCCCCCGTCGGGGTGCGTGTTTCATCCCCGCTGCCAACATCCGGCCAAGGACGCGGCGTGCGCCAAGATCGTTCCGCCTCTCGAGGAAAAAGCCCCCGGTCACTGGGTCGCTTGTATCAAACAGCCGCCAACGAGTGTAGAGTGGGGCGCTCAGCAGGCTGCAGGAGCCACCAACCCGCCCACCCGGTACCTCCCAATTCTCGGACCATCGGCGTAGTTATCGTCAGTACGCCCACGCCGCCCATCTCCCCATCGCCCATCTCCCATCTTCCATGTCGTCAATAATCGACATCGCCACTACTGCCACCGATCGCCCGCCGGTGCTCGACGATCGATCGCTGCTCGGACACCCGCGCGGACTTGGGCTGCTATTCGTGACCGAGATGTGGGAGCGGTTCTCCTACTACGGCATGCGAGCGCTCCTGGTGCTTTACCTCGTCAACGCGCTCAAGTGGGACACGGCCGCCGCGGCGAACCTGTACGGCACGTACACAATGCTGGTGTATCTCACGCCGGTCATTGGGGGCTACCTCGCGGACCGATTCATCGGAACACGACGTTCGCTCGTCGCGGGCAGCATCGTGATCTCGCTGGGTCACTTCGCGCTTGCGTTCCCAGGGATGACGGCGTTCTACCTCGGGCTGGCGTTGATCATCATCGGCACAGGCTTCTTCAAGTCGAACGTGTCCACGATGGTCGGGCAGATCTATCGCGAGGGCGATGCGCGACGTGATTCAGGATTCACCATCTTCTACATGGGCATCAACCTCGGCGCCCTGCTCGGCCCGCTCGTCTGCGGCAGTCTGGCGCAGAATCCTCGCTTCGGATGGCATTATGGTTTTGCGGCAGCCGGCGTGGGCATGGTGTTCGGACTCCTCGTCTACCTCTGGGGACGCGACCGCTATCTCCCAGGCATTGGAGTAAAGGTCAGCCGGACTGTCGACACGACCCTGGAGTCTTCGGCGGCGGCTATCCTCGCCGACCAGGGCACCAACCCCGTGTTGAACGGCGGGATCGGTGCAGTCGTGGGAGCGGTGCTGGGCTACTTCCTGGGCAGCGGCAACCTGCTCGGTCTCATGATGGGCACCGTCATTGGCGCCGCAATCGGTATCACCATTCTCGGCACGCACGGCGAGGAACGCCGCCGCGTCATCGCGCTGTTCATCGTCGTCTTCTTCGTGATCTTCTTCTGGGCCGCCTACGAACAGGCTGGAAGCTCCATGAACCTGTTCGCCGACAAGAACACGAACCTGCAGCTCGGAACCTTCCACGTTCCGTCGACTTGGTTTCAGTCGGTGAACCCCGCGGTCATCCTGATCTTTGCACCGGTGTTCGCTGGGATGTGGACGTCGTTGGGAGGAAAGAACCGCGAGCCCTCCACCGCGTTGAAGATGGTGCTCGGCCTCGCCCTGCTCGCCACTGGATTCATCTTCATGGTGCTCGGCGGTTCGCGCGCCGATCAGGGTGTGCTCGTCAGCCCCCTCTGGCTCGTGGCCGCATACACCTTCCACACCTGGGGCGAGCTCTGTCTCTCTCCGGTAGGGCTGTCTTACGTGACGAAGGTGGCACCCGTGAAGTTCGCCTCCCTTCTCATGGGCGTCTGGTTCCTCGCGAACGCCGCCGCCAACAAGATTGCCGGCTCGCTCGCCGCGTACACGCCCACGCCGGGCCAGGCACCGAAAGCGCCAGCCGGCGGCATCGGCGGCTTCGTCCAATCGATCAGCGCAACGAACCACGGCTTCTACATGATCTTCGTGGTGGCGGGATTCAGCGCGGCGGCGGTGATGCTCCTGTTTGTGCCGCTGTTGAAGAAGCTGACGGCGAGCGTGAAGGCGTAGTGCGAGTGTCTGGTCCTATCGCGGCCACCGGAACACGCTCGATGGCACCGTCCGCTCTCGCGTCGCTTCGATGTCCGTTGGTTCCGGCAGAAAGTACGTCGTCTTGTCCGTATTGCCGAGCCGCACCTCGAAACGGTGCCCATTGGCCTCCGGGGTTGTGGCGATCGCAAAGTCCAGGCGCCACAGCCTCGCCGATGCCGACGGCACGGTTGCGAGCAGGCTGAAGCCAACAGACTCCCGCAGGGGCGTGGTGACACCGTAAGGAATGTCGCCCGCCCACAGCCGGCCAGCATCGGCGAACCCGCCGAGCCCGAAATCGCCAAAGTTGAAGGCTCGGCCCACGAACACGCGATGTTCCAGGCGTCCCACCAGACGCTGTCCGCCCGGCGTGTTCGACGATGCGTAACCCCGTACGCCGCCGACGGGGTCGCTCAGCGTGAGGTTGAATGGCATCCGCTGACGCCATCCGCCGCTGAACTCCAGCGAGAGCGTTGTCGTGTTCCGCGTCGAAGCCTTGAAGTATTCAAGCGCGTGTGCCGACGTGAGAATACCATCCCACAATCCGCTGTCGTTGCTTCGCCGGCCCTCCCCTTCCAGTTGAAATCGCAGTGCAGTCGTGCGTCCCACCGCGCCAACGTACAGGTCCCCTGCCATGAAGATGTCGTCATCGCGCGAGCCGAGAACCGCCAGGCTACGGCCAAACATGGTGCCGAGCTGAAATCCGATCGGCAAATCCTGCGTCGCGGTGAGTGCATCGAATCCGACAACCTGCCTGAAGCCGAGGTCCCGAACACCCCACAGCGCATTCACGCGCGCAATCCGGTGCACGACGTATCGATTGAGAAGCGCCGATTGCGTATCTGGAGCGAATCCGTTCCTCGTCACCAGCACCTGCTGCGTTCCTGGCTGCTCATCGTCGCCCGACACCGATGCGCCAAAGAGGCTCAACCTGCCCGGCGGTCCCAGTCGAACGATGCCGCCAAGGTCGAAATAGTTCCGGACCACGCGTAGCGCGTGGCTCGAGTTCACGTCGTTCATGAACTGCACGTAATCGTCGCTGGCGCCCGCCTGCGCGCGCCAGGCGATGCGCTGGACATCGGTGTAGAACGGATGCGACGCATCCACCCGCCAATCGTTCCCCAGCGGCGTCTGGTGCCCCTCGGCGATGAAGATGTACGGCCGCCCGAGGAGCTGGCTGTCCATGTACCGCGCACCATAGCCATTACGGAACGCGCCACCGGCCCGCCAGTCGGCCGCGAAATAGATCCCCTCGCCACCAATGTTCTCGTCACCGGCGCGTATGAACCGCACGGCAGGATTTCCCCCGCCAGCCGCGACGCCGAGCACGAGCGCCACTTCGTCCGTGGTACGCACATCCAGCTCGACGCCCCCTGCCGAACCCCGAACCACACGCACTGACGCGTCGGCGATAAACGGCTGCGCGCGAAGGATGCGTTCGGACTCCGTGCGCCGCAGCTCGTCGCAGCGGTCGCCTGTGCGCAACAGCAGAAAGCGCCTGACGACTTCGGGATTGGTCGTCGTATGTACGGCGCCAACGATGCGCGCCAATGTCGGCACGTGCCGAAACGCTGCGACCGTCGGTGCCGACGTGCGGATCACGACGCCGTCAATGTGTTGACCGGCGCATGCCACGAACGTCGTGTCCTGTGCGCCAGATATGTGCGCGACAGCCATCATCGGCACCGTCGCCACAACAAGAAGGCGACGGATGTCTACTTCCCCATTCGGCGTTTGAGCTCGTCCAAGCGCCGCGCGGCATCCGCCTCGCGGTCGGCGCGCATCCGCGCACGTCCGAGCGAGTCGATTTCATCGCGCAGTGCCGACGGTTCGGTATCGGGACCCTCGGCACCGCCGTCGAGCGCGGCCGACGCCGTGTGCGTGTCGCCGCCGGCAATCGCCGCCCTGAGCTCCGACGACATCGCATCGACGTCGCGTTCGCCCAGCGCGACCTCCGCCTCCTGTGCACTCACTTTCTGTCGCAGCACGTCGACGCGTTGGACGTGCATCTCCTCGTACTTCGCGGCAATGTCCACCGTTTCCTGATCGCCAATCCCCTCTGCGAGGTGCTTGCGCCGGCGCACCGTTTCGAGCTCATGCTCCTCGAGGGCAAGCCGCTGGCGTGCCTTCGCGAGCGCGTCGCGCAGATCGTCGAGACCCAATCGCGCCTGCACCAGCGTCTCCTTCATGCGCGACGCGACGGCGCGTCGCTCCTCGGGACGTGTCGCGCGGCTCAGCAGTTCATCGAACGATCGTCGAAACCCGTCCAAGACCATGGGCGTTGGCTCGTGTGTGCAGACCCGTGTACGATACAGATTGCATCGGTAGCCACGCAACCACACACTGATCGATGAGCTTCGCTCCATTCGTTGTCGTCACAGCAACCACCGAGGTCATTCGCGACGTTTCCCGAGTCCGAGTGAACGAGGCGTACACCAATGCGCTCGCCGCGTCGGGTCTCATTCCCCTGGTTCTGCCGCCCCTCGCGGTGGACGTGGCGATCGCCGCGCTCGACCAGTTCGCGGGCCTCGTGCTTACGGGAGGCGAAGACGTCGACCCCTCGCTATTTGGCCAGCCTGCCCACGCGGCCACCGGCGCGCCGCACGCCAGGCGCGACTCATACGAGATCGCGCTCGCTCGTGCCGCGTTCGAGCGTCGCGTGCCGACCCTGGCAATCTGCCGCGGCGCGCAGGTCATTAACGTTGCACACGGCGGCACGTTGCTGCAGGACATTCCATCGCAACACCCTGGTGCGCTCGAGCACGATCCGCTCAAACGAGCCGAACGCGTTCACCGCGTACTCATCACCCCCAACTCACGACTCGCCCGTATCACCGGAGCGACGTCTATCTCCACCAACTCCTCGCATCACCAGTCGATCGACACCCTCGGCGCAAACCTCTGCGTCACCGCGAGAAGCGACGACGGGATCGTTGAGGCCGTAGAATCGGTCGACCACGCTTGGTGGATGGTGGCGGTGCAATGGCATCCGGAAGAGCTGACGACCACGGCAGAGGATTGGGACCGTCGAATATTCACCGCGTTCGCAGACGCCGTGCGCGGGCGCGATTGAGCGTGGCCTAGTCAGCTCACGTGGACCGCCACCGTGTGTCGTCCCGCACTTGCCGCATGAGTCGCTCGGGCGTGTGCACGTTCGGAAAGAACAGCGCGTCGCTCACCCCATTGAGGGCAGTCCGGAGCAACCCGAAGCGCTCCGCGGCGCTGGCGTACAGCACCGATAAGCCGTGCTCTTCGGCCAGACGGTGGTCGGCGGCGAGCTGAAAACCACGCCGTCCCATGTCCTCGTAGTACTCCATGTCCGGGCCGCCGCGGCGCCACCGCCGCTGCTCGATGTAATCCGGAAAGATGCCGCTCAGCCAGAGCGCGTAATTTCCAAGATGGGCCCGTACGAGGAAACTCCGCCGCGGGTCGCGATCGTCCAGGTCGTCGCAGAGGGCCACGATCGCATCGTATACCTCGTCGTCAAATTCATCGATCCGTCGAGCGCGATCGCGAACCCCAAAGTTGACGACAATGGCTGTCACATAATCGGCGAGCGCGCGATCGTTCTCCCCGGCCTTCCGCAACGCATTGCGGATCATCACATACGCAAACAGGCTGAGTGATGCTTGCGCGGCCCGTGGGTGGCGCAGAAGGGCGGCGGGTAATCGCGGATCGTCCAGAACGGCATCGATGCCCTGGTTGGCAAGCTTCGCCTCCAGTTCCGCGAGGTCGACCGCGGAATCGAGGGCCAGGAGTCGAGCAGCGAGTTGCGCATCGTCTCTGGTCAAGCGATGACGAGTGTCGGCGAGAATCATCTCTCCTCCATTTCACCGAGTCATAGCGGATCGCTGCCGCGGCCGGCGCGAGCCGTTGCCGCTCGCAAAAGCAGCAATCGTTCCGCCCGGCGGCAGCGTTTACCATTCCCTATTCGGGAGACGAACTCGGCAACACAGTGCCACAAAACCGGCAGCACTCTGGCAGTGTGATTGCCAGCCGCAACGCGCCACCCAGGGACTTGGAAGGATCCACACCGACCGACGAGATAGGCCGAGTGTAGCAGGACGGGTGGCTCACCGGTCGCCCCGTCCCTAACTTTGGACACAGCGGCCGCGGTCGCTGCCCCTTCGAAGGATCCTCGGTGCTGTACATCTGCATTCCCGCATACAACGAAGCTCAAACGATCGGCGTGTTACTCTGGCGCATCCGCAAGGTGTTCCAGGAGTACTCGCGCGAGTATGAGATACTCGTCTACAACGACGGTAGCACCGACGCGACGGTGGAGACCCTCCAGCCGTATGGCGACGTGCTCCCGCTCGCCGTGCTCGGTGGCCCGGAACACGTCGGCTACGATCGGGCGCTCGATGCCTTGTGCCGCGCCGTGTCGGCGCGTACCAAGTATCCGCGCCGCGATGCCATGATCACCCTGCAGGCCGACTTCACAGACCAGCCCGAGCATCTCCCGGAGCTCATCAAGCGCTTTGAAGGCGGCGCCGATCTCGTCGTCGGCGAACGCACTGTTTCCGCCACCACACCGGCGCCGGTCCGGCGCCTCCGATGGATTGCCTCATTGGCGGCACGGACGGGGGGCAATGTGCCCGGCGTGAGCGACCCGTTCGGGGCCATGCGACTCTATCGCATCACGCTCATCCGCGATCTCCTCAAGGAATCGGGTGACGCGCCGATCGTGCAGGGGCAGCCGTGGGCGGCGAACCTTGCGTTACTGCGCCGCGCCGCGCCCCTCGCCCGCCGCCTGGAGACCGTCGCGCTCGATCAGCGGTACGACGTTCGCGAGCGCGAGACGCGGATCCGCCCATGGTCTGACGGCCTTGCGCTGTTCCGCGTTCGCCGGGTGGCGGCGCGCAAGGCGACGTTGTGAACCAGTGGGTGCGGCGCGCGGCCCTCACGGCGCTGCTGGTCACGCCCCCCCTGAGCGCGCAGGAGCCGTCACCGTCCGGTGCGGCACGGGTGCCGTTCGGCGTCGGCGAGCGCCTCGAGTACGACATTCGCTTCGGCAGCATCCATGTCGGATCGGGCAACATGGAAGTGCTGCCCATGGACACCGTGCGCGGTCGTGATACCTGGCACACCATCTTTCGTCTGAGCGGCGGCATCCCGTTCTACCATGTCAACGATCGCTACGAAAGCTGGATCGACACGCACACGCTTGCATCGCTGCGCTACTGGCAGGACATCGACGAAGGCACGTACGAGCCCAAACGCCACTACGAGATCTATCCCGAGCGGCGAGAGTACATCGAAAGCGACAAGGCACCGCAGCCCAGTGTCGATCGACCGCTGGACGATGGCTCATTCGTGTATTTCCTGCGCACCATCCCGCTGCGCATCGGTCTCGACACGACGTTCAACAACTATTTCAGGTTGGACCGCAACCCAGTGCGGATTCGCGTCATTCGTCGTGAAACCGTAACGGTGCCGGCTGGCACTTTCATGGCCCTCGTCGTACAACCAGTGATCAACGCCAAGGGCATCTTCAGTGAAGGCGGCGACGCACAGGTCTGGCTTTCCGACGATGCCAACCGCATCATGCTGCAGATGAAGTCGAACGTGAAGTTTGGGTCCCTCAACCTATACCTCAAATCGTACCACCCCGCCCCCACAGCCCCAGCAGCGGTCCCACGCAAGCCGCCGACCCGCTGACTCCGCGAGAGGCGGATCTCTCCGCCATTCGAACCGTTCCGGTGGCGCGGCGTCCCAACAAGGTGAGCGCCGTCGAATTCGCGCACCCGCCGCGTGACGATCGCTCGTTCGCCGCATTCATCGACTCGTTGCCCCACGTGCTGGTCGCGCGCGACTTTCGCGCCGTCGTGGACGCCATCGTTGCGGCCACTCGCGCCCATCGAGGCGTCATCGTCATGCTCGGCGGGCATGTCGTAAAAACCGGGCTCGCCCCGCTCCTCATCGATCTCATGCGCCGCGGCATCGTGACGCACCTCGCGATGAACGGCTCCGCGGCAATCCACGACTACGAGATCGCCCGGTTCGGCGCCACATCGGAAGACGTCGCTGCAGGGCTGCGCGACGGAACCTTCGGTATGGCCGACGAAACCGGGCGCGAAATGAACACCGCGTTCGTCCAAGGGATGGGAGAAGGCTACGGCATGGGCGAAGCCCTGGGTCGCGCGCTCCACGCGCGCTCCGACCTGGCGAACCCCGAGCTCTCGCTCTTGCTCAATGCCAACCAGTTGGGCGTCACGACCACCGTTCACGCCGCCATTGGCGCCGAGATCATCCATCAGCATCCCGCGGCCAATGGCGCAGCGATTGGCGACACCAGCCATCGCGATTTCCGTCGCATGGCCGCGGCGCTCGTCGACATCGACGATGGCGGCGTGGTCCTCAACCTCGGCAGCGCCGTCATCATGCCCGAGGTATTTCTCAAGGCGCTCACCATCGCCCGAAATCTGAACGCCGGAAAACCGCAGAATTTCGTGACCGTAGATCTGGACATGCAACGGCATTACCGGCCGCGCATGAACGTCGTGCAACGCCCAACGCTCCACAGCGGCAGAGGCTACGAGATCACGGGTCACCACGAGATCATGGTGCCGCTACTGGCTTGGGCTGTGGTGGATCAGCTGATGCACGACACGAAATGAAGACGGCGGACGCAAAGCGTCCGCCGTCTTCATTTCTCGAGCGGCCAGGAACCAGTGCCTAGCGTCCAGCTCTCACATCGCCGAGCCCGACCACCGCTCGCGCAAACGCCGCGCGGTTTCCGGACTGACGATTCGAATGATGAAATAGAGTACGAGTACGGCGATCGCGACCTTGATGGCGATGAACAACAGCCCCATGAACAGGGCGATCGCGAAGCTGAAAATTCCAAAGATGAACTTGAGCGCGATGAGACCGAGCACAGCGAACAGCCCGATCGTAAAGATTGTGCGGAGCATGCTGAGGTCTCCCGTATGTCGAAGGTCCTACTTAATCGGTCCTACGGCGTGCCGCGCGCGGAGGTTTCAGCGGCTGCCATCCGGTCGAACGATACATGACGAACCCGGCTTTGAGGCGTCCCGCATCTCCGCAGCAGTAATCGGCGACGGTCTGATCGGTCTGTCAACCGCTCGCCCCGAAAGCTGCATTCCCATGGAATTAGCGCGAGATCGCGGCTAACTGTCTACCGCTGATGCAGCGGGTTAAGCGGTGCTACCCCTACTTGGCCATGGGGATAGATTATGCGTTCTCAATGGGCTCCGCCTCGTCACCGCTCGGTTCGCCGACGCGCACGTGCGTTCGCACGCCAACTTTTTCGCCTCCAGGACACATGGGCGATACCCTATATCAGATCACTGGCCGCCACCGCGCTGAACCGCTGCCGAACCGCAAGCCAGGCTGGCTGAAGGTCAAGGCACCCGGCGGCTCGCAGTACCTCCAGATCAAGCACATGATGCGCGAGCTCAAGCTCCACACCGTCTGCGAGGAGGCCCACTGCCCGAATGTCGGCGAGTGCTGGGATCACGGCACCGCCACCTTCATGATCCTTGGAGACGTCTGTACGCGGAACTGCGCCTATTGCGCTGTGTCCCACGGGCGGCCGCCGAAGTACGATATCGAAGAGCCGAATCGCGTCGCTCACGCCATTGGCGAGATGCGCCTCAAGCACGCGGTCATCACGTCAGTGGACCGCGACGACCTTTCCGACTATGGCGCGTACATCTTCGCCGAGACGATCCGGCAGATCAAGCATCGCCTTCCCGACTGCTCGGTGGAGGTGCTCGTCCCTGACTTCCAGGGAAACGAAGACTCCATCCGGACCGTACTCGAAGCCGAGCCCGACATCTATAACCACAACACCGAGACCGTTCCGCGACTCTACAAGCGCTGTCGGCCCGGCGGTCGGTACGAGCGGGTGATGCAGATCTTCCGTACCGCCAAACGCATCGCGCCGCACATTCCGACCAAGTCGGGCATCATTCTCGGGATGGGTGAGACGCTCGAGGAGGTCGAGATCGTGATGCGCGATCTCCGCGACGTGGACGTGGACATTCTGACACTTGGCCAGTACCTCCGCCCATCGGATTCACACATTCCGATCGACCGGTACGTGACGCCAGAGGAGTTCCGCCGCATGCATGATTTCGGCATGTCGATCGGGTTCAAACACGTGGAGGCGGCACCGCTCGTGCGCTCGAGCTACCACGCCTGGGAGCAGATACAGGCGGCGCGACAGCCCACCGCGTAATGGCAAAGAAGAAACCGAATTCCGGCGGGGCACCCGACACGAAATCGAACGCGGAGCTCGACCGCGAGCTGCTGCATTCCATGCTCCTGCAGCGCCGCTTCGAAGAGCGCACGGCAGAAGCGTACGCGCTCGGCAAGATCGGCGGCTTCTGTCATCTGTACATTGGCCAGGAAGCGGTGAGCACCGGCGCACTATCGGTGCTGCGCCCGGACGACTACGTCATTACCACCTATCGCGACCACGGGCAGGCGTTGGCGCGAGGCATGAAGCCGCGCACGGTGATGTCCGAGCTATTCGGCCGCATCGACGGGTGTGCGCATGGCAAGGGCGGCTCCATGCACATGTTCGACAAGAGCATCAACTTCCTCGGCGGACATGGCATCGTCGGCGCAAACGTGCCGCTCGCAACGGGCGTGGGCTTCGCGATCAAGTACCGCGGCGGGGATCAAGTCATTGCCTGCTTCATGGGCGAGTCGGTCGCCAACACGGGCGCGTTCCACGAGTCGCTGAACATGGCGGGACTCTGGAAGCTCCCCGTCATCTACGTGATCGAGAATAACCGATACGGCATGGGCACGGCTCTCGAGCGTGCCTCCGCCATTCACGACGTGTACCAGCGCGGGGCATCATACAACATTCCGCGGGGCCAGTGCGACGGTCAGGACGTGTTCGCCGTGCGCGCCGCGATGGCCGAAGCCGTCGACCGCGCGCGCACGCAGTCGCTCCCCACACTCCTCGAGGTACGCACCTACCGCTTCATGGGACACTCGATGTCCGACGCGGTGAGCGGCACCTATCGCTCCAAGGCTGAGCTCGACGAATACATGAAGCGCGACCCGATCGTGCTGCTGCGGATGCACATGCACGAGCAAGGCGAGATCACCGACGAGCAGATCCAGAAACTCGATGAGGAGATCAAGGCCACCGTGCAGGACGCCTGGGACTTCGCCGAAGCCAGTCCCGAACCGCCGCTGGAAGCGCTCTTTGAAGATGTGCTCGTCGACACCCAGTAACCATTGACCAGCCGCCCGTGCCTGTAATCACCTACCGAGACGCCCTCAATCAGGCGCTGCGCGAAGAAATGCAGCGCGACGATCGCGTCTTCCTCATGGGCGAGGAAGTCGCGGTCTACCAGGGCGCTTACAAGGTCTCCAAAGGCCTGCTCCAGGAGTTCGGCGAGATGCGCGTGGTGGACACGCCGATCACCGAGCTCGGGTTCGCCGGCGTCGGCGTCGGGGCGGCCATGGTCGGTCTGCGCCCGATCATCGAGTTCATGACGTGGAATTTCGCGGTGCTCGCGCTCGATCAGGTCATCAACTCCGCAGCCAAGTTGCTGTACATGTCGGGGGGGCAGTTCAACATCCCGATCGTCTTCCGCGGTCCCAATGGCGCAGCGCTGCAGCTCTCCGCGCAGCACTCACAAGCCTTCGAATCGTGGCTTGCCCACATCCCTGGCCTGAAGGTGGTCGCGCCGGGTACGCCGTACGACGCCAAGGGCCTGCTCAAGGCCGCAATAAGGGACGACAATCCCGTCTGCTTTCTCGAGGGAGAGATGTTGTACAACACCAAGGGCGAAGTGCCCGAGGAAGAGTACGTCATCCCCCTTGGCAAGGCCGACCTCAAGCGTGAAGGCGACGCCTGCTCGATCATCACCAGCGGCAAGATGGCGCTCGTCGCCATGCAGGCTGCCGATCAGCTCGCGAAGGACGGCATCAAGGTTGACGTCGTGGATCTGCGCACGATTCGTCCCATGGATGTACAAGCAATCAAGGCATCGGTGGAGAAGACGAACCGTGCCGTGGTGCTCGAGGAAGGATGGGAGCTCTGCGGCATCGGCGCACAGGTGGTGGACTACATTCAGCGCGACTGCTTCGACAGCCTCGATGCCCCGGTCATCCGCGTGCACCAGGCCGACGTGCCAATGCCGTATGCCAAGAACCTGGAACGGGCGGCGAAGCCCGATGCCGCAAAGACAATCGCGGCGATCCGCAAAGTCATGTACCTCGACTGATATGGCGACGAAAGTGTTCATGGAGGCGCTCTCTCCCACGATGGAAGAGGGACGTCTCGTCAAGTGGCTGAAGAACGAAGGCGACGTGGTGAAGAACGGCGAGCCACTCGCCGAAGTCGAGACCGACAAGGCGATCATGGAGCTCGTGGCGCGCGGCGACGGTGTGCTGCGCAAGCGACTCGTGCCCGAGGGTGAATCGCGTCCCGTTGGTCAGCTCGTTGGCGTGATCGCGGCAGCCGACGAGAACATCGACGCGCTCATTTCAGGTACAGCTTCGCCAGGGGCGCCGGCCCCGGCCCCAGCCGCGAAGCCCGCCGAGTCTCAGGGCGAAGCGTCCGTCCCGCCACCACCGAAAGAGCAATCTGCTGGAGACGGTGGCCACGTGCGCTCCTCGCCGCTCGCGCGCCGCATGGCGTCGGAGCGCGGAGTCGACCTGGCGCATCTCCAGGGCTCTGGCCCCGGTGGTCGCATCATCAAGCGCGACATCGAGAGCGCGGCAAGCGGTCCGGCAGCCACCGCCGTGAGTCGCCCATCGCCGATCACGCCGCGCCCAGCGGTCACTGGCGACTACCAGGACGTCGCGCTCACGCAGATCCGCAAGACGATCGCCAAGCGTCTCTCGGAGTCCATCGGCCCCATTCCGACATTCTATCTCACCGCGGAATTCGATCTGTCGCGCGTCACCGAGATGCGCGCCGCGATGGCCGAGTTGGGTGACGAGTTCAAGGTCTCGGTCAACGACATCCTCATGAAGGCCGTGGCCACCGCGCTGGCGCAGCATCCAGAGGTCAACGCGCACTGGCTGGGCGACAAGATCCGCCATCACCATCGCGTACACCTCGGCATGGCCGTGGCCACGAATGATGGCCTCATCGTGCCGGTCATCTTCGACGCCGATCAGAAGCGGATGAGCGAGATCTCGCGGGATGCCAAGGAGCTCGCCAAGCGAGCGCGCGACCGGAAGCTCACGCCCGAGGAGTACACCGGCTCGACCTTCTCGATCTCGAACCTCGGCATGTTCGGCATCGAGCAATTCACGGCAATCATCAATCCGCCCGAGGTGGCGATCCTCGCCATCGGTACCGCCGAGGATGTCGTCGTGCCCAATGGTGATGAGCTCGCGATCCGCAAGCGCGTGCGCGTGACAATGAGCTGCGACCATCGCGCCGTGGACGGCGCCGTCGGCGCGAGATTCCTGCAGACGCTGCGACGACTTGTTGAGAATCCACTGATGTTGGTGTTCTAGATCCCTTCAGCAATCTCGCCGCGCTTCCAAACCTCGGTATCTTTCGTGTTTGTCGCTCGGTCGAGCGTCCTTCTACTGCCTGGTACGCAATCAAGAATTTATGGCTTCCTTTGACGTGATCTTCATCGGCGGCGGCCCCGCCGGATACGTCGGCGCGATCCGCTGCGCCCAGCTCGGGCTGTCCACCGCTGTCGTCGAACGTGAAGCGCTCGGCGGTACCTGCGTCATCTGGGGCTGCATTCCGGCCAAGGCCCTGCTCGAGGCCGCATCCATTGCCAACCGCGTCAAGCACGCAGCCGACTTCGGCGTGAACGTCGGCGAGGTGAAGACCGACTATGGCGTCGCCATGAAACGGTCCCGCGCCGTCAGTAATCAGAACTCCAAAGGCGTGGAATTCCTCTTCAAGAAGAACAAGATCACCTACATCAAGGGGACGGCAAAGCTGATCCCTGCGACGCCTGGTAAGACCGCGACGAGCGTCACCGTCCGCCTGGCGGATGGCAAAGAGGAGACACATGACGCCAAGAAAGCCGTCGTGATCGCTACTGGTTCCCGGGTTCGCGGTTTGCCGCAGGTCGGACTCGAGCTGAACAAGACGACGATCATCTCCTCTGACGAAGCGCTGGTGCTCGAGAAGGCCCCGACGTCGATAGCCATCGTCGGTGCCGGCGCCGTGGGCTGCGAGTTCGCCGACGTGTTCAACGCCTTCGGCTCGCAGGTGACGCTCATCGATGTCATGCCGAACGTGCTGCCGCTCGAGGATATCGACGCGTCCAAGGAAGTGGAGCGCGCGTTCAAAAAGCGCGGCATCACCATCGTGACCGGCGCCAAGATCTCCAACGTCAAGGCGGCCAAGGATTCCGTCGCCATGACCATCGAGTCCGGCGGCGAGAAGAAGGACGTCAAGGTGGATGTGGTGCTCGTTGCCGCCGGCCGCGCACCCAACATCGAGGAGATCGCGCTCAAGGAGCAGGGCGTGCAGCTCACCGATCGCGGTTTCGTGAAGATCAACGAACGTATGGAGACGACGGCAAAAGGTATCTACGCCGTCGGCGACGTCGCCGGCCCGCCAATGCTCGCCCACAAGGCCGAGCACGAGGCCATCGTCCTGGCCGAGTTGCTCGCCGGCAAGGCTGGGCATGGGATGAACTACAACAACATCCCGAATGCAACGTACTGCCACCCGGAGGTCGCGTCGATCGGCATGACCGAGCAGCAGTGCAAGGACAAGAAGCTCGAGTACAAGGTCGGCAAGTTCCCCTTCTCGGCCAACGGCCGTGCCCGCACTTCGGGTGAAACCGAGGGTTTCGTCAAGATCATCCGCGACGCGAAATACGGCGAGATCCTCGGTGCGCACATCGTAGGCGCGCACGCGACGGAACTGATCCACGAGCTCGTCGTCGCCCGCGCCAATGAATTCACGGTCGAGGAGGTGGATCTGGCGATCCACGCGCACCCCACACTCGCCGAGGCGATCGCAGAAGCGGCGCTGGATTCAATGGGGAAGATGATCCACGCGTGAGTGGGATACGGGACACGGGACACGGGACACGGGACAACGGGACAACGGGACAACGGGACAACGGGATGCCTGTCATCCTGAGCGAAGCGAAGGATCTCTGTGACCGGTGAGCTGTGGGTCAATCGCCTCGGCATCATGCCCTACGCCCAGGCGCTGGATCTTCAGCGGGAGACAGCGCGGGCCCGAATATCGGGCGAAATACCAGAAGACGTCCTGTTGCTGGTGGAGCATCCCCCCGTGGTCACCATGGGCCGATCGGCCAAGCAGCAGCATCTGCTCGCCTCGCCGGAGTTGCTCGCGGCGCGTGGAGTAGAGTTGTTCGACGTCGAGCGCGGCGGCGACGTGACTTTCCATGGCCCGGGTCAGCTGGTCGGCTACCCGATCATCGATCTCAAGCGGCACAAGCAGGACCTGCACTGGTACCTCAGGCAGGTCGAGCAAGCCCTCATCCTTGCGCTGGGCCACGTCGGTATTCCCGCCGGTCGGAGTGCAGGCTACACGGGCGTGTGGACCCAAGACGGGGCACGCAAGATCGCCTCGATCGGCGTACACGCACGTGATTGGGTCACCTGGCACGGGTTTGCCCTCAACATCTCCACCGATCTACGCTATTTCGACCTCATCGTGCCCTGTGGCATCGACCAGGTAAGCATGACGTCAGTGGACCGTGAGCGTGGCGACAAGACCGTCACCTTAGAGCGCATGTCAGACCTCGTGGCCCAGACGTTCGGCGAGGTGTTCACGCTCTCGCCGCGCGAAACTATGAGCTAGCGGGCGATCCTTTCAACATCGCGCGACCATAACGCTCCGCGGAATCCCGTATGGACCGAAGGTGCCCCGAAGCTATATTGCCCCCATGCCGGATTCAGCTCCTCCGCCGTCCCCGCCCGTCATCTATCCGGCGCGCGATCGTACCGTTGCCAGCCCCCCGCGCGACCTCGCCGCGGAGCTCAACGCCGAGCAGGGCGCCGCAGCCACGCACGGCGATGGCCCGCTGCTCATCATCGCCGGCGCCGGCACCGGCAAGACGCGGACGCTCGTCTATCGAGTGGCCTACCTCATTGATAAAGGTGTTCCCCCAGAGCGCATCCTCCTGCTGACGTTTACTCGGCGCGCTGCCCACGAAATGCTGAGTCGCGCCGAGCGGCTGGTTGGGTCGGCCTCGACGCGCGTCCAGGGCGGCACCTTTCACGCGACGGGCCACAAACTGCTCCGACAATTCGGACCCGAAGCGGGCCTGCCACGCGATTTCTCCATCATGGATCAGGGCGACGCCGAGGACCTCATGCAGCTCGCCCGAGCCAACCTCGGCTACGGCAAGCAGGAGAAACGCTTCCCGAAAAAGGAATCGTTGCACTACGTCTATTCCAGATTTCTCAACACGGACCGGCCGGTCGAGCAGATCCTCGAGCAGGAATACCCGCAGTTCGTCCAGTTCGCCACGGAGATCACGAGGATCTTCGCCGAGTACACCAGCCGGAAGTCGGAACGCAATCTCGTCGATTACGACGACCTGCTCCTCTTCTGGGCGCTGATGCTCGAGCAGGCGCCGTCGCTCGCCGACCGGATCACGGGGCAGTACGACCATCTGCTCGTGGACGAATACCAGGACACGAACCTGCTCCAGGCGCGCATTCTCCGCGGCATGTGCCGGCGCCACCACAACATCAGCGTGGTCGGCGACGACGCGCAGAGCATCTACTCGTTCCGCGGCGCGAACTTCCGGAACATCCTGGATTTCCCAAAGCAGTTCGCCGACACGAAGATCGTGGCGCTCGAGCAGAACTACCGCTCCACGCAGCCGATCCTCGACGTCACCAACACGCTGATCTCCCGCGCACTCGAACGCTTCACCAAGAGCCTCTGGACCGTACGCGGTGGCTCCGAGGCGCCCTGGCTCGTGACCACACGCGACGAGCAGCAGCAGACACGCTTCGTGGTCGACCGGATTCTCGAGCTACACGAAGAGGGCACACCGCTCAAGGAGATCGCCGTGCTCGTGCGCGCCGGCTACATGTCGGCCGACCTCGAGATCGAGCTCACCAACCGCAACATCCCGTTCGAGAAGTGGGGCGGACTGAAATTCCTCGAGGCGGCGCACGTGAAAGACGTGCTGGCCTTTCTGCGTGTGCTCGAGAACCCGCGCGACGAGGTGAGCTGGTATCGCATCCTCCTGCTCATGCCGGGAATAGGCGACGTCACCGCCCGTGCGATGATGAACACCATGGCCGAACGCTCGTGGGATCCGGACGCGTTCTCGCAATTCGTGCCTCCGCCCCGCGCGCGCGACGCCCATCGCGACCTCGCCGCGCTCCTCCGACGCCTGCGCGGCGTCCGCAGCGAAGAGGCCAGCGTCGGCGAAGACATCGATGAAATTCGAGCGCTCTACGACGCCGTGCTCACCGAGCGCTACGACCGGTCCGAGCCACGCCTGGCCGACCTCGATCAGCTCCGCGTGATCGCGGCGGGCTACCCGAGCCGCTCAGCGTTTCTCGCCGCGCTCGCGCTTGAGCCACCGTCGAATACGCAGGACCTCGCCGGAGGGTCCGAGTCGGATGACGACGCGCTCGTCATCAGCACCGTTCACAGCGCCAAGGGCAAGGAATGGGACGCGGTGTTCGTGATCTGGGCGGTGGACGGCTTCTTTCCATCGTCGCGTTCCATGCAGGACGAGGATCAGCTCGAGGAGGAACGCCGCCTCATGTACGTGGCGATGACGCGGGCGCGGAATCATCTCGCGGTGACCTACCCGCTCAATGTGTACGCCACCCGCCGCGGCTCGGATTATTCCATCGATCAGCTTTCCCGGTTCATCGATCGCGGCGTCCGCGAGAAGATGCAGCGCGTGGTGCCGCAGGAAGCCGCAGCGCCGGCACCGGCCGAAGAACAGTTGCCAGAGCCGCTCGGGCCGGCAATCGATCTGCGGGCGTTGCTCAGGGGACGGTTTGGAGGTGGGGCATAGCGGTCGAAGTTTGGCTACGGCCTCGCCGCAGTCACCCAATCTTTGATTGCCCCGAACGGATCCTTCGGCCGTCCTTTCGCCAGCTCGATGATCTTCACCACGCTCGCGCGCAGGTTGCCATGCTCCTTCACCCATAGCTCATCGAATAGATCGAGGTCGGTCGCATAGATGCGACGCGCCAGCAACGCCGCGTTGTCCAACCGCATGTGCTCGAGCGCGCGCGGACCAATGGTACGAAGCTGTGGACCGAGCACCTCCACGAGCTCCTGCCGCGCGCGGGAATAGATCGTATCGCGCGCCACGAGGCGTGCCGTGGAGTCCGACGGGTGGGCTTTGAACGCCGAGTCGACGCTGTAATACAGACGTCCCCAGAAGCGGGCCATGAGCTTGTCGTCCGACCATCGTGCGTCGGCTTCGTCGGCCGCAACTGGGGATCCGCGCGTGCGGAAGAACCAGGCCGATCCCCGCGCGCCCACAAAACTGGCGAATGACTCGTTGAATACCGCCTGCCCCGACGCGTAGAACGTGTTGTGCGTCAGCTCGTGAATCACCGTGTTCGCCAGATCGATCGAATCGGCGGCGAGTGACGTGGAGAGCAAGGGATCGTTGAACCAGCCTAGCGTGCTGAATGCCGGCGACGGACGGAGGTAGACGTCGAACCCCGCGGCGTCCAGATCCTTAGCCGCCCGCTTCGCCAGCGCAAAATCGAAATAGCCCTTGTACGGCACCCAGCCGACGATCGGAAACCACCAGGTGTAGGGCACGAGCCTGTCCCGGTATGCGGCGGACAGCACCAGGACCAACGTGTCCCGATCGAGCTGGCTATATGTCGTAAAGCTCTTCCTCGTCTTGAGGCCCACCGAGTCCGCGGCGAATGCCCGAGCCGCGAGCACCAGCCGCAACTTGGCGGCGACACGCGGCTTCGTTGCCAAATCCCCAATCATCGCCTCGATCGGGCGGCGCTTGGCGAGAATACGCCCCTCCGCCCAGGCCGCCCGCAGCAGGTAGCGGCCGGTGGGTGCGAGAACGAGATAGGCAATCACGATTACGGCGAGCCCACCGAGGGCTCGCCGTACCCAGCGCCATTTAATGCGTTGATACCAAAACACTTACAGTATTCGTCCGCGTCCGGGTTTCTTTTGACACCGTTGGGGCCGGGCCACTATGTTCAACCAAGATGTCCTTCGTCCACCTGCATTGCCACTCGGAGTACTCACTCCTCGACGGCGCCAACCGGATCGACGACCTGATCCGCCGTGCCCAGGAGTTCGAGCAACCCGCCCTGGCAATCACCGACCACGGTAACCTTCACGCCGCCTGGGAGTTCCAGGAAAAGGCCAAGAAGGCGAAAGTGAAACCGATCATCGGGATGGAGGCGTACGTCGCCCCCGGTGACCGACGGGCTCGTACACGTCCCGCTCCAGGTGCTAAAGCGTACTACCACCTGGTATTGCTCGCCCGCGACATGGTGGGCTACAAGAATCTCGTCAAGCTCTCCTCGCTTGCCTATACCGAGGGCTTCTACTCAAAGCCGCGCGTCGACCGCGAGCTGCTCGCCCAATACGGCGAAGGACTCATCGTTTCATCTGCCTGCCTGGCCGGCGAAGTCGCCCAGCATTTGATGGCCGAACGGGTCGATGAAGCGCGTGAGGTTGCGGCATGGTACGCCGAGCTGTTCAAGGGCCGGTACTACCTCGAGGTGCAGGCACACGAATCCCAGGGCCAAGCCAAGCTCAATCAGCGGATCTTTGCGCTCGCCGAGGAGCTCGGATTGCCCGTGATCGCGACGAACGATGCGCATTTTCTGCGCAGCGAGGATCACGACTCGCACGACGTTCTCCTCTGCATCGGCCTCGGCAAGGACCGGAGCGACGCAGACCGCATGAAGTACGACCGCGGCTTGTACTTCAAGAGCGCGCCGGAGATCGCGAACCATTTCAAGTCGCGTCCCGACGTACTCGAGACCACGCTCAAGATCGCCGACGAGATTTCCGTCGAATTCGGCAAGACGTACCACGTGCCGGCCTTCCCGCTGCCACCCGGTGTGCCGAGCGAGAATGAGCTGCTGATGCGGATGGCGACGGCGGGCGCCAAGGAGCGCTACGGTGATCCGCTGTCCGCCCAGGTGCAGGAACGGCTCGATTATGAGCTCGGCGTCATCACCAAGACGGGATACGCCGGCTACTTCCTCATCGTCTCCGATTTCATCAAGGCGGCGCGCGACCGCGGCATTCCAGTCGGACCGGGCCGCGGTTCGGCGGCAGGCTCGCTCGTGGCGTACGCGCTCAAGATCACGAACGTCTGCCCGCTCACGTACGATCTCCTGTTCGAGCGCTTTCTGAATCCGGAACGCGTCTCCATGCCGGACGTCGACGTGGACTTCTGCTTCGAGCGGCGTGGCGAAGTGATCGAATACGTGCGGCAGAAGTACGGCAGGCAATCCGTCTGTCAGATCGTGACGTTCGGAACCATGAAGTCGCGGGCCGCGGTGAAGGACGTAGGCCGCACGCTCGGCTTCACGCCGGCGGAAACCGACGCGCTGGCCAAGCTCATCCCGAACGCGCCGAACTTTTCGCTCACCGTGAGCGAAGCCATCGAACAGGTGCCGGACGTCGGCAAGCTGTATCGAACGGATGAGCGCTACCGGCAGCTGTTGGACTACGCAAAAGCGCTCGAGGGCCTGTCGCGTCATACGGGCGTACACGCCGCGGGGGTGGTGATCGCGCCAGGCCCGGTGGATGAGTACGTGCCAGTCTGCACGCAGTCATCGAAGGGCGCGGGCTCGAATGGCGAAGAGTCGGTGATCGTCAGCCAGTACGACATGAACTGTCTCGAGCATGCGGGAATGCTCAAGATGGACTTCCTGGGGCTGACGACGCTCACCGTGATCCACGACGCCCTCGTCTCGATCGAACAACGGACGGGTGAGCGCATCGACATCGACGCGATTCCCCTCGACGACGAGAAGGTCTATCAGATGCTGCGCGCCGGCCGCACCATCGGCGTGTTCCAGTTCGAGTCGGCGTTGGCCACGGACATCTTGCGCAGCATGCGATGCGATCGGTTCGACGATCTCGTGGCGTCGAATGCGCTGATGCGCCCCGGGCCGCTCGACGCCGGCATGCATCGCGTCTATCAGCGGCGCAAGCGCGGCGAAGAGCCGGTGACGTACGCGCTGCCCGAGCTCGAGGCCATTCTCGAGTCGACGTACGGGGTCATCACCTATCAGGAGCAGGTGATGCGTATCGCGCAGGTGCTCGCCGGACTCTCGCTCGCCGAAGCCGACGTGCTCCGCAAAGCGGTCGGCAAGAAGGACGCGGAGCTCATCCGGAAGGAGCTGGGCAAGTTCACCGAGAAGTCGGTGGCCCGCGGGTACAACCGCAAGATCATCGAGGAGCTCGCGGGGCAGATCGAGACGTTCGGCCGCTACGGGTTCAACAAGTCCCACGCGGTGGCGTACTCGGTCATCTCGTATCAGACCGCCTGGCTCAAGGCGCACCATCCCGCCGATTTCATCGCGGCGTTGCTGTCGTCGTCGATCGGCGATACAGACAACGTGGTCAAGTTCATCAACGAAGCGCGCGAAATCGGCATCGAAGTGCTGGCCCCCGATGTGAACGAGTCCGGCTACAAGTTCACGGTGATCGGCGAGAAGAAGATTCGCTTCGGCCTCGGCGCCATCCGCAACGTCGGTCGTTCGGCGATCGATTCGATTCTCTCGGCGCGGCGCGAGCGGCCGTTCTCGTCGTTCTATGATCTCTGCGAACACATCGACCTGCGCGTCTGCAACAAGCGCGTCTTCGAGGCATTGATCGCCTCGGGGGCGCTCGACAATCTCGGTGGCCATCGCGCGCAGTTCTTCGCCGTGCTCGACTCCGCGCTGCAGGAGGCGTCGCTCAAGCAGCAGGAAGCGGCAGTGGGTCAATTTTCGTTGCTCGGCGGCGACGACGCCGCCCCCGGCGCCCAGGCACCGCGCATCCTGCCCAACCTGCCGGAGATGAACGAGTCGGAGCGGTTGACGAAGGAAAAGGAGATCCTCGGCTTCTATATCTCCGGTCATCCGCTCGAGCCGTTCCGGCTGGAGTGCGAGCTGTTTGCCAGCCATACCGTGTCCCAACTCGGCAAGTGGACGGATCAGGCTGTGTCGCTCGGCGTGGTGGTGACGGCGATCAAGCGTCAGACCAGCAAACGGTCGGGCGCAGAGTTCGCACGGTTGACAGTTGAGGATTTTTCGGGATCTTCCGAAGTTCTGGTCTTCCCCGAAGCCTGGACGATGTTGGGGGATCGGGTGAAGACGGATGTCCCTGTCTTGTTGAAGGGCAGCTATTCGCGGCGCGATCAGGACGTGGAGAGCCCGACGTTCATCGTCGAGTCACTCACGCCTTTCGTGGAAATGCGGCTCACGGGACAGGTAGCGGTCGCAATCGACTTGACGTCGGGCGCGCCGCTCTCGCCCGACGTGATGCTGGATGTACGCGCAGTAGTCGAGACGCACGCCACGGCGCAGTCGTCGTCGCCGCTGCTCGAAGTGCAGTGGAGTGATGGAAACGGCGCGCGCGCCCGCTTGCGGTCGCGTTCGTTGAGAATTGCGGCTTCACAGGCCGCCTTAACGGATCTGCGTGCGCTGCTCGGCGCGGATCGTGTTCGTCTCGTTCGCGGGAGCTGACGTGGGGACGTCCGTAGCCATGGATTTCGAAAAGCCGATTCTCGAGCTGGAACGCCAGATCGAGGAGTTGAAGCGTCTGGCGGGCGGCCAACAGTTGGACGTCGAGAAGGAGATCGCGCCGCTGCAGAAGAAGCTCGCCGGCCTGCGCGAGGAGATTTACAGAAATCTCACGCCCTGGCAGCGCGTGCAGGTGGCGCGGAGCACCAAGCGCCCCTTCACGCTGGACTACATCCAGATGGCGTTCACCGACTTCATCGAGCTGCACGGCGATCGTGCGTTCCGTGAGGACGCGGCGATCGTCGGCGGATGGGCGCGCCTGGATGGCGAGACCGTGATGGTCATTGGCCAGCAGCGCGGCCGCGACACGAAGGAGATCGTGCGGCGCAACTTCGGCATGCCGCATCCGGAGGGCTATCGCAAGGCGCTGCGACTGATGAAGCTCGCCGAGAAGTTCCATGTCCCGGTGCTCACGTTCATCGACACGATGGGCGCGTGGGCGGGGCTCGGTGCCGAGGAACGAGGCCAGTCGGAAGCGATCGCGCGGAATCTGTTCGAGATGAGCCGGCTCGAAGTGCCGATCATCGCCACCGTGATTGGCGAGGGTGGCTCCGGCGGCGCGCTCGCGCTCGGTGTCTCCGACCGCACGAACATGCTGGAGAATGCGATCTACTCGGTGATCACCGTCGAGGGCTGCGCGTCGATCCTGTGGAAGGACGGCAAGAGCCAGGAACTGCGCGAGAAGGCCGCGGCGGCACTACACATTACCGCGCAGGACCTCCTCGACCTGCGTGTCGTGGACGAGATCATCCCCGAGCCGCCCGGCGGTGCCCACGCGAATCACGAAGGCACCGCAGCCGCCGTGCACGACACGCTGGTGAGGCAGATCGAGGACCTCCGCCGCTACAAGCCGGATAAGCTCGTGCGGCGGCGGCGGGATAAGTTTCTGAGAATGGGACAGTATCTCGAATAGACGTGCCGCATCTGATTGAAGTCGCCTTCAAAGGCAACCGAAAGGATTTCTTCCTCTGGGAGTACGACGAGACGCCCGCTGTGAACGCGGCCGTCATCGTCGAGGCCGACCGAGGAGAAGATCTGGGCATCGTGCATGCCGTCGGTGAGCTCGCGCAGAAGCGCAACGCCGGGACGCCGCACGGATACGGCGCGGCGGGCACGACGAAAGTGGCGCGGCGGCTGGCGACGGACGAAGAGGTGCAGCGCGCGAACGAGTTGCGCGCGCAGGATGAAGATGCTCGCCGGCGCGCCATGGAGCGCGTCAAGGCCAACCACCTCGTCATGAAACTGTCCGACGCCGAGTGGCAGCTGGATCGCAAGAAGCTCACGCTGTACTTCACGGCGGAAAAGCGCGTCGACTTTCGCACACTCGTGCGCGAGCTCGCATCGATGTTCCGGACGCGCATCGAGTTGAAGCAGATCGGTGTGCGCGACGAGGCAAAGCGGCTCGACGGCATCGGGCGGTGCGGACGGCAGTACTGTTCCGCATCCTGGCTGCCTGAGCTGCGTCCCGTAAACCTCGGCGTAGCCAAGGATCAGCGGTTGTCGCTCAATCCGTCACAGATCTCCGGCGCGTGCGGGCGGCTGATGTGCTGCCTCCGCTACGAGCACGAGTTCTACGTGCAGGCGAGAAAGCGCTTTCCAAAGGAAGGCAAGATCATTCGCACGAAGCTCGGTGAGGAGAAGGTGATTGCGAACGACATCTTCCGCGAATGCGTCACGTTACGCGGTGACGATGGCGAAGTTCGTATCATCCGCCTCGAGGAGCTGCGCGCGGAAGCAGATGCGGCGGGCATGCCGCTGCCGTTGCCACCGTCCGGCGCCGCACCGGTGAACGCGCCGGAGGAGGACGAAGGCGATCGAGAGGAACGCGGCGAGCTCGAGGAAGCGGTCGAGGGCGATGAGCGGGACGTTGTCGCCGTCCAGGATCTCGAGTCCGTTTCGACGACGGCAGATCCGGAGTCGCCAGACAACGCGGAAACGGAGCAGGCAACGGAGCAGGCGGCGGACATAGAAGCGCATGAGCGGCGACCACACCGGCGGCGTGGTCGCCGCGGCGGACGGCGCAATCGTCCCGGCGGCCGAGAAGGTGGAGAGGCGCCGCAGGACGGCTTGGCACCCGATGGTACATCAGAGGGAGGGGAGGACTAGGTGGGGAAGTTCTATCTGACGACCGCCATCGATTATGCGAATGGCGATCCGCACATCGGCCACGCCTACGAAAAGATTGGCGCCGACGCCATAGCGCGATATCGGCGTATGTGTGGCGATGATGTTCGATTCCTGACGGGACTCGACGAACACGGACAGAAGGTCGCGCAGGCAGCTGCCGAGCGCGGCGTATCGCCGCAGCAGTTCGTGGATCAGATCGCTGGACACTTCGAGTCGATGTGGCAGCGGTTGTCGATCTCCCACGATCGCTTCATCCGCACCACCGACGCCGACCACAAGGCCGGCGTGAAAGCGCTCATCGAGCGTATCCACGAACGCGCACCCGACGACTTCTACGAAAAGAGCTACGAGGGTTGGTACTGTGTCGGCTGCGAGTTGTTCAAACGCGACGACGAAGTCGTGGACGGCAAGTGCGTGCTCCATCCGACGCGGATGCTCGAGTGGACCACCGAACGCAACTGGTTCTTCAGACTGACGCGGTACGAGCCGTTTCTCCGGGAGCTGTTCGCGAAGCAGCCAGACTTTCTCGCGCCAGACACGCGCCGCAACGAAATTCTGGGGCTCTTCGATCAGGGGCTCGAGGACATCTCGATCACGCGGTCGCGTCTGTCGTGGGCCATCCCATTCCCGCTCGCCCTCTCGACCGGCGAAGTGCAGGGGACATGGGTGTGGTTCGACGCACTGCCGAATTATCTCACGGCCACGGGATTCCCCGCGCCAGGGTACGACCGCCATTGGCCGGCGCAGTTGCACGTGATCGGCAAGGACATCACGCGTCTCCATACGGTGATCTGGCCGGCAATGCTCCAGGCAGCTGGCCTCGCCCTTCCAGAACACGTGTGGGCACACGGCTTCGTCCTGCTCGCTGGCGAGCGCTTCAGTAAGTCGGCCGGGGTGCGGCTCGACGTGGACGAAGCAATCGATCGCTACGGGAGCGACGCGCTCCGCTATTTCCTTCTGCGCGAGGTCCCCTTCGACGCAGACGGCAGTTTCTCATACGAACGCTTTGACGATCGGTACAACTCCGATCTCGCGAACTCGCTCGGAAACCTGGCGAGCCGCGCGATCGCGATGGTCGAGAAATACTGTGACGGAGTGATCCCGGCCGGTGCGCGCGGAGACCTCGATCGGGCCGACGCTGCAGAGTTGGCCGGATATCACGCCTCACTCGACGGCAGCCGTGGTTACATGCTGCACGAGGGCATCAAACACGTGATGGCGTCCGTGGCGCGCGGTAACGAATTCGTCCAATCCAGCAAACCTTGGGCGTTGGCGAAGGACCCGGACCAACGCGGGCAGCTCGAGGCGGTGCTGGCAGCGATCATGCGCCAGCTCGTCCGCCACGCCATCTACCTCGCGCCGCTCATGCCGAACAAGGCGCAGGAGCTCTGGCAGCAGCTCGGCGGACCCGGCTGCGTTGAGGATCAGCGCTTTGGAAACCTGGACGCGCTAAACATTACCGGTTGGCACGTGGCGAAAGGGGCGTCGTTGTTTCCGAAGATGGCGTAGGGGGACACGGGACACGAGATGACAAAGGCACACCAGACTAAGTCCGGTGTGCCTTTGCAGTTGTCCCGTGTCCCGTGTCTCGTGTCCCGTGTCTCTCTACGGCTTCGCCGGCGCCGGCTTTGAGAAGTCCACAGGTGGCGGCCCTTGCTCCGCCGAAGCACTCGCCGTGAAATACTTCCGCGGCTTCGCCCCGGTCACCTTCGCGGTAATCACCGCCGGAAATTGCCGGATGTACGCGTTATAGGCGTTCACTGCCTGATTGTAGTCCACACGCGAAACGGCAATGCGGTTCTCCGTGCCGGTCAGCTCGTCCTGGAGGCGCAGAAAGCTCTGATCCGCCTTGAGTTGCGGATAGGCCTCGACGGTCACCATCAGCCGTCCGAGTGTGGACGTGAGCTGCGCGTTCGCATTCGCCATCTGCTCGGCGTCGTGCGATTGAATGGCGCCGACCAGCCCGGAACGTGCCTGTGCCACCTGTGTGAAGACAGCCTCTTCATGCTGCGCGTATCCCTTCACCGTATTCACGAGATTGGGGATGAGGTCCGCGCGGCGCTGAAGCTGGACTTCGATCTGACTCTGCGCCGTGGCAGCCTGCTCGTCGAGCGACTGAATGCGGTTGTAGCCGCAGGCGCCGAGCGGGAGCAAAAGCAGAAGTGCGAGCCAGCGTTTCATGGTTCACTCCGAGAAAAAGACGGTGGATGTTCAGACTGAGGAGAGATTACGCGTCGACGGCGTCGAAAGTGTCGATGTGCGATACGAGTTGCTCCATACCACGCAGATAGCCGGAGAGCACCGGCGGGGCATCGGATGATTTCAGCGCCGGCTCACCGCGCACGTGCTGCAGCACGCGGGAAAAGGGTGCCGAATCAAAACCAACGATCTTCGCGGCAGCGTCAATGAGCGCCATGTTGTCGGTCGGCGCCTGCGTGCCGTGGAGGCGCAGGAACGCACGAAGGATGATCATGATGCTGCCTGCGCTCGCGGCGAGCAGTTCTGCTTGGCGCTGTCCGTCGTTGCCGGCGGCCAGGATGCCCTGTCGCAGCTTGAGCAGCTTGCCCATTGCTTCCTGCTCGACCTGCAGGCGCAGATTCTTCCGTTCAACCTGAATGCCTTCGAACGGCGGATCGCCATACAGCACGCGATGGCGTTCGAGGATATCGGCGTACTCCATGGGGAAGATGTCCGATGAGCCACGCCACTCGCTCAGAGTCATGGTGAGCGGCGCGGGATTTCCCGCCTCGAGCCAGGCGCGCGACGTCGCGGACGCGCCAGCGAGGCGTGCCGCGTCCAGCGCATCGACGATCACCAGCACGTTGTAGTCGGAGTGCTTGTGGTGGTGAGTACCACGCGCCGCCGAACCGTACAGGACCACCGATCGCAGCGCCGTGCCGTAGGCGGCGCGCAACTGCGAAACGAGTTCTTCGAGTGTCATGCGTGCCATAGGTCACCAAGATCCGCTGGAGCCACCACCACCGAAACCGCCGCCACCGCCAAAGCCACCGAACCCTCCTCCACCACCGAACCCGCCGCCACCACCAAAGCCGCCGCCCCCCCAACCTCCCCCGCGACCGCCGCCCATCCCTCCGAGAAATGGAATGAACAGCGGGAAGCACCCACTCCGACCACGACCTCTGCCGAGCGCCGACAACACCACGAAGAGCAGAATGATCAGAAGGGACGGCGGAATGCCGCCCCTTCCCCCTCGGCGACTTGGCGGTTGTGCCGCGGGTTGCTCGAAGGTGCTGTCGATGGCGAAATGGAATTCGTTCGCGAACCGTTCCGCCACGCGCAACGTCATCAGTTCGATGCCGTCGCCATAATCCTTCTGCTGGAAATACGGAACGGCCTCGTCGCGGATGGCGCCGGTGGTCGCATCGGTGATGAAGCCTTCCGCGCCGTACCCGGTCTCGATCCGAACCCAGCCACGTCCATCCTTGCTCGTTTCCTTGGGAACGACAAGGATGATTACGCCGGTGTTACGTGCGGGATCGCCCGGCTTGCCCGCCTGCCCCACTTTCCAACTCCGGCCGATGTTCAGGCTGACTTCTTCGATCGGACGGCCGCCAAGATCGGCGAGCGTGACGACGACGATCTCACCGCCGGACTTGGCGCGGACATCGTCGATGATGCGTTGGATGGTCGCCGCATTCCCGGCGGGAATGATGTGCGCGAAATCGTTGACGTATCCCTGCGGCTCGGGAATCTGGAGCCCCTGGGGCGGGGGGACGAACGAGAGCAGCGCGGATGTCAGGAGCGCGAACGCTCGAAGGGGCACGTGCCTTCCGGAAAAGGATGCCCGGCCGCTCGTGGCAATGTGGCCGGCTGTTGCACAACGCTATCGTACAATGGTTAACAACGGAAGCGTTGGCCCGCGGGATTCAGACGGTGCAGGACCGCCCCCATGGTTGCGCAGTGTGGCAACAGACTGGGCTGCAAGAGGTATGCCCTGTGCGACCGCACGAAATTCACGTAGTTTACCTCGACGGCCTCACTCCTTTCGCCGACCGCCTCCCCACTATGCGACCCACTGTTATCCCCTCACTGCTGGCGATGTCGCTCATCGTCGCTTGCGCCCGCCCGGATACGGCGAAACCCGCCTCGCAGCCGCCCGCCGCCACCGCATCGGCCAACGGCGCGCTCGGCACGGCCATCGCTGGCCGCGACAGCATCAGCGATCGCGCCGACGCCGGCCGCATTCTCGGCTCGCCAAACGCGCCGGTATGGGTGATCATGGCGAGTGATTTCCAGTGCCCGTTCTGCAAGCAGTGGCATGATGCGACGTTCCCGCAGATCATGCAGAACTACGTCACCAAGGGACGCGTGCGTCTCGCGTATGTCAACTTCCCGCTCCGAATGCATCAGAATTCGATGCCGGCCTCGGAAGCAGCGATGTGCGCGTCGGTGCAAAACAAGTTCTGGCAAATGCACGACGCGTTGTTCAACACCCAGGAGAAGTGGGAATCGCTGCCGAATGCGACTGCGTTTTTCGACTCGCTCGCCATCGCCGCCGGCGTGAACGCGCCGCTGTACCGCGAATGCATCAGCCAGCATTTGACGGCGCCACTCATTCAGGCGGATCGTGACCGCTGGGCGGCGCGTGGAGTCAGGTCCACACCGACATTCTTCATTGGCGACACGATGATCGAGGGCGCGCAGCCGTACGCCGATTTCCAGAAAGCCATCGACGCCGCGCTGGCGAAGGCTGCCGCGAAGAAGCCGGCGGGCTGAGTGCCGTTGCGTTTCCCCGTGCAATTGGGCTACGGCGCGCTGGGGCAGCTCGCGCGGGGCGCAGCGGCCGTCGTACCGGAGAGTGAATCGAAGTTGTTGCGCACGTTGCGGGCGCGCCGCGGCATTCGCGAGCGCTTCCGCTCGTGGGGCGCGTCGGAGCGCGACCACAGGCACTCGCTGCTGTGGATGCACGCACCATCCGTGGGCGAAGGCCTGCAGGCACGTCCCGTGCTCGAGCTCGCGCGCCTGCGCCGGCCAGACCTGCAGCTCGCGTACACGCATTACTCGCCAAGTGCCGTGTCGTTCGCACAGAACCTCGACGTTGATTTTCGCGACTATCTGCCGTTCGACACCCCGGGCGATTCACGCATCGCGCTCGAAGCGCTGGCGCCCACGGCGCTCGTCTTCGCCAAGCTCGATGTGTGGCCGGTCCTGACGCGTGAGGCAAGCGCCCGCGGCGTACGCCTCGGATTGATCAGTGCGACGTTGTCACGGGGGAGCTCCCGGCGCTCGCGCGCCGCGTCGTCGCTGCTCCGCGGCGCCTATGCCGCGCTCGAGGCGGTGGGAGCCGTCGATGAGGCCGACGCGGATCGCCTGGTGCAACTGGGCGTTCGCTCACAGGTCATTGTCGTTACCGGGGACACACGATACGATCAGGTCTGGCTTCGCGCTCAGCGCGTCGATCGGGCCAGCCCGATGCTCGAGCGCCTGCGCGCCCTGCGCCCGACACTTGTCGCCGGATCGACCTGGCCGACGGACGAGGCGGTGCTCCTCCCGGCGTTCGATGCATTGCGCCAATATGCGCCGACGGCTCGCCTGATCATTGCCCCACACGAACCGTCTGCGGAGCGCGCGGCGCAACTCGTGGCGTGGGCACGCCACACGAACCTGGTGGCGACCTGTCTCGACGACGCTGGTGCACCGCACGCCGACGTCGTGATCGTCGATCGCCTGGGCGTATTGGGCGACCTCTACGCGCTCGCCGACGTGGCGTTCGTCGGTGGAGGCTTTCATACCGCGGGATTGCACTCCGTCCTCGAGCCGGCCGCCTTCGGCACGCCGGTGCTCTTCGGCCCACTGAACGAGAACAGCCGAGATGCCGCGCTCCTTGGACAGCGCGGCGGAGCGGCGGTGAGCAATGCGGACGACTTGCTCAAGCGCCTGCGGACCTGGATGACCGACGCCGATGAACGCCGCGAGGCAGGTGACTACGCCCGCGCACTGGTGCGCAGCGGACTCGGCGCGGCAGATCGCTCGTTCGCGCTCGTCGAACGCCTGCTGCACTGACGCGAAGGCCTGGCATCCTGGATGCCTGTCATCCTGAGCGCAGCGAAGGATCTCTGTGACCGATAGAACAGCTTTTGAACGCAGAGGTCGCAGAGAAACTGCAGGAGAACTGCAGGAGAACTGCAAAAGAATACTGCAAAAGAGAACTGGAACAAAGGAAACTGCAAAGAGAGAACTGTAAGCGTACGGAAGAGGGAAGCGCGTATTGGTGGAATGAACTGTGGATGCCGAGCCCACACTCATTCCGCTTATATCGTTACTGATTCCGATCTGGGCGATACCATCGGAGCGTCACGACGGCATCAGCCAAGACATCCAGGCGAGACAATCATTCATGGTCCTCTGTAGTTCTCTTGCAGTTCTCTGCAGTTCTCCTGCAGTTTCTCTGCGACCTCTGCGTTCAAAAGCTGTTCTATCGGTCACAGAGATCCTTCGCTGCGCTCAGGATGACAGGCTTTCGCTCAGGATGACAGGCTTTCGCCCAGGATGACAGCTGCGCTCAGGATGACAGGCCTTCGCTGTAGTTCAACCGTCTGTTAGCGGGTGACCGCCTCGGGCGTTGCCGGGAGCGGCAGGTGCAACGGCCTGTGGAGGAAGAAGCCCTGGACGAGGTGCACGCCAAGCGCCTTCACGGCCTCGAACTCCTCCGAGCGCTCGACGCCCTCGGCAATGACCTTGGCGCCATGATCGTTCGCGAACCTCACCATCGTCTGCACGAGATTCTGTTTGATGAAATTCGTGTCGATGGCGTTGATGAGCGAGATATCGAGCTTGATGAAGTCCGGCTCCAGATTGGCAATCGACCCCAGGCCGGCGTAGCCGCTGCCCGCGTCGTCCACGGCGAACCGAAAACCGCGCTCGCGGAAGATCATCAGCCGCTCGCGGAATTTGGGATAATCCTTGATCGCCGTCCGTTCGGTAATCTCGATGACGACGCGCTCGGGCTGCTTCACTTCATCTTCGTTGAACGCCGGATCACTGAAGTCGTGCGGGTCGACGTTCAGAAAGAGCAGCTCGTTCGGGCGCAATCGCGTGTCCATGCCTTCGATCGCGCGGGCGCGGCACAACCGGCTCAACTCCCATACGAGATCCGCCTCGGCCGCAACGTCAAACATTACTTCGGGACTGCGCAGACTGCGCATGACGCCGCGCGCCAGCGCTTCGTACCCGAAGATCTCGCGCGTTTCCGTGACGACGATCGGGTGATAGTCCACGTACACGCCGCGATCGCGCAGACTGGAGCGCAAGTCCGCCACCCGCCGCGCACGCTCGCGCTCTTCGATCGATCGTGACGCGTTGGCTGCTTCGCGAATGCCGCGATAGATGAGACGTTCGACGCGGATCTTGGGATTGTAGTAGACGTGCGCCCGCCCCACGTAGATATCGAACAATGCGGCGATGTCTTCGCCGTGCTGCGCCTCGATGCGCCCGCCCACATGTCGCTGCAGACGCGCCACCATTTCGGTGATCTCACTCTCCGTGGCGGCGGCCACGCCGGCCGCCGGCACGTGGAAGAAGATGAAATCGTCGTCGTTGGTGAAGCTCACCATGACCCGCGACGTGCTCAGTGCCGTATCGTCGAGAAACTCGCGCACCGCTGCCGCAGTCGTCTCGAGCACGGCGTCCAACTTTTCCCACCCGTAGATCTCCTCGATCTTCGAGTACCGCACGAAGTTCAGATAGAGCACGACGAGCTCGCCGCGCTCTTTGAACAGGTTCCGCGAACGCTCGATCATCACGGGCAGCGTCGGCAGACCGGTGAGCGAATCGTGGAGCATCTGCTCGTACTCCACACGGTCCACGTGATCGGCGGTCACTGGGGTCTGTGCCGGCGGTTGTCCGCGCCCGACCGCCGCGCGCACGCGTTGCGCGATCTCATCGCCCTCAGCGGGACACCGGTACCATTCCTCCGCTCTGAGCTCCACGGCACGGCGCCGCACGGTGTCGTCGGCGCATCCGACGATCACGGGAGTGCCACAGGCGTGCGCCCGCTCGATGACGTCTCGCAGCAGCGACGGATCATCCGAAACGACGAGAACCGCACGCACACCGGCGCGAGTGCCGGTCACGTGCGCCAGATCGGCCGGGGCGACACGCTCAAGGCGCCATCCCTCCAGCTGTGCCATTGCTTCGTCGATCCCGGGCTGATCGGAATCCGTGAGCAGAATGGTCTCGCTCACGCGAATCTCACTGGCGGGGTCACGAGGCCACGGCGCGCTGCATCGCGAGATTCCGCTCCACCGCCCTGGATAAGGTGGGCAGATCGAATGGCTTCTCGACGTAATCGTCGGCGCCGAACTGCAGCGCCTCGCGCTTGTCCTGCCAGTCGTCCAGTGCCGTCACCATGATGATGCGCACCGTACGGCCGAGGGTGGGATGCTGTTTCATCACACGGCAGACCTCCCAGCCGTCGCGGCCCGGCATCATCACGTCGAGCAACACGAGCACCGGTCGCACCGTCTCGAACAGCGCGAGCGCTTCGTCGCCACTGTGCGCCACCGTAACGGGATAGCCGCGGAGTTCGAGATATTGGCGGATGATCTCGGCGTTGTCGTAGTTGTCATCGACCACCAGAATTGGAGGTTTCGCTACAGGAGTCATGGAACTGCCTGGTGTGCTCCGTTGATGCGGTGCACGCCCCAGCGCACACCATCGCATCTATAATGGGCAAATCACAAGCCATCTACCGCTGCCCGAAGGCATAGGAGACACCCAGCGCGTACGCCGTGCCGCTCGGGCCACCCAATCCCTTGGCCCTCGTCGCGCCAAATTCGACACCTGCGGTGGCGCCCAGAGCGTTCGTGATGCCAACATCGGCGCCAATCGCCGCACGGAACAGCCCGCTCGTCTTGCTGCCACCAGAAAAGAAAACGTAGGTGGGCGTGGCATACACAGACAACCCATGCGTGCCACCAAACGATTGGCGCCAACCCAATGCGGCCCCGATCGGAATCTCGGTGCTCGTCGAGCTGGAGTCGAAGGTGATCGTCCCGCTGGTTGCGCCTGCCGGAATCGCGCATCCTACCGTTGATGCAGTGCAGAGTATGGTCGTGTGGGATGTCCGCGCACTGCCGCCACCAATCCCGGCAAATCCCGCGAACCCAAAGTTGCTCGTTGATCTACCGAAGGGAATGGCGACGCGGGCGCCATATACGCCGCGCGAACTGCCGATTCCGGTCTGATACCCTGCTCCACCACTGAGCTGAAATCGTCCGCCTCCGGGGGTATACGACACGGCCGCCGCATACACGGAGCCGTTCGCGCCACCGCCGACATTCAAGGCACCTACACTACCGGGTGTCGCCCAGGCATTCTGGAGAACGGGCAATCCGCTGATCTGGGCGTCGGCAGAGGCACCTGAGATTGCCCCGGCAGCAGCGGCGACGAGAGTTGCCCGCAGCAACCGGTGACCGAATGACTGAGATCGTCCGGCGCCTTGCAGGTAAGAAGAGAGGTGGTAGAGGTGATAGAGCTGGTACATGGTTTCAGATCCGTGATCTCGGGTGAAACGCCGGAGCGCAAGCATCGTGCAAACCGAGCCGCTGAATCCACCAGTTCGCTGAGCCGTAAGTGGGCAGAGTACTACCTGACCCTTGACCAGCCCCGAAAAGGGCCACAACGTGATGGCCCCCACCATTTCTCCGAGGACACCTATGCCGCAGGCACCTGTTCTGGCACTGCTAGCGGCTGCCGTCCTGTCCATGGGTGGCCGCCCCGCGGGAGCGCAGGCTCCGGGTCAGCCTGCGCGACCGAGCGCCGCGCTCGTCGGTTGGATACGCGATTCGCTCGGCGCGCCGATCGATCGCGCTGATATTGGTGTGGAATTGAACAATGTGTGGGCGCGTACCGATTCGACCGGCCGGTTCAGACTGGGCAACCTCGTGCCCGGGAAGACGACGATCATTGTGCGGCGGTTCGGTTTTGAGCCGCAGCACTTCGACTTCGAGCTGCACGCGTCGAGTGAGGATAGCGTCGCCGTGACGATGAACGCCTACGCACATACGCTTCCGGGCGTACGCACGGAAGAGGCGGTCACGCGCCAGCAGCAGGCACTGCAAGATTTCGATCGCCGTCGCGCGCACGGTGGGGGCCTGTTCGTGACGCGCGCCGATATCGAGCGGCATCAAACGAGCGTGTTGAGCGAGACGGTCCGCGAACTGCCCGGCGTGCGAATCGTACGCGGGGGTCGTTCGCGCTCGGGATTGCGCTTCGATTCGTCGAACTCGCGAGCCCACGATTGTCCGCCGCTATACTGGCTCGACGGACGTCACGTCACCGGAGTCGACATCGACGACTTTCCCGCCTGGGACGTGGAAGCGATCGAACTGTACACCGGCCCAGCGTCTACCCCAGCGCAGTTCTCGCTAGGGAACGTCGTGACATGCGGGACCGTGGTGATCTGGACCCGGGTGCCGGGGAAGCCGTAAGGGGGGGACACGGGTGTGAGACACGGGACACGGGACACGGGACAGGGGAAACTCACAACGCACAACTCACAACTGGACACTCGGAACTCGCCGACCGGCGGGCCGACCGCGACGGAGCAGCCAGCGACATCCCGCCGGTCAACACCTGGAGTCCAATCCGATCGCCCAGGTCCTTCGCTCAGGAGGACAGGCCGTCGCGGGTAGCGTAATCAGTGGTGAGTTGTCAGTGGTGAGTTGTCAGTTGTCAGTATACAGGTCATGCGCACCAGGGCGCCTGGCTCGCAGGCCACTATCGCCGGTCGGCGAGGTTCGGGTGTCCAGTTGTGAGTCGTGAGTTGTGAGTTGTAAAAACGGACCCCGCGCGACCACCCTGCACAATTCTATTTCGCTGTGAACGCGACGCCCGACTCAATGTCACCGAACCTTCGCGGAGGGCAATAGGGCTGCCCGATCAATTCCTTCCCTTTCGCTCGGAATTGTCGCATCACGATGCAGTCTGGCGAGGTGGACGTCTCGGAATGTGGGCGATTGGTAAGCGGAATGAAGCCACCGCGCCCGATCCTGGCCCGCCGCGGGTGGCCGTTACTCGGCCGCGGCCAAGAGTAACGCTGCCGCGCGCGGTTCCCGAACGCGCCGCGGCCTTGATCCGTCATGTCGCGCTATCGATCTGCGTACCGCGCTATCGGTCCGCCATGGCGCGCTATAGATCTGCGTGCCGCGCTGTCGATCCGCATGCCGCGCGCAGGCCGCAGAACTCCGCGAGATGAAGTCGGCGTACCGCGCGAGCGGCGGCCGTGCCAATCCAAGTCGGTGGGGTAGGCGCAAGGACAGCCGGTGTTGCCGCGCGCGCCGGTCGGATGCCGCCGAAATTTGAGCCGTACCGCGCATGGCCCCCCACGCGCAAACGCTGTCCCCCGGCGCCCCGCGCCGGATGCGACCACGCCGCGAGTTGCGTCCGGCGCTCCGCCGTCGGAGGCCAGAAGCCGCGGCGAGAGCACGTTGCGCCGCGCCCGGGAGCCTGACGCCACGGCCGGTCGGTGCACCGGGGATTGGCCCCCGGGTGTTGACCGGCGGGATGTCGCTGGCTGCTCCATAGCGTTCGGCCCACCGGTCGGCGAGTTCCGCGTTTCCAGTGATGAGTGATGCGTTGTTAAAAACTCACAACTCACGACTCACAATTGGGCACCCGAACCTCGCCGACCGGCGATAGTGGCCTGCGAGCCAGGCACCCTGGTGCGCATGACCCGTATACTGACAACTCACAACTCACCACTGACAACTCACCACTGATTACGCTGCCCGCGACGGCCTGTCCTCCTGAGCGAAGGACCTGGGAGATCGGATTGGACTCTGGGTATTGACCGACTGGATGTCGCTGGCTGCTCCGTACCGGTCGGCCCACCGGTCGGCGAGTTCCGAGTGTCCAGTTGTGAGTTGTGCGTTGTGAGTGTCCCGTGTCCCGTGTCCCGTGTCCCAGGACCGTGTCTCGTGTCCCAGGACAGTTGCCCCACGACAAAAAAAAGAGCCCGCCGAAGCGGGCTCTCTTTATTCACAACCTACTAACGTCGATCACATCCCGGCGGGCAGCATCGGGAAGTTGTCCTGCATCCATTTCACACCGGCCGTGGTGTTCGCCGCGGCAAGACTGCCAGTGACTGACGGCGGGAAGATGAATGCCGTCAACATGCTACCGGCGATCGAGTAGCCGCCGAGTGCGCTCTGCGACACCGAGGCGGGCGTGGCGCCGATTGGCGCTAGAGCCGTCGCAGACACCGTGGTGGAACCATTGGGAGTCGCCGCAAACGTCAGCGAGCCAGTGGCGAGGAGCTTGTACGCCGAGCTAGTGCCGTACGCAACACCCGTAAAGAGCGGTGAGCCAGTCGCGGTGGCGAGCGGGTACACGTCAGCGCTGGTGATGGTCGGCGCAGCGTTGATGGCACGCACGGCGATCTGCGTGCTCGACCCGGCAGCCGAGCGATCGTCTGTGAGGACGATCAGACCCTGCTTCGGCGACGCACCGGTGCGCGAGTAGCCGGCGTGGATGATGGTGTAGTACACGCCCGCCTGGAACGTGAGCGTCGTGTCGACGAACGTCTGCGAGACGACGGTGATATCCGCTTCGTTTGCCGTGCCCGCGTCAACACGCGGATCCACGGAGAAGATGCGAATGTGACGCGCACCAGCGGCAACTGGCTGATACGCCGAGATGTCACGGAAGGCGAGTTGGCCAAAGTACGGGGAGCCGGCCACCTGATCGACGAACCTGAAGTCCGTCTTGTTCGTGTCCGGAATGGCATTGATATAGCGGACGGAGGCAACCGCTCCGGGGCTGATCGTTGTCGGACCAGTATCGCCGCTTGTGCACGCCGCCAATACCGAGCCGGCGACGGCCAGCAACGCGAGTCGCTGCAGTTTCATACTAGTGAACTCCACGAGAGAGTGATTCGAGAAGCGTAAAGACGTTTATCACCACGGCACCTTCGAGGTGGCGCCAATAGGAGTGCGTGACGTATCCGACGTCTGCTCTGTTGCACTACCGGTGAGCGTCCGAGTCAGCACGAACGCCGTGACACCGGCGATCACTACTCCGGCAAACAACGCGGTCTTTCCGCGCGAGAACTGGCGTTGGCGCGAAGTCGCCACGTCGTTCACCGGAATGCTGACTCGTTCACCTCCCCAGTAAGCCGTGCCACCACGGATCGTGGTGACCTGGCTGACGCCGAGGACGTACTGATCATTCGTGACCTGTTGCAGCGTTCCTTCGATCGTCAGGACGCCCGGGCCGAGCTGGTTACCCAGCGCTGCCCGGCCGGCATCGGTCAGATCCAACTCTACCGTCTGCCCGACCTCGGGGCGCGCTTCCGCAATCGGCTGATACGTGTAACAGCCAACCTGCAGCAGCATTAACGCCCCCAGAACCGCACCCGACGACCGACGCTGATTCATCAGAATCCGTACGTGCCCTTTGCTGCGGCAGACTGCCCGCCGACGCCACCGAGGTTGTAGAAAGCCTGGGCACGCGTATCCATTTCCTGATACGGTACCGGCCACTCGAGCGCCGTGCCTTCCGCCAGGTCACCCCAGCCGCGGGCATCGAAGTACCACTGCGCGTAACCGGTGTACGCCGTCTCCATTCGCTTCTCCCACTTCATCGTCTCCATGATGGCACCGCACACGGTGACGTTCCCAGCGCTCGTCGGAACGCGCGGCACACACGCACTACCAGTGTTGCCACCGTCCGCCTGGGCGAGGACTGCAGGCAAGCCTGCCTTCTGGCGAGACTTGTTGATCAGCGCCGCGGCGGTAGCGAAATCACCCTTTCGGATGGAGCCCTCGGCCGCGAGCATGTCGTTCTCCACCTTGGAGAACTCGATCCACGGACCGACGCCGTTGTTGTCGTAAATCGCTTTGAAGCGGAAGAAATCGTAGTACGACGATCCCCACGGGTCACCCGGCGGGTCTGCGCTCGTACGGTTCCGCATGTACGGGTACGCCGTGTAAGTCCAGGTCGACGGCGAGGCCGCCTGCTGAGCAGTACGCGTTTCGCCGCTTGGGAAGCGCTTGTCCGGCGTCTTGATGAGGAACATGGGACGAGCCCCGAGCGGCTGCGCCACCCAGTTTGTGTAGCCGCCCGATGTGTCGGCCATGCCGAAGATCATCGGCGTTATCTCGCTCCATCCCGAGGCGTTCGACGCAAACATCTGCGAGCCGAGCCAGCTCAGCGACCAGCCGGCCGAGCTGTTGATCGTCACCGCGAGATCCGTCTGGATGCCGGCGGTCGCGTCGGCGATCACTGAGGTCCAATCCACCGCGGCGCGTTCGGCAGGCGTGCGCGCCACCCCGGCGCGGAAACGCGCCTTGAACGAATGAATCAGCGCGACGAACTGCGCCTGGCTGTACGTGCCGCTCGCCAGATTGATGTAATTGGCCGGGAGCGGGAAGCCCGCGGTCGCCTTGGCGTCCGAGGCGAGCGCGAGCGCCGTGTCCAACGACGCGAGCGCTGCCTTCATGACGTCTCCGTGTGCGCTCAGCAGCGGAATTGCGTCACCCGGCGTGGCCGGCGTGGTGATCGCGGCTGAGTCGTACGTCATCGCAAGGTAGCCAAGCGAAAGGCCGTTCTCGAAGAATGCGAACGAGCGTGCGCGCTGGTCCTGCGCCGGAAGCAGCGTTGCGTCGGAAATGTTGCCGGTGGGGCTGCCAAGGTGGAGGCCCGCACCAGTCAGCTTGTCCAGCGCCTGTACGTAGTTTGCCGAGTACCGCGCCTGCTGCGCCATCTTGCTGAAGTCGCGGTTGTCTTCGGCATAGGTGAAGTTGTTGCGGCTGTTGTCAACGAACCCGCGTGGCAGCGCCTCGCGGAGCGCCATGCCGAAGTTCGCCACCGTGGCGTAGTTCTCGAAAGCGACTGCTTGGAGCTGCGGATCCAGGGCCGACGAGGTTCCAAACAGACCCCCGTGGATCTGTGCGAAGCCTGTCGCGATCAGCTGATCCAGCACGGCCGGCGTGGAATAGGAGCGCGCGATGTCCGGAGAGTTGTTGTTCGGAACATTGAGCGAATCCTTGCACGCGGTCGATGCTAGCGCAGCTGCGCAAGCAAGCCCGGTTACCAACTTTCTCATGTGATTTCCTCTGCTATGAGATCCCGGTCGTCGTGCCGGATCTCGATGACTCGAGAGTCCGGCCCGCGCGACTAGGGGATGGTTAGAACTTGCTGGACAGGGAGACTGTGAACTGGCGCATCGGTGGGAAGGTGTAGGCATCGAGGGCATTCACGATGGCCGAGCCGCTCGTGCCACCCCCATACCCAACTTCCGGATCAAAGCCTGTGTACTTGGTCCAAGTTTTCAGGTTGCGACCGACGAGCGAGACCGACCAGTCACCCGTGTGGCGAACCGGGCCGATGTTGTACGACAGATTGAGCTCGCGAAGCTTGACGAAGCTCGCATCCTCAACCGTGTTGTTGTTCGGGCCGAGGACGTCATACAGACCACCGATGCCCGAGTTCTCCTGCGGGCCCGTGCGCCAGTAATAGCCGATTGGCTTTGCGTCTGCGAGGCCTTTGCCGGCCATATCGGTCTCGGCGAGTTGGAAGTCGCCCAGCGACCACTGACGGCCCATGTTCCACACGTGCCGGCCGAAATTGCCATCGAACAAGCCGTACAAGAAGAGTCTCTTGTAGTTGAAGGTCTGCGTGTTCGACAAGCGGAAGTTCGGCAACGCGTTCCCGAGCAGGATGTGGGTGTTCGCGGAACCGCTCGAATCACGGATCGTGATCGGCGTGCCCCAGTTGACCGACGTCCCCCACGGGGCGTTGACCGTGCCGCCCTTGGCCTTGCAGTTCACGTCGCCCTGCGTCGAGACTGCAGCGCCGCCCACCAGACAGGAAACCAGGCCGCTCTGCCAAAGATTGCTCGTGATGCCTTGGTCCAAGCTCTTGCCGCCCGTCCAGACGATGAAACCATCGTTGTTCTTCTGGAACTGCGACCCCGAACCGCCGCACTGCGCCGCAAAAGCCGCCGGGAGATCGCCGCAGCTCTTGGCAAACGCGCGTCCGTAGAAGTTGCCGTACCGCTCGCCTTGCGCCGCATAGAAGATGTTGCCGGCGTTCTGATAGCTCGTTCCGTACGGGAACGGAGGCATGTTCAGCTGCGTGATGACGGAGCGGTTGCGGTCGTAGTTGAAGCGCATCGACCAGCTGCCGTTGCGCGCACTCAACACCGGAATATTCAAGGACGCTTCCAACGTCTTGTTCTGCAACGTGCCCGCATTCTGCCATTGGGTAGAGAAGCCCGTGGCTGCCGGCGGCGGAACCGGAAGGATCTGATCCTTCGCATTCGACACCGCGTAATTCACGGTGAGACCATAGCGGTTCAGCACTTCGATATCGGTCCCGAGCTCGGTCTCTCCCACCGTTTCCGGCCGGAGGTTCTTGTTGCCGAGTTGGTTGGCCGACAGTGCGCCACCAGAGCCGATCGAGAATGTCTCGTACTGGGCAGAGAACGACGGACGACCGCCGGCCGTTCCGTACGACGCGCGCAGCTTGAACTGATCGATTGCGCCGAATAACCACCAGGGCTCCTCCGACACGATCCACGCCGCAGACTCGCGGGTGTAGTTCGCCCAGCGGTTGTCCGAGCCAAACAGGGAGCTGCCGTCGCGGCGCACCAAGCCACTCAGGATGTAGCGATCCTTGTACTCGAGATTGAGCTCGCTCATCATGCCGATGGAGCGAACTGACGAGGTGCTCGAGCTGATACCGATCGTCGTGTTATCGGAGACCGCGTTCAGCGTAACGAGACCCGGCGCGGCCAGTGCGCCACCACCCGCACCCGTGCTCCAACCGTCCTGCTGCTCATAGATGTAGCGGCCGGTGAGACGGGTGGTCAGGCTGCCGAACTGGTGGTTCGCCATACCGGTCAGATCACCGTTGTACGCCGAGGTCAGATTTTGGCTGTTGGAGATGTATCCGTTGTTCGTGCCCGAATTCACGGCCGTCGTCCGGTAGCCCTTGTCATACTGATACAAGTAGAGATTCTGGGCGCGGTCGAAGCTCACGTTCCCTTCGAGGCTGCCCCACGACACGGGCGACCACTTCGTGGTAAAGTCACTCAGGATACGACTGTTGTTGTTGCGGCTGATCTCGTTCGCCGCCAAGTACATTGGATTGGAGTTCTGGGCGCCTTGCGCCAAGGGGTTCGATCGAATGTACTGAAGACCCGATACCGGGTCCTTGCCGAGCAGGTTCACACCGGCCGGCGACCGCGTGATGGTGAAGAATACCCCGCCGCCGTCCTGTTCCGCCGCGCCGTTGTCCACCGACGCCGCGTAGTAGGTGCGAAGACCGAACGACCAATCGCTTCCGACGCTCTGGTCGAGATTCACCCGGACTGAATTCCGCTTGTAGCCGTCCATGAAACGGATGGCGTTCTGCTGCGACATGTTGTTGAAGCTGGCGAAGAAGTTCGTGCCGCCAACGCGGCCCGACGCATCCACCGTGTTGTTCAGACTCGGCGCGCTCGTCGTCGCCTGGGCGATGGGATCGTACGTCGTCGGCCAGGTCTGGTTCGAGTAGAGGCCACGCAGCAGCACCTTGGTCGCCGCCGACGAGACACCGAAGTCGCGAGCGAAGTTCGCCGGCGACAATGCAAAGACGCCGCCGAGTTCATTCACCCGCTTGGTTTCGAGGCCAAAGTTGATCGCGATCTGACAGGTGGCGACGAGGCCGGTGCCGCCCTGATTGACGCAGAAGTTCTGGCCGTCCGGCGTCATCGTCATGAACTGATCCTGGGCGTACGGATAGCCATGCTCGATGTTGCCGGCACCGGATTCGACCCGCGCGCTGAAATGGATGCCGTCGCCCGCGTTCTTGCCGTTCTTCGTCGTGATCTGGATGACGCCATTGCCGGCGCGCGATCCGTACAGCGACGAGGCAGCGGCACCCTTGACGATTTCGACGCTCTCGATGTCCTGCGGGTTGATGTCAGGCAGGGAGCCGACGATCTCGATGCCGTCGACGATGTACAGTGGGTTCTGGCTGCGGCCCGACGCATTGATCGACTGCGGTCCGCGAAGCAGAACCGCTGGCGAAGCGCCAGGACGGCCGCTCGTCTGCGCGATCGTGGCCCCAGGCACCTTACCCTGAATGGCCTGAAGCGGATCGGAGCCTGGAACCGGCATGTCCTTGTCGTCCATGTGCGCCACCGTGAAGGGCAGCTTCTTCTGCTCCGTTCCCGCGCTCACGCCTGTGACGACGATTGCCTCCAGGCGGTTCACGTCCTGCTTGAGGACGAAGTCCGCCGTTTGCGATCCGGCGTGAACGGTGATCGGCTTCGTCTGCGGAACGAAACCGAACGACCGCGAACGCAGCACGACCTGCTGGCCGGTCACGCGAGCCGCCGGAATGGTGATGGTGTACACGCCTTGGGCGTTCGAACCAACCGAGATGTTCATCTCGGTGATGTAGATGTTCGCGCCCTCAAGGGGCTGGCCGAAATCCGATGTCACCTTACCGGTGATCACCGCATTCTGCGCCTGGGCTCGTGCCGTAGGCACGGAAAGCAATACGCCGAGCATTGCGCCGGCTATCGCTCGAGCACGGGTCATAATGGTCATCTCGCTCTCTGAAGATGAAAAATGAAGCCTCACTGACCTTCACCTGCCACACGCGTACGACTGCACCTGCAACCTTCAATTCCAAACAACTGACGTGCTCGTACTACATCGGGTCACGAATGAGCTGCCACACTTTCGGCAGCGCGCCAGCCGACGCGCTGTCACACCGCTCAGTGTGGGCGCATCGGCGAAAAAGAACAGGAGATTGTGAACAGACATCGCCCCTGGGGGTTTGGGGCATGCGCAAGAAACCTTCAGCACGGAGGAACGACCATTCAGGGGATACGTGCGTCTAACTCACGATACGTGATGAACGGTCACATTTGGGACGATCGGCCGGCCCCTGGATGGTTCGAGCCGGAATAGGGGGTCCGGAGAACGTAGGTCATGGAACGGCGCGGTGCAAGAGCGCCGGCCCTGTCTGCCCGTGTCGCTTGCGCCGGTTCCCGCCCTCGCCCAGCTTGACCGTCGGTCTGGATGCCGCTCCAGAGCGCATTCGTATGCGCGCTCGCTCATTGGAAACCAAATGACTCAGCACGACGTTCGGCGCCTCGCACTCCTCGCACTCCTCTCCGCCATCGGCGGTCCGGGAGCGTGCGCCAGCGCTGGCGCAGCCGCATCGTCCGCGTCGTCCCCGCGCCATGGCGATCGCTCCATGATCACCGCCGAGCAGATGCGGGACTTGCCGGTGTCCAGCCTGTACGACGTGGTGCAACGTCTCCACCCGGAATGGTTCACGCAACGCCAGGCAGCCAAGGTCGCCAAGGCCCCGGGTGCATCAACGAGCGACAACAGCATTCAGGTCTACCTGGGCAGGCAGCACGTGGGGAATACCGACGTGCTCAAGCAAATGTCGCCGAATGGCACCGCGTCATTGAAGTACTACTCGGCATCTGAAGCGCAGGGCCGATTCGGCAACGGCAATCTGAATGGCGCAATCCAGGTGCTCATGGTTGGCGCGAAACCGTAACCGGCGCCACCGTTAGATGGATACGCACGCTTCCCACGGGGGCGTGCGTTTCTTGTGTTGGGATGCAAAAGGGCCGGCGCAGTGCCGGCCCTTTTCACCTTGCCCATACCAGTTCGCCTATGCCGCGGACGCCTTCTCCGTGACGACGCGGACGGTGTTGTCCACGACCTGGAGAAAGCCGCCGTCAACGTTGAACTGCTGTGCGCTCTGCGTGCCGAGGCGCAGCACGCCCTTGCCCAGCAGCGTCATCATCGGCGCATGGCCGGTGAGGATGCCCACTTCGCCGTCGAACGCCGGAGCGACGACCGAATCCGTCGTACCTTCGTACAGCACCGCTTCCGGCGAGATCACCGTGACTTTGAGCACGAAGCCTCCGCTTACGACTGAAGCTTGGACGCGTTCTCGACGACATCGGCAATGCTGCCGGCCATGAAGAACGCCTGCTCTGGCAGATGATCGAACTCGCCGGCCACGAGTCGCTCGACCGACGAGATGGTCTCCTCGAGCTTCACGTACTTGCCTGGAATGCCGGTGAACTGCTCGGCAACCGCGAACGGCTGAGACATGAAACGCTGAATGCGGCGTGCGCGGCCCACGATCTTCTTGTCGTCTTCCGACAGTTCGTCCATGCCGAGAATGGCAATGATGTCCTGGAGTTCCTTGTAGCGCTGCAGAATGCGCTGCACGTCCGTCGCCGCCTGATAGTGGCGCGGGCCGACGAACTGCGGATCGAGAATGCGCGACGACGACGCGAGCGGATCCACGGCCGGGTAGATGCCGAGTTCCGTGATCGCACGCGACAACACGACCGTGGCGTCGAGGTGGGCGAACGCCGTTGCCGGCGCTGGATCGGTGATGTCGTCGGCGGGCACGTAGATGGCCTGCACCGACGTGATCGAGCCGTTCCGCGTCGAGGTGATGCGCTCCTGCAAATCACCCATCTCGGTCGCGAGGGTCGGTTGATACCCCACGGCACTCGGCATGCGGCCGAGCAGCGCCGACACTTCCGAGCCCGCCTGCGTGAAGCGGAAGATGTTGTCGATGAACACCAGCACGTCAGCGTTCTCTACATCACGGAAGTATTCGGCAACGGTCAGACCGGAGAGGCCGACGCGCAAACGCGCACCGGGCGGCTCGTTCATCTGGCCATAGATCAGCGCGCAGGAGTTGATGACGCCCGACTCCTTCATCTCGAGATAGAGATCGTTTCCTTCGCGCGTCCGCTCACCCACGCCGCAGAACACGGACTTGCCGCCGTGTCCCTTCGCGACGTTGTTGATGAGCTCCATGATGATGACCGTCTTGCCGACCCCTGCGCCGCCGAAGAGACCGATCTTTCCACCCTTCACGAACGGCGCGATCAGGTCGATGACCTTGATACCCGTTTCAAAGATCTCGGTCTTTGGCTCGAGGTCGACGAAGTCCGGGCGCTTGCGGTGAATCGGCCAGCGCAGGGCGTCCTTTGCGATCGGCGCGCCATTGTCCACCGGCTCGCCGAGCACGTTGAGAATGCGGCCGAGCGCCGGAGCGCCAACGGGCACCGAGATCGCCGACCCGGTGTCGACGACTTCCATGCCGCGAACCACCGCGTCGGTGGACGACATGGCCACCGCACGTACCTGGTTGCGGCCGATGTGCTGTTGCACCTCGGCGACGACGCGAATCTGCGCGCCGTCACTGGACGTGCTGGTGATGTCGAGGGCGTTGTAGAGCTCAGGCAGATGTTCCGCCTCGAATTCCACGTCGAGAACGGGACCGATGACCTGAACGACCTTGCCGATGTTATGAATGCCGGTAGCAGTAGCCATGACTAACCCTGGAGTGCAGCAGCGCCGCCGACGATCTCGGCGATCTCCTGCGTGATGGTGGCTTGACGCGCACGATTGTACGTTCGGGCGAGAATCTTGAGCATGTCCGTCGCGTTGTCGGTCGCGCTCTTCATCGCGGTGCGCTGCGACGAATAGAACGCGGCCGTCATCTCGACCAGCGCGCGATACACGGCGTTCCGCACGTACAGCGGGAGCAGTTCACCGAGAATAGCTTGCGCGTCGGGCGCGAGAATGTAGTCGCGCTGCGGGGCACCGGTTGCCGGCGGTTGCACGGGCAACACCTGCACCGTGGCCGGCGGCGCCGAGAGCACCGACTTGAAATTGGGATAGATCACGTAGACCGCATCGAGTTCGCCCCGCGCGAATTGTTCGGTGAGCCCGTTCACCAGCTCAGCCGCGTTCTCCGCGGTGGGACGGTCGCTGATATCCGTGCGGCTGCTGACGATCGGACGGCCGACATACCGGAAATACCCCATGCCTTTCTTGCCGACCGTGTGCAGATCGACGGCAACGCCTTCACCCTCGAACCGCGCCAGGGTCGCGCGCGCTTCCTTGATCAGGTTGGCGTTGAACGCGCCGGCGAGGCCGCGGTTCGCCGTCAACAGGATCACCGCGGCGCGCTTGATCTGCGCCGGCTGGCGCAGCAACGGAAATTGCTCCGCCAACTCCGGCGAATAGAGGCTCGCGATCACGTCGCGCAGGGATTGCGCATACGGCCGTGCGGCCGAAACGCGATCCTGCGCGCGCTTCATCTTGGACGTCGCAACCATTTCCATGGTGCGCGTGATCTTGCGCGTGTTCTCGACGGACTTGATGCGTCCCTTGAGCTCGCGTCCCTTAGCCATTGCGAGGCGTAGCTCGTGTCGCCGTCTGCTTGAATGCCTCGATGCCACGTTTGAGATCGGCCTCGAGCTCCTTCGTCAGCACCTTGCCAGTGCGGAGGCCATCGCCCACCTGCGGGTAGCTCTTCGCCATGAACTCGTGGAAACCCGTCTCCCACGCGCGCACGCCCGCCACCGGTACATCGTCGATGAAGCCGTTGGTCACGGCGTAGATGATCATGATCTGCTGCTCGACCGGCATTGGCTGGTACTGGCCCTGCTTGAGCACCTCCACCGTGCGCGCGCCGCGATCGAGCTGGCGGCGTGTGGCAGCGTCCAGATCCGAGGCGAACGCCGAGAATGCTTCGAGCTCGCGGAACTGCGCGAGGTCGAGACGCAGACGACCGGCCACCGTCTTCATCGCCTTGATCTGCGCGGAACCACCGACGCGCGATACCGAAATGCCCGCGTTGATCGCGGGACGAACGCCGGCGAAGAACAGGTCGGACTCGAGGAAGATCTGGCCGTCGGTGATCGAGATGACGTTCGTCGGGATGTACGCCGAAACGTCGCCTGCCTGTGTTTCAATGATTGGCAGCGCCGTGAGCGAGCCGCCCGGCTTGAGGATGTTCTTCCCATCCACCACGCTCGGGTCTTCGCTCAGCTTGGCGGCGCGCTCGAGCAGGCGCGAGTGGAGATAGAACACGTCGCCCGGGAACGCCTCGCGTCCCGGAGGCCGACGGAGCACGAGCGAGAGCTGGCGATACGCGGCGGCCTGCTTCGACAGGTCGTCGTAGACGCACAACGTCGGCTTGCCCTCATTGTACATGAAGTACTCGGCCATCGAGCAACCCGAGTAGGGTGCGATGTACTGCATTGGAGCCGGATCGGACGCCGACGCGACGACGACGATCGTGTACTCCATCGCGCCCGATTGCTTGAGGCGCTCAACGACGGAGGCAACGGTGGACGCCTTCTGGCCGATGGCGACGTAGACGCAGATGACGCCCTGGCCCTTCTGGTTGATGATCGTGTCGACCGCCACGGCGGTCTTGCCGATGCCGCGGTCGCCGATGATCAGTTCGCGCTGTCCGCGACCGATCGGGATCATGGAATCAATGGCCTTGATGCCCGTCTGCAGCGGTTCCTTCACCGGCTGGCGGACGATGATACCCGGCGCGCCCGATTCCACCTTGCGGGTGGTGGTGGCGTTGATTTCGCCGGCACCATCGATGGGAAGGCCCAGCGCATCCACGACCCGGCCGATGAGTTCCGGACCGACCGGCACCTCGAGCACGCGACTGGTGCGGCGAACCTCGTCGCCTTCCTTGAGCTGCAAGTAGTCACCGAGAACGACGGAGCCGATGTTGTCCTCTTCGAGGTTCAACGCGAGCGCCGTAACCTTATTCCCCGTCTCGGACGACGTGATTTCGAGCATCTCGCCGGCCATGGCCTTGAGGAGGCCGTAGATGCGGGCAATGCCGTCTTTGACTTCGAGAACGGTGCCTACCTCTTCGACATCGAGCTCGTGGAGGTCGGCGGCTTCGATCTCGCGAAGGAGAATGTCCTTGATCTCGCCGGGGCGGAGTGTGGTGTCAGTTGCCATCGGTAATAGAAGGAAAGCGGACAGCGTGAAGGGTGTCTTACCAGCTTGTGAAAAATATCACAAGGAGGGCACCCGCGGCAAGCCGCGCCATTCCCTCCCTGTATGCAACGGATCGGTGGTGCTCGTCGGCCTCGCGGCCCCATCTTATCCGCATGGCAGGGAGCATGCGGGACCTTAAAATCTGGCAGGAATCCGTGGCCCTCGCCGCCGACGTTGTCCGTTCGGCCCGCCAGAGCGCCCGGCGTGAGACCAAGGTCATCTCCGACCAGATCATGCTCAGCGCCCTCGCCGCCGCCACCACCATCGCGGACGCCTATGGACGATACACCAACCAGGAACAGCGGCAACTGTACCGTGCTGCCAAACGTGAACTCATGCGCTTGGAGACGCAACTCGCTGTCGCGCGCCAAGCCGACCTCATCTCTTCGGCCACCCACGCCGACCTCACAAGCCGCATCCAGGGCGTGAGCCGACTGCTGGGCGGGTACCTGGTCTACCTCGAGCGGCAGTTGAGTCAGGAAGCTGAAGCTACTCCGGGGCGCGGGTAGAGGATCAGGCTGCGGGTAGGGATTGTCAGTGCCCCCTACTCCTCCCGTGCCCTTTCACGAACCGCTCGATCAAGTCGACGGTGCGGAGTCTGGTGAGAGACGTCGGCTTTGTGCCGACGACGCGCATGGTGCTGCTCGACAAATGCGAAGACGACGCGAAACCGAGCACGTTGGCGACGTCGCGCAGATCGTAACCGGGGTTCTTCGCCAACTCCGCCGCAGCGACGATGCGAACCAGATCGATGATCCGCTTCAGGTTCGGCGCGCCACCCGCGGCGAACGAGCGGCTGAGATGTTCGCGCGTCACCTTCAACGCCTGCGCCAGCGCCGACGTCCGCACCGGTCGACCAGCGTGCGACACGATGAACTGCCATGCGTCGTGTTGGAGCCGTGTGTCGAGTGCCAACGCCTTTGGCGGCGCGTTGAGCGCACGAGCGAAGCGGGTGGAGAAACTGAGGTGCATCACGATATCACGCGCCGCACTATCATCCACGCTATCCACGAGCACATCAGCGAATTCGCACCGTGCACACTGTGCGAGCGCCGGTCCTTCGGCGGCGTGCAGCGAAACAAGCCCGAAAAAGGGAATGCTCGGGAAATCGCGGGCGCGCGACGCCACGCGCCAGGTGTCTTCCTGCGCACCGCCCACGTCCACCACGGCCGCGTCGACCAGGTTGTCCTTGAACGCCGCCTCGAAGTCATCGTGTGTGCGCGTCAGCAGCAGGCGCGCCCGTCGCCGCGGGAACGCGGCTTTCATCAGGGTCCGCGCGCGTTCGCGCTGCGCATAGACCACAATGGCCGGTGCGCCCGCAGCCAGCGCGGCAGGTGCCGGTGCGCTGGTTTCTGTCATGCTGACGCCGACGATGCAACGATCATCTCTTGCGCCCGGCGAAGCACCTCGCGCGCATTGACATAGGAGATCAGCGTCTTCGCCTCTTCAAAAGGCGTCCAGCGACAAGCGGTGATTCCTTCAGCGTGTTGCGGTGATGTCGACGACTCGACGGTCTCCATCAAAAAGAAGTAGCACACCTTGTGGATGAGTTGACCGCGAAAGCGAAAGAACCAGTCGATCGTCTCGATCGAGCCACGCACGACCAGTCCAGACAAGCCCGTTTCCTCGGCGACCTCACGGAGGGCAGCCGCTTCCGGCGCCTCACCGTCTTCGAGATGGCCTTTTGGAAAGCCCCAGTTCTGGTAGCTGTCGCGAATCAATAAGAAGAGCGGCTGCCCGCTGTCGAGGCGAAACACGACACCCCCTGCCGATGTCTCGGCGCGTGCGGTGCCGCGAGTCATCAGACAGCCTGCTCCGCCGGTTCCGGCTCGATCGTTGGTTTGCCTTCAATGAACTGCCGCACGATAGGGTCGTGCGTGTGCTGGATCTCGCTGACCGTGCCGACCTGCCGCACGCGGCCCTGATAGAGCATGGCGATGCGCGTGCCGACGGTGTATGCGCTCCGCATGTCGTGCGTGATGACGATGCCCGTCACGCCGAGCCGGTCGCGCATGCGCACCATGAGCTGATCGATGACGGCACTCGTCACCGGATCGAGTCCAGTGGTCGGCTCATCGTAGAGGATGTACTTGGGGCGCAACGCGACCGCACGGGCAATGCCGACGCGTTTCCGCATGCCCCCAGACAGCTCGGCCGGAAAGCGATTCTCGACGTTCGGCAAGTCGACGAGATCGAGCGCTTCGTGTACCCGGGTCTCGATTTCTTTCTCGGTGAGCTCCTGCTGCTTGCGGAGGCCCATGGCCACGTTCTCACCGATGGTGAACGAGTCGAAGAGCGCCGCGAACTGAAAGACGTAGCCGATGCGGGCGCGGAGCTTGTACAGATCGCGGCGCGACAGCTTGGGCACCTCGAAATCATCGACAATCACCTGGCCTGCATCGGGTTCGAGCAAGCCGACGATGTGCTTGATGGCGACAGACTTGCCGCTGCCCGAGTAGCCGATGATGACCATCGTCTCCCCTTCGACGACGTCGAGGCTGAACCCCTCGAGCACGCTCTTGGGTCCGAATGCTTTATAGATGTCGATGAGGCGGATCATGGGCGCGAAACGGGATTCGGGACATCAGGATCGACGCGAGTCACGCGACACGCGACGTCCCCGTTTCAGAAATGTGATCTTGAACGGCGGTCGTGGCTAGGGCGATGGTCACGGTGGGTATACGAAAGAAGAGTCTTCGGGGAAATGAGTGGGCGAATTGCTTGTCATCCTGAGCGACGGCCTGTCATTCTGAGCGAAGCGAAGGATCTCGGTGACCAGTTGAACAGCTTTTAACGCAGAGGTCGCAGAGCACTGCAAGAGGACGCAGAGAACTGCAGAGAACTATAAGGACCGTGAAGGATTCTCTCGCCTGGAAGTCTTGGCTGACGCCCTCGTGACGCTCGGATGGTATCGCCCAGGTCGGGATCATCAACGATATAGGCGGAGTGATTGTGGACTCGGCAATCACGGTTCATTCCACCTACACCCGCTTCCCTCTGCAGTTCTCTTGCAGTCCTCCTGCAGTTCTCCTGCAGTTCTCTGCGTCCTCTGCGTTAATAGCTGTTCAACTGGTCACCGAGATCCTTCGCTTCGCTCAGAATGACAGGCCGTCGCTCAGGATGACAGCCGCTTCGCCCACCTATTTCCGCGAGGACCCCCGAAAGAAAAACGGGGCCGGCATCTCTGCCGGCCCCGTCTCATGTCTCGTCTGTCGTTACGCGGCGAAGCTGCCCAGCGCGCGACCGACGTCGCCCTCGCGGAGGCGCTTGAGTGCGCGGTCGCGAAGCTGGCGGACGCGTTCCCGCGTGACGCCGAGCATCGAGCCGATTTCCTCGAGTGTGTGCTCACGACCACCCTCGAGGCCGAAGTAGAGCCGAAGGACCTTTGCGTCGCGTGGCGGGAGCGTGCTGAGAGCCTGCTCGATCTCGTCGGTGAGGAACCGGTTCATGGCTTCCTCTTCGGTATCGGGCATCTCGTCGGCAACGAACCGCTCGATGAGCGACCGATCGCCTTCCGGATCCATTGGCGCGTCGAGGCGCACGTCGCTCGTGTTGAGCGCCGCGAGCGACTGCACGACGTCCACCGACAGACCGGTGAGCTGCGAGAGCTCCTCCGGGCTGGGCTCGCGATTCAGCTTCTGGCGCAGGATTTCCGACGCCTTGATGATTCTCGAAAGATCCGCAGTGCGGTTCAGTGGCACACGGACGGTGCGACCCTGGCGCGCCAGCGCCGACAGAATGGCCTGCCGAATCCACCATACGGCGTACGAAATGAACTTGACGCCCTGGTCGGGATCGAACTTCCTGGCAGCCGTCAACAAGCCGACGTTGCCCTCACCAATGAGATCGATGAGCGGCAATCCGCGGTTCTGATACTTTTTGGCAACGGAGATGACGAAACGCAGGTTGCGCTTGACGAGCTCCTGGAGGGCGTCTTGATCGCCAGCGCGAATCTTCTTCGCCAAGTCGATCTCTTCGGTTCCCTTGAGGAGGGGATACGTGCTCACCTCGTAGAGGTACTGGTCGAGAATATCTCGCTCCGGTTCGTTCGGCGCGATTCCGGCTGGAGCCGCGCGGCGGCGACGGCGCTTGAGTTCGGTCATGGTGCTGTTTGCCTCGGCGCTAAGGGCGCGTTGGAGTCGTCATCTATAAAGCGGCGGTCACAGTCCAGGCACCGCGTCGCTACGGGAATGTTGCTGTGCGCGGCGTTTATTGCCTCGCAGCGCCTTCGACGCGAGTCGCTCGAAGGCGCTGCAAAATACCGGCCTGTCAGATTTTCGCCAGTCCCAATTCGTTGACACTCGGTATACCCTCGGCTATACTTGGGGGTTCCTGGCGGCTAGGGTTGGCAGTAGCGTTGGGACGAGGGGGCGTAGCTCAGTTGGGAGAGCGCTTGAATGGCATTCAAGAGGTCAGGGGTTCGATTCCCCTCGCCTCCATGGCGTGGCAGTTGGGTGTTGGGCGCCGCGTCGAATTACCTCGGAAGCTTGCCGGCACGGGTCGTGGGCGAGACCGTCGCCTTCCGAGTTCCGGTTTGACATGAGTTGCGGGAATAGCTCAGTTGGTAGAGCACAACCTTGCCAAGGTTGGGGTCGCGGGTTCGAGTCCCGTTTCCCGCTTTGTTGGGCGGTTAGCTCAGTTGGTTAGAGCGCCACGTTGACATCGTGGAGGTCACAAGTTCGAGTCTTGTACCGCCCATTACCCTGCGGGTTGACCGCGGGGTTTTTTGTGGGGAGTGTTCGCCGATCAGTTTCCGAATGTTGCTGGTTTCAGCAGCGAAGAACAGCTCGCTGACCTTGACTCAAGTTTCACTCGGAAATAGCTTTGCGGTCTGTACGCGAATCACTGAACATGTGATCTTCGTATGGCGCTCTCAGCCGCTTCGGCGGCAGTCGTGATCAGGCGCCCATAGCTCAATTGGATAGAGCATCTGACTACGGATCAGAAGGTTGGAGGTTCGAGTCCTTCTGGGCGCGTCCGTAAATGACAGTACGTTGCTGAGTGATGAGGTTCGGCGGGGCGTAGCTTAGCCCGGTAGAGCGCCTGCTTCGGGAGCAGGAGGTCGCTGGTTCGAATCCAGTCGCCCCGACTCATAGATAAAACGGTCACGTCGTGATTTTACGACGTGACCGTTTTTCTTGTCCACCACCACCCGCCTGCACCCCCGGAAGATTCAGCATGAAGGTGGACCCCTGTCCAACCGTGCTCCGGACCGTCACGTCGCCACCCATGGCCCGCGCCAACTCGCGACTGATCGCCAGCCCCAAACCTGTTCCTTCATGTTGCGACGTCAGCGAACGGCCCACCTGCACGAATGCGTCGAAGATCGCCGCCAGCTTGTCCGCAGGAACGCCGATGCCGTCGTCCTCCACCGCCAGCGTACACCGGTCGCCGGTGCGATCACAGCTCACCTGCACGTGGCCACCTGGCTTGGTAAACTTGACGGCGTTCGACAACAGATTGAGAAGGATCTGCTCGACTTTCTGCCGATCGGCGCAGGCCACGACATCGCGTACACACGCCACGCGTCGCACGACCACGCCTTTGGCGCGCGCCTGCGGCTCGATCAACGGCACCATGGCGTCGATGACTTCCGATAGCGAAACGGGCGCCAGATCGTACGCCAATTGTCCCGCTTCGATCCGCCCGAGATTCAGCAGGTCGTTGATGATTCCGAGCAAGTGCTGCTGGCTGGCGCGAATGCGATCGAGATACTGCTCCTGCTGCGGGCTCACGGCGCCAGCGGCGCCCATCGCAAGCAAGTCGGCGTAGCCGCCAATCGCGTTCAGCGGCGTGCGCAGCTCGTGCGACATCGCCGTGAGGAACTCGCTCTTCGCGCGGTTCGCGGCCTCCACTTCGGCAATGCGACGAGCATCGGCCAGCGATCGCTCCTGGGCTGCACGGCGTTCGGTGAGATCGCGCGTCACCTTGGCGAATCCCACCAGTGTGCCCGTGGAATCTCGAAGCGCCGTGATCACGACATTCGCCCAAAACCGCGTGCCATCCTTTCGCAAACGCCAGCCTTCGTCCTCCAGTCGGCCCTCGTCGCTGGCCACCTCCAACTCCCACTTCGGTTTGCCCCATGCCAGGTCTTCGGCGGGATAGAACGCGGAGAAGTGTTGTCCGACGATCTCACCCACCGTGTACCCCATGATCCTGTGCGCCCCTTCGTTCCAGCTCAGCACTCGGCCATCAACGTCGAGCATGAAGATGCCGTAGTCCTTCACGCTCTGGATGATGAGCCGAGACCGCGCTTCGCTCTGGCGCAGCTCCTCGTCCGCGAGACGCTGGAGCGTGAGGTCGCGCGTGACATTGGCAAACCCGAGCAGCGCGCCGTTCTCGTCGTGCAACGTGGTCACCACCACGTTGGCCCAGAACCGTGAGCCGTCCTTCCGAACCCGCCACCCTTCCTCTTCCATCGAGCCGCGGGCTGTAGCCTCGCGCAGTTCCCACTCCGGGTTGCCGGAGGCAATTGCCTCCGGCGGATAGAACTGCGACCAGTGGTGTCCGATGATCTCTTCTGCGCGATATCCATTGATGCTCTCGGCGCCCGCATTCCACGTCACGACATTGCCGTTCACATCGAGCGCAAAGATGGCGTAGTCGCGAACCGAATCGACGAGGATGCGGAAGAGTTCGTTCGAAGCCGACAATCGCGCCGCGATATCCGTCATCTCAGAGTCACCGCCCCGGAGGCCGCCTCGGAACCGGGCTCATGGAAGAACCAGCCTGCACAGCGCCGGACCCGGCCGCGCCAGCCTTGAGAATTCTCTGACGTGCCTGGTATGCTTCGCCATCGATGATCCATGACGCGGCCGGTTCCCCCTTGAGGTAATAGCCGAACCACTCGAGCTGCCGGTGCAGGTAGTCCGCCTGACTCTCCGGACGCGCCACATTGTGGTTCTCGCCCTCGTATACGAGATACACCACGTTCTTCCCAAGGCGCCGCCCAAAATTGTAGAGCTCCTCGCTCTGGAAATGATTCACGTTGCCGTCGGCGTCACCTTCCTCGAGGAGCAGCGGCGTCTGGAGCGAATCCACCGCGAAGACAGTGGAATTTCGAATGTACGCCTGCGGATCCTCCCAGAGTGGAACCTGCATCCGCTCCTGGCTCGTTTCGTAGTGCCCCGTTTCCGGGAGGCCGCTGTTGCCGGAGGTGTACCCGTACATGCTGATCAAATCCGTGAGCGGAGCCCCGGCGATCGTCGCGGCAAACATGCCGTGTCCGTGCACGGCATAGAACGCTGACTGGTAGCCGCCCCACGAGTGCCCCATGTTGCCGACCCGTTTCGGATCGATATCGCGCACCTTGTCCAGCACGGTTCGCACCGCCGACGTGACGCAGTCGAGTCCGGAATACCCCGGATTGCGGGGTTGAAACACGATATCCGGACGCAGAACGAAATAGCCATTCTGGCTGAACACGTTCGTGTTGTACGGATTGCGTTCGTTCGGCGTCACGTACTGATGGAATCCCTGCGACAGTTTCTCGTAGTAGTACACCACCATCGGGTATTTCTTTCCCGGCTCGTAGTTCGCCGGATAGGTCAGCATCATCTGCAACTTGTCGCCCCGGCCATTGGCGTAATCCATCAACACCTGCTTGCCCCATGCGAAGTCGCCCTGGAACGCGTTGGTGTTCGATACGCGGCGGGCGTCGGCCAACGTGGCGACGGCAACGAAGTAATTCGGCGATTCCTCGAAGGCCTGTTCCTCGAGCAGGTAGACGTCGGCGTGCTTTGCCTTTCGCAGTCCGCTCACTTGCTTGTCCTGCCACACGAGGCGTTCGGCGGGCCTGCCCACGGTAACGCGCGCGTAACCGCTCTTCTTATCGTACTCTCCGCTTGCCGACAGCATGAGCGGTTTGGACGTATCGATGGTATGCCCGTCGCCATCGAGCGAGCAGGGCGCCGAGCGTGACGCGGTCGCGCCGCCGCGCCCGCCACCCCCTCCGCCGAATCCGGGTCCGTCCGTGACGCAGCGATAGACCGTCGCGTCTTCGCGGCCACGCGTGAGGCGCACGGGATTCGATCCGTCGAGACCCACTTGCCAGAGGTCAAAGCGATCGTACACGATGACTGATTTTTCGCCGTTCGTGAAACCAGCCAGGCCATAAGCGCGCCGCTCCGGCACCGGGTGGTCGTCTTCCATGTTGACGAACACGCTCTGCATCCGACCGGTGAGATTGGTGCGCGCACCGCTCGCGAGATCGAACAGCCACCACTGACCGTCCTGCTGATATGCCGCATAGCGCCCGCTCGGACTGAGCGTGGCGCCATAGAGCGACCTGGACACGATCTTGTCGCGTTTGCCCGTCGCAATGTCTATGCGATACACGTCCCGATACGCACGGCCGGACAGGGCCTCGCGCACATATGGCGATTCATCGAGGGCGATCGCCGACGCACCGTTATCGGAAAGCTGAGTCGTCTCGAATGGATCCTCGGACAGCCGCGCAACGGTGGCGGCACCAACATGCCACGCGACCGGCGTCGTCCGCTGCCGATCGGCGACGCCCTGCACCTCCTGTTGATGGAACTGACGTGCGTCCTTCCAGTGCCACACTTGCACTCGTGCCGGCGGTAGGGCGCCAGGCGTTGCGCGCTCCGTCGCCGGCTTCATCTCTCGCGGCGCAGTGCCAAAGAACAGTGTGCTGCCATCCTCCGACCATTGCGGCGCGCGGTAGCCTGCGACGCGAAAACCTTTCGGGAATGCGCCATCGACGGAGAAGTCGTACGTCTCGCTGACGCTACGCGTCGGCGCGTTCCGCCACACGATCGCGACGTAGCTCGTGTCTGAGAACGCGCTGTCGGAACGGCTGCGCAGCACGGCGAGATCTCCGCTATGCGCTCGCCACTGCAGACCGGTGTACTGCAAGCTGCTCGCGTCGAGCGAACGGAGCGCTCCCGTCTGTGCATCCAGCAACTGCACGCCATTTCCCGTGCGACCATCCACGTCGACGATCATGGCGAGCTGCGGTCCAACGTCGCTCCATGCTGATTCGGCGATGTTCCCGAACGACAATTCCGAGCCAGCGTCGAGATCGCGCACGATCACGTCTGCGCCGCGTCGCGCCGGCGCGGGGTAGCGACGCAACGCCACACGGCCACCGTCTGTGCTCAACTGGTACGACTGCACATCGTCGAACGTGGTCGCCACGCCCGACCGAAGATCGACGGCCACGACCTTGTTGCGGGCCGGTGGAGTGGCCGCCGGAACGGCACTGCCTCGGCCGCCGCGGCCGGCACGACCGACGGTGTCTGGCGTGATCGTATAGAGCAACCAGTGACCGTCGCTCGAAAATTGTGGCGCCCCGCCCGATCGCACGGACTGCTCCGCGCCGCCGGCAACGGTGCGATATCGCAACTCGGTGGTGCCGTTCGCCCGGCGAAAATCGTATGCCACCCATTTGCCGTCCGGCGACAGCGCGCCGCTGCCCAACGTTTCCCACCTGGCATAATCGGCGCTGGACAGTGTGGCTTTGGCCGGGGAGCCGGCCGCCGCCTGCTGGGCACGAACTGGAGCGGCAACAAGTGCGATCGCGACTACGAAACGGATAACGCGCTGCATGGAACGCCTCGATGTGGTGGCGGAGAGTCGGCCAGATGATATGCCAGGGCTGGGCACTTCACAATCCCATGACGCTTACTGGCGAATTGCGCTCCGCGCTCCCATCTTCGCACTGCTCCGCACGACCACCACCCCGGAGACCTCGATGCTCTCGAAATCAATCAGGCGCGGGCTCGCGCTCGGCGCGGCCGCAGTCGCGCTCTTCGCCGGAACACCCGACGTCGCAGTCGGCCAGAAGGTAGCGCCGGTACCCACACCGGAATCCGTATTCGGCTTCCCGGTCGGTGCCGACTACAAGCTGTTCACCTACGATCAGTCGATCGACTACTTCCGGAAGCTCGCGGCGTCGAGCAACCGGGTGAAGCTGATCAGCGTCGGCAAGACGGCGTTCGGACACCCGTGGACCGCGGCCATCATTTCGTCGCCGGCCAATCTTGCGCGACTCGATCGCCTCCGCGAAATCAATCAGCGCCTCGCGCACCCGGACGGCCTCACCGATGCCGAGGCGAGGCGTCTCGCGGCGGAAGGGCGCGCATTCGTCGATATCAGCGGCGGTCTCCATGCGTCGGAAATTGCCGGCTCGCAACACACGCCGCAGGTGGCGTACGAGCTGCTGTCACACGCGAATGATCCGGACATGAAGGCGGTTCTCGACAGCGTCGTGTTCTTTCTCTGGCCGTCGATCAACCCGGACGGACAGGACATTGTCGTCAACTGGTGCCGCGCTCGTGACGCCAATCAGAATCCGGCGCCGATGGAGCTGTACGAGAAGTATGTGGGACACGACAACAACCGCGACTCGTACATGCTCAACGTGGTCGAGTCGCGGCTCATCCAACGCACGTGGCGCGAGTGGGAACCGCAGATCATCTACGTGCAGCACCAGTCGTCGCCCTTCCCAACGCGTATCTGGCTGCCTCCCTTTGCCGATCCCGTGGGAGTCCGCGTGCCGCCGATCCAGGCGCGCGAGGTGAACGCGATCGCCACGCGCATCGCGGAAGAGTTGGACGCGCACGGCATGCCTGGCGCCGTGTCGCAGCTCGAGACCTATGACGCGTGGTATCCCGGGTACATCGACTACATGCCGATGTACCAGAACATCGCGGCCTGGTGGACGGAAACGCAGGGCGGCAATTGCGCCACACCACGCACGACGACAGTGGACAGTCTGCCGCCGGCCTACCGAGATCTTCGCCCGACATCACTCTACAGCAGCCCGTGGGCCGCTGGCACATGGCGCCTGCGCGACGCCGTGAACTATATGGTCGGCGCCGACCTCGCGACGCTCAACTACGCCGCGAAGTTCAAACACGAAGTGCTCTACAATCGCTACCAGTCGGCGCGCAACACGATCCAGCAATTCAGAACGAGCGGCCCCTACGCGTACATCATTCCGCAGGTCCAGGTCGATCCGGTCGCACCCACTGAATTGCTCCGTCGCATGGCATTCATGGGCGTTCGGGTGAAGCAGCTCGATCGCGACGTCGCCTACAATGGTACGACCTACCGTGCCGGCACGTGGGTCATTCCAATGGACCAGGAGTTCGCGCAGCTCGTCCGCGAGCTTTTCGAACCGCAGAAGTATCCCGACCTCGGTGACGACACACCGTACGACGCCGCGGGATGGACGCTGCCATACCAGATGAACGTCACGGTGGTCGAGGCAAAGACTCCGCTCAGCGACGACTTCCGTGCTGCGCTCAAGCCCATCGTCGGGAAAGCGGTCGACTGGCGCACGCACGCCGACGAGCCGCTCACCACGAACGCAGAGGCCGCGGGCATTCTCCCGATCCCCGGCGAGATTACCGGCACGGGCGATCTCCTCGTCGTCGACCCGGCGCAGAACAATTCCTTCAAGCTGATCAACCAGGCGTTGGCGGCAGGCGCCACACTGCGCTACGCTCCCGCCGCGGGGACTCGCGGCGGCCGCTACATCCTGTCTGGCGTCGATCAATCGAAGCTCGATGGGTGGACGAAGGACCTGTTCGTGCACGCCGAACGAACGACATCGGCGGCTGCGCTGGCATCGGTGAGCGCACCCACCCGTATCGCGATTTACAAGTCCTCACCGGGAGTGATGGACGAAGGTTGGACCGAGTGGCTGTTCGACACCTACGGAGGTAAGTACACGCTCCTCACACCGGCCGACCTCCGCGCCGGCAATCTCGGCGCCCGATTCGACGTCATCGTGTTCGCGTCCCAGGGACTCGGCGCACGCGGCGGACGGGGTGGGGGCGGGGGTGGGGGACGCGGCGCAGGAGGCCGAGGAAACGCGGCGGCCGACAGCGCTGCCGCGAGCGAAGTGCGCGGGGTGGATGAGTTCGTGCGTGGCGGCGGAACCATCGTTGCCTGGAATCAGGGCACGACCCCGATCATCAACGCGTTGCACCTCCCGGTGCGCAACGTCGTCGCGGGCCTCAATCGCCGCGATTATTTCACCGGAGGATCGGTGATGCAGGTCATTACGGACCCGTCGCATCCGGTCATGGCGGGCATGCCCGCGCGGGCGGACGTGTTCGTGTTCAACAGCCCCGTGTTCACCACGCTCGACGGTTTCGACGGCGCGGTGTTGGCGAAGTACCCGACCGACGTGACCCCGCTTCGCTCGGGGTTCCTGAACGGAGCCAAGTATATGCAAGGATTCGCTGCGGCTGTGGATGTGAAGCATGACAAGGGACACGTCGTCCTCTTCGCCTTCCAGCCACAATGGCGCGGGCAGCCCACGGGCTCGTTCCGCACGGTATTCAATGCCGCCTTTTTCGCGCGAGACGTGGCTGACCAGGCCAAACCGAGTGCCGGATTCTGGACGCCACCAGCGGATCCATCGCACAAGCCTTGAGATGGACGGGTCAGCATGTCATCTTGTTAGCAATCCCTCTGCACACGCGCGGACAATGGCGCGCGGCAGAGGGATCGCCGCTCACGACACAGTGAGGGTGTAATGCGCGCGTAGCTCAGCTGGATAGAGCGTTAGCCTCCGGAGCTAAAGGTCGTGGGTTCGAATCCCGCCGCGCGCATGGGAGTACGACGGGTGAAAGTGGATAGAGTGACGAACACGAGCGGCCCGTGCTATGCGCGGGCCGCTCGTGTTTTGTCTGGCGGTTCGGCGTATTCTTTGCTCAGTTCGTTGCTGTGCCTCGGAATACTTATTGGAAAGAGCTTCCCATCGGCCTGATCGCTGGCAGCATGGTCCTGCTGTCGGCGCTGGCGATTCTGGTCTTCGGACGTGTGGGGATGTTGCACGGCAAGCAGTTCACGCTCTTTGTCACGACGAACGCGGCGCCCGGCGTCATTCGAGGTACGGAGGTATGGCTGGACGGGCAGAAGGTCGGGTTAGTGAAGGGGATCGAGTTTCGGCCGCCCACGACGAACCCGAAAGAGCGCCTGGTGCTCGTACTCGACCTGGTCGATCGTGCGCGTCAGCATATCCGATTCGACAGCCGCGTTCAGGTACAGAGTGGCGGAAGCATCATTGGTGATCGGGTAGTCTATGTCAGCAGCGGCACCGCTCGAACGCGGGCCGTGGTCAACGGCGACACGATTCATGCGGGCGAGCAGACAGATGTCGCCCAGGCCTCGTCCGAGTTCGTGTCCGCGACCCATCAATTCTCGCAGATCATCGGGAACCTGAAGGTGCTCAATGCAGAGCTGACGAGCACCAAGGGAACCCTGGGTGCATTCGCGGCGGATCAGGGCGGAAGTGAGTTGCGGCGCGCGCAGTCACGGGCGTCACGGATCTTGGAGCAACTCGCCAATCGCCACGGAACGGTAGCACTCACCATGAGCGGCAACGACGAGTTTCAGCGCCGCGCAGCGCGGGATATGGCGCAAGTGGATTCCGTACTGGCATTGCTTGCCTCGAACAACCATTCGCTCGGCAGATTCCGGCGCGACTCGACGCTTCCGCGCGACATCGCTCAGCTCAGGACGGAATTGGCGGACGTACAGCGCCTAGCGGCCTCCCCGACCGGTACGATTGAGCGGCTCCGAGCAGATTCGGCCATCACGCGCAACATCAACCGCAACCTCGCATCGCTCGACTCGTTGATGGCCGACATCAAGCGTCACCCACTGCGTTACATCGCGTTCTGACCGAGGGCCGGACGGCTTGTTTTGCCGCAGACGGCGCAACAGCTTTTAACGCAGAGGTCGCAGAGAACTGCAAGAGGACGCAGAGAACTGCAAGAGAACTGCAGAGAACTGCAAAAGAGAACTGCAGAGAACTGCAAAAGAGAACTGCAGAGAACTGCAAAAGAGAACTGCAGAGAACTGCAAAAGAGAACTGCAGAGGAAAACTGTAAGCGTACGGAAAAGGGAAGCGGGTCTAGGTGGAATGAACCGTGATTGCCGAGTCCACAATCATTCCGCCTATATCGTTAATGATCCCGACCTGGCGATACCCTCGGAGCGTCACGACGGCTTCAGCCAAGACAGCTGCCAGGCGAGACAATCCTTTACGGTCCTCAGCAGTTCTCTGCGTTCTCCTGCAGCTCTCCTGCAGTTCTCTGCGTCCTCTTGCAGTTCTCTGCGACCTCTGCGTTAAAAGCTGTTCTGTCGGTCACCGAGATCCTTCGCTTGCGCTCAGGATGACAGCCCGTCGCTCAGGATGACAGCCCGTCGATCAGATCACGATCTTCGCAGCCGCGTCACCGATTGCTGCGATTCACTCGTAGTGCAACAGTCCCGTAATGAGTGGATGCCGAGGTCGACCAGACCCCGGCGTCCACTCACCCTGGTTGTTCAGAACCCCATAGCCATATCTTCGTCGTCTGCACCAAAGGCAGCCGGCACGGCCACTCGCGAGCGCGACGGCACCTTACGTGGCACCGCCGCGGCACGCGGACGGCCTGTCGGAGCAGCCGGAGCTGCCGGTCGAACAGCCGCGGCAGGGGACGCCGCCCGGCTGATGCGGAATTGCATTACCGTTTCGCGCATGCTCGCCGCCTGTGCTGAGAGCTCCTCTGCTGCCGACGCAGACTCTTCCGAGTTGGCTGCGACCTGCTGGGTGACGCCGTTCATCTGATCTACGGCAATATTCACCTGCGAGATGCCCTCCGTTTGCTGCTCGCTCGCGGCGAATATCTCTCCCATCACCTCGGCCACCTTGGCAACGCTCCCCGAGATCGTCTCCAGATTGCCGACGACTTCGTTCGTGATGTGTACGCCGCCTTCTGCATTCGCGACGGCACCTTCAATCAGGGTAGCCGTGTTCTTCGCCGCCTCCGCCGAGCGCATGGCGAGGTTGCGGACCTCTTCGGCGACCACGGCAAAGCCCCTCCCGGCGTCGCCTGCGCGCGCCGCTTCGACAGCGGCGTTCAGCGCCAGCAGATTCGTCTGGAACGCAATCTCGTCGATGGTCTTGACGATTCTCGCTGTCGCGTCCGACGACTCCTTGATGCGGCCCATCGCGTCGGTCAGGCGCTGCATGCTCGCAACGCCGGCCGCGGTGCCGGCATTTGCGCCCTCGGCAAGCCCACGCGCTTCCTTTGCGTTCGCCGCCGACTGCTTCGCCATCGACGACATCTCCTGCAGGCTCGACGAAACTTCCTCGAGCGAACTCGCCTGCTCACTCGAGCCCTGCGCGAGCGCCTGACTACCGTGCGAGATCTGGTAAGCTGCCGACGCCACCTGCTCGCTCGCGAGCACAACGTCGCCCAGAGTCTCCTCGATGTTCTCCATGGCCGTGTTGACCGCGGTCTTGATCGTCGCGAAATCCCCGGCGTACGAACCTGTCATTCGCGCGGTCAGGTCACGGTCAGCGACCCGCTGCAGCACGGCTGATGCTTCCACGATTGGCGCCGTGACGGCGTCGAGCATGGCGTTCATGCCGCCCACCAAGGTGCGGAACGTGCCCTCGAACTGTTCCGCCCGGCCGCGCTCCGAGAGGCGTCCAGCGCGGCCCGCCACGGTAAGCGAGTCGGATGCTACCGCCAGCGCCTGCAGCGTGGTGCGTAGCGTTTCCATCGAGCGGCCAAGCTCATCCTGGTCACCCCGGGCCACGACCTTCTGCTCAACATCGCCAGCCGCGAGTCGGCGAGCGGCACCAGATATGATACGCTGAGACTCGACCACCTTTCTGAATGCGTCGGCCAGCGTGCCGATTTCGTCATTCGCCGTGTACGTCACATCTTGGTGTACGTCGCCATCCGCGATGTGGTTTGCCGCGGTCACGAGGCCGCGCAGCGGAAGCACGATGGACCGAACCACCAATACGGCAAACACCAGCACCACCAGGAGTACCAGGACCAAGAAGGTCATCGTCACTTTGGCGTGGCTGATCACGGTTGCGCCCTGCGCTGCGGCGAGAGAGTCCGTCTCTGCGTCGAATCGGGTGACGATGCTGTCTATGAGACCTGTGGGGACGCGGTCCAATCCCGCTAACACCTGATCGGCGCGCTGGGCATTATGATCGCCCCCGAACAACTTGATCTGCTCGTCGTACTTGGTACCGAGCTCGTCGTGCATTGCCGTGAAACGGTTCAACATTCGAATGGCGCTGGAGTCCTTCGTCGAGCTCTTGAGCTTGCCGCCAAGCTCACGGACGGTGTTCTCGTCTGCCTTGAACGCGTTCGAGTACTTCTCGAACATCGCTGGGTCTTGGCCGCGCAGTAGAAGGTCCTTCCACTCTTGCACCTGCTTCTTGAACGAGACCTGCATCTGGCCGGCAACGACCTCATTGTTAACGGGCCCGTTGAGGAGCGCTTCGAACGTGTTCGACACGGCGAGTGTGTCGCGCAGGAGGTAGCCGGCAACGGAAGCCGACATCGCCATCATGACGGCAATCAGGACCAATATTTTGGTGGAGAACTTGAGTTTTCGCATGAAAGGCGCGACTGCGCGCATCAAAGGTGTCGCCGCAACTGCATCACTAGGGGTTTGCGGTGGAGCATCAGCAGGGTAAGTCCTGCCCTGGTAGGGCAGGGTGAGCCATGCCTGGTATACAGCCTCGTCACAAGCTTCGACTGGTCCCTTGCGGACTTTAGGACCGATTTTGCTTGGGAGCACGATGGTCATTGTCGTCAGGGCATGTGCATTGCACCGGCTACAGACGACGCGCTCACCCCGCCTGCTTGGCATGCCTCCGGTAGCGCCCTTGACCCTCCCTCGCGCCACTTATACCTTCGCATGCACTCAGGTCCTTCGCTCCGCCCGCCGACGACTCCGCGACGACTCCGCGCTGTCACCCCGCATCCTGAAAGCGCGCGGCAGCACCTCGAGCCTCCCCCCACACATTCTTCTCCTTCCTCCGCTGGTCAGATGACGCCCTCAGGTGTCGTCACGACGTCCGTGAACATCGTCGAACTGAAGCGCAAATCCGTTCCGGAGCTCCAGGAGATGGCCGACGCCTCCTCCATCGAGGACTCCGCCGGACTGGGCAAGCAGGAACTCATCTTTCGCATCGAGCAGAAATTGCTCGAGCGGAGCATCGTGCTCACCGGTGAAGGTGTGCTCGAGATTCTGCCGGAAGGCTATGGATTTCTGCGGAGCCAGGATTGGAACTATCTCTACGGGCCGGACGACATCTACGTCTCGCCGTCGCAGATCAAGCGCTTCAATCTGCGCACGGGCGACACGGTGTCCGGACAGGTGCGCCCGCCCAAGGAGTGGGAACGGTATCTGGCGTTGCTCAAGGTCGAGTCGGTCAACGGCGACGAGCCCGATGCCGCCAAGACGCGCATCGACTTCGACAATCTGCGGCCGCGCTACCCGGAGGGACGCCTTCGTCTCGAGACGAAGGATGGCGACATCAGCATGCGGATCATGGATCTCATCGCGCCGATCGGCAAAGGCCAGCGCGGTCTGATCGTGGCGCCGCCGCGCGCGGGCAAGACGATCCTGCTGCAGAAGATCGCCAACGCCATCCGCGAGAACCATCCGGAAGTCACGCTGATCATTCTGCTGATCGACGAGCGGCCAGAGGAGGTCACCGACACGATGGCCAACGTCGATGCGGAAGTGATCGCCTCGACGTTCGACGAGGAGGCGACACGCCACGTGCAGGTGGCGGACATGGTGATCGAAAAGGCCAAGCGGCTCGTCGAGAGCGGCAAGGACGTCGTGATCCTGCTCGACTCCATTACACGCCTGGCACGCGCGCACAATGCGGTAACGCCGCAGTCCGGCAAGATCCTGTCGGGCGGCGTGGACGCCAAGGGGCTCGAGAAGCCTAAACGCTTTTTCGGCGCCGCGCGCAATATCCAGGACGGCGGGTCGTTGACGATCATCGCCACCGCGTTGATCGAGACCGGCTCGCGCATGGACGAAGTGATCTTCGAGGAGTTCAAGGGCACCGGCAACATGGAACTCGTGCTGTCGCGGAAGATCGCCGAGCGTCGCGTGTATCCCGCCATCGACATTGGCAAGTCGGGCACACGCAAGGAGGAACTGCTGTTCACGCAGGAAGAGCTCAATCGCGTCTATCTGTTGCGCAATTTCTTGTCGGAGATGCCCGAAGTCGAAGCGATGGAATTCCTCCTCAAGCAGATGTCACGCTCGAAGAACAACAGAGAGTTCTTCCAGCAAATGACGCAGGGCTGATCGGATCGCGCCCCGTGAACCTCGACCGCGGGCGACTGCTGGCCATCGATTATGGCGAGCGTCGGATTGGCCTGGCTATCAGCGATCCCACTGGAACGATCGCCTCACCGGCCGGCGTCATTCTGCGCCGTGCCGGCAAGCGGCCACCGATCGCCGAGCTCATTCGACGCGCTGAGGCACTCGAGGCGCGCGGGTTCGTCATGGGACTCCCGCTCGACGGCAACGGGGACGAAACACCACGTTCGATCGAAGCGCGGGCTGTGAGCGCCGAGCTCGAGAAGCGGACGGGCATGACCGTGACGCTGGTGGACGAGCGCTACACGACGGCGGTGGCTCTGCGGGCGATCCGCGAGATGGGCGGGTCGACGAGAGGACGGAAGGGAGACGTCGATGCCCTCGCGGCTACGGTGCTCCTTCAGCATGCCCTTCAACTTGCCGGCTAACCGCCGGGTGCGCAGGGCGTTGTGCGTCGCCGCCACGGCGTTCGCCACAGCGTGTGGCAGTGGAAGCGGGCCAACCGTACGCGTCACGATACCGCCTGGCGCGAGCCTGCGCGTTGCCGGCGACTCTCTCGCGAAAGCAGGCGTGATTCACCTTCCGCGCGTCTTCCGTCTGTATGCGTCGCTTCGCAAGAGCGACCGAGGGATCAAGGCCGGCACGTACGTGTTGCATCGCAACGCAGGATGGGGCTTCGTGCTCGACGCGCTGCACGGCGGCAAGGGACTGGTCCACGTCATTACGATCCCGGAAGGCTTCTCGCTGTCCCAGATCGCGCCGCTGATCGCATCGAAGTTGGGTCAGCCGCTCGACTCCGTGGTGGCCGCGACTCGCGACACTGCGCTGCTGCATCGCCTGGACATCTCCACTGCCACGGCCGAAGGATACCTGTTTCCTGATACCTACACCTTTCCCGCCGGAACGACGGCGCGGGCGGCGGTGAACGCGATGGTCCGCCGTTTCGAGCAGGTATGGCAGCCGCAATGGACGGCGCGTCTCGACACGCTGCACCTGTCGCGGAACGACGTGATGGCGCTCGCGTCGATCGTGGAAACGGAAGCGCGACTACCTGAGGAGCGGCCGGTGATCGCGGCCGTGTACCTCAACAGGATGCGAGCCGGCATGTTGCTGCAGGCCGACCCGACGGTACAGTACGCGCTGGGCAAGCACGTCGCACGCCTCTACTACAAGGATCTCACGGTCGATTCGCCGTACAACACGTACACGCACAAGGGGCTGCCGCCGGGACCGATCGCTTCGCCGGGACGGGCGAGCATCGAAGCGGCGTTGTATCCGGCCAACGTGCCATACGTGTATTTCGTGGCTTTCCCGGATGGGCACCATGAATTCCGCCGCGATCTGGCCGGCCACGAGCAGGCCAAGCTCGCCGCTCGCCGTGCGTGGGATTCAGTCGCGCTGGCGCGCGGCGTGGATACCACCCGACCCAAGTGACTCCGAGCGCCACCGGAATTTGACGTCGGGCACGCGATCGCGTGCCTCATCCCGGCGCCCGCCGCGTGTATTTCGTTGGGTGATGTGCGCGTGCATCAGCCGTTCAGCAACAGCGGGAAAGAGCGCGAGATCGACGAGATCGGGATCGAATTGCGTGGCACGCCCTTCAGCGATCACCGTCATGGCTGCCTCGATCCCGCGTCCGCGTCGATAGCGGCGGCTGCGCGCCACTGAATCCAAGGTGTCGGCGATGGCGACAATTCGCGCTTCGATCGGAATGCGGGCGCCCCGCAGATGACGCGGGTACCCGCTGCCGTCCCAGCGTTCATGGTGTGCGAGCACGCCGATAGGCAGTTCGGGATAGAACGCCGCGAGGGGGGCGAGCACCTCGGCGCCGCGTTGTGGATGCGTGGCGACGGCGCGCCGTTCGTTGATGGAGAGCCGGGACGCTTCGTGCACGATGTCGAAGAGCGCTTCGTAGATCTTTCCGATGTCGTGGAACAGCGCGACGCGTTCGACGGCCTGCTGTTGTCGTTCGTCGAGCCCCGCGGCGTCGGCGATGATGAGCGCGTATCGCGCCACTCGACGGACGTGCATGCCCGTCCGCGGGTCATTGGCCTCGATGGCATTGAGCAGCGTTTGCAACGTCGCGCCGGCGAACCGTTCGACGGCCTGGCGAGCGCGGCGTTGGCGCACGATGACGGCGGCGGCCGCGAGTGCGGCGAAGAGGAGCGGAAGTGGGTGTCTTCGGTCCATGCGCCGGGAACTCGCAAGAAACCGGCTCGCGTGTGGACGATGCGATACGAGGATCGGCTGGCCGGGGGGGGGACAACACAAAGCCCCTGGCCAACTGGGCCAGGGGCTTTGCAATGAGGTGCCGGCGACGGCCTACTCTCCCGCGCTCTCACGAGCGGAGTACCATCGGCGCTGTAGGGCTTAACGATCGTGTTCGGAATGGGAACGAGTGTGGCCCCTACGCTCTAGTCGCCAGCGAATATGGTTGCTCGTGCCCGTCGCGCGTTCGTCGTGTGACCGAGGAGCGCGCAGCGAGCGACGAGAAACGATAGTGAAGTCCGAGGTAGATGCGTTTAGTGTTTCCTAATTGTTGCGTGCTTTGCGATACTCCTTTGGGGAGTAGTCAAGCCGCACGGGCGATTAGGACCGCTGCGCTTGGAATGGATTGCTCCACGTCCACGGGCGGCCTATCGACGGGGTGGTCTTCCCCGGCCCTTCAGGAGGCTCAAGGCCTCGGGAGAGTTCATCTTGGGGCGTGCTTCCCACTTAGATGCTTTCAGCGGTTATCACAGCCGACCATCGCTACCCGGCGGTGCCCTTGGCAGGACAACCGGGACACGAGCGGGTCGTCCGACTCGGTCCTCTCGTACTAGAGTCCGCTCCCCTCAACTCTCCAACGCCCACGACGGATACAGACCGAACTGTCTCACGACGTTCTGAACCCAGCTCATGTACCACTTTAACCGGCGAACAGCCGGACCCTTGGGACCTTCTCCAGCCCCAGGATGTGATAAGCCGACATCGAGGTGCCAAACCGCGCCGTCGATGTGAACTCTCGGGCGCGATAAGCCTGTTATCCCCAGCGTACCTTTTATCCGTTGCGCGATAGCCGCTCCACACCGGGCTACCGGATCACTACGGCCCACTTTCGTGGCGGCTCGACCCGTCGGTCTCACCGTCAGGCTGGCTTCTGCCGTTACACTCTAAAAGCGCGAGTACCGTCCGCGCTGAGCCAACCTTGCGCGCGCCTCCGTTACTGTTTCGGAGGCGACCGCCCCAGTCAAACTGCCTACCTGCCACGGTCCCAGGCGAGGTGTTCTCGCCGTGGTGAGGGCATCGCACGACACAGGGTGGTATTTCACTGATCCCTCCAGACGAGCTAGCGCCCGCCCTTCATCGGGTCCCACCTATGCTACACAGTGATGTGCAATGTCCAATGACAAGCTGCAGTAAAGGTGCATGGGGTCTTTTTGTCCTGTCGCGGGGACTCGGAATCCTCACCGAGACTGCAATTTCGCCGAGCACGTGGTCGAGACAGTGCCCAAGTCGTTACGCCATTCGTGCAGGTCGGAACTTACCCGACAAGGAATTTCGCTACCTTAGGACCGTTATAGTTACGGCCGCCGTTTACCGGGGCTTCGGCTCAAAGCTTCACAGGGCGAACCCCGCTAACCTCTCCCCTTAACCTTCCGGCACCGGGCAGGCGTCAGTGTGTATACGGCGCCTTGTGCGGCTTGGCACACACCTGTGTTTTTGCTAAACAGTCGCTTGGGCCGATTCGCTGCGACCTGACCGAGCTACGGCGCGAAGCCTTGACTCAATCAGGCATCCCTTCTTCCGAAGTTACGGGATCATTATGCCGAGTTCCTTGACCACGTTTCACTCGTTCACCTGAGGCTACTCGCCTCACCCACCTGTGTCGGTTTCCGGTACGGACATCTTGCAGCTCCCCACAAAGCTTTTCTTGCCTGTCGACTCTACAGCACTTGGGGTTGCCTTGCGGCGCTCCCTCGTGGTCAGCTCTCGGCCTTGCGACCTACCGCCTTCAACGGCCAATCCACACAGCCGCTGCTGCTTCGTTCCAGTGTCCCTCTGTGGTTCAACACTGCAAGACGGGACGGGAATGTCAACCCGTTTACCATCGGCTACGCCTCTGGGGCCTCACCTTAGGCTCCGCCTCACCCTGCGCTGATTGCCATGGCGCAGGAACCCTTGGGTTTACGGTGTCCAAGGTTTTCACTTGGATTTGCGCGTACTCATTCCGGCATCCTCACTTCTGGTCGCTCCAGGCCAACGTTTACCACGGGCCCTTCTCCGCTCCCAGAACGCTCCCCTACCCCTCATACATAGTATGAAGGCCAAGCTTCGGCGGGCCGCTTAATCCCGACCATTCTCGGCGCATCCACGCTGGACGAGTGAGCTATTACGCACTCTTTAAAGGAATGGCTGCTTCTAAGCCAACCTCCTCGTTGTCACGGCACGGACACATCCTTCGCTATACTCAGCGGCCACTTTGGGGCCTTAGCTGTGGCTCTGGGTTCTTTCCCTCTCGCCGTTGGACATTATCGCTCAACGACTGCCTCCCGAGGTCCATTAGTCAGGTATTCGGAGTTTGGTTGGGGTTGGTAGGCCGCTCTGGCCCCCGCGCCCATCCAGTCGCTCTACCCCCTGCTAACATGTGGCTTGCGCCACTCTCGAGGCTCTACCTCAATAGATTTCGGGGAGAACCAGCTATCTCCAGGCTTGATTGGCCTTTCACCCCTACCCACAAGTCATCCGAGCGGTTTTCAACCCACACCGGTTCGGGCCTCCACTGGGTGTTACCCCAGCTTCACCCTGCTCATGGGTAGATCGCCCTGGCTTCGGGTCTGCACCCGGGTACTCCACTCGCCCTCGTTACAGGACTCGCTTTCGCTCTGGCTCCGCCGGCAACCGGCTTAGCCTCGCACCCGAGTAGCAACTCGCCGGATCATAATGCAAAAGGCACGCAGTCAGGAGACTTCGCATCCGAAGACACGAGCTCCCTCCTACCGCTTGTAGGCATGTGGTTTCAGGATCTCTTTCACTCCCCGCACTGGGGTGCTTTTCACCTGTCCCTCACGGTACTCGTCCACTATCGGTCACACGGGAGTCTTTAGCCTTGGAGGGTGGTCCCCCCAGCTTCACGCCCGGACTCTCGTACCGGGCGTTACTCAGGAACTCCACCACCATGAGTCCATTGTCTTCGTCTACCGGGCTCTCACCGTCTCTGGCGCCCTATTCCATGGGACTTCGACTGACGTCACTCACAGCTCCTGTGGGTCCTACAACCCCGCGGCCACAAGGACCACGGTTTAGGCTCTACCCCGTTCGCTCGCCGCTACTAAGGGCATCTCATTTGATTTCTCTTCCTCTAGGTACTGAGATGTTTCAGTTCCCCAGGTTCGCTCACTCCCAAAAGAGTGTGACTGGTGTCGCCACCAGCCGGGTTGCCCCATTCGGCCATCTTGGGATCATTGCGTGTGTGCCGCTCCCCCAAGCTTATCGCAGCTTACCACGGCCTTCATCGCCTCCGTGTGCCCAGGCATCCCCCACATGCCTTCACTCGCTTGACTACAACAATTGGTCAAGCAAAGCACTGCATTCCTACACTTCATCGATCAAGCACATGTGACGCGCGTTGCCGCGCCTCCCATCCGCTCTATCGATGAGGATTCACTTCCCACGATCTACCTCAGACTTCACTTGTCAAACAGCGATTCTCGCGTGTCGAACGTGCGCGTGTGCGCCGTTCGGGGCGAGCCTTTCATTTTATGGAAGGCTCTGTCGATTCTCAAGTGGCGCCGCGTGAATTCAGCAGCACTCAGCAACGAGCTTCGTTAGCGAGGGGCGATAAGGATATCTCGAATTCACGCGGAGATCAACCCCTGCACGCGATAGATTGGACGGTTCCGTCTGACGTCGCAACCCGCCTCGAGTATGCCGATGTACGACATCGCCGTCGTGTCCGCCAAAGGCGCCTACCGCTGGCAACACGGACATCCCTGGATCTACCGCAGCGACGTCACCCAGCGCCCCGCTGCGCCCGCAGGTGCCGTTCGCGTGCATGACCACCGCGGCAAACCGATCGGCCTCGCGCTCTGGAGTCCGTCATCGGAGATCTCGCTCCGCATGATCGACGATGATCCGCGCGCCGAACTGGACCACGCATGGTGGCGCGTTCGCATCGGCCACGCCCTCGACCGCCGCCAGCCGCTAATGGGCGTCGCATCCGCGTACCGGCTCATCCACGGCGAAGGCGATGCCTGTCCCTCCCTCATCTGCGACCGATACGACGCATGGCTCGTGGTGCAGTTGATGAGCGCGGGCCTCGAGGCATTTCGCGCACCGATCCTCGACGTCCTCGAGGACCTGCTGCAACCACGCGGCATTCTCGGGCGGAACGACGTCGCGTTGCGCGCCAAGGAATCGCTCCCCGTCGGCGTCGAACTGCTGCGCGGCGAGGTGCCGCAGGAAATCGAGGTCCAGGAGCACGGCATCCGCTTTCTCGCTGCGCCCTGGCGCGGACAGAAGACGGGCGCCTTTCTCGACCAGCGCGAGAATCGGGTGCTCATCGGCGAACACGCACGCGGACGCGCACTCGACTGCTTCAGCTACCACGGCTCCTTCGCGCTGCACATGGCGAGGCGCGCCGAGTCGGTCATCGCCCTCGATGTCTCCGCCGACGCGCTGCGTCGTGCGGGCGAAAACTGCACCCGCAACGGCATCACGAACGTCGAGCTCGTGGAAGCAGACACGTTCGATTACCTGCGCGAGCAGCAAACCGCTGGTCAACGCTTCGACACGATCGTCCTCGATCCACCGGCCTTCGCTAAGAACAAGGCATCGCTGCCCTCGGCGATTCGCGGGTACAAGGACATCAATCTGCGTGCGATGCGCCTGCTCGCGCCTGGTGGCCTGCTGTTCACCGCCAGTTGCAGCTTCCATCTCACGAAGCCGCTCTTTCTCGAAGTGCTGCAGGCGGCTGCCGCCGATTCGGGCCGTCGAATGGTGCTGCGCGCGATCACCGGCCAGCCCCTCGATCACCCGGAGGTCATCTCGATTCCGGAAACGGGCTATTTGAAGGGGGCGCTCTTGGAGGCAATAGTGTGATCGTGCTCGGCCCTGGCGCCTGAGACGTCGGCCTGACACACCGGACAGAAATACGTCGACCGACCGGCCTGCACGATGCGCTCGATGAGCGTGCGGCAGCGACGACAGGGCTTCCCTTCGCGATCGTACACGGAAAAGCGCGACACCGATTCATCCGTGTCGCGCGCCCCGCTCGCCTTGTCGATCACACGACGAACCGCCTTGAGCAGCGCTGCCACCTGCCGTATCGTCAGCGACGATGACGGCGCCGTGGGCGCGATGCGAGCGTGCCAGAGAGACTCGGCAGCGTAGATGTTTCCAAGCCCGGCAATGACACGCTGGTCGAGCAGTACGGGTTTGATCGGGCCGCGCTTCTTCGACAGCACAGCGTGTAGCGACGAGGGCGTGAGTGCGGGGTCGCTGGGTTCGGGACCGAGTCCAAGATCGAGTGGGACATGTGCCGGGTGCAGGTCGAGCGTGCTCAGCGCGCGCGGATCCTCGAGCACGACGCGCGAGCCGTCCGTGAAGGTGATCGACGCACGTGCGAATCGCGGCAGTTCGTCATCGGCTCTGCCGATGACCCAGTCGCCCGTCATGCGAAAGTGCACGTGTAGCCGGCGACCATTGTCCAGAACGAGCAGCTGATGCTTGCCGCGGCGCTCGACGGCGAGCACCCGCACCTGGCGAAGCGAGCGAAGCCGCGCCGGCGACAGCCGCCGGCGAAGCGCTGGATGGAGCAGCTCCACGCGCGCCACCGTGCGGCCGACCGCGACTGCGCGCAGACGGCGGGCGGCGCGCTCGACCTCGGGTAACTCGGGCATTGGAATTCGTTCGAGGAGGTTGACCGACGCTTCTGCTACTAGGCAAGTTGCACCCGTGCCTTCCTCGACTCAATCCGCCGCGGCGCGCCGACGGCAAGTGCGCGACGCAGGGTCACCGGCGGTACGCCGAACGTTGTCAGTGGTCCTGGCGCTCAACGTCATCGTCGCGCTGGTCAAGCTCGGCGTCGGCGCCAAGACTGGTGCGCTCACGGTGCTCGGCGCCGCGCTCGAGTCCGGCCTCGACATGTTCAACAACGCAATTGGGATGATGCTCGTGGCGGTCGCCGGACGCGCGCCCGACGATGACCATCCGTACGGGCACGACAAGTTCGAGACCCTTGGCGCGCTTGCCATCGTCGGATTCCTGTCCATCTCCTGCTTCGAGCTGCTGCGCGAAGGCATCGGCGCGCTCCTCGCGAAGCGCGCGCCGCATCACGTCGACAGCGCGGATCTCGTGATCATTGCCTGCACGCTCGTCGTCAATGTGTTTGTCGTATGGTACGAGCGGCGGCGGGGCCGGGCACTCGGTAGCGCGTTCCTGCTCGCCGACGCTGCACATACGAGCGGCGACATTCTCGTCACCATACTCGCGCTCACGTCGCTGGCGTTGTCGCACGTCGCCGGGCCATGGCTGGATGCCGCTCTTGGCATTGGCGTGGCACTGATCATCGCCTGGAGCGGAATTAAGATCCTGCGCGAATCGATCCCGATCCTCGTAGATGAGCGCGCGATCGACGCCGACGAGTTGCGCGGCGCCGTGCTGCGCGTGCCGGATATTGGCGATGTGCGCAATGTGCGGTCGCGCTTTACGGCGTCGGGACAGCTCTTCGCTGAAGTCACGATCGTCGTCCACGGCGGCACACCGGTGGACGAAGCGCACCGACTCGCCGACGCGGTCGAAGCAGCAATCGAGCGTGAGTTCGGCGCATCGCAGGTGACGGTGCACGTCGAACCCGCGTGAGTACTTGCGTGTCGTGAACGGACGTCTAGCTTACGCGCATTCTTTCACCGCTCCGAGGCATGACGAATCGACCAACGCGCTCTCTCAAGCACGAGTACGAGCTGTTCGTCGAACAAGAGATTGAGAACTACAAGGAGTCGGTGCCGCGGAGCGTCATCCTCAGTATTGGGGATGAAGCGATGTCAGTACTTTCCGCCCAACCGCAGCTCGCGCTGACGGAGCTCCTCCTCTGCGATGAAGTGGATCGCATCATCTTCAAGCGGCTGCGTCTTGCGACGTACGACACGTGGCGTCGCAAGTGGTTGAAATTGTCCGACGAGCGCCGCCGCCCTGAGCATTGGGGATTGAGTCCCGACGACGCGCTCGTTCGCGCACTCCCGACGTCCTCCGAGGGTCGAGTGCTATTGGCCGGCGCCGCGGACGAAAGACCGGCGTTGTATCTCGCGGCGAACGGCTGTGACGTCACGACGTTGGCGGGCGAGGAGGATGCGCTCGAACGCATGAGGCAGGCGGCGATCGGCGCCGGACTCGCCGGCCGCGTACATGCGCAGATAGGCAACCTGTCGTCGTGGACCCCCGACGTGCCACTCACTGCCGTCATCGTGAACCCCAGCGTTCTCGATGGGCTCTCCTCCGCGGAACGCGCACGCGTCATCGACATTCTGCAGAGCGCAACGATGGACGGCGGAATCCACCTCGTCCAAACGATCGTCGCCTCCAGTAATGCGACTGACGCAATGTCACTCGAGGAACTGCGTAGTCAGTATCGCAACTGGACGGTGACGGTAGAACGAGCCCAGGACCGTTCGAAGACTTTCCTGGCGAGAAAGGGCGCTGCATGACGACGTGTTAATTAGACACGTCCGTGTCAGTTCATTCTGTATTGGATCGACACAAACCAGCCAAACCGGCTGGTTGTTTCGTTTTGTAAGCACTTTTGAGTAAACGACTTAACGCTTCCATTGCGCTATGGCACCACCAGTGCAAAATGGGGTGGCGCGACGGCAACCGGCCAGTCGTGAAAGTCGCTGGGCCCGTTGCGGCGGACCGTATCCCGCCGCCGGGCCACGCGAGTGACGGAATCAGAGATCAGCGACATATATGAAGGCAAAGGGAAAGAGCGGCTCGGACCAGGAGCCCATCGGCATCGTGATTTCGCGCGGAGCGCGTGGCGACCAGCGGCCCACGTTTTCTGCGTACGTGTGGGGACCGGCGCCAGAGGTTCCTGACGATGGGCGCGACGGCAAGATCGGATAGCCGCCCAGATCGAACACAGCAGCGTCGACAGCAGCGACGGCACTCTCAGTGAGTGGCGTCGCTTTTGTTTTTTTGCCCGTGACAGGTGACGGCCTGTCATCCTGAGCAAAGCGAAGGATCGCTGTGAACGGCGCACAGCCTTTTAACGCAGAGGTCGCAGAGAACTGCAAGAGGACGCAGAGAACTGCAGAGGACCGTGAAGGATTGTCTCGCCTGGAAGGCTTGGCGGATGCCGTCGTGACGCTCCGATGGTATCGCCCAGGTCGGGCTCATCAACGATATAGGCGGAATGATTGTGGACTCGGCAATCACGGTTCATTCCACCGATACGCGCTTCTCTCTTCCGTACGCTTACAGTTTTCTTTTGCCGTTCTCTGCGCCCTCTGCAGTTCTCTGCAGTTCTCTGCGTTAAAGTTGTTCGACCGCCCAGAGAGATCCTCCGCTTTGCTCAGGATGAAAGGCATCGCGAAAAAAAGAAGCCGGCGCGAACGCCGGCTCCCCTTTTTCCTTCAAATGCGCGAACTAGCGACGGGTGGCCTTCTTCGCAACCTTGCGAACCGTCTTCTTGGCGGCGGTCTTACGGACCGCTTTCTTCGCACCAGCCTTCTTCGCGCCGCCCTTACGGGCACTCTTCTTTGCAGCCATTGTGAACTCTCCATTCATGGAGGTACTTGCTCTCGACCGATCCCCCGGTGGATTCGGCGAGACGACGACCGTTACGCATGGCTTTCGCCGTGTTGCGCTTGGATCGTCGCTACACACGCCTCCGCGGAGGCGCGCGAAGTCCTTGATACTGCTCCATCATACGGCGTCACTCAAGCTGGTGAAACTGAAGTCTCTGACTTTGATCGGCGGAACCATGATCGCCTGGCCGGGATCGCCGCCCTCGCTCGCACTCACGCGCTCGGGGACGCCCATCGCCTCCAGGTTGTTCAGCATGAAGATCGGTGAATCGTTGAACCGAAGGTTCTTCACCGGTCTCGTGACCTTGCCGTTCTCGATCAAGAACGTTCCATCGCGTGTCAGGCCGGTGTAGAGAATCGTGCGTTGATCCACCGGCCGCAAATACCAAAAGCGTGTCACCAACAAACCACGTTGCGTCGAACGAATCAAATCATCCATCGACGCGGTGCCGCCACTCATTCGAACCGAACCACCCGCGCCGGTTGGTGTACGTCCCTGACGCTGTGCCCAATATCGGTCATAGTCCAGTGTTTTGACAACACCGTTTTCGATCCATACGACGCGTTGTGTCGGCGATCCGTCACTACTGAAGGGTGATCCGGCGACTTCCGGATCGAATGGATCGGACACGATCGTCACCCGTTCGTCCACCACTTTCTGCCCGATCTTGTTCTTTCCACCAGCGAGCGAGAAGAACGAACGGCCTTCATCCGCCGAGCGCGCGTTGAGCGCACGCGTGATGAATTGTACGAGATTTCCAACAGCCGTCGGCTCGAACACCACCGTATAACGTCCCGGTTCGATCGCGACGGGATTCACCGACGTGCGGGCCTTTTGTGTGGCGCGGCGACCAAGCACCGACGGATCGATGCGGCTCCAGTCGTAGTGCGTCGCGCCCGCCCAGCCGGAACCAGTTCCGTCGGGCGTGCGCACCGTGGTCGTCAGCACGGACGACGTCGAGCGATTGTAGGCGAACAAGTTCTTGTTGTTCGCAATCGCCTGCGCGCCGGTAATGGCTTCCATGAAGCCCGTCGACACCAGACCGGCCGCCTTCGCCGGATCGGCGATCCGCTTCACCGCGTCGGCGCGCGTCGCGGGGTCTTGTGACGCCGTGACGTCGCTCCAGTTCACGCCTGGCCGATAGGTCTGCGGATCCAACTCCGGCAGCGCTTCGGGATCTTCGGGGCTGAGCCGGGACACGCGCTCCGACATCTGCACGGCGGCGCGCAGGCCGTCGTCGTCGAGCCGGTTGGTGGATGACGAACCGCTCCGCTTTCCGAACTTGCTGATCACCGTGACGACGGCGTCGAACGAGTCGCCACCGGTGGAGATCTGGTTCACCGCGAAGCGCGTGTTCGCAATGCTGGTGCTGTTCACCATGACGCGTGTCTCGTCGGCGGCGGCGAAGGAGAGCGCACGCTTCGCGATGACTTCGCATTCCTCGCGCGACAAATACCGCGCCGACATGGCCAGGGATCGAATCGTCATGCCGAACGTCCGGTGTTGATGACGTTGACGTTGCGAAAGCGCGTGACGGGCGCGCCGTGACTCACGGCGTTCACCTGAACCGGCTGTCCCTTGGCGTCGCCGAACGCGCCGCCCAAGTGATAGCTCTTCTGCCCGCCGACCATGTCGAGGCTCGCCCAGAACTCGGGCGTCCTCATTTGGTACGCAACGTCCTTGAGCATGCCGACGATCTTGCCGCCCTTGATCTCGTAAAAGATCTGGCCACCGAACTGAGCGTTGTAACGCTGCTGATCGATCGAGAACGAGCCATCGCCGATGATCGCGATACCGCGGTCGGTGGCGGCGATCAGATCGTCCCAGCCGAGATCCTTGTCGCCTGGAAGCAGCGACACGTTTGGCATGCGCTGGAACTGCACGGCGGCCCACGTTTGCGCGTACGAACAGCCGTGCGAGCGGGTGGACGTCCCGAGTTTCTTGTAGTACCAGTCGAGCCAGGGCGCCTGCTCGCGCGTGGTGTGATAGTCGACGAACACACCCTTCTTGATGATGTCGAAGTCTTCCGGCTTCACACCTTCGTCGTCCCATCCGCATGCCGACAGCGATCCTGCCTGCGACCGGTCGCCGCGGATGTTCATCAGCTCGGAGCCGTACTTCAGCGTGCCGAGCACCTTTTCTGGTGGTGCGACAAAGCTGGTGCCGGCGTAATTCGCCTCGTACCCCATCGCGCGATCGAGCTCGGTGGGATGCGCTACCGATTCATGGATCGTGAGCCAGAGATGCGATGGGTGCAGCACGAGATCGTAGCGTCCGACGTCCACCGACTTTGCCGAGAGCTTCTGCACCGCTTCGTCCGCCCACTTCGGTGCGTTCTCGACGAGCCCGGCACTGCGCACGTGCTCGTAGCCCAAACCGCGAGGCGCAATGTCTACCGACTGCCGCGTGGCGAAGTCACCGTTCCCGGTAGCGGTGACCGTCATCGACGGTTCGGTGCGGTAGATCGTCTGCACGGTGAGACTGCCGTCGGTGGACGCGAACGTCTTCTCCTCGCGGAGGAAGAACATGCTCGAATTCACGAAGCGCGCACCTTTCACGGCCAGCGCGGCCTGATTGGCGGCGAGGAGCAGACCGGCCTTCTCCTCGACCGTCACCTCGAACGGGTCGATTTCGATGGGACTCTTCCACGTGCCGTTCGCGACGGCGGGCGCTGGGGCGAGCACCACGGGGCGCACCAACGCCGAACGGTTGGCGCGCGCTTGGGCAACCGACTGCTTTGCCACGCGCGACACTTCGTCGCGCGTCAGATCGCGACTCGCGGCGAAGCCCCACGCACCGCTCACCAGCACGCGCACACCGAAGCCGTAGGTCTCGTTGTCCGAGACGCCCGACACGCGCTGCTCGCGTGTCGATACGTTCTGGGTGCGATTGCGCACGAAGCGCACGTCCGCATACTCGGCACCGGCGCTCTTGGCGGCGTCGAGCGCAATCATCGCGAGCTCTTTGACGTTGGGTTCGCCGGCGACGATTGCGCTGTACGGCGAGTACGGAGGGGAGACGGGAGCGTCGGTCGCATCGCGACCGGTAGGAGTGTGCGCTGCGATACCGGCAATCGCCGCCACAGCGGATGTCGACTTGATGAATTCTCGTCGAGATTGATCCACGCAGTACCCTCGTAATTGCTGTGCGCGTGATTAGTGCTCTGACGCGAATATAGGATTGGCCGATTTCACACGCAATAGCGGTTGGGAACGAGACACGAGACACGAGACACGGGACACGGGACACGAGACAGACGAGATGCACGACACGAGTGCGCGGAGTGCGCGGAGTGCGCGGAGTGCGGAACGAACCACGATGCGCATCATCCCGTGTCTCGTGTCCCGTGTCTCGTGTCTCCTATTGCAGAAGCTGCACCACGCCGTCGTAAATGGTCGAATAGTCGTGCGGCGTGCGCAGACTTCCGCCGATCATACTGCCGTGCGAGGTTTCGTGCGCGGCTCCGACGCATCGCTCTCGACGCGCGACCGCACCTAACAGATTGCATGGAGCGCACGCGCGTGAAAGCGCTTGTCAAAGTATCTGCCGGCCCGGGCTTCGTCCTGAAGAATGTTCCCGAGCCAACAATTCTCGACAATGAAGTTTTGATCCGCGTCAAGCGCGCCGGCGTCTGCGGCACCGACGTGCACATCTACGAATGGGACGCCTGGGCGCAGGGCCGCGTGAAGCCGCCGATCACCGTCGGCCATGAGTTCGCCGGCGAGGTCGTACAGGTCGGCAAGCTCGTGACGGATGTGCGCGAAGGCGATCGGGTGACCGCCGAAGGCCATATCGTGGATGGACGCTGTCTGCTCTGCCGCACCGGGAACTCGCACGTCTGCCCACACACCAAGATCATTGGCGTGGACCGCGACGGCTGCTTCGCCGAGTATATCGCGATGCCGGCGACGAACGTCTGGCACCTCGACGACAACATCTCCTTCGATATCGGCGGGATCCACGATCCAATGGGGAACGCGTTTCATACCGCGCTCACCGCGGAGATCCCCGGCGCGACGGTGCTCGTTACCGGTTGCGGACCAATCGGAATCTTCGCCATCGGCATCTGCAAGGCGGCCGGCGCATCGCGCATCATCGCCTCCGACATCAATGACACTCGCCTCGCACTGGCCAAGCAAATGGGCGCACACGACATCGTGCACCCCAGCGAAGCCGAGGCCGTTGTGAAACGCCACACCGACGGATTGGGAGTGGATGTGGTACTCGAGATGTCAGGCGTTCCGTCCGCCGTCCATCAGGCATTCGCGCTGGTACGCGTCGGCGGCCGCGTGCAGATGCTTGGCATCCCGGCCAAGCCGATCGACGTGAACTTTGCCACCGAGATCATCTTCAAGGGCCTCACCGTGTACGGTGTCGTCGGCCGGCGCATGTATGACACCTGGCTGCAGATGACGCGCTTTCTGCGCTCCGGCCAGTTCGATCCGACGCCGGTGATCACGCACCGTTTCCCGCTCGAGGGCGCCGACGAGGCGATCCGCGCAATCAAGTCGGGTGAAGCGGGTAAGGTCATTTTCGAGATCGCGTAATTACCTGACGATACGACATAGGACGACAACCGTGACACTGAATACGAACTTCACCGAGGGCCTGGAGCGTACGATCGACCAGCTCAAGGCCGACAAGGTCTACAAGCGGCTCAACTATCTGGACTCGCCGCAGTCCGCCCGGGTGCAGATGGAAGGGCGCGGCGAGGTGCTCATTCTCTCGTCGAACAATTATCTCGGTCTGTGCGACGAGCAGGCCGTGATCGACGCCGGCATAAATGGACTGAAGAAATTCGGCGCCGGCACGGGCAGCGTGCGGTTCATCTGTGGCACGTTCACCATTCACCGCGAGCTCGAGCAGGCACTCGCGCGCTTCGTCGGGACGGAGGCGTCGCTCACGTACGTGTCGGCGTGGAACGCGAACGAAGGGCTCACCGCGACGGTCGTGGAGGAGGGGGATTTCGTCATCTCCGATGCGCTCAACCACGCGTCGATCATCGACTCCATGCGGCTCGCCAAGGCGATCACGAAGTGCACCACCGGCGTGTACAAGCATGGCGACCTGGACGACTTGCGCGAGAAGCTCGTGCAAGCGAAAGGGGCGAAGCGCCGGATCATCTGGACCGACGGCATCTTCTCGATGGAAGGCGCCATCGCCAAGCTGCCCGAGATTCTGCAACTCGCGCGCGATCACGACGCCATCGTGGCGGTGGACGATTCACACGCCACCGGCGTGCTCGGCAAAATGGGACGCGGCACGGCGGAGCACTTCGGCGTGCTCGGTGAGGTGGATATCATCACCTCCACGCTCGGCAAAGCGTTGGGAGGCGCAGCGGGCGGTTTCGTCGCCGGTTCAGCGGCGCTCGCCGATTATCTCACGCAGCGTTCCCGCCCGCAGCTCTTCTCGAATGCATTGCCACCGACGGTGTCCGCGAGCGCGCTCGCCGCAGTCGAGTTCGTGGAGCACCATCCCGATCGCGTTGAAACACTCCGTCAAAATTCGCGGTATTTTCGCGAACAGATCATCGAGGCGGGATTCAAGCCGCTACCCGGTGAGACGCCAATTATTCCGATCATCGTTGGCGAGACGGCGGCGGCAATCCAGATGAGCGACATGCTCCTCAGCGAAGGGGTGTTCGTGACCGGGTTCGGGTTTCCGGTCGTGCCGCAGGGCCAGGCGCGCGTACGTTGTCAGATTTCCGCGTCGCATTCGCGGGACGATCTCGACCGGGCCGTTCAAGCTTTCAAGAAGGTCGGAGCTAAGCTCGGCATCGTACGGTAATGATCAGCCGTTTGTAGCTGGCGACGTCGTCACCGCCGAGTTGCGTGACGACGGCGCCACAACGGCACCCTGCGAGCATCCAGGGCACCGGCAAGATCGATGACATACTGGACAATGTGAGCGTCGTCACGTTGGCCGACCAGTTCGACGTCCCTCGCAGTGTTTCTTGCACTAGCGAGCGTGACTGTTTGAGCGGGTCTGTCGTCCGACTGGAGTAGCCGGACGCACGGCTTGCCATTTCTTAGCCGAGGTTTCGTATGCGAACGATCCGTGCCTTGGCGACTGCCGTTGCAGTCGCCGCGGCGCTACCGACCATGGCCGCCGCCCAGCACGGCCGTCAATTCACGGACGCGTGGTTCTGGGGAGTCAAAGCCGGCGGGCTCACGCTCGCCGACAGCGGCCAAGCTTACCGGCAGGCGCCGATGGCGGGCATCGACTGGCTCATCACTCGGACACATGGCGGTCTGTACGTGTCGGCCGCCCAGAGCTTCTTCACGCAACAGGTCCTCACGTTGCGCGATCCGAGCGCACCCGTTGACAGCGGTTTTCGCGTAATCGATGTGAAGAATCTGCGAAGGATAGACATGGCGATCGTCGGATTTCCCGGCGAGCATGTACGCTTCCATCCGTACTTCGGCGCCGGGTTCTCGTTGAACCAGATCGCCGATGCACAAGCGCGGGGACCGTTCGGCAACACGAACCAGGCTACATTCGCCGATCAGGTCATCCAGGATGAAAGAGTGAGCTTCTCACCCATGGTCATGGCCGGCGGACAGTACCGATTCCAGAACTTCTCGATGTTTGGACAGATGACCGTCAGCCCAACGGAGAAGAATTTCCTGCTCTACAACGGGCGACCGTTGAATATCGGGTACGAGCTTGGACTGCGGTACAACATGGGGACGTCGATCAGCCGGGAGTAAGTGTTTGGGACACGGGACCCGTGTCCCAAAAACTCATTCCCCGAGAACGCTCCGCACAAAGGCGCGCGGAGTCTTTGACACGTACGGGTTGTCGCTGATGAACCAGCGCAGGGGCCAGTCAGCGGACCGGGTGATGCCAATGCGGGGCGTCACGGTCACGGCGCGGTCGGGGACGACCTCGCCACAGCGGATGAGGAGCGGCGGCCGCTGCAGCGACTTGCAATTGTGCCGGCCATCGATACCGAGCGCGAGACAGAGCTTTCCGGGACCGTTGGTGAGATCCACGTCGCGGCGAACCTTGGGACGGCGACTGCGCATCAGCTCGATACCGGTCAGCGGCTCCACCGCACGCACGAGTACGGCCCCGGGCTCATCCTTGCGCCGCGTGACTGCATTGAAGCACCAGTACATGCCGTAGATGAAATACACGTACGCATTGCCTGGCGGCCCGTAGAGGGGCGCTGTGCGCGCCGTACGGCCCGCCGTCGCGTGGCAGGCAAGATCGTGCTCTCCGATGTACGCCTCAGTCTCGACAATCCGCGCCGTGGCGACTCCTTGGCGCGTGCGACACTCGAGAATTGCGCCGAGCAGATCCCGGGCGACCAATTCGGTGTCGCGATCGTAGAAACTTCGGTCCAGCGGCGGCGCAAAACGAGAACGCCGCGCTTTCGGCGCGGCGTCCCTGCTCATGCTTCCTTGACGCCCGCGCTCTTCTTGGCGCGTGGACTGCCACCGGCTTTCTTCGCCGGAGAGCGACCACGTTTGGCCTTCGCAATGGGCTCTGCAACTGGTGGTGCCACTGCTGGCGGTGCCGCAGCAGCCTTCTTGGCACCACCGCGACCACGACTTCCACGCGAGGTCTTTGCGCGTGCCAACGGCGGCGCACCATTGCCGTTGGGGGACACCACGGCTTCATGAATCGGTTCCACTTCACGCGCGGGTGCAACGGGCGCAACTGGTGCAACGGGCGCAACTGGCGCCATATGTTCGACGACGCCGATCGACAGCAAATCCGGCGGCGGAGCGCCGGGCCGACCGCGCGAGCCCATACGTGAGACGCCGCCGCGCGGCCCCATTCCAATGCGCGGAGCAGGCGTCGCGCTCACCGGCGGCGCACTCGCAGCGGCAATCGCCGCCTCCTTGCCAGCGAGTTGCTCGGAGACCGGCGCCGCCTCGGCAGCGCGCGCAACTTCGAAATCGTTGCCACGTCGGCGGAGATCGACGATGCCTTCGTCGTGCGCATCCTTGAGTATGCGCACGAACATTCGGTCGCTGAGGCTCTCGGAATCGCGACCGAGAAGCTCACGCGCATGCCGGCGAACCTCACTCGCGCGAATCGTTGCGTCGCCCGATACGAGATCGTTCACGGTGCGACGCACCAAGTCGAACGCTTCGCCGCGCGTGAGGCGCTCACCGCCGATGCCGATGGTGTCGGCGACGGGACGCGATTCGTGGGTGAGCTCGAGTTGCGCGGGCCGTTCGGTTTCGCGCGGCCGTTGAACAATGGGCTCGGCTGCAACCTCGACTGGCACAGTGGCCGCGGGAGCGGCAGCGACCGCGGCGACTGCGACCTCACCTGGTTCACTTGGCTCGCGTGCCTCGCGCGGTTCGCGCGGTTCGCGCGGCTCACGCTCTTCCCGATCGCGGCCACGGCCGCCGCGGCCACGCCGCCCGCGACGCGGTCCGCGATCTTCACCGGGCATCGTCGTTTCAGCCGCGACTCCGGCCGGCGCGGGAATGGCCGCTTCCGTCCCCGGTTCGCCGGCTGTCGTACCAATTGGCAGATCTACTTCGAGCTGGCCATTGTCGAGCTTGGTGACCGACAACAGGCCGCGCTGGGCGGCTTCCTGGCAGAAGCGCGAGAACTTGGAGATACCAAGATTCTTCTCGTCGAACGTGCTATCGATCTCCTGCATCACCTGCTTGAGGCGATCGGAGCGCATGACGTCGTTATTGCGCTTCATGCGCTGCACGGATTCCGTGACGAGTTCCCACGGATCGTACTTCCGAGCGGGTTCGTCCTCGGAGGCCTTCACCAGGCCAGCGAGCGCGTTGTAGCTGTAATACTCGTCGCAGTTCTGAACGAGCAGATCACTCGTCGACTCGCGGATGCCGACGCCGATCACGTATTTGCCGTACTCCTTGAGCTTGATCACGAGGCTCGAGAAGTCGGAGTCGCCGGAGAGGAGGATGTACGTGCCGATCTCGGGGCGTGTGAATACGAGTTCGAGGGCGTCGATGGCGAGTCGGATGTCCGTGGCGTTCTTCTTCGACGACCCGTAGGCGGGAGCGAAGATGAGGTCAATGGAGGCTTCGGACAGCGGCACGATGTATTGCGGGTACCGTCGCCAGTCGGCATAGGCCCGCTGGACGGCCACTTTGCCCTTGATGATCTCGGAGGAGAGGAGGCTCCGGAGCTCCTTTTTGAGATCGGAGCGAATGCCCATCGTGACGTTGTCGAAGTCGATGAGCAGAGCGGCGTTGGGCGCGTGGATCGGCGCGAGGGCGTGGGGAGCTGCCGTCATGGCCTGGGGACCGCGATGAATGAGCGCAGTCGCGGAGCGTGCGGGAGAACGAGGATATCGTGAATTCATTCAGAGCTCAGCGGATCATAGATCCGTAATAGGCGGGTTGGGCGACGAGGCGCCCCAGACCGCTCGGCCACTGGGCCGGACCAACGTTGACACCGTTGCGTCGCACGCGACCACCGGCTGTTCCACGCGATGCGCGTGGATAGCACCGATCTCGCAAGCGACGACGGAGATGGAATTTAGACCGGTGGCTCACGTAAAGCCATGCTATGCCCAAAACACCAATCGCCCAGCGCCTTTGAGGGTGGTTCGCGCTCTCGACACTCTGTATGTTTGACCGCGAAACCGCTGTCACGCGCCTCTCGTATGGAGCACTTGTGAAGCGTGTCGGGTTCCGCGGCCGCCTATTCCTCATTCTGCTGGCTTTCGCCCTCGTTCCGGCGATCCTGATTTCCGTGGCGTGGACCGCCGCGGGCACGTACGTGTTGCCGCTCGCCAGCGCCACTGCGGCCTGGGACAGCGTTGCGGCCACTGGTGAGCGGGCAATCACGGCCATGCGCAGCGCGTCGACGACCGTCGCGCAACAGCACGCCATCGACCTCCATGAGGTAACCTTGCGTCAAAGCGTGGTGTACTCGAGGCGCGCTGCATTCGTCTTCGCCCAACTGGCGCGAAGGCTCGCGTTCTCCACGCTCATCGTGGTGCTCCTGCTCGGCGTAATCGCATCACGGGTGGCTGGACATCTGAGCCGCAATCTCAGCCGACCCTTGCAGGAGCTGGTGGGTTGGACGGAACGCATCGGACGGGGGGAGCCGTTGCCGGATACGCCCCCTCGGCGCGGCGCGCCGGAGTTCGAGGTCCTGCGCCGGCGCATGCGCGCCATGGCACGTGAGCTCGAGCTCGGACGCGCTCGGGCGGTCGAGGCCGAACGGTCCGCCACATTGCGCGAAAGCGCACGGCAAGTAGCGCATGAGTTGAAGAATCCGCTCACGCCCATCCGGTTCGCGGTCGATCGCCTGCGCCGCGAAGCGTCGCCGGAGCTCGCCGAGACCGTGGAAGTGTTGGCCATCGAGTCGCAGCGGCTGGAGGCCATGGCGCGGAGCTTTGCGCAATTCGGGCGTCTGCCCGAAGGTCCAGCGGCGGACGTCGACGTGGGTGAACTGGCGCGCTACACGGCGCGCGCGACGATCCCGCCAGAGGTCGATGTCACCGTGGACGTTGCCGACGATGTTCCGATGATTCACGGCCACCACGATGCGCTGGCGCGTGCGCTGTCGAACGTGATGCTCAACGCAGTGGACGCGTGCAAGGCGTCGCCCGGGCGAAAGGTTGGCGTGCGCGTGCGGCGCGTGGATCTCGACGGGCGAGATTCGGTAGAGCTGGCCGTATCGGACACGGGCTGCGGCATTCCGCGCGAGCAATTGGCGCACATCTGGGACCCGTACATGACGTCGAAGCCCGGCGGCACAGGATTGGGATTGGCCATCGCTCGTCAGACGGTGCTGGCGCACGACGGACAGGTGACGGCCGAGAGTACCATTGGCGAGGGAACGGAAATTCGATTCGTGCTGCCGGTGGCTGGCAGACATAACGGGGGACAGAATGGCGATTGATGGCGTAGCGGTTCCGATCGTGTTGTTCGTATCCGTCGCGGTCACGGCGATCGGCATGCCGCTGGCGAAAGCGTACGCCAAGCGCGTCGATCGCGATCCGCGGCCGTCGGTGCCGCCAGACGTGACCGCGCGACTCGAGCGCATGGAGCAGGCGCTCGACACGATTGCGGTGGAAGTCGAACGCATTTCGGAGGGGCAGCGTTTCACCACGAAACTGCTCGCCGAACGCGGGACGACGGTAGACAATTCTCCGGAGCGGCGCGCATGACCGGTATTTTCTTCCTCGCAGCATTGCAGGGGCCGCCCGATATTCCCCCCGGCGCCATCGAAATCGTACAGGCGTTCTGCGTCTCGATCGTGGTGATCGCCCTTGGCATTCCGATCATTCGCGCCATCACGCGTCGCTGGGAGCGGGCGCCGCTGCCGCCGGCGACCTCGGCCGACGTCACGGCGCGACTCGAGCGCATCGAGCAGGCGGTGGAGTCGGTCGCGATCGAAGTCGAGCGCATCGCCGAGGCACAACGCTTCGTCGCGAAGCTGATGGCGGAGCAACAGGCACAGCGCCTGACCGAGCCGGACGCTTCACCGTAAGCGCGCATGCCGAGCGTTCTGATCATCGACGACGAGCCGAACATCCGGCGTATGGTAGGCGCGCTGCTGAGCGCTGAAGGTTACGAGGTGCGGGACGCACAGGACGGTGCCTCCGGGCTGGCGCGTGCCATGGAAGCCGAGCCCGACGTGTTGTTGCTCGATCTGATGATGCCCGGTGGGCTCGATGGAATGGCGACGCTGGCGCGGATGCGCGAATCGCACCCCGACGTGCCCGTGGTGATGATGAGCGGACGCGCGGGACTGAGCGACGCCGTGAAGGCGACCAAGCTCGGCGCGTTCAATTTTCTCGAAAAGCCGTTGAGTCCCGAGGGCGTGCTGCTCGCCTTGTCGTCGGCGATGGAGCTGCGCCTGGCGCGCCGCGAAGCGAAAGCGCTGCGCGCCGATCTCGGATTGAGCGGCGAGATGATCGGCGATAGTCCGGCGCTGATGCAAGTGCGCGCAATGATCGACCGCGTGGCGCCCACGGACGCGCGGGTCCTGATCACGGGCGAGTCGGGAACGGGTAAGGAGTTGGTGGCCGCGGCGATCCACGCCGGCAGTCCGCGGCGCGACCGGCCGTTCGTTCGCGTGAACTGCGCGGCGATCCCGCGCGATCTCGTGGAGAGTGAGATGTTCGGGCATGAGCGCGGCGCATTCACCGGGGCGACCGATCGCCGCATCGGACGGTTCGAGCTGGCGAACCGCGGCACGCTGCTGCTCGACGAAGTGGGCGACCTCGGCGCGGAAGCCCAGGCCAAGCTGTTGCGGGCGATCGAGGCGAAGGAAATCGAACGCGTGGGCGGTGGCAAGCCAATCCGCGTCGACGTGCGCATCATCTCGGCGACGAACAAGGACCTGTCGCGCGCGGTGCTCGACGGCAGCTTTCGCGACGATCTGCTCTTCCGTCTCAATGTCATTCCAATTCCCCTGCCGCCGCTACGCGAGCGTCCCGGGGACATTCCAGCCCTCGTGCGCCATTTTTCGGTGCTGCACAGGATGCGCACCGGCCAACCGCTGCCGGCGTGGAGTGATGAGGCGATCAACGCCCTCACGCGCTACGGTTGGCCGGGAAATGTCCGGGAGTTGGCGAACATCGTGGAACGCCTGGCAATCCTGTACCCAGGGCGCGTCGTGACGGACGAGGATGTAGCCGCCGTCTTGCCGATCGGCAACGCTGCGCGGCCGAGTACGGTCGTGTCCCTTCCGAATCCCGAGTTGCTCGATCATTCGCTCAGTGACACACTCGACGAGTACGAGCGTGTGCTCATATCGCGCGCGCTGTCGACGACGAGCGGCAACGTGGCTGAAGCGGCGCGTCGGCTGAAGACCGATCGACCTAACCTCTATCGCCGCATGCGGCGGCTGGGCATTCCAGTCGGCAATGACTGAGGTTGCCCTCGACCATTCTTTAGGGAGTGCACATGCGTAGGATTGTGATCGCGCTGTTCCTGGCGATGTCGGCGGCGGCGGTCGGTGCGCAAGCCCAGCCGTCCGATCGGCAGCGATTGCCGCGCGAGATAGAGCAGGAAGTGGTGAGCAGGTGGAACAACCCCGTCGCGCTCCGTGCGTCCGACCGTCTGGAGATTGCTGCGGGACGTGAGGTACGCGGCGACATCGCGGTGTTGCACGGGCCGCTGTTCATCGCCGGACATGTCACGGGAAATGTGCTCGCGATCAACGCCGATGTGCTGCTCGAACGGAGCGCACGCATCGACGGCAATCTGCTCGTGGTTGGAGGGGAGATCGAGGGGCGTGGGATTGCGCGCGTCGATGGATCGATCCGCATCTACCGGCAGGCGCTCGCCTATCGTGAAGAGGGCGAGCAGATCGCTGCGGCAGATGATCAGGCGGAGAGCAGCGACAATTGGTGGCAACGATTCGAGCGCGAGCAGGAGCAAAGCTGGAGAGACGTGCTGCGCGTGGCGCAGGCGGGCCCGTACAATCGTGTGGAAGGTTTGCCGATCCAGATGGGACCGGCATTCTACCGCCGGACGTCGTGGGGAAGCGCGCGTTTTTCTGCGGCTGGTGTGCTGCGCACCGGCAGCAGTTTTTCCGGAGCCGGAGACATCGGTCACGACGTGAGCGCGGAGGTGCGACGCGGGCACGACAGTGGTATTGGCGTTGGCGGGCGACTGTTCAACGTCGTCCAGCCTGTGGAGCAGTGGCAGATGTCGAATCTCGAGGTGGCCCTGGCGTCCTTCCTGTTCCGACGCGATTACCGCGACTACTTCCAGCGGCACGGCGGCGACGCGTTCGTGCGCTTGTATGGCTCGGGCGATCTCACGTTCACCGGTACGTTCGGTGAGGAGCGCTGGGCGTCGCGCAAGGCAATGAATCCGTTCACGATGTTCAATGCTGACGACCCGTGGCGCGCGAATCCGGGAGTGGACGAGGGGCTATTCCACATCGGTAGCGCGGCGCTGAACTTCGACACGCGCACGGACCCGGACGATCCGTGGTCTGGCTGGTTCGTGAGCGCCGACGTGGAACACGGGCGTGGGACTGTGGTTCGCTCACCCATGCCCAGCGGCATCGTGTCGGCGGCAGGCGCCAGCGGCCCAACCGAGTACACGCGTGGGTTCTTTGACGTGCGCCGCTACAACCGCCTTGGCCCCGATGCGCAGTTCAACATGCGCGTGGTACTTGGCGGCTGGCTTGGCGGCGACCCGCTGCCGCTCGAGCGCCGGCTTTCCGTGGATGGACCGGGTGCATTGCCCGGCTTCGACTTCCGCAACATGGACGCACAGCCGGACGTTGCGACATGCAACACGTTTGCGTTCGGGATAGACCTCGCGACGCGCTGTGAACGTATTGCGTTGGCGCAAGTCGAGTACCGCGGCGATTTGCGCATGGACTTCACGAGTGGCTGGCGCGGCTTCCCACGCAGCTATCACACCGGACACGGTGGCGCTGCCTGGGTGTTGTTTGCCGACGCAGGCCGCGGCTGGATCGTGGGTCCTTCCGACGGAACGCTGACATATGGGCGCAGTACGCTGCCTCCTTTGTCAAGTTATCGATCGGATATCGGTGGCGGTCTCGATTTCGGGGGGCTCGGATTCTACGCGGCCAAGGCCCTGTCCCCTGCGTCGCCGCCGGTGAATTTCTTCGTCAGACTCCGGCATCGCTTCTGATCATGCGATTCGTCTGGACGCTCGCGGCACTATTGTGGGCAGCGCCACTCCTGGCGCAGCGCGACCGCGTGCAGCTGGACATCTCGGTCGACCCAGCCGCGGCGCTGCAGGAAGGACCGATCATTGTGACGAGCAATCTGCTCGCCGACAGCAAGACACGGGAGCTCCTGCGCACCTTTCCCGCGCGGATTCACTATCGGGTGGAATTGTGGCGGAAGGGCGGGTGGTTCGACGAACCAAGCGGTCGCACCGAATGGGATGTGCTCGTCCAATACGATCCGACACTGCAGATCTACAACGTGATCCGGACACTGGGCGATCAGATGCTCGAGAATTTCGGCGGCTTCGCCACGCTGACCGCGGCGGAGGCGCAGTTCAGCCGCCCCTTCCGAGCGCCGCTGCACCCGAGCCGGTCGGGGCGGTATTACTACAACCTGATTGTCGACGTCCAAACATTGTCGGAGAGCGACCTCGGCGCGTTACAGGAATGGCTGCGCGGCCCTTCGGCCCCTGGAAAGAGCAACCCGCTCACCGCGCTTCGCAGCGGGCTCGGCACGTTGCTCACGCGAGTCCTGGGCGGAGACAAGCGGCATTACGAGACGCGCTCGGAGGTGTTCCGGATTCAGTGAGTGCGCGTGCCAGGCCTGATGCCGGCCGCGCACGTCAAAACACTAGCGAGCTGTGCGGACGTTCCGATCTTCGAGCTGCTCGAGATGGTGCAGCACGTCGCTGCCGTAAAACGTCCGGATATAGCGCGCCTGCGTTGGCGTGAGACGGCGAACCGCCCAGCTCAAGTGTACGAAATGCGGCTCGACCGGATGCGTGAGTGGATGCATGCCGATCTCATCGGGCAACCGATTTCCCTTACGCGTGTTGCACGGGCTGCACGCCGCAACGACGTTCGTCCACTCGTTGCTTCCGCCACGCGACAGCGGGATGAGGTGATCGCGCGTGAGCGCCTCTCGCGGCTTGAACTCGGTCATGTGCCGACCACAGTACTGACAGCGGTACTGATCGCGCGCGAACAGGAACGTGTTCGTCACCTGGCGCCGGAAACGCCGGGGGACGTGAATGAACTTGGTGAGACGAATCACTGCCGGACGCGGCATAGTGAGACGCTCCGAGCGCACGACCCGGTCTTGATCCGCCTCGACGATCTCGGCTTTGCCATCGATCACGAGGCGAAGGGCCCGGCGCATGGGGACCATCGTCAGCGGTTCGTAAGACGCGTTCAGTGCCAGGCAACCGAGGACCACGCACACCTCCGAGGGCCGGTACACAAACTCCCGCCAGAAACGTCAGGCGCGAGCAGGAACGGGCAGAGTGCGCCACGTCCCACGGCGTGCCGAAGCACGCGTCGGAAGGTTCTACACATCAAAGCTATTCCGGTGTCACGTAGGCGACAAGTTACTGTCCCCATCGAGCGCATTGCGACTGACTCAAGTACTCGTCCGCGAACCGTGGCGCCGCGGATCGTAGAGCTCCTCGTCGGCCACGCCAATCGTCCGCGCCAGGGTGAGCGGGTGCGTGATGCGTGCCACCTGCTCCAGCGTGTGCCCATCCGAGCCCAGCGAGATTCGCAAGCCGCGATCGACAGCGCGACGAACGATGCGCTCGTGCGGCGGATAGCGCGAAGAGATCTCGAACGCAATTCCGGCAGCGAACAACGCGTCGATCATGCGCGCCTCGTGCTCCTCCGTCCACAACTCGTCGATCGGGCAGGCCGCGGAATGGCAGCGTGACGAGCGTGGGATGCGCCAGAATGTCCACTGGCATCTCGCGAGCAAACTGCTCGAGTGTCTCGAGGTGTGCGCGCATGTAACGCTCCACCGTGAGTCCGCCGGGGAGATGATGTGAGAAAGCATGGACCAGCCTGTCGTCGGGCAACCGGACCGCATGGAGCGATCCGACCCGGTGCGTGAAGCGGCGCACGAGATCGTCAGGGAGCTCGCGCCAGAGTGGGTCGTGCCAGCAGAACTCGCCTCCACGCAGCACCTCGTGTCGCTCCAGCTCGTCGAGGTACGTGATGACGTCCTCAACGCTGGTGATGCTGCGAGCGACGTCGCGCGAGATGTGGTCGGCGACAGACGGGACCACACCCAATGCGGCTCCGCGCTCGACCACCTGTGCCACGGTGATCGCGCCGTCGGAAAATGTCGTATGCGCGTGGCAGTCGACGGGCTGCCAGGTGGTCATTTCTATGTGCTCGGCTAACGGGTGCGAGGGGATGACCGTGCGCGTGCGACGGCGCGTGCGACGTGCAAACTATGATACCGGCCGTGCGTTGGCGATGGGAATGCGTCGGAGAGACGGAACGCGGGACGCGGGACAACGCGTTTTCGGCCAACGACCAAAGTCGAAAGACCAGCAGCCGTGGGCGATCGACCGGCCGTTGGCTGATGGCTGATGGCCTCCTGGTGATTCTTTCACTGCCTCCGCTGCTGCGGCGATCTGCATGATCAAATTGGTCGGCGGGCCGCCGTCGATCAGCACAGCCTCGTGCCACCGGACGCTTCGGCGGAGCGTCTCCAATGTCTTGCCTTCACGGTATTTCGTATGGCCTCCACCTGGCGACGGGGACGCTGAATAAGAACTACACCCCGGCGAGCGCCGCACGCGCCGGAGTGAAGAGCGAGCAACAGGCGTGCGACGTGTCGCGATTGCCGTCGGAAGCGACCGAATGGTCGTCGGAAGCGACCGAATGGTCGTCGGAAGCGACCGAATGGTCGTCGGGAGTGACCGAATGGTCGTCGGAACCGACGGAGTCGTCTTCGGAAGAGTTGGAGTCGCGTTCAGACCAGTCGGTGTCTGCGTGAGAAGCGGTGGTCTTGCCTGTCACGCGAGGAGTCCGTCCTCGACACGACGGCCTGCGAGCTTCACGATCGGGCGTGGCGCCTGCACAAGAGACGATTCCATCGGCTACGTCAGCCATCCCTGCTGTTACGTCAGCCATTCCTGCTGAACGCGAGCGACTGGGTCGTGCACGCCGATCCATTGGCTGTGGACGCGGACCCATTCCACGTTGACACGAGTCTATTCCACGTCGACACAGGTGACTCCCTCGTGGCATTGCGACAGAGAGGCCTCAACGCCGGAGAGTCTGAGGTTGACGGCGACGACTCCTCGCGTGACTCCCGTTGATCCCTCCGGTACGGCGTGCAGTTGGTGGTGAGCACGCGGGCATCCGAGCTGAACGAGCCGCGAAGCCTCCTGCACGGCCGCGAGTCCGATGGTGACTGCGAGGGGTTCGTGCTTGCACACAAGAGATTCGTGCTTGCGCGCGAGACGTTCGTGTTTGACCGCGCGCCGTGCCATCTCACCACGGGCGAGTCACCCCTCGACGCGCGTGGGTTCCACCTCAACCGGAAGGACTCCGCCCTGACCGAGACGCACTCTCAGGTGGACGTCATGGCATCCCAGCGAACGAAGCGGACATTGCCGGTGGACGCGCGGGAGAGGCTGGTGAACGCGCGGGAGAGGCGTGTTGACGAGAAACGGTCAGGTGTGGCGCGAGCGGCATTCGGGCTCGACACCGGGGTGTTCCATCTTGACCGGAGTGACTCCGCCCTGAACAGCGGCTAGTGCGAGCTGGATGCGCGGGAGTCCCTGCTCGATCGGCGCTCATTCGGTCTCGACCGCGAGGACTTCCACCTGCACACGCGTCAATTCGGTCTCGACCGCGAGGGATTCCACCTGCACACGCATCAATTCGGTCTCGACCGCGAGAGATTCCCTATGAGCGGGCGGGGATCCCACCTGAACACGCGGGCATCCCCTCTGCACGCCGACCGATCCCTTCTCGGCACAGAGATCCTTCGCTCCGCTCAGGATGACAAAGTACTGCAGTTCTCTGCGTTTCAAAAAACGCCGCGCCATCGTCCCCCAAAATCACACGCAACCCCCCGAAGCCCCTAAATCGTATCTGGCCGAACTTTGGGCGGCCGGGTGCGCGATGTGTCCGGCCGCCGGGTGCGCGATGTGTCCGGAGGCCGCAGCGTGTCTCGCGGCCGCGAGATGCGCATGGTGACGGAGTCACGCGGAGGCAGCACGAAGATCGAACTGTCGTTGAATCGGCGTGCGGAGTCGGCTTGTTGCCGCCGCGTCGGCCGGATAGGGGACGGCAGGCCGGGGACAACGACGTTCGCGCCTGTTCCACCCGTGGTGTCGTACCGTTGAACTGGCGGCGGGTAGACACCCGATGTATCAGCGGGATACAGCGTCGCTCCGGTGTGGACGTTACACGGCTGAATGGGTTCCGTACCCGGTAGGTAGAACTCGTTGGCGACCACGTTGCGCGGGCAATACGGCGTCGCCAACATGTTGGTCGTGACGTCGATCTGGCGCACCACGATGTCGCCAGGCATGGGCCAATCGGCAGGCGCGGGCTTCCGCGTGTAGACCTCGTTCATGAACGCGGTCCACGCCGGCGCGGCGAGAATACCGCCTTGCGCATTCGATTTGATTTTTTGCGGCTTGTCGAAGCCCATCCACACGCCGGCGACGAGATCCGGCGTGTAGCCAATGAACCAGACGTCCGTCCCATCGTTCGTCGTTCCAGTCTTTCCGCCCGCCGGATAGTGGAACTGCGAGCCGACGCTTCCCGCCGCAGTGCCCCGTTGCACGACATCCTTCATCACGCTCACCATGAGCCAGGCTTCCTCGGGCGACAGGACGGGCGCGGTGGTCGGCTGCGGCTCCCAGAGGATGTTGCCCTTCTGATCCTCGACGCGTGTGATGGCCATCGGCTCGGCGCGGGTGCCGAGGGACGCGAAGGCCGTGTAGGCCGCCACCAGTTCCACGGGATAGACATCCGCCGCACCGATGAAGATCGAGGGATAACCGGGAATTGGCGTGGTGAGGCCGAACGCCCGGGCCTCGTCGATCACGCTCTGCGTGCCGAGCTCGAGGCCCAATCGGATAGTCGGCACGTTGCGCGACTGATAGAGCGCGCGCCGCATGGGGATCTTGCCAACGAAATCACCTTCGAAGTTCTGCGGGGTCCAGGTGGCGTTTCCCGCCAACTGCACGGTGAGCGGCGAATCGTCGAGCAGGTACGACAGCGGACGTCCGTTGTGAATGGCATCGGCGTAGACAATTGGCTTGAACGTCGATCCCGGCTGTCGCACCGCCTGCACGGCACGGTCGAACTTGCTGTCGTTGAAGTCACGGCCGCCGACAAGCGCGCGCACGGCACCGGTGCGCGGGTCCATGGCGATGAATGCGTCCTGGAGGTATGGAGAGTTTGGCGAATCGTTCGGCTCGGTGTCGCTCGTGCGCGCCATGTACCGCTCGTACGACATGTGCGGATACGCGCCGTAGCGGCCCGCCTCGATGGCGCGAGCTTGCCGCTCGAGACTCCGCTCGGCCGCACCTTGCAGGTCGAGGTCGAGCGTCGTGTAGACCTTCAGGCCCTGCAGGTAGAGCTGCTTGCCGAACTTTTCATCGAGTTGCTGGCGAATCCACTCCACGAAATACGGCGCCGTCTGCCCCGCGTCCACGCGCGTCGCAAGCCTGAGCGGATAGGCCTGTGCTTCCCGCGCGTCGGTGGCGCTGACGATACCGGCATCGCGCATGAGGCCGATGACGACATTCCGCCGCTGTATGGCGCGGTCGGGAAAGAGACGCGGATTGTACCGCTCGGGACCTTTCGGCAACGCGGCGAGGGTCGCCGCTTCCGCCACGTTCAGCTGCTTGAGTGATTTGCCAAAGTACCGCTGCGCCGCGGTCTCGACGCCATACGCGCCGTTGCCGAGATAGATCTGATTGAGATACAACTCGAGAATCTTGTCCTTGGAGTACTCCTGCTCGATCGCGCGCGCGACCTTCGCCTCCTTGAGCTTGCGAATGAGCGTTTTGTCGCGGGACAGGCGTTCGGGGAAGATGTTTCGTGCAAGCTGCATGGTGATCGTCGAGAACCCTTCACTGAAATTCCGGTTCTTGAGATCGGTGAGCGCTGCCCGCGGCACGCTCCGCCAGTCGACCCCGGAATGCTGGTAGAAGCGCTTGTCTTCGGTGACGATGAAGGCGTTCCGAACGAGCGGAGGAATGTCGGCAATCTTGGCGAGCGTGCGCCGCTCGAGGCCGATTTCGGCGACGAATCGTCCGTCCGCAGCGTAGAGCTTGGACGTCTGGCGCGGCTCGTAATCCTTGAGTGCGTCTACCGCAGGACACCGGCCGGCGCGGCAGACCATGGCCCAGCTCGCGTACCCGAACCCGGCGGAGAACGCCCCGATGAAACACAACAGGAGCAGCAGTCCGCGCGACGCCCGTGGGTGTCGCTGCGTGAACTGCTTGGTAAACGGAATCGTGGGCATATGAGTTCATTCCCCTGTCGTCTAATTTTGTGCCATGCGATCTCATGCACTGCTCGACGAGCTCCGGTGGCGTGGCCTGCTGCACCAGCACACTGACCAGGTCGCGGAAATTCTCAGCAGCGGCCCGGTGTCAGGATACATCGGATTCGATCCCACCGCTCCCAGCTTGCACATCGGGAGCCTGCTCGTCGTCATGCTGCTCGTCCGCCTGCAGCGGCACGGGCATCGGCCGGTCGCCCTCGTCGGCGGAGGCACGGGGCTCATTGGCGATCCAAGCGGCAAGGCGAGCGAGCGACCACTCGCCGATTCGGCGCAAGTCGCCGAGAATGCGGACAAGATCCGGAGACAGCTCGAGCGATTCCTGGATTTCACCGGTCCGAATGCCGCGCGCATGATCAACAATGCAGACTGGCTGGTCGAGCTGCGCGCCGTGGAATTCATGCGGGACGTCGGCAAGCACTTCACGATCAACTACATGCTCCAGAAGGACTCGGTGCAGAGCCGGATGGACACCGGCATCTCGTTCACCGAGTTCTCCTACATGCTGCTGCAGGCCTACGATTTCCTGGAGTTGCGGCGCCGGCACGACGTGCGCCTGCAACTGGGCGGCAGCGATCAATGGGGTAATATCACGGCCGGTATCGAGCTCATTCGCCGCACGCTCGGCACCGACGCACACGCCATCACGTCGCCACTCGTGACGACGTCGGCGGGAACGAAGTTCGGCAAGACAGAGGCAGGCGCCGTGTGGTTGGACGCGTCGCTCACGTCGCCGTACAAGTTCTATCAGTTCTGGGTCAACGTGGACGATCGCGACGTGGGGCGGTACCTGCGCTTCTTCACGCTGCTGGATCGACCGGCAATCGAATTGCTCGATCAACTGGTGGCCGATAAGCCGGAGCAGCGCGAGGCGCAGCAAACGCTGGCCCGCGAAGTGACGCGCATGGTGCATGGCGAGAAGGCGCTGGCCGCGGCGGAAGAAGTATCGTCGCTGCTCTTTGGCGGCGCCGACCCCAAGACGCTTTCTGCGGACGCACTCGTGGCACTCAAGCTCGAGATTCCGGTATTCAGTGTCGAGCCTGATGCGGAGCGGGTCGCCCTGACCACGTACGACGTGCTGGAAGCGGTGTGCGTCGGCAACGATGCGCTGTTCAAGAGCAAGGGTGATTCGCGGCGCATGGTGCAGCAGGGTGGCGTGTACCTCAACGGCCAGCGCATGGAGGCGGAACGCAAGGCCATTCCCGCCGAGGAGTTGCTCGGCGGCAGGTACGTGCTCGTTCGGAAGGGCGCGCGCAGCTACGGCTTGGTGGAAGTAGGCGGGTAGCTCACCCTCCGAGCAGCTCCAGCACACGCGCGATTTCAGATTCAGTGTTGTAGGCGTGCGGCGACAGCCTCACCGATCCTTCGCGGAGTGAGTGCGAGACGCCCGCCTCTCGCAGCCGCTGGCTGGTGGCGAGCGAATCGCGCAGCTTGAGCGACACGATCCCGGCGTGGCTTGAGTGCTCGGGCGGGGTGACGAGGGTAACGTCGTCATGCGATTGCGCCCATGTCACTATTCGGTCAGTCAGGCCCGCGATATGGCAGGCAACCGCGGCCGGCCCCAGCTCGTGAAAGAGTTCCAGGCTAGCGTTCATGCCGACGAAATCCTGGAAGGGCAATGTGATGAACTCGAACCGGCGTGCGTCGTCGCGCCAGGTGAGATCGTAATCGAGCAGGCGCGTGAAATCGTCGGACCCGCGCACATCCATCCAGCTCACGTCGTGGGGTTCTATACGTTGCACGAGCTCGTCCCGAACGTACACGAATCCGGAACCCCAGGGCGACAGCAGCCACTTCTGCGCGCCGCACGCGAGAATGTCCACGTGGACTTCCGACAGATTCAGCGTCAGCGCGCCAAGCCCCTGGATGGCGTCGACCACGAAGAAGATGCCGCGTTCACGGCATGCCCGGCCAATCGCGGCAATGTCGAGCCTGGCCCCGGAGGCAAAGCCCACCCACGAGAGCGCCAGCACACGCGGCTCGATCGCGTCGAGGGCAGCGAACACGGTTTCATCATCGATCACTCCGCCGGCCGCCTGAATGCGCCTGTGCTCGATGCCGCGACGGCGCTCGGCTTCCATCCAGGGATAGATGTTTGCCGGGAATTCGAGGTCCGGCGTCAACACGATGTCACCCGGCTCGAGCGGCAGCGAGAACGCCGCGAGGTTGATGCCGTAACTCGTGTTCGTGGCCAGCGCGATCTCGCGTGGACTGGCGCCGACCAACCGGGCGATGAGCTCGCGCGATCGCGCCAGCGCATCGAACTGCAGGCGATCGGACAAGCGATACGGTGCGCCGCGCACTGCATTGAACTCGGCGGTCGCCCGCAGCGCGCGCTGCGGGAGCGCACCGGTGGAGGCGTGGTTCATGTAGACCGCTTCACCGGCCGCGGCCCACGGAAACTCGGAGGCGCGCAGCGCCTCAACGTTATAGGTGGTCGTCACGGCCGCGCGATGTCCGGGAGACCAGCGCCGCGCGGAATGGCCGCCCGCAACGCTCGTGGATCGAGCGCGTCGCGCAGGGCATCACCGAGCAGGTTGAAGCCGAGCACGGCGGACCCGATCGCGAGGCCGGGGAACACCGACGTCCACGGCGCATGGCGAAGCTGGTACAGGTCGCGCCCGTCGGCGATCATCGACCCCCAACTCGGCGTGGGCGGCTGGACTCCCAGCCCGAGGAACGACAGCGACGACTCGGCCATGATGGCTCCGGCAACGCCGAGCGTCCCGGCGATCACGACGGGCGCCACGACACTCGGCAATATGTGTTGAATGAGTATTCTCGTATCACGCGCACCCAGCGCCCGTACGGCCTGCACGAACTCCATCTCACGCACGACGAGCACCTGCCCGCGAACCAGGCGGGCCATGCCCGCCCAGCCCACCACTCCGATCGTGATGAACACAACAGTGAGCGACGGTTGGAGCGCCGCCACGAGGGCGATCAACAACAGCAGCGTCGGAAAGGCGAGCGTGACGTCTGCCAGACGCATGACCAGCTCATCGACCCAGCGGCCGTAGTAGCCGGCAAGCAGCCCGAGGACGACACCAAGCGACAGCGCGATCCCTTGCGAGACGATGCCGACCGACAACGAGACGCGCGCGCCATACACCAAGCGAGCCCACACGTCCCGGCCCTGGATGTCAGTGCCGAACCAGTGATGAAATGACGGCGGCTGGAGCGAATTGATGAGATCCACGCCAAAGGGATCGTGGAACGCAAACAACGGCGCCGCCACGGCCATCACAGCCAGCAGCACGATGACGCCCCCGCCGAACCAAACGCGCTTGTCCGTCTTCAAGCGATCCGTCGAACGACTCATAGCGGATCTCCGAGCTCCGGTGGTGTGCCCGGCCGCTGATGCTTCCAGCGGCGATGATGCCAGAGATATTGCTCGGGCGCACGACGCACCCACCGTTCCAGCATGGTCGTATAGGCAGCAACAATCCGGTCGACGTCGGCGTCGCGGTCGCCAGTGTCGGTCGCGTCGATGGGCTCGAAGGTGAGGTGATACCGCCCGGACGGCTGGCGCAGCGCCACGCCAAAAATGATCGGAGTGTCCAGACGCAGCGAGAACACGGCCGGTCCGCGCGGTGTCTTCGCATAGCGCCCAAAGAACGGCACCCACGCGGACGCCAACCCAACAGCCCCCTGATCGACGAGAAACGCCACGGCACGGCCGCCACGCAACGACCGCGGTACGCGACGCACCGCTTGTTCGTCGGGCACTACCGTCATGCCTATCCGCTGCCGAGTGCTGGTGAGATACCGGTCCACCAACGGGTTCGCCATGTGGCGCGCGACCACGTCTATGGGGGTTCCCCGGGCTGCGATATAGGCCCCGCCAAGCTCCCAATTGCCCAGGTGGCCCGTGACCAAGATCAATCCCTTCCCACGGGCGAGCCGCTCTTCGACGAGGTCCCAGCCGTTGACCTCTTCGAACAACGCGATGATGTCCGACTGGCTGTACGACGGCAGGACGACGGTCTCGATGGTCGTCCTGCCGAGGTGCGCGTACGCGGCGCGCGCAATGCGCTCGATGTCCGGCGCAGTGCGTTCGGGAAATGCCGCCGTGAGCTGGCGCAGAACGACTTCGCGGCGAATGCCGACCGGGCTGTACCCGAAACTCCCGATGTGCTCGCCGAACTTGGCGGCGTTGAAGAAGCCAAGGCGCCCGATCGCGGCCACCACGCTGCGTAGCGCGACGTATTCGACGCGATGCGTGAATGTGGGGCGGTGCGCGCCGGCGGCGGCTACGTCGTCCATTTGGTCCGATCTCCAGCGGTGTTGACGGCGCGCTCGTACCCGTCGATCATGGCCGATTCCGAGAAGTCGCGCTGTACGCGCGTGCGCGCGGCGACTCCCATTGCGGATAGCTTCTCGGCGCCGGTGAGGAACGCGGTCACGCCTGACGCGGTGTACGACGGGGCAGCCGCGGCAAGCAGCAATCCGGTAATTCCGTCCGCTACGTAGTGCTGCGTCAGTGGGGAGCGCTCGGCGATCACGGGCACGCGCAGAGCCATGAAATCGAGACAGCAAAACGCGCCGTCATCGCTCGCCGAAACGGACCAGCCCACATCCGCGGCGCGCATGATGGCGTGTGCGTCGTCGCGCTCGCCGAGAAAGCTCACGATGCGGTTGACGCCCACAGCCGACGCATGCATACGCAACTCGTCCGAGCGCGAGCCCGTCCCGAACAGGGCGACATGGAGTGTAGGATGGCGCGGCGCGAGGATCGCGACGGTGCGGAAGAGCGCGCCAACGCGGTTACGGCCCGAGGGATCGTAATGACACGCGATGAGCAGGCCGGACGCTGGAGCCTCAAGGGATTCGCGCGATGCAGGCTCGACGCCATCATACGCATTCACGTCGACACCGAGCGGTGCGACCATCGTGGAAATGGGCCAACCATGCGTGTCGAGACTCTTGAGCTCCCGCTCCGTGGTAACGACTACGCCGGCAGCGGCCAGCTTCAGTGCGAGCTTGCCGCTCCGTTGGTGATCCGGCGGCTCGAACGGCGCAATTCGTCGAAGCACGCTGCCGCGCCTTGCAAAGCGCATGGCCGAGGCGACGATGAAGTGGTCCCGTGCGGTACCGACGAGGGCCACCTCTATGAAGCGCGTCTGCAGCACTCTGCGCAGGTCCCAGGCATTGCTGGCGATTGATGCCAGGGGGTCGATGAGCGTCGTGTCGAGCCCTGCATCACGTGCATGCCGCTCGAGGCGGCTCTCGCCGCAGCAGGCGACGGTTACCTGATGGCCGCGCGCCGCGAGCCCGCGCGCGGCAACGAAGATCGCGCGCGCACTTCCCGTCCACTGCATGTCTGTCAGATAGAACAGGACGCGCATATCAGACGTTGGCGGTCACTCGTTCGTCGCGGAACTGCAGGGAGTGGAGACGGAAATACGTTCCACGTTCGGCGAGCAGTTCGGCGTGCGTCCCCCGTTCCACCACGCGTCCGTGATCGAGCACCAGGATCACGTCAGCATGAATGATGGTGGACAAACGGTGCGCGATGACGAACACCGTGCGGCCGGCGAGCAATCGGTCCACGGCTTCCTGGACGAGTCGTTCCGACTCGGTGTCGAGCGCCGACGTGGCCTCGTCGAGGATGAGGATTGGTGGATCGACGAGAAGAGCGCGGGCGATCGCGAGCCGCTGGCGCTGCCCGCCGGACAGACGCGTGCCGCGTTCGCCGAGGACCGTCTCGTAACCGTCAGGCAACGCAACGATGAAGTCGTGGGCGTTCGCGGCTCGGGCGGCGCGCTCCACCTGCTCCTGCGTGAACCGCTCGGCGGCACCGTAGGCGATGTTATTGCGGACCGTGTCGTTGAACAGCACCGTGTCCTGGCTCACGATGCCGGTGAGCGCGCGAAGGGACGACAGTTTGATCTCGCGGGCGTCCACGCCGTCGAACAACACGCGGCCCGCGGTGGGTTCGTAGAAACGTGGAATGAGATCGACGAGTGTGCTCTTCCCCGCCCCGCTCGCTCCAACGAGCGCCATCACCGATCCGCGCCGCGCCACGAAGCTGATGTCGCTGAGCACGGGCTCGGTGTCATAGGCGAATGACACTTCGTTGAATTCAATGCCCCGTTCGAGGCGCTCGATCACCTTGGTGCCGCGGTCGCTCTGTTGCTCGGTGGGCCGATCCAACACGTCGAACAATCGCTCGGCGGCGGCCAGCGACTGCTGCGCCGTGGTGGGCGCCTGCGAAAGCTGTTTGAGCGGCGGCAGGAGCTGCATCACGAGCGTCATGAAGACGATCAGACTACCAGCATCCATTCCTTTGCCACTCAACACATCGATAGCGCCAATCCAGAGAATCAGCACGGCGATGGACATGCCGATCACTTCCGTCAGTGGCTGCGATAGCGCGGCGACGCGATTGATGCGAACCATGCCTTCCGAGTACCGGCTGCTCGCCGAGCCAAACCGTTCATCCTCGTACGGTTCTCCGCCGAACGACTTCACCATGCGTACGCCGCTCACCACTTCCTGCAATACGCTGGTGGCCTCGCCGAAGTCGTTCCGACTGCGGCGGTACCCCTTACGAAGTCTTCGCAGCACCGGCTGCAGCGCCAGCGTGAGCAGTGGCGCGACGATGAGCGACAGCAGGGTGAGCTTGACATTCATCGCGAGTAGCACCGCGATGGTCGTGACGATCGTCGCCGCGTTCTGTACGGTCCGGGTCACCAACTCGGTGATCAGCACCTTCGTCTGATCGGTATCAGACAGGATCTTGGAGATGATCTGGCCGACTTTCGTCTGCTGGAAGTACCCGAGCGGCAGTCGCTGCATGTGTTCGAAGACCCGGTCGCGCAGGTCACGGGTGACGTATTCCTGCAGTGACGCAGCGAACTGACCGGCCAGCCAGACGAAGACGTTCTTCACCGCAACGACAGCAACCATCACGAGGATGACGACCGCGAGCGAGCCCTTGGGATTGCGCGGATCGAGGAAGGCCCCGATGGTGACGTTCTGGAGCCGCGTGATCCAGCCAGAGTCCTTGGAGAGCAGACTGTCTTTTTGCTGGAACAGCGCGTTCAAGAACGGAATGAGCAGCGTATACGAAAACGCGCCGAGCGCGGCGGCGAGTGTGCTGCACACCACATTGCCCGTCATCCGCCACCAGTGGGGGCGCAGGAAGGGCAGCAGCCGTCTATACGTGGAACTCGAAACGCGCAGGTTCTCTGGCCGGGATGGCGTCATGCGTCAGCGCCGAGGGGTGAGCAGCGATTCGCCGGCATTGGATGCCATTTCGACCTCGAACCCATTGTCCCGCAAAAAGATGCGGTGAGGTTCGAGGAGCTCCGCCTCGTCATCTACCCAGAGGACGGATTTCGCCGATTGCGCCATGCGCAAAATATAGCGGGCGGGGACGATGGCAGATGGCGGACGGGTAGCGGAGGGACGCGTGATAGGGCCAGATTGCGCTGTGCTCGTGAATTCCCCGCCATACGCTCTGGCACCAGCCAATTTTCGCTTCGCGGCGCTCGCCGCGTTGGCAGGGCGTGCGCCGCTCGGCGGCCAGCGGGAGGTGGCGCTGGCCACTTACCTCGCCGCCAGGCTGTCACATGACTGCCTCCCCGAGCGCGGATTGGCGCCGGCAATTCGCGCCGAACGAGCTTCGGCCGCCAAGGCTTGGCTGGCGGCGCTCACCCTGCCGGCACCGGTTCGGCCGGCGCTGGTGAGGCTGGTTGACGCGACCTCGGGTGAGGCGGGTGGCGCCGTGGGAGCGCTACGAGCTGTGATCACGGTCACAGCGGGGCTGGTCGATCCGGCGTCGAGGCTGGAGCTGGAGCAGCTTGCGGCGGGGCTGGAGCGGGGGTGAGAGACGGGACACGGGACACGGGCGCGGCTTCGGGTTGTCGAGCATGCGTGCCTTCTCGCACCGGGCGGCGCAGCGTGGATTGGGCTCCGGGTCGTTGACCAGCTGGATGTCGCTGGCTGCTCCGTAGCGGTCGGCCCACCGGTCGGCGAGTTCCGAGTTTCCAGTGATGAGTGATGCGTTGCGCGTTGTTACAAACTCACAACTCACGACTCACAACTGGACACCCGAACCTCGCCGACCGGCGATAGTGGCCTGCGAGCCAGGCGCCCTGGTGCGCACGACCCGTACACTCACAACTGACAACTGATCACTGACCACGGTACGCGCAAAGCCTGTCATCCTGAGCAAAGCCTGTCATCCTGAGCAAAGCGAAGGATCTCTGTGACCGGCGGGCCATGGAACAGCTACCTACCGCGGAGCGCGCAGAGGGACGCGGGGCAGCGGGGCAAGCTTGGCGATCTGCTTGGCATCCTTTGACCGTAGCGCGTGCCAGAGATCCCAGTCGGACTGGAGCCCGAGCCAAAAATCGGCACTCATCCCGGTGACTTGGGCCAGGCGAAGCGCCGTGTCTGGAGTGACGGCGCGTTTGCCGCGAATGACCTCCTTCAGCCGGGGAAACGACACGCCCAATCGGATCGCGAACGCCGATTGCGAGATGCCGAGCGGCTTGAGGAACTCCTCGAGCAGCATTTCGCCGGGCGCGGTTGGCGGACGCTCGGTCGGGAGTCGCCGCCGGACCAGGGAGCGCGAGGCGACGCGTTTCTCCGTCAATGAGAAAACCGAGATGTCAGCCTACGCCTGCCGACTCTGCTTTCCAGCCGGTCCTTTCATTTTGAACAGTGACGTTGACCGCCTTCGCCCTCGGAGCGCTCAATGTGTCCGGCAGATCACGCAGTAGATCGTCCACGGCGTAATTGTCCGTCGGCTCGTGCGACTTCACTAGGGCGCGGAGCAGGTGATCGGTCGGTTCGCCCATGCGCTCCTTGTCGTTTTCCCAGCGGGAAACCGTCTCACGGGTGACGCCCATGCGGTGGGCGAAATCCTCCGACGACAATCCGAGATGCGTTCGCAGAAAGCGGACTTCGACGCCAAGCAGCAGACGTGGTTGCCGGACGAGATAGTCAGCCAACACGCGATGCAGCTGACCGATGCGGGGGATCTTGACGCTCTCGTCGCCGCATGCTCCACAACGCCGTATCTCGACGCCTTGAAGCGTCGCGTGATGCAATCCCCCCATGTCGTACCGGATTACCGCCTTGCGCTCGACTGTCACCCGATCGCTGCCACACTCAGCGCAATTCATTTTCCTCGTTTCTCCATGCGGCGATCACACAGGGTTCCGTTTGCGCAACCGCCGTGAGCCTGCGGCATGAGACATCATATAATAGTGTGAGGTAACCGCAAACCCCCGACCAGGCTAACACGCGGAAGCGGACACAGCGCAAGTGATCCTACTCTTGGGCAAGCGATACCTCGCATTGTGCGGCGCGATCCCGCATGCGGGGAATGGTAGTATTGGTCCAGATGAGACGGTACGAGACAACAGACGTGTGACCATCCGCGCAAATAGACTATATTTCGTACGTCGCGAAAGACGTGTACTGGAACGGCGACAACCACGGCGTGCCGCGCTCGCTCATCCGTCCAATGCCAGCCCCAAAGACCACTCCCGCTCAACGACAGCTGGCCAAGACGCTCAGGCGTCTCAAGGCGCTGCAAGACGGTGGGGCGGCCGTCTTCCAGGCTCGCGATTTCAGGCCCAGGGAAACGGCGTCGCTCGAGAAGGCGGGATTTCTCCGGCGCGTCGTGAAGGGGTGGTACGTCCCCTCGCGCCCGTCAGACGCCGCGGGTGACAGCACGCCCTGGTTCGCGGCGATGCTTGATTTTGTCGCCGGGTATTGCGACACGCGCTTTGGCGCGCGCTGGCATCTGTCGCCGCTGCATTCACTGCTCGTCCACACGGGCGCCACGAGCCTGCCGCGGCACATCGTCGTGCACGCGCCCGAAGGCGCAAACAATTCGATCGAGCTCCCTGAAGGGAGTTCGCTCATGCTGTACGCGAGCCCGAGCTTTCCGCCCGTGCGCGAGATCGCGCAGTCTGGAGCGTTGCGTGTACTCCCGGTGCCGGCGGCGCTCATAGCCGTTTCCGAGCATTTCTTCCAGAGTTGGCCCGTCGAAGCGCAGGTTGCGCTGGCGCAAGTGCGGGACGCTTCCGACCTCAGTCGTCCGCTCCTCGAGGGAGGCCGACCGGTGGTCTCCGGACGACTCGCTGGCGCGCTCCGGGCGGCCGGCCGGGCCGCGATGGCGGACGAGATCCTCGAAACCATGCGCGACGCCGGCTACGACGTGCGCGAGTCGAATCCGTTCGACGCACCGCTGCCCGTCCTTGGCCGGACGAGGGCCGAGTCGCCACACGTGCTGCGCATGCACCTTCTCTGGCAGCAGATGCGCGACGTCGTGCTGGGGGCGATGCCGCCCGAGCCGGGACCGCCGCCATCACCAGAAGCGACCGAGGCCTATCTTGCGGATGTGCAGGCGATCTACGAGACGGATGCCTATCACTCGCTCTCCATCGAGGGCTACCGCGTGACTGAGGCCTTGATCGAGCGCGTCGCCACGGGCAACTGGAATCCCCTCGACGGCGCCGGCGATGCGGCGCAGGACGCGTGGGCGGCGCTCGGGTATCACCGCGCGTTCCAGGCGGTGATGGGATCGGTCGGCCGCATGCTCAGCGGCGAGTCGGCCGCCGACGTCGTGGCCGATGACCATGCCCGCTGGTATCGGCAGCTCTTCAGTGCGAGCGTGGACGCCGGCGTACTCGAAGCATCCGATCTGGCAGGCTACCGAAACGGGCCCGCCTACATCAAGAACGCCACCCACGTCCCGCCGTCGCCCGAGGCTGTGCGCGACATGATGCCGGCGTTTTTCGAGCTTCTTGCCGGCGAACCGAGCGCCGGCGTGCGCGCCGTCCTCGGTCACTTCTTCTTCGTCTTCATCCATCCGTACATGGACGGCAACGGCCGCATGGCGCGCTTCGTCATGAATGCGATGCTGGCCTCTGGCGGATACCCATGGACCGTCATCCGGCACGAGCAACGCGCCACCTACTTTGCCGCGCTCGATGCCGCCAGCGCCCGGTCGGATATCGCGCCGTTCGCGCGGTTCATCGCTCTTGCGGTGGCGGCACCAATGCCGCCGGCCAAGTAGGCCGAGGCTGAATGGTGACGCGTCTCAACGCCGCACGGAATGTGACCGCTTCGGCCGGAATACGCACTGGTGAGGGAATGGCACATGCGGCCGCGCCGCCTCGACTCGTCATCATGTCGGGCCGGATCTTGAAGATGAGTCCTGGCGCGGGAGAACGATCCACTCTACACGCAGCTTTGGAACGAGTTCTCGTCGGCGCGGCAGCGGGCTTTACTCGCCGTTCGTCGCGAGAACGGGCAAGGCTTGAAGTCGAGCGAATTCGTGGCTCGCTACTCGATGCCCGTCCCCACGATGTTGAGGACCCGTTGTTTGGAAAGTGGCTCGACGCCCCCGAGCGACCCGACCTCAAAGCGCAGGGCCGGATCGCTCACGTCGAGGGTAGCCTGCCCACGAAGGACCATGTTGCATGGCTCGGAGCAGGCTGCAGAGATCTGCGTATCTATCGCGGTGGGACTCGCGGCTTGCGCGAGGTAGCGATTGGGGCCGCCACGTCAGCGCGCGGTGCGAACTCCACCGTATACTTCGCGTCGCCAGCCTCTTGCATGTCGGTTGCCGAAACTGGCATCAACTCAACGATCCACGTTCCCGCCTGCGACAACGCAACCGGCAGTGGCATCGGCCCGGTGACCACGGTCGGCTTCAGCGCCAGCTCCTCGCTCTCTTCATTATAGATGCGCACGCGGATCTGGAGACCCGCGAGTTGAGACGGCCGGACGGTCACGGTGAGGTTCTCCGGTTTCTCCGCCTTGTAGATCAGGCGACTCGTCTCGCTCGTCGACACCTTCGCGTTCGATCGTGCGTCGAAGTTTGCCGGCAACTTGAAGGCGCTTGACACTTTGCTCGTTGCCGTCACCGCCTCGCCGGTCGCTTTGTCGTCGACCACAGAGAACTCGAGGCCGACCGACTGCGTTGCACCCCACGGCTGAACCTCGACGCGAAACATCTCGTCCGACTTGGGCGTGAACGCGCTCGATTCGTAGTAGCCCGTCGGGGTGTCGTTGCGGTACAGCTCTTCGCCCGTCCCGCGCATGACCTTTACGAGGAAGTCGCCGGTGCCCATGCTCGCGAACCGGAAACGAACCTTCGTGCCGCCTTTGACGGCGACGTGGCGAATGAACGGCTGCACCCTCGTCACCGTCGCATTCAATTTGGCGCCCGAGACGAGCGGGGCGACCGATGCGTCACTGCGAAAACCGACCCGAAAATGGCGGGGATAATTCGTGGAATATCGAATTGATCCGTCCCGCTGGCGCGATTCGGTCGTTTTCGCCGCTGCCGTTGTGCGCGTTTTGAGGGTGTAGTAGCCCGTCTCTGGTAGCGATACGCTCTCACCCAGAATCTTGTCGCCTGACCATGTGCTGAAGGCCTTGCGCGCCACAGTGACGTTCGACGGCGCGATCAACTCGTACTCGAACGTCGAAACGTTCCCCGGTACGAGCTCGAGGTTGACGGTCTCGCCTTGGCAGCCCCGCAACGAGTCCACGGTCACGACACGCGCCGAGTCGTCGAGCGATGTGAAGAAGAACTTATCCGAATCGTACTCCAGGCCGTCGTTGAAGCCGCGCGACATGCGCTCGAACGCGAACGTTTTGCGGGTGTTGTTACCGACGCATCCTGTGCTGGTGACCTGCTGAAACATGCCTTTGATGCCGCCCGAACATTTGTCGAGGATCGGCCGTTCGAGCTTCGGCAAACCGGCACAATCCTGCGCATCCACGGATCCGGCAAACAGTGTCAACGCAACCAGCACGACTTGGCAGCGAAATCGATGTACCGACATGGCTCTCCGTTCTAAATGGTGTGCGGGACGTCCGGCGATTGGCGCATCATGAAACCGGCATTGCTGCTAGGCGATCCAGTGGGTCCGAATAGCAGCAATGCGCATGGTGCGGAATCGTGCGTGCAAGTCGGACCCGATCGCCTCCACGTATCGAGGGCACGAATGGGGTACCAGCTGGCACCAGACCGGCGGCCACACCGCAAGCATCGGTCGGGACGTGCGCGAACTTGACTTGAAGTTCGTGGGTCATCCGACTCTATAATAGTGGGCGGGAAAGATTAGAAGGTTGGGGTTTTCCGGCCTCATAATGGGTGGAATAGATTAGACGGTTCTCATCATCGGGGATCGAGGTCCCGCCCACCGCACTGGCCGTGACCCCCAGGATCGTCGCGTATGTCGTCCGGTCCGCCATCGCTGGTACTCTAATGAGAATACCATACTATGCTGGGCGACCCACTCAAATCCCGGAGAGGGCTCACGTTCACGCCCGTCCGGTCGATACTTCCACGTCGGCATGCTCGAAAAGTGGTTCCAGACGGTACGTAACCGTTGCCCATTTCAGCATGCCGTCGCCATCACGATCATCTCATCCGACACAATGCCCTCCTCCCTCGCTCGCACCTTCGCACAGAGTGACGTGCTCGGCAATCTTAGGGTGGTGGCAGGCGGTGACATCATCCCGGCGAGAGCCTCCGTGCGGCCATCCGAAGACGCTTCGGAACCAGAGGCCGGAATCACATCACTCGAAATGACCCCGTGCCCATACTGCTCCGCCGAGGTTGCGTGCAGGCCTCACGTGATCAAACTGGGCGTTGATCCGCGGATTCAGATGTTCGCAAAGGCGGGTTACTGCCAGTGCGGCTTCGCCGTTCTGACGCCGTACGCACTGACCGCAATCGACGACATCGCGCGTGCGACGACATTGCGCGTGCGCTGATGGCTTGCGACGGAGTCAGCGGGTGCACGCCTTGAAGGCGCTGGTGTCAAACGCGCCGGCCGTCCAGTGGCCCTGATGCTGTCCCCGGCGCGCTGATCGACCGTCTCCACCATGCGTCGGACCTCGTCCCAGGTGATCGCGCGTGGCACGTCCGCCAAGCGAGAGCGCTGCGGCATTTCCAGGATCCGACTCAGATCACGGCCGAGGATCCCTTCGCGATGGAGATTGGGTCGCGCCCTGCGCCTGCGCGAAGGGACCGAACTGCATCAACGAGGGCACACGGCGATAGACATTTCGGGTCGCGTAGCCGCGCTCCGTCATCCATGTGACGTAGCGCTCAGTTGGCAGTCACCGTAGCTTCCAGCTTCTCTGCCACACTCCGAAACCAGATTTCGACACGGTCGAACGCGGTGTGGTGAGCGAGCTGAAATCGGGAACAGCCAGCAGTCGATGCTTCGCGATCGCCGCGATGGAATCCATATGGTGGATCCGCAGCGCAAGGCGCAGCGCGCGTAGTTTCGACGTCTCCTTTCTGCTGGCGCGGCCACCAACCTCCTGAGCGGTGGAGGATGCGCTGATTTGATCGATGGTGGCGGTGAGCTCCTGCCGAGCGAAAGAACGCATGAGCGGGGCGAACGCCGTGGGTTGGGCATCGAGAAACGCGTCGATGCGGCGGAGCGCTTGCCGCATACTGCCTTCGTGGTATTTCATGTGGGGTCCGACGACTTCGACCATTGCCGCGATGAGCGCTCGCGGTGTGAAGTACTGTCCCGCGCCGCTCTTCACATCCTCGGCGTTCTTCTGGAGCAGGCCTTCGTAGGCGTCGCCCTTTACGTCGACGCCGAGGCTAGTCCATTGCTCCTTGCCAATGAGGTCGACGATGAGGCGGCGGAGCTTGGCCGGGTCCTGGATCTTGTTCTGTGCCTTCCGGAAGATGAGGCCCAGCAGGCCGGACTTCTTGCCGAGTTCTTCGAGAGTGCGTCGGTAGTGCACCTCGAGTTCGTCGCCTTCGACTTTCAGCAACGCGCTCCAGTCGAATCCCTTCGGGATGCGTGACGGTTTGTTGAAAGGTGGCCTGGACTGTTCATCCGCCATCTTGAGGAACAGCAGGAACGTCAACTGCTCGACGTAGTCGCCATAGGACAGGCCGTCGTCGCGGAGAATGTTACGGATGTCGCGGATCCGCTCGAGCAGCTCATCGAAGTAGTCCGTCTGCCCTTTGCCGGGCGGATTCTTGAGCCGTTCGTCGTCCATGGTGAAGCCTTTCACCAGGAACTCGCTCAAGTGCGCGGTAGCCCACGGCGAGTATGGCTTGGAGGTTGTAGTGCTCCACCTCGCGGGTGACCTGCCGAGTGCCTTCCTGCCGAACTATCCGGAATTTCCGGATGGTTGGGCCCCGGGGCAACTCGCCTTCGTCGAAGATGTTGACGAGGTGCTCGTCGCGGCGCGCCCAGCGGTCTGTCTCATTCAGCGGTGGCATTTCAGCGATATATTGATGTTTGCTCCGGCGGGACATCATTCAGTTGGGCGTGCCTCTCGCTATCTGGCGCGGCGGGCAGGTGGTCGAGGTCTCGCCGACAGTGTCGAGTTGCCCGTCGACGCCGGCGGCGCCATGGCTGACGACCGCTGACTCCGAACGGGAGCGACGAGGAGCGATAGATCGACGCAATACTACTTGCCGTGCCACAATGACAAAACCGCGGATCAAGAGAATGAAGTCGCCGGCGAAGAGGCGGACTACGACGGCGTCATCAGGGGAGAAGCGGGTATTTTCGCTCGATGTATCCATCCTCAGCGGTCCGATGAGCAAACGCTTCGTCCGGAAGAATCCGAAGGTCTCGCGGACGATCGCGATCCGTGGCGACCACACGCTCGCGCAGCTCCACAGTGCGATCTTCCATGCCTTCGGCCGCGAAGAAGAGCACTTGTACGAGTTCCAGATTGGCGGCACGGGGCCGATGGACCCCAGCGCGCGGCGCTACGGGCTATCCATGGTCATCGATGATCTCTTCGATGAACCAAAGAGCCACGGAAGCGTGGAGCGCACGACCGTCGACTCCCTCGGCCTCGCGATCGGCGACAGTTTCGGCTACTGGTTCGACTTCGGCGACGATTGGTGGCATCAGATTACCGTGCTCGCGATCACCGCAAAAGCGCCGCGCGGAAAGCTCCCCATAGTGACGCAGCGCGTCGGGCAGAACCCGCCGCAGTACGTGGACTGGGACGAAGAAGAATGAGGAAGCAGCCGGAGAAGTCCAAGATCAACGGCGTGCTCGAAGAGTTCCTCAAAGAGCAACGCTCGAGGCTCGCGCCCAGAACCCTGGCGAAGTACGACACTGTGCTCGATCTCCTGCAGACTCACTTGAACGGCTACGCCTCCGAGAGCTTGTCCGCATCGGAGGCGGCTCTCTTCGAGCGGTGCTACAACGCCAAAGGTGAGGAACACCGCGAGTTCTGCGAACTCTTCGGCCCGGAGAAGATCGTCGAGCATCTCGACAGCTTCCTCGGCTACTTCATGATTCGCAAGGTGATCGCCGGGGAGGACCTCCTGCGGTCGGCAGGCACCGTGACGAAGAAGCTCTCGCAGTGGCTCGGCGAGAATGGCTACGTCTCACTCGAAGCCGGCGATGAAGCGATGGAGAGGAGCGCCGCCTCCGCCCGGGATTTGCCCAAGGCCGAGCGCGCTGCGCAGATTCTCCGCAACGTCACCGATCGGCTTTCGATCGATGCGTCGAAGCTCGCCGACGACGATTACCTGGAGTTTGATCACTACACGATCGCCAAGGTGGAGTCCGGTCAGCTTTGGCTTGCGGTCTGGCAGGATCAAAGGTTGCGCAAGGTTGGGCCGATCCCGGCTCCCGAATCCGCGACCCGATGGCTGCGTCCCGGCTGGTCCATCAGTTGTGCCTTGGGCCGAATTCGCAAGTCGTGGCGTCTTCTCGACGTGGCGAACGTATACCCTGGGTGAGCGCGGTCTGGCCGACAGCGCTTGGGCAGTGAAACCGATGGCTCGACGCAATGGAACCGAGGAGAGCGGACGAAACTGCCGTCCGCGTTAGGCTCTCGGAAACCCGTGGGGATCGATGTTTACGTGTTCGCCGCTTTGCGCGGCATGAGTCCGACCGGTTGCATCCCCAAGCCGAAAAGCGCCCGCTCGGGCATCGGTCACGTCATAGTGAATCCGGAAGGTATCCGATACGAAAACTTCCATCCGCGTGGGAACGGCGCATCTGCGTGCGCCGGACCCCGGTAGTCCCAGTCGAGAACGGCATTGAGTTGCTCCACAGCACCTATCGCAGTGGGATAGAGCTGTTGGAGGATCGTCGCACTGAGGCGTCGGCATCGGAAGTACTGTCGGATTCTGTCTCCGAAGAAAGCGATCCGTCGCCACAGCCGGTGATGTCACGGTGCTTCGGCTGGCTCCTCACTCATACGAGATCGCGGCGAGGGCGACAGCTTCCGTATGTGACCATTTGCAGCGAACGGCTATGCCACGAAGTTCGCTCAGCGGTCGCTCCCCTGGTCCTCCTGGTATAGCGGTTCGAGGTCGATGAGTTCGACGTCGGACCGCCCCCGAGCGACCGTTCGCACCTCGGTCGTGAAGGTCCCCGCGAAGGCGAGGAGCTTGGCGTTGGCCGCCCGCGGGCCCAGCGCGGCCCGCGCGGCTGTGAGCCGCGCGAGATGGCGGGCGTCGAAGCGCCGCCCAGCCTTTGCCTCGCCGAGTGCGAGGATCGTCCGGCCGATCATGGCCTTGGGGACGGGTAGCATGATGACGGCTCCGGAAAGACCAGTATGCTATAGACTACTCTACTAGTCTTTCTTACGCCAGGCCGATCCTACCGTCAGCTGCGGGACATGGACTGTGCAGAACTCGGCTCGACACGACGCGGTTTCTACCCTCGTCCTTGGCGCGGTAGAGCTCCGCATCGGCCGCCCTGAGCGCCTCATCGTGACTCACCGCGTTGTCGTTGCTCGCGAGACCGACGCTGATCGTGACCCTCAGGCCGCCAGCGACAGACTCCCAGTCGAACTGCTCGACTGCGCTTCGAATAGACTCGCACACACGATGCGCGTCTGCGAGCGAGGTCTCCACGAACACCATCGCGATCTCGTCCCCACCATAGCGGGCGACCACGTCGACTCGGCGGGAATGCGTTCGGATGATGTGCGCGACGGCTCGCAACACCGCATCGCCTGTCGCATGCGAGAAGGTGTCGTTGACGCGCTTGAAATAGTCGATGTCGACCAGCGCGACGGCGAGCGGATGGGCGTACCGGCGAGCGCGTTCCCACTCGACCGGTAGCTGCAGATCGAGGTCGCGTCGATTGCAAAGCCCGGTGAGTCCGTCCTCGCGACCTAATCGATCCAGTTCCACGGCCTGCGCTTCGAGTTGCGTCAAGAGCCGAGCCTTCTCCTGGTTCGCAGCATCGAGCGCCGCGTTGCGCTCACGGAGCAGGTTTGCCTCTCGTTCCTTTTCGCGAACCTCGGACTGGATCATTACGCTGAGCACGCGGCGCTCGGCGTCCGCCCCGCGCAGTTCCTCGCGCACATCGTAATACAGCTTGAAATGGCGCAATGCGAGCGTCGGCTCGCCACGGGCTTCGTGCACTGCCACGAGCGCGTGGTGAATGTCCCCCAGTTGCTGCCGTACGTTCGTTTCGCCATTCAGGTCGAGCGCGGCGTTCAAGGCGATCAGCGCGGAGTCATACTGCCCGACGCGCACCAACAGCTCACCCGTGCGCAGTTTGGCTTCGGCTTGGTGAACCCGGAGACGGCTCTCAGCGCTCATGTCGGCTACTTGACGAAATATCGCGAGCGCGCCTTCAATGTCCCCGGCGTCCGATTTCAGAAGCCCCATGTTCTCGAGAACCTGAACCTCCGAACCGACGTTGCCGGCGGAGCGTGCGAGCGCGAGCCCTGCCTGATAGTGCATGAGCGCGGTCTCTCGTTGACCAAGCCTGGCGTGCCCATACCCGATGTTGTTGTGTGCGGTAGCGGCCTGCTCGGCATCCGAGCAATGGAGGGCGTAGTCCAGGGCGCGCTCGTGAAACGCGAGACTCTCGTGAAACTGTCCGACCGATCCGAGAGCGCACCCAATGTTCATCGCGGCCATCATGACGCCACGGGTATCGCCGAGCGCCTCGCATAAATCCTGGCTCGCCCGAAACTGGTCGATCGCGGGTGCGATTTCGCCAGCGGCTAAATGAACCGCGCCGTACGCGCGCCGAGTCTCGGCCTCGCCGGCGGTGTCGAGTAGTTGACGTTGAAGCTCGAGGGCGTCGACGTGGAAGCGAGCGGCTTCCACGCAATCACCCCGCTGCAGGTGCAGTCGGCCGATCGCGGTGAGTGTCGCGGCGCGCTCCCGACCCTCGCCGAGTTGGGTAAAGATGGTCTCGGCTGTCGTTGCTTGTTCCAGAGCGCGCTCGACATCCAGGAGACGCGACCGGCATGCCGCTCCGGCGCGCAAGGCGCGCGCCTCACCAAGGCGATAGCCGTGGGCCCGAGCGAGTACGGCCGTCTCGTCCGCGACGGTCGACCCTGCGCGTGCATCGGTGAATCGCATGGCGTCGGCGCGAGCGGTCGCGGCGTCGACCTGCGCGTTGAAGTCGCCAGAGGTGACGGCGTCTGATTCGGTGACGACGAGGTTCAACTGAGCTACTGTCGAAACGTGTGAAAACAGACGAAGACGGTGACCCCTTCTCCGGGGAGACCAATCACCCCCGGGAGAATCCCGGCAACGAAAAGGAGTTGCCGCCCATGAAGAAGGAAGGTTGAGCCAGCCACGTCAAGCGCGAGCTGGAAAGATTAGAAGGCTCTCATTATCGGGGGAGCGCAGGTCATCCGGGCTAGGGCACGCGCGCTACAGCCTCAATGTGAGACGGCGCTTCCCTGGGGTCGTCGGATCCAAGCGACGAAATCCGAAGTCGAGACGCTCGTACCACGCGAGGAGCTTGTCGTTCTTCGGATCGACGGCGAGGAAGGCCCCGCCTGTTTCGTCGCGAGCCTGCGTCGCGATCTTGATGGCGGCGGCGACCAGGAGCGACCCAAGTTCTTGACCCTGGAGGTGCGATGCCACACCGAGCCTTCCGAGCAGGTAGCCCCCGACGGCGCGATATGGGACAGATTGCAGACCGAGCTGGCTGAGAACGGCCGGAGTTACCGGCACCGAAAGCGGCGACAGCGTGAAATATCCGGCGACCTGTGCGCCGGGATCACTCGCCTGAGAGTCGATCGCGATCCACACGCTGCTGAGACCAGCGGACTGCTCCGGGAGCGCACTGGATCTCAGGTAGTCGTCGATTTCCTGCGCGCCGGGATGATCGCCGCTGCTGAACTGTTGAACTTCGTGGTGCGCTGCGAGCTGGACGAGCGGGAAGCGCGGTCCAGAGTGAGAAGACATCGTCGATTGCGTATCCGGCCAACCGGATCAGATGCCGAACAGGGACTCGGCGCGCCGGGTCGCCGCTTGCAGCGCGGCGGTCGTGGGCACCGGAGCAGCGAGGATGCGCAGCAACTCGGCCTGCTCGGTGGCGGTGAGTCGCCATTCTTGCGTGCTGCCGATCTCGTTGGCAACTCGCTCGGCGAGCACCTCGACCACGTATTCCGACAACGACTCCCCTCGGGACTTGGCGACGGTTTCGGCGTGTCGCTTCAGGACCTTCGGAAGCCGAGTCTCGAGCCGATCGTCCGCTGGCAAATCGAGATAAGCCTGAGCCGCGTTGGCTGGCATCGTAAACTCCTGCGAAAACCACGTACGGACAATGTACTACACTGTGTCTGTGCCGGCAAGCCTGGGACCGCTATCGCACACCCAGCTCGACACGACGTGGTTTCATCATCGGGATCGCAAGTCTTCCGAAATCGCGGCGAACTGCTCCAACGCAGCTTCGAGATCAGCGGCGATATCGGCCGCAATGACCTCGGGCGCCGGCAGGTTGGAGGATTCCTCCAGCGCTTCGTCCTTCAACCAGAAGATGTCCAGGTTGAGCTTGTCGCGCTTTGCGAGTTCCTCGTACGTGAAGCACTTGAAGCGCTCGCTCTCCTTCCGGCTGTTTCTGTTCTTCCGATTGTAGCACGCCGCGAAATCAACGAGGTCGCTCGGTTTGAGCGTGTTCTCCTTGAGCGTGAAGTGCATGTTGGTGCGCAGGTCGTAGATCCAGAGCTTCTGCGTCCACGGCTTTTCCTGCGCCGGCTTGCGGTCGAAGAAGAGCACGTTCGCCTTCACACCCTGGGCGTAGAAGATCCCGGTGGGGAGACGCAGCAGGGTGTGCACGTCCGCCTGCTTGAGCAGCTCTCGGCGAACGGTTTCGCCGGCGCCACCTTCGAACAGCACGTTGTCAGGCAGCACGACGGCCGCGCGAATCGCCACTCCCAAGTATTGCACCGGCGATCCGGCAATCCACGGTGCGGCAATCTGAGCCGTCTGCGCACCAGGCTTCGATCCGAGAACCCAATATACCTGGGCATACCCTTGGCCGTCCGTCACCATCGGGTTTCCGGCCGCGGCCGATGCCGACGTCTGGCCCACTACGAAGCGGCCTCCATCCGGCGTGCTGAAATAGACACTGATCCCTGGCTCGGCGGCGCTTGTGATGGGGTCGATGACCAGTACCCGGCCAAAGGCTGACGTCAACCTTCATTATATAGATCCAGAATGTCGATATATAGATCCAGAATGTCGATCCAGAGAGCGCTGATCGTCACCGACTCGTTCCGACGCACGCTCCTGCGGTCGTCAGCCCCACCGATGCGCGCAGTACGATGAGCGCATCGGCCGCGTCAACCCGGCCGTCACAGTTGGCGTCTCCGTGCGGCATGATCGTGAGTCCGGACGGCATCTGCATTCCGACCAGCGCTTGCTGCACCAACAGCGCGTCGAACGCGTTCACCGCGCCGTCGCGGTTGACGTCGCCCCGTAGTACCGCCGACGGGTTTGCCAGCGAATACTTGAAGAGGCCGCGCCCATAGGTCGCGGCCACCAGTTGCTTGCTGGTCGGGTTGTACGACAAGTCGTTCACGACGACGTTGGGAAGTCCAGAAGGCGAATTGGTCCATGTCAAGCCGGCATCCGTGGTCTCGAACACCCCGACGTCGGTGCCGATGAAGAAATGGTTCGTCCCGTCGTCGACCATCACCGCCGCGTTCACCGGCATGTCGAGCAGGTTCCCGCTGACGTTCGTCCAGCTTTGACCGGCATTGGTGGTGAGAAACACGTGTGAACCGAGCCCCCCGCTCAGCGTCACCAGCGCCCGCGCCGGATTCGCGCGGTGGATTGCGAAATCAGTGATCGCATAATTCGGGAGTCCCGACGTGCTCAGCGTCCACGTGGTGCCGCCGTCACGCGACACCTGGACGTTTCCATCCATCGTGCCGACGTAAATCGTCTGCGGATCCGATTGTGCGACCGCGATCGCCATGATGGGCCCGTACCCCTTCGTCAGATCATTCGAAATTGCAGTCCACAGCGCACCGTCGTTGACGGTGCGGTACAGTTTCATCGTGCCGAAATAGAGCGTGGTGGGCGTCACCGGGTCCATCACGAGGGGCGGGATGAACATTGCGCGATCAGTGCCGTCGATGCCGGTCGTGACATTGAAGGACGAGAAACTCGTGCCGACCTGAACACGACGCTGGATGCACGGGCCCGGCAGCCACTGGCAGGTAAACCAAATTGTCCCCGGCGACGAGTAGTTGATCGCGGCAAATCCACCGTCGCCGCCCATGACGGAGTTGAAGAGCTGAGTCCCGTTCGACAACAGCGTGCCGTTGTCCTGGAGGCCTCCGAGTACGATGGTCGGATCTGTCGGGTGTTGCGAGATGCCGGGGTAGTACATCGAGATGGCGAGCCCCGAATTACGACTCGTCCAGCTGTCGCCGCCGTCCGTGGAGGAGAACACGCCGCCGTCCGTGCCGGCGTAGAGCAGGCGCGGGTTGCGCGGGTCAATCACGAGGGCGTGCCAGTCGCAGTGAATCTCTGTACCCATCGGGGCGAACGTTGCGCCGCCGTCTGTGCTCCGGAATGCTCGCACGCCCGCGATATAAATGCGGCTCGCGTTTGTTGGATCGACAGCGATCGCGAGGTCATATGTGGCCTGAAGGCCGAACCACGTGCGCCCACTGAAGCCGATTCCTGCCGCCGCCAGCGCCGTGAGTCTGTTGGTATCGTCATCCCACCTGATGACCGACTGAAAGGCCGAGTTCTGACCGCCGGCAAGGATCCACACCGAGTTCGGCTGCGCGGCCGACACCGCGAGCTGCATTCGTCCGGTATTCGTAAAGTCGATGGCACCACTCGAAAGCTGCGTCCACGTTGCGCCGTTGTCCGAAGAGCGATACAGTCCGCTGCGCCCCGAATAGTCCACCAGGCCGGCGAATACGACACCGCGGCGACCCGGGAGCGCCACGATCGACTTCACGCAGCCGAAGGCCAGCGTGCTCGTCCAGCTGATGCCGCTATTGGTGGACCGATAGATGCCGTTGCCGGTGCGGGTGAACATCAGCGTCGTGCCCGTCGCGCTCCCAGCCGATGCCGGATCGATGAAGAAGTCGTCGATGTATCCGCCATTGTACGGGCCGATGCTCAAGCCGCCGTTCCAGTTGGCCCAGCTCGAGCCGCCGTCGGTGGACCGGAACAGCGCGCACCCCGCGGCACTACTCGCACGCGACGCTGCCGCATACATGATGCTCGGGTTCACCGGGTCGACCTTCACCGTGGACATCTGCAGCGAGCATTGCGTGTCGAAGAGCGGATTCCAGCTCGCCCCGTCAGTCGTGGTGCCCCAGATGCCGCCATTGGGCGATGCAATGAACATTGTGCCGGTGGCAGTCGGGTGCAGCGCGATCGCATCAACGCGCCCTGCATCCACCTGCGGTTGGGAATCCCAATAGCCAACCCCAAAGAACCCGTCAGGACCCATCGGAATCCAGCTACCGCCCGGGATGTTTACGGCCGACAATAAGCTGCTGAATCCGGAACGGGCCATGAGTGCCTGCCGCGCGCGAGCAATCAACTCCCAGTTCACTTCTCGATTGGGATACGCGCGCTGTTCCTCAAACCAGGCTTGGCGCCTCAGCTGGAACTCGGCGCCTTCGTACCCATTTTGCGCCGACAACCTGGTGACCGCCGCCATCGCGCAAACAACACCGAGCGCGAATCTAGGGGCTACTGTCCTGAACCGAATCATGGACGCACCCTGAGCATGGGGCTCATGGGAACAGCCGCGGTGCCGGTGATCTCTGCACGCTCGCGTGCGTGTCTGCACGCGTCAGCTCGTGAATTTCTTCGAGGTCGAATCGTACGCCCTGCAGCGCTGCCGCATTCTTCACGGTGAATCGAAACTTGGCGAGCGCGGCGATCTCGACCCCAGCGGCCGACGCACCCGCAAACCGTATCTCACCCACGCCAGGGTTCGAGGCGCGCAGCGTGCCATCACTGAGCACGACTTCGTCGTCGTACGCGAGTCCCGCCGGATCGAAGTGGAGTCTCCCGGTGAAGCTCCCGATCTTACCCACATCGCCCTGCACATCGAGTGCGAGAGTGATGACGGCGCTCGTTCCGCTCGACGTCACGTCGATGCGAGGCGTGATGGAACGCGACGCCGGTTGATCTACCGTCGGCACGACGCTGCGGTATTCATGGCACCCGCTCGCGGCGATCGCCAACGCAATGGCTACGCACGGGAGAAGACGAATCGACGATTTCACGGAACGATGACCGGGTATTGAGTGAAGGTCGCGCTGGGAAGGAGATTGGAAAAATCCGGTCCGAGCAGTTCGGTTGCATTCAAGAAGATTCCGGTAGTGCCGGGGCTTTTTACGATGAAGCGCAACACCGCCAGCTGTACGATGCCGGTCACGCCCGCTGCCGATTCGCCGTTGATCCGAATGACATTCAAGGTCTGGTCGATCGTTGTGACAGGCGCCATCGGGCTGCCGGTGGTGCTGATGTCGAGGAACTCCAAGGCGTTGAAATACGTGTCTGTCGATCCAGTGTAGACCGGCCAGGCCACGGTCGCAGTCACCGCACCGAGGGTCGCACCGCGCGTGTCCACCTGTACGCGGGCGGTGACCGTATCGCCGATGCGGAAGGCGAACCTGGTGAGGTCCGTGCGCAGGATCGGCCCAGAACTGCGCGGCACGATGATCAGCACCGAGTCGGAATTACTCAGAGTGCTCGTCGCCGCGACCCACGCCTGTCCTGGTGCGACGGCCGTTATGCGACCTGCGCCGTCGACTGATGCGATGGCGGGGCTCCGCGCGACGAAGGTGATCGTCGGGTCGGTGGTCAGGACGATGCCGGTGCCTCCTGCGGCTGTGACCAAAGCCGGCGTGATTGCAGAACCGATGGCGACGATGCTGACCTTGTTCGCCGTGGTGCCGAATGTGTTGATGGTCGCCGGGTACACCACCGTTGTCGTCCTCAACGGCTGGCCAAGCTGCCGGCTGGGGACGTAGAAGGAGAACGTTTGCCCAGCGGTGTAATTGAAGACCTCCAACTGGTTGAACAGTGTGCCGGTAGTTGACGGTGCAGGAGCCGACCACGCATACCTGACCCTCGTCGGGCTTGGGTTTGTCGGCGTGCATTGTTGTGCGCGGGAGGCGCCATTCCCATCCGTCGCCCACGATGCAGTGCCGAAGTAGAAAATCGCGCATAACGGCGCCGAGAGCACCTGGCTCGGATCCGTGAGCGTCAGATCAATCGGCACCGCCCTGTCCACGAACACCGTATCAGGTATCGTGACCACGGCAGAGAGCGCAGTCGCGGCAATCGACTGCGGCGTCACGGAACCAAAGAACACGCTCACCCCTGATATACGCCCGCCGGAAGTAACCAGAGGCAAATTATCGGGATCTGTCGATGCCGAATCCGCCACCTCGAGCCGCATGCGATACCCTGATCCTGCCGAGAGCGGCACCAGCAGAGTGTCCACACGGCGGTTGTTTCCGGGGAACTTGGTCATCTGCGGCGAAGTGAGCGTCCCCGAGTCCACTACCACATACCATCGGCTCGCAGGCCGAGGCGACGTCACCGCAAGCCGCACACCTGAGGCTGAGGCTGGTGCGACCGTGATGACGCTCGCCCCAGTCACACCGCCCGCACTCGCCGTGATCGTGGCCGAGCCAACGGCGACCGCGGTCACCAAGCCAGTCGAACTCACCGTCGCCTTTGTCGCGTCCGACGTGGTCCAGCTGACGGTGCGGCCGGTGAGCGTATTGCCACTGGCATCCTTGAGCATGGCGGTCAGCTGCTGCGTGCCGCCTACGCCCACGGACAGCGCGGCCGGTGCCACCGCGACCGTCGCGACGGGAACCGGAAGAATGGTGACGGCGGACGGGCCCGCCATTCCTTCGCTCGTCGCCGTGATCGTGGCCGAGCCAACGGCGACCGCAGTCACCAAGCCAGTCGAGCTCACCGTCGCCTTTGTCGCGTCCGACGTGGTCCAGCTGACGGTGCGGTCGGTGAGCGTATTGCCACTGGCATCCTTGAGCGTGGCGGTCAGCTGCTGCGTGCCGCCTACGACCACCGACGGTGAGGCTGGTGCCACCGTGACCGTCGCGACCGGCACAGGAAGAACCGTAATGGATTGCTGTCCCTGCTTTCCACCACTCGACGCGATGATCACCGTCTGGCCGGGTGCGACGCCCGTCACGACGCCTGCCGTCGTAATGGTTGCAACCGACGCTAAAGTTGTGGACCACGTGACTGCGCCAACGGCGATGGGCGCCCCGTTTTGATCCAGGCCGGCAGCCGTTGCAGACGCCGATTGCGCGACCTGAATCGTCGGCGCCGAGAGCGTGACTGTGACGGTCGTGAGAACTCGTACGACGGGTGCGATCGGTTCCGTTGCACCGCTGCACGACAGCGTCGCGATTGCGAGGACGGCGAGCCCGGCTCGACCGAATGACGATATTTGAGGACAGGGCACTGCGACCCCTGTTAAGAGAGGAAGGTTCGATTCTAGCCGAGCTAATCTTAAGAGGAGTGGAAATAGACAGCGGGGCGGTGACGCTTTCTCGGGTGAGACCAATCACTCACGGGAGAATCCCGGCAACGAAAAAGGAGCTAACGCGCTATCGGGGATCGAGGTTCAGCCCACCGCACCAATTCTATCTGCGCGGCCCGTGACTGAATTGGCGTCACTCCTTCGGAGCTCTTGTCAATTGGTGTGTAAATAGGCGTCAGGCGGCGATCCGTTCTCGAGTCGGGGTCATGGTGCAGATGCCGTCGTGAAACACGGCGCCATCGTACACGTCGGTGCAGCGGTGCGGGGCGTTCAGTTTGCGGAAATGTTGTTCGACGACGAGTAAGGTTTTCCAGATCAACGTTGTCGCATTGTCGACTTTCTTGAAACGCTTCGCCGCGGTCGTGCGGAGCCGCACCGCGGCAAACGGAGACTCGATCACGTTCGTCGTGCGCAGATGCTTCCAGTGCTCCTGCGGAAAGGCGTAGTACGCGACCAGGCGGTCCCAATCCCGCTCGAGGCACTCGACGGCTTTGGGCACCACGCGACGGTACGTGCGGGCAAACGCGTCGCGCAGCCGCTCCGCCGCCCGCTGTGTCTCCGCCGCGGCGATCTGCTGGAGCTGCACGGTGACTTCGGCTTGGCGTTTCGTCGGCACCAGGTCGAGCACGTTCCGCAGCTTGTGATTCCAACACCGCTGCTCGGCACTCGTCGGATAGATTGCCGCGAGAGCGCCCCAGAGGCCGAGATGCCCATCGGCGATCGTGAGCTTGGGGGCGCAGAGCCCGCGCGCCTTCAGGTCGCGGAGCACGGCGGTCCAGCTCACCACCGATTCCCGCTCGCCACTGGTCACCGCGAGGACGTGTTTCCGCCCCTCCGCGTCGGCGCCGATCAACACCAGGAGCGCCGCCTTGCTATGCTCAAGCCCCGCTTTCACATACACGCCGTCCGCCCAGAGATACACCAGCTTGAGGGCGCTCAGGTCGCGCCGCTGCCACACCGCATACTCCGCCTGCCACGTCGCCTTGAGGCGCACAAGCGAGCTCGCACTCAGCGGCGCCCCATCGCCCAACAGGCCGCGAAGCGCGAGTTCGAAATCCCCGAGCGCGAGGCCATGCAAATACAGCTCGGGCAACAGCGTGCTCAGTTCCTTGGTGCGCCGCTGAAAGAGCGGCAGCAGGCGGCTCACGAACAGCTCATCCAGGTCGCGCACCCGTGGCCGGCGCACCACGATGGTCCCATTCATGAGCGCGAGGTTCCGAGGCTTCCCGTGCCCGTTGCGCGCTCCGGTCGGCGCATCCACCGCGCTACGACGCGCGGACTTCGGTCGCCCGAGCAGCTCGGTCACCTCCTCTTCCAACAGCTGCTGAATGAATCCTTGGACATGCATCCGGGCAAAGGATTCCAATGTGTCCCACGTCGCGCTTGACGTGGCTGGCTCAGCGTTCATCTTCTTCATGGGCGGTGGCTCCTTTTCGTTGCCGGGATTCTCCCGGGGGTGATGGACTCACCCGAGAAGGTGTCACCGCCTTCCGTCTATTTCCACACCTTTTGACATTAGCTCCTCCTTCGCAGGATGATCCTTTCGATAGTCGGCCCATGACCCATAGGCAATCAACGTATCTGAGAGCGCGCCATGCTCTAAGATTGCGCAATTGAGCGCTGCGTGGAACAACTCCGGTCTACGCAGAAGAGCCACATGCTCTCCATCGAACTCGTTGAAATCGACTGAGCCTGTCATCACCGCCGTCATCCCAACCTGGAGCGGAGTCGACGAGTAAAGCGCCACGCTGTAGGACTTCTTCCCCGAAGGACCGGTGACTCTCGCCGCCGCCCAAGTGACTGGACCGGATCCCTGATTCTTCACGGAAACCGAGATGTCCAGACGAGATCTGAAGAACCCATTCCGAAGCGACGTCGTTACATTGCCCACGGCAATCGCGCGCGCCATCTTCTCACGAATCGGTGCGACAACATGCTCGAGACGTAGCGCCTCTACGGAGTCGACGTCGACCAGCAATCTCCCCACATTTCTGATGCCCACAACGCGCCAGTGGTCGTCAGCCCGTGCAAGCGCAGCAACGACGGTAAACGTCGTATCGAGATCCGCATCGCGCAGGCGAATATCGACCGATGCGGAATCGCCCGAGACTACCGACGCACCGAATCCCTGGAACAGCTGAGATTTCGTATTCCTGAGCTGGGATGCGATGCCGCGTAGTATCGCCGGACCGCCGGCAGTCGATGCGCTGTCGAGGACGCCGGTCGTGAGTGCCTTTCGCATCTCCTTCTCGACCATCGCGGCGAGCATCGGTTTCATGTTGTCAACGATCGCTGACCCGAGCGCATAATTGGCGACAGAGATTCCATCCGCCTTGCCTTGCGACTCCGCCACAACTTCCGCTTTCGCGGCCGTGAGAAACCCATCCACGAGCTGCATCGACGACGCCGTCACATCCAGGTAGCTCTCGATCTTCGCCTGATCCTTCGCCCTGACGGCCAGTGCAAGCTGCTCGAGCGAGTAGACCGGACGACGCGTGTAGTAACGCGCACCGGAGAATCCTGAGACGGTAACAATGAGTGTAAGCAGAAGAGCCACGCGACCTTTCGGCACAATGATTCCGTTAATTGAGGTTGGAGGTGTGTGAACGAACGCTTCGTGCCTTGCTAGTCGCAGCTCGCCAAATGACGTCGCGGAGGGAGCTTCCACCGGTGGCCATCCCACCGGATGATGCCTGTTTCTGTCACGATCTCATCGATCCCGTCTCCATCGACGTCGGAAATTCCGTACACGGTGTACGTGTCGGCGCTTCGCACGAGGATAGTTCCCTGGAGTGACGCGAGCATGGAGAACTGCGTAGTCTGCCCGTGATCGCTCGGGTCATCGTTGAGGCTTACGCTGAAGAAGGCCAGCGCAACTCCGCCGGGGCCACGGAGTGAATAGATCGGCGAGTTCGAGCCGCCAAATGTGCCGAGCCCGTCCGCACCGCTCACGTTCAGTCGAATTTGGGCCGCTGTGCCATACCCGTTTCCGCCGAACGCGGCCGCCGCCTTGCTTGCCGCCGCGGATACGATGGGTCGTACGATGCGCGCGAGCGCTCCACGTTGCGCTGGGGTAAAGGTTGCAGACGTGCGCTCCGGCAGGCGCCACGGCGTCACGATTCCTGACTTCAGCGACGCCGCGCCAGGCGTCATAGGCGCGAGAGCGTATGCCCAGCCAGGATACGTCACTCCATCCCCACCGCACGACGCAAGCTCCTCGACTACCCTGTAGCGTGATCGTGCGACCACGACGAGGGGAACCGTGGCCGGCTTGCCGAGACTCCGCGCGAACACCGTATCGCCAAGATTTGCCATCGGAAACCCGGCTGTGTCGAACTGCGTTGCGAACAGAACGCGCGCTTGACGGTCTGCCGCCGGTCCGAGCATCGCGGTGAGGTACGGCGAGTCATCCAGCTTGGCGCGTGAGGTCGGCGGGTTATCCGGCACCGAGGGATTCGCCTTGCCGAGCATGGCTGTCAGCGCGGACGCGGCCTCGCGGGGAGATACCGGCTTCGGCTGCGCACCCTGCGCTCCCGTGCGCGGCGCAAGCGAAAGAGCCAGGAGGGCCGCGATGGCGAATCCGCCGATGATACGCTTCTGACCCTTGAGTCGCATGAGAAACATCGATATTGGGATTGGAGAGTCCGACTGTTACCGATTGCGGCCGGAGAGAGGTGCAAGCCGACGGCAAGTCGTGACTTGGATTCCACGATGGCGCTCACGCGATTTGCACAGGAATGCGTGCGCCACAGGCGAAAACCAATCTGCGTCATTCCGTCGAGGCGCCTGACGGCGCCCCAACGGCGCGCTCTACCTAACGCAGCCTCGCCTTCATCTCATTGTCGAAAAATGGCCGAATGAGGTCTGCCCACGGCGACGCTCCATTCTCGGCTTTGAGATTAATCGTCCGGCCAACGTTACTATGATTGGGCGGCCACATACATCCCGCCCACACCGGCGGCGTTACGAGAGTGAGCGTCACGACGGCGTGTGGCGGGATTGCCGGGGCTGGGACCCGGAGCGCCCTCCGGCTGCACCCATAATCCTCCGGGAGCGTCAGCAAGATCGTCGAGCTTCCACCGATAGCAAGCGACGCAGGGTTACGAACCCTCCACATGAACGTGCCGACGGCGCGCGGGTCGAATCGCACTGCGGCACTGCTCGGCTTGCTGCTGTCCATCAGTTCGAACTTCGCCACGTCCACACGCGTAGGCGACGTCGCGGTCACCGCGTTATTCGCGCGTTGTTTCTCCCCCAGCATGTTCTCCGGATCCACGACGGCGCCAATTTGTAGATCGCGATCGCCCACGTCGTGGAGCAGCACTGGTTGCGTAATGGTCGCCGTCTGTCCCGGAGCGAGCGACGGGAGGTTCACCACCACCATTGGGCCATTGCCCGCGCATTCCTTCCCATAGCCATTCATCTCGCGGCAGATCGCGATTTCCGCCGCTGGCGATGCGACTTTGCCTGCATTCTCCACAACGACCACCACCGGCACAGCGACGTCGTTGGCGATCATAGCGGGCGCGGTGATGCTCCTGGCTCGCAAATCGAAGCCGGGGCCACACGCGCGCTTCGTCGAGCACGGGGCATCGGTGAACGTGATGCCTGCCTTGACGACAGGGATCACGGTGCCTGGTGTTTCGATATTCACGGTCAGTGTGATACCGTCGCCGGTCAATACGCCGCTCTTGAGGCCGGCGGCGACAGGATCGTTCGCGTCCTGAGCCCGTGACATGCTTGGCGTGATCGTGCTGAAAGCGAAGAGGGCTAGGGATGATACCAGTCGAATTTTCATCGGAGCTCTGTCTTGGTGGTTATTGGAGGTAATGCATTGGTGCCAAACCGGTGAGTCTTGTCTGCGTAACTCGCCCGTTGCTTCTTGACCGCGACGGCGACACAAGCAACTACGGCGGGCGCATTCTTAGAACCCCATGCTGGTCCTGAAAAGCAGTGAGACGTGCCCTGGGAACTACACGTCCCGGTTGTAGAGACTTGCACAGCGGTCCGCACGGTCGGCACCTATGCTGTATTGCCGCCAAAGCGGTACATACTTTATCATGCGACATCACGAACGCCAAAATGGCAATTCCAACAGTATCGGCTCTCCCCATTCAAACAATGAATCGTTTTGCAGATCTCGTACTGCTGGTTGCCGTGGCATCCATACCCTCCTTCGGACTGGCGACACGATCTGAGGCTCAGCATCCGCCAGGTATGCCTGCCGCTGACCGCCGCCGCGCGCTTGCAGACGCGCACACGGCGGTTGATGCCGGCGAACACGGCGCATCCGCGTCTCTCAACTCAATGCGCCTGGCCGCACTCGAGCGATTGGGCAATGCCTATCTTCGCACCTGTCATCCGGACTCCGCGCGCACCATCGCCGCGTCGTTGCTGCGCGAAGTGCCGGCATCCGACGTGTCGAATGCGCGCTTCCGCCTGTTGGCGGGGCGAGCCCTTGGCGCCTGCTCAACCGGCAATCTCTATCCACAGTTCGAGCGCACACAGATGGAACGGGACAGCGCCCTTACTCTGTTCACCCATGCTGCAGAGGAAGCGAAACGCGGCGGTGATGCGGAGACCGCCTTTGCTGCGCTCATTGAGGCCGTTCCCTTGATCGCACTACGCCGTGCAACGGACACGCTCGCACCGGTCGCACTGGCACAAGTCGCTCTATCTCACGCACGCGTCCTCACGTTGAACCCCTCGATGGGTGCGGCGCCCGGAGCGATCGCGCGACGCGAGGCGTTTCTCTCGGTAGCGGCGGCGCGGATCGAGATGGTGAGGAGCTCGACCATGAGCGACGCCAGCGCTGCGGCATACCAGGATGCACTTGCGCGCACCAATGCGGCAGGTGACACGACGCTCCTCGAGGATCTCCTCGCCGAACGGGCAACGCACTACCGTAATGCTCTGATGGATGAGGAAGGCCCGGCGCGGTTCGATTCCGCGCGCGTCCTGTTGACGCGCGACCGCGACGTGGCACTCGCGGCGCACGACACATTGGAGCTCATTCGCGCACACAACCGCCTCATCGAACTCACCGGCCTTGGTGACCAATCGGGTCTCCGTGGCGGCGACCACGAGATGAGCGTTGAACTACGAGAGGTACGCGCGCTTGCCAGGGCAACTGGGGAACGACGCTTCACCTCTCCCTATTTGTTGTCGATTGTCGCGTTGAGGGAGCTCGAAGCGGGGCGAGTCGACACTGCGGAGGTGGTAGCCGCAGAGGCGCGCGCGTTGGTGTCCGCGAGCGGTGACAGCACGGCGCTCGTGACCGTCACTACCGTCCAGCAGCTGATCCGTCAGAAGGTCGGTCGGGCTTCCAGCGTGGGTAACGCAGACGGCGACAGAGTCATTCAAGTCGAAGGGAAAGTCGATAGCCCGGCCTGCCTTGCCGTAGAATGCAAAGCCAAAGCGGCGACGGCAGAGCAGCCTCCCGCCACCACCGATGACGCGCCTGTCAGAGCGGCGATCGCACACGCACGCGCCCTGCCTCCTGATGGCTCCGCTGCGAGCGACACTGATCGCCTGCGAGCGAGACTCGATGCCGCTCGCCTACAGAACGAGTGGACTCGCCGATTCCCGACCAACGAAATTCCAGCCGACGCGAGCTTGGCCAAGCGTAGCTATGCCGACACGCTGCTCGCCGCTTGCGCCTCACTGCTGCGCTGGGGAAAGGAGCCAAGTGCGGCGTCATTCGCCGCCGCGGTGGAGGCGCGCCACGCCGCCGCACGCGGTGATTCGTTGGGTGCGATCGCGATGTATCGTCGGGCCGGGGTGCTTGCTGACGACGCCGATCCCGTGACATCTGCATTACAACATGGCATCATCGCTGGCCAACTCATGCATCTCCGCTCTCCCGCCGCATTTGCCGAGGCCTCGGCGCAACTCGCGGCAGCAGCCGATGCGGTGGCACGAGCGCGGCGTCATGCTGGCGGTGATGCAAATCGCGTTGCCCTTGCCGACGCAGCATGGTCGGCCAACATCTTCAGGTTGTGGGCAGCAGTCGAATTCGCCCGCGAACGTCCGCTTGCCATGCTTGCCATCGCAGAGCGGGGACGCGCGCAGGCACTCGCGGACCTCCGCGACTCAGGGCGACAGACGCGCGAGGAGATACCGCTCGACTCCGCGCAATCCGCCGCCGTCGTCGAAGGGCTCGATCGTGAGGCGAGCGCACTCGTGAGGCGCGCCTTGCGACACGCGCGTGCCGTGCTCGTACATCGCTTCATGGCGGGCGGGCTTGTTACCTGGCTTTTCACCGATGCCGGCTTCAAGATCGATTTGGCCTCGGGCGTGTCACCGCAATCGCTCGCCGATCTGTCGCCCTCCGGCATCCCATTTGGAGCGGACACATTGCTAACCCGCCAGCTCGCGAGGTATCTGCTTCCGCCAGGTATGAGAGACCTGCTGCCAGGCGCTGGTGAACTGCTTGTCGTGACCGATGGCACACTCAATCTCGTGCCGTTCGCCGCGCTACCACTCGATGGCAGGCACCTGCTGGGCGACGAGCATGCTGTGCGCGTTGCTCCGTCACTTGCGCTCGTAGGCGAGCCTGCAGCGCGCCCAACCAGCCCCAGTGAAGTACTCGTCGTCGGCAACCCAACAATGCCTCGCGTGGCAACAACTGACGGCAAGAATCGCCAACTTCCGTCACTACCGGGCAGTGAAGCGGAGGCACGTGCGGTCGCGGGGCTATTCGGCGCGACGCCGCTCCTTGGGGCGGCCGCCACGGAGACTGCGGTACGTCTTCGCTTGCCGCACGCGGCGCTGATTCACATCGCATCGCATGGGCGCGCCTTCGCCAATCCAGAGACGGCGCGAAACTCGTTCGTTGCGCTCGCGCCCGATTCGACGAATGACGGCTTTCTCACCGTCGGAGAACTTCTCGATCCGGGTGGTCCGACGCTCATCGCAGGTCTTGTCGTACTGAGCGCATGCGAGACGGCTCTGGGTGACCCGACGCGTTCCGAAGGCGTCGTTGGACTTCAACGTGCCTTCCTGGCCAGCGGAGCACGCACGTTGCTCGTGACGCTCTGGCCGGTGAGCGACCGCGCCGCAGCGCTGATCGTGCGTCGCTTCTATGCTCATTGGCAGGGCGATTCCGATAAACCGAGCGCCGCCGAGGCATTGCATCGTGCGCAACGGGAACTGCGAGTAGGGGTGCCGGGGATGGAGTCGCCTGCGCAGTGGGCGGGATTTCAGGTGGTTGGTGCTGGCTAACCAATCGGGCGAATGAGAATCAGGATGGCGAGAGTGCGGACCGCAGCAGGCCAGACGCCTTTACAGCGATCCGGGAGCCCCGTACGCTTCGCCTGCTCCCCGCTGGCTGTCGAAATCCGTCGGCCCGACACGTGGATGATACAGAGCACGGCACGGTCGCCGTGGCCTAATCGAGGACACCAAGACCTTTGTCGCCAACGGCCGATGCTGCTTTTTCACGGATCTATGAATCGCAGTACGCGCTACTCGTTCGCCAGATGCGCCGGCAGTATCGAGCGCAGAGCGATGCTGTCGAGGACGTGGTCCAGGATGCGTTTCGCAAGCTCTGGGAGCGCCTGGCCAATGCGACGGCGGAGGAGTGGAGGCAAGAGTGGGGTGGGTGGATCTTTCGCGTCGCGAACAATGCGATGCTTGATCGTACCCGTACCGCACGTCGCCACGCCTCGGAGCCGATCGACGACATGGAACGCACCGCCGGCGCGGTGGACCGTGCCGCGTTACAGGAGGGTCTTCGCGGCGCGATGGATGGTTGGCAGGGGAACGGGTTTCTCGGGAGCGACGAGGATGGCGCGATGGGTGAAGGCACGGAGGAGCGACTGGATGCAATGCGCGCGGTGCTGCGGGAGCTTCCCGACCGCGACCGCGTCTTACTGACGCTCAAGTACATGGATGGCCTATCGTACGAGCAGATCGCCGAGCGCACCGGGTATGCGCGCGGCGCACTCGGAACGCTGTTGCTTCGCGCTCGGCGCGCTGCGGAGGCAGGTATTCGACGCGTCCAGAGGGCCCCATGCTGACCGAACGGGACGAGGAGCTGCTGCAGGCCTATCTCGATGGCGAAGCCACCGCCGAGCAGGAACGGGTCGTGGAGCTTCGACTCGCGAACTCCCGGGAATGGGGCGAGGCAGAAGCACGACTTCGCGAGACGATGGCCGCGTGCGCAGAGCTGTTCGCGCCCCTCGCCGAAGATGATACCGTGCTGCTCCGGTCGATACCGAAGGCCACCCTCGCCGCGACGCCGTTGGGGCAGAAACGCGCGCACCGCATGGTGCCAATCTGGGCTGGAGGTCTTGCCGCCGCCGCTGCGATCGTCGGGATCGCGTTCATGCTGCGAGACGGCGTGGTCCTGCACCGCGCCACGGCGCCAGCGCACGTCGCCTCTGCTGAGCGGGAGAAAGTTCCCGGCGCTGTCCCGGCCGCGCCGGCGTTGCGGGACGCCATATCGGGTGCAATCGCTTCGCCTCGCGCCCCGATCGACCGGCGGGCTGCGCATACCCAGAGTGAGTCCGGCGTCGAGCTCGCGGGTTACGTGCCCTCTCGAGTCGTGACAGACTCCACGCTCGGCGTGCCGGTGACTCACGTCGATTACGCGCTGGCTGGTGGCAGCACGCTGACCCTCGAGCTCAGCGATGCCATCGGCGGGGATACACGGAGCATCCCGGGCGCGCCGCTGTCGGTCGCGGACACGACGCACGGAGCGACGTTCGTGCGGGGAGACGCCACGAATTCACTTACCTGGCGATTACCGGATGGTCGTGTCGCGCGGCTGTCGGCATCGCTTCCCGAAACGAAGCTTCGGCAACTGCAGCGACGCGTACGGGCCGTAACGTTGCCTGCTCATCGGTGAATTTCGAGTAGGCCCCGTGCGTCTGGCGGGGCGCTGTCACATCCTGTGGCTCCAGGACGGGTGGCTCATGTGCACGCCCGTTCCGGTCGACACCTCCACGGTCAATATGATCGAGAGGCGGTTCCAGGCGGCGCGCACCCGTTGTCCATTTCAGCATTCCGTCGCCGAGTGTGCAAATACTCGCGGGCGCGTCGTGAAGAGAATACGCTCGTTATATGATCCTTCACGTGCGTCGCGTTTGCGGTGGCTGACATGACTTCGCGTATAATGACATCACTCGACATGACCCCGTGCCCGTACTGCTCTGCCGACGTTGCGTGCAGGCCTCACGTGATCAGGCTGGGCGTTGATCCCCGGATTCAGGTGTTCGCAAACGCGAGTTACTGTCGGTGCGGCTTCGCCGTGCTCACGCCGTACGCACTGACCGCGATCGACGACATCGCGCGTGCGCTGATGGCTCGCGACGGAGTCAGCGGGCGCACGTCTTGAAGGTGCTGGTGGGCAGGCGCGTCGGAGAGCCGGCGCCAAACTATCGCGTTCTCAACTCGCCGACAGCAGTCGCACCTTCTCAGCTTCGAACTGCACATCGGTGAGCATGCCAGCCTGTTTCAACTCGTGCAGTTCCTTCAGCTTGCCGATACGATCCGTCCCGCCCGCCCCAGTCGCGTTCGCCGTATTGGCGACGTTGACGATGATGTTCTGCGGCTGCGCGGTCGCGAATCCGACATTGTACTTCGCATTGAACGCGGCGTCGCTCATGATCAGCAGCAGAATGCACTCGACCAATGCGACGATGGCGGGAATGAACGTCCAGCAGAACAAGAGATACAGAATACCCTGGCCGCCCCGGTCGAGATAGAACTTATGCGCGCCAAAGCCGCCCAAGAAGAACGCCAGTACGGCGGCGGTGCCTTTGCTCTTCATCGTCAGTACTCCACGGGTTTGATGTGAACTGCTGTCACGCGTCGTCTCGGATCCTGGACGTGAGATCGCGCGGTGCTTTGAGGAATGCGTAGTAGTAGTCGCCGGTTTCCACGTCGACGTCTTCGACGAGCTCGCCGCGCCGTCGGAGCCATCCGAGCGCGCGCACGACGTCCCCCTCGCTCCAACCGAGTTGTGCGCGAATCCAGTCAACTGTTTGGAACGAATGCGACCGCGCAATCAACGCACTGACGGCAGCGACCGCCTCACGCGTTGAAGGATCCGGTGCGGGTGTGCCGCGGATTGGCAACCCGTAGTGTCGCATTACGCCCAACACCACTGTTCCAATACCAACGGGAATCAGAATCGCGCCGTCGCGTAGAAACTCCAATGCGGATTCGGGGAAACCACCGTGGACGAGAACGGCGCCCACGCCGAATAGCGCGATCGCGGTCCCGAGTACGAGGTAGGTCGGAGTGGAGAGGGGAATCCATTGAAGAAATGCGAGTCCCACCTCGGGCGGCGGCGATACACGAACGCCGCTCATCGCGGACAGCGGATCATTCCCGCCGATTCTGATCTGCGAGCCTTTCACACTCACATCGCCAACTCGAATCTCATCCATCGGCTCTCCCGCCGTCGATCGCCAAGGTGCAAAGTGGCGAAAAGCTTATCCCTACCGCAGCGCCAGCAATGACGAAGTTGGCGGCGCTCTGTTGGCGGTGAACGACCCGGCGCGGAAGTCGTTCCGTCGCGGGCGTTGCATTCGGTAGGCGACTGTGCTCCATGCTTCGTACAATTTCGCGCCCGATGATCTCTTGTCAATTGGTGTATGAATCTTCCGGCTTTATAGTGGATGGGAAAGATTAAAGCGGCTCTCATAATTGGGGATCGAGGTCCAGCCCACCGCAGTGGAAGTAGATCGCCAGGATGGTCGCACATAGCGTCCGGCTATCCATCGCTGGTCCTCTAATGAGAATACCCTACGTTGTTGGAGGAGCATCAGGCGAGGTGAAGCGCGGACCTATAGGACAGCAACTCCTCGCCTATCGGCTGACGGCGATAGTTCCCACGCGTCGCACCCAGTCTCTAACGCGCTCAGCTCGGCGCGGGTCGAGAGCGAATCGGCGCACTCGGCCGCGGCGATCGGCCGCTCGCTGGCGAGATGCTCGAAGAAGCCCACCATCAGCATCTTGCACGAGACCTTCCGGATCGATCCAGCCGCCCTGCCGTGCCGTCATGTCTAATCAAGGGGGCGCAGGGCTGGCGAGCATGCCCTCGAGCTTCTGATAGCGCGAGGTGGCGGGAGGCGTCTGGATGTCGCTGGTCGCGATCCAGAGCGAGGGTGCAGTGTGCTACCGACCTCGCGATCAGATGCGATCCGTTACGGCATCGGGAATGTCATCGGGCATTTCACCGTGACGAACGACTTCAGCCACACGAGCGTTGGCCGGTAGGCGAGACCGAGCGCATCATACGACGCGGTGATACGGACGCTGATCATCTGCTCCGTCTGAGTAAGCGCCGGCGAGAACTGCAACAGTACCGCGCGCGGGCCGTTATCGTGCGGCACGACGCCGAGCGTGAGTTTAGCCTTCGTCGTGTCATCAACGGACCACGAGGTCGGATACAAGGCCAATGTATCCCCTGTCACGGGATCGAGCGCGATCGGCTTGAGAGTCGGTTCGCCAGTCAAGAACGTCGAATCCATTGTAAGACATTCGAGGGGCGTCCGAGCCTTGAGCATTGCGTGGCTGCCAACCGTGAACTGCACTGTATCAGCGACCGGTCCGAGCGACAGGATCGTAAACACGGACCGCGAGGGCACGCCAACTTGGTAGTACCCGTTCACCACGGTCGTTGTTGACGCACCGCCAGTCGCCGGCGGCGAATAGCGGCCCGCTGGCGTGATGGTTCCAACCGTGTCACTCGACAAACGCCACGTGGCGCGCGGATGCGACAGCGGCAACACGACGGTCGGATCGCCGTAATACAGCGCTTGAGAGCGTGCTGCGTTTGACAGCAATGGGGCAACCGTGATTGACGTCTGCGCAGACACCGAAGCGTCTGCTCCCGTCCCGGGAACCGGCTGTACCGTGACGGTCGTGTGTCCGGGCGCGATGGCGACGATCGTATTCGTTGGGGTCGTGGAGTTGGGATGGTCGATCCTCAGACTCCCCGCGTTGTCAGCCGTCCACAGGAGCTGCGGATTCGCGATGATCTGTTCCTTCGTGTCGTACGCGGTGACGGTGAGCTGCGTATCGACGCCAGCGATCAGCGACGCCGAGCTCCCGATCACGATGCGAGCAACGAGCGTTGGGCCGGGCTTCGTGCCGGTCGTATCCGGCGGATTGACCGGGTTCGTGGGGTGACTGCCGCCGCAGGCCGCAGCCGCGCAGAGAGCGGCGATGACTGAAACGCGCATCGATCTGGTCCAGTAAGGATGAACGGTGAAAGGGAGGCTGCACCGAGCGGATGCACCTGCGGGACCGCGGAACGCAGGTACTGGGCTGAGGTGCCGTGACCCGAGCTGCGCCGCTCCAACATCGGAGTATCGGGCCGCTGCATCGGGCCTTCGGGCTCACCGTCGAAGGACGAAGAGTGCTGAAATCAGGAACCACCGGGAGGGCGGAGTGCCGCCGCCTCGCGTCACGGGCACTTCCCGGATGAGTTCCCCACAATAATACCCTGATGTGTTTGCGGGACTCGAGATGCTTCTCCGCGTGACCGAATTGCCGGATCAGCCCCTGGATCTACCTCGAGCAATATTGCGAGGAGCAACGCTCAGAGGAGTTGAAGCGCGGAGCTATGGGACAGCTCCCTATGATGCCTGTCCCGTCGACAATCGCAAGTCTTCCGAAATCGCGGCGAACTGCTCCAACGCAGCCTCCAGATCAGCGGCGATATCAGCCGCAATGACCTCGGGTGCCGGCAGGTTGGAAGATTCCTCCAGCGCTTCGTCCTTCAACCAGAAGATGTCCAGGTTGAGCTTGTCGCGCTTTACGAGTTCCTCGTACGTGAAACACTTGAACCGCTCGCTCTCCTTCCGGTTGTTTCTGTTCTTCCGATTGTAGCACGCCACGAAATCATCGAGGTCGCTCGGTTGGAGCGTGTTCTCCTTGAGCGTGAAGTGCATGTTGGTGCGCAGGTCGTAGATCCAGAGCTTCTGCGTCCACGGCTTTTCCTGCGCGGGCTTGCGATCGAAGAAGAGCACGTTCGCCTTCACACCCTGGGCGTAGAAGATCCCGGTGGGGAGACGCAGCAAGGTGTGCACGTCCGCCTGCTTGAGCAGTTCACGGCGAATGGTTTCGCCGGCGCCACCTTCGAACAGCACGTTGTCCGGCAGCACGACGGCCGCGCGACCGTGCTGCTTGAGGATGGTGAAGATGTGCTGAAGAAAGTTGAGCTGCTTGTTGCTCGTCGTCGCCCAGAAGTCGTCGCGGTTGATGGTGAGCGACTCCTTCGACGTTTCGCCAGCCTGGTTGACGATGGTGACGCTGCTCTTCTTGCCGAACGGCGGATTGGCCAGCACGATGTCGTACTCGCCGTGCTTGCCGGCCAGCGCGTCCTTCGTGACGACGGGAAGGTCTTCCTCGGAATCGCCGCCGATGCCGTGGAGCAGCAGATTCATCGCGCAGAGGCGCGTGACGCTGTCCACCAGTTCGATGCCGAAGAAGGTGCCGCTCTTGAGCTTCTTCTTCTGCGCGCGATCGAGCTCGCCGTGCTTGACGAGATAGTCATGCGCGGCGAGGAGAAAGCCGCCGGTGCCGCACGCCGGATCGCAGATGGTCTGGCCCGGCTGGGGTCCGACGACTTCGACCATCGCCGCGATGAGCGCCCGCGGCGTGAAGTACTGTCCCGCGCCGCCCTTCACATCCTCGGCGTTCTTCTGCAGCAGGCCTTCGTAGGCGTCGCCCTTCACGTCGACGCCGAGGCTGGTCCATTGCTCCTTGTCGATGAGGTCGACGATGAGGCGGCGGAGCTTGGCCGGGTCCTGGATCTTGTTCTGAGCCTTCCGGAAGATGAGGCCCAGCAGGCCGGACTTCTTGCCGAGTTCTTCGAGAGTGCGGCGGTAGTGCGCTTCGAGTTCGTCGCCTTCGACTTTCAGCAACGCGCTCCAGTCGAATCCCTTCGGAATGCGTGACGGTTTGTTGAAGGGCGGTTTCGATTGCTCGTCCGCCATTTTCAGGAACAGCAGGAACGTCAACTGCTCGACGTAGTCGCCGTAGGACAGGCCGTCGTCGCGGAGGATGTTGCAGTAGTTCCAGAGTTTCTGAACGAGTTGGTGCGGACTCATGACTTCTTCTTCGGGCTGGGCGTGGGCAATTCGCCAGGCGCTGGCGAGGTCGGAACCGAGGCGCTCATACGAGCGTTCCGGCGAACGCCTTCTGGAGGATGGATTGGCGAAGGCGGGTGGCGCGTTGGAGGTTGGAGGCGAGCACCCCTTCCAACTCATCAACGACGCTCAGTCGGCGTTCGACTTCCGCAACGATTCGCACCTGCTCAGCGAGAGGCGGCAAGGGAACGGCCAGAGCAGCCACAGATTTTGTGTTGAAATGAGTGAGCGCTACTCCGACTTTACCTGCTGCGACATGTCGCTTAGCGAGCGAGTTCATGTAGTAAGCGCCGTACTGGGGCACGAACCCGAGTGGCCGTTGAATCAGCACAAGATCCGAGCAGTTCGCGTCAGGCAGCGAATCGGGAATTACGCAGGTCACCCCGACCGCACCAGAGCGAACGACAGCCAAGTCACCGGGCCGAAGTGCAGACTTGGAGAGTTGTTGGTGGAAGCTCCGGCCCACGTAAAGCATACCGTCCGGGTCGAATCGATTCTCTCGCACATTCTGGCCGCGCAGGAATGGCACGCCGCTCTCGACGTATTCGTGTTTCATCGACCCGACAAAACCGACTGTCACCCGTTCCGCAAGCTGTTCAAACGTCGCCCAGGCCCAGCCTTCTGGCAGAGTGCCGAGCTTCGTTGAATCGGCGGCGACCGGCTCTTTGTACGCACCGCGACCTTGCCAGTTCCTACGACGTTCGGCAATGACTCGCGCAAGCAGTGCTGTACCGGTTTCAAGTGTCGCCGTTCGCTCTCCGGACTTGACGAGGGTGGCCTCCCTGCAAACGAGGCGCCCTTCGCAGGCGGCCTTCAGGACGGCCGCGCGATAGCGCTTGAGGTTGGCCTGCGCTCGCCGCAAGGCAGCCACACCCGCATCCAGTCGAGTGAATTGTTTCTCAATCTCCGCCACTATCCGCCGCTGTTCTGCGATCGGCAGCATTGGAACAGGCAGTTGAACGAATGCCTCGCGGGTGAAATGCTTGATCGTACTCCCGGTGAAACGGCGCTCCAAGTTGCCATTTTTCGCAAGGAAATCCAGCAGATACACGAGAAGGCGCGGTTCGTATGGAACCTTGAATCGCACGCGATGAAGAGCCTTCTGAAACTTCACATCGGGAAGGTGCCCATTCCACACCGAAGCGCGTCCCGGTTCGCCACCCTCGCAGACCAGCACGTCGTTTGACCTGAGACCGAAACGCTCGACTTGCTCGTCCTCGAAGTGCATTTCGAGCAGATCGTCGGTTTCGATGGTACCCCATCGCACGTTGACGTTTCGGAGGTATGGCAGTCGCCTGCCCGTCTGATGCTTCGCCTTATCAAGCATCTTGCCGAGTTTGACGTCGGCAATCTCGCCGAGTGGAACAACAGGCCCGCCACTTTGGCTCGCTCGATCAGTGCCCAACGCAATCGAGGTTGTCTGATGCGGCGGGGCGTCGCTACGTCCCTGACCCAGACTTGGCGTCTTGCGCGCTGCCGCGGCTACCGTCTCGCGCTTCACGCTCACCTTGGCTTGAAGACAAAGAACTCAGTCGAGCCGTAGCCGATGCCGTTTGTGAGTCCTTCGACGACTGCGGCTTTTCCATTCTCCATACAGGGCGTGACCTTGGCGAACAGTACGTCGCCGTCACGGAACGATGTGTAGGCCTTTCGCAGCTCTGAAACTCTACGATCGCCGAGCGGTTCGAAGCGGCCAGTGCGCGCCTCGACACATTTCATCGGAATGAACGAGGCTAGTGACTCACCATCAGGCTCAATTCCCCCAAGCCGCTGGTTGATCTCGACGACGGAGCCAAGTGGAACGGTGGCCATGGTCATCGCGTGTCGCTCAGACAGGCGATCATCTCCGCGCCTCCAGCTTCCTGCGCGTTTCTTCCAGTTCGCCGGCGAGGATCCTCTCATCCGGCAGGGCGGTCAGGTATTCACGAACGAGCAGCTTGTTAAACAGGGCGTCGGTGGCGTAGTGGACGAGAGCCGCGCTTTTCGCGGAGCAGAGAATGATCCCGACCGGCGGGTTTTCGCCGGGCTGTACCCAGTGTTCACGGGCATAGTTCAGATAGAGATGCATCTGACCGGAATCGGCGTGAGTGAACCGGCCAAGCTTCAGGTCGACGATCACGAGACAGCGGAGGCGGCGATGGAAGAAGAGCAGGTCCACGCGATACCACTCGTCGTCAACGCGCAGGCGACGCTGACGACCGACGAAGGCGAAGTCGTTGCCCAGCTCCAGCAGGAACGTCTCGAGGTGCCGGATGAGCGCGTCCTCGAGGTCGGATTCGGAGTATTCATCCCGCAAGCCGAGGAATTCGAGGACGAGCGGGTGCCGGATTTCCTCATCGGCGCTGACGGCGTCGCTGGGATGGGGCTTCGCACCCTCGGTGAGCATGGCGACCTTGTTGCGCGAAAGGCCAGTGCGTTCGTAGAACTGGCTGTCCATCTGACGCTGGAGCTGACGCACGGACCAACCTCCGCGCAGGGCCTCGGTGTGATAAAAGGCAAAGGCTTCCGGGGAGCGGGAGCGACGAATCAACAGGACATAGTGTGACCATGGCAGTGGGAACACTCGGGCAACGTCGACCAGGGCGAAAGGCAAGGCGGGTGTTTCGGCAGACGATGTCCGCGAAATCCGAGACAGTGTCTCGGATTTTGGAGCTGCTTCCGACGCAACCTGAGACACCAGTCCCAATTTCCGAGACAGTGTCTCGGAAATCATGCTCGTACTACAAACGCCATAGAAGAGACGCATGTTCTCGAGGTTATCGACAGAAAAGCCTCGTCCGTAGCGTACGGTCAGGTCCGCGGCCAGGCGCTTCAACAACTCCTTGCCGTATGCCGCTCGCTCCTCGCCGCGCTGTTGGAACTCCACAGTCCGTCGCCCAATCTCCCAATACGTCGCCGTCATGAACGCGTTGACGGTGCGGGCGCTTGCACGCCGCGCCGCTTCCAGCAGATCACTGACGCCTCTCAGCAGGCCAAAGTAGCCGTCAGCGGTGACGAGTGAAGTGGTCTTCTTCCTGGCAGTGGGTTTCTTCGTGACTACGACTCTCTTCTTCGCAGTCGGCTTCTTCCTAACCGTCGATGTCCTCTTCGCGGCGGGCCTCTTCCTCGCAACGGGTTTCTTCTTTGCGATGCGCTTCTTCATGCGACCAGAGCGACGTTGAGCTCCTCGAGGATGCGGCTGAACTCACCGCCGAACAACTGGTGCACCTTCCCCAATCCGCCCTGCTGGCTGAACGGCGCATACTCGAAGTCATCCGGCTCGATGCTCAGACTCGTCGCGATGTGATCGCGAATGAGATTCAGCCACGCCAGCTGCTCCGGCGTGAACACCGCACCAGCATCCGCCTTGTCCACCAGCCATTCACTGAATCGCTGCCCTACCGAATCCGCGAACGGCGCGAGCACCGGCTGCTGCTCCAGCGCAAACCGTACGAGCGACACGAGGTCCGCAAACCGCCCCGCCCGCGAGCGGCCCTTTACCTTGGCCGGCGTCGTCACGGCATACGCATCCCACAGCCGGTCCTCGGTCCACGAGGCGTGGTTGTCCCGCAGCTTCTTCTCCAGCTCCTTGAGCATCGCCTCGGTGAGCCGCTGCGTGAACGGCACACTATAAAGGATCTGAAGCGCGTCGATCTCCGTCTGGTGCGACGCGAGATAGCCCCGAAACTCCTGCACGAGCCCCGCCGCCCTCGCCTTCGCGTCGGCGTCGAATCCCTGACTCAATACTTCGTCCGGAGTGTAGATGTCGAGCGCCTGCTCGGTCTCCCTCTTCACGATATCGAGCCGCTCACGGAGCGCCGGCTTGTCGAAGGGCGCGCATGCCTCCTCGATGAGCTGCTTCCGCGTCACCTCGTATTGGTCCGGCGGAATATTCTCCGACACGGCACCGTGCTGACCAGTCGCGCGCTCGGCGATGGCATCCGGGTCGTACGCGCGGAGCAATGCACCCGCGAGCGTGGCCGGCGTCTGGCCGCCCGACGCCTCGGCGATCTGTTGACGCTGCTCAGGCTCGAGCTCACGGTCCAGCCGAGCAAGTCGCGCGGCGAGCGTGGTGAGCGTGTCTTCGTCGCGGCCGCCGGGAAAGAGCACCCGATGCAGCAACGCCTTGAGCGGCATGCTCGGCTTGCGGTCCAGCGGACGCGAATCGGTCTTGTCGCTCTCGCACACACCCACCGCATCGATGATGACGAAACGCGTCTTCGTGCGCGCGTCTTCGCCTGACACCGACTGGAGTTCGGTCGGCGACAGCACACGGGTTCCGCGGCCTTTCATCTGCTCGAAGTACACGCGGCTCCTGACATCGCGCAGGAAGATCAGCGCCTCGAGCGGCTTGATGTCCGTGCCGGTGGCAATCATGTCTACGGTCACCGCAATGCGCAGCGATGGCGACAGCCGGAACTCGCTGATCAGTTCCCGAGACTTCGCGGGCCTGCCCGTCGTCTCCTGCTTCGACTGATAGGTGATCTTCTTGCAGAAATCATTGCCCTTCCCGAACACCTCGCGGCAGATATGGACGATGTCCTCCGCATGGGAGTCGTCTTTCGCGAAGATGAGCGTCTTGGGGACGAGCGTGCGGCCGGGAAAGAGCTCGGTGAACACGACGTCCCGATACGCCTTCAATATGGTGCGGATCTGATCCGGCACCACGACTGACCGGTCCAGGTCCGCCGGTGTGTAGTCGAGATCCTCGTCCAGCACCGCCTGACGTGCCGCGCGCGACGCCTTGCTCCGATGGTCGACGAGAAAACCCTTCTCCACCTTGCCGCCCTGATCGGTGACGCGCGTCTTGATGCGATACACGTCGTAGCCGACGTTGACGCCGTCCACCACGGCACGCTCGTGGTTGTACTCAGCGACGCGGTTCTGGTGGAAGTACGCAATGGTCTGGGGCGCAGGCGTCGCGGTGAGACCCACGAGAAACGCGTCGAAGTACTCGAGCACCTGCCGCCAGAGATTGTAGATCGAGCGGTGACACTCATCTGTCACGATGAAATCGAACTTCTCGATCGGTACCGCAGGATTGTACGCCACATCTCGCGTGCGCGTAGTCCCGAGAGCCGCCGCCAGTTCGGCGCCGCTCAGTTCGTCCGCATCTTCGGGAAGGTCCTCACCGCGCAGGATCGAATAGAGTCGCTGAATGGTACAGATCGTGACCTTGCACACGTCGTCGATATTGGGCGACGTGAGGTGCTGCACGTTGTACAGATCCGTGAACAGCCTGTCCGTGTCCGGTGTGCGGAACGCGTGGAACTCGTCGTTGGCCTGCTTGCCGAGGTTCGAACGGTCAACGAGAAAGAGAATGCGGCGAGCACCGGCGTGCTTGATCAGGCGATACGTGAACGCACATGCGGTGTACGTCTTTCCCGCGCCGGTGGCCATATGAATGAGAGCGCGGGGCTTGCTCTCGGCAAACGACTTTTCGAGTCCGGTAATGGCTTCGATCTGGCAATCGCGCATGCCATTCGTCAGCAGAGGAAACGCTTCCGGCATGCCCGACAACCGTGTGCGCAGCGTGTCGGGTTCGGCAAACCACGACGAGAGCGTCTCCGGCCGGTGAAACGAGAAGACACGACGAGAGCGCGGGTCAGGATCGCGCGAGTCGCGGAAGAACGTCTCCACGCCGGTCGATTCGTAGACGAAGGGCAGCGGCCCGGTGAGTCCAGGCGCGAGCAGCTCCGGGAGGTTTGTCGCGTAACGCTGCGACTGCTCGGCCACGACGGACAACTTCACCCCTGCCTTTTTTGCCTCGATCACGCCAAGGGCGATGCGGTCAACCAGAAGGAGATAGTCGCACGGCCCCGTCTTTGTGCGGCACTTCTCTGAGAGCGACGCCACGCCCGGCGGCAAAATCGAGCGACCTGTAGTCCTGAATCACCCAACCCGACGCGACGAGTTGGGCATCGATCTGCTGACGTGCGCGTTTTTCCGGGGTCAGCTCGGACACTGAGGCTGGTCTTGCGTCACGGAGATCACTCGGCGGGGAACCGGCGACTGGCGGACGGCGGTGATGGACAACGCAGCAAGTGATTCATTATAGCCTGCGGCGCAATGCCGTGGTGACAGCAGTATGGTCCGGAGATACTGCAGGGCATCCAGGCTCTGGATATTGCACCGCGATGCATCGATCTGCCAGAGAGCCACCTGCGCCTCCTGAATCGAACCCGCCCGCTCGTCCGCTGGAATTCTTTGGCGGCGTGACCGCGTTATCACGTGCTGATGAATATTCCTGCGCGCAGAACTGTGTGTACTGATAGCCATCGGCGTGTTGCCGCTTGTATTCGACCCAAAAGAGTTGCGGCGTCGCCTTTGCCGGCACCGCCGCGTCGATCTCGGCGGGAAGTGGCCACGGGAGTCCCGTCGCCCGAAAGCGCACGACATAGTCGTACACCGTGATTTGCGACAACGCATTGGCCTCGAGCGCAGAGGGCGGCGGGGTCCGGCGTCTTCTTGCGGAACATGCAGGGGCCAACGTAGCGAGGAGGACGTGGGCCATCGACGGTCGCCCCAATTTACAATATGCTCATCCTTCTGTCCGCCGCGTTTTCAACAACCTGCCAAAGGCGCCCTCCCTACGCCATTTCTCCCATCCATGCCGAGAGCGAGCGCACCGACTTGCTCACAAATGCCGACCAATCCTGGACCGGAGAGTGCACACTCCAGAGGGCCACTAGGTCCTGTTCGAAGGCACGGCGATGATGCTCGAGGAGGTCCCGCCCATGCGCACCGAACGCGTACTCGCTCATCGGCCGGGCACGAGCTGCTTCCGACCAGTGGAGGAAGGCGGCGGCGAATACGAAGCGCTCGTGCCACGCAGCCCAGCGTGGGGGGCGATCCTTGATGCCCAGGAGTGGCGCCCAGTAGCCATAGATGATGCGGTAGCTCAACGGCTGACCATCGAGGGACTCGATCAGGCGTGCGGCCGCTAGATCCTCTGCTGCGCGTCGTACCGCGGCTGCCGTGTAGCCGGTGGCATCAACGGCCTCGCGCACGGTTGCCCAGTCTTCAGCACGGGCGAGGAGAAAGGCAACAAGGTCGGCTTTGATGCCGACGCCTAAGCCGAGTCGAAGACGAAGGAGGAGTGTCGCATCTGCCAGTAGGCGCGTCCGTGCAGCGCGCATCTTTACGCGCGCGCCACTCGGCGCGTGCGCATGCGCGGTGCGTGCGAGAGCTTCGTGGACCGATTCGTCGCTTGAAGCGTGCACTCCTCGTCTGCCTTCTCCACTCACGGATGAGCGGTGTGCCAAGGGGCGCCACCGGAGATCCTTTCCCTCATCGCTCGCTGCCGTGGCGAACAGCGCCAGCTGGTGCGTGAGTTCATCCTGCATCGGCGCGGGATAGTCCGCCTTGAGATTCTTGATTCGCTGGACGCTCAGCAAATCGGAATTGAGGACCGCCCAATCGTGCAGCATGTCTCCCATGCGTTGCTCATCGCGGAGAAGGGTGAGTGAGATGAGCACGAGCGCCTCCGGGTCGATCAGCGCTTCAACGTGACGTGTCTCTTCGTCCGTCGCGCGTGATCGCGATGCATGGCGACCGACGGCGGCAGCGCCGAGCGTCCGCCACTGGCGCCACACAACGCGCAGAACTGCATCGCGCAGTTCGTCGGCGAGTTGCGCAAGCTCAGCGTGAGCATCGGGGTCCGAATGACGAGAACTCTGCACTCGGTCGGCGTTGGCGCCGGCCTTCGGATCGGTGTGCTCGGTCATGTGCCTAGGTGAGGCTGAGGTCCTGACGAACGTGATTCACAACACGATCGAGAACGACGGCGAATTCGGGTGACGCATCCTGGGTTCGAACCCAGGCCGCGGCGGCATCGAGTTCCGCAGTCGAGGGACGAAGAGCCAAGAGATCTTGGTAGTGAACGCTTCGGGGACCAATCGAGTCAGCCGCCGCAAATAGCTTGAAGAAGATGAGATCGTACCGGGCGACGACACCGACCCAGAGCGCCGAGTATTGGCGCCATTCGACGCGTTGCTGAAGGCCCGGGGGAAGGCCGGTTCGCCACTGAGGGGCAGGACCGGCGTTCAGCCACTCGGGATCCAGCTCAAGGTCGCGCGCGACGGTGCGAGCCGCCAGAACAAGAGGCTCAGGCAGCGGTGTGGGGGGTTCGTGCAGCGAGTCATTGCCGGGGGCACCATCGATCCTCGGGACACCGAACGCCAAGATGTCGACGTCGCCGGTCGTTCGCTCCACGATGCCGAGCAGGTTGAGTGCGGCACCGCCCACGATGGTGATGGCGTAGCCGAAGCCGGCCGCGGCCAAGACCTGCCCCGTGAGGGAGAGAGCCTCATCAATATCACTCGCGCCGCCTAGCTCCATTATAGCTCCTAAAACGATACATAATAGTTCTTGTGGAGAAGCGTAATAGATCCATTCCTGCCCGGCAAGCGACGCTAGCGCGCTCAGAGACCGACTCTATTGGGTCGACGAAGCGGAACGCCAACTGCCACATCTCGGTCGACGGCCCATTCTATAAGAGTGCCATTCCAACTCACCGGAAATCAGCATGGTAGTGCGCCACAAGCCGCCCAAGTGCTTGCTGACCCCAGTCCACCACCCATATTCCGCCCCATGCCCCGCCCCGCCGACATCTCCCCCCTTTCCGTACTACTGTCGCGCGTAGACGCCGTAACCGATGGCTCCCCCCCTCGCGACGCCTTCCGATCCGGCTTCCCCAGCCTCGACAAGTTTCTCGCCGGCGGATTCCGCCGCGGTGATCTCATCGTCCTTGGCGGCGACGCCGGAAGCGGCAAATCGGCCTTAGCTCTGGCCTTCACCGTCCGCGCCTCCCTGCTCCGTGCGCGGGTCGCGTTCCTCACCGCCGAAATGGCGGTTGAACGCGTACTGGAACGCATCCTTGCGATCGAAGCGCGCACGCGGGTCGATGATCTCCGTCAAGGCACGCTCAGTGACGCGGCGCGCGCCAGTGCCGGAGCGGTAGCGCTCGGGCTTCGAGAGCATTTGCCGCTCATCGAGCGTTTGCCGGCAGCCGCTGGCGTCGCGGCGGTGGCGGGGGTGCTGGATCAGTTGCCCGATCTCGACCTGGTGGTCATCGATTCCATCGCCGCGCTGCCGCAGGGTACTCGGCCCATGGACGAGGAGTTGGCCACCGCAGTTCGCGAGCTCAAGGCTCTGGCGCTCGACCGGGACATTGCCATATTGATCACGGCGCCGCTCCCGCTGCTCCAAGCACGGCCGGATCGTCGCCCCACCCTCGACGATTTTGGCGCATTGGGAAGCATCAAACACAGTGCCGACGTCGTCCTCGGCATCTTCCGCCAAGACATGTATGAGCCGTCACGCGATATCGAGGGCGCGACGGAATTGTTGATCCGCAAAAACAGAAATGGGCCCATTGGGTACGTGGATCTGTATTTCTACGCCCAGTGGATGCGCTTTGAGGACATGCTCGACCCTGATCGGTAGGAGGTAACGCAATGCGGGTGGTCCATGCAGTAGGTCTCGTCGGCGCCTTGTTCGTAGGCGGGTGCGCCACTGCCATCTCCGGCAGCGCTGACAACATCACGCGGCTCGAGAAGGCGCGTACCGCAAATCCGACATCGGAACAGGCGGCGCGCTCTCTGGGAATCGTCTACTTCAAGGCGAACCGCTTCGATGACGCACGCGGCGTGCTGCAGCAGGCCGTAGCCATGGCGCCAAACGACGGCATGGCCGCGCTCTACCTCGGCCTCACGGCCGAAGCGCAGAACGACAACTCGTCGGCGCGCGTCGCATACGAGTCATATATGAAGGTCGGTCAGACGCCAAAGGTGCGCGCGTTGATCGGCGATCGCCTTCAGGCGCTCAGGCTGAAGGACATTCGCGCCGCCGCCAAGCAGGCACTGGCCCGCGAGTCGCAGCTATCCGCCACGCCCGGCGCGCCAAACACGGTCGCCGTGATGCCGTTCTCGTTCACGGGCGCGGACTCGTCCCTCAAGCCTTTGGAGCGCGGCTTTGCCGAGCTGGTAACCACGGACCTCAGCCGCTCGTCGAGCCTCACGGTGCTCGATCGCATGCGCCTTCAGTCGCTGCTCGATGAAATCGCCCTGCAGCAGAACGGCACTCAGGAGGGCACCGGCGTCCGCGCCGGCAAAATGCTCCAAGCAGGCAAGATGGTCGGCGGCACCATTCAACAGCAGGGCGAGCGGCTCCAGGCAAGCGCGATCGTCACAGACGTCGCTTCCACTCAATTGGCCGCCCCCACGACGGACAACCAGACGCTCGACCAGCTATTCACGCTCGAGAAGAACATCGCGCTCGGACTGTTCAATAACCTCGGCATCACGCTCACGACCGCCGAGCGCAATGCGATCGAACAACGGCCCACGCGCTCACTGGCTGCCTTTCTCGCGTACAGCCACGGCTTGGAGCTCGAGGATCAGGGCAAGTATGACGACGCACGCCGATCGTTCGACGACGCGGTGCGCGTCGATCCGCGTTTTGGCGCGGCTGCGCAGAAGAGCCAGGAGGTAAAGAGCGTTTCCGCCGGCAACGCAGTGACGGCCAATGTCGTGGAGGGGAGCCTACGCGGATCGGTCGAGGGGGCGATGATGAACGACGCGACTGGCGCGTCGAACACGAACGGGACGGTGGTCGAGACCGTTGAAGGGCTGAATCCGTCCACCGCGGGCGCTGCCACGGGTGGCAGTGGCAAAGCGAGCACGCAGCCGGCAAAGGACGCCGCATCGGGAACCGGCGGCGATAACGTGACGAAGCAGACGGCGAAGTTCGGGGTTGTCATTCATCAGCCAGGGAAACCGTGAGATGAAGATGCGCCGACTGGTTCCTCTCGTCCTCGCCTGCGCCTGCGTCGTTCCGTCGCTGCACGCGCAATCGCCATTCGACATCGGCGCGCGGATCGCGCCGCAGTTTCACTCGTACACGCTCGACTCGCCATCGAACACGAAGATCAGCGAGCTCGCAGTACCGCTGTTCGTACTCGTTCCCATCTCATCATCGCTGAGCTTTGACATCGGCTCGTCCTACGTGCAGTCGCGAGTGGAGGCGACGTCACTGGGGAAGACGACGACGAGCAACATCTCGGGACTCACCGATACGCAGATCCGCGCGAACTATGTGCTCGGAACCGATTTCCTGGTTCTAACCGGGGGCGTGAACCTTCCCACGGGTCAGTCTACCGTCACCGCGGCGCAGCAGCCCGCGGCAGGCCTCATTGGCAATGACTTCCTGGCCTTTCCCATCTCGAACATGGGGACGGGGTTTGGCGGAACCGGCGGCGTTGCCATCGCTCGACCGGTGGGGGATTGGAACGTCGGCGGCGGCATCAGCCTGCGCCACTCGGCGCAATATGACCCATTTGACGCCGCCGGCGGCGCTGCCCTGCACTACCAGCCGGGCGACGAGTATCGGGCGCGCATCGGCGTGGATCGCGGTGTCGGAACGGGACACGTGATGCTTGGCGTCACCTACTCCACGTTTGGCAACGATAATCTGGCCGGCTCCATCTATAACACGGGCAATCGGTATCTGACGCAGTTCGGATACAACAACACTGTGGGCGTTGGCCAGTTGTCGATTGCCGGTTGGAACATGTACCGGACCGCGGGTACGCTCGCCGACAGCTCGTACCTCGGCCACGAGAACATTGCCGATGCGGCGGTTGCCTACGGTATTCCCGTCGGCTCGGCCACCATCGAGCCAAATGTCGAGGCGAGATACTGGACGCAGCCGGGTGCGATGGCGAGTTCGCTGGGCACGGTTGGCATTCGGATGCAGCTCAAGGTCGCTGGATTGTCGATGCTGCCGAGCGTCGGCTATTCACTGGGGCGTGTCGCAACGCAGGACAACAATTTGCTGAGCACGACGGCGTCGCTGACGGGGCTACACGCAATCCTGACAATACGACTCCGATAGCCTCGTAGCGCCCAATTCCGCCCGCTATATTGCGAGTCAAACCCTGTCCCGACCCGTCCTATGGCTGGCCACAGTAAATGGAAGCAGATCAAGCATTACAAGGCGGCAACTGACGCCAAGCGTAATGCCCTGTTCACAAAGCTCATCCGCGAGATCACGATGGCCGCGAAGCTCGGCGGCGGTGATCCGGGTGGCAATCCTCGTCTCCGTCTGGCAATCGATACGGCGCGATCGCGCTCGATGCCGAAGGAGAACATCGAGCGTGCGATCCTCAAGGGTACCGGCGAGCTCGAGGGTGTCGACTACCAGGAAGTGACGTACGAGGGCTACGGTCCCGGCGGTGTCGCGCTGCTCATTGACGCGGTGACCGACAACCCCACGCGCACGGTCGCCGAGGTTCGCAGCAAGATGAGCCGCCTGGGTGGAAACCTGGGCACGCCGAACTCCGTGGGCTGGATGTTCGAGAAGAAAGGGCAGATCTACGTCGATGGACCCCCCGCCGACGAGGATTCGCTCATGGAGAAAGCGCTCGAAGCGGGTGCGGAAGACGTACAGCGCGAAGACGACCGCTTCTTGATCTCCACCCATCCGAGCGAGTTCCACTCCGTGCAGGAAGCGCTCAAGAAGAGCGGAGTGACGATTGCCGAAGCGGAGCTGGCAATGGTGCCGAAGAACAGCGTCCAGATCGCCGGCAAAGACGCCGAATCGCTGTTCAAGCTCATGGAGACGATCGAAGACCTCGATGACGTGCAGAAGGTGTGGGCCAACTTCGAGATCGACGCAGCCGAGCTGGCGAAGGTCGAGGGGTGATCGTTCTCGGGATCGATCCGGGAACTGCAAGCACCGGTTATGGTGTGTTGAAGGGAGACGGGCTTGGGCTCGTCTCCCTTGTCGAATGTGGGGTGATCCGAACAAAAGCGCGCGATCCGCTGCCGGCACGACTCCATGAAATCTTCGAAGGCGTCACCGAGTTGATCGCACGACACAAACCAGACGCACTGTCGGTGGAGGACGTCTTTTACGCCAAGAACGTCCGCACGACTGTGGTGCTCGGACACGCGCGTGGAGTGGTGCTGCTCGCCGGACAACAAGCCGGAATGGACATTCACGAGATCCCGCCCGCGGAGATCAAGAAGGCAGTGGTGGGCACCGGCGCCGCAACCAAAGGAACAAGTGCAATTCATGCTCATGCGGCTGCTGCGACTGAAATCGGTGCCGCAGCCGTCCGACGCCGCCGATGGCGTGGCGGCGGCGCTGGCCTGCCTCATGGGCATGAACGTGCCGACGGTGGCCGGAATTCGCGCACGAGCGCATACACGAGCGCTTAAATGATTGCACAGGTCAGCGGAACGTTGGTGAGCAAGGTGCTGGATCGCGTCGAGGTGATGACCGCCGGCGGCGTTGCGTACGAGCTGGCCATTCCGCTCGGCGTGTACGAGAGTTTGCCGCGTACCGGCGAGAACGTGCTGCTGCATACGCACCTGGTCGTGAAGGAAGATGCCTGGCAGCTCTTCGGCTTCTCGACCACATTCGAGCGACGCGTCTTTCAGCGCGTGCTGAACGCCAAAGGGGTTGGGCCGTCCCTCGCCCTGGGCCTGCTGTCGACGCTCACCGCCGATCGTCTCGTTCGCGCGCTGCGCGAGAAGGACGTGCCGACACTCCAGAGCGTGCCACGCGTAGGCCGAAAGAAGGCGGAACAGCTCATTCTCGACCTCGCGGACAAGCTCGATGACCTGCAAGTTTCCGTGCCCACAGGAGGCCGAGCCCCGCGGCCAGAAGGAGCAGGCGTAGAGGACGCGGTTCGTGCGCTCGTTTCACTCGGCTACAGTGCAGCCGACGCGGAGCGCGCGGTGCGCCAGGCGATCGATGAAGGTGGACAGGGATTGGGCGCTGCCGAACTGATTCGGGGCGCTCTCGCAAAAATCAGAGGATAATCTTTAGTGCTTGCAGCCACACGAACCGCAACGTTCACCGAATCGGTGATCCGCGAGATGACGCGCATTGCCTCGATGCACAATGCCGTCAACCTCGCCCAGGGCTTTCCCGACTTCGCGATGCCAACGCCAATGAAGGAGGCGGCGTGCACGGCAATCAACGGGGATATCAATCAATACGCCGTCACGTGGGGCGCACCCGTGCTGCGGCAGGCCATCGCCGAGAAGTACCGGCGCTGGTACAAGATGGAAGTCGATCCCGATCGTGATGTGACCGTGACGTGCGGCGCCACCGAAGCAATGGCGTCCGTGTTCATGGCACTGATGAATCCGGGCGACGAAGTGATCATTCCGGAACCGTTCTACGAGAATTACGGTCCCGATGCGATCCTCGCCGGCGCCTGCCCGGTGTTCATGCCGTTCGAGCGGCCAGACTGGACACTCGACGCCGACCGCCTGCGGCGGACGTTCAACTCGCGGACCAAGGCGATCATCCTCAACACGCCGCACAATCCGACTGGCCGCGTGCTCACGCGTGACGAGATATCGCTGATCGCCGAGCTATGTATTGAGCATGATGTGTGGGCAATCACCGACTCGCCGTACGAGCACATGGTGTACGCCGGACATCACCACGAGATCGCGACGTGGCCGGGCATGCGCGAGCGGACGATCACCATCTCCTCGCTGTCGAAGACTTATAGCTGTACGGGGTGGCGCATCGGGTGGATCGTCGCGCCGCCGGCGCAGACGGGCCCGATCCGCAAAGTGCACGACTTTCTCACGGTGGGCGCGCCCGCACCGCTGCAAGCCGCGGCCGCCGTCGGCTTTGCCTTCGACGCAGAGTATTACAACCGCTTCACAGCGGACTACAAGACGCGCCGCGACTTCCTCAGCCGCGTGCTGCGCGAAGCGGGCTTCGAGTTCACGACGCCACAGGGTGCGTACTACATCTTCGCCGACTTCTCAAAGCTGAGCGATCTGGACGACGTGACATTCGCGAAGTGGATGACCCAGGAGATCGGCGTGGCGACCGTTCCCGGCTCGAGCTTCTATTCGCGGAAGGAGGACGGCCGGAACTTCGTACGCTTCGCCTTCTGTAAGAAGCAGTCGACACTTGATGACGCGGCCAAGCGGTTGGGAGGGTTGCGGGCGGCGTTGTAGGTCATCGAGCGACGGCCTGGTCATCCTGAAAGCTGTCATCCTGAGCGACGCCCTGTCATCCTGAGCGGAAGCGAAGGATCTCTGTGGGCGTATAGACCAGCTTTTTAACGCAGAGGTCGCAGAGAACTGCAGGAGAACTGCAGGAGAACTGCAGAGGACTGCAAAAGAGAACTGCAACAGAGAACTGCAACAGAGAACTGCACAAAAGAAACTGGAAAAGGGAACTGCAAGATAGAACTGGAAGCGTACGGAAGAAGGAGGCGCGTATAGGTGGAATGAATTGTGACTGCCGAGTCCACAATCATTCCGCTCATATCGTTGATGATCCCGACCTGGGCGATACCATCGGAACATCACGACGGCATCAGGCAAGACGTCCAGGCGAGACAATCCTTCACAGTCCTCTGCAGTTCTCCTGCAGTTCTCTGCGACCTCTGCGTTAAAGCTGTTGCGCCCTCCGCCCCTCAGCTCATCATCGCGCCGGGCGTAACGTGCAGTGCCGTCCTCACCTGGATCGGTACGTCAATCGTATGATCGCCGTCGATCGCGATGGCCATGGTGTAGGCCCCCGCGCTGTCCATGGGCAGATCGAGTTGGGCGATCAACGGCAGATCCATCTCGGCCACGCCTGGCGGCGGCGCGCCGACATTGAGATCGCCGGAGCTCTGCCAGAGCTCCTGTCCGTTTGGGCTGCGCCAACTGAAGCTCACGGTGTGGGCGCCAATGTCCACACCGGTGCCCTTGAGATGAACCACGAGATGTGCCCGTGGATGGACGGCCGGCAGCGATGCGACCTGCAAGGCGTCGAAGACGCCGAGGACGTTCAACTTCCCTTCCTGGGACAGGTTCGCGGCGTCGGCGAAAATTGCGAAGGAGACGTACATGGCTGAACATAGACAGGGCCGAGGCCGTGCGTCTACTTTTCATGCATGGGTTCGACTGCAGCTGAAACGGTTACGCCCGGCCACGCAAGCATCTCCACGCGGCCGGGCGTTTGGTTCACGGAAGTAACGCTCGTGCTGATGGCGCTCATCTGGGGCGTCAATTTCAGCGTCGTCAAGTACGGCACCAGCCTCGTCGATCCGCTCGCCTACAATGGGGTGCGCGTCGTACTCGCCGCGGTGTTGTTGTTCGGCATCGTGCTCCTCGGCCGAATGCCGATGCCCCGCAGCCGAGACGCCGTCGCGCTCCTCGCGCTGGGCGTGCTGGGGAACGGCATCTATCAGTTTTTCTTTGTAGAGGGCATTTCCCGCACGAGTGCGAGCGACGCGGCGCTCGTCGTTGCCGCCTCCCCGGCGTTCATCGCCATCATCGGACGAATACGCGGCATTGAGCGTGTACACGCGCGAGGCGTCGCCGGGATTGCGCTGTCGATAGCCGGCATCGGTCTCGTCGTGCTTGGCACGACCAAAGGGACCGGGGGAAGCTCGTCGGTCATTGGGGACTTACTGGTGCTGTGTGGGTCCCTCGCCTGGGCGGCGTACACGGTGATGCTCAAGCCATACACCGAGCGCGTGCCAGGCATGCAACTATCCGCGTTCACGATGCTGGGCGGCGCCGTCACGCTGCTCATAGTGGCGTGGCCGGCGATGATGCACGCGAACTGGGCGACGCTGCCGACGCTGGGATGGGCAGCAGTGCTGTACAGCGGCGTGTTCGCGCTCGTCGTCGCCTACTTCTTCTGGTATCGCGGCGTGCGCGTCATTGGCCCCACACGCACGGCAATGTACTCCAATCTGCAGCCGGTGATCGCCGTGCTCGTTGCCTGGATCATGCTCTCGGAGGTGCCCACGCCGTGGCAGGGCGTGGGAGCCGCGTGCATTCTCAGCGGACTCTTTCTGACGCGCACGTGAAGCTCGTTCTGTTCGATATCGACGGAACAATCCTATTGACCGACGGGGCGGGCCGACGCGCCGTGCATCGCGCCTTGCTCGAGGTTTTTGGCACCACCGGACCTGACGACCATCGGTTCGACGGCAAGACCGATCCCCAAATCGTCCGCGAATTGATGCGCATGGCCGGCCATGCCGACGATCACATCGATGCGCGCATGGCGAGGCTGCTCGAGCGTTACGTGGAGTGCCTGCGCGAGGAGTTGGTGATCGGCGCGTCGGCCACCACGGTGATGCCAGGGATTCCGCCGCTACTCGACGCCCTGCATGCACACCCTGACGTGGTGCTCGGCCTCCTCACGGGCAATGTCGCCGCCGGCGCCCGCGCCAAACTCCAGGCCGCGGCTGTCGATCCCGATCGATTCCGTATCGGTGCGTACGGTTCGGACTCGGAAACGCGTGGTGATCTGCCGCGCGTTGCCCAGCAGCGCGCCCGCGACGAATTGGGCGTGGTCGTGGAGGGACACGATGTCGTCGTGATCGGCGACACCCCTGCCGACATTCAGTGCGGCCGAAGCATTGGCGCGCGCTCGATTGCCGTGGCTACGAGCCACTACAGCGTGGACGACCTGCTGGCACACGACCCCTCAGCGGTCTTCGAGGACTTCTCCTGTACCGAGGACGTGGTGCGGGCCATTCTCGCCGACTCCGTCGGCCCGGGCGACGCGCGCCACTGTCGAGCGTGATTTTCGTCTACCTGGGAATAGAGGAGTGACATAGTGCTGTTTGTTTGTTAAATGGCACTATGCTATACTGGTTATTCCCACTTATGACGGGACCGGCCACAGCTGGCCAGATCCGCTCGCCATGTCCCGATGCCCGAGAGGTCCGTGCCCGGCCACCTCGTTCCACGAACCTGGCAGTACGACCCCGCCATGGATGCGCCAGCGGCCTACAAGCGCGCCTGCCACTATCATGCCTTCGTCCCAGACGAGCTGACGTCGCTGGACGTGCGCCTCGACGCGCGACTCGCCGGCTTGATCTCCGAGGCGGAGCACGCAATCCGTCTCCTCAACGACGAAGGAGGGCCCGCACTGGATCCCCTGGCCCGCCTGCTGCTGCGAACTGAGTCCATCGCGTCTTCGAAGGTCGAGGGCTTGCAGCTTGGGGCCCGCGAACTGGCACGGGCGGAAGCGAGAGCCGAATCCGGGAGCAAGCCCAGCCCGACCGCCATGGAACTGCTGGCCAACATCGACGCCATGGTCCTTGCCGTGGATGAAGCTGCGACCGTCGAGCGATTCGGAGTGACGGAGATCACCGCCATTCACCACCGGCTCCTCGAGCGGTCCCTCCACAAGCACATCGCCGGGCGGGTCCGCGGCCAACAGAACTGGATCGGCGGGAACGACTACAATCCGTGCGGCGCCGACTTCGTCCCGCCCCCACCCGAAGACGTGGATCGCCTCCTGGCCGACATCTGCGCATCGATCAATGACGAGACCCTGTCCCCGCTGGTGCAGGCGGCGCTCGTGCACGCCCAGTTCGAGACCGTGCACCCGTTCGATGATGGGAACGGCCGAACCGGACGCGCCCTCGTGCACGTAGTGCTGCGCCGCCGGGGGATCGCCCCCCGCTTCCTGCCGCCCATCAGCGTCGTCTTCGCCGAGTCCCGGGACCGCTACATTGCGGGCCTCACCGCATTCCGTGGCGACGCGGTGGCCGCATGGATTGAGCACTTCGCGGCCGCGACGGTCACGGCCGCTCGGCTGGCGCGTACATATATCGAAGCCGTGCGGGCCCTGCAGGAACGGTGGCGTCAACAACTCCGCGCAATGGATGCGGTTCCGCGCGTAGATGCCGCAGCGTGGACGATCATCGATATGTTGCCGGCGCATCCAATGATCTCCGCCCCGGTCACCGCGGCGGTTACAGGGCGTGCGCGGGGTCGGATTTACGAGGCGATTGAGCAGCTGGTAGCCGCCGGCGTACTACAGCCACTTTCGTCCGGCCGCCGGAATAGGTGGTGGGAGGCGGTGGGGCTACTCGATCTCATCGAGCAGATTGAGGCGGGCGAGACTCTCGGACCAACACCGTGACGCAAGCCTGATGGCTGCGGGAGCCACCGTGCCGCAAGACCGTGCGCCCGCGACCATCGATCCCACGTTTACTAGGCCAACTACTCGTGAGAAATGCGCGCTAGATTCCTGGCATGATCGATCGTCCGCACGCTTCGTTTCTGCTTTCGGCCGTGCGCATCGGCCGAACGGACCTCGGAGCCGGACAGGCCATGCTCGACGACGATGCGCTCACGGTGCTCGCCCGCGCCGCAGACGATCGGCCAATCCGCATTGCGTTGGCCACCATCACGTCCATCGTCGTAAACGCGAACGACCTCACACTGGCGCTCGCGGACGGCACGCGATTGTCGATCGCCACTGATAAGGCGGCGCAACTGGGTGAGGAGCTTCTTGCTCGCGGCCGGGCATTGCCCGAACTGACGCGTGCCCTCCGCGCGTTCGGTTCGCGTCGCGGCCACCGTGGCAATCGCAGCACGGCTCTACACGAGCAGCAGCAATTCTTCTCGCCCCTGCTCGAGGCTCGGCGTCGCGCGATTTCCGCGAAGACGCCGGCCGCAACGATCGGCGCATTCGACAGCGCGGTGCTGACGCGCGAGATCGAGGCCGCGATTCTCACGCTGGCGCGTGAGCGATACGCCGAAGCAGGACCGGCGCAACGCGCGCTCGTCGCCGAACTGAGTGATCGGGCACAGCCGCTGTTCGACGCGCTCGAGGCGCTCGGTTCGGTCGCCGCAGAGGCCACTGCTGCCGTGGACGATCTCGGTCGCTGGCGGCGCTGGGAGTTCCAGCTCCGCGCGACCTTCGAAACCGCCGACCGTGTGTGGATGGCGGTCGACGTGGCACTCGACACCATTCCCTGGCTGTCGTGATCGTCGGCATTGGCATTGACGCGGTGGATATTGCGCGCATTGAGCGGATGTTCGCTGACAAGGGCGACCGAATGCTCCAGCGCCTCTTCACGGTCGACGAGCTAGCCTACCTCTCGACCAAGGTTGCTCCGGCCCAGCACATAGCCGTGCGCCTCGCCGCTAAAGAGGCCACATACAAGGCCCTCTCAGGCAACGAGCTCGCGCGAGGCATTGGCTGGCGGGACGTGGAGGTCTTCTCGCGTGGTGATGGTGCACCGGAGATCCGGTTACATGGACGCGCGGCGGAGCGGTTCGCCGAGCTGGGGGGGGCGAGCATCCATGTGTCGTTGACGCATAGCCAGATAACGGCCGTGGCAGTGGTGATCGTCGAGCGGTGACGGACCGGGGCCTCTTTTGGCGGGGGCTCTATTGGCGGGGCCTTTTTTAGCGGGGCCTTTTTTGGCGGGGCCTTTTTTAGCGGGGCCGTTTTTAACGCAGAGGACGCAGAGAACTGCAAGAGAACTGCAGAGAACTGCAGAGAACTGCAAAAAAAGACACTGGAAAAGGGAACTGCAAAGAGCACTGCAAAAGAGCACTGCAAAAGAGAAGAGAACTGCAAAAGAGAACTGCAAAAGAGAACTGCAAGCGTACGGAAGAGGGAAGCGCGTATCAGTGGAATGAACCGTGGATGCTGAGTCCAAAAATCATTCTGCCTATATCGCTAATGATCTCGACCTGGGCGATACCATCGGAGCATCACGACGGCATCAGCCAAGACTTCACGGCGAGACAATCCTTCACGGTCCTCTGCAGTTCTCTGCGTTCTCTTGCAGTTCTCTGCGACCTCTGCGTTGAAAAGCTGGTCTACAGGTTACAGATGATCCTCGTCGTCTCCGCTCAGGATGACAGGGCTCCGCTCAGGATGACAGGCATTCGTTACGCGGCTGCCGCGGCGTAGATACCCGGCCGGCCCACGCCTGGCCGCTTGCGCATCATCATGATGGCCACGCCGACCACGGTGATTCCGATGGCGATCACTTGAGCGGTACTGAGACCCATCAGCAAGGGGAAACGATCGTCTTTGGCGCGGTAGAATTCGATGATGAAACGCTCAATCCCGGCCAGTAGGCAGTAGACCCCGAACAGCCAACCTTCGGCGTGCTTGTGGTCGCGCAGGCGCCAGAGGATGGCGAACATGATGAAGCCCATCAGCACTTCGAAGAGCTGGGTCGGGAACACGGCGATCAGGTCGTTCGGGTTCGTTCCCGCTGCAAACTGGACGTGGAAGTCCTTGTTCATGTAGTACGCCGTGGACGGGGGCGCGCCCTGTGGAAACACCACCGAGAGCGGCCCGGAGTACGGCCGGCCGTAATCGTCGCCAACGGCCCAACAGCCCGTTCGTCCAATGGAATAGCCCGCCGCGATCGCGATGCCGGCTACGTCGGCGAAACGCACGAATGACAGTTTCTTGTACCGAAGCGTGAGGCTGCACAGCGCCACCGACCCGATGAACCCGCCCCAGAACACGAATCCGCCGCGGCTCCACAGATCGCTGATGTTGTGCGAGATGATGGTCACGTAATACAACTTGGCACCGATCATCGTGCCGAGCAGGGCCGCGAATAACACATCGCTCACGGCCGCTGCCTCCTTGTCGTGGCCACGCCGCGCCAACTCGCGCTCGGAGATGATCTGGCCAATGAGGAACGCCATCAGCACGGCGAGGCCGAAGCCGGTGAGGCCGAAATACTGGAACGGATGATGAACGATCGGCGTGGAAGCGAGTGTCATGCTGCCGTGACTCCAGGAATGGGCTGAGTGGCGAATGCATTCAGGTCGAGCGGCGATCGTTCTCCGCGCTCGAGGTGAAACACGCCGGCACGCGCGATCATGGCCGCGTTATCGGTGGCAAGGCGCAGTGAGGGTGCGAACACCTTCACGCCTCGCGTGGTGAGCCGTTGGCGCAGGGCATTCGTCAACGTTGCGTTGCACGCGACGCCGCCACCGAGCACGACGCGAGTACGATCGAATTGGCGCGCGGCGCGCGTCGTCTTCTCCACGAGCGTGTCGATGAGCGCGTCCTGAAAGGCGCGCGCAATCGCAGCCCGATCCGGCTCGGGTTGCGCGGACTTCACCGCGTTGAGTACCGCGGTCTTGAGGCCGCTGAACGACACATCGTAGTAGTCGGGATCGGCGGGCGTCTGATTACGGTGCACCATGGGGCGCGAAAAGCGATATGGTTGGCCATCACTGGTCGCCGCGAGCCGCTCCACGTGCGGGCCCCCAGGATAGGGCAACCCGAGGAGCTTGGCAACCTTGTCGAACGCTTCGCCCGCCGCGTCGTCGCGCGTACGGCCGAGCAAGCGATAGCGCCCCCAGGCCTCCACATCGAGCAACAGCGTGTGGCCGCCCGACACGAGGAGTGCCGTGAATGGGGGCACCGCATCACGGTGCTCGAGCGCAGTGGCGAACAGATGTCCTTCCATGTGGTTGACGGCGATCGTTGGTATACCCCTCGCGAACGCAAATGCCTTCGCGAAGCTCACACCCACGAGCAGGGCACCCACGAGCCCGGGTGCGTTCGTCACAGCCACGGCGTCGACCGATGTGGTTCCGGCGTCGGCAAGCGCACGCTCCACCACGGGAACGATGGCCGTGAGATGTGCGCGCGAGGCAATCTCCGGCACCACGCCCCCGAAAATGGAGTGGACGTCCTGAGACAGAATGACGAGAGAGCGCACGCTCACATCGTTTCCGCTGCCCTCCAGGACGGCCGCCGATGTCTCGTCGCACGAGGTTTCAATGCCGAGTACGCGCATCAGCCGGACGGCAGGAGCTTGAGCTCGACCTTTACCTGCGACGGCCGCACGCGGACGCCGGCGCCGAGGGCTGCCCAGTCGATGTCCACCAGACGCTGCGCCGTATCGGGAAAGGGAATGGCCGTCCTGACCGTGCGAACCGATGGAATGTGCAGCACCCGACGGCGCGGACCGCTCACCTGCACGCTCTCCGGCTGAAAGCGCGTCTCGACCGGGCCCGGCAGATGCGGGCCGAGGATCTCGATCGCGGAACGGACAGGCACCATGTGGGACCAGGTGGGTTCGAAGTGCAGCGTGACGGTGCGCGGCTGCAGTTCGCGTACGACGGCATCCACTCCCTCCGGCAGGATGACGTCCGACGGACGGAGGTCCAGCACGAGTGTGTCCGGAGCATCCGCTGAGATCTGGCGGCGGATCACCGGCGGGTTGGTGCTCAACTTGATCAACTCTTTCGGAGCGCCAGCGATGATCGCACGAAAATGCGGTATCGCATCGCGAAGCACGAGCGAACTATCCAGCACCGGCGTGAAGTGCACGTCCACCACCAGTTCCTGTGGCTCTTTCGCGTTCACCATGAACCACAACACTCCAGCGAGCAGGACCGCCGTCACCTTGAGACCGAGCCGATCGGTGAACGCCGCGAAGAGGCGGCGCTGGCGCGAGTCAGGTGGCCGCATCGCGGGTCGTCCGGGCATTGGCGGAGGCTAGCGGTCGGCGGCGGCGGCGACGACGGGCCGCGGCGCCTGCAGGCCAAGCAGTTGCGCGATGAGTGCGCGGTTGCCCTGCGAGCTCCAATCGTCCGGCCCAATCCATTTCTTGCGAATGGTGCCTTCGGGTCCGATCACGAATGTCTCAGGATACCCAGACGTCTGGTAGATGCTTTCGATGGCGTGCGTCGAGTCGTGCAGGATCTCGAAGGTGAGTCCAAAGTTCTTCGCGAATGCGCGGATGGAGTCTTCGCCTACGTAGTCGTCGATGCTCACCGCCACGAGTTTCAGCCCGCTGTCGCCATACGCCTGGTACAGGCGCTCCAGGCTGGGTAGCTCGGCGCGGCAAGGCGGACACCACGTTGCCCAGACGTTGAGGAGCACGACCTTGCCCTTGTAGTCGCCCATCGTCCGATAGCGGTTCTCGCCGAGCACTTTCGCGCGAAAGTCCGGCGCGGTGGTGCCGATGTCGACCGGAAAGAGCTGGTCCTTCATGAGGCGCGATGCGGCAAACAAGGCAATGGCCAGCACGCCGACGATGGCGCCAACCACGGTCCACTGTTGGCGCGCCGTCATACGAATACCCCGCACTGCCCGCGCAGGTGGGCGATCTCGGCCATTGGGTCAGAGGCCGCGAAAATCGCATGGCCGGCGACGAATGTGTCCGCGCCCGCGGACCAGATATCGTGAATCGTGTCGCGGCTCACGCCTCCGTCCACCTGGAGCGCCGCGTTGCTGCCGCCACTGTCGAGCAGCAAGCGTGCGCGGCGGATCTTGTCGACGGATTGCGTAATAAACTTCTGGCCGCCAAACCCCGGGTTCACCGACATGATCAAGAGAAGGTCGAGCTCGGGAATGACCTCACTCACGGCACTTAGCGTGGTTGCCGGATTCAGTGCTACCCCTGCACGGCAGCCGAGTTCGCGGATGCGCGTCAGTTGGCGGTGCAAGTGCGGCGCCACTTCGGCGTGAATGGTGAGCCCGTTTGCCCCGGCTGCGGCAAAATCGTCGAAGAACTTTTCCGGCTGCACCACCATGAGGTGCACGTCAATGAAGAGTGACGTGCACTTGCGCACCGTCTCGATGACCTTTGCACCATAGGTGAGATTCGGCACGAACTGGCCGTCCATGACGTCGACGTGAATCCAGTCGGCACCGCCGGCTTCGCACATCGCGATCTCGTCACCTAACTTGGCGAAGTCCGCACTGAGGATTGACGGGGCAATGCGCACGGTCATCTGGGACGTCCTGGTTCGGGGCTGACCTGCGTGACGCTGGGACCAGCGCTGATCACGAGCGACACCGAGCTCGGAATCGGGACCTTGGCGCCTGGCACCGGCTGACTGGAGACCACCTGGCCGCGCGGCGCGGCATCGGGCCGTTCCGACACTCTGCCCAGCTCGAAACCTGCTGCCTCGAGCGCCGTCTGCGCGTCCGCTTGCGACATCCCAATGATTTCCGGCACGGCGACAATCTGTTGACCGGCGCTCACCGCGAGGGTCACCACCGAGCCTTCGACCTCGCGTGTGCCGGCACGTGGATCCTGATCGAGTACGGTCTCTTTGGGCGAGCCACCCTGGTAGCGTGAATCGCCCCGCGCGGCTTTGAATCCCACTTCCGCCAGACGTTCGACTGCGTCGTCGAACAACAGACCGGTGACGTTCGGAACCTTTGCATCGCCCGGAATCACGCCTGATGGAAATACGACGAACGCGACGACGAGATATGCGAGGAGAAATCCGCCGATGATCGTCACCGCGTAGGGCAACGAACGACGGAGCCGTGTGCGAACGCTCACGCCGCGGGCCTTCGAAGACGCGCAGCAAAAGCACCGTCGGTACCATGGCGCTGGGGTAGCACGCGCAACCGTCCGCCGTCGAGCACTGCGGCCGGAACCGCGCCATCGGGCGGTGGATCGAGGCGCCAGCCGGGATGTTCGGAGAGGAACCGATCAACCTGCTCGTCGTTCTCTTCGGGCTCGAGCGAGCAGGTGCTGTAGACGAGAAACCCGCCCGGCTTCACGACCTCCGCCGCCGCGTGAAGGATGGAGCGCTGCAGCGCGGACATCACGGCCAGATCGGAGACCTTGAGACGCCACCGCGCGTCGGGGTGCCGGCGGAATGTCCCGGTGCCCGTGCACGGGACGTCGACGAGCACCAGGTCTACAGGCCGAATGGCCGGTGACCGCGCATCGGCGATGTAACTGTGCAGGGTCTCGACATCGAGACGTGTTGCGTTCTCGACCACACGGCGGAGCCGGGCAAATGAGAGATCGCTCGAGAACACGGAGCGAGCCGATCGCGCGAGCTCGACCGATTTTCCGCCCGGTGCCGCGCAGAGATCGGCGACGACGGCACCGGTGGGCACGCACGCGTACTGCGTGACGAGTGTCGAGGCCGGATCCTGCAGATGAAAGAGTCCTTGGCGAAACGCTCCAAGATCGGTCAGCGACGACACCGGGCTGGACAGCACGATGCTATCGCGAGCGAGCGGCGCGTCAGAGGCATGGACGCCGGCTGCCTCGAGCATTGCCTCGAGTTGCTCGCGGACGACGTGGTAGGGGCGTGCAACGAGCGGCGCCTCGCGGTTGTTCGCCTCGAGCAACCGGCGCGTCTCGTCAACACCCCAGCGCTCTACCCAGCGCGCGACGATCCAGCGCGGATGCGATCCCTCGAGCGCCAGCGCGTCGATCGGGTCATTCGTGCGGGGTAGTTCGAGCGCGTCACGTTCGCGATCGAGACGGCGTAGCACGGCGTTCGCGAGCTTGCTCGCACCAATGCCGTGTCGCCTCTTTGCGAGCTCCACGGTCTGGGCGATCGCCGCATACGCGGGCACGCTCTCCATCTGCAGGATCTGCGCGGCGCCGAGGCGAAGCAGGTCGAGGAGGTCGGCATCGAGTCGAACGATGCCACCGCGTACGCGTGCATCGAGGAACGCATCGAGGCGGCTACGCCGGCGCAGCATTCCGTACACCAGCTCACGCGTCCAGCGGCGGTCGCGCGCGTCGAGGTGCGCCGTCCGACGGTCGAACGCGGGATCGAGCAGATCGCCGCCCCGCATGTCAGCACAGATGTCCGCCGCCGCGAGCCGCGCGTCGGTGATCCCGCCAATCCGATGAACCGCTACGCCGCCCGGTGAACGGTGGTGCTGATCTGCTGCTGACATACCAACTAAGATAGCCGTCCCCCGAGGACGATGCCGCGCCCGCGCGCCCACTCCTGCGGAGTGATGCGTCGCTTTCCCGACGGATGGACGCCGGACACGTGCACTACACCATCGCCGCAGGCGACCGTCATGCCCGCGGCGTTGATGTCGAGCACTTCGCCAGGCGCTCCGCGCGCATCGGTGTCCAGGGCTCGCGCGCCAAACAGCTTGACTTCACCAGACGTCGCCTGCGCAACAGCCCCGGGACGAGGGTCGTATGCCCTGATGACGCGCGACACCGTACGCGCATCGGCCGTCCAGTCAATGCGCGTCATCGCGCGATTCACCTTCGGTGCGTAGGTCGCGTCGGCGTCTTGCTGCGGCGTGTCGACAGCCCGGCCGAGGTCGATCAGCGCGAGTGCCTCGATGAGCGCGAGCGCGCCCATTTCGGCGAGCCGGAGCTGCAGCTCACCGTAGGTCTCGTCGTCGAGAATAGGCGTGCGCACCTGCACGATGGACGGGCCCGCGTCGAGCGCCTGCACCATCCGCATGATCGTCACGCCGGTCTCGGCGTGTCCCTCGCGAATGGCTGCCTGGATTGGCGCCGCACCGCGCAGCTTAGGAAGCAGCGATGCGTGAATGTTGATCGTGCCCTTTCGCGGCAGATCGATGACGTCGGACGGCAAGATGTGACCGTACGCTACGACGACGGAAATGTCGGGATCGAGCGCGCGCAGCTCCGCAATGAATTCGGCGCCGCGCGGCCGTTCCGGCTGGAGCACCTGGATCGATTCCTCGAGTGCGATGCGTTTGATCGGCGGCGGCTCGACGGTGGAGCGCGAGCGTCCTACGGGCTTGTCTGGTTGCGTCACCACCCCGACAACGTCGAAGCCCTCGCCGATCAACGCGCGTAGCGGCGGCGTTGCGAATTCGGGCGTGCCCCAGAAGAGCACGCGCATCTAGAGTTCCTCGCCAGGATGCTCGTGGCTGCTCGTGGGGTCGGTGGAGAGCTTCCGGATGAAGCCCGGATATTTGTCCTTCTCCTTGGCCCATTTCGCCGTGACCGCACGGCGTTTGAGCACACTGAGATAGTCAATGAACAGCTTGCCATCGAGATGGTCGATCTCGTGCTGCAGACAGCGCGCGAACAATTCGTCGGCCTCCACCTCGAATAGTTCGCCGTCCACGTTGGTGGCGCGCACGCGGACCTTGGCCGGACGCTCGACGTCGCCGTAGATGTCTGGAATGGACAGACACCCTTCCTCGCCCTTGGCCTTTCCCTCGCGGTAGAGCACCTCGGGGTTGATGATCACGAGCGGGTTGTCGTTCACGTCGACCACGGCCATGCGCTCGGTCCGGCCGACCTGCGGCGCGGCGAGGCCGATTCCCTTGGCGAGATACATCGTCTCGAACAGGTCCCTGGCCAACCGGCGGAGGTCGTCGGTCACCTGCGCGACGGCCGTCGTCTCCTGTCGAAGGATTGGGTCGCCGAGGACCCGGATGTCCAGAATGCTCACGTCGCCGGCGCGCTCGCAGACGGGGTGACGGTTCCTATGATTCGCGCAATGCGTCCGCGCTCGATGATGAGGCGCGATTCGCCCGACTTGATCGTGACACGATCATCGAGACGGTTGCCGCCACCATCCTTGGTTGTCTCGCGAATGTGCACGACTTCGCCGATGATGCCACCGGTCGTCACGATCTCATCGCCACGTTTGAGCGCCTTGAGCGACGCTTCGTGCTTCTGCCGCTGCTTCTGCTGCGGCCGAACCATGATGAAATAGATGATGGCAATGATCAGAACGAACTGCACGAGAAAGGGCGTGAGGCTCGAGCCCCCGCTCCCGCCGATCTGAGCCAGCAGCAATGCGAACGGGACTCCGAGGGGGGGGGCGTGATCATGCTGTTGGTACCTGTCGTGAGTGGTAACGAGAGAGCCAATCGCAGCTCCACGTGTCGAACGTGCCGGCGCGGATCGCAGCACGTGCGTCGCGCATCAGATGCACGAGGAAATGTACATTGTGCAGGGATAGCAGGCGCAAGCCGAGGATCTCGTCGGCGGTAAAGAGATGGCGAATGTAGCCGCGCGAGAAGCGTGCACAGGCCGCGCAATCACAGCTTTCGTCGAGCGGCCGCGGATCGGTGCGGAATTCGGCGCGCTTGATGTTGAGCCGGCCGTCGCGCGTGAATGCCGCGCCGTTTCGTCCCATGCGCGTGGGCGCAACGCAGTCGAAGAGATCCACACCGCGCCGGACGCCCTCGACGAGGTCCTCGGGGAATCCGACGCCCATGAGGTAGCGCGGCCGTTCGCGAGGTAGCTCGCCGTCGACGACGTCCAGAATGCGATACATGTCCGGCTTCGCCTCTCCCACCGAGAGTCCGCCGATGCCGAAGCCAACCCAGTCGCCAAGGTCGCGAACGGCCCGCGCGGCTTCTCGGCGCAGCTCGGCATGGATGCCGCCCTGGACGATCGGGAACAGGGCCTGGGGATGATTTGGCGCGGGGAGCGGGAAGATGGTGCCGGGAAGAGGGGGTTCGGTAGGTATCGTAGTTATTGGGGGGGGCCCCCCAGCCTGCAAGCGTGCCAGCTCGTTCGCGCACCGGGCCAGCCATCGCAAACTGCGCTCGCTCGCGTCGCGAGCCACGCTCTCTTCGCTCTGTCCAGGAATCACGTGATCGAATTGCATGATCACGTCGGCGCCAAGATTGCGCTCGATCTGCATCACGCTCTCCGGCGTGAACACGTGCTTCGACCCGTCGATGTGGCTGCGGAACTCTGCCCCGTCTTCGCTCACCGTGCGCAGGCCTGCCAGCGAGAATACCTGGAAACCGCCCGAGTCGGTGAGGATGGGCCCGTCCCAGTTCATGAACCGATGCAGCCCGCCAAAGTCGCGAATCAGCTCGTCGCCCGGGCGAAGGTGCAGATGATAGGCGTTGCCAAGGATCATCTGCGCGCCAATCTCCCGTAGGTCGAGGGGATCGAGTGCCTTGACCGTCGCGAGGGTGCCCACAGCCATGAAAGCCGGGCGTCTCCACCGCGCCGTGCGGCGTGACGAAACGGCCGGCGCGCGCCGGGCCGCACTCTCCTTCAATTAAAAATTCGAATGCGTCCACTGAGTCGTCAGGCCTAGAGAATCGCCATCGCGTCGCCATAGGAGTAGAACCGGTACCCCTCCGTTACGGCGGTGCGATAGGCGTGCATGGTCAAGTCGTATCCGGCAAATGCCGCGACCAGCATGATCAGGGTCGATCGCGGCAAATGGAAGTTCGTGACGATGTGATCCACTGCGCGGAAGCGATACGGCGGTCGGAGAAAAATGCGAGTCTCGCCCTCTCCCGCGCGAATCACACCGTCGTCGTCCGCCGTCGTTTCGAGGGTGCGGACACTGGTCGTGCCCACTGCCCAGACCTTTCCGCCAGCGGAGCGCCGCTCATTGATCACGCGTGCCGTATCCGGAGCGACTGAGTACCACTCCTCGTGCATCACGTGCTGCGACGGATCATCCACCTCGACAGGCTTGAACGTGCCAGCCCCCACGTGCAGCAGCACCTCAGCGCGGGCCACACCTTTCGCCTGTAGCCGAGCGAGGAGGTCCGGCGTGAAATGCAGACCTGCGGTCGGCGCCGCGACAGACCCCGCTTCGCGCGCGAACACGGTCTGATATCGCTCGGCATCGGATGGCGCGTCAGGACGCTCGATGTAGGGCGGCAGCGGAATATGCCCATATCGCTCGATGGCTTCGTCCAGGGGTATATCGCTCTCGAGTGCGACGATGCGCGTCCGCCGTTCGGTGATGGCGAGGATCTCTGCGCCAAAATTCGGCGCGATGTCCACGCGACGACCGGGCTTCAGCTTGCCGCCAGGCGACACCATCGCTTCGTACCGTCCGTTGCCGAGGGCTTTGAGCAGCAGCAGTTCGGCCGGGGCACCAGACGCACGAGTTCCGAGCAGGCGGGCACGCATGACGCGCGTGCGGTTCACGACGACGACGTCGGCCGGCTCGATCAGATCGATGATATCGGCGAACCCACGATGCTCGATCGCGCCCGTGTCCCGATGGACGACCATGATCCGAGAAGCGTCGCGGCGCTCGAGCGGACGTTGGGCGATCTGCGATTCAGGAAGCTCGAATTCGTACTGCGAGGTGCGGTCGCCGTTCACGAACGAAAGGTAGCGATGGGAGGGGGAGCAACGGTCGCTAAAACAACGTTTCCTGTTCCGCTGGCGTGCGCGGCGTGAATCCGAAGTGCCTGTACGCCTGCGGCGTTGCCATGCGGCCGCGCGGTGTGCGCTGCAGGAAACCGTGCTGGACAAGGAACGGCTCGTAGACCTCTTCGATGGTGTTCGCGTCTTCACCGATCGCGGCGCCAATCGTGCTCAGACCCACGGGGCCGCCGTCGAATTTCTCAATGATGGTCTTGATGATGCGCGCGTCCATGTCGTCGAGACCAAAGGTGTCGACGTCGAGCATCGCCAACGCCTGGTCGGCCACGTCGCGTGTGATGACGCCGTCACCCTTCACCTGCGCGAAGTCGCGCACGCGCCTCAGCAGACGGTTGGCGACGCGCGGCGTGCCACGCGCGCGACGCGCGATCTCACTGGCACCATCGCGGTCCACCTCCACTTTCATGACTTCGGCCGTGCGGCGAACGATGAGCTCGAGATCCTCGGCTGGGTAGAAATTCAACCGCTGCTCAATGCCAAAACGTGCACGCATTGGTGCGGTGAGCATGCCCAGGCGAGTCGTGGCGCCGATGAGCGTGAACGGCTCGATTGGCATGGTGATGGTGTGCGCCTTGGGGCCGTCGGACAAACGAATCTCGATCTTGTAGTCCTCCATGGCCGGATAGAGGAACTCTTCAATGATGGGACGCAGCCGATGGATCTCGTCGATGAAAAGAATGTCGCCGCGGCGCATGTTGGTGAGCGTCCCGACCAGGTCGCCAGGCTTTTCGAGGGCCGGGCCGGAACTCGTATGGATGTTCACGCCGAACTCCCGCGCGATCAACTCGGCAAGCGTCGTCTTCCCGAGGCCGGGCGGCCCGAAGAACAGGGTGTGGTCGAGCGGCTCGCGACGCGCCATCGCGGCATCTATGTAGATGCGTAGGCTGTCCTTCACCTTTTGCTGGCCGATGAACTCGGCCAGCCGTTGCGGGCGAAGGGACAATTCGACGACGGACTCGTCGCCGAGCACTTCGGGTGTCGTGATCTCGGCTCGCGACATTGCTACACGCTACTCGGCGGGGATGGTTCAGCCAAACGCCACGATAGGTGACATTGAAATATACCCCGAATAGACGCCGAACGACAATATGAAACGAGTTCGCAATTATCGTTGAGTATGCGTGCGCCGATACTTATGATGATCTCGCTGCTTGTCGTAGCAAGTCCCCCCTGACAAGCGCATCCACCGCCCTTCCACCAATGATGGTATTCATGCAACACATTCCCGCCAGGCTCAGCTTGGCAGCGCTTGCGTTGCTTGCCGCGTGCGACGTTCCGACCGGCCTGCCGATTTATGATACGGTCTGGAACGTTCCCGGCAAGAACACGAGCATCTCAGTGAACAGTTTCCTGCCGAGCGGCGTCACCGTCGCAGCGAACAACACGGCCTTCCAGGTCACCGCGTCGCCAGCCACGAGCACCATTACCCGCCAGCTCGGCCAGGACTGCGCGGCGTGCACGGTGGCCAACGGCCAGACGACTCCGAAGCCGGCGTTCAGTGGTGGTGGCACGGCAAGCGTAACGTTGCCGAGCAACGTCGCAAGTGCGGTGCTCGTGAATGACACACTGACGGTTACGATCACCAACAGCTTCAACTTCGATCCCATCAAGCCCAGCGCCGGGGCGCGCGGCTACTTCACGATCAGCGTCAAGAGTGGGGCGACGACGATCGGACGCGATTCCCTCGATGGGGCGACGTCCTCGATGCCGGCGGGTGGCATTGTCACGCGCAAGATCGCGCTGAGCGGCATAGTAAGCGGAACAAGCGGTTTGCAGATTGCGACGAACCTCAATTCGCCACTCGGTGATCCCGTGGTGATCGACGTCTCGCGCGCGATCAGCGTGTCTGGCAGCACGGGCGTGCTGCTCATCGCGAGCGCGCAAGTGAATCTGTCGGGTCAAAGCGTTGTCTCGTCTGGCACGGATCTCGACCTGAGCAGCATCGGCGAGTCGGTGTCGAAACATGCCGACGGTGGCTCACTGCTGTTGACCGTCGTGAACCCGTTCACCGCCACCGGGAACCTCTCCGTGACCTTCACCGGCGGCCCCTCGCCGATCGTGAAGTCCGTCGCGCTCGGAGCCGGCACGACCACGCCGTCTATCACCTTCACCCAGACGGAGCTGGGTGGGCTGTTCGGTCATGACCTCGCCGTCTCGTTCAATGGAACGGTGGCCGGCAGCGGCGTCACCGTGCAACCTGGTCAGGTGGTTTCCGTGTCCTCACGCTTGCAGGTCAACATCAGCACGAAGAGCGAATGATCATGCGCACACATTCTGTTATCCGCGCGCTTGGCGCGCGTGCCGCGTTCGCGCTCCTCGTGGTCTCCGGCATTGCCGCGGCCCAACAGCCGAACGCCAGTCCAGCCGCGACGGGCCTCAGCGGCGCGTACACGGCGCTCGCTCGCGGCTACGATGCGGTGGCGTGGAACCCGGCAAATCTCGGCATGCCGGGCAATCCCGGTTTCTCGATCAGCATCGCCGCGCTGACTGGCTCGTCGGGCCTCGACCCCATTTCGCTGAGCGATTTTGCGCCGTATTCCGGCAAGGTGCTCCCGAACGCGCAGCGTGAGCAGTGGCTGCAGACGGTTACGACGGCCGGTGGTGAGACCGGCCGCTTCTCCGGTGGCCTCACGGGCCTCGCGCTGAGCGCAGGACCGATCGCATTGCAGGTCAGCACGTCGGTGACCGGTTCATCGACGATGGATGCCGACGGTTTCCAGGCGATCATGTTCGGAAACGCAGGCCGCACTGGCCAACCCCAGACGCTCAACCTGCAGGGCTCGAACTTGAACGTCAGCGGGTTCACGACCGCTGCACTGAGCTACGGCCTGTCGCTGGGTGATGCGAAGTCGGGCAACCACTTCGCGCTCGGCGCTACAGCCAAGTATATCGTAGGCAACTTCATGTTGAAGGCGCAGGATCAGGGCTCCACGGCGACGACTGACGCGTTGACCGTGAATTTCCCGACCATCTACTCCCGTCCCGACTCCGCCCTCAATGTCGGTGCCGGTGCCGGACTCGACCTTGGCATGGCGTGGTCGCAAGACAAGTTGAGTTTCGGCGCCACGGTGCAGAACGTCTTCAACACCTTCGCCTGGGACGCGACCAAATTACGGGCGAAACAGGGTGCGGCGCTGTTCACTAATGGCTCGAACACGAGCAACTTCGACGATGTGGCCTACACGTCGATGCCAGCGGCGCTTCGCGCCCAGGTGACAGCCGACAAGTTCAAGCCAGTCGTCGGTGCGGGTATCGCCTATTCGGGCTTGCCAGCGATGACGGTTTCGGTAGATGCGCGGCAACAACTGGGTGACGGCATCAGTTTCGGTCCAAAGAGCGTGCTTGCCGGCGGAGTGGAGTTCCGCGGCATACCGCTGCTTCGCCTGCGCGGCGGCGCGGCGTACGTCACCGGCGGGTGGGGCGTCTCGGGCGGTGTGGGCCTGGCGCTCGGGGGTTATGAGCTGGGTGTCGGCGCTGCACTGCGGCAGATCGATGGGGGTAAGGAGCCGGCAGTCACGATCAACGTTCTTTCAATTCGTTAATACAACTGCGGTAACTGCGGCAAAGGGGGACAGTCGAGGATTCCGACTGTCCCCCTTTGTCGCGATGGTCTCGAGGGCGGCCTGGCAAATGAGGGGCTTCGCTCAGGATGACAGGTATCACGATAATGAAAGGCTCCCGGCATTCGCCGGGAGCCTTTCATTTCTTACTGCCTGCAGGCTACTACGGCTTTGGCTTCGACAGATCGCGGACGTAGTTCGCGACTTCGAGCATCTGATCTTTGTTGAGCTTGTCCTTGAACGAGACCATGTCGGCGTTCTTTCCCTTCGTGAGGATCTTCACGATGGAGTCTGCCGAATGCTGCGTGACAAACGCAGCGTCGAAGCTCACGATCTTCGGGAACTTCTCCTTCATCGTCTTTGGCGGGGTGCCGCGGACGCCGTGGCACTTCCGGCAATTCTCCTCGTACAGCGTCTTCGCGTCCGGCGCTTGCGCCAACAGCTTGGAGGCAGGAACGAGTCCCGCCAACATCACGGCTGTAAAGACCACACGTGCGTTCATTTGTTCTCCTTGGGCTTGATCGGCTCCGGGAAGGTGTCCCGGTATTCAGGCTGCCGCGTCGCGCCGTTCGGGCCGCGGAGCGTCATAAGATAACGCGACAGCTCTTCGATCTCCTGATGCGACAGCGTCGGCGGACCGAATGCCGGCATCTTGGAGTCGGCGTGGAAGCGAGCCGGATCCTCGAGGAAGCTATGCAGCCAGGCTCCCGAGTGTCTCAGGCCCACTTCCGTCAGTTCCGGCGCGGAGGGCGCGCCTTCCTTCTTCTCTTGCTTCTCACCGGCCAGCATGTGACAACTGCCACACTGCTGCCGCTTGAACAACGACCGTCCGGCCCGTTCAGTGGACGAGAGGATCTGCCCCGGGGCAGTGGCCGCCGGCGCGTCGCGGTTCGCGGCGCCGAGCAGCAGCGAAGCGCTGCCGAGTATGCCCACCAGCGCTACCGCAGCGATGGGCCGATGGCGGAGAGACCGTGTGCTCTTGCGATCCATGAACGGCAACACGAGCAACGCGAGCACCAAGGCGCCCGGGACTCCGACGGCGATCGCCGCTTCCGCCGATCCAGGCACCAGTTTCAGGAGCTGGAAGAACGGAAGGAAATACCACTCCGGACGCGGTACGTAGCTCGTGTCCGTGGGATCGGCAGGTGCTTCAAGGCCGGCGCCGACATACTTCGCGAGCAGGAACAACGTGACCACCACGAGGGCGGCTACCGCCAGGTCCTTCGTGATGATGTTGGGCCAGAAACGAACACCGGTCTTTTTCGAATTCTTGTTCGTTGTCTCGTAGAACCCGGCATATGCGGGATCGTCGGTCCGCCCCGGTGCGCCATCCTCGAGTGCCTTGGCGCGCGGCGCGATGCCCTGCCGGATAACGATGGCCAGATGGAGGAACACGACCGAAGCGAGCATGGCTGGGAGCAGCAACACGTGGAGCGCGTAGAACCGCGACAGCGTCGCAGCGCCGAGTTGCGCGCCGCCCCGCAGCAGCTTGACCAACATGCCGCCGATCACCGGTGTCGTGCCGGCGATGTTGGTACCGACCTGCGTTGCCCAGTAGGCCTTCTGATCCCACGGAAGCAGGTAGCCGGTGAACCCAAAGCCGAGCACGAGAAACAGCAGCCCGACACCGAGTAGCCAGTTGATCTCGCGTGGGTACTTGTAGGCGCCCATCGAGTACACCCGGATCATGTGCGCCAGGACCAGTACCACCATTGCCGAGGCACCCCAGTGATGAAGGCCGCGCAGAAGCGCGCCACTCGTCACGCTGTGCTCGAGATACCGAATGCTGTCGTGCGCATGATCGGGGGATGGCGAGTAGTACATCGCCAGGACCACGCCGGTGATGACCTGCACCATGAACACGGTGAGCGTCGCGCTCCCGAGCGTGTGCCACCAGGTAAGTCCACCGGGCATCTTACGGTCGAGCAGCGCGCGACGCACGCCAACGATGTCGACGCGCTCGTCGAGCCACTCCGAAATTTTCGCCATGGGATTAGGCCTCGACTCGCTCGGCAACGCCGAGGCGGAAGTCGCGGTACTTCACGAACACTGCACTGTCGCGAACCTGTACGGCGAGTTCATCGAGAGGGCGTGGCGGCGGACCCGAAAGCACCGCGCCCGTCTTGACGTCGAACTGCCCACGATGGCAAGGACAGGCGAAGGTCTTTGATCCCTTGTCGTACACGTAGCTGCATCCGAGATGGGTGCAGTGACCGTTGTATGCCTTGAACTTGTCGCCGTCTTCCGTAAACAGCCACACGGAACCGAGAGCGCGGCTTTCGACCCAAGCATCGTTCTGCGTCTGGGCGAAGTCCATTCGGATGGGCGTGCCGATGTCGAGAAGGGCCGTGTCATCGGCGACCTTGATCCAATTGTCGGCCGCAGGTTTTGCCGCGATCGGCGAAATGAGAGCCCGCACCGCGGGAATACCGACGGCACCGCCGATGATCGCGGCACAGGCTGCACTGATCCATTGTAGAAAACCGCGGCGTCCGAGGGCGACCGCTTCGTCGTCGACGACCGGTGCTGTTCGGTCCACCGGCGCCAAGGTTTCGGAGTCCATTATGCGTTATGGAAAGGTTGGGAGGGGCGTACGAGCAATCAGACACGCCAAGCTCGCGCGTGCGCGCGTCTAAACGACAAGCGCAAAAGCAATACTGGGTCCGTGTGGCGTGTCAGCGATCAACCCCTTACACGTTGCAGGGTTAAGCGCACTCTGCGTCCAGAGATCCCCGACGGCGCATGGGGGATATGCCCCTGTCGTACCGCTAAACGGGCACGTAACGTGGGGCATATCCCCCGGTCGATTTTCTCGCGCGTTTCGTCCAAAGCGTTATACACGTATGGGTTGAAGCACGCGGAGGCCTGGGGCGTCCAACTTGCTCTTCTGTTGCGGCGATACCACACCGGATCGCACAAGCGAGGAGCAGGCATGTCACACTGGGACGCGGCCGTTAGCCGCGTGCACAGCTGGCGAGGTCCGATGCAGGGTCGTCTCAATCGACGGCTGTTGATGTGGTTTCTGATCTTTTCGATCGTCCCGCTAATCGGGACGAACGCGGTCGGCTATCGGCGAACGCACGCGATCATTCGCCAGCTTGTCGCACGTTCGCTCACATCGATCGCTGAAGTGCAGGCGCAGCATATTCGCGATCGGGTCGATCGTCACCTGTTGCTGTTGCAGTCCGTCGCTGCGGGTAATGACTTCCTCGTTGCTGGCGCGATGGAGGCGCAGGGATTGCCCAGCGGCGAGATGGGAAAAGTCGCGTCGCGTTCCGCGATGGAGTACCAACTCGAGCGCAAGCGCGAAGAGTTGCCCGCATTCACGGCGCTGTACGTCTACACGCCAGGGGGACGGGTACTCGCCGCCGCCGGCGCCGCCTCGGCAATCCGGATCCGCGTTCCCGACTCCGGCCAAGGACCATCGCTGAACGTGGGGTTCAGCCGCGAGGGTGGCGCGTCACAGCCAGAATTCGAGTTGGTCGCGCCCTTGATCGGTCATGGTGGTGCCGCCGTGGCATACGTGGGTGGAACGATCCGGCTCTCGGCGTTTCGGGATTTTCTCCAGCTTCCCGCGCGGATGCCCGGGCGCGTGCAGGCGTTCCTCGTGGACTCCATCGGCCGACCGCTGTTCGTCAGCGAAGAGTCCGCGCATATGAACTACGCGGCGCCGCTGCCGCACGCGCTCCTTCGGATGCCCGCCGATTCCGAATCCGTAGTGCAGTACGATGACAACGGGGTCGCGATGCTGGGCGCTGTCGCGGCAGTGCCCAACCACCCATGGCGGCTCGTGGTGCAGCAGCCGGCGGCCGAGGCTTTTGGCGAGTTGCGCGCCCTCGGCGGCCTGTCGCTGCTGCTCGAGCTGTTGTTCGGCATTCTGATCGTGGGCATGGCCTGGATCGTTGCCGCGGACATCGTGGCACCCGTCGGTCGCCTCGTCGACGCCACACGGAAGGTTGGCGCGGGGGATCTCAGCGTGCGCGTATCGGCGACGCAGGATGATGAAATCGGCGAGCTTGGACGCGCCTTTAACGAGATGACGGCGGACCTCGCCGAGACCACGGAACGAGTATCCGAGCTGCACCAGCGCGAAATCGAGCGCGCTTCGCAGCTGGCAACGGTCGGCGAGTTGGCGAGCGGGATCGCGCACGAGATCAAGAATCCCGTGGTGGGCGTATCGAACGGGCTCGATCTCGTTCGGCGGCGGGTCGGCAACGATCCCACGCTGAGTCCAATCACCGAAGAAATGGCCCGGCAGCTGGCACGGATCCAACTGGCCATGCAAGAGCTCCTGACCTTTGCCCGCCCGGCCACGCCGACACTCGTGCCGGTCAGTGTGCGCCGGCTGGTCGAGCGGGCGATCCGGCTCGTGCAACCTATGGCAGAGCGCGCTGGCGTAACGATCGACATCGAAACGGATCGCGGCGTGCCGCGCTTCTTCGCCGACGAAGAAATGTTGCACCAGGCGCTCGTCAATGTCGTGATGAACGCCGTACAGGCCACGGCGTCCGGCGGCAGCGTCGTCGTGACCGCACGAGCCGCCGACGAACAGATTCACATCAGTGTCGCCGACACCGGGCGCGGAATCGCGCCCGAGAATGTCGAGGCGGTGTTCAAGCCGTTCTTCACGACACGGCATACAGGCACCGGCCTGGGCCTGTCGATTACTCGGGAAATCGCGCAGCGCCATGGGGGCACGGTCACGCTGAAGACGCGTGTCAACGTCGGCACCACGGTGACGATGCACCTTCCGGCTGCCAGCGCGCCCGAAGCGGTCGAGGAGGCCGTCGCCGTATGAAGAAGCCGCGTGTCATCATCTGCGATGACGAGATGCTCATTCGCTTGTGGCTCAGTGAGCATCTCGCCGACGCCGGGTATCATACCGAGGCCGTGCCCGATGGCGCCGGATTGCTGGCGGCGATCGCCCGCGAACCGGCTGACGTCGTGGTGCTCGACCTGCGACTCCCTGATCAAACCGGCATGGAGCTGTTGCCGCTGCTCAAGGCGGCCGATCCCGGTCTGGCCGTGATCATGATGACCGCCTATGGCGAGGTGGAGACGGCCGTCGCGGCCGTTCGCGCCGGGGCGTATCACTTCCTCGAGAAGCCCATTGCGCTACCCGAGCTGAAGCTGCTGATCGATCAGGCGCTCGAGTCGCGCCAGCTTCGCAGCGAGCTCGATCGTTATCGCGATGGCTACCGCTGGCAGTTCGCCGACGTGGCGCTGGTCGGCCGGTCTCCGGCACTGCGGAGAGTGGCGGACATGATCACGCGTGTCGGCGCACGGGGCAGCCCGGTGAACGTGCTGATCCAGGGGGAGAGCGGCACGGGCAAGGGAATTGTCGCCCGTGCGATTCACGCTCGCGGGCCGCGCCGTGCGCACCCGTTCGTGAGCGTGAACTGTACGTCGCTGCCCGAGCATCTCATCGAGAGTGAGTTGTTCGGCCACGAAGCGGGCGCCTATACCGATGCGCGCGAAATGAAACGCGGTCTGTTCGAGATTGCCGACAAGGGAACCGTCTTCCTCGACGAAATCGGCGACATGCCGAGGCCCGCACAAGCAAAACTGCTGCATTTCCTCGAGGGGCACACCTTCCGGCGCGTCGGCGGGGTTCGGAGCATAGAAGTGGACGTGCACGTGGTGACGGCCACGAATCGCAAGCTCGATGAGGCGGTGGCCAAAGGGGAATTCCGTGAGGATCTGTTCTATCGGCTGAACGTGATCCCCATTCACATCCCATCGTTGCGTGAGCGACCGGACGACGTGGCGCCCCTCGCGACGTTCTTCATCGACACGCTCTGCCGGGAACTGCGTCTGCCGGCGCGGGAAATCGCGCCCGATGCCATGCGCGCGCTCGAAGCCTATGCATGGCCCGGGAATGCCCGTGAGCTTCGGAACGTGCTCGAGCGCGTGTTGCTGCTCGAGGAGACGTCGCTGGTGCGGGCCTCTCACTTGCCGCCGGAAATTTCCGGTGCCCATCGGCCGCTCGATCGCGCATTCGTACTCCCAGCGACCGGTCTCGATCTCGAGACGCTCGAACGAGAGTTCATTTGCCAGGCGCTCGATCGCTCCAACGGCAACAAGACGGGCGCCGCCAAGCTCCTTGGCCTCAGCCGCGACACCCTACGCTACCGGTTGGAGAAGTACGGGATTCAGTGAGGCTGGGCTTACTCCCCCAGCACTCTTCGCCCAAACAAGAATCTCTCTCTCAAACGATCGACGTATGCGTCTCTCTCTCTCAAACGATCGACGTATGCGTCTCGCCGATCGTCGAGACGCTCGATCGCGTGTCCTCCGCGGCCGAGCGCGAGATGCACCATGCGATGCGCGCCGAGTGCAATGCCTACATGCGTGACCCGCTGGTCGGGACGATCGGAGAAGAAGAGGAGATCGGCCGGAACGAGCTCGCCCACATTCCTGCCTGCGTCGCTGCCCATCTCCGCTTGTTGCCACGCGTCGCGCGGCAGTTGCATGCCGTGCAACGCGAAGACACTCTGAATCAAGCCGGAACAGTCGGCACCCCATGGCGTGACACCGCCCCACAAATAGCTCGTGGCGCTGAACAGCTCGCACGCGCTCCGCGTGATCGCGTTCGCCTCCAGCGGAAAGCGCTCGGCCGCATGACCACTGTCGATCATCTCGCCCGATACGAGGATTTCGTTTGGCGACAGAATGGCGCGCAAGGGGAGTGCTCGCCGGCTGCCCGATGCCGTCTGCGTGACGCAACCGAGCGAGATATGCCACGGCTCGCCGCTCGGGCGAGGGGTACGCGATGCACGCGCGAGGAACCCGATGTGCATCCAGCCTTCGTAGCCGTCGTCCCCGCGCGCGCGAACCCAGTCGCCTTCCTCGTCGACCACCTCGATTTCGTGGCCGGCAAGCTGTTGGGAGATCATCTGGCTGGCGATGCGCGGCTCGCTGTGCATGGGCGCGAGCGGCGTACGCACCGTTGCGGCGTACAGAACCGGAAATTGGTCCACGCGTTACGTTGCTGACTTGGCCGCGGCGGATGCGGCGTCGCGCTTCGCCTGACAGGCGCGGCAGCGCGTGATGCCACGCATGTCGCAGATGATACAGATGAACGTTCCGCAGTCGACGCACGGGTAGCCTTCCGACGCACGCTCCTCGTTGCCGCAGGCACGGCAGATCATCGCGTCACGTTCCTGGACGTCGTTCATGTCACCAAGATAGCTGTTACGACTCGACTTCGGCGAGGACGACGGCCGCAAGCTTGTCGAGCAGGAACGGCTTCGCCACGACTGCGCAGCGCGTGGACTCGAGCACCCGGCGTGCCGATTCGCTCTGGGTATCGCCGGTAATGAAGACGACGCGCGGCATCACGCGGCCCGTCTGACGGATTTCGGCGAGCACCTCGTTGCCGGGAATGTCAGGCAACCGCAGATCGAGCATGATCACGTCGTAATCGGCTGCGGCCGTACGTGAAATAGCCTCACGCCCAGAACCGACGTCGTCCACCATGTGTCCGATCGAGCGGAAGTACGTCGCGATCGCCTGACGGATGGCCGGTTCGTCGTCCACAACCAGGAGGCGCTTGCCCGCGGCTACGTCCGGGACGACGACGCTGCCCACGGGCGTTCGGGGTGCGGGCGGCGGGACCCGTGGCAACTCGATGATGAACGCAGCACCGCGTCCAGGGTGCGATTCGACGCGAATGCGGCCGCCGTGCTCGCGAACGATGCCATCCGAGATCGAGAGGCCGAGGCCCGTTCCCTCACCCACCGGCTTCGTCGTAAAGAAGGGATTGAATATTCGCGTCAGGTGTTCGCGGGAGATGCCGGGACCGGAGTCATCGACGCGGATGACCAGCTCATCGTCATGACAGGCCGTCGACAACATCAATTTTCGTTCTCCCTGCCAGGACGCGAGCGCGTGCTCGGCGTTGGTGATCAGATTCAAGATCACCTGCTGGAGCTGGAATGGATCGGCCCAGGTCAATGGCAGCGAAGCGTCGAGATTCCGCTCGACGGTGATCTGTGCGACACGTAGCGCATAGCGCCGAAGCTCGAGCGTGTCGTCAATGACGCGATTGAGATCGGCGGTCGTGCGTTCCGGCTGATGCTGCCGCGCAAAGGTCAGGAGGTTGGAGACGATCTTCGCAGCGCGCTTCGATTCCTGGTTGATCGCTTCGATCGCATGACGATCATCGGGCGTACCCGTCGGCGCAGCCAGCAGCAACTGCGCGAATGCCATGACGCTGGCCAACGGGTTGTTCAGCTCATGGGCAACGCCACTGACGAGCTGTCCCACCGCCGCGAGCTTCTCCTGTTGCATCAGCTGTTCGGTGAGTCGCTTCTCATCCGTGACGTCGCGTGCAACGCCGAGTATGCCGGTGACCGACGCGCCCTCGACGAGCGGCGTCAGCGTGAGCGACCACTGTCGCAGCTCGCCGTTCACACCCGAGTAATGCAGCTCCACGCGTCGGCGTTTGCCGGTGAACGTCTCGGCCAGCGCGTGCATCACAACCGACTCGTCGCGCCCGTCGAGGAGCGATGCGAACCTGGTGCCAAGGAGCTCGTCGCGATGCTGGCCGCTGGCGCGCTCCAGCGAGCGGTTCACGGCGGTCAGCCGTCCGTCCGGATCGACAGTGAAGATCGCATCGGTGGCCGATTCGACGAGGCGAGCGTACTTCGCCTCCGATTGCGCCACCGCGTCGCGCGCGCGCCGCTCGTCCTCGCACACCTGGCGGTACCGGTCGGCCGCCTCCTTCGCTTCCTCGTATAGCCGCGCGTTCGCGACCGCGACCGCCACCTGATCGGCGAGGCGCTGGAGCACGATCGCATCGTCGTCCGTGAAGTCGACGTCGCGATTGATGATCGAGAGGGCGCCGATCACATCGGTGCTCCCAAAAAGCGGCGCGACGAGCGTCTGTTCTACCCCCGCTGCAATGCGCGTCGGTGCATACGCTTCGGCGACACTCGCGTCGTTGCAGATGACGGCCCGGCCCTCGCGCATGGCGCGCCCGCTCACGCTGGCGTTGACCGGCACCGGTGCACCAAGGAGACGTTCGCCCACGCCGGTCCCCGCGACGACCACGACGTCATTGTCGCGCAGCAGGGCGATCGTGGCGCCCTGCGCGCGGAGCAGTGCCATGGCGTGGCGGAGACTGAGCTGCAGCACATCACCCAAGCGAAGTGAACCGCCCACCGCTCGTGCGATGTCCGCGAGCGCTTCACCTCGGCCTCTTTCTCGTTGGCTCTGCTCGTACAAGCGGGCGTTTTCGATGATGGAGGCCACTTGCTGCGCGAACAGCTCCACCGTTCGCACACGCGCCAGCGTGGGTGTGCCCGGCTCGTCCGACTCGGCGAGGATCAGCGTCGCCACGGTGGTGCCGCCCACGGCGCGCACTGGGACGATCAGCTCGCCCGAGCCGAGGAAGACTGAGTTGCTGATCGACGCAACGACGGCGGTGTCCGCTGGCGTCGCGTAGTTGGAGATGGTATCCACGCGGCTGTAGCCGACCTTCTGAATGGCTTGCACGAGAATGCGAAGCCGCTCATCGAGCGTACGTGCGCGTTCGACGTCGGCGAGCGCTTCGTGGAGCAATACGAGCTGGTCGCGTTCGCGGAGAAGGCGCGCGAGCGTATTCGACGCCGCGTCCAGTGGAGGACCGGTGCGGCCGGTGCCGGTGGTCACGCGATCAGCCTCGCGCCGGCACGAGCAGATGCACGGCTAGCGGATCGACCACGACGGTGAACGGCGTCGTGCCCATCAACTCTCCATCCGCCTGCCACGGCATTGGGGGGGTCGTCTCGACGTGCAAGCCCCTGCCCCGCGCGTACAGCATGCACGGATCTGACTGAAAATCGTGCCGGAGCATACGCCACATGATGCGGATTGCGTCCCGCAGCGTGTGAGGCGAAAAGATACAGGCGTCGAGCAATCCATCATCCGTGCGAATCTCCGGTCCCAGCGTGATTCGGTTGCCCAGCACGGCGCCGAAATTGGCGATCATCACCGCCGCGGCTTGCCGCTCGTATACAGTTCCATCGATCGTCACGCGTGCTCGGAAGAATTCACGACGGAGCACCGAGCGGATAGCGGCCCGGCTGCCCATGATCGTGTACGCCAGCACACCTAATCGACGCTTGAGCCAGCCTGGCGTTTCTGCGACCATGGCCGCGTCGATACCGACGCCGGCGGCGATCGCAAAGCGCTTCCCCGACTCGAACCGGCCGAGGTCGGCGATGAGGCGATCGCCATCGAGCAGTGCGGGTACCGCTCTGGCTATGGAAAAGGGAATGCCCAGGGCGCGCGCCAGCAGATTGCCCGTCCCCCCGGCAAGCACGCCGACGGGCGTATTGGTGGATGCCAGGGCGCCGGCAACCTCCATGACGGTTCCGTCGCCGCCAAGCACAAACACCGCATCGTATTGCGGTGCGTGATGCACGGCGATCTCGGTTGCGTGGCCAGGCCGTTCGGTGAGGATGAGATCACAAGTCACTGCACGGCGTTCGAACGCACGACAGGCGTGCGCAGTGAGACGCCGTCCGTGACGCGCCGCGGGGTTGGCGATCAGGAGCACCCGCTGGATCAGAAGTGCCAAGTATGCGATAGCGAAAAGCTGAACTGCGACGGCGTATTCACGAGCCCTACCACGCTTTGCTGCTGTGAGCAGGTCCGATTCGCCGTCGGCGGATCGTATGCGACCTGCACCGACAACGTCGGATCGAACCGATACTCAGCCTTCGCGCCCAACCCCGTCAGCAAGTTCAGGCGCCCGCCGTTGAAGTCCGAATTGAACTGGCACAATCCGGTGTTGACGTTCAGGTAGACATTGTTGCCGAACTGTCTCTCCGCACCAATGGTGGCGCCATAGAGGTATTGCCGGAGGTTCTGGGCCGAGAAGAAGCCGCCGCTCGATGCATCCGACGCGCTACTCCCCGTCCCGAGTTCAAAGCGGAAGACGTCGAACACCGAGCCGAAGCTCTGGCGCAGGCGATCAGCGGCCATGGCGCTGATCGTCGGCGCGAGGAGCGATGCCACCTGGGCGACGGCGCCGCTCGACCCGAAGTCTAAGCCAGGCCGGCCGGTGAGCAGATAGCTGAGCAGGTCTGAAGTCGAGATGTCGTAATCGGCCGTGCTCTTGAAGTCGATCACCGGGTAGGGGAGCAGCCGACCATTGAGGTTCACGATCACGCCGATGTCGCGATCGCGATACAGCTTCACGTTGTACAGGGCCTTGATGTCGAGCGTCGGGTTGTCCGCCGACGTTCCATCGAAGGTGACCGTTCCATTCGGCTGTACCTGAAACTCGCGTTGGACGGGGCCGAGGTTCAGTTTGTAGGTGCCACTGACAGTGGTGAGTGTGCCCTCGAGAGCGAGTCCAGGTACCAGTTTGCCACTCGACGCAACGGTGCGACTCGAACTTGCCGTGGAGGTGACGAGGCGCAGATCGCCACCTAGCTTGACGTTGGCCTCGGTGGAGCGGAGCCGCACGTCGTTGCCCAGGACAACGGTGACGTTCGGAACCTGCAAGTTCGTCATGATGGTCGACACGAGCGTCGAGCCACCAAGATTGAGCCCGCGCGCGACGTTGTCGGTCACGATCTCGACCGGTTGCTTTCGTGCGAGCTCCCGATCGGCGAGGTAGATCGCGCCCTGATCGACACGCAGGGCGCCGGTCAACGTCGGCGTGGTAACCGAGCCGCGCAGCTCGAGGCTGCTGGTCGTCGTGAGATACAGATCGGCAAGTGAGCGTCGATTGAAGGCATGGAAGTTCGACGCATCGATGGCCAACGAAAATGTCGGATTCTCCTGAGTCAGGTTCTTTGCCCATCCCTTGACCGCGACGGAGCCAGGGATCTTCCCGACATTGGCCGCCCGCAGATCGACACTCACGCTATCCTGGCGCGCGGCGTTCATGCCACCGCTGATACCGCCGGTGATGGCAGTCAGCGTCACATTCAATGGCGGCACGAATGCGGTCCCATTACTGATCGTCACGTCACCCATGAAGACCGGCTTTCCCGGCGTACCGCTGGCGACGACGTGCGCGTCAAGCCGGCCAGTCAGCTTGGTTCCTGAAGGAAACAATGTTTGCACGAGAGCCATATCCGTCGTGTCGGCACGCACGAATCCACTGAGCGAGTCATCGCGCCAGGTGGTGCCGAACAGCGTCATGTTCAGTGGCAACGACGCGCCGGCAACGAACGCCGATCGGCCATCGCGCACAACGTCCATGTCGGCCACCAATCGCGCGTCGCGGTACTGCGCGTTCGCCGAGACACGATCGATCGACACCCCCTTCCATTTGACGCCGGTCAGGAGACCCGTCGCCGAGAGCCGTGGGCTGAGGCGTGTGCCGCTGACTGATACATCGACGTCGCCGACACCGGTCAGCGTGTCGGTTACCTGCGCGAGCGCGCCGAAATCGCGCAACGGAACACGCGTTGCGCGGACTCGCGCGCGCACCGTTCCGGTGTCTGGGATGTCGCCGGTCAAGGCAATCACCGATGAGTCGGCGTTGCGAAACACGAGAGAATCGAGCCGGCGTCCCACGCTGTCGATCGTGAGGCGCGCCGGTGACGCGAGGCCCCAGTGCGCATCAGCGGTCGTGAACCCGAGTGAGTCGATCAGCACCGACTGCGCGCCAGCCGATGCACTCCACCGGCCAGTGGTCGATGCCGTGGGGCCACTGTGGCTCAATGCACTGGCGCTGAACCGCGCATGCGTCGCGTCGTCGATGCGCAGGTTGCCGCCAATGTTGTCCAGTGCCACGCCCATGAGTGTGACATTGTCGAGTCGCCCCGCGACCGCGCCCGAGGGCGCACGCAACACGTCGCGCAGATCGAACGTCAGGTTGAGCGTGTCGCCGCGATCCTTGTTGATGTAGAGGCTGCTGGCGTCCAACCGACCGACAACGTTGAGCGAATCGAATGTCCCGCTGACGACGCCACTGAGCCTCGCCGTGCCCGACAGGGAATCGGGGAGCGTGGCCGCCGCACCGCGCATGCTCGTATCCGGATGCGACAGGTACCGGCGCAGCCCCCCGAGCGAATCGAGGCTGACGGTGAAACGCAGCGAATCGGTGCGCCCCTTCGGCAAGCCGACACCGCCTCGCTCCATCGTGAGCGTCGCCGCGGCGGTATGGATACGCAGCGAATCCACCAGAACGCGTCCGTCATCAAAGCGCAACCGAGCATACGATGGATAGACGCGCACGCTGTCGAACACCGTCCGCTCGAGATCCAGATTGGCGCCGCCGTGGAGCGCCGCCACGGTCTCGCCGGCGACGTCGATGTCGTAGTGTCCACTCAGCGGACCTGCCGGAATCGACGCACGCGCCAAGACGCTCGCGAGATCGAGACTGCTGAACTGTCCGCCACCGTGCGCGCCGTATCCGCCAATCGAATCGAGATCCACGCGTCCGTCGAAGCTGAACGCCCCCGGCGGCCCCTGCAGCGACGTCGACAACTGGAGGTCGGGCGCCGTGCCGCGCGCGCGAACGGGTCCATTCATCAAACCATGGAGCTGAGAGAACGAGGGCAGCGAGCGACCGACCATGGCGAGATTGACTGGTTCCGCATCGAGCGCCACGTCGTAGATCATCAGAGCTCCGCCGTCCGTGATCCGTCCACTGCCACTGAACCGTGACGGATCGCCTGGCCCATCCTGGTGCGTGACGTTCGCATTGGAGAAGCGCACGTCGAGCCACGACGAATCCAGTGTCGCCGTACCCGCGACAAAGCCACCGAGCCGTGGAAAGTTGGGAAAGAGATACTCGATCGTGCGTAGATCGAGTGATTGCGCGTTGACGTGGAAGTCGTGAAAGGCGGTGAACGCCGGGTTGAGGATGTCGAGCTCACCTTTGCCGCTGAACCGCGAGGTTGCGCCGCGTACATGCGCATCGACGAAAGCCCCGCGAGCGTCGTCGACGACGAAGTGCGTGAGCGGTCCACCGGGCCCTCTGGCCGTTCCAATGATCTGCCCCTGCCAATCCTCGGGGAACGGCTTGCCGTTCAGCGTGCGAATCAGGTCGAAGTCCAGTGGATCGGCCCGCAGGTCCACGTTACGGACGAGCAGCACGGGTTGGCCCGTACCGAAAGTCATGTCGCCCGTCACATGGGATTTCGTGCTGCGCACGTCCATCTTGGCGAGCTTGAAGTCGATGACCTGCAGGTTTTTTGGATCGTTCTTGATGAGCAGGTCGAGCGTGCCACCTCCGGTGCGCGGCAGTCTGGGGTACACCCAATTCACGTCATCCAGCGATACGCTGTCGCCGCGAATGGCGACGTCGTAACGCATGGGCAGATCGCTTCCCCACCACACCTTGCCGTGACCATGTCCCGTGGACGCCGGCATGTCGAAGTGCGACACGTCGAATGTGACGGAATCGCCAAGATGACGAACGTCCGCGGTCAGATTGAGGAACTTGAAAGTTGGCTGGTACTCGTCCACCGACAACGTGGCGACACGGAAGGACTGGCCGAATCTGTTACTGTCTGGATCGGCGAGCCGCGCATGACTGATCAATCCACGGCCATTCGTCCACGCGTACGTGCGGCCGAAACCGTCCGATGTCCGTGAAACCGCCCGTTCCGGATGCGTCAGATGGAAGCGAATCACGCTGTCGCGCACCGTACCATGCAGCGCCGAATCAGGATGCCAGGGCAGCGTGAGCAGGAAGGTCGTGTTCCGCGCGGACGTGGAATCGACGACGACGTAATCGCCGAAACTCCGCGTATTGAGCTCCTTCGGCAGTTTCGGCTGCACGACGTCCGACGCGAAGATTTCCCTGAAGTTCCAATTCCCGTTCTCACGCTGAATCAGGTGGACATACGGATGCTCCACCTGGGCACTGTGTACGTAGATGCGATCGTCGATCAGGTCCCGGGGATTGTACGACAGCGTGACGTGTCCGGTGCTGATGAACAGCTCGCCGTACTTGTCGCGAATGGCGATCGTGTCGATCGTCAGCCCGGAGATGAAGTTGCCACCGAGCTTGCCGATGTAGATCGAGCCGCCTTTGATCTTGCTCGAGACAAATGGCAGGATGATGCGACGCAACTGCTCGCGCCCCATGTCCGTGTTCGTCACGAAGAAGACCGCGGCGATGGCCACGAGTCCCAGCGTGAAGAGCACGGCGGCGCTGACGAGCGCCACGAGGCGGCGGCGTTTCATGCTTAGAAGTCAGTGCCGATCGACAGTGTGAGCGCGAATCGCTTGAAGAAGTTCGACGATTGGAAGGGCGCGAAGCTAGCGGGACATGCGGCGAGGTTCTGGTCGAGCTGACCGTTCGCCAGCCGATGGATGGGAACGAGAGCGGCCCCCGGACCGGTGACGCAGATGAGCGGCGCGCGATTGGTAGTCAGATCCACGGGTACAGCGTAGTACCCCTTCCCCAGCTGCGCCGGGTACGGGTTATACCCCGCATTCACCTGAATGGGCCCGATAGGCGAGAAGACGCGCAGCCCGAGACCTGGCGTCACGCGCAGCTTCGTCAATCCAAGATTCTGCTGCCCGTCGGCGCGCGTCCACACCTCACCGCCGTCGACGAACGGTACGTATTCGATGAGCTCGGGAAAGAACGGATCCCGCATGCGGAGCTCGGCATTGAACACGAACAGCGAGTTCCCGCCGACGGGAATTGTGCGCTGAGCGCGCGTACCGGGCTTTGTGACGTACGCGAAATCTCCACCCGGCAGCGAAACCGTATCCAACGATGACGGATCGATGAGATACACCAGAGACCCGAGCTCGTTCTGCTGAAAGCCGCGCACGCTCGTTGCGCCGCCGGCGTACAACCGCTCCTGCGGCGGCGGGAGCTTCGCGCCACCCGCGTCGCTTCCTCCGACAATGAATCCCCCGCGCAGACGTGCGGCGAACACCATGCGCGACCGGAGCTGATGGTAGACGGAACCGTCGGCCGTCGTCTTGAAGAAGCTCAGCGACGGGTCCGACAGAATGAATGGCGCCCCGCCGCGCGTTTCGGCGCCGATGATGTAGCCGCTCGTGGGCACTACCGCATTGTCGGTGCGAACGCGTTGAATGCTCGCGCTCGCCACGGCAAAACGCAGTTTACGCTGCACATCAGCCATATCCGCTTGGTTGCAGCGAAGGAACACCGCGCACAGCACAGCAGGCTGCGCGGCGGTCTGCCCGTACTCCATGGTATAGCCGGCTCGGAACGGAATTCCGAGGCCCAGGCTCCTTGTCGCCGAGGCTTCGCCGCCGAGGTACGTGGTGCGCAGGTAAGCCTTGTATTCACCGCGGCGTTCCGTGTACGCCGAGTACGCTGGTACCCAATGCGTACCGAATAGTGTGGGGGCACGTACCGTTGCGCCGGCGTAGTAATTGAGCTGCGAGCTGGCAAGGCTGTCCGCTTCCAGATACGGCCGATAGCAGAGGTTCCTTGCCGCCGACCAGTTCGTCGGTGCTCCAAAACCGATCTTCGACAGACGCCCCGTCAGCTCCACGCGCCGCGCCGTGTTGAACGCGTTCTTGTCGGTGTATAGGGCGTTCACACGGAAGCAGTCGAGGGTTCCCCACCCTCCTTCGAGATCGACCTGCCGCAAGTAATCTTCGCGCAGATCGAGGGCGACATCGGCGGTCTGCGGGCCGTGCTGCCACGTCGTGTCCACCGCGATGCCCACGTGTCGATAGGCACCGAGGTTGTAGAGGTTGCGCTGCGCCTCGACCAGCGCGCGATCGCTGTACGTGTCTCCGGTTCTGAACCCGAGCAGACGGAGCACCGTCGCACTGTCGATCTCGCCCTTTCCATTGTCCTCGCGCTCGCTGGCAATGGCGATCTCTCCAAAGCGCGCGCGTGGGCCGGTGTTCACCAGCAGTTCCACGCTGGCACGATGCTCGGGCTTATTCAGCGAATACGACGGCAGGATCATGACCCGCGGGTATCCGGCGTTGCGCAGCCGCGCGGTGATCGAGTCGATGTCAGTGTACATGGGAACGCGACCGAACCGGCCGCCCACCCGCAATTGCAGATTCTTCAGGAGGTCGTCGCGGTGCGCCACCGAATCAAGCCCAAGGATCGACAGCGTGTCGAGCCGAATCGGTTCCCCCTCGTTGATGCGAAAAGTGACGTCTACGGCGTTCACCCCATCAGGCTTTATCATCGGCTCGATACGCGTATCGTAGAAGCCGTTGTTCTCGTAGAACTGCATGAGCGCCGCCGAATCGGGGCCGAGGCCGACATCCGGAAAGCACCGGCGCGTCCCGACATTGAAGAACCAGCCAAACCAGCGATGCCATAACGACGATGGCGTCGTGGGCACACGCGCCGAGAGCTCCTCGGCGCTATAAGCCTGATTGCCGTTGAAGCGCACGGTCCGCACTTCACGACGACTCTGATCGCAGTCCGCTTCCTGCGCGTGGACGGTGGCGACCCCGACACCGGCGTGCAGCGCGGCCGCGAGGACGATTGCACGTACGACGATGCGCACGAGCGGTAGGCGCATCAACTCTCGATGCCTCGCCAATGGCGCCGCTCGCGCCGCTTCACGGCACGTCGGTAACAGAGCCGCAGACCCGCAGACTCATCGTGCGGATCGCTCTTTGCAAGCATGGCAACCTCGTGACTCCAAGCCACCCGTGGCCCGGAAAGCGCTGATCATTTGCACCGGCCGACGCATTCTCACCCGGCGGTGTCGACATACAATGCGCCCACGCGGGACAACTCCGGCGGGCGCTTCTGATTGACGCTAGACGGCGTGATCGGGTAAGTTCTCGCGGCACTTTATCAGTGTCAATGGAAAGTAAAGCCATACCCCCGCTTATCGCTGTTTTTGCCGCGCTCGCCCTGGCCGCCTGCGGCTCCCCGGGGGCACCGTCCCGGCATGAGCTGATCGACTCGCGCGACCAATACGATCCACGGTCCCTGGATCCGGCGCTATCCACCGACGTGCCGACGGGTCGGGCTGTGGGCTATGTCTTCGATGGCCTCACGCGCTTCGACCCATCGGCCAAGGTCGAGCCGTCGTTGGCCGAGCGGTGGAACGTCACGCCCGACGGCCTCGTGTACACCTTTCACCTGCGCCGCGGCGTCACCTTTCATGACGGAGCAGTATTTACCGCTCGGAACGTCGCGAGCAGTTGGGAGCGGGCGCTCGATCCGACCACGAAGAGCGGCGCGGCGCAGTTTCTCTTCCCCATCAAAGGGGCTCGCGAATTCAACGCTGGAACGGCGAAGAGTGTTTCTGGCATCGTCGTGCGCGATGACAGCACGCTGGTCGTCACGCTCGCCGAGCCGTTGGCGATCTTCACGAAGATGCTCGCGATGCCGGTCGCCGCGGTCGTACCCGAGCACGTACCGGCGGACTTCGGTGAGCATCCCATCGGCACGGGTCCCTGGAAGCTCGTGGAATGGAAGCACGACGACTACCTGCTGTTCGCGCGCAATCCATCGTACTTTGGTGGCGCGGCCAAGACGGACACGCTCCGCGCACGCATCATCGCCGAGCCGAGCACCGCTGTCGCCGAATTCGAGAGCGGCAATGTCGACGTGCTGCAGATTCCCGCGGCCGAAGCAGCGGATTGGGAGGAAGACGAAAGTCGCAGGCCACTGCTCATGTCCACGCCGGCGCTCGAGCTCGTCTACATCGGAATCAACACCACGCGGGGCCCGCTCGCCGACGTCCGCGTGCGGCAGGCAATCAACTATGCGATCGATGTGAATCGCATCATCGAGCGATTGATCGGCGGACGCGGCACCCGCGCGGCCGGCGTCATTCCGCCGGCCCTCGCCGGGTACGACAGCGCGCGAAAGCCATATCCGTACGACACGCTCAAGGCGAGACAGCTCCTTGCCGCTGCCGGCCACCCGAACGGGATCGACGTCGAGCTCTGGGCCCCGGCCGATCCGGTGTACCTGCGCATTGCCGAGACGGTTCAGGCCTACCTGAACAACGTCGGCATTCGGACGAAGATCGTTCAGCGCGAACCGGCCGCGTCACGCGCCGCCGCCCGCAAAGGCGAAACGGACATGATTCTCAAGGACTGGTACGCGGACTATCCGGATGCCGAGGACTTTCTCTATCCACTGCTGCACAGTACGAACAAGGGCGCCGGTGGGAACGTATCCTTCTACGCCAATCCGGTGTTCGACAGTATCGTCACGACGGCACGCCACGAGCTCGACGAGTCGAAGCGCAATCAGCTGTACCGCGAGGCAGACTCGGTGGCATTCAAAGACGCGCCCATGGTGTTCCTGTACTTCTATGACGAGCTGTATGCCGTTCAGCCCTGGGTGAAGCACTTCGTACCACCCGTGATCTTCAACGGGCAGCGCTGGCTCAACGTGACGATCGACACCAGCAAGAAGAAATGACGACGTTCATTCTACGCCGCATACTACTCTCCATCCCCACGCTGTTCGGCGTGCTCGTCGTGGCGTTCCTGCTGCTCTATGTTGCACCGGGCGATCCGGTCGAAGCAATGATTGGCGAACGCGCCGACAGCGCGACGATCGCACGCCTCCGCACACAGCTTCACCTCGACGATCCGCTGCCCGTTCGGTTTGGCCACTACGTGGGCAGCGTCCTTACCGGTGATCTCGGGCGCTCCTACATCACGAACCGGCCGATCGCACAGGACATTCGCGAGCGGTTCCCAAAGACGCTGCAACTCGCCGGCTCGGCAATGGTCCTGGCAACGATCGTGGGCATCACCCTCGGCGTGCTGAGTGCGCGTCACCCCGGGGGTGTTGCGGACCGCCTCGCGCTGGGCATCGCCTATCTCGGGATTTCGTTCCCCGTCTACTGGGTTGGACTGCTCCTGATCCTGTTGTTCGCCGTTACGCTGCGCGCGCTCCCGCCTTCCGGCTACGGCAGCCTGCGTTTCCTCGCGTTGCCGGCGCTCACGCTCGGCATGCGCTCAATCGCCTTCCTCGCCCGCATGACGCGATCGGCCATGCTCGAGGCCCTGAGCGCCGATTTCGTGCGCACGGCGCGCGCGAAGGGGTTGAGCGAGTGGCTCGTCACATTCAGGCACGCCCTGCGCAACGCACTCATTCCGGTGATCACCGTTCTTGGTCTCGACTTCGGCGCGTACCTCACCGGGAGCATTCTCACCGAGACGATCTTTTCCTGGCCCGGCATTGGTCGCTACGTGGTCAATGCGATCTCACGCCGCGATCTCCCCGCCATCCAGGGGGCAGTGCTGTTCCTCAGCACCGTGTTCGTGCTGGTCAACCTGATTACCGATCTGGCGTATGCGAAGGCCGATCCGCGGGTCAGGTACGATTGACGGGGTGTGAGACACGGGACACGAGACGCGAGAAACTCACAACGCGCAACTCACAACTGGACACTCGAAACTCGCCGACCGGCGATAGTGGCCTGCGAACCAGGTGCCCCGGTGCGCATGACCCGTATACTGACAACTGACAACTCACCACTGACAACTGATCACAGTACCCGCGATACCTGTCATCCTGATCGAAGGCCTGTCATCCTGAGCGAAGGACCTGGGAGACGGATTGGCCTCCGGGTGTTGACCGGCCGGATGTCGCTGGCTGCTCCGTACCGGTCGGCCCGCCGGTCGGCGAGTTTCGAGTTGCCAGTTGTGAGTTGTGCGTTGTGAGTTTCTCGTGTCCCGTGTCCCGGGCTCCCCCGTGTCCCCCGCCCGCTACTCGTCCGTCTGTCCGAAGATCGACATGTTCGACGAGTGTCCGGGCGTCACCTTTCGTTCCGGATACACCCAATGCACCGCTTGATTGACCGCCATCGCTGCCTCGGCGAAGCCGGTGACGATCAGCTTGAGCTTTCCAGGATAGGTGGTGATGTCGCCCGCCGCGTAGATGCCGGCACGACCGGTCTCCATCATACTATTCACCACGATTTCGTCTTTCTCGAGCGTCAGTCCCCAGTCGGCGAGCGGACCGATATCGCTGACGAATCCGAGCATTGGCAGCACGGCGTCGGCGTCGATGTCGCACGTGGTCTTCGCTTTCACGGCGCGCAGCGTGACGTGGGTGAATCTGTTCGGATCGTTCGAGCAGCGGATGTCGTTCAGTTCGTGAAAGGTGAACAGATCGGCGCGGCCCGATTGGACTGCCGCGTGGAACTGAGCAACAGTGGCGGCGTGTGCGCGGAACCGATCGCTGCGATGCACGATGGTGACCCGCGCCGCACGATCCAGCAGTTGCGTGCCCCAGTCGAACGCCGTATCCCCACCTCCGATGATCACCACGCGCTGATCGCGGAATGCTTCGGGATCTGTGACGACATCGAAGATGCCGCGGCCGTACCACGGCTCGGCACACTTCTGCGGCAGCCGGCGTGGCGAAAATGCGCCGATACCGGCCGCGATCACGATGGCACGGGACCGAAAGCGGTCCTTGTCGGTGACGAGCACGAAGTGTTCGTCCGCCTGCTCGAGTCCCACGACGCGGTGCCCCAGGTGGATCGGCTGGTCGAACTGGCGCGCCTGCTCGGAAAGTGATCGTACGAGATCTTTCGCCAGAATCTTGGGAAACCCGGCGACATCGAAGATGTCTTTCTCGGGATAGAGCGCCGTGAGCTGGCCGCCGAGATCGGGAAGCGCGTCGACGATCTGCGCCGTCGCGCGCCGCATGCCGGCGTAGAAGAGGCCGAAGATCCCGGTAGGACCGCCGCCAATGATCGTGATGTCGCGAATGTCGTGAGGCATGGGGGAGAAACCTACTAAGAGGCGCGCGTCACGCGCACCCGTCTTACATTGTTTTGTCCATGAAGATCTACACGAAGTCCGGCGATGCCGGCGACACTGGGCTGTTTGGCGGCGGTCGTGTTCCCAAGAGCCACCCGCGCGTCGAAGCGTACGGCGACGTCGACGAGCTCAATGCGGCCCTCGGCGTCGCGCGCGCGGCAGAACCCATGCCGCGCATCGACGAGGTGGTCGTCTCCGTGCAACGCGACCTGTTCGCCATCGGCGCGCTGCTCGCCACGCCTGACCGCGACAAGATGCGTGAGCACATCGAGAAAGCACGCATCGACGATGCACGCATCGCGGAATTGGAGCGTGCGATCGATGCTGCCGACGCGGAGCTCGAACCACTGCGCGCCTTCATCGTGCCTGGCGGATCGCCCAAGGCCGCAGCGCTCCACGTAGCGCGCACCGTGTGCCGGCGCGCCGAGCGGCGTGTCGTGGAGCTTGGACACAACACGGAGATCCCGCCGCTCGTCGTGATCTATCTCAACCGGTTGTCAGACCTTCTGTTCATGCTCGCGCGCGTGGCCAACAAACGGTCGGGCACCGGTGAGGTAACGTGGTAATGCGATCGCGTGAAGTGGCGTTACCCACCTATCGGGTCACGATCGCCCCCGGCGCGCTGAACCGCCTCGGCGAGATCGTGCGCGACGCAGCACCGGCGCACCGCTACGCCGTGATCACGGACAGCAACGTGGGGCCAGTGTACGCCGAGGCGGTGGGTTCCGCTCTCGGCAGCGAGCACACGAGCACATTCACCATTCCCGCCGGCGAAGCGCACAAGACGCGAGACACATGGGCGTCGCTGAGCGACGCCATGCTGGCCGACGGATTCGGTCGCGACACGAGCATCGTCGCATTGGGCGGAGGAGTGGTCGGCGACCTCGCCGGATTCGTCGCGGCCACGTTCATGCGGGGGCTGCCGTTCGTTCAGGTGCCGACGAGTCTCCTCGCGATGATCGACGCGTCGGTCGGCGGAAAGACCGGCGTCGATACGGCGGCGGGGAAGAACCTTGTCGGCGCCTTTCATCAACCGGCGGCCGTGATTGCCGACACGCGTGTGCTCGCGACGCTGCCGATCGAGCACCTGCGCGCCGGACTTGCCGAGGCGATCAAGCACGGCGTGATCGCCGACGATCGCTACTTCGATTCCGTGGCGACCGTCGCGTCGGATCTCACCGGTGTCGACGTCGCCGGCGACGCGATGCTCGATCTCGTGGCGCGAAGCGTGGAGATCAAGGCCGACATCGTCCGCCGCGATGAACGCGAGGGCGGTGTGCGCAAGACACTGAACTTTGGCCATACCATTGGGCATGCCGTGGAGCTGTGCAGCGAGTATCGGGTGTTGCACGGCAGCGCGGTCGCGATCGGGATGGTGTACGAGAGCATGATCGCCGAACGCCTCGGCGTAGCCGAAACCGGAACCGCCGCGCGCGTGGAAAGTGTCGTGCGCGCGGCGGGTCTTCCGGTGGCGCGGCCGAGCACGATGTCCGTGGACGCCATCATCGCAGCCACACGCGGCGACAAGAAGGCGCGCGCCGGGCGAGCAGAGTACGCGCTTCCGACGCGCATCGGCGCCATGACCGCAGCGGATCGCGGGTGGTCGGTGCCCGTGAGCGATGATCTCGTGCGGGAGGTGCTCGCGTGAAACGCGCCCTCGCGGCGCTCGTGGTCATGTGGTTGTGCGCCTGCGCGCGAGGGCAAGACGGGCCGCTGCGGCACGCGCCTGTTGTCGTGATGAGCGACCTGCGACTGCCTGGCGCTCTCGTTGAAGGAGCAGCGCGGGGATGGTGGAAGCTGCCGGCGCGCCAGGCGCGTTACGGCGACCCGCTGCCAGTTGGTGTCACGATGTACTGTCTGCAGGGCACCACGCGGCGCGGACGGTACGTGCGGAGCGGAATCGTCGCGGCCGATCCAAGATACTTTCCGCTCGCGAAATACATCGAACTGTACATCGGGCGGCGCTATCTCGGCCGGTTTCTGGTCGACGATACTGGCAGGCGCATTCGCGGCGCGCGGATCGACGTGTGGACGAACAGCTGCCGCGACGCGCGTCGGTTCGGGATTCAGCGCGGCACGGCCGTGGTGGTGCAGACGCCACGCTTTGCGATACGACAGGCAGGCACATCGGAGCCTCGCGAGTAACGCGGGCTCGCCCCTTGCTTAGTTGAGCCCGCGCCCTCTCCAACAGGCTTGAGCCATGTCCTCGTTCACGACGTATCTCATCGGGTTCATCATTCTCATCGTCGGGCTCGCTCTGGGGGCGCACCTGCTCAACGTTCCCCATACATGGATCGCAGTGGGCGTGGTGGTGCTGCTCGGGATTGGCGTGCTCAGCGCCACGAGCCGTACGAAGATGCGCGATCCGTCCAAGCCAGGGGAGAACCGTCCGCCTTCGGGGCCGACGGATTAGGCGCGCGGTGACGAGTTGGTGGCTGGCGGTGATGAACCGGCCGACCGAACGGCTGAAACCGCCAGCAAACCGAAGCCAGACCGAAGCAAAGGCGCAATTCGGTCATAACGACGGAATACTTTATACCTTCCAAACACCTTGAGAAGTAACCTGCAAGCACCTGTCAAATCAACAACATGGGATCATTCCAACGCGAACTTCCGCCATAGTGGCGTAATTTTCTGTTGACGCCTCTACAGCCCAACATTATCCTGCCCGTCCCTGCCACGGGATAGCCGTAGGCTCTGGATCGCGCGAGCGGACGTACGCTCGCTCCACTAACCGGCGTTTATCGGGAAGGAGCGTGTATGGAGCAAGTGACCGAGACCAGATCGTCGAAGGGATACTTCCGATCGTCTCCGTCCAGCGCGTTCGATCAGTATCTGCATGATATCCAGAAGCTCCCGCTGATCCAGGATCCAGAAGAGGAGCGCCGGCTCGCACGGCGTGCACAAAAGGGAGATGAAAAGGCGGCCGAACGGCTCGTCACGGCGAACCTCCGATTCGTCATCTCCTACGTCAAGAAGTATCAAGGCCATGGGCTCGATCTGAGCGAGCTCGTCGCGATCGGAAATGAAGGTCTCCTGAAGGCTGTCCGGAAATTCGACCCGGACCAGGGAGTCAAGTTCATTTCGTACGCCGTCTGGTGGGTGCGTCAGGCCGTGCTCAAGGCGCTCGCCGAGCAGACTCGTTCGGTGCGCATTCCGCTCAATCAGAATTCGCAGCTCATCCGCCTCGCGCGCGCCGAGACAATTCTCGCGCAAGTGCTCAAGCGCGACCCCACCGAAGACGAAGTCAGCCGGCTGCTCGAGGAGACGCCGGAAGTCGTGCGCGCGGCAAAGCAGATGTCGGCGACGGAAATCTCGCTCGATGCTCCCATCGACCGGTCCGACCGGGAGGCATCGACCCTCGGCGAGCGCTTTGCCGGTGTCGACGGGACTGAGATCGAGGAAGTAACCGACTACAAGCTGATGCGCGAGTTTATCGACCGCGTGTTCAAGAAGTATCTCACGCCGCGCGAGCGGAAGATCCTTCATCTGTACTATGGATTGGAGGAAGGCTCGGAGGCGATGACACTGGAGAGGATTGGCGAGCTGATGGGGGTCACCCGGGAGCGGATTCGCCAGATCCGCGAGCGTGCCTTCGAGAAGCTGCGCGATTCGCCGGACGGAAAGGCGCTCTGCGGGTTCTGGGCAGCCTGAACCACGGACGCATCAAAATTCTTCCAAGCAAAGAGGCCGGGACCTGTCCCGGCCTCTTTATTGTCTGCCAATGAGCGTCAGGTCATATGGCCGACTCATGAGCGTCATACCATATGATCTGCCAATGAGCGTCATGTCATTGACGTGATATGCGTTGTCGAGGTCGAAACGCTCTAGCTCGCTGATCGTCCATTGACGTGTTCAACCGAGATGAAAGCAAACGGGGCCGCGGCGTTGCGGTAGCCGGTGCGTTCGCGGCAACGGTGCTGCTGACGTTGGGCGGCGCATGGCATGTCGCGGATCTGCGCGCCACAAGGCGCGACGCGGTGGACCGCCGAATGACGGCAGCAGCAGACCATGCGGCGAAGCAGGTGGACGCCTGGATTGCGGAGCGCGCGGATGATGCATCTGCGCTGGTCGAGATCGCCGGAATCCGTGGTAGCGATTCGGCACAGCTCTCTCCGCGAATCGTGGGACGCATTCTCCGCCTTGAGATGGAGGCGACCAGGCACCACGGCAACTACGCGGCGGTGTGGCTCGTGGATCGCGGCGGCAAGGTACTTGGCTCCGCGGGGCAACAGACCCTGAGCGCCCTCGAGGACAGCGCAGTCCAGCGATCGTTGGAGACGCGGCACTCGCAGGTGAGCCGGCCCGAGCGGCGCGATGGCACCATTACGGTCGGCGTCTCGACCCCTGTTATCGTCACGGACAACGGACGGCACACGGCGGAAGCGGCGGTCGTCTTTCGCGCCAACCTGAATTCAGTCTTCACACGGAACGCTCTTGCGATGGTGGGGCCGACGCTGACGACGCCGGTTCTCGTCATTCCGGTCGACGGGAGCCTGATGAGCATCATGCCCTGTCCCCCGCCGTCGGCCACGGTGTGTCTCGCGACCGGCGACACGCTCGCCAAGGTCGCCCAAGCGCCCGGCCAGGGGATCAGAGATGTCACCGCGGCGAACGGCCGCTCGGTGATTCTGGCGACGCGACACATCGGGGCGCTTCCCTGGAGTGTCTACGATGCAATCGATGCGAGCAGCATCTTCGCCACTATGCGCGACCGCTTGCGCTTCGAGGCGCTGTTCCTGACGGGTCTGCTCCTCATGGGCGGCCTTGGTCTGTACGCCCACGAGCAGTCGGGCAACCTGCGCCGGCTCACCGAACGCGCGCAGACCGACGCACGATTCTCCGCCATCGTCAACACGGCGATGGATGCGATCATCATCGTGAATGCCAGATACGAGATCGCCGTCATGAACAGCGCGGCGGAGATCATGTTCGGCTACTCCGCGTACGACACGATCCGGCGCTCGGTACTCGAGCTCGTTCCGGCCGCGTCCACCGAAGAGCTACATCGCGCGTTGGTGCAGACGCTGCGCGCCGGCGAACAGCCGCGGCTCTTTTCCGCGGAGCGATACGCCGCCGGCCGACGAAGCGATGGATCGATGTTCCCGATCGATCTCAGCGTTTCGCGAACACAGCTCGACGGCCAAGTCCATCTCGCAATCGTCATCCGCGACATCACCGTTTGGAAACACGCCGAGGAGAGTTCGGAATGGCAACGTCGGGTGCTCGAGGCAATCGCCACCGGCACCGACTTGCGCGACGTGCTCACCACGATCGTACGCTTTCACGAAACGCAGACCACCGGCGTCGATTGCGCCATTCACTTGATCGACGATGACGGCGTCATGCTGAACATCGCGTCGGCGCCGTCGATGCACCCCGCGTTCATCGAAGCGATGGACGAGATCGTCATCGGACCTCATGCGGCGACCTGTGGAACGGCGGTCTATCGCCGAGAACAAGTGGTCACGCCGGACATCGCGACGGACCGGCTGTGGAACGAGTACCGGGCCCTGGCAAGCGAGCAGGGATATCGCTCCTGTTGGGCGTTGCCAATCCGCTCCCCGCAGGGACGCATGCTCGGCGCGATCGCGATGTATACCCGCGAGGAGCACACGCCGACCGCGATGGAGCTGCGCGTGAGCGCGGCGGCGACACAGCTCGCGGGCGTCGCCGTGGACCGCGCGCACGCAGCCGAATCCCTGCGGCAATCGGAGGCCAGCTTCCGGTCGTTCGTCGAGAACTCGCCAATCGGCATCTACCGCGCGACGGGCTCGGGGCGGCTCCTTGCTGTGAACGCCTCGCTGGTCGAGTTGCTTGGCTATTCGTCGGCGCTCGAACTGCTTCAGCTCGACATGGGGCGCGACTTGTTCGTCTCGGTGGCCGATCGGGAGCGGCTGGCGCAAGAGCTCAAGGCGCAGGGCGAGCTGCGCAGTGCCGAGGCAGAATGGCGCCGTAAGGACGGAGCAACGGTTACGGTTCGCGTCAGCGCGCGCGCGTATCGCGACGAGCGCGGGTCGGTCTGGTTCACTGAAGGATTCGTGGAAAACGTGACGCCGCTGCGCGTCATCGAGCACGCGCTGCGCCAGTCAGAGAAGCTCGCCGCGCTGGGGCAACTGCTGTCCGGTGTGGCGCATGAACTGAACAATCCCTTGGCGGCGATCCTGCATTTTACCGAGGATCTGCTCGACGACGAGCGGACGAGCGCCGACGTCGAGGCGCTCGGAATGATCCGCGATCAGGCGCGGAGGTCACGCACGATCGTTCGCGACTTGTTGTCCTTCGCACGCGCTCGCGATGCGTCGCGCACGCGCGTGCAGCTCACCGAAGCGCTTGCAGCGAGCGCCAAGGCACTCCAGCCGGCGGTGGAAGCGCTTGGCGCGCGCTTGGCGATCGACCTCCCGCTGAACGCAGTCTATGGCAACACAGACCGCGCCGGGCTGCAGCAGATCGTGACCAATCTCGTGATGAACGCAGCGCAGGCGTCAGGACCTGGCGGCATAGTGAGACTTCGCGGCAGCATTTCCGACCAGGAGATGTCGATCGTCGTCGAAGACAGTGGGCCGGGCATTCCGCCGACGCTCCAGAATCGGATCTTCGAGCCGTTCTTCACCACGAAACCGGTTGGCGAAGGGACGGGGCTTGGCTTGTCCGTCACACTCGGCATTGTCCAGCAACTCGGCGGTCATATCGCCGTCGAGAATCGGCAACCCGGGGACGGCACCGGCGCGTGCTTTACTGTCACGCTACCGATCGACGGGGACATGGCCGATGCGGGGAACGAGGCGATGCGCACGCCGTCCTTGCTCAAGCCAAACGACGTTGCCGGGCCCAGGCCGCGCGCGCTGATCATCGACGACGAGCCGTCGATCCGAGCGGCGCTGCGCCGCTTTTTCTGTCGTCGCGGATGGGACGTCGAGGAAGCCACTAACGGCGCGCAGGGCCTGTCATCACTACTTTCGGCAGAGCTGCAGTTCGCCGTCGTGATCTCCGATCTCAGGATGCCCGGATGCACGGGCGTAGAATTGCACGATCGTGTGGCGAGCGTAGCACCTGAGATTCTGAACCGCATCATCTTCTCTACAGGCGATGTCGCGTCGACGGAAGTCGCCGAGTTCGTCCAGCGGACACAATGCACCGTGCTCGAGAAGCCGTTCGAGCTGCGGGCATTGGAGAACATCGTCACGCACATACGAAAAGCGTCGTCGGTGTAACCCTCACAACGGGAAGAGGGTCGTGGCAAGGTGGGTATACTTCTTGTCCACTTCGCCTGCGACATGACCGAACGCTTTCCCGTCTTCATCGACGCTTCCGGCCGCCGCTGGCGCCGCGTCCGTCGTGCCATGCTCGTCACCGGCGTGATCAGCACCATTCTGGGACTCGGTGCGGCGCTGAGCCTCTTTCACGAGCCTCTGGGGCCCGAACTACACCCGATATCGCTCGTCCCGAGCACCCATCCGATGACGCGGCGGGAAGAGCGCGAGCGCACGACGCTGCGCCGTCTTCTCGATCGCGCCATCGCGCGCACCGGCATCGTACCGTACGGACGACATCCCTCCTCGAAACCAGCTTCGCCCGTCAGCGGCACGAAGCCGACCGTGCCAGGCAAGCCGATCGTCGCGGGCTTCTACGTCAGCTGGGACGAGAGCTCGCTGGCGTCACTCGATACGAACATCAAACATCTCGACTGGATCGTGGGCGAGTGGGCATTCGTCGATCCATCGGGCGACTCGTTGGACATCCACGTGGACGCCCGCGTGATCGCGCGCGATACGCTCGAGGCTGTGGGACACCGGCCGCAACTCATCATCATGGTGAGCAACTATGACCAGTCGGCACGCGATTTCAGACCGGGTGCACTGAACAAGCTGCTGACACGGCCGGCCGCGCGCGCGCGCGCCATCGAGCAATTGCGGCAGACCGCCATTGCATATGGATTGAGCGGCGTGCTGATCGATTTCGAGGTGGGACCGGGTGCCGTCGGCATACACGGGACGTCGCTCGCGTTCACGCGCGAGCTACGCGCGGTGCTCGCTCCAATGAGCAAAGTCACCACCTATGCCGTGCCGTCGTACGCCACCAACGCCGAGCTGAAGGACGCGGCGAGCACGGCCGACATGCTCTTCGCGATGTTGTTCGACGAACACTACGGTGCGGGCGATCCCGGCCCGGTCGCAAGCCAGGGCTTTTACGAAACCACGGCGCGCCGCATGGCGAGCGTCGTGCCTCCGAGTCAGCTCATTCTGATGATCGGCGCGTACGGCTACGACTGGAACGACATACCTCCCGAGAAGGGAAAGCCACGCATTGCCGAGGCAACGACATTCCAGGACGTGGTGGCGACGCTGCGCGACAGCGGCGGCGTGCTGCACTTTGATGCGGCATCGCTGAATCCGTACGTGCGCTATACCAGTCCGGACTCCACGGACCACCTCATCTGGTTTCTCGACGGCACTACGGCGTTCAATCAGATCCGGTTGGCGCGGCAGCTCCATGTGGCGGGGAGCGCCCTCTGGCGATTGGGCGACGAGGATCCGGCGATCTGGCACGCGCTGTCGCCGAACGGCAACCTGACATCCGCCGACAGTCTTCGCGACGTGCCACCAGGATACTATCCCGAGACAGAGCAGGTCGGCGAGATCATCCGCATCCGCGCGCGTCCCCACAACGGATCGCGCACCGTGCGCGTCGACTCGGCGTCCGGCTACATCGTGGATGAAGCCTTCGTGACGTATCCCACCCCGTTCATCGTGCAGCGCTACGGGATGCAGCGCGAGCATCCGCATTGGGTGGCGCTCACGTTCGATGATGGTCCAGACGCCAACTGGACGCCGACCATTCTCGACACACTGAAGTCGCGTAATGCGAAAGCGACGTTCTTCGTCATCGGCGAGAACGCCGACGCGCACCCAGGACTGCTCCAACGCATGTACGCGGAGGGACACGAGATCGGCAATCATACGTACTCGCACCCGAATCTCGGCCTCACGCAGGACTTCCGCACACGTCAGGAGATCGATCTCAACGAGGCGCTCATAGAGTCGGTGATCAATCGCCGCACGGCGCTATTCCGTCCTCCCTATTTTGGCGACGCCGAACCGACGACGGCTGACGAGCTCGTTCCCGTGGCGGTGGCCTCCGACCGGCGGTATCTGACAGTCGGGTTGCACGTGGACTCGGAGGACTGGCAGAATCCCCCGGTGAACTCGATCATCGCGCGCGTACTCGACGCGCGCGATGAAATGCTCGACAGCCTGTCCGCATTCGCCAAGTCCGTTCCGCCGCGCGACACCGACATCGCAGCCAACGTCATTCTCCTGCACGATGGCGGTGGACGGCGCGCCAATACGGTTGCCGCACTCGGCCCACTGATCGATTCGCTGCGCGCGCGGGGCGACACGATCGTACTCGTGTCGACGCTCGCCGGCCTCACGCGGGACCAGGCGATGCCGCCGCTGGAACACATCAGCGCGCTCCGCCGCACCTTCCGGTTGTTCGGCTTTCAAGTCCTTGGCACGTCCGAGTGGGTGATCTTCTGGTTATTCACGATCGCCGTCGTCCTCGGGATGGCTCGGCTGTTGATCATTGGCGCACTCGCCATCGTGCAGCGCGTGAAAGGACACCAGGACCGTTCTCTGACGACCACCTTCGCGCCAAACGTGAGTGTGATCGTTCCGGCGTACAACGAAGCGCGCGTGATCGGCCATACCATTGCCAGTCTGCTGATGCAGGAATACGCTGGCGAGATCGAGATCGTCGTCGTGGACGACGGATCGTCGGACGGCACGTACGCGGCGGCGTTCGCGGCACACGGCAATCATTCGCAGGTGTCGGTGTTCACGAAGCCGAATGGCGGAAAGGCCAGCGCGCTCAACTTCGGCCTGGAACGCGCGCGCTACGACGTCGTCGTGTGTCTCGATGCCGACACGATATTCGCGCCGGATACCATCGCCGAATTGGTACAGCCGCTGCAGAATCCGCGCGTGGGCGCCGTCGCGGGAAACGCCAAGGTCGGCAACCGTATCAATCTGATCACGCGGTGGCAGGCCGTGGAATACGTGACGAGCCAGAATCTGGACCGGCGGGCCTTCTCGCTTCTCGACTGCATCACCGTGGTTCCTGGCGCCGTGGGCGCATGGCGCCGCTCGGCAGTACTCGAAATCGGCGGCTTCCGCGAAGACACCCTGGCCGAGGACCAGGACCTGACACTCCAGCTGCGACGTGTTGGCTATTCGGTGGCCTACGCCGATGGCGCCGTGGCGTACACCGAGGCGCCGGATACACTGCGGACCCTCGCGCGCCAGCGCTTCCGGTGGTCGTTCGGTACGCTGCAATGCGCATGGAAACATCGCGACACGTTGTTCCGCCGCCGCTATGGATCCCTTGGCTGGGTCGCATTGCCTAACGTCTGGCTCTTTCAACTCCTGCTGCCGGCAATTTCACCGCTTGCGGACCTGATGTTCGTGTGGAGCCTGGTGTCAGTATGGATGACGTGGAACACCCATGGCGGCACGTATGCGCTGTCGAATCTGGAGCAAGTGCTGGTCTACTACGGCGTATTCCTCGTGGTGGACTGGTTGGCAGGCATGCTCGCATTTCTCATGGAATCGGGCGAAGACCTGTCGTTGACCTGGTTGATCCTGCTCCAGCGTTTTGTGTATCGGCAACTCATGTACTGGGTGGTGGTGAAGGCGTTCACGGCGGCGATCACTGGACGCCTCGTCGGGTGGGGAAAGCTCGAGCGGAAGGCGACCGTCACGATGGCGCGACTGGAGACATGATTCCGGCGTTCGTGAACCCTCTGGTGGGCAACGCCGAGGCCGCACGCGCTGCGCTCCGGGCCGTGGGTGGCTTTGATGTTTTCGACGTGCCACCATCGACATTGGCCGATCGAGTGCACTCGGCAATCGGGCGTGGTGCGACCCGCATCCTCGTGGCGGGCGGTGATGGTTCCATTGGTAGTGCCGCGGGTGCACTTGCCGGCACAGGCGTGGAGCTCGCCATTCTGCCCTGCGGCACGCTGAACCACCTCGCCAAAGACCTCTCGCTGCCACTGGAACTGGAAGCGGCCGCGCGCGTGGCAGTGGAAGGCCGCTCGGTGCTGGTGGATGCGGCGGTGGTGAACGATCGCATCTTTCTCAACACGAGCTCCGTGGGCGCATATGTGCGCTTCGTTCGCGCGCGTGAGCGACTGGAAAAGCGCATGGGTTACTACGTCGCGTCACTCCTCGCCGGCGCGCAGTTATTGCTGCGTATGCCAAGCTTCAGGGTGACGCTGAACGTGAGAGGCGTGACGCGCGAATACCTGACGCCGCTCGTCTTCATCGGCGTCGGCGAACGCGAGCTCCGGCTCCCGGCACTCGGCGCGCGCGTGCCAGCGGGAAAACCCGGACTGCACGTGATGGTGGTGCGGCGGCGCTCCGCCGCGCGAGCCCTCGCTCTTGGATTGGCCGCCGCAGCGCGCGGCGTGGACGCAGTATCGCACACGCCGGCACTGGACGCATTCATCGTGGAGTCTTGTAAGATAGAGCCCCACATGCGAACGATCGCCGTCGATGGAGAGCTCGTGCGTGCCACCCCCCCGCTGCTTTATCGCCACGTGCCCGGACAGTTGCGCGCGGTTGTCGCGAACACCGCGGAACGTGCCGCCTGACTTCCCGCAGCCTCGCGTAGGGCCGTAGTTTCCAACGAATGACGACGAGCGTCTTCTCCGCCATCGATCAGGAACTTGCCGCGCAGCTCGCCGCGATCGTCGGCGAACGACGCGTTTTGTTCCGTCCATCCGAGCTGCTCACGTACAGTTCGGATGGCCTGCCGTCTCATCACAAGCAACCTGGTCTGGCCGTCTTCCCGGGCACGCGTGACGAAGTCGTAGCCGTCGTTCGCGCGCTCGCGCAGCGCGGCGTTCCTTTCGTGCCGCGGGGCGCGGGCACGGGACTCTCTGGAGGGGCGCTTGCTGATGGCATCGTGCTCGTCGGCCTCAATCGCCTGACACGCATTCTGTCGATCGACGCGGAGAACTGTCGCGCGGTCGTCGAGCCTGGCGTGGTGAACACGACACTCAGTCGCGCAGTCGCACAGCACGGCCTGCACTACGCGCCAGATCCGTCGAGCCAGACGGTGTGCACCATCGGCGGCAACGTTGCCGAGAATGCCGGCGGGCCGCACTGCCTGAAGTACGGTGTGACGACCAATCACATCGTCGCACTGACGGTGCTGCTGCCGGATGGCGAGATCGTCGAATTCGGCAACGCACGGTTCGGAGGGGAGCACGATGGCTACGATCTCGTCGGCGCGTTCGTCGGCTCAGAAGGCTGCTTCGGGATCGCACTGGACATCACGGTGCGGCTGACGCGAAATCCCGAGGCCGTGCGCACTTTGCTCGCCGACTTCATGTCGCTGGACGCGGCCGCACGCGCCGTGTCGGCCGTCGTGGCCGCTGGCATCGTACCGGCCGCGCTGGAGATGATCGACCAGGCGACGATCCGCGCCGTAGAGTCCTCGATCTACGCGGCAGGTTATCCGACCGACGCGGCCGCCGCGCTGCTCATCGAGCTGGATGGCGCGTTGGCGGGGCTCGAACGCGACGTGGCGACGGTGGAGGCATTGTGCACCGCGAACGGCGCGCGAACGGTGCGCATCGCGCGAGATGAAGCGGAGCGTACGCGCCTCTGGCTGGGACGCAAGAAGGCATTTGGAGCGATGGGACGCGTGTCGTCGCATCTCGTCGTGCAGGACGCCGTGGTGCCGCGGACGCGTCTTCCAGACGTACTGTCGGAGATTCACCGCATCGGACAGCTGCATCGCGTCCGCGTGTGCAACGTGTTCCACGCTGGCGACGGGAATCTCCACCCAAACATCGCGTACAATGCGTCGGATCCCGACGAGTCTCAGCGCGTGCACGCGGCGATGCGCGAGATCATGACTGCCTGCGTAAAAGCCGGCGGAACGATCACTGGCGAACATGGCGTGGGATTGGACAAGCTGCCGTACATGGAGCTGATCTTCTCGCCGGATTCACTCGCCGTGATGTGTGCGCTACGCGCAGTGTTCGACCCCGACGGGCGTTCGAACCCTGGCAAGGCCGTTCCCATGCACGCCTGCCGCGAATGGCACGGGGTTCCGTCGACGCGAGGCGCGCGATGACAGCAACTGCCACCGGTTCCGTGCAGGCTCTGTCCGATCGCATAGTGGACGCTGCAGAGCACGGAACGTCGCTGCGCATCGTCGGCCGCGGCATGTGGCTCGACGCCGGACGTCCGGTGACTTCGACGGCTACAATTTCAACGCGTGAGCTCAAAGGCATTACCGAGTACGTGCCCGGAGATCTCACCCTCACGGCGCACGCGGGAACGACGCTGGCCGAGATTCGCGACGCGACCGCCGCCCACGGGCAGTGGCTCGCGCTGGACCCGAACGGCAGCGACGAAGGAAGCATCGGCGCCACGATCGCGACCGCATCCTGCGGACCGTTGAGCGCGTTTTTCGGCACGCCGCGTGACCTGGTGCTCGGCGTTGAATTCGTGACCGGGTCAGGCACCATCGCCCGTGGCGGTGGCCGCGTGGTCAAGAACGTCGCGGGGTTCGACCTCTCGCGGCTCATGACCGGCGCGTGGGGTACGCTCGGCGTTCTCACCGAGGTGACGGTACGGCTGCACGCACGTCCCGAGGTGGATCATTCGTTATCGCTGCCGGTCGATCCATCCGCCGAGAGCGTAGCAACGGTACGTCGTCTGTTGCGACGTCTGCCGTTCTCGCCCCTCGCTTGCGAGGTGGTGAACGCGCCGCTCGCTCGACTCCTGACCGGCGAGGCACGAGCCGTCGCCCTGTTCCGGCTGGGCGGCAACGAAGAGTCTGTACGCGCACAACGCGCCGCGCTCGCCGAGTTGGGAGACGCGACCGACGTGCCTGAGGAAATCTGGCAGCGTCTGCGGGCTATCGCGCCGGCAGACGCATCGGTCCTTCGTGTGTCACAGTTGGCCGACGTGGCGAGCACCTGGCACATTGCACGCGCGCTGGGTGAGGACGTGTTATTGCACGCATCGCCGACGCGCGGCATCGTGCGGTGCATAGTGCCGGAGACCGTTTCGCGCGACACCCTCGAGAGGTGGTTCAGAGAATCGTCTACCGTAACGCGAATCGGTGAACGGTTGCCGGCTGACTTATGGCCGCTCTGTGGGCCATCGCCCGTTGGCGACCGGATATCGCGCGGCATCAAGCGTACCTTCGATCCCGCCAATGTGCTGAACCCAGGCATTCTCGGAGAGTTGGCGTGAGCGCTCCCGTCATCGTCCCTCCGGAATGCGCGCTGCCTGACAGCCCGCTCGCGAAGGAGCGATCGGGAGTCGATGCCTGCGTGCACTGCGGATTCTGCCTCCAGGCCTGTCCCACCTATCTCACGCTCGAAGACGAGAACGACAGCCCGCGCGGACGCATCCTGTTCATGCGTTCGCTGCTCGAAGGCACGCTGCCGCCCGAGAACGAGAGCGTGCATACGCACATCGCGCAGTGCCTCGGCTGTCGCGCCTGCGAAACAGTATGCCCATCCGGCGTTCCCTACGGACATCTGCTCGAGGCAACTCGGGCAACGCTTGCCGAGCACCGTCCGATATCCGCTGTGGCACGGGTCGTACTTTCGGTGTTCGAACGTCCGTGGTTGCTGGCGTTGGCACTCGCGGGGGGTCGAATCGCGCGCGCCACAGGAGTATCGCGACTGCTCGCACGGCTGCCGGGACGTCTGGGATTCGCCATGGCGATGCTCAGCTCTACCCGGCGCACGAACACCAGCAGGCGGCCGCTGCCGTCCTCGACCGGCGCGCGCGGGCGCGTGGCGCTGCTCACCGGCTGCGTCATGGAGGGCCTGTTCGCCGACACGAACCGCGCCACCGAGCGCGTGATAGCCGCAAACGATTACGCGGTGGAGCAGGCGCCGGAACAGCGTTGTTGCGGCGCACTGCACGCGCACGCCGGTGACCTGGAGGCTGCGCGGCGATTGGCGAGGGCCAACATCGCTGCATTCGAGCGCGCAGATGTGGATTTCATTTGTGTCAACGCCGCGGGATGCGGCGCCATGATGAAGGAGTACGATCATCTGCTACGCGACGACACCGCGTGGCGAGAACGGGCGACCCGGTTCGTGGCGAAGGTCCGTGACGTGAGCGAATTATTGGCCGTCGCCGGTCCGGCACGTGGGGGCGCCTTGCGTCTGCGCGTCGCGTACGACGCACCCTGTCACCTGGTGCATGCACAACGCGTTGCCACTCCGCCGCTGGACGTTCTGCGCGCCATTCCAGAGCTCGAGCTCGTTCCGCTGAACGGAAGCGACGTGTGCTGCGGGAGCGCCGGCATCTACAATCTCATTGAACCGGAGATCTCTGACGCGGTGCTCGACCGGAAACTCGCCAACATCGCCGCGTCGGGCGCTGACGTCATCGCGACGGGAAATCCAGGCTGTCTGATGCAGATCGGGGCCGGGCTGTTGCGCGCCGGCTCGAGCGCGCACGCCGTACATCCGGTGGAACTGCTCGACGCATCCTACGCGAAACAGGCGCCGCGCTGAGCAGCGTATGGGCGTGGCGCGGTCCCGCCGTTCCCGTTTACTTACGCCATATGGTGGACGTCGCACTGTTCGAGTTGGAAGGGGTGCTGTTCGACACCCGCGAACTACGCCGGGATAGCCTCCACGACGCGCTACAGGCGCACGGCATCGACCCCTCCGATCTCTGGACTACCGACGCCCTCCCACCACGTGCCGCGGCAGCAGACCTCTTTCGCAACAGCGCACTCGCGGCCGATGACGTCCTGCTGGACTTGATTGCCCGACGCGCGGAGCACGGGTTCTCCTTTCGCCTTGCCACGCACGGCGCGGCGCTGCAGGCTGGAAGCGGCGAGTTCATTGATGGCGCCGTCACGCATGCGCGGCTCGCAGCAGTGACGCGTGCGTCGCGTAGCGACGCCAATACCATGCTGCGATTGTCGGGATTGGAAAACGCGTTCACGATGGTGGTCACGGCTGATGACGTGCTCGACGTCAAGCCGGCTGCCGCCGCATATCACGTTGCCCTCGAGCGACTGGCAAGCCAGCGAGCGGTGTCACTCGAGAGCGTGTTGGCTTTGGAAGATGGAATGGCCGGCATTCGTGCCGCGCGCGCTGCCGGTGTTCGATGCGCGGCGGTAGGTGCGATGCCTGTTCACGTCGCAATGGAAGCGGACGCCTACGTGGACGGGTTGCAAGGGCAATCGCTGCGGACGCTCGACAGGTTGTCGAGCCAAAGGCAGGAGCGCGAACGATGACGGATCCCTCCATCGCGGCGGCACCTCACGGGTCGATAATGGAAATTGCTGGCCAGGAGATCGTTCGGACGTATGGCAACGTCCATGGCGAATACGAGGCATTGCATCGCGATGCGATCGTCATCGATCGCAGTCATCGCGGACGGCTGCGCTTCTTCGGGAAGACGTCGGGCGAAGCGCTCACCGGCCTCGTGACGAACGACGTGCTGGCCATGCAGCCCGGACACGGGCAGTACGGCGTGGCACTCTCCCCTAAGGGACGCATCACGGCGGATCTGCGCATCTTCGCCGGCGCTGAGTCGTATCTCGTCGACACGTCGCCGCGCGCATGGCCAGGCTGGTTGGCCATGGTGAAGAAGTACGTCAACCCTCGCATGTCGAGCTATCGTGACGAATCGCATACGCTGCGCGACATTGGCGTCTTTGGTGTGCAGGCGCAGCGCATCGTGGCGGAGATGACCGGGCTGAACCCCGATGCACTCGCGGCGCTCGTGCCATACGCCCACGTGGACACAACAATCGACGGTGTGCCGGTGACGATCGCCCGTTCTCCGGACATCGCGATAGGCGGATACGATCTGTTCGTCCCGTTCGACGCGTTCGACGCATTGTGGGATCGTGCGACGGCAGCCGGCGCCGCGCCCGCTGGGCTCGACGTATGGGAGATCGCTCGCGTCGAGGCGGGACGTCCCGAATGGGGACTCGACATCGACGCAAACACGATTCCGCAGGAAGCAAACCTCGACGATCTCAATGCGATCTCGTACACCAAGGGCTGCTACATCGGCCAGGAGGTCGTGGCGCGCGTGCACTTCCGCGGGCATGTCAATCGTCACTTGCGAGGCATTCGCGCCGCGAGTGTGGACGGTCCCCCCATGGACGCGCAGCTCATCGACGATTCCGGCAATCACGTGGGCGACGTGCGTAGTTCGGTGCAGTCACCCCGACTCGGCGGAATTGCGCTCGCCATGGTGAGGCGGGAAATCACGCCGGGAATGAGCCTCAACGCAAAGTGGGAGCAGGGCGAGCGCCGAGTGGACGTCGTCACGCTGCCCTTCCCCGCATAGAGTGCCGCGCGCCCTCGTCACTGGCGCCACCGGGCTCGTTGGATCCCACGTCTGTGACCGTCTGCGGCGAGACGGATGGGCAGTTCGCGCGCTCGTCCGCGGCCCGTCGCCGTACCTGGAGTCTCTCGGTGTGGAGCTCACGCGCGGCGACGTACTGGATGCGGAAGGGTTTGCACGAGTAGCGTCAGGTGTAGACGTCATCTTCCACAATGCGGCGGCTGTAACGCCACGCGGCGGCTGGGAGGCATATCGGCGGCTCAACGTGGACGGCACGCGCAATGCCGTCGAGGCCGCGGCACAATCCTCGGCGCGCCTGGTCCAGTTGAGCAGTGTCGCGGTGTACGGACCCACGGGCCGATATCGCGCGCCGGGCGAGAAGACCGGGGAAGACACGCCACTCGGTCCTCTGCCCGAGACGGCCTATTACGCACGGTCGAAGCGCGAGTCGGAGCAGGTTGTGCTCGACGCGCACCGTGCGGGACGGATCTGGGCCACCGCGCTACGCCCCGATGTCATCTATGGTCCGCGCGATCGTCAGTTCATTCCGCGCATCGCGCGCTTTCTCGAGCTCGGATTTGCGCCCTTGATCGCCGGAGGCCAATCGACGCTGGCGATCGTCCACGCCGCGAACGTGGCCGACGCTGTGGTTCGCGCCGCCACGCATGACGGCGCCGGCGGACGCGTATACAACGTGGCCAACGACTTCGACCTCACGGTGCGGCAATTCCTGACGTTGGCCGCCGAGGGGCTCGACCGACGCGTACGGCTGGTGGGCATTCCGTATTCCGTGGCGAAGGTCGCCTTCGCGATCGTGATGGGGGCGAGCAAGTATCTCACCGGTGGTCGCCTGAGCGTGGTGACCAACGTGTCGCTCGACATTCTGACCCAAGACAATCCCTTCACGTCGGACCGCGCGCGCCGGGAGCTGGGCTGGAATCCTCCGATGCGGCCGGAGCAGGGCGTGCCCGAGGCCTTCCGTTGGTGGCTGACGCATCACCGGGTACGCTCATGAGAGTTGCTTTATTAGCGAACGAGCTGACTTGCGGGTAGCAAAAAGAGGGCGCGACAACAGTCGCGCCCTCTTTCAAACCGGAGAAACCGTGATTACGGCTTCTTTGCGGCGGGCTTCTTCGCGCCCTTTTCGGCAGCCTTGGTCGTGTCAACCTTGGCGGTCGTGTCCATCTTCTTGGTGGTGTCCATCTTCATACCGGTATCCATCGCGGCCGGGGCCGGAGCGGGCGACGGAGCCATCGCCGGGGCGGCGGTGTCCTTCGCTGCGTTTTCCGACTTCGAGCAAGCGGTGAGCGCGAGAATAGCGGCAACGTAAGCCAGGCGCTTCATGACATTCTCCTGAAGAGTAGGTCGAGTGGATCTTCCGCGTGGTTCGTGCACGCGATTCTAGGCGCTCGGGAGGGAGCGGCGTGTAAATTACGGAACTCAGGGAGCGTGTCAAGGCCAAGCACGCTTCGCAACCCGCGCGACGGAGTCTGCTCCATGGCCGATACCGCGGCCCACTTCCCAGAAAACATCGGCCCGCATGTGGTGCGCGGCGCCTGCCCGCACGACTGCCCCGACACGTGCGCCATGCTTGTCACGGTGGAATCGGGTCGGGCTCTGCGCGTCGCGGGCGACCCGAATCATCCGTTCACGCGCGGATTCCTCTGCGCCAAGGTCAATCGGTACGTCGAGCGCACCTATCACCCCGATCGGCTGCTCTACCCACAACGCCGCATTGGTCCCAAAGGCGCCGGACGCTTCGAGCGTATTACGTGGGCCGAGGCTCTCGACGAGATCGCGCTGCGGCTCAACGACATACGCCAGTCACCGGAAGGCCCGCAAGCCATTCTCCCATATTCGTATGCGGGTACGGCGGGAATGATTCAGGGCTCGTCAATGGACCGTAGGTTTTTTCACCACATCGGCGCATCGCTCCTCGATCGTACCATCTGCGCAATGGCAGGCACAGTCGGCATGCGGATGACAGTGGGGGCCAACGCCGGGGCCGATCCTGAAGGGATTCCGGCGAGCGATCTTGTGCTCCTGTGGGGCACGAACACGCTCACCGCCAATCCCCACCTCTGGCCGTTCGTCCTCGAGGCACGCGAGCGGGGCGCGCGCATCATCGCCATCGATCCCATTCGAACACGGACCGCGGCGCAGTGCGACGACTGGATTGGCATCCGCCCGGGCACCGATGCTGCCCTGGCGCTCGGCATGATGCACGTCATGCTGGAGCGCGGCCTCCAGGACGACGAATACATCGCGGCGCATACGATCGGCATGGAACAGCTTCGCGGACGGGTGGCAGAGTATCCGCCTGATCGGGTGAGCCAGATCTGCGGGATCCCGATCGAGAAGATCGTGGAGCTTGGAGAGCGGTATGGCCATGCGCAGGCCGCATTCATTCGCGTGAACTATGGGCTGCAGCGCCATGCCGGCGGCGGCATGGCCGTACGTACGATCGCCACCCTACCCGCCCTCGCGGGACATTGGCGACGCGTGGGCGGCGGCATCCAACTGTCGTCGAGCGCAAACTTCCAGTTCGACAAACGCGCGCTCGAGCGTCCCGACCTGTCGCCGCCCGCACGCACGATCAACATGATCCGGCTGGGCGAGGCGCTCGCCGCGACGGATGCCGGCGTAGGCGGCCCGCCAGTGCGTGCGCTGGTGGTTTACAACTCCAACCCTGCCGCGGTGGCGCCGGACCGCAACATGGTCCTACGCGGCATGGCGCGGGACGACCTCTTCACGGTCGTGCTCGAGCATTTTCAGACCGATACGGCCGATTACGCCGACATCCTCCTTCCGGCCACGACGCAACTCGAGCACTGGGACCTGCATCTCTCATACGGCCACCATTACGTCACGCTCAATCGCCCGTCCATCGACCCGCTCGGCGAGGCCTTGCCGAACAGCGAGATCTTTCGACGTCTAGCGACATGTATGGGACTCGATCATCCGGCGCTGCGCGACGACGACCTGACGATGATCAGCCAGGCACTCCCCTCCCCCAGCGAGATGCTCCAGGGCGTGACGTTGGACGTATTGCTCGAAAAGGGATGGACACGCCTGAACGTGCCGACACCCTACCTCCCGTACGCCGACGGAGGCTTTCCGACGCCTTCCGGAAAGTGTGAGTTCTACTCGGCACGCATGGCCGAGATGGGGCTCGATCCGCTGCCGTCGTTCACGCCGCCCTACGAATTTCCGGACACCGCGCCGGCACTCGCCGCGCGGTACCCGCTGACGCTCATTTCGTCGCCGGCCCACCAGTTTCTCAACTCCACCTTTGTGAACGTCGACTCCCTGCGCCGCGACGCGCGCGAACCGGAGTGCTTACTGCACCCGGCGGACGCAGTCGCGCGTCGTATTGTTTCGGGCGCACGCGTCATCGTACACAACGACCGTGGAGCGTTTACCGCCGTGGCGCGCGTCGAAGACTCGATTCGCGCGGGCGTGGTGTGGGCGCCGTCCATCTGGTGGGGCAAGTTCGCTGCTGACGGCGCAAACGCGAACCAGACGACGTCGCAGCGCGAAACCGACCTGGGACATGGGCCGGTGTTCTACGACAACCTCGTGGAGGTTGGGCTGGCCAACTGACTCGGCAATGCCACTGGCAGGTTGCCGCCGGGGCCGCCGGCCCAAAGAACGGGATTCCCTGGCTTGCGTCCGCGCTGCTTCGGCGCCTTCATTGCATAAGGTCGACCCCGTACGCGGACCGGAGACAACGTGGAGTCGCACCCTGAAACACTAGGCGCTCTCAAGCGCTCGCCGCATGGCGTTCCCGAGCGCGCATTTCGTAAGGTCAAAGACGAGATGCGCCAGAATCTTCTCGCACGGCTCTGCCGGGGCGGGCCGCTGTTCGCTGGCGTGCTCGGCTACGAAGAGACCGTCATGCCACAGATCGTCAACGCGCTCCTGTCGCGGCACAACTTCATTCTCCTCGGGTTGCGGGGACAGGCGAAGTCGCGGATCCTGCGCGCCCTGGTGACGCTGCTCGACGACACGATGCCAATCGTTGCCGGTAGCGAGATCAACGACAACCCGTTCGCGCCAATCTCGAAATACGCGCGCAATCTCATCACAGAAGCCGGCGACGACACGCCGATTGCCTGGGTGGGACGAGACAACCGATACGTCGAGAAGCTCGCCACGCCCGATGTCACCATTGCCGATCTGATCGGCGACCTCGATCCGATTCGCGCGGCGCGCGGCGGGCATCTGCTCTCCGATGAGCTGACCATCCATTACGGCATGCTCCCGCGCGCGAACCGCGGAATCTTCGCCCTGAACGAACTGCCAGACCTCGCCGGCAAAGTGCAGGTCGGTCTGTTCAACGTCATGCAGGAAGGCGACGTGCAGATCAAGGGCTATCCGGTGCGCCTGCCGCTCGACGTGCAACTCTGCTTCACGGCGAATCCCGAGGACTATACGGCGCGCGGCAAAATCATCACGCCGCTCAAGGACCGCATCGGCAGTGAGATCGTGACGCACTATCCGGCAACCATCGATCTCGGCATGGACATCACGAAGCAGGAAGCGTGGACCGCGCGCGAGAGCCGTCCGGTGCGCGTGCCGGATTTCGTCGCCGAGGTGATCGAGCGGATCGCATTCGAGGCGCGCAACGACCGCCGCATCGACAAGCGATCTGGCGTGTCGCAGCGCATGCCGATCGCGGTCATGGAGAACGTGGTGTCGAATGCCGAGCGTCGCGCAATCGTGACGGACGACGGCGAGATCGTGCCGCGGATCTCCGACATCTATGCCGCACTGCCGGCGATCACGGGCAAGATCGAGCTCGAGTACGAGGGGGAGCTCGTGGGCGGCCCGACGATCGCGCGCGAGCTGATTCGACGCGCCTCGGACGCGACCTTTCAAGATCACGCCGGCGGCGTGAACGTCGACGATGTGATCATGTGGTTCGACGAGGGCGGCGCGCTGCAGGTGGCGGACGAAGCGCGCGGCGACATGGCGCTCAAGGGATTCGAGATCGTTCCCGACCTGCTGCGCATCGTGCACCACACGGGGCTATCGCCGGAGCACGATGCCGGGACCTCGGTGGCGGCGTGCGAGCTCGTGCTCGAGGCACTGGTGGCGCGCAAGAAGATTTCGCGTTCCGACAACGGCCAATACGGACGGGCCAGCCCCGAGCCACGGCGGCGGCCGAATCAGGATCTGTTCGGCGGGGGGGCGTGAACCGCGCACTCTCGGTTCGGCCGGCGCAGCTCGATGATCTCGACTCGATCGTCGAGTTGCGCCTGTCGCTGCTCCTGGAATATCGCGACAACCCGCTGTACGCCGGCCTGCGCCCGGATGCGAACGCCCGGGCCCACGATCTCTTTCGCGCTCAGATCCTGTCGCACGACGAGACGATCTTCGTGGCCGAACGACGCCACGACATCGTCGGGGTCCTGCGCTGCGTCGACACGCCGAGCTCTCCACTGTTGCTTCCGGCGCGGTACTGCTACGTCTCGTCGGTCTACGTGCGACCGGCGGAAAGACGAAAGGGGGTACTCCATGCGCTGCTCGCTGCCGCCGAGCGCTGGTGCGAGGAGCGCGGCATCACCGAGATGCGTCTCCACAATTCCTCGACGTCGGACACGGCCGAACGTGCCTGGAGCGCGCTCGGATTCGACGTCGTCGAACACGTGCGCCGGCGCGAGTTGCCGGCGCATCGAACGACACCGCAGGTTCACGAGCACGTGGAGACACACCGATAATGCCGGTCATCACCATTTCGCGCATGTACGGGTCCGGCGGTTCGGAAGTGGCCGCGCGCATCGCGGCGGCACTCGGATGGTCGCTGTTCGACAACGCGATCATCGACGCCGTTGCCGAACGCTCAGGCCTGACACGCGCCGAAGTCAGCGAACAGGAAGAGCGCGTGCCGTCAATGGTTGAACGACTCGCTACGGCGTTGTCGCTTGGTTCACCGGAGATCATGCCGCCCGTTCCCAGCGGACCGCTCGAGACGACGGAAGAGCGCATCGTCGCGATTACCAGCCGGGTGATCGACGAAGCGGTGCAAACCGGGCCTGCGGTATTCGTTGGCCGCGGCGCGCAGTGCCTGCTCGCGGAGCGAACCGACGCCCTGCACGTGTTCTGTTACGCAGCCAAAGAGGCGCTCCAACGCTACACGATGGAGCACTTCAACCTATCCGCAGCGGAAGCGGAGCGGATGGTGCACGACCAGAACCGGCAGCGCGAGCAATATGTGAAGCGTCACTGGAATCGGAATTGGCTTGCGTACGAGAACTACCATCTGTGTCTCAATACCGCGTGGCTCGGCATCGAGCGCTCCGCAGAGCTCGTGACGCTCGCGGCGCGGGAGCAGTTCGATCTGGCGGGAGTCCGGTGATTACTCGGGACACGAGACACGAGACACGGGACACGAGATGCTAGTCCGCGCGTTTGAGCGCGTGGAAGCGGTGAAGCACATCGTCGGGCAGCACGAGGTTGTCTGCGATTGCGGCGACCTCGTCAGCATCTCGCCACGCCGCCTCGAGCGTGGCCAGCTCGCCCTCGAGCGCCCGGCGCTCGCTGTCTTCATGCGTCGCCATCTCCAAGGCGAGGCGGACATCCTGCGGAAGGTTGACCACCGCGCCTTCTGGTGTAGACTTGCCGAACCGTTGGATGCGGGATGGTGAGTGATCTGCGAAGTATTTGAACAAAGCCGAAGGGTCCGGAGTTTCGCCAAGCAGGTTGACGGCGGATGACAGTTGTTCGCGCTTGGCGCCACTCGCGTTGAGCACGGGAAGCAGCTTTGCCGCCGCCCGCAGCGCTACATCGCCGGTGAGGGTCGTGGAGATCCACTGGGGACCATTCCAGCGCGATGCCTGCAGCATCCTGCCATTCTTCAGATGCACCGGCTCCGAACGCGGCCCCTGGATCGGCACGTTCAAGGCCCAGCCGTCACTCGCCGGAACGAGCGTGACACGGTAGAGCTGGTCGAGGCGCACCGACACCGGAACGGTGAATTCCGGCACGGTGAGCGTTCGGACCCTGCGCTGCCGAAACACATTGGCCGTGGTGTTGACGACACTCGAAATTGCCGTCACACCGCTGGCGATGGTGGTGATGAGCGCACCGCCGGCTATGAGGTGAGTAACCGGCCCGAGTACGGCGGCACCCGTGGTAGCGGCGAGTCCGAGGCCGGTATAGAGCAAGTGCTTCCGACGCCGCCGGCCGAATTGATCGCCATAGCGCCACGCTGCCATTTCAGGACGTTGCGGCGATCCGATCCGCACGAGCGTGAGCCCGTCTCCCGCACGCGCGAGCCCGATGTTCTCGGTGGACATGCGCAAGCGCGTGCTCCGAAACAACCGCTCGCACTCCTCGATTGCCTCCCAGCGCTCCTCGAGCGGCGACAGGTTCCAACGCTCGCACGTACGGCATACCACCCACAGTCGCCCATGTGCCGAATCGAACGCCAGTCGACGGCCGACTGGAAAATGTTCGACCGCCTCGTTGGCCCCGAGCGGTGAATTGCAGAAGATGCAAGTGGAGAACATGGCGCGCTGAAGATAGTGCATCGGGTTGTCGAGCACGCGTGCCTTCTCGCACCGGTCGGCGAGGTTCGGGTGTCGAGCGGTGAGTTGTGTGCTGTGAGTATCTAAAAACGCACCACGCACAACGCACAACTGGAAACTCGAACCTCGCCGACCGGTGGGCCGACCGCTACGGAGCAGCCAGCGACATCCAGCCGGTCAACACCCCGGAGCCCCGTCCACGCTGCACGGTCGCCGCTCTACCGGCTTACGAGCCAGACACCCTGGTGCTGGTGACCTTCGCAGTTCTTGCGTAGGCGCTCTAATGACCTTCTCGCGGGTTCGGGGACACGGGTCTGACGTACCTCTCTACTATCTACTAACGCCGAAACGCTCAAAACATGTCGGTTTTGGTCAATCGGTCACATTGGCCCTTGCGCTGACCCCCCAATTTCGGAACTAATATATAGGACTACGATCATCGCGGGACGAACGGGCGGCGAGACGGGATCGCTCGTGCCACGCATCGAATGCGAATAGGTCGAGACGGGATCGATCCTGGCACGCTTCAAATGCGAACGGGTCGAGACGGGATCGATCGTGGTGAGATCGGATTCGAACGGGTCGAGACGGGATTCGAGCGTGTCGAGATGGGATTCGAGCGTGTCGAGCAGGGATCCTAACGCGGCGAGATGGCATTCGATCGTGCCGAGCAAGGATCGCAACGCGGCGAGATGGCATCGCAACGCCGCGAGATGGAATGCGATCGTGCCGAGCGAGCATTGCAACGCCGCGAGGTGGCATTGCAACACGCCAAGCAGGGATCCTCGCCTGCCCAGATCGGATCGCAACGGATCAAGCAGGGATCGCCGCGCGTCGAGACCGAATCGCAACGGGGCGAGCGAGGATCGCAGCGCGTCGAGACGGAATCGCAACGCCGCGAGCAAGGATCCCAGCGGGGTGAGGCAGGATCCTCGCGTGCCGAGCAGGCATTGCAACCGGCCGAGAAGGGATGCGATCGCGTCGAGATCGCATCGCCTCGCTGCGAGACGACACCCGAACGCGTCGAGACGGCACTCCAACTCGCCGAGACGTAATCGGAGCGCGTCGAGCTGAGATTCCAACGCGTCGAGACAACACTCGAGCGCGTCGAGATGGCACCCCAACTCTGCGAGACACAATCGGAGCGCGTCGAGGCGGCACCCGAGCGCGCCGAGATGGGATTCTAACTCGTCGACCGGGCACCCCATCGGGTCGAGCTGGAATCCGAACTCGTCGAGACGCAATCGGAGCACGTCGAGAGAGCACTCCAACGCGGCGAGACGGCAGTCGAGCTCATCGAGATGGAACCCTCGCGCGTCGAGATGCCACTGCAACGCGTCGAGACGCCACGCCACCTCGCTGAGGCGGCACCCCAACTCTGCGAGACGACACCCCAACGCTCCGAGACGACAGCGCAACTCTGCGAGACCACATCGCAAATCCCCGAGACGACATCGCAACTCCCCAAGACGACATCGCAACTCCCCAAGACCACACCGCAACCGCTCGAGGCGGTTGCTCCCGTTTTTCGACCCCGGCGCGTCGGGCGCCCGTCGGGGGGCAGCTCTCTTTCGGCGCCCCGTTGGCCGGGAGGCCACATGAAATACCACGAAGGCAGTATGCTCGAAGCGCTCCGCCGCATCGACACCTTTCTCGATGCCCAACCCACGGCGTTCGCCCCGCTCCTGGGTTCTGCCGCTCGGCAGGAGCTCACCGACACCATCACCCAACTCAGCGCGTCCGCCACTGCTCAGGAGGTCGGTGGCCGCGCGAGCCGAGGAGGGACGTCGAAGCTGCGCGCGCTGCGCCTTGCGCTACGGATCCACCATATGGATCCCATCGCGGCGATCGCGAAGCTTCGGTTGCCGGCTGTTCCCGATTTTAGCTCCCTCACCACGCCGCGCTCGACCGTGCCGACGGAGCGACTGCTCGCTGCGGCGGCCGCAATGGGCGAGGCCGCGGCTCGGCACGTGGCGGTGTTCACGGCTAACGGGCTTCCGGCGGATTTCCTCGCGCGGTTGCAGGCGTCCGCGCAGGCGCTGCAGGACGCCATTGATGGGCGATCAGGGCAAACCGTGGTCCGAAGCGGGGCGACGGCCATCCCTGGCGGCTGAGGAGCGGCGTGGTCGCACCATCATCACGGTGCTCAACGGCTTGCTGCTGCCGTTGATCGGCGCCGATGCCGGCCTGCAGGCGGCATGGACCACGGCGAAGCGCGTCGCGCGCAAGCCGGGCGTCAAGATCGGCGCTCGCGCGAGCGCGGCACAAGCGGACGCCACCACGCAGGGCAGTACGGCGGCGCCAGCAACGCCGCCGGCAGCATCCACACCTCCGGCATCGCAGTTGCCGGCGGTGTAACACGCCGCACCAGTAGGTCACACCCCGCAGTACACGCGAACGGCCGCCCTCGGGCGGCCGTTCGCGTTCCTCCCCTCTCAAATACTGCTTTGTCCGACGTTCAGCGCTGGCGGCGGTAACGGCGCGAACGACTGCGATTGGGTTCGGCGCGCTTGGGGCAGGATCAAGCGATCGGGACGACGGGTGACTGTCTTCAGTGATCAGTGCGTGAGTCATCAGTCATCAGTCGCGCGGCAAGGCGACGGGTTCTCGCTCGGGCTGGCCTCCGTGGCCGCGCGTTTTATTTGGTGGTGGGTGGTTGCGGGTCGCTTCGCCCGGTCGAGGGCTGTCGGGGTCCTCAGTCACTGACGACTGATCACCTACGCACTGATGACTGACCACTGTCACCCGCCGTCCCGATCGCTTGATCCTGCCTGGCCACGACAAGCCATCTCGTCGGCTCGCCCATCGCAGAGATCCTTCGCTTCGCTCAGGATGACCGGCTTCGCTCAGGATGCCAGGCTGTGCTCAGGATGCCAGGCTGTGCTCAGGATAACAGGCAACGCACAACTCACAACTGGCAACTCGCACCTCGCCGACCGGCGGGCCGACCGCTACGGAGCAGCCAGCGGCATCCAGTCCGTCAACACCCGGAGCCCAATCCACGCTGCAGCGGCCGGCGGGAGCCGCTGGCGAGCCAGGGACCCCGATGCGAACGACTCCGGTGCGAAAGACTAGACCACCTCCGCCAGCTCGGTCCGCCGAATGAACACCCAATAGGAGTAGATCAGCATGATCGCGGCACCGCCGCCGATCGCCCATGACACTCCAATCACGTGCGCCACGCTGCCGGCGACGAACGAGCCGAGCACCGACGACAGGCCCACGACGACGAACGAATAGGCGGCCATCATGCGGCCGCGCAGCTCGTTGGGCGCGAGGTGCTGCAACGTCGAGTTGGACGACGCGTTGTTGACGATCATCGTAAAGCCCACCGCGAGCAATACGGGATATGCGATCGCGGCCGTGCGGACGAGCGAGAACAGGATCAGCAGCGCGGCAAATGCCAACGACCCGATGCGAAGCACCTGCCCGCGCGGCAGTCGATCGCCGATTGCCGCGAGGCATAGCGCACCGGCCAGGCCGCCGATTCCGACGCACGCCAGGAGCGCGCCATACCCGCCAGCGTTCAACCCAAGCCGGTCGCGAGCCACGACGGGCATGAGCGTGAGGTAGGGAACGCCGAGTACGGAATACACGGTGACGAGGCGCAGCAGCGCGGCAACGGCCGGTGTGTCGCGCATGAACCGCATGCCTTCGCGAATGCCCTCGAGGGGCGACGCGAGATGCGTCGGCGGGAACCAGGCCGGCAACCGGACGAGAAACAGCCCAGCGAGAACCGTGATGTAGCTCGCGGCGTTCACACCGAAGCACCACGGCATCCCGAGTTTGGCGATGATGATCGCGCCGACGCTGGGTCCGACGACCCGCGCCAGATTGAACCCACTGGAGTTCACCGCGATTGCGCCCGGCAGGTCTTCGCGACCGACGAGCTCGACGACGAGGGATTGTCGAGCCGGGATCTCGAACGCGCTGATCATCCCGTTGGCGGTCGCCAACACGAGCAGCCAACCGATCGTGACGTGTCCCGACCAGGTCACCCACCAGAGCGTCGCCGCCTGAATGCCAAGCAGCATCTGCGCTATGCGGACGATCCGAAGCTTGTCGCTCCGATCCACCAGCACGCCCGCCGGCAGCGAGAACAGCAGAATGGGCAATGACTGCGCTGCCGCGACGAGACCGACGACGAAGGCGCTATTCGATATCTGTAACGCCAGCCACCCCTCGGCCATCGTCTGCATCCACGTGCCGATGAGCGACAGCGTCTGTCCGAACCAGAAGAGACGAAAATTCCGATGGCGGACGAGTGTGTCGAAGGGGTTGAGCGTGGGCACGCTGGACAATGTAAGATGGCCTGGCGCGGCATGGCCCCATCCATGCCCCCGGCATATAGTTCCGAGAGGAGGTCCCCATGCGCTACCACACCTATGGCAAGTACAACGCCGAGCTCGCCGACGCCATCGACTTGCAGTCGTTGCTCGACAAGCTAGCCGACTTCCTCCTGCAGTCCGGCTTCGCCGGCGGCGAGAATCAGTCCAACTACGGGTGGGATCCGGCAGATGAGCGCAACCGATCGCTCGATTCGCTCAAACAGGCGATTCTCGACGCGCTCACGGAGGGCGGCCAGTTCACCCCGGAAATGCTCGAAGCACTCCGCGGCGGCGACGACGAGGAAGGACAGTCCAAGCTGGCTCAGCTTCTCGATCAGCTCGTCCAGCGTTTGATCGAGGAAGGATACCTCAACGTCGAGGCACCGCCCCAGATGCCCGCCGGACATCAGCCTGTCACCGGGCCCGGCAGTCTCTCCAAGGCCGCGGCGCGCGACGTCCAGTTCAATCTCACCGAAAAGGGCATCGACTTTCTCGGCTACAAGACACTGCGCAATCTCCTTGGCTCGCTCGGCAAGTCGAGCTTCGGGAGTCACGACACCGCGTATCTTGCCACTGGTATCGAGTCAGATGGGTGGAGCAAGCCGTACGAGTTCGGCGACGTGCTGAACATCGACGTCAACGAAACGTTGAAGAATTCACTTGCCCGCACCGGCAAGCTCGACGTGCCCATGGATCTCGATTACTGCGATCTGATGGTGCGACAGGCCGAGTACCGGTCGTCGTGCGCCACGGTCCTGATGCTCGACTGCTCCCATTCAATGATCCTGTACGGTGAGGATCGCTTCACACCGGCGAAAAAAGTCGCGCTGGCACTGACGCACCTCATTCGCACACAGTTCCCGGGCGACACACTCAAAGTCGTGTTGTTTCACGACTCGGCTGAGGAGATTCCGCTCGCCACGCTGGCGACCGCGCAGGTGGGGCCGTACCACACCAATACCGCCGAAGGGTTGAAGCTCGCGCGTCGGTTGTTGCTGGGGCAGAAGAAAGACATGCGCCAGATCATCATGATCACAGACGGCAAGCCGAGCGCGCTGACCATGCCGAACGGACAGATCTACAAGAATTCGTTCGGCCTCGATGCCACGGTGATTGCCCAGACGATACACGAAGTCGCAAGCTGCCGGCGTGCGGGCATCATGATCAACACGTTCATGCTGGCGCGCGACCGCACGCTCGTGGAATTCGTCAAACGCGTGTCCGAGATCAGCCGAGGCAAGGCGTATTTCACGTCGACCATGACGCTGGGACAGTTCATACTCATGGACTTCCTCAAGCGGAAGACACGAAAGGTCAGTTAGCCACTCTGATCGTTCAGATCTCGCCGAGCAAGACGCGGCGCAGCGTCGCAACATCGATGTTGCCGCCACAGAAGATGACGCCGACGCGTTTGCCGGCGAGCCGGTCGCGCAGTTTCTGCACACCGGCAAATCCCATGGCGCCGGCGCCTTCCACGAGGTTGTGCGTAATCGACAGAACGGTGCGCAGACCCTCCGCGATTTCCGCATCGGTTACCGTGACGAATCCGGCCAGCCCCGCCCGCAACGCCGGGAACGTGAGATCATAGGTGGAACGCGTCGCCACGCCCTCGGCAAAGGTGTCGACACGGGTGGTCGTGATGCGCTCACCGCGATGCCAGGAGTCGTGAATCGCCGCGGCGCCGGCGGCTTGCACGCCGTACACCTCGACCCGCGGCGCAAAGGCACGCGCCACTGTCATGGCGCCGACGGCCTGTGATCCTCCGCCAATGGCGATCACTAGTGCATCGATCGACGGATCCTGCTCGAGTATCTCGAGCGTCATGGTGCCGGCACCAGCGATGATGCGCGGGTCGTTGGTGGAGTGCGCCACAACGCGTCCGTGCTCGACGGCAAGTGCCTGCATCACGCCAACCGCTTCATCGTAGTCGCGTCCCTGCTCGACGACCGTCGCGCCAAGGGCGCGCATTGCGGCGTTCTTGTCCGGGTTGTTGCCCGCCGGAACGCAGATGGTTGTGGCGACATCCAGCAGGCGCCCGCCGAATGCAATGCCCTGACCATGATTGCCGGTCGACGCAGCAACAACGCCGCGTACCCGCTCGTGAGCGGTGAGCGCGGTCATGAAAGACAGCCCGTTCCGGATCTTGAAAGAATTTGTCGGCTGGTGATTCTCGTGTTTAGCGAGAATACAAATGCCGGCGCCGGCAACAGCGCTCAGTTGCGGGTATGCGCGGAACGGTGTGGGCGTGAGATATGGCGCGAGCCGTTCGCGCGCAGCAAGAACGTCATCGATCGTGATCGGCCAATCCGCGACCGGTTGGGTTGGAATCGCTGGCATGGGTCTAGTATAGAGGAGGCGCCGTGGAAATGAGCACGGCGGTGAGGGCCACGACGAGCGCGCCGACGAGAAGCTCCGCGGTTACGGCACGCTGAAAACGTGGCTTCGTTTGCGCACCCCAGTCGGTAACCACGACTGAGCGCGCGTGGAACCCTCCAAAGCCGAGCATGACCAGCACGCCCGCCAGCTTCAGCAACAGTATCCGACCGTATCCGGTCAACCAGAGGTCGCTCAACGCCGGTAGCCTCAGCCACATCGCGATGGCACCGGAGACGAAAACCAACGCCACGCATTCCAGTGCCGCGGAGTGAAAGGCGCGTACGAGCCGCGCCCCGGCAGCAGCGCGCTCGGCGACCTCCAGCGGGCGAAGCGCCGGCAGTCCGCAGAGCAGAACGGCCACGAGACCGCCCAGCCAACCACCCGCGCCCAGGATGTGCCCGACGTCGTCGGCCACGGCGAGCGAGAAATGCCGGGACATGACCCCCGCATGGCCAGTGAGCGTTTCGCCAAGACAGACGCCCACTACACCGATCCCGGCAGCGAACCAGCCGACGCGCCCGCGACGCGCGGCGAACAATCCGACGGCTGCAATCCCCGCCCCGGCAATTCCGACGAGCCATCCATGTCCCCACGACGTGTCATGCACGACCGTTACGACGGCAGTCGTACGTTGCACTACCGCATTCACGGCAGGTGTCGTCCGCGCCATGAGGCGCAGGACCGACGTTATGAGGAAGAGCACGATTGCGGCCTGCCCCATTCGCCTCGCGCGCTCGGTGCTGTCCTCGGCGATCTCGGCTGTCCACTTCGCCTCGGCGAGCACGAATAGTCTGTACATCACGACACCGACCAGCGTGAGCACAGCCATCCACTCGGCCCACCGCCCCGCTGTGCTCACACCCACCACAGCGAACGGCTGCACCACGGAATTCGGTAGAGATGCTTGTGCGCCTGCCTCCGGAGCCGGGGTAGCCATCACCGCCAGGGCCGCGAAAACGACACGCACAACTCGAGTAAGAATAGGAGTAGGCACGGACATAGATTGGTCGGTACGGGGCCACCACGCAAACCGGCCGGCCCGCCGGTCACAGAGATCCTTCGCTTTGCTCAGGATGACAGGCATCTCTCGTCCCGTGTCCCGTGTCCCGTGTCCCGTGTCCCGTGTCCCGTGTCCCGTGTCTCAAGCCCGTCCCCCATGCCCCCTCAGATCGACCCGACTATCCGATCTGACTTCGGACGGCGGCTCAGGGCCTGGTACCGCCGCAACGGACGCGATCTCCCCTGGCGTCGAACGCGCGATGCATACGAAGTCCTCGTCTCTGAGCTCATGCTGCAGCAGACGCAGGTTTCGCGCGTCGTGTCGTACTATGGCGAGTTTCTCGAGCGTTTCCCGACGTTGGCAGATGTAGCGCGCGCTCGACCGGCAGCCGTCATGGAAGCCTGGGAGGGCCTGGGCTACTACGCGCGGGCGCGGAATCTTCATCGCCTGGCGCGCGAGGTCACCGACGACGGCCGGAAACCGAACGGCACGCTTCCGGCCGAGCCAATGGCCCTGCGGGCGTTGCCAGGCATCGGAGCATACACGGCGGGAGCGGTAGCGTCGTTCGCATATGAGCGTCGGGCGGCGCTCGTCGACACGAACGTCGCACGGGTGCTCAGGCGCGTGTTCGCGCCGTCAGCCAAGGTGGCGACGACGAAAGGTCGCCGCGTTCTATGGGAGATCGCCGAATCCATCCTCCCGCGGACGGGCCGAGCGACGTGGACGCACAACCAGGCGCTCATGGAGCTGGGCGCTCTGGTTTGCACGGCGAGGGTGGCGCATTGCGGCCGGTGTCCAGTCCGGTCGGTGTGCCGTTCGGCACCGAAACTCTCGAAGGTCTAAAACTCGTAGGTTTGTTCTGGAGTGCATGGCTAGAGCCACCGAGTGCAATAGAGGGGAGAGATTATGGTGGATCCGAGGTCGGTTCAAGCGATGGAAGAGATGATGGTCTTCTTCGGCTGCATGGGGGGCCTGACCTCGCTCACAGTGCTCGGCGCCATGTGGATACGGCGCCGCGACCGTGCCGGTGTCGGCACCTCGGCGGTCGTTCAGCGCCTGGACGAAGTCGTAGAACGGTTGGCTCGACTGGAGAACTCGGTGGATTCCAGCGCGCTGGAGATAGAGCGGATTTCGGAGGGACAGCGCTTTACCACCAAGCTGCTGGCCGAGCGATCCGAGGCTGGGCCATTGGACCGTCCGAAGGCTGGAGGAATCGCGCCGCGGTAGACTTGGAGCGCGGCCGTTTTTCGTAGGGGGATCTTGCGCCGAAAAGCCAGTATTCGCCGTACGCAGGCGCCTGGGTTTGCAGAATGTCGCGGGAGACCCTATCGGGCTAGATTCCCCGCACGCTCCCGACCGGGCGATGTTGCGCCTTTCTATATCCACGGGCGCGACTCATCTACTCGCATACCGCGACGTCGGGAGGTGCAGGCCAATGGCGACCATCGTTACGCAGGTCTACGGAGACAGCAGCATGAGCAAGACCCAACCTGAGCAGACGTCCACAGCGCCGTCAGGCGATCTTACGAACACTGGCACGCTCGAGATTACCGATTCTCGTACGAAGAAAGCCTACTCCATCCAGATCGTGCAGGGCGGCGTCGAAGGCGACACCGTAACGCGCGCCATGGACCTTCGGCAGATCAAGACGTCGCCAAACGAATTTGGCTTGATGACGTACGACCCCGCCTTCATGAACACCGCCTCGTGCAAGAGCGCGATCACGTTCATCGACGGCGACAAGGGCATTCTGCGCTATCGCGGATATCCGATCGAGCAACTCGCGGAGAAGTCCACGTTTCTCGAAGTCGCGTGGCTCCTGCGTAATGGCGAGCTGCCGACGCAGCCCGAATACAACTCGTGGGTGAACGACATCACGTACCACACGTACGTGCACGAGAACATCAAGAGCTTTCTGCAGGGATTCCGGTACGATGCGCATCCGATGTCGATGCTCTGCTCCGCCGTCGCGGCGCTGTCATCGTTCTACCCGGAAGCAAAGAACATCCAGGATCCCGATCAGCGAAACATCTCGATCATTCGTCTCCTGGCCAAAATGCCGACCCTCGCGGCGTTCTGTTACCGCCACATCAAGGGTCTGCCGTTCATCTACCCCGACAACAGCCTGAGCTACACCGAGAACTTCCTCTCGATGGTGGCGCGGATGTCGGAGTCGAAGTACGAGGGCAACCCGGTATTCGTGAAGGCGTTGGAGATCCTGTTCATCCTGCACGCCGACCACGAACAGAACTGCTCGACGAACGCAGTGCGCGCCGTCGGATCGTCGCATGTCGATCCGTTCTCGGCCGTGGCTGCCGGCGTGGCAGCGCTGTACGGTCCGTTGCACGGCGGTGCGAACGAGCAGGTGCTCCGCATGATCAGCGAGATCGGACACCCGAAGAACGTTCCCGCCTTCATCGACGAAGTGAAGGGTGGAAAGGGCAGCCGGCTCATGGGCTTCGGCCACCGCGTGTACAAGAGCTACGACCCTCGCGCCAAGATCGTGAAGAAGCTCGCCGACGAAGTCTTCAAGGTAGTCGGCTTGGATAAGGATCTCGAGATCGCGCTCGAGCTGGAGCGGATCGCGCTGTCCGACGACTACTTCGTGTCGCGCAAGCTCTATCCGAACGTGGACTTCTATACGGGCCTCATCTACCGGTCCATGGCCTTCCCGACCGACTTCTTCACCGTGCTGTTCGCGGTGGCGCGCACGTCGGGCTGGCTCGCGCAATGGGAAGAGCTGCTCAACGACAAGGAGCAGAAGATCGCTCGTCCGCGGCAGATCTACGTCGGGTATGGCGAGCGCCCGTACGAAACCAAGCTCAACGAGCGTTTTCCGCGGGCAAACAAGGACGCGATCCGGAAATAGTCACGGGACACGCAGAACGGAACACGGGACGCGGGAAGAGTGAAAACCGGGGCGACCGCGTCGCCCCGGTTTTCGTTTGCTGTATGCGTACGCGATATTGATCCCTGTGATGAAGACACTCACAGCGCTGATCGCTCTCGTCCTATGCGCCGCTCGACTCGGCGCGCAGGCGTCGCTGCCGAAGTACCCACCGGCCGTCCGCGGCGCGCAGAGCGACGATCTGAACGGCGTTCGTGTCGCCGATCCATACCGCTGGCTCGAGAACCTATCGTCGCCGGAAGTGCGCACGTGGATTACCGCGGAGAATGCCGCGACGGAGGCGTTCATCGCCCAGACGCCTCGGCGGAAGGAGATCCGAGATCTCGTACGTCGTGCGTGGGACACTCCTCGAACTGGCGTGCCATTCGCCGGCGGAGACCGCCTGTTCTACTATCAGAGCGACGGTCTGGAAAACCAGCCCGTGCTCTACGTTCAGGACCGCACCGAACTGTCGCCGCGCGTTCTGATCGATCCGAACACGTTCTCGCCGGAGGGCCTGATAGCAATCGTCGACCAGTCGCCGGCGCCGGACGGCAAGTATCTCGCCTACGCCGTATCCAAGCAGGGGTCCGCGTGGCGAACGGTACGAATCCGCGACGTGCGCACGACCCAGGATCTCACGGACGAGTTGCAAGGCATCAAAGATTCTCCGCTTGCGTGGACGCGCGACACCCGTGGCTTCTTCTACATCCGTTCTGATGCGGGGCGCGCGGCACTCACGACGAATCCGCTGGCGCCGGACGGCCGCCAGCAGGTGTTCTATCACCGGCTCGGGCGCCCGCAGACCGACGATCGGTTGATGTATGAGAATGCCGCACACCCCGAGTGGCGGCTCCACGTGGATGTGAGTGACGACGGCCAGTATCTGGTGATCGCGGCGCGTGTCGGCACCGATGCGAACAACCGGCTGTACCTGATCGATCTGGACAATCCAGGGCACCCCAACCTCGCCGCCCCACTCGTCACCCTGTTCGATGGAGCCGATGCGCTCTACGAGTTCGCGGGCAGCGCCGACCAGCTGTTCTTCATTCGCACGACGCGTCACGCCCCACGCGGCCGGCTGGTCGCCGTCGACATCAACATGCCCGATGAGGACCATTGGACGACCGTGGTGCGCGAGACCTACGATCCGCTCATTGCCGCTCACCGCGCGGATGATCGCATTGTGGCGCACCGGCTGCACGACGCACGATCGGTGCTCGAGCTCTATGGCTTCGACGGCGGACTGCGCGGCATCGTTCCACTACCGGGGCTCGGAACCGTCACTGAAATATCCGGCCGTGAGAGCGACCGCGAGTTCTACTTCGGCTACACATCGTTTCTTCAGCCGATGACAATCTTCCGCTACAGCAGCGACGCACGCGCCGCTGCGCCATTCCGGAACGTCCGTCCCGACACCGCGCTCGCCGACTTCGAAACCACGCAGCTTTTTTTCACCGCCAAGGATGGGACGCGCGTGCCCATGTTCATCACGGCACGCCGCGGACTGCCGCTCGACGGTAGCCATCCGGCAATCTTGGCGGCGAGCGGTGTCGATGACGGTGGCGTCGGATTCAACGCCGTGGCGACTCCTGAGTTCTCGCCAAGGGTGGCGGCATGGCTCCAGCTTGGAGGCATCTACGCCGTGGCCAACGTGCGCGGTGGATGGGAGTATGGCCGCGCGTGGCAGGAGAGCGGTATCGGGCATCACACACAGGTTAGCATCGATGATTTCCTGAGCGCCGCCGAGTTCCTCGTCGACCGGCGGTACACGAAGACAGCCTTCTTGTCGATTGCCGGCCGTGGCACCGGTGGGGTGCTGGTTGGAGCGGCGCTCACGCAGCGCCCAGAGCTGTTCGCCGCGGCATGGATCGACGCCGGGGTATTCGACATGACGCGGTTCAATCGATTCACGGTGGGAGCGTCGTGGATTCCGGAGTTCGGGTCGCCCGACCGTCCCGATGACCTCCGCGTTCTACTCGCCTACTCCCCACTCCAGAACGTCCGAGCGGGGACGCGGTTTCCCGCCACACTCCTGACCGTCGGGGATCACGATGAAGTCGTGACACCGGCGCACAGCCTCAAATTCGCGGCGGCGCTCCAATGGGCGCAGGCGGCACCAGCGCCAGTGCTCCTGCACGTCGTCTTCGACGCCGGGTTCGGCCCAGGCACTCCCACGGCGATGCAGATCGCGCGCGACACGGACGTCTTGTCGTTCCTCTCGAGCGCCTTACACCTCTCGCGATGACGCAACGGTTCCGGCCTACAGCCTTGCTGCGCGTTGAACGCCCGGTCACCTTTCGCGCATGAGCATGCTCGCGGGCTATGCGGCGTTCGTCGCCGGCGCGAAAATAGTGTTGTTCTACGTCGGGATCGCGATGTTCCTCATCAGCGCTTTCGACTGGGCGGTGCGGACGCGGCGGATCAATCCGTTCAGTCGTTCGGCGCGTTTCTTTCGCGGGAACATCGACCCGCTCTTGCAGCCGATAGAGCGCGTGGTCGTCCGGGCGGGCGGCGTGCCGTCGTCTGCCGCGTGGTGGGCATTCGTGGCATACATCATCGGCGCGATCCTGCTCATTTCGCTGATGCAGTTCGCCGGGCGCATCCTGTCGCAGGTCATGTTCGGGATCAGCGCGCCATCCACCATCCCGATGCTGCTGGTCTCCTGGGGCTTTGCGTTGCTCCGCTTGGCGCTGCTGGTCCGCGTGCTGTCTTCCTGGCTTCCGATCTCGCCGTACTCGGCATGGATCCGGTGGTCATACTGGCTCACGGAGTGGATGATCGCGCCACTGCGCCGAGTCATCCCACTCATCGGCGCCATCGACATCACGCCAATCGTCGCGTGGTTTCTCTTGAGCATCATCCAGAGCGCACTCGGCGTTCCGTGAGCGGGCTCCGAGTAACGCAATCCGGCAGTCGAGTTCGCTTCTCTGTACGTGTGCAGCCACGGGCTTCAAAGAGCGAAGTAGTGGGCCTGTACGGCGACGCGTTGAAGATCCGCCTGGCCGCGCCACCAGTGGATGGCGCCGCCAACAAAGAGTTGATCGAATTTCTCGCCGACGTCTTTGCCGTGGGCCGGCGTCAAGTTACCATTGTCGCCGGAGAGAGTTCGCGATCGAAAATCGTCGAGATCGACGGAATCGCCGAACGCTCCGTCCACGACGTCGCCGCTGGGGTCGTACGATGATGCAGGAACCGATGACACGCATTCTGTTGATCGGCACCGAGTTGCCGCTGCTCGAAGGCTTGGCGCAAAGCTTCGCCGCACTCGGGTTCACGCCAATCACCGCGCAGTCGCTCGTCGAAGGACGGGAGCTCGCGGCGCAAGCGCCACCGCTCATTGCGGTGATCAATCGCGGGTTGGCGGCGTCGGCCACGGCAGATGCGCTGAGTATTCCTCTCGCACCCGGCGGCGCGCTGGTCCTGTATCGAGGCGCGGGCAGCACGCTCGACGCATTACCGACATCGCTGCATCGTACGGTGCTGGCCGACCTCACCCTTCCGCTGGAACGGAACCGTCTCATGGCGCTGGTGCACCATGTCGGCGAGCGGGCGGGGGCGACGGGCCGCGGGCGTCCCGACGACACTCCCGACGAAGTGGTGCCGCCCACCTGACCGGGCGCCCCTCGCACATTGCCTCGTCCTTCGCGGGGTGCTAGACTGTAATGACAACTGACATCGTGGCGATTTTAGGCAAATTGCGGCCACGTAAAACATTCCGCTAAAGCGCCCGCCCGAGCGCTTGCGTTCGGGCATTTTTCTTTTTTACGGATACGGATTGCGATGGCCGATCTGACGTCTTCTTCCCCTTCGTCGTATACGCCGTCCGCCGGGGCAGCATCCGCGCCGGCGACGACAAGCGCGTATCTCGCGGCCATTGCCCAGCGGGTTCTCGTCTTCGACGGCGCGATGGGTACGAACCTTCAGCGTCATCACCCGACGCCAGAAGATTTCGGAGGGAAATCGCTCGAGGGCTGCAACGATCACCTGGTGCTGACGCGCCCCGACATCATTCAGTCAATCCACGAATCGTTCCTTGCCGTGGGATGCGATGTCGTCGAGACCTGCACGTTCCAGTCGACGCCGCATCGCTTGCGCGAATGGGGAATCGAAGAGAAGACGCATGACGTGAATGTTGCCGCCGCGCGCCTGGCGCGCGCCGCCTGCGACAAGTTCTCCACGCCGGAGCAGCCGCGCTTCGTCGCCGGCTCGATCGGGCCCACGGGACTGCTGCTGTCGAGCAGCGATCCCGTGCTCTCGAATACGACGTTCGCCGAACTGGAGACGAACTATTACACGCAGGCCAAGTATCTCGTGGAAGGCGGGGTGGACGTCCTGCTCATCGAGACGGCGCAGGATATTCTCGAGATGAAAGCGGCGATCGCCGGTTTCGAGCGGCTGTTCGCCGAGATCGGTCGGCGCGTGGCCATCCAGGCGCAGATCACGCTCGACACGAGCGGCCGCATGCTACTCGGCACGGACATCGCCAGCGCGATGACGACGCTCGAAGCGCTGCCGATCGACGTCATTGGGCTGAACTGCTCGACTGGCCCCGAGCACATGCGCGAGCCAATCCGCTTTCTGGCGGAGAATGCGTCGCGCCCCGTGTCGTGCATTCCGAACGCCGGACTTCCACTCAACACCGGGACTGGCGACGCCATCTATCCGCTGGAGCCCGCGTCGATGGCCCAGATGCTCGGCGAGTTCGTCGAAGAGTTCGGCGTGCGCGTCGTAGGCGGATGCTGCGGCACGACGCCGGAGCATCTGGAGGCGATCGTACGGCGGGTGTCGCGACCGGCGGCGCACAGAGATCCTTCGGTCGCTACGCTCCCTCAGGACAGCAAAGCCGGCGGCAAGCGCGGCTCCAGGGTGCCGCGGGCGAGCAGCGCCATGCGCGCCATGGACTTCGACCAGAACCCCAAGCCGTTGCTCATCGGCGAGCGCGTGAACGCCCAGGGCTCACGCAAAGTGAAGCGGCTGCTGCTCGCTGACGACTACGAGGGCATCTCCGATGTGGCGCGCGAGCAGGTGGAGTCTGGCGCGCACGTGCTCGATGTCTGTGTCGCCGTGACCGAGCGCGGCGACGAAGTGGAACAGATGGCGAAAGTAGTGAAGCTGCTCTCCATGACGGTGGATACCCCGATCATGGTCGACTCCACGGAGCCGGCAGTGATCGAGCGCGCGCTGGAAGCGATTCCGGGACGCGCCATCATCAACTCGATCAACATGGAGAACGGACGCGAGCGCATCGATCGCGTCGTGCCGATCGCCAAGAAGCATGGCGCCGCCTTGGTCGCCCTGACGATTGATCCGATCGGCATGGCCAAGACACGCGACCGGAAGCTCGAGGTGGCAAAGAAGATTTACGATATCGTCGTTGGAGAATATGGTCTGAAGCCCCAGGACCTGATCTACGACGATCTGACGTTCACCCTCGCGACGGGCGACGCCGAGTGGATCGACTCCGCCGTCGAAACACTCGAAGGCATTCGTCTCATCAAGCGCGAGTTGCCCGGGGTGTTCACGAGCCTCGGCGTATCCAACGTGAGCTTCGGACTCGCGCCGGACGCGCGGGCGGTTCTGAATTCAGTATTCCTGCATCACTGTGTCGAAGCCGGGCTCGACATGGCCATCGTGAACCCGGCGCACGTGCAGCCGTACGCCGAGATTCCCGGCGAGGAGCGGACGCTGGCGGACGATCTCGTCTTCAATCGCCGACCGGATGCGCTGCAGCGGTTCATCGAGCACTTCGACACAGGGAAGCAGGACCGCGGGCCCCAGACGGAGAAGGCAGATCCGACCGCCGACATGACGGCCGAGCAGCGCGTGCACTATATGGTGGTGCACCGGAAGAAGGACGGCATCGAGGCGGCACTCGACGCCGCCAGCGTACGCGAGCATCCGGTCCGCGTGCTCAACGAAGTGCTGCTGCCGGCCATGAAGGAAGTCGGCGACAAGTTTGGCGCCGGCGAGCTCATTCTGCCGTTCGTACTCCAGTCGGCAGAGGTGATGAAGAAGGCCGTGAAGCACCTCGAGCAATTCCTCGAACGCGCCGAAGGCTACACCAAGGGCCGCGTGGTGCTGGCGACGGTGTACGGCGATGTGCATGACATCGGCAAGTCGCTCGTCAACACGATCCTGTCGAACAACGGCTATACGGTCTTCGACCTGGGCAAGCAGGTGCCGGTGAACACGATCATCGAGAAGGCGATAGAGGTGAACGCCGATGCGATCGGTCTGTCGGCGCTGCTCGTGTCGACATCGAAGCAGATGCCGATGTGCGTGCAGGAGCTCGATCGGCGAGGACTGAAGATTCCGGTGCTGATCGGCGGCGCGGCGATCAACCGCCGGTTTGGGCGGCGTGCATTGTATGTCGAAGGCGAGCGTCCATACGATTCCGGCGTGTTCTACTGCAAGGACGCGTTCGAGGGACTGGACACGATGGACCGCTTGCAGAACACGGAGGGCCGCGAGGCCTTCATCACGCACCTCCTCGACGAAGCACGCAACGACAAGTTCCTGCACACCAACGTCGGCAAGGATACGTCGGCGGGGACGGCTGGTGGCGAGCGCAGCGATGTGAGCGCCGACAACCCGGTACCGGCCGCGCCGTTCTTCGGCACGCGCACGTTGACGGACATTCCGATTAACGAAGTCTTCGATCTCCTCGACCTCGACGAGCTCTATCGTCTGCAGTGGGGTGGCCGCGGCTCGGGCCCGGAATTCGACAAGATGGTGCGCGACGTCTTCGAGCCGACGCTCGCGCGGCTCAAGGAATGGGCACTAAAGGATGGATGGCTCGTTCCGAGCGCAGTCTACGGACTGTTTCCGGTGCAGGCAGACGGAAACAACCTGGTCGTTTACAATCCGGAGAAGTACACCGCTGATGGAACGACCACGGAGATCGCCCGCTTTCATTTTCCGCGACAGGAAGGCCGCGAACGACTCTGCCTTGCGGACTATTTCCGCGCCGTGGGTTCCACCGACGTGGATGTCGCCGGATTGCAGATCGTGACCGTCGGCAATGCGGCGAGCGCGTTGTTCGACCAGTTACAGGCGGCAAACGAGTTCACCGAAGCATTCTACGTCCACGGGATCTCCGTCGAGATGGCGGAGGCGATGGCGGAATGGATGCACCGGAAGATTCGCCACGACCTCGGCTTGCCGGCTGGTCAGGGCAAACGGTATTCATGGGGCTACGGCGCGTGTCCCGATCTCGAGGACCACGAGCAGGTGTTCACGCTCCTGCCCGCCGAGCGCGAGCTCGGCATGCAACTCACCAGCGCATTCCAACTGCTGCCCGAACAGAGCACGGCAGCAATCATCGTCCATCACCCGCAGGCGAAATACTACGCCGTCCGCGGCGAGGGCAATCGATGAACCCCAAGCTCGAGCGTCTTCTCGATCCGAACGCCATCGTCGTATTCGACGGTGCGATGGGCACCATGCTGTACAGCAAAGGAGTGTTCATCAATCAGTGCTACGACGAGCTCAACCTGCGGGCGCCCGATCTCGTACGCGACGTCCACAAGCAGTACGTGGACGCGGGCGCGGAAGTGATCGAGACGAACAGCTTCGGCGCGAACCGCGTGAAGCTCACGCAGCATGGCTTGCAGGAGCAGGTCCACGAGTTGAATCGCGCCGCGGCCACGGTGGCGCGCGAAGCGGCAGGCGATCGCGCGCTCGTTGCCGGCGCGGTGGGCCCGCTCGGCGTGCGGCTCGAGCCGTACGGCCCCACGAGCAAGGATGAAGCGTGCACGATCTTCCGCGAACAGATCGAAGGTCTGGTCGCAGGCGGCGTGGACCTGTTCATCGTCGAGACCTTCAGCGATCTCGAAGAGATCGAGCAGGCCATTCGTGCCGCACGCATTGTAGCGCCAGACAAGCCGGTGATCGCGCAGATGACGATCGGAGTGGACGGTCGCACACCGTACGGCGCATCGCCCGAGTACGTGGTTCGCGCGCTCGAGACGTGGGGCGCCGACGTGATCGGCCTCAACTGCTCGGTTGGTCCGCAGACCATTCTCGACTGCATCGAGAAGATGGTGCCGCAGACACGCAAGAAGCTCAGCGCCCAGCCAAATGCCGGGATGCCGCGCGACGTCGGCGGCCGCAGCATGTACATGGCCAGTCCCGAGTACATGGGCACCTACGCCCGTCATCTCGTACAGGCGGGCGCCAAGATCGTGGGCGGCTGCTGCGGCACGACTCCGGATCACATCCGTGCAATGGTGGAGGGTGTTCGCCCGCTCACGCCGCGCATGGCGCAGACCCGCGCGGTGAGTGGTGACGGACAAGCGGCGCGCGCCGCGACGTTGGAGACCCCGCACGGAGTGGAATCGGTGCCATTCGCCGAGCGGTCACGCTTTGCGGCGAAGATGTGTCGCGGCGAGTTCGTGACGTCGGTGGAGATCGTACCGCCACGCGGCGTGGATGCGTCGCGCATGTTGAGCGACACGGCGCGTCTGAAGACGGCCGGCGTCGACGCCGTGAACGTGCCCGACGGTCCGCGCGCGCAGAGCCGCATGGGCGCGCTGATGACCAGCGTGTTGATCGAGCAGCAGGTGGGCATGGAAACCGTGACGCACTACGCCTGTCGCGACCGCAACCTGCTCGGCATGCTCAGCGACTTGTTGGGTGCATCGGCCGTTGGCCTTCGCAACCTGCTCATCATCACCGGCGATCCGCCAAAGATGGGGCCCTACCCCGACGCCACGGCCGTCTTCGACGTTGATTCGATCGGGCTGACGAATCTGGTCAGCCACCTCAATCGCGGCCTGGATCCTGGCGGAAACGCCATCGGCCAGCCGACGCGCTTTGCCATTGGCGTCGGCGTGAATCCGGTCGCCATCGATCTGGAACACGAGATCAAGCGTTTCGACTGGAAGGTAGACGCCGGCGCAGAGTACGCCATCACGCAGCCCGTATTTGACGCGGAGCAACTCGAGCGGTTCTTCCGCCGCATTGGGACGTCGCACATTCCGGTCCTTGCCGGCATCTGGCCGCTGGTGTCGGTACGCAACGCGGAATTCCTTGCCAACGAGGTACCGGGTGTGTCGGTGCCGGACGCAGTGATCGCGCGCATGCGCAGGGCAAATGAGCGTTCGAAGGAGCACGCGGTGGCGGAAGGCATCGCGATCGCGCGTGAGATGCTCGACCGCATCAGGCCGCTCGTGCAGGGCGTCCAGGTGTCGGCGCCGTTCGGGAAAGTGGAATTGGCACTCCAGGTCTTCGCCGATACATTGTAGGCCCGACCGCATGGCGTCGGCTCAACAACCGTTCTTCCACGCCTCACGACCCAACCCATGTCAAACGACCTATCGCTCGCCAACCCACCGCTGACCATGCTGTCGGAGGACGAGGAGTTGTTTCGCGATGCCGTCGCCGGATTCGCCGAAGAAGATGTTCGCCCGCGTGTGCAACAGATGGAGCGTGACGGCAAACTCGATCCTGCCCTGGTGAAGAAGTTCTTCGAGATGGGATTGATGGGCATCGAAGTCGCCGACGAATACGGCGGCGCTGGCGGCTCGCTCTTCATGGTCGCGCTCGGCGTGGAAGAGATCAGCAAAGTCGATCCCGCCGCAGCCATCCTGATGGACGTGCAGAATACGCTGGTCAACTATCCAGTCCGCACGTACGGCAGCGACTACATCAAGTCCACGTACCTCCCGCAGTTGACGGGCGAGAAGGTGGGCGCGTACGCGTTGTCGGAATCGAACTCCGGGTCGGACGCCTTCGCCATGCAGACGCGCGCCGAGCAGCGCGGCGACCGGTGGATTCTGAACGGCCGGAAGATGTGGATCACGAACGGCGCCGAAGCACAGATCTACGTCGTTTTTGCCAACGCGAATCCGCAAGCCGGGTACAAGGGAATCACTGCTTTCGTGGTCGAGCGCGGGTTCAAGGGCTTCAGCGTCGGCAAGAAGGAAGACAAGCTTGGCATCAGAGCCTCGAGCACCACGGAGCTCATTCTCGACGACGTCGAGGTGCCGGCCGAAAACGTGCTCGGTCCTGTCGGCCAGGGATACAAGATCGCGATCGAGACACTGAACGAAGGCCGGATTGGCATTGGCGCCCAGATGATCGGCGTCGCGTCCGGCGCGTTGCGCGCCGCGACGGAATACGTGAAGGAGCGTACACAGTTCGGCAAGAAGCTGGGCGATTTTCAAGGGATTCAATTCCAGCTTGCTCAAGCACGCACCGAGCTGGAGGCCGCACGGCTCATGGTCTACAACGCCGCGCGTCTCAAAGACGCCGGCCGCGATATCGCGATGGAAGGCGCAATGGCCAAGCTCTTCTCGTCCCAGGTGGCCGAACGCGTAACCTCCATCTCGCTCGAGCTGTTCGGCGGATATGGCTACACGAAGGATTATCCCGCCGAGAAGTTCTACCGCGACGCCAAGATCGGCGCGATTTATGAAGGCACGAGCAACATGCAGTTGCAGACGATCGCCAAGGGGATGCTGAAGTAGGGGACACGGGACACGGGACAACGGCGCACGTGAAAGCCATTCGGGTACACGAGACGGGCGGGCCGGAGGTGCTGCGGTTCGAGGATATTGCCGAGCCGCGGCCCGCTGCTGGTGAACTGCTGATCGACGTCGAAGCGATCGGCGTCAACTTCATAGAGATCTATCAGCGCGAAGGCCTCTATCCTGGGGCTCGGCCATTCACGCTCGGCTCCGAAGCGTGCGGGGTGGTGCGCGAGTGTGGTGCAGGGGTCAGTGGATTCGTCACCGGCGACCGCGTCGTCTCGCAGAGCGTGAAAGGTGCGTACGCCGAGCGCGCCGTGGTGCCCGCCGAACGAACGGTGCTCGTTCCGGGCGGCGTGTCGTCGAAGTCTGCCGCGGCCGTGTGGTTACAGGGGCTGACCGCACACTATCTGTCGCATTCCACCGTCCCGCTCAAGAATGGCGATCGCGCGTTGATTCACGCTGCGGCGGGCGGCGTCGGTCTCCTGCTCTGCCAGATGGCAAAGAAGCGTGGCGCGTTCGTGATCGGCACGGCGTCTACAGAGGAGAAACGGCTGCTCGCGCATCAGGCAGGTGCCGATGAGGTCATCGACTATACCTCAAAGGATTTTGCTGCTGAAACCCGCCATATCACGAACAATGCGGGCGTTCACGTGGTATATGATTCGGTGGGCAAGACCACCTTTGACAAGTCGCTCGATTCGCTTGCGCCGCGCGGCCTGCTCGCGCTGTTCGGCCAATCGAGTGGCCCCGTACCACCATTCGATCCACAGATACTCAATCGCAAGGGCTCGTTGTTCCTGACACGGCCGACATTGAATCATCATGTGGCAACCCGCGAAGAGTTGCTGTCGCGTGCCAATGCGCTGCTCGGCTGGGTGGTGCGCGGCGAGCTGTCGGTTCGCATTGGGTGCGAGTTCCCGTTGGCGCATGCTGCGGATGCGCAGCGCGCGTTGGCAGGACGGCAGACCACAGGCAAGGTTCTGCTCGTTCCGTAATACGGAAAACCCGTCGAGCCGGTGAAGGTCACGCGCCCGCGCAGTGCCAGTCGTGTGGCCACCGCCGGAGCTGTAGCCACACGACTGCCTCGAGACTACGCAACATCAACCTGCTTACGTCACCGCTTACGTCACCGCGGGCGCCGTCGCGACCTGCGGCGCCGACCCCCCAGCGGTTGCTGCCACCGGCGGCGCGCCGGCGCCGCTGACGGCGGCCGGCACCTGCACTGATCCCTTCAGCACGACCCGTCTCGCCACACGCCAGCCGGCGAGGAAAGCCGGATCACCAGCAAATTGCTTGCTGATGACCGCGTTCAGCATGTTCACCGCCTCCCGCGCCCGGGCCAGCTCCTGCGTCATCGCCTGCGTTGCCCCGGCCCGACGGACCTTGGTGTTGCCACGCTCGGCGACCACCGCCTCCACCGCGGCGGCAGCGGCACCAAGTTGCTGCAGGGTGTCCGTGGGAAACCCACCCTGCACGAGCGTATCGGCATGCGGGGAGGCCGCCGTGGCCATCGCGCGTGCCGCGTGCACGAGCTGCTTGGGACGCAGCGACGACACGGGCGTGGTGAGGGCGGACAGAATGTCCGCTCGCCCACGCTGACAGCGCGCACGGGTCGCCGAAAGGCGCGAGCAGGTCGCTGAATCACGCGAGCAGGTCAGCGAAAACCGCGACCGGGTCGCCGAAACACGTGACGGGTCAACGAAACGCGCGAGCGGGTCAACGAAAGGCCCGAGCGGGTCAGTGAATCACGCCGAGGGTCGGCCGTACAGCGCTTGCATTGCGTATTTCAGCGCTTGCATCGCGTATTTCAGCGCTTGCATCGCGGTATTTCAGAGCTTGTATCGCGTATTTCAGCGCTTCCATCGCGTATTTCAGCGCTTCCATCGCGTATTTCAGCGCTTCCATCGCGATATTTCAGTGCTTGTATCGCGATTTTCACCGCTTCTATCGCGTCGTACAGCGCTGATGGGGCGAAATCACCGATGTGAACACGAATGCCACGAATGCGTGCGACGGTTGTCGCGCCCATTCGTGGCATTATTGGCGTTCGCGCTCCGGGTTCAGCGATCGCTCATCGGCGAATCAGAGCTGGAGTCGCACTGCCCCCTACTATCTAGTCTCCGCTGGCGCACGCCAGCGCAAGAGTAAACTATCGTTTTCGCCAACTTTCTTTTGACAACAACCAAATAGTTGTGTTTTCGAGACTGAGGTGTTTGTAAGGTGAATGGCCAAAGTCTCGAGCCCACCTTCGCGCCGAGTGCCGACATAGGCGACACTCGACGCGGAACGTAGCTACTGGATCGGTCCGCCCTTCTTCGTCTGGGGTACGCCGTCCGTCATCCACTTCGGCGCCGGCGTGCCCTTGAGGTAGTGATCGAAGAACTGTTTCATCCGCTCCTGGAAATCCTTCTGGTTCTCCTTCTTGGCAAGATGGTGCGGTTCGCCTGGATATGAGAGCAGAATCACCTGCTTGCCCCAGCGCCGCGCCGCGCCGTACAGCTCGAGGCCCTGATGCCAATCCACGGCGTTGTCCGCCGTGCCGTGCAGGATCAGGAACGGCGTCTTGATGTTGCGAACATTGTAGACCGCCGACTGCTCTTCGAATAGTTGGTGGTTGTCCCACGGGTTGGTGCCCATGCGCACCTGACCCACTTCCACAATGCCCTGCTGGAGCGTGCCCGTTCCCGGATACGTCTCGTCGTAGAAGCTCACGAGATCGGTTGGCGGTGCGCCCGTCACGACGGCAGCGAACATGTTCGTCTGCGTCAGGATGAACGACGTCTGGTATCCGCCCCAGCTATGGCCCTGGATGCCGATGTGCTTTGGATCGGCGTAGCCCATCTCGATGACCTTCTTCACGCCACTCGTGACGCAATCGAGGGCCGAGGTGCCCGGCTTGCCGATTTCGTAGACGATGTCGGGCTCGAACACCAGGTAGCCATCGCTCGCGTACTCGGCAAAGTGCGGGCGGTCGTCGAACGCCGGCATGGGGAATTGGTGATGCGTGTTCGACAACAGCTCGTAGAAGTACACGAGCATGGGGTACTGCTTTCCGGGCTGGTAGTTCGCCGGTAATGTGAGCGTGCCTTGCAGACGCTGGCCCTTGCTGTTCTTGAAATCGACGAGCACACGCGTGCCCCAGGCGTATTCGTCAATGATGGGATTGGCATTCGTCAACTTGGTGGGCGACGCGAACGCCGTGTTCGACAACCAGTAATCGGGTGACTGGGTGAAGCTCTGCCGGGTGAAGATCACGCGATCGGCGTTCTCCGCTTTCACCGCCTGGCCCACTGATGCGTCCTCGTAGATCAGCGGCACCGGCTTGGCGCCAGGCGCCAGCGTGTAATAGCCGGACTTCTTCGTCCACTCGCCGTACGCCGAGAGGAGCAGTGGCTTCGAGAGATCGACGCCCTCGTCTTCCTCGCCCTGCGCGGCGCCAAACGCGCCGCCGCCGCGACCACCACGACCACCACCTTGCCGGTCGAGACGCAGGAGCCGGAACTGAATCTGCTGCGCGTCGCCCACTCCCCCCGTGAGATTCACTGCCTTGCCGCCATCGAGCGGCAGCAGGTAGAGGTCGAAACGATGATTGACGATGACCGATTTGCCGTCCTTCGACCAGCCCGCGACGCCGTACGTTGGCTTCTCGTATGGATGGTCGTCCGTCGCATCGATAAAGCTCACGTTGCCGCCGAGTGTGACGTTGCGTCCCGTTTCGGTGTTGTAGACAACGATCTTCTTGTCCTTCAGATAGAGAAACCACTTGCCGTTGGGCGAACTGCCCATGGTGCGCATGAGACCATTGGCGATCGGCGAGCGTTCACCCGTCTCGGTGTTCACGCGGAAGTAGTCTGCGCGATTGCCGCCCCACTGCACTTCGGTGCGATACGTGGTATCGATGCGGCCAATCGCCCATTTCGGATCGGGAGTCGCCGTCACGTTGCGCATGACCTCATCGGACACGCGCACCAGCGTTCCGCTCGACACATTGAACACGGCAGGCAACGTGGTGCGACGCTCGGCGGCGAGCCGGATCATCTGCACCGACTGCACTTCGGCATCCTTCCAGTGCCAGACGTCGACGTTGGCCTGCGGCTCCGTGCTGGGCGTGGCGGGCGTCTTGTCCGGCTCCTGATCCTTGAGGCCGACGTATATACGCGATCCGTCGCGTGTCCACCGCAGCGCTCCGAGCTCGCTGAGCACGTACTGCTTGGGGAAGCCAGCGTCCTTCGCGGGATCGTATTCAGTGAGACGCGGCTTGATGCTCCCGACGTCCTGCCACACCATGAGGACGTTGTCCTTCTGCACATTCTCTTTCTTCTTGTCGCCCTTCAGCACGGCCAGCGAGGAGCCCTTGTCGCTCCACGTGAGCTGGTCGAAGTCGGCGGCAGCAGAGCTCAGCACCTTGGACTGACTGGTGGCGAGATCCACGACGTAGACGCCATTGCCCATGCGATCGGCGGCGTCCACGGTGTAGGCGAGCAAGTGTCCGGCGTCGTCGAAGTCGTACAGATTCACGTTGCCGATGTTCTGGACGAGACCCGTTGTCAGTTCGCGCAGGACCAGATCGGCTCCGTTCTGCTTGGCAGACTGATTGGCCTTGTTCGTCCGCACCGCCAGAAAATGCGAGCCCTTGGCGAATTTGAATGTCATCCCGTCAGGCACCGAGTACTTGTCGCCGGTTGCCAGGTCGAGCAGCTCGAAGCGGCGCTGAGGTGCAGCGGCCGGAGCGGCGTCACCTGCCTGGCCACGCCCGCCTCCACGTCCACCACGTCCGCCACGTCCACCGGCGGGAGTTGGGGGGGCCACGAAGTAGCCAACGAAGCGCGAGTCGTCGGAGAATACCGGCGCTGACCCAACTGGAATGGAGTACGTCTTGGTGCCATCGAGCTGGCGAACGAACAACGTTCCGTCGCCCTCGTTCGGCGTTTGGACGTACGTCATCCACTTGCCGTCGGCCGACAGCGCGGCGTTGCCAATACGGTTCCAGCGGCCAATGTCGGCGAGACCAAGAACCTTTTTGGCGCCGGGTTCGGCCTTCGACGCGGCAGCCGGCGGCGCGGCGGTCGCCGCGTTCTGGGCGTGCGCCGGAAGCGCGATAGCGGCCGTCGCCATGAAGGCGAGGATGTAGCGAATGGGGGTGTTGCGAGACATGAGATCTCCAGCAGTCCAGAGAAGACCGCAGGCGCTGCAGCGCGGAGCGGTCGTGCGGGTTGCCGAATATACGCGCCGGGGTGGGAGTCCGCTCGCTCGCGCCGGTGCTTGACGCACCCACGAGGGAGACGATGTTTCGCCGATGCGAATCCGGATCATCGCCCTGGCGCTCATCGCCACGGCCTGCGCCACGTTTCCGCTCCCGTTCCGGCGAACGGCGCCAACGCCGACGCCAGCGCCAACGCCGGTGCCGGCAGTCGCCTCCAAACCGGCCGACCGGCCTGTTCCCTACCCCGTATTCGAGACGCACGCGTTCGCGCATGCGGTAGAGCGGGGAACCCGCACCAGGACGGGCGCGCCTGGCCCCAAATACTGGCAGCAGTTTGCCCGGTATAGCATAGACGCCGAGCTCGTGCCGACGACAAGCCAGATCAACGGCCGGGAGTCGGTACGCTACTTCAATCGGTCGCCAGACACGCTACGAACGATCTGGATGTTCGTGAATCAGAATGTGTTCAAGCCAGGCGCCGCTCGCTCGGTTCCGATGCCGGTCACCACCGGCATGGAGATCTTGCGACTGGCGATAGCCGGTCAGACTCTGGAAAAGCACGACATCGGCACCGGGTATTCCATCGATGGGACCGTGATGTCGATTCGACCGCCGCGCGCATTGGCACCGCACGATTCGATCGACATCGACGTCGCGTGGGCCTTTCAGGTCCCGTCCGACGGCGCCCCGCGTGAGGGAACGACCGGCGACGTGTTCATGGTGGCATACTGGTACCCGCAGTTCGCCGTCTATGACGACGTGAACGGCTGGCAGCTCGACCCGTACCTCGGTGCCAGCGAGTTCTACATGGATTACGCGGACTACGACGTCAACATCAGCGTGCCGCAGGGATGGCTGATCGGCGCAACCGGCACGCTGACAAATGCCGACGTCGTCTTATCGAAACAGACACGCGACAGGCTGGCCGAAGCGCGCCGCAGCACAAGCGTCGTCCATGTCGTGCGCGATCAGGATCGCGGCGCCGGCGCGACGAGAGCAACGAACACGGGATTCGACGGTGTGCTGACATGGCGATTTCGCGCGCATAACGTGCGCGACTTCGACTGGGGCGCCTCGGCCAAGTACCTGTGGGATGCGACGAACGCGCGCGTGGGCGATCGCGACGGCGACGGTCGCCCAGACACGACGGCGATCAACACCCTCTACAGGCCCGAAGCGCGCGCATGGGCGTGGGACCGGTCAGCCGCCTACGAGCGCTCGGCGGTCGAGTTCCTGTCGGGGGATCTCTGGCCATATCCCTGGGCACAGATGACGGCGCTGGAAGGCCCGGCATCGTGCAAGGGCATGGAATATCCGATGCTCACCTGCATCGGCGGTCCGCGGGACACCTTGTCGCTGTACTCGGTCCAGATTCACGAGACAGGCCACATGTGGTTCCCGATGAGCGTCGGATCGGACGAGCGGCGGTTTGCCTGGCAGGACGAAGGCCTGACGCGCTTCAACCAGGCAGAGGGCATGGCGGCGTACTTCAGGGGCTATGACCTGGAGCGCCGGTTGCGGGACAACTACATCACGTTCGCACGCACCGACAGCGAAGTGCCACTCATGCGTCCAGGCGATCAGTACCCATACGGCACGCCCGCCTACAGTATCGCCTCGTATGACAAGATGGCAACGAATATGGCCGCCCTCCGCGGCTTGCTGGGAACGGACGCCTTTCAGTCGAGCTACCGCACGTACGGCCTGCGTTGGCTGTACCGGCATCCCACGCAATACGACTTCTTCAATAGCTTCAATTCGCTGAGCGGACGCGACCTCTCGTGGTTCTGGCGCACGTGGTGGTACGAGGCCTGGACGCTGGATCAAGCGATCGCGTCGGTCGTGCCACAAGGCGACCAGTTGCTCGTCACGATCGCGGACAATGGGCTGGCGCCAATGCCGGTGCGTCTCGCGGTGACGCGTACCGACGGCCGAGTAGAGCGGATGGAGATACCAGTCGACGTCTGGCTCGCCGGCGCTCGCCGGACCACAACGCTGGTAGCCGGCGCCGCGACGGTGAGAATGATCGAGATCGATCCCGAGCAACTGTTTCCGGACGTGGATCGGTCGAACAATCGGTGGGTGCGGCGGTAAGGGACACGGGACACGGGACACGAGACAATCGACACGGGACAAGCGACACGAGAAACTCACAACGCACAACTCACAACTGGAAACTCGAACCTCGCCGACCGGTGGGCCGACCGGTACGGAGCAGCCAGCGAGATCCCGCCAGAATAGAGCCCGGAGTCCAATTCACGCTGTGCCCGTCGGCGTCAGCACTGGCACCCAACTTGAAGCCCGGGGCGCCATGCCGCTTTCACGTAGGCTGCTTCGTGCAGCGATAGTGGCCGTGGCGCTCGCTTGCGCGACGGTCGCGCCCGGCGGCGCGCAGGAAATTGGGGCGTACGTTGGGGGCGGCGAGGGCGGACTTCGCGACGTGCGCCGGCCGTTCGGTGGCGGCGTTTCCGCAACTCTCATGTTCCACGATTGGATCGGCATTCGTGGAGACGCGGGTTACTACTGGACCGTCGAGAATCGAATAGGATGCTTCGCCGTTCCGCTCGTAGCCGAAGCCGGATCCCGATGCGTGACGGCCCGTATCTCGAGCCACAGCCATTTCCCGCTGTTCGACGGGCTCGCGGTTCTCCGTGCGCACATTCCCGGCAAGGGCGTTCGGTTCGAAGTGGGGGCGGGGCCGAGTTGGGTGAATGTGACCAGCGATATTCGGGCGAACAGCGACAGCCTGCTGCACACACACGTCTCGAGCTCACGGATTGGTGCCATGTTCATGGCGGGGATTCTCGCCCACCCACAGTGGCGTATTCCCGTCACGCTGGAGGCGCAGTATGTCTATCACATGAGCGATACTTTCGGCGCGTGCACCAACCAGCTCAACGATCCGATCTGCGGGCAACGGCTCGATTTCCACGAACTGCGATTTTCTATCCTCTACCGACTACGGCCGGTGAGCCCATGACCGCAGCCGCCAGCGTGGCCGCCCTGCTCCGTTTCCGAAGAGAGCGGCACGCCAGCGAAAAGCTCAGCGATTCGACTGACGTTTCTCGGTGTCTTCCGCGCTCCGATCACCCGTTGGTTGCTCGGGCAGAGTGAGCCAGGTGCTCGACCCGCTCAGATTGCGATCCTCGGCGACATCGTCCTTCTCGACTTTCTTGTTCTGCTCGGCGTCCTCGTTCTCGGATCCCGCCGCGTTTTTTCGTTTCTCGTCCTTGCGATCCTTATCAGCCATCACGCCCTCCTGTAGGGTCCTACTGTAGGTTCGCACAGCGTGTGCCGGGCACGGGACACGCCGTGCCAAATACCAGCCAAACTGTTGAGCTCTCCGGGACGCGAGTATGCTTCCTCGCATGAGCAATCGTCCGTATATCCTGGCCGAGACCACCTGGAAAACCGTTGACGCGACGCCCTATGACGTCGTGATTCTGCCGTGGGGCGCCACCGAAGCGCACAACTATCATCTGCCGTACGGCACGGACACGATTCAGTGCGACGCCATTGCCGCCCGCGCCGCTGAGCGTGCATGGCAGCACGGCGCGCGGGTCGTCGTCCTTCCCGCCGTGCCGTTCGGGGTGAACACGACGCAGCTCGACATCAAGCTCTGCGTGAACATGAATCCGTCCACGCAGGCGGCCGTGCTCGCCGACGTCGTGTCGTCGATCGAGCAACAGGGCATTCGCAAGTTGTTGTTGTTGAACGCGCACGGCGGAAATGATTTCCGGCAGATGATCCGTGAGCTGCAGCCGAAGACGGACGTCTTTCTGACGATGATCAATTGGTGGTCGTGCGTCGACGTGACACAGTTTGTCGAGGAACCTGGCGATCACGCAGGAGAGGCCGAAACGAGTGCGATGATGCATCTCGCGCCCGAGCTCGTGCGGCCGCTGAGCGATGCTGGTCCGGGCCGCGCCCGCCCGTCACGCCTGCGCGGCGTGCGTGAGGGGTGGGCTTGGGCACCGCGCCGCTGGACGCAGGTGACTGCCGATACAGGGATCGGCAATCCCGCCAAATCCACGGCCGCAAAGGGCCACGCCTACGTCAACGCGGCCGTGGAGCGCATCGGAGACTTCCTCGTCGAACTCGCCGCACTCGATCTCGACTCGCTATACGAATAGCGCCGCTCACATGCCGCTTGGATACGTCTCCGCCGGTTCGCCGTCCACGTGCACCGGCAGATGCAGCGCATCCACGGCGCGCGTCTCGTCGATGAACAGGAACGCATCATACCGCCTCGGCATGATCGTCGGGACATAGTTGCCGAGTCGCTCGTACGCGGGATCGTACACGACGCCAATCGCTCGATGACCAATCGGTTCGTCGAGACCGGGTACACCGCCGTCATCGCTGCCATCGAAGAGCAGCAGCGCATCGCCGACGGACGCATTGTGCATCGCCTCCTCGAAACTGTCACCGCGTGCGGCTGGCACTCGCAGGCGCTGCATGGGCTCGCCCCACTCGTCGGCCGCGATGACTGTGCCGCGATGCGTGCCGAATCCGACGAGGACGACACCCTCGCGGTCATGCGCCTGGCGCGTGAGCTGTCCAACGTTCACCATGCCAGCCCTCGTCATGTCGGTGAACCGCGCGTCACCAATGTGGGTGTTGTGTTCCCAGATGATCGCCTTGGCACCCGGGCCGTGGTGCTGCATGAGACGGTCGATGGTGTCCATCATGTGGTGGTCACGGACGTTCCATGATGCCGGACCGCCGCGAACCATGGTGCGATAATACAGCTCCGCATTCCGAGCAACCAACGCGTTCTGCTCGGCGTTGAAGTATCCCTCGCGTCCATCCTCGCGGAACTCGGCCGCGTGCACGCGGAGATCGCGCAGAACGGAGACCGCCTCGTCCTCACATGAGGTCGGGACGATGGCCGTGGCACGCGCGTACTCCTGGACGTCTTCCGCGTACGGCTCGAAACACCGATAGGCGCGCCGAGCCGCCGCAGCCAATCGCGGATCCACGCGCTCGAGATATTCGGTGACGGCCCACATGGAATCCCAGAGCGAGTACACGTCGAGTCCGTAGAACCCGGCCTGCTGTTCGGACGCACGACTCTGGTTGCGCGTGCGCAGCCACTCCACCAGGTCAACGATCTCGCGATTCGCCCACATCCAGGTGGGCCAGCGCTCAAAAGCGTGCAGCACGTCGAACGCCGTGGCCCCGGCATCCGCCATCCCCTTCACATAGCGGTTCACCCGATAGCAGTCCGGCCAATCGCCCTCGACGCCAATGAACGAAAAACCCCGCTCATTGATGAGGCGCTTCGAGAGCTCGGCGCGCCACGTGTAGAACTCCGACGTGCCGTGCGACGCCTCGCCGAGCAACACGTACCGGGCGTCGCCGATCGCCTCGATCAGCGGATTGAGATCGCGCACAGCGGCCAACGGACGAGCGACCTTTCGCAAACCCGCCGCGAGCCACTCCGTGCGTTTGCCATCGCCGTCCTCGTCAGTGATCGAGCGCGTCCAGGGCATGCCAGAATCCTCCATTCACAAGTCGCCAGAGACTCGACATCTTGCAATTTGGAGGCTCGACCAGGCGGCTCAGCCTTCAGAACCTTTGGCTACTGGATAATGTTTCCCACACTGCCAGACGCAGTGCCGCAGCGAAGTGACCCGCTTTCACGCGCCTTCGGACGCGTGGTGCTGAGGCTGTTGGGCTGGCGAATCACGGGCGAGGTACCAGATCGACCGAAGTTCGTGGTGATCGTGGCGCCGCATCGCTCGAACTGGGACTTCGTGGTGGGACTCGCCGTGAGGTTTGCGCTTGGCATAGACGCCTCGTGGATCGGCAAGCACACGCTATTCCGAGGTCCGTGGGCGGGGCTGCTTCGGCGCTGGGGCGGCATTCCGGTCGATCGCCGATCACCACACGATACCGTTGCCACCGTCGTCGATCTCTTTGCCAAGTCTGACCGCATGGTCCTCGCCGTGGCCCCCGAAGGTACGCGAAAGCGAGGCAGCGAATGGAAGACCGGCTTCTGGCACATAGCGCATGGGGCGGACGTGCCGATTCTGCCGATCGCGTTCGACTGGACTGATCGGACCGTGCGCCTGATGCCGATCGTCCATCCCCGAGACCTCGAACAAGACATGCGGAACATTCGGGCGCTGTACGCCGGGGTTCGCGGGCGGTACCCGTGACCGCCGTTAGTTTTCGGACATGCTACGTGTGCTCTGGCGCGTCATGGCCGCCCTGCTCCTTGCCACCCGACTCTCCGCGCAAAGCAATCCGCCAAGCGCTCCAGGGTTCGTTGTAGGTAATCCGCTGTTCGACAGCGGACGGAACATCACCGTGTCGCTCCTCACGATGGGCGACGGTGACGAAGTGTGGGAGCTGTTCGGCCACACCGCGATCTGGCTGCACGACGACGTCAGCGGCGCCGATGCGGTGTTCAACTGGGGGGTGTTCGACCGCAGTCAGCCACTGTTCATCCCGCACTTTCTCAAAGGGCTCATGCTCTACCAGATGGGCGCCGAGCCGCTCGAGTCGGTGTTGTCGCAGTATCGTTACCTCAATCGGTCCGTCGTGTCGCAGCAACTCGCGCTGAACGCGGCGCAGAAGGACACGCTGCTGCGCTTGATCCAGCTCAACGCGCGACCGGAGAATCTGCAGTACCGCTACGATTACTTCGTCAACAACTGCTCGACGCGGCCTCGGGATCTGCTCGACCGCGCGTTGGGCGGCCAGATTCGAGCCAAGTCAATGGTGCCCAGTGGCACCTCCTATCGCTGGCACGCGCTTCGGCTCATGCAGGGCAACAAGCCGCTGGTGCTCGGCGCGGACATTGGACTCGGCGAGCCGAGCGATCGCGAGATCACGAAGTGGCAGACCATGTTCCTGCCGCAACAACTGCATGATGTCGTCGGGGCACTGCAGGTGCGCGACAGCAGCGGCATGCTCCATCCCCTGGTCGCCAACGAACGCGTGTTGTTTCAGGCAACCAGGCTGGGAGAGCCGACCGCGCCGCCAAATCTGGCGCCGTGGCTGTGGGGTTCTGGGCTGGTGATCGCCGCAATCCTGGTCTGGCTCGCGACTGCCTCGGACCGGGGTAGCCACGCCGCGCGTGTCGGCCTCGCGGTGCTCGCCATTGTCTGGTGCACGGCCGCGGGCCTCCTCGGCACGCTACTCACTCTATTGTGGACCGTTACCGATCACATGTTCGCGCACCACAACGAGAATCTGCTGCTGTTCAACCCATTATGGCTGATTCTCGCGGTGCTCGCCGGCAAGTACGTGCTGCGGCCACGCGCGACAAGAGCTACGTGGTACCTCGCGTTCGGTTTGGCGGCGCTGTGCGTACTAGCGCTCGTTGCTCACGCGGTCACGCTCTCGAAGCAAGCCAATCTCGCCGTGATTGGACTGGCGCTGCCGCCGGCCCTGGCGATTGCGTGGATCGTCAGACCGCGGGCGCCGCAGGCCTGATAAGACACCCCTGAGCACTCAGCCGCATCAGCCTTCGCCGGGAGTTTCGATCGGAGTCGCACCGTCCTGATCGTTCGCTCCACAGGGCATGCGATGAACGACGCGGTGACTGAGGATGCGGACGTCGGCATCCTCGAACCGCGCAATCAGCTCACCGCACTTCATGCAGCGCGGGAACATCGTGAAGATCGAGCGGGCCATCTCGTCGATGGCCGGATCGTTGGGGCGCGCTGCGATGTCCATGCTGCACTATGTGGGGAGGGATTGGAGTTCGCCAGGTGTGGGACACGGGACACGGGACAATGGGGACGTCAGCAGTGCTCGAACGCGTTCAGCATGTCGCGTTTGTCCAGGTCCGTGTAGCAATACGGTCCGCATTGCGTGAGTCCTGCGGTTCGAAAGAGCCGGCGATACTCCGCTGCGCTTCGCTCCTGCCAGCCGAGTCGATCGCCTTCCATGGCGTCCTCCGTCGTGAACGCCTCGATGTACGCGACGCCGCCGAGCAAGCGACGGACGGCGCGCAAACCTCGCTCGAGATCACGTGACTCGACATACTGCAGGACGTCCGCGCAAACGATGAGATCGATATTGCGTGGCACGGTCATCTTCGCGAGATCGCCGAAGCTGCCCCGACGAATGTTGCGCCGCTTGCCAAACCGCTCGAGCACGTACTCGCTGGAGTCGATACCGACGTAACGCACCTCCGGCCTGAGCCTTCGGAGAACGGAGAACCAGGGCGCCTCGCCGCAGCCGATATCGAACACCGTTCGGATGCGCCGGCCGAGAACGAACTCGGCAACCGAGACGGCCAGTCGCACCTTGCGGCCGAGACTTTCGCGAGTCGATACCCGATCTTCCGGGTCGCGGTACCAACGGTTGAAATAGCTGCGATCGTAAGTCTTCATCCCGTGTCTCGTGTCTCGTGTCCCGTGTCCCGTGTCCCAGAGCAACCTTCGATTGCACCAGGGGGTAGAACGAAGGCTGCCCAAATCCTAGTTTCAGTAGTCTCCCACACCATTGTAGTTGTCAACCATGCAAGCGACTTCATCTGCCACTCGCGCATCGCGCTGGTTGGCTGCCGCCGTGCTGGCCCTTCTCGTTCCCGCGGCGAGCCTTCATGCGCAGGTCGTACCGGCACCCGCATCCGGGTTTTCCGCGCTGCAGGGCTCCGTCATGGACAGCGTGCACAACGCTCCCCTGGCGAACGCCAACGTGATTGTCGAGGGCACGACGCGAGCGGCCGTCACCTCCGCGGACGGTCATTTTCACATCGACAGCATTCCCGCCGGCCCGCATCGCGTGTCCGTGATGCACGCGTTGCTCGATACGCTGGGCGTGCTGATGCGGACACCCGCTTATCCATTCGTGGCCGGCCAGACGCACGATCTCGATCTCGCGCTGCCTGGAGGCGAGCGATTGGCCAATTCGCTCTGTACGCAGGCAATGCGCGCCCGCGGTCCGGCCGTGATGCTCGGCTTCGTACGCGATCCGGAGAGCAACAGTCCCGCGCTCGGGGCGAAGGTATCGCTGGTGTACTACGATACCGACCCGATCGGTCGCAAGCAGATGCGCATGCGCGAAGCACCGGTGGACTCGAGCGGCATGTACCGCATCTGCGGTCTGCCCGCCGAGATGTCGGGAAAGGTTCAGGTATTCCGCAACGGGGTGAGTACCGGCGAGGTTCCGGCCGAAGTCACGAATTTTCTCGCGCTGCGCGCGTTCAGCGTTGCCGCAACTCAGATCGTCACTGAGGTGAAGATGGACAGTGGCAAGGTGAAGCGGATCGCCAAGGGCTTGGCGCGTGTGACTGGGCGGGTCATGGATAAGACTGGCAAGCCGCTCGGGGGTGCACGTGTGACGCTTCAAGGCGGCGGGGAGACAGCGATCTCACGGCCGAACGGCGAGTTCGCACTCGATAGCCTGCCGGCAGGGACCCAGGCGCTCGAGGTACGAAAGCTCGGATACGCATCCGCTGACGTCCCGGTGGAACTGTCATCGAGCGTGCCGGCGCGCACGACGGTGACGTTGGGCGATTTCGTGCCGGTGCTCGCCACCATGCGCGTCGAGGCAGCGCAGGACAAGGCGCTGTCGGATGTCGGCTATCTACAGCGCAAGCAGACAGGCATGGGCTATTACATGGATGGCAAGATGATCAATCATGAATCGCTGTCGTTCAGCGACGTGATGCGCGTCGCGCCAGGCCTTCGTGTCTCGCCGCTGGGAGACGGGAAGACGTACGTGATCACTGACGCGCGTAACTCGGCAGATGGGTGCGTGAATTTCTACGTTGACGGAACCTTCTGGCAGACCATGTCACCGGGCGACATCGACGATTTCGTCCGTCCACAGGAATTGGTCGCCGTCGAGGTGTACCACGGCACGAGCGCTCCGCCGCAGTTCGTGCAGGCGGGCCAGAGCGGATGCGCCGCCGTCGTGGCGTGGACGGTAGCGAAGGTGCGCCCGAAGAAGCCGTGACGCGCCGGCAAGGGCCGGCATGACCCAGCGCATTCGTGTTTTCAGGCACACCGAGATGGCAACGGAGTGCGAGGTGTGCGGGGTGCGCTTCGATCTCATTGCGGGTGGCGCATGCACGAAATGCCGGCGGGTGCTGTGCGCGCGTCATCTGCACGGCTCGTGGGGGCGGCGCCTGATGGTGGATTTCGGGGCCGCTCCGCTGTGCACCGAGTGCCGGCGCGACGCGACGTGACCACGCACACGCCGAAGGACCCTGCGTTTGCGGCGCGCGTGCGCTCGAGCTTCGACCGGCAGCGCTTCATGGCGACCATCGGCGCGCGGCTCACGCGCGTAGAGGCCGGTGAATGCGACATCGAACTCGCCGTGCGCGATGATCTCATGCAGCAGCACGGGTTCCTCCACGCAGGCGTCCTCGCGTCTGCAGCCGACAGCGCGTGCGGCTACGCTGCACTCAGTCTCATGCCGACGGGCGCGGCGGTGCTGAGCGTGGAGTTCAAGCTCAACCTCTTGGCGCCGGCCGCTGGCGACCGCGTCGTGGCGCGAGGACGCGTCATCCGCGCCGGGCGTAGCATCACGGTGTGCTGGGGCGACGTGACGGCCTACACGGGCAGCACCGAGCGCCTCGTGGCGACGATGGTCGGCACGATGATGACCGTCACCGATCGCGGGCTGAGCGACTAGGCTCCGTCTTCTTCGTTCGCGCGCCGTTCGCGTGCCTCGATTTCCGCGTCGGTGACATCGCTGTCAGCGATCTCGCCTGCCTCGTCCGTGTTGTCTCGACCGACCCGCACACGATCGCGTGTCTGCTCGAGCTCGTTCGCGCCATATTCGGCGCCTGCCAGGCTACGGCCGTGCATCACGTCATCGTTACGGACGGGGGATTTCTTCCTTTTGTCGTTGGGCATCTGTGTCCTCCTGCCGCATTCTGTTGGCAGGCTACGTGCCGGTGACGGCATGGTGTGGAAGAGACAGGCGGGCGCAATTCTCTGCGGCTTTGCAGTGGCATTCGCCACCGGCGTGGTCTGCGCTCACGTCGTGACGTCAGCGGGCGATTGGAGCCGCGGACTCCCGTGGGAGCGCACGTTGATGTACCGGCTGCACACGCCACTACCACGCACGCTCGACGCGCTGATGCTGGTCCTTCCCTGGTTCGGCACCAACGCCGCCCTCATCCCGCCCATCGCGGCGATCTGCTGGTGGTTGTGGGTACGAGAGCATCGCACCGACGACGCCGTGCGCCTGGCCGTGGTGCAGATCGGAAGCTATCTGTTGAATCCGTCGCTCAAGGCGATGTTCGGGCGTGCACGCCCCGACATGTTCGCGCGCCGCGGCTGGTACGGGTACAGCTCTTTCCCGAGCGGCCACGCGATCGCTAGCATCTCTGTACTGATGACGCTGTGCATCATCTTACATCGAGTAAAGGGATGGTCGTGGCCGTACTACGTATTCATCCCGATCATGCTGGCCAGTCTCTATTCGCGGCTGTATCTCGCCGTCCATTGGCCAACGGATGTATTGGCTGGCGCCGTGGTCGGAATCGTCTGGCTGGCGGCAACGAGCGTCGCCTTTCGCCGGCCGGTGGCATGAGACACGAGTCCAATGCGCCGTCCTACCCGATGATCGTGCTCAACCGCGAGGCATCGACGTTGCCCCCGCTGACGACGGCGGCCACGCGCTCGCCAGGCCGCAGCCGGATCGCGCGTGACAACACCGCCGCCGTGGCCGCGGCGCCAGCGGGTTCGGCGAGGAGCTTGGCGCTGAAGAGCAACTCGGCGACGGCGGCAGCGATCGTGTCGTCGTCGATGAGCACGACGTCTTCGGCGTATTTGCGGACCAGTTCGAACGCAATATTGCCGGCCATGGGCGCTGCCAATCCGTCAGCGATGGTCTGCACGGTGTCCAGGGTCACCGCGTGGCCTTCATCCAGACTGCGGTGCATGGCCGGCGCACCGACCGGCTCCACGCCGTAGACCCGGATTTTGGGGTTGAGCTCCACCACCGCGGCCAGCACGCCGGCAATGAGACCCCCGCCGCCGATGGGGACGACCAGGACGTCGAGGTCGGCGGCTTGTTCCACTAACTCGAGCGCGACAACACCGGCGCCGGCCGCGACCAGCGGATCGTCGAATGGATGGACGAAGGTGAGTCCGCGTGACTGTTCCAGCTCGCGCGCCTTCTGGAATGCCTGGATGCTCGATGCGCCGTACAGCACGACTTCCGCGCCGTAGCCCCGGCTGGCGTCGACCTTTGCCGTCGACGCCTTCTCGGGCATGACGACCGTCGCCTTCACACCAGCATCGCGGGCCGCCCAGGCGAGCGCCTGCGCATGATTGCCTGCCGACACGGTGATGACCCCGCGCCTGCGCGCCGTCTCGTCGAGAGTCGCAATCTTGTTGAGCGCCCCCCGCGCCTTGAACGAGCCGGTTTTCTGAAGATTCTCGCACTTCAGAAATAGATGTACGCCGACGCGCTCACCCAGACGCCTGGCGGTGACGGTCGGTGTCAGGTGTACGCGGCCGGCGATTCGTTCACGCGCCGCGCGTACCGTGGAGAGATCGAGCATGGGAGCCGAGGTCAAAATGGTGCCAGGGAGGAAGGGGCGAACATCCTGACAGTCTACCATGTGGGACAATGGCGGTGGAGGTCAAACCACCCTCACGACCGCGATCATCGTGAACGACGGCGAAACCATCTGGTTCGAGGGCGTGGCGCTCATCGGATTGTACTGCATCATCGCCGCGGCCTTCTGGTGGGGCTGACATGTCGAATCTTTCCCGCCGGGCTGCGTGCTGGGCGACGGCTCGGACCGTCACTGAGGATTGACGTCCCGAACGGCATCGCACATCGTGGGAGCATGCTATCCGTGCACGGCCGGCCAGCCGCCGGTGGACCTCGGCTCATATCAGGTCAGCGATCTCGCGATATAATGATCAAACTTAAAACAGCCATCGCCCTGTTGGTCGCGATCTCGCCCGCGCGTGCCCAGTGGGCGCCGCAGCAGAGCGGCACGACCGCCGAATTCCGTGGTCTCGTCGCGCTCAGCCCGAACCTCGTCTGGGCGAGCGGCACTCGAGGTCGAGTGGCCCGTACGACGGACGGCGGCCGGACGTGGGCCGTCCAAACCGTTCCGACGGCGGATTCGCTGGACTTTCGCGACATTGACGCGGCCTCGGACACGCGCGCCTGGGCGATGAGCGCCGGTCCCGCCGAGCGGCATCAGGCGCAGATCTTCCGCACCGATGACGGCGCGACGTGGACCCGTCAATTCACGACGAGCGACTCAGGCGTGTTCTTCGACGCGATCTCCTTCTGGGACGACCTACACGGCATTGTGCTGAGCGACCCTGTGGGCGGCCGGCTCCTATTGCTCGCAACGAATGATGGGGGCTCGTCATGGACGCGCATCCCGACGGATCGTGCACCCGCCATGCTACCGGGCGAAGCAGCGTTCGCGGCGAGTGGCACCTGCCTCGCCGTGCAGGGAACGTCCAACGTCTGGATCGCTACCGGCGGTGGTCCGCGCGCCCGCGTCTTCCGGTCTACCGACCGAGGTCGTACCTGGCAGGTGTCCGACACTCCCGTGCATGCTGGCGGCAATGCGGCCGGCATCTTCTCGATCGCGTTCAGCGATGCGCAACATGGCGTGGTGGTCGGGGGCGACTACACGAAGCCGAAACAGCCGTCCGACAACGTGGCGGTGACGAGCGACGGTGGTGTCACGTGGACGCTCGCCAGGGGACCTCTGCCGCAAGGGTACATGTCGGGTGTGGCCTACGTTCCAGGCACCGACGGACGGATGCTCGTGGCGGTGGGACTCGGCGGCACCGCGCGCTCCAACGATGCTGGGCAAAGCTGGACTATGGTCGACACCGTCGCGTATAATAGCGTGGCGTTCGCGTCGCGCGACGACGGATGGGCGGCCGGCCCTCGCGGTCGTATCGCGAAATGGTCTCCGGCAACGCCGCGTATCTCCAAACCGTAATTCCTATGGCCGGACGTCACACGTGGCGTTCCTGAAGCACCGACCTCCCACCGTTCCACCCCCCGTTCCAATCCCTTGAGGTAAATCATGGCTGTTCGCCGTGAAGTCGCTGTCCTTTGCAGCATGCTGGCCCTGCTCTCCTGCACACATCCGGTAGCTACCCCCTCGCCAGCTCCAGGAGCGGGACGAGCAGCGAGTGCTACGCCGGGTACCAGCGTACAAGCCGGCCAGCCGGCCGGCGCCCCAGTACGCCGGATCCCCCCGTCGCGCGACAGTCTCGCCAAACTCCGCGCGGACTACGTCGCGCAGATCACCCAGCAGATCGCCGGCCGCGAGACGCAACCCGCCGAGCAAGTATTCAAGAACGTGCAGGTGCTCAAGGGAGTGACGGCAACGGAGCTCGTCCGCATGATGGACAAGGAGTACGCGCAGTCGATGGGTTGGAATTGCACCAATTGCCACCGGCTCGCCCCCCAGGGCAACTGGGCAAGTGACACGTCCGAGAACAAGAAGCGCGCGCGCTTCATGCAGCAGATGACCAACGATCTGAATGGCGTGCAGCTCCCCAAGTTGTATCCGCGCGATACCCCCAAAGTGACCTGCATTACCTGCCATCGAGGCTATAACGAGCCGCCGTCGGACGAGTATCTCGTTCCGGAACGTGGCAAGCCGGGTGGCGTGCCCTTTCCCCCGCCGCGCGTTGCCCCGCCGGCCGGACAGCGGCCGGTTGCACGACCGCCGCTCTAGGGACACGGGACAACGGCGGCGGGCTGTGGAGCCTGAATTCAGCGCCCGCCGCAGGCCGCGATTTCGCGACGGGGCTCCGCAGCGTGAGGAAAGAGATCGCGCGCGGCGCGCGCTTGGGGCCGCGCGCGCGTGCAGTCGCCGCGGCTGAGGTACGCTTGGGCAAGCCGCGTGTGAATGCGATAGCTGCCTGGGTCGAACACCGCCGCACGCGCCATGGCGCTCGTGCGCGAGCCGGTGCTGTAAATAGCGATTGCCGCGAATTGCCCGGCGCTGCGGCCCACAGTAATGACGGCAAGGCCAAAGACGATCAGGGACCCGAGCTGGCGCACGCCCGTCTTGATCGTCACCCCGCCCGCGCCTGGGGGCGCGAGTGCCCCGGCCAGCGTCCACACGAAATAGGTCGGCACAGCCACGAGTAGCACGGCGTCGAACGCGCCAACTACCGCTGCGGCAACGAGCGTGCCGACGAGCGTGATCGCCGTGAGCACGCGCTCTGGATCTCGTCCCTTGCCTGAGCGCAGCTCGCGCACGGCTCTACCGAGCAGTCCGATCATGGTGAGCAACAAGAGGCCGAACGCGATTCCCCCGCGTTCCGACAGGTAGGCCACCCAATCGCTGCTCGGCCAGGGATTCGACGTCAGGCCGTCGTCCTGGGACATCGACGGGTCGTTGTGCGTCGCGTACTTGGGGTACGCCACCGGCCAGTTCCCCGGGCCGACGCCGACAAGGGGATGCGCCAGCGTCATGTGCAACGAATTCGTGTACTGTACGAGCCGGCCGCGTCCGCTGCCTTCTTTATAGTTCACCAAACCGGTGGCGGAGTCGAGGTACGGCGAATCGCTCTTCCATTCGAGCCGGTTCGGCAACAGAATGGCAGCGGTCGCACCGGCGACCGCCGCGGCGCCGAGCACGAACAGCCGGCGCAATGTCCGCGCTTCACACCAGCGACTCCACGTCATCAGCGCCAACGCGCCGACTGGAACGGCCAGCACGATGACCGCGAGCCACGCGGCACGGCTGCGCGACAGCACGAGCGCTGCCGTCACGATCGCCATCGAGATCCCGCCAAAGATGCTTCCCAAGCCACGGCGCGCCGTGAGTGCCACCAGTACCACGACCGGCGTGCCGATCGCCGCCATGTGCGCAATGAAGTTCCGGTTGCCGAACGTGCCACCCGGCGCGCGATTCAAACTGAAGTACTCCGTCTCCAGACCGTACGCCTGGGCGAGCGACGTCGCAGCGGCCAGCACGACGCCGGCCGCGAGCGCAACGACGAGTGGCCGCACGAGGCCAGCGCGGCGCAGTGCGCCGGCCACCCAGAACAGCAAGGCGCCCGAAAGCGAGATCGCCATTGCGCGCTCAGCCGCCCAGACGTTCGTCGCGAAAACGGTGGACACCACACTCACCGCGAGAAAGCCGGCGAGCAGCCAATCGACCACTGTCACGGTGATGCGCTTGGAGTGGCTGATACAGAGCAACGCGGCGACACCCGCGCACACGTGCAGCACGAGCTCTTTCGGCACAAAGTACCGGTCGAGATCGAACGCCTTGTACGGAAGCGCGGCAAGAATGATCGCGACGGCGCCGAACTGCAGGAGGAACAGGGCAAGCCGGTCGCGCGTGGCAGGGGACGCTGCAGCCATGATGCAGAGGAATCAACCGGTGCGACCAGTTATTCGCTAGACGGCTTCAACAGCGCGTCCGAGCGGAGCGGCCAGACGCACACCCATAACCCAAGCGCTGATCCGTGCGACTCCCTTACAACCTCAGGTGGGCGCCGTTCTTGCTCGCATGACCGAGGTTGCTTGATTACAGCATGGCAACCTCGGCTGTGCCTATTTCTCTAGCCCGCCCGCACCATGCTTACTTCACGACTCACCGCGACGGCTCTCCTTGCCGCCGCTCTCGCGTCGCCTCTCACCGCGCAGGCGCCCGGCGCCCAGCGTCCGCAGCGAACTCCGCCACCAGTGGACATTACTGGCGTTGGGGATACATCTATCTTCGCGCCACTCAACCTGCCAACGGGAAACGTCTACCGTAGCGGTTCAGGCATGGCGGGACCGCGCTATTTCGAGCAGCGCGCCGACTACGACTTGCGCGGAACGCTCGACACGGCCGCCAAGACCCTGCACGGCGAGATGACACTGCGCTATACCAACAACTCGCCGGACACTTTGCGGTTCGTCTGGTTCCAGCTGGAGCAGAACGCGTTCAAGAGCGGCTCGCTCAACTCGTACGTCTTTGCCGCAAACTCGCGCTTCGGCGCCCGGAACTTCGAGGGCGGAGACGTCATCGACCGCTTCAATCAGGTGGCCGGCACGCGCCGCACGCCGCTCAAGATGCGCGTCGAAGGCACGGTCATGAAGGTAGACCTCGTGTCACCCCTCGCCCCGGGCCAGACGGCGATGTTCGACGCGGCATGGCACTTCAACATTCCCGAACACGGCGCCGACCGCATGGGCCGTGAGGGCTCTCTGTTCGAGCTTGCCCAGTGGTATCCGCGCGTCTGCGTGTATGACGATCTCCGCGGCTGGAACACGGAGCCCTATCTGGGACAAGGCGAATTCTATCTCGAGTACGGTAACTACAACGTGTCGATCACCGTGCCCGCCGGCTACATCGTCGCCTCGACCGGACTGTTACAGAATGCCCGCGAAGTGCTGACGCCAACGGAGATCTCGCGTCTCGCACAGGCCGCCAGATCGGAGATCCCGGTCCACATCGTCACGCAGGCCGAGCTGGAGAACGGCAGCGCCCGCCCACGGAAGACGGGGACGATGACGTGGCGCTTCGCCGCGCAGAATGTGCGCGACGCCGTCTGGGCGGCGGCCCCCGATTACATGTGGGATGCATCGGGGTGGCAGGGCAAGCTGTCCAACGCGTACTACCGGCCGAGTGCCATCGAGACGTGGAAGGACGCGGCGGACATGGGCCGCATGTCGATCATGGAATACTCGGAGCGTTGGTTCCAGTATCCGTATCCTCAGATCAGCGTCGTCGAAGGCCCGATCAGCGGCATGGAATACCCCATGCTCGCCATGGAGAACAAGAGCGCCGACAAGTACGATCTGTACAACGTGATCACCCACGAGATCGGGCACATGTGGTACCCGATGATCGTCGGATCGAACGAGCGAGTTCACTTCTGGCAGGACGAAGGATTCAACACCTTCATCAACTACTTCTCTGAGGCACGGCGGTATCCCGAGAAAGGATCATACGAACAGCGCGTGGCGCATGACCGGGGGGTGGTCGAGCAGTTCATGCAACTCGGCTACGATCAGCCCATCGAGATCCCGGCGGACCGCATCAACCCGCAACTCCTCGGCGAAAACGCGTACGTGAAGACCGCGGTCGGGTTGGCGCAGCTCCGCGACGAGATCCTCGGACCACAGGCGTTCGACGAGGCCTTCCGGGAGTACACGCGCCGCTGGGCGTTCAAGCATCCGAGTCCGTCTGACTTCTTCCACACCATGGAAGACGTGAGCGGCAAGCGCCTCGATTGGTTCTTTCGCGAGTGGTTCCTGGAAAACGTACACTTCGACGCCGGCATCGACACGGTGGCGGAGCATCAGGTGGGCAATACCGACTCTGTCGTCGTGCGGTTCCGCAACTACGCGCGCGGCGTGCTCCCCATTCGCGTGCGCTTCACGTTCAGCGACAAGACGACACAGGATTTCGACTACCCGGCTGAAGTGTGGAGCACCAACACCAGCTTCTACGATCGCGTCTATGGGTTCACAGGCAAGACGGTGACGAAGATAGAGCTCGACCCCGATCACCGGATCGTAGATATGAGGCGCTCGAACAACGTCTGGCCACGGCCGTAGCGCTCGACCGCTCTACCGCTTCTTCGCCAGTATCGTTCCCCGACAGCCCGCAGCCCCGCAGTGACACGGGAATCTCCGTTTCGCCGCGGGGCTGTGTCGTTCCTCCAGGACATACGCGTAGTCGTAGGCCAGCTCATCGCCCGGCTCGACGTCTCGAATCGTATCGATCCAGATGCGTCCGTCTTCGACGATGGCATCGCAGTTGGGGTCGCACGAATGGTTGATGAACCGCGCGTCGTTCCCGTCCACCGCCGCGTCGATGACGATGTCGTCGTCGATCGCGAACAGAAAGGTATGATGCCGCTCGCCATCTATGTCGGGGTATCGCGCGTCGGCCTGCTGCGGAGTGAACCGCTCGCCGGCGTACTCGATCAGGCGCGTACCGGCGGCAATGCGCCGCGTCGCGAACGCGCCCAGGCCTTGAATTGGCGAATGGCGAATCTCGAACAGCGGATCGCCGGTCATGCGCGAGCGGGTTCGCGCGTCTCCACCTCCGTGACGCCGCCGGAGATGATGAACGCCATCACGTCCGCGGCGTCGGCGTTGATCCGCTCCACGCGGTTCGCCGGCACCACGAGAATGTGGCCGGCGAATCCGTAGGATTGCGGCATGTACACCGTCACGAGATCGGCCATGCCGAGCGGCGCCAGTGAATCCGACGTGAGGAACGCCAAAACCTTCAGGGTACCGTCACCGGTGAGCGACACGAGCACTGGCTTGTCGAACCGTCGTTTCTCGCCAACGAAAGCGTTCAACATGTCCTTCGCTGAGGAATACAGCAGTCGGACGAACGGGAGCCGGTCGAACACACGGTCGAGTGACGCGACGACGCTCCGAGTGATGATGCTCGACGCGGTGAAGCCAACCAGCGTGATGAGTGCAAGCGCCAGAAGGAATCCAATGCCGCGGATCGGCAATCCGAGCCAGCTATCGATGGTGGTGAAGATCATGACGCACACATAGACCGTGAGCGCCAGCGGCACCACCACGACGAGACCGCGCAGAAAATAATTGAGGAGGCGGGACATGCCCTAGAAGCTAAGGCCGCTGCGGCTTTGCGTCGCGATGGCCCTCCCCTTGCCCTCACTGTGCCTGGCGCGGCGCGACGATTCCGACAACCACCCATTAACCACCCATGAGGTCGTGACAATGGGCAAGCGTGACGGGCAGCAGAAGGGAGAACAACAGCACGACGAAGGGCAGCATGGCGAGAAGACGCATGCCGCCTTCATCGACGACCTGCACGGGCGCCATGGCGGAAGCGAAGAGTCCGAGGGTGCGCCGCAAGCCGAGAATGATGCTGAGCTCTCAGACCGGCCGATTGCCGGACACCATCGCCTTTTTGAAGAGCGCGAGCAGCACGATGAAGCCGAAAAGAATAGCGAAGCCAACCGGCTCCGCCGCTGATTTCCTTCCGCTGCGGCCAACCCTCTCGACGCTTCGCACCGCGGCGGAACACTGCCGCGGTTGCGATCTCTTCATGCTCGGCACCCAGACGGTGTTCGGCGAAGGGCCGAGCGATGCGCGCGTCGTTCTGGTAGGCGAGCAACCTGGTGACCAGGAGGACCGGGCCGGGCGACCGTTCGTCGGCCCCTCCGGCGCGCTGCTCGACCGCGCATTGGCCGCCGCGGGCATTGCGCGGGAAGACGTCTACGTCACGAACGCAGTCAAACATTTCAAATGGGCAAAGGACGCACGTACCAAGCGGCGCATTCACAAGTCGCCAAACGTCGGGGAGATTCGAGCCTGCTTTCCCTGGTTGGCCAACGAGATCGCGCTGTTGAAGCCCGACGTCATCGTCTGTCTCGGCGCCATCGCAGCCAAGACGCTGCTCGGCCGAACGTTCAGCGTGATGAAATCCCGGGGCGTCGCCGTGAAATCGGAGTGGGCCGCGGCGGTGTTCGCCACGGTTCATCCGTCGGCCGTGCTGCGCGCCCCGCGCGAACAACGGGTCCTGGCAGAGCGACTCTTCACGGCCGACATGCGCAGTGTTGGTCGCTATCTGGCACAACACACTGACGACGGGCGCACCGGCCGCCGACCCCGTACATTTGCGGCATGGCCACTTATCGATCGTCAGTCACCTACCTCAAGCGCGCCGACCCGGTCCTCGCGCGCGTAATCGAGGCCGTTGGACCGTGCCGGCTGCAGCTTCGCACGGACGGCACGCACTACGAGGCTCTCACGCGATCGATCGTGTTTCAGCAGCTCTCGGGCAAAGCCGCGGGAACCATTTTCTCGCGATTCAACGCTTTGTACCCTGACGCCTCTCCCACACCGACACAGGTGCTCGACACGGACGATGAACGGCTCCGTGCCGTCGGGCTCTCGCGACAGAAGATCGGATACCTGAGAGATCTTTCAACGAAGATCGCGACCGGCGAATTGACCCTCGATGCCGTCGAACACATGAGCGACGATGATCTCATCGCGCACCTGATTCAGGTGAAAGGCATCGGCCGCTGGACGGCGCAGATGTTCCTCATGTTCCGGCTCGGCCGATCGGACGTGTTACCCGAGCTGGACCTCGGCATTCAAAACGCCATTCACCGTGCCTACCGCACGCGCACACGGCCCACGCCCAAACAGGTCAAGAAGATCGGCGCCAAGTGGACACCGCACAGTACCGTCGCGTGTTGGTACCTCTGGCGCTCGCTCGATAACGGAGACGGACAGCTCGGTACGGACTGAACCGTGGACGCGCGGTTGGTGTGAGGCTGATACTCGCGGGTACGTCGCTCGTCTGATTACAGGACAGATCGGCATACGGAAGCGATGACGCCTCCATCAGCAAACACAGACTGCGCCAGAAGCCATGGCGCCGCGTTCAGTGCTTTCTCTCGAGCGTAAGCTTCCACTGCTGATTTTCGGCATCCTCGCCGTGGTGCTCGCCGCAACGCTGGGCGCATCCTACTACGAGATCCGCCGATCGGCAGAGATCGCCGCGGCTGATCGCCTGTCCAGCTTGTCACAGGTGCTCGCGTCCTCCGTGCAGCAGCAAACTGCGACACGGCTCGCGACCATGCACCGCGCGGCGGCGGATACGGCGATCATCGCGGCGTTCCGCACGCCTGCGCAGAAGCCGATGGAAGCGGACGCGGCCCTGTCGGCTCTCAGAATGGGGAACGACAGCGCCAATCCGCTTCAACTGGTCACACGCGATGGACGCGTCGTGGGCGAACTGCGGTCGACGACGCCGGCGGAACTCGAACACCTCCGCGACGAGTTGCGTTCGTTCGCCAGATCGCCCGATAGTAGTCACATCGGCCCCCTCTTCGTCGAGAACGGCCGCGCATCCTACTGGATCGCCGTGCCCGTCAGTCAGCGTGGACGTGTCATAGGCTACCTGGCGCAGGAAAGACGCGTCAATAGCAATCCGCGCTCGCTGCAACCATTACGCGACTTGATCGGCGCGGACATCGCGTTGTATTACCGCAACGCGAGCGACGACCTCTGGGTAGAGCTCAGCGGCACCGTGACGTCGCCGCCGACGCATGTCTACGCATATGGCAACCTGAAGGTCATGACGCACGCGTCGTCTGGACCGGCGCTCGCCGCGACCGTGCCGGTCAGTGGCACACCATTCATGATGACGCTCGAGTACCCGATGCAAGCGATGTACGAGCGCCCTCGTGCCATGATCCGAGCCCTCGCGGAAATGGCCGTTCTACTCGCCGTCGTCGGCGCCGCCTTGGCCTGGATCATCAGCCGCCGTTTCACACGGCCGCTGGTCGAGTTGACGGGCGCCGCCGAAGCGATGGCCCACGGACGCTATTCGCAGCGCGTCGAGACGCGCGGCCGTGACGAGATCGGACGGCTTGGAACGTCGTTCAATCGGATGGCCGAACAGGTGCAAGTCTCCTCGGACGCCTCGGCGCTCGCGGTCCAGCGGCTCACACGATCGGTGACGACACAGGAATTCCTCGCCGAAGCAAGCCGGATTCTCGCTTCATCTCTGTCCGACGAATCATTGCTTCCCGACCTTGCACGCTACTGCGTGCCGACGCTGGCCGACTATTGCAGCATTCACGTGTTGGACGGCGACAGCGCGCTACGCCGCGTCGAGACCGCGCACTACGACGCGGCCCAGCAAGGTGCCGTACGCGAGCTGGTCCAACGGTATCAGCACAGCGTCAACGGCGACGGCCCGGTACCGGAGGTCATGCGATCACAGCGAGCCCTACTGGTTCCACGCGTGGATCGCGCGGCGGTAGCTGCGCAGGCGGCCGATTCGTCCACACATAGTCTGCTCGAAATCGTCGGCCCGACGTCTTTCCTGTGCGTCCCACTCATCGCGCGCGGCCGCGCGCTCGGCGCAATTTCGTTCACAATGACTGATTCCGGTCGTGTGTTCGGCGAGGAGGACGTCGAAGTCGCCATGGAGCTCGGACGCCGCACAGCGGTCGCGATCGACAACGCGATCATGTATCGCACGTCGCTCGCCCTGCGCGCCGAAGCGGAAGCAGCGAGTAACGCGAAATCAGAGTTTCTGGCGAAGATGAGCCATGAGATCCGCACGCCGATCAATGCAATGCTGGGCTATGCAGAGTTGCTCCAACTGGAAATCGCCGGCCCCATCAATGCGACGCAGGGCAAACAGCTCTCGCGGATCCGCACGAGCGGCGATCATCTCACGACCCTCGTGAACGAGATCCTCGACCTGGCGAAGATCGAGGCCGGTCGGATGAGTCTCGATCCGAGAGTTGGGATTGCCAGCGACGCTGCAGAGTCCGCCCTCTCGCTGGTGCGGCCGGCCGCCGACGCGAAGGGTGTGCACATCGAGCCGACGATTGGCGGGGAGCCGTTGGCGCAGTACGTTGGCGATCCCCAGCGGGTTCAGCAAATCCTCACGAACTTGCTTTCGAACGCAGTGAAGTTCACGCCTGCAGGCGGCCATGTTTCGGTGCGGTGCGGGCGCGACCGGCGCAAGGATCTGCCGGACGACGAAACGCAGCGCCAATGGGCCTGCCTGGCCGTGGAGGACACAGGGATCGGCATCTCTCCGGACGACATTCGGCGGATCTTCCAACCGTTTGTCCAGGTGCAGAACGGGTATACGCGCTCGCACGGCGGAACCGGCCTCGGCCTATCGATTAGCCGAAACCTTGCCCAGATGATGGGCGGAGACATCACGGTGAGCAGCGTGCCCGGAGAAGGATCGCGTTTCGTGCTTTGGCTGCCGGCGGCAGCTGCCTGAACGAAGCCTGGGCAGAGGCAACCTATCGCTCCACGTCAGGTGTCACCGAGCAGCGCAGTGCATGTCAGGCTTACAGCCGCACCGAGCAGCCATCCGCCGACGACATCCGTGGCCCAGTGATCGTCGGCGATCACACGGTACGCGCCCATCGCGGCTGGCGGTCCGAGGCCAATCGCTACCGCGGCCGGCGTGGAGAGCAAACCGCGGCGATGGAGGATGCGAGCAGTCGTGAGCGCGAGCGCGGTGGCACCCGTGGTATGGCCGCTGGGATAACTATCGGTGCGCCGCCGCGTGCCACGACGATGGGGCCGCGCGCGATGAAAGACCAATTTCACGCCGCGATGCGCGAGCCAGCCGACCCATGCTGACGTAACGATCGCTGGGCCGCCGCGCGCCTGCCGACGCCTCATCAAGTGGGCTGTTGCGTAGGCGATCGTGAGGCAGCCGCCCGGCAGACCGATGGGATACAGTGGTGAGAGCGCCCGCGCCGTCGCTCGGACCGACGGACGCCGTGCCGCGCCGCGCACACGCTCGTCGAGCAAGGGCGGTGACGCAGGATTCAATCCCTTGGCGAGTAATGCAACCGCGCCAAAGGCCGCTGCAGCAAGCGCGATCTGCGGCGTGGCACTGGCCGAGACGCGCCGAACCGATCTTCCAACGATTCGAGGTTCTGGCACGCTCACGGCTCATGCACGCGCCGAGCCAGAGCGAGCCGAGCACGGGCAATAACAAATCATCTTTCGTTCTTGTAGACCTTCCCCCCCTTCATCACGAACATCACGCGGCGCAACGCGGTGATGTCTTTCGTCGGATCACCCTGCACCGCTATGAGATCCGCCTGCATGCCCGGCGCGATGCTGCCGATCTGATCGCCCAGTCCAAGCGCCTCGGCGCCGAGTGAGGTGGCGGAGGTGATCGCTTCCAGCGGCGTTTGGCCGCCCGCCTGAACGCGGCAGACCAGCTCCTCGGCGTTACGACCGTGCGCGCCGGCCACCGCATCCGTGCCAAACACCACTTTCAACCCGGGTGTCTTCAGCGCGCGCTTGAACATCTCGGTTGCCGTGGGGATCGCTTTCTCCATCGATGCGAAGCCCGCCTCGTTGTAGTTGCCAATGCCTTCATACTTCGCGCGATTGTCCAGATAATTTCGGAATACCAGGCAAATCTGCGGATCGAAATAGACGCCGCGATCGGCCATCAGTTTCAGCACGTCATCGTTGGCGAACACGCCATGGTCGACCTGGCTGCAGCCGGCGAGAACTGCCGCCTGAATGCTCTCCGAGCTGTGTGCGTGCACCATGGTTCGCAGCCCTTGTGCCTTGGCCTCGCCGCAGATGGCCTGGAGCTGCTCGGCGGTCATCGTGAGCGCGCCACCGTCGCGGATGCTCGCCGATGCGAAGATCTTGATGAAGTCCGCGCCCTCCGCCTTACGCTTCCGCACGAGCGCGCGCAGCGAATCGGGCGTGAGACGTGTCGGGCTGTTGAAGGGATTCAAAGACGTGATGACGCGCGGCCCCGGGATCTGCCCGAGCGCAATCCACTCACGCAGATCCTTGTCTTCCGCCGAGCCCGGACTCTGAACGGTCGTGAAGCCCGCCATCAGCGTGGCATACGCATTCCCTGCCGTGGACAGCATCGACTCTACCGGCGTGTCGCCGTCCCCTCGCGTGTGGTAACGCCCCTGGCGATTGAAGTACCAGGTGAGATGGGAATGTCCATCGATCATCCCGGGGAGCAGCGTGAGCCCCTTCAGATCGTACGTGGCCGCGCCGGTCGCGGCCTTCTCCAATTTCGAGATCTTGCCGTCTTGCACGATGACACTGCCACCGTGGATGACATGACCCTTGCCGTCGAGAATTTGATCGGCATGGATGACGATGGGCTTCGGCAACGCCGAGGGAGTCATGACGGGGGCCTGCGCGAGGGAAGGGGGCGGCGGCGACAACAAGCAACAGAGAGCGCATTGAGTAATCCAATGAATGACGACGCGAGAGCTTACGCTCATCGGCACTCAGAATCCAGATGCGCCTCCGCACAAGCGATGTCAGACTCGCCCGGCGTCGACCTTCCCTCAGGCCGACAGGGCGGCCGGGTGCGCGATGTAGTACCCCTGCACGTATGTCGCACCGCGCTCACGATTCCACGCCAACTCCTCGCTCGTTTCCACACCTTCGGCGATCGTTTCGATATGCAGGCGGACGGCCAGATCCATCAGCCGCTCGGCGTCGCCGAGATGTGGAAGTGGCGACGTGCGCACTCGTTCCATGTCCAGCTTGATGTAATCCGGACGTACTTCGCTCACGAGGTGGCGCGAGTAGTCGGCACATCCAATGTCGTCCAGCGCGACGCGGAACCCTGCCTGCCGTACTGAATCGACGACGGCACGAAGCTGCCGCACGTCGCTCGCATCCTCGGCGTCGGTCACCTCGAAGACCACGCGCTCGCGCGCAAGGTCAGCGGCATCGATCGCTTCGATGGTTGGCACCAGCGCATGGACGCCTTCGCGTACTGCGTCCACCGTAAAGTTGAGGAAGAGCTGTTGTCGGTCGTCGTAGGTTCCGGCGGAGCGGATCGCCGAACGTCGCGCCGCACAGTCCAGTTCCGGCACCATGCCGCAACCGCGAGCCGCATGGAACAGCGGACCCGGCGACATCGTTCGTCCGTCTTGGCCAATCCCCCGGACGAACGCTTCATAGCCGAACACATGCGACGTCTCATCGGCACGCACGATCGGCTGAAAGACGCTCGTCAACCGGTCACCGCGCAAGATTTCAACGAACCACGACGACACGTGGATCTGCCGCAGTTCGTGAATGGTGCGTACACGGTGAATGTCATCGACCTCGAGATCATCAGCGCCGATCTTGAAGACGCACCGCGTATCCGCGCCTTCGTCCATCGTCAGAAAGTCGGCGAGATCGAGCAGCAGCTCTTCCGGATAGCCTTCCGGCGCATCGACCGTCAGCGCGCCCGTCGCCGTCATCGTGAACGGACGATCGAGCTGGACGAGGTAACGACGGACCTTCCGCAACGCGAGTCCGACCGGGAACCAAAGGAACAATCGCCCCGGTTCGACGGTCCGTGACGGCGCATCGTCATATCCGCCAGGTACAACTGCGAGCCGTACCATGTCGCCCCGGACCCGTGGTGAGTGAAGGTGCTGCATTCACTCATCAGTATCGGCCCCGCGGGGACACGACTTTATGTCAGTCGCTGGCTGCTCCTAGCGGTCGGCCCGCAGTTCATAGAGATCCTTCGCTTCGCTCAGGATGACAGGCTGTCGCGTGTCGCGTCCGTGTCTCGTGTCCCGTGTCCCGTGTCCCGTGTCTCACTAGGCCCCGTACACCTCGAACAGCCCGGCGGCGCCCATGCCTCCGCCAATGCACATCGTCACCATCCCAATACCGCCGCCGCGACGGCCCAGCTCGTGGACAACCTGCGTCGTGAGCTTTGCGCCAGTAGCACCGAGCGGGTGGCCGAGTGCGATCGCGCCGCCGTTCACGTTCACCTTGTCCTCGGGAATGCCGAGGTCCCGCACCACTGCCACGACTTGCGCGGCAAAGGCCTCGTTGAATTCCACGAGATCGACGTCGGCCATGGTCATACCGGCGCGCTTCAGCGCTTTCGGAACCGCCTTGATTGGTCCCACACCCATGATGTCCGGTTCCACGCCGGCAGCCGCGAAGGTGATGAATCGCGCGAGCGGCTTCATCCCCAATGCCTTCGCGCGTTCGGCGGTCATCAACAACACTGCCGCCGCGCCATCGCTGTACGGACTCGCGTTGCCAGCCGTCACGGTGCCGTTTGCCTTGAACGCCGGGCGTAGCTTCGAGAGCGCTTCGATGGTCGTGTCGGACCGCGGCAGCTCATCGCGCACGAACGCCACTTGCGTCACCGTCTTCTCCACGCCATTCCACGCAACCTGTTCCACGGGGACTGGCACGATCTGCCCGGCGAATCGGCCGTCTGCGAGTGCCTTCGTCGCCTTCTGCTGACTCTCAAGCGCCCAGCGGTCCTGATCCTCGCGCGTCACCTTCCAGCGTTCGGCGACCCGTTCGGCCGTGAAGCCCATCCCGATGTACGACTCGGTGAGATCGGCGTCGAGCCGCGTGTGATACCCGGACATCGGCACCTGGCTCATCATCTCGACGCCGCCGGCCAGCACGACGTCCGCCATGTCGCTCATGATCTCCTGCGCGCCGAGCGCGATCGACTGCAGTCCCGACGAGCAGAAACGATTGATCGTCGCAGCCGGTACTTCGACCGGTAGTCCGGCGCGCAACCATGATAGTCGTGCGACATTCAACCCCTGCGTCGCCTCGGGCATCGCGCAGCCCCAGAAGACATCGTCGACGATGTTGGCCTCGACGCCCGCCTTCTCGATCGCAGCGCGCATGAGGCGCGCCGACAGGTCGACGGCATGCACGTTCGCCAGCGCCCCGTCCTTCTTGCCCTTGGCGACCGGGCTCCGCACGGCCGACACTATTACGACTTCTTTCATGTCTCTGCCTCCAGTGTCAGTTCCGCAGCGGTTTGCCGGTCTTCAACATGTACTGCACTCGTTCCTGTGTCTCTTTCGTACCCAGCAACCGCAAGAATGCGTCGCGTTCGAGATCGAGGATGTCCCGTTCCGTGACGCGTCGCGGCGGACCGTCTCCGCCCGTCAGGATGTAGGCCAGCTCGTGCGCAATCCGGACTTCATGATCGGTGATCTGTCCCGCCTCGTGCATGGCCCACACTGCGTAATGCAGGTTGCCAAGACCTTCCTTGCCGAGGGCCGGTATGGTACGTGGCAGGGGCGGCACGTAGTCGGGCGAGAGATCCACGACCCGCGCAACGGCATCGGCGATCAGTCGGTCGCGATTCATCGTGATGCGATCGACGTCGCGCAGAAAGCCGAGCTTGCGCGCGTCCAGTGCGCTGGTGCTCATCGTCGCCAGAGCGATCAACTGGAAGGCGCGTTTCACCGCCTCGAACGGATCGGCCTCGGCGTACGGTCCAAGCTCCGTGGTGAAGCGGAACAGCAGCTCGGTCGTTCCTCCCCCCGCGGGAATCAATCCGACGCCGACCTCTACGAGCCCCATATACAGCTCAGCGTGTGCCTGCACCCGATCCGAGTACAGCGAGAACTCGCAGCCGCCGCCGAGCGTCAGGCCAAAGGGCGCGGCCACGACCGGGAATGGCGCTTGCCGAATACGGAGCGCGGTGTCCTGGAAGGTGCGCACCGCGCTCTCGATCTGCTTCCAGTTGCCAGCCTGAACGAGTGTGAGAATCAACGAGAGATCGGCGCCCGCCGTGAACGTGCGGGGGTCCTCGTTGCCGATCACCAGGCCCGCCAGGCCGGCGCGCTCGACACGATCGAGGGAGCGATGGATCATCGCGATCACGCCTTCGCCGAGCGTGTTCATCTTGCTGTGAAACTCGAGCACGGCCACGCCCGATCCGGCGTCGAGCAGCGACGCGTCATCGGAATGCTCGAGTACGCGCCGCTCGCGGTTGGAGGGAAGGTGCAACTCCGCGAGGCGAATCTCGCCTTCCTCATGCGGTATCGGCTCGTAGCCGCCAGCGAGCGCGAGTACCTGCGTGCCGTCCGTGGAGTAGAACCCGTGGGTCGCCTCGCGGAGCAATGCCGGTTCGTCGAGACCCAGCTCGGCGAACCCGCGGCGCAGGAACTCGACGCCAATCATGTCCATCTGCCTGAACGGTCCGGCGTCCCAGGCATACCCCCACTCGATCGCATGATCGACGGCCGCGAGATCGTAGGCGATGACCGGCGTCGTACTCAACACGTAGTGAGAAAAGCGCAGTAAGTATTCTTTAACGAATGTACTTTCCCGACCGTTCCAGTCACGGAGCGCGGCAAAGCGCTGGGGCAATGGGAGCCGCAACAGGCGCTTCAGTTCCGGGGTGTCCAACCTCGTCTGCGGCGCGTATTGGCCGCTCCGCCAATCGAGCGTGTGGATCTCTTTGCCCACCCGCTTGTAGAAGCCGGCGCCGCTCTTCTCGCCCAACCGGCCAGCCTTCACGAGATCGAGCACCCAGGGCGGCAGCGAGAAATCCTCCTTCGTCGTGTCGCTCAGTTCTTTCGTGACGTGCGCAATGACGTCGATGCCGGACAGGTCAGCCGTTCGAAACGTCGCGGACTTCGACCGGCCGGTGAGGACACCTGTCAGCGCGTCCGTTTCGTCGATCGTCAGCCCGTGCTTCTCCATCTGTCGAATGGCGAGCACCATGCCGAACACGCCGAGACGGTTGGCGACAAAGCCAGGGACGTCCTTCGCGACGACGATTCCTTTGCCGAGAATCCGATCGCTGAACCAGCGCGCAGCGTCGGTGGCCGCCCTGGACGTTTCCGGCGTCGGGATGATCTCCAGCAAATGGAGATAGCGCGGCGGATTGAAGAAGTGCATGCCGAGGAAGCGCGACCGGAACGATGCCGAGCGTCCCTGCATCAGGAGCTGCATTGGTATGCCAGAAGTATTCGACGCGACGATCGCGTGCTCCGGCAACAATGTTTGCAGCTTTTCATAGAGTGCCCGCTTCGGCTCGAGCTGCTCGATGATCGCTTCGATGACCAGATCGCAGCCGCGCAGCTTCGCGAGGTCGTCCTCGGTATTTCCGATCTCGATGGCCGCGGCCCGCTCGACGTCCATGAACGCCGCCGGTCTCGACTTCTTCGCGCGTTCCACGCCGGCACGCGCAGTGGCGTTTCTGTCGTCTCCCGTCCCTGGAATATCGAGCAGCACCACGGGCAGACCAGCTGACGCTGCCAGGGCTGCAATGCCGCTTCCCATGGTACCCGCGCCGACGACGCCGAGTTTGCGAATCCGCATCCACACCTCCGCACCGGTTCGTGAATCGCGGCGGAACAGCCCGCAGCCTGAGAGATAGCCGCCCACGGAAGCCACTGGCAGTCCGGCAGGCTAACCCCATTGCCAACAATATGTTGCCGACCCAGCTGGCCCCCTGTCGGGCCAACCCGGACATTCTGTCCCTGTGATGGAGGTTACAGACGAGGACGGTATAGTTACGTAGTGATATCCGCTGCCGTCCACGTAATAGTCTGGACCGCTTTCATTTGGGTGCTGTCATGAACTCTCATTGCCGGCCCTCGGACGTGCTGCGACGGCGCGGCTTTTCGATGATCGAGCTGCTCATTGTGATCGTCATGGTTGGCGTCGTGGGGGGCATGTCCACGGGCAAATTCCATTCGATCATCGTTCAACAACGCGTCCTGCGCGCCGCGGCTGTCGTGCGAACCGATGTCGAGGCGGCGTTCGCCCTGGCAAGCCGCAATCGCCGGCCCATTCGCGTGTCCTGGGATGCGACCAACCTGCAATTGGTCGTCACCGATCGCGCAGGTGCCCTGTTCTTTCGCCGCGCAGGACTCGGTCAGGATCCGTACAGTCTGCCGCCCGGCTCAGTCACCTTCTCGCGATCCGCGCTGGAGGTATACCCGAACGGCTTGGCGAACGACACGCTGCTCATCACGCTGTCGGCGAATGGCGTGACCAAGAAGGTCTGGATTTCCCGGGCCGGCATGGTGCAGAGTCGATGAAACAACGCAAAGGGTTTTCGCTCATCGAAATCATGGTGGCCATGACCATCATGTCGCTCGTCCTCATGTCGCTGTCCATGCTGAGCATGTACGTCGCCATTCGCGGCCGCGATAACGATGGCGCGGCAAAGCGCACAGCGGCGCTGCAGCTCGAGGCCAATAAATTCGGCGCCGTACCGTACAGCACGCTGGCGGGCTGGAACACGTCCAACGCGAGCTTCACGCTCGGCGACTTCAGGTATACGCGCAGGCTGACCATCACAACCCTGTCCTCGTCGCGATACACCATCAAGATCGTCGTGGTGCCGTCGAGCAGCGCGGTCAGGCCCGATTCGGTAATCCTCGACCGCACGTTGCCCTCGACCAGTGGGGCGTTGTGCACCGGGTGCTGACATGAACACTCTGAACTCACGCCGCGGATTCACGCTGATCGAGGTGCTGATCGCATTGGTGATCCTCGGCGTGCTTGGCGTGGCGTTCACCAAACTGCTCACCTCTCAAGGGCGGTTTTTCGATCAGCAGACGAATATGCGCACGGCGCGGAGTATCGCGCGCACCTCCACGAACATCCTGTTGTCCGATCTCCGCATGGTACAGGATTCGGGAGGAGTCGACTCAGTAGCCTTGGACGGCAAGGCGATTCGCATCATCGTGCCGTATCAGTTCGGATTGGTCTGCGCCACCGCTGGCACCGTGACGACGGTCAGCATGCTACCTGCCGATTCAGCGGCCGTCGCACAGGCCGTCTACGGTGGTTTCGCCTGGCGCAACCCGACCACCGGCCGGTACACTGTCGTTACACCGAGCCCCCCCACGATGCCCCTCTCGAGCAGCAATCCGGCGCTCTGCACTGGTGCGGGCAGCGGCCAAGCGCAGATTCGCACCGTGAGGATGAATGGTCGAACGGGAAGCATTCTCGATCTTCAGGCGCCGGCACCGACCGGTGCGACGACGTCGGCCACCGTATTCCTCTGGCAGAAGATCTCCTACTCGTTCAAGCCATCCACGGCTTATCCCGGCTTCATTGGCCTGTACCGCACCGCGATCGGGGGAGCAACGGAAGAGATCCTCGCGCCGTTCGACACGTCGGCCCGATTCAAGTTCTATCAGGCCGGCGAAGACTCGGCGCGCACCGTGCCGCCCAACGTCGCGCTCATCCGCGGGGTGAATCTGGTGCTCAACTCCCTTAGTCCAAAGAAAACGTCGGACAAGAATGCAACGAATTCGGCGTCGCACATCGTGACGTCGGTGTTTTTCAAAAACGTCCGTTCGTACTGACTGGAGCCATCCATGGTTCAGCTGAAGAATCGAAAAGCGTTCGCGTTGCCGATGACCATTCTGATCATCGCCGTCATCACGGCAGCATTGGCGGCGGCGTTCACATCGGTCAGGGCGGAGTACATGACGAACACCGCCGAGCGGAGCCAGAACCGCGCCTATAACCTGGCCGAGACAGGGCTCGAGCAGTTCATGGTACTACGCGACACGAGCTGGTGCAGCCACTGCAGCGACCCGGTGACGGCCGACTCCGAGTGGACTCGCGTTCCCCTGCCCGGGGGCGGGGGATATGCGGACGTCGTAGCCGTAAAGGTGCGCCCAATGGTCGACTCGGTCACTCCGGCGGTCTATTTCATACGCTCGAAGGGCACGGACACCACGGTCAAGCTGAGCGGCGCGGGCAACTCCGTGTACGCGGAGCACACCGTAGGCGTGTACGCGCAGTGGATAACGACGACAATGAAGGTGAAGGCGGCTTGGGTAAGCTTGTCGGGATTGGTGAAGAACGGCGCGGGTACGATCAGTGGCGTCGATGAGTGCGGACAGATGCCCAACGTAGCCGGGGCTCAGGTGGACAAAGGCGACTTGGTCGTGAACGGAAACGCTTCGTCCTTCCTGGGCAGTCCGCCGGTGGATACCAGCAAGACATTCGCGCAACTCAAGCCAACGGTGGGCATCGACTGGAACGGCATCGTCAACAACAACGCGATCCCCGCCGAAATCACGATCCCGGGCGGGGCCTTTCCCTCCGCCCATGACTTCGCAGTAGATACGAACTACTGGCCGATCATCCGCGTTCACACCAACAACTATGGTCTGCCGAATGCCGGACGCGGCATCATCATTGCCGACAGCAATTTCACGATCAGCGGAAGCAACATGTGGAGCGGCATTGTCCTCGTGGGCGGTACGCTGACGTCGAACGGAAACAACACCACGTATGGCGCCACGCTCAGCGGACTGAATTTCCTCATCGGCGGCACCCCGTCTCCGTCGACCGTGGACGATTCGTACGCCAATGGTCAAAAGGACTACGTCTACGATTCCTGCTCCGTGGCCAAGGCATCGTCGATGATGCGAAAGTACGTCGCAATTCCAAATTCGTGGATGGACAACCTGGCGTCCTGGTAGCTGCTGATGGCTGGATTATGAGAAGGGCGGGAGCGACATCGTCGCTTCCGCCCTTCTTCGCTAGAGTCAGCCGTCTCGCGTCTGGTCCCTACGGCATCCCAAACGGATCCCCCGGAGGCGCAACGAGCGACGGCGAGAACTTGGGTAGTTCGCGCTTGTCGATCCACCGCGTGAAATCGTTCGAGATCGACAGCCAGTGCGCGCGCTCGTCGTCGCCGCGTGCCGCCGTCTGGCGACTGCGCGCCTTGGAGCGGAGGTCGGCAATCTTGAGCTCAGCCATCGCACGCACCTCGGCCGCGGCGTCGTTGTCGGCGGCGAGCATCAGCAGCTTGTCGGCCACGGTGCGCTGGGTGACGCGCTGCAGCGCCGCGAGCTTGGGGGACGGCTGAGCCGGTGCACCCCACGTTGCACCAACGAGAGCGTCGATCGTGCCGCCGAGCGTGAGGTGTGGCCCGGCACCGCGGTTGCCGAATTCCACCAGCCGGGCAGCTCGATCGCGCTGCAGAATCATGTCGACGATCATCTGCGACAACGTCTGCGCGGCACCCAGTTCGTCGAACGCCGGCCGAGTGCGACTCTGGAACAATTCCACGGTCGGCGTCACGGCGTTCGCCCCTGGTGCCATGAGTGTCAACACGGTATCCGGAATGGCCAGCTCATCCGGACTCAACGCGCTGACCATCAAGTGCAGCGCGTCCATTTGCTGCTTATAGGCGACGGGCCGCGTTGCCTGCTGCGCGTCGCCACTGACGGCGTTGGTGTACTCCATCCCGCCTATGGCCTTCGACGTGCCATTCAAAGCGAAGCGATGCATGAAGTAGACAGGGGCAAATCGTTCCTGCAACAGCGTGATCGGATCGCCGGGTCTGATGTTGCGCAGCCCGAAGTCGCGCATGGCGACGCGACGTACTGCGGTTTGACTTCTGAGGAAGTCGAGCGGCGTGGCGTCGTCGTCCCACAGGTTCACGCGCGGGTCGGAGCCGTACTCGGGGCGCGCATCGGCGTCCGAGAGATAGACATAGCCCTTCTTGAGGCCGTCGGCGACAATGGCGCGCAGCGAGTCGCGCTCGCTCGAGACCGGAAAGATGCCATAGCCCCAGTGAATGGCCCAAACGTCGTACGGGCCCGGTCCAACCGCGTACGCCTGCTGGATGTCGATGCGCCCGTTCGCGTCGAGTCGCACGCGCGGCGGCGGGTAGTCCATCACCGAACCGCGCTCGTAGGTCGACGCGATGTAGTTGTGCGACAGACCGAGCGTGTGCCCCGTTTCGTGCGCGCTCACCTGGCGCACGCGGGCGAGCACGAACGCCGTGTCGGCCGCAGAGGCGGCGGCGCCCATCAGCCCGGCGTAGAGATTGTAGTCGGTACGCGCACGATGGGAGTCGAGCCGGGCCATGCCCTTGATCATCTCGCCGGTACGCGGATCGGTGAGCGCACCACCAACCGACCACCCGCGCTCGTTACGGTTCTCCCACTGTACGACGTTGTACCGGGCGTCCATGGGATCTACCCCTTCGGGGAGCAGTTCGGCCTTGAATCCCCCCGTGAGACCCGCGCGGTCAAACGCCTGCTCCCACCACTTCACGCCGGCAAGCGTCGCCGAGCGCATCGGTTCGGGAATACCACGGTCGACGTAATAGCGGATCGGTTCCTTGATTGGCGATTTGGGATCATTCGGGTCGACGCGTTCCAGGCGATGCCGTGACGCGAGGCGAATCTGTAGCGGGTCTTGAATCGGCTGCGCGTAGTCCTTGTACGAAACGCCAAAGTAGCCGACGCGCGGGTCGATCGCGCGCGTATGGAAGTTGGCGTCCGGGAGCTTGAGAAAACTCAGGTGCTGTCGCAGCGTGAACGCTCGGCCATCCGGGACGATCGATGCCACGATGCCGCCTGGGCGCGCTGTCGTGGCATAGGTGAGGGCGACGTCGATTTCCGTGTTATCCGGAAAGGCTTTGGTGTACGGCCGGTAGATCGTCGAACGGTCGCGCGCCACCGCGTACGTCCCCTGCTGGCTTCGCGTCAGCGTTCCCACGACATCGTTCCAGTCGCGCATCGCGACGTCGGTCGCATCGACGAGCAGGCGTCCGCCCTCGTCGGCCAGGAGCGGCATGGCCGCCACGGTGCTTGGCGGGAAGGCCTCGGCAACGGTACGCAAGTGATCCGCGCTTCCCGACGTGCTGCGATATGCCCAGTTCTCGAGCACGAGGAGCACCCGGTCGCCGTCGCGGTCGAAGCGGGCCACCTGGGTCTCGCCGCTGGAACCCCGATCGATGCCAATGGGATTCGAACCCAAACCGGTTGCTTGGGTAATGAGCAGGAGGGCACGCGTCGAGTCCCGCGGGATCTCGATGAGGATGCGCCCTGACCTCGGGTCGAGGTAAATTGGAAGAAACCCGTCTCGGCGCTCCATGCCCGCCGTCCGCGCGGCAATCGACGTTGAGAGTGGCGCTGTTGTTGCTTGAGCGAGGACAGCCGCGGGACAGGCGAAGAGGATGATCGACGCGAGCGCCAGCGGCGCTCGCCGTGGGCGGGGAGCAGGTTTCATTGGGGGTCTTCTCTCAAATGCTTCGTGAGGGTCTAGTGCGATCGCATAGAATACAGGTTGTGGCGCTGCTCGCCATCCTTTCTGGCTGTGCCAGTAGTGGTCCGCTCAAATTTGGCCCGGCCGACGCTCTCGCGCCGCGTGTTGCACCGCAAAAGGGCGAGCGCAGGCCGCTGCACCTCACGCTACAAGTCGACCGCCCGGCAAATGTCGCCGTGTTCCTGGTGACGCCCGGCGCCGGCAGCGTACTTCTGTTCCCCGACGATTCAACCCGAAGCGGATTCGTGGACGCGGGATCGCATCTCGTACAGACATCGCTGGCCAAACTGAGTTTGAGCGACACGTCGCGCTTGATTCGCCGGCCGGGCCAGCCGCAGGAGCCGGCGGGTGGCATGGGACGACCCATGGGTGGCCGGGGGGGCGAGCGTGGCGGACGCGAATCGATGTCGTCGTCCGGGTTCAACCAGCACGGGTATCTGCTGGTGTACGCATCTCAGGACCCGCTACCCTACAGCATTCTCAACACCCGCGTCTCCGGGATATCTATTCCGATCGACGACAAGGATGCGCTGACCACGGTCATGAAGCTCATTCGCGAGACGACGCATACCACTGGTCCGTGGGCCGCGTACGCTACGAGCTTTCCACCCTGAGCGTCCCCAGGGCACGCCTTGGGGCTACGGCCCGGTCGTGCCTGTGAGGATGCCGTTCCGGATACGGATTGCCTTCGGCGTCGCCGCAGGATCCGGGGCCACGACCAGGTCCCCAGGCGCGAACTGCAGCTTCCCCGGCAGCGTGATGGTCTCGGTGCCACGGCGCACCGTGATTGGAAGCGGCGATCCCTCGGCCGACGCGCCGTATTTTGCTCGCAGCTTGGCGCCGAACTGTTGGTCGACGACAGGAATATCGCCCACCGAAATCAGGTAATCACCCGCCCGCACGCCGGCCGCAGCGGCTGAGCTGCCTTCGGTGACGTTCGCCACGAGCATTCCGTTGAGGTCCTGTTGCGTGAGAACTCCCAGGCGGGGAACCTGTTCCTGGTGCGCGCGCAGTCCTACCAGCGGGAGAATGCTGTCCCACGGGAATGGCTCGCGTCCATCGATGTAACGCGAGTTGAAGGACGCGAACGACTTTGCGCCTGGGCCGGCCGCGGCACTCACGGCGCTCCACCATTCTGCACCGGTGAAGCCCTGTCCGCGCTTGTACGTCGTCTGGTACAACGACCGCATGACATCATCGAGCGAATGACGGTTGTTGCTCGCGTCACGGATCAGGACGTCGAGCATGAATCCCGCGAGCGACCCCTTTGGATAGTAGATGTATTCGGTGCCGTCCACCGGATGCACCCAGGTATTGAGCGACGCGTCTTCGAGGGAAACCGGCACGGCACTCATGACTTCATTCATCTTGTCACCGGTCAGCTTGTAGAAAGCCGCCGCATCGTTGACGCCGCCGCGTACCTGGGCGAGATCGGCGTAGTAGTCGGTGATGCCCTCCGACACCCAGAGCCACGGGGTGGGCTGTGGATGTTCGTACTGATATGGCCACATCTCCGACGGGCGCAACCGCTTCACGTTCCACGAGTGGAAGATCTCGTGTGCATAGAGCGACGGCTGGAAATCGCTGCCGACGTACGCGGGCGCGACCACGTCGACGTGAGAGCTCTGGTGTTCGAGCCCGCTCGCCCCGCCATAGGTGGAATCGACGATCTGCATGATCGTGTAGTTCTCCCACGGCGTCTCGCCGAACACCGACGCCTCCACAGGAATCACCCGCTTCAGTTGGTCCCATGCGGTTTGGCGGATATGCGCGCTCACGGCGCCCACCGGGTAGGTGGCATATCGCACCCAGCGATTCACGATTCGAGTGCTGTCCAGATCGTAATGTCCAATGAAGAATGGCATGTCCACGAGATCGTGGTAGTTGCCCGCCGTGTACGTCCGCGCCCGCGACGCAGGGGACAACCCCGTCGTGACCTGCCAGTCTGCCTCGGTATGCACCGTTACGGACGACGGATAGTCGAATGACTGGCCATCCGGATACAAGAAGAGATTCGTGCCGTTGAAGAGCAGGAAGTCCGGCTTCGTCCACGCCATGGCATTGTCGAGCGTATCGGCGACATAGCGGAACGACACGCGTACGTTCTTGGCGCCGTCCGTTCGTATGCGCCACGTCTCGTAATCCATCTTGTCCCAAGTCAGCGGCTTGCCGTCAGCCGTTGCCTGGAACCCGGTCACCCATCGCGAGAAGTAAGAAATCTCATACGCCCCCGGCGTCCATGCGGGCAACGAGAGTATCGTCGGAGCTGCGGTGGTCGTGGTAAACGACATCGCGACGTCCACTATGCGCTGTTCGGCGTTGGCGCGCATGAATGTCACGTCGTATCGGACGTCGCGAAGAGGGGTGGAGACGGTGTCGCCGCGCCGCTGCGCTGCCGCGGCGCTCGAGAACCCCACGATGGCGAAAGCGGCGGCGGCGAGCATTCGGCGCATACGAATCCTTGAAGGAGCGGTCATGGCAAGAAACTACTTGGCGCAGGATTCACGCCGACAGTTGGCGACGAAATCCATACATGGATATGTGAGATGGTGACGAATGCGTCGATCGGGGCCGACACCGGCCCCTGTAAACGAGTCTCGATCCCGCTATCGCCCCGCGTAAGGTGCCCCCATATTGCCCGAATGAGCTCTCCCTCTATTCGCACCGACGACGCCGTTCATACGCCGTTCATTCCCGCCACTGAAGCCCCGGCGGAATTGACACCTGGCGTCATCATTCTCGGCATCATTCTCGGCCTGATGTTTGCCGCCTCGAGCGTGTACCTCGCGCTCAAGGTCAGCCTCACGGTCAGCGCGTCGATTCCCGTCGCCGTCCTGTCGATCACGATCTTCCGCTACATCTCGAAGATCCTTGGCCGGCCGCCAGCCACCATTCTGCAGAACAACATGGTGCAGACGACCGGCTCGGCAGGTGAGTCGATCGCAGCAGGCATTTCGTTCACGTTGCCGGCCCTGTTGCTCCTCGGCTACAACCTGCCGTGGACCACCGTCATGGCGATCGGCATCGTCGGCGGCATCCTTGGCGTCATCTTCATGATCCCGCTGCGACGCAGCCTGATCGTGAAGGAGCACGCCAACCTCAAGTACCCAGAAGGGACGGCCTGCGCGCAGGTGCTGATCGTCGGCGAAGAACGCGGCATTCAGGCGAAAACCGTGTTCATGGGGTTCGGTGTCGGCGCGGTCTACAAGTTCATCGCGTCAGGACTGCACCTGTGGCTCGAGGTGCCGCGCCGAGCGTTCGAAACGGCGATAGCGGGAGGACGGACGCAACTGTTTGGGGAAATCCAGGCGGAGATCAGCCCGGAGCTCACCGGCGTCGGCTACATCATCGGGCCGCGTATTGCCGGATATCTCTTCGGCGGCGGCGTGCTCGCGTGGTTCGCCCTCATCCCCGCGATCAAGTTCTTCGGCTCCGGCTTCACCACGACCATTTTCCCGGCCAACAAGCTTATCGCCGACATGTCAGCGAGTGAGATCCGGTCGAACTACATCTACTACATCGGTGCCGGTGCAGTGACTGCGGCGGGCATCATCAGCCTCGGCCGAACGCTTCCCACGATCTGGCAGGCGCTCGTCGCTGGGCTCAAGGATTTCAAGGGCCGCGGAACGGCCGACGCGACGCGACGCACAGAGCGCGACATGCCGATGATCGTCGTCGTCGTCGGCGCACTGCTCTGCCTCGTGGCCATGGTCGCATTGCCGCAGATTCACATCAACATCATCGGAGCGCTTCTCGCGCTCTTCTTTGCGTTCCTATTCGTCACGGTGTCCAGTCGCATCACCGGTCAGATCGGCTCGTCGTCAAATCCGGTGTCGGGCATGACGGTGGCGACGCTGTTGCTCACCTCGCTCATGTTCCTCGCCGTCGGGTGGGTTGGCATAGAGTACCGTGTGCTGGCGCTATCGATCGGCGGTGTGGTCTGCGTTGCGGCCTCGACGGCCGGAGCGACTTCACAGGATCTCAAGACCGGCTTTCTCGTGGGCGCTACGCCTTGGCGCCAACAGTTGGGACTCCTCTTCGGCGTGACGGCCTCCGCGCTGCTCGTTGGCGGCATCATCCACTTCCTCAACGAAGCCAAGCAGACCATCGTCGTGAAGAACTATGCAGGTGTCGTGGTCCATGACATCGAATCCAGCCCCATGACACTGCGCAACGGCCGACTAGTGTCCGTCAGTGGTGGCGAGGCGGACAGCATGGTGTTCCGCGTCGGCCACGTGTATGAACAGACAGGGGCCGCACCGGCGGGCAAGTATCTCGTCGACCAGGCTGGCGCCATTCGCTATCTGGTGGACCCAGGTCTCGGCGGACGGGAGCGCGTGAACTACGACGGTCGCGAGATCGACAAGCTCGAGTCGCCCAAGTCGCAGATCATGGCCCTGGTCGTCGACGGCATTTTGACGCAGAAGCTGCCGTGGGGTCTGATTCTCGTCGGTGCATTTCTGGCGATTGCCATGGAACTCATCGGCGTGCCGTCGCTGCCAGTGGCCGTCGGTGTGTACCTGCCGATCTCGACATCGGCCACGATGTTCATGGGAGGTATCCTACGCTGGATCGTGGACCGCCGTCTCTCGCCGGAAGAACGCCAGGGCGCGAACGCAGATTCAGGTCCGGGCGTGTTGTTCTCGTCCGGCCTCATCGCCGGTGGCGCGATCACCGGTGTGATTCTCGCGGCATTCCAGGCAAAGGGACTCGACACCGCCATTGACTTGTCGAAGCGGGTCGGATCGTCGAGCAACGCAGTTGCAATGATCGCATACTTCTTACTGCTTGCCGTTCCGGTGTACCTGGTGGCGCGCGCGAAACGGTCAAAGTGAGCAGGTAACGGTATCCCGCACGCCTCTTTCATTCAGCCGCACAGTTAACCGATATGTCATTCGTTCGAATGCTCACCGCGCTCGGCGCGTCCTTCTCGCTCGCGTCGACGCTCGGTGCGCAGCGCGCAGGGCCGCCGCCGGCCGATCTCATTGTCACCAACGCCCGCGTGTACACGGTGGACGATTCCCGTCCATTCGTGTCCGCGCTGGCGGTGCGTGACGGCCGTGTGCAGTTCGTGGGATCGTCGCGCGAAGCACTCCTGCTGCGCGGCCCATCGACACGAGTGATCGACGGCACGGGGCTGACGGTGATTCCCGGCATGGTGGACGCGCACGCGCACTTGTTCGGGCTCGCCGAATTCCTACGCAGTATCGATCTCACCGACACGCGGTCGTTCGACGAAATCGTTGCGCGCGTTGCGGCACGCGTGAAGGATACGCCGGCCGGCCAATGGGTGATCGGCCGAGGGTGGGATCAGAACAAGTGGGGCGACACCCGCTTTCCGACGCACGATGCGCTGTCGCGCGTCTCACCGAATACGCCGGTGGTGCTCGAGCGAGTAGACGGTCACGCCATTCTCGCCAACGCGGCAGCGATGCGCGCGGCGAAAGTCACTGCCGCCACGAAGGACCCAGCCGGCGGCCGCATCGAGCGCGCAGCGAACGGCGAGCCGACGGGCGTGTTCGTGGACAACGCCATGGAGTTGGTGAACCGCGTGGTTCCGTCGATGTCGCGCGCTGAGATGCGCAGCGCGACACTTGCCGCCGTTGCCGAGGCGAACCGCTACGGGCTGGTTGGCCTTCACGATGCCGGCGAGCCCCGCGGCGTGATCGACGTCTTCGAGGAGTTGGCGCAGGCCGGCACCTTCAATCTTCGCGCGTACGTGATGGTGTCCGACGACAGCGCCGCGATCGAGCACTACTTCCAGCGCGGTCCGCAGAGCGCCCTGTACGACGGCCACCTCTGGATTCGCACCATCAAGCTGTACGCGGACGGGGCGCTCGGCTCGCGCGGCGCGGCGCTGCTCGATCCGTACGCCGATGACTTGAAGAACAACGGCCTGCTCAAGACCACGCCCGAGCACTTGCGCGACGTCTCGACCAGGGCGCTCCAGCACGGCTTCCAGGTGGCGACCCATGCAATTGGAGACCGCGGGAACCGCGTGGCACTCGACGCGTATGAAGCAGCGCTCAAGGCGGTGCCAACCGCGGACCATCGGTTTCGCATAGAACATGTGCAGGTGCTCGACCATGCCGACGTGCCACGATTCGCTCAGCTCGGCGTCATTCCATCCATGCAATCGGCACATCAGACGAGCGACATGTACTGGGCAGCGAACCGGCTCGGCTACGCGCGCACATTCGGTGCGTACGCTTGGCGATCACTGTTGAACACCGGTGTCATCATCCCGAACGGCAGCGACTTTCCGGTGGAGCGCGTGAACCCGCTCTACTCGTTCCACGCGGCCGTTTCGCGGCAGGATGAATTCGGTTGGCCGCCAGGCGGCTGGTTCCCCGAGCAGAAGATGACGCGCGAGGAAGCACTCAAATCCATGACTATTTGGCCGGCCTTCGCTGGTTTCCAAGAGAACATCAGCGGTTCCCTCACGCCGGGGAAGTACGCGGACTTCGTGATCCTCGACCGAGACATCATGACAGCGCCAGAGAATGACATCCTCGGCACACATGTCCTGGCGACCTATATTGGAGGCAAGGCAGTCTTCGAACGCAATCGTTAAAGGCTGCCCGTTCGTAGGCCACACGTTCATTAGGGCCGGTGTACAGGCCACCGGCCGCTGGATTCGGACAGACACCGCCTCAATCCATTTGCTCATGCTGAGTCCGTCCTCGCTCGCATTCCTCAAGCGGTTGCTTGACACCCCTGCTCCCTCCGGGTTCGAGGGGCCTGCGGCTCGCGTCTGGCGAGAGGAAGCAGCGACGTTTGCCGACCGTGTCACAACCGATGTCGCAGGGAACAGCATGGCCGAGGTCAACCCGAACGGCTCGCCGACGATCATGCTCGATGGCCACATCGACGAGATCGGGTTGATCGTGCAGTACATCGACGACGACGGGTATGTCTATCCGTCGCCGATTGGCGGGTGGGACACGCAGGTGCTCATCGGCCAGCGCATTCGGTTTCTCGGGCGGGGCGGTGACGTACTTGGCGTGATCGGCAAGAAGCCGATCCACCTGATGAAGGTGTCCGATCGCGACAACGCGACGAAGATGACCGATATCTGGGTGGATATCGGCGCATCGAGCCGCGCCGAAGCGGAAGGTCGCCTGACCGTTGGCGACCCGGGCGTCATCGATTCCAAGACGATCGACTTTCCGAACAACCGCATCGTCTCGCGCTCGATCGACGATCGCATCGGTGCGTTCGTCGTGCTCGAGGCACTGCGCCGCTACGCGCAGAACCCTGGCTCGGCACGCGTCGTGGCCGCCGCAACGACGCAGGAAGAAATTGCCTGGCGCGGCGGCGGCGCGCTCGTCTGCACGAATTGCATCAATCCGCAAATGGCCATCGTCGTCGACGTGACGTTTGCGACCGATCATCCGAATATCGAAAAGAAGGAGATCGGCGATCATCGGATAGGCGGTGGTCCGGTCATCAGTCGCGGCGCCAACATTTCGCCGGTCGTCTTCGATGCGTTGCGCGCCACGGCCGAACGCCAGGGCATCAAGTATTCGCTGCACGCCGTTGGACGTGACACCGCTACCAACGCCGATGCGATTCACCTCGCGCGCGAAGGTGTGGCGACTGGTCTCGTCTCTGTTCCCAACCGTTACATGCATTCACCGAATGAGATGGTGAGCCTGGACGATGTTGACAAGACGTCGACTCTGCTCGCCGAAGTGTGTCGTGAGGTGAGCGTGAACACGGACTTCACCGCGCGCTGACGCGCACCATCGACTCACTCGGGGAAACCATCCCATGTTCGCACTACGTTTCCGCCGGACGCAATGGATCGCGACGGCGGTCGCCGTGTCCGCCTGTGCACCGGCGCGCACCACACCGGTGCCGTTTGCCATTCCCGACTCCGCCGCGATTCGCCGCGATGTGAACTATCTCGCGAGCCCAGCGCTCGCCGGCCGGCTTACCGGTACCCCGGGCAACGACTCTGCTGCAGCGTGGATTGCGCGGCGCTATGCCGCACTCGGCTTGCGCTCGCTCTCGCCGTCATACTTGCAGCACTTTGTCGCTCGCCCGGCAGCACGGGGCCCGAGCCCTTCCCTGCCGACGCAGAACGTGTTCGCGGTGCTACCGGGGACGGACGCGTCGCTGCGCGGCCAATACGTCGTTCTCGGCGCTCACTTCGACCACCTTGGCACTTCCACTGAAGGTGCGCTCGACCCGGACGCCGTTGGCGCCGTGCGGCTCGGCGCAGACGATAATGCGTCCGGCACGGCCGCGGTGCTCGAGTTGGCGCGCCTGCTGGCACAGCATCCGACGCGGCGGTCGATCATTTTCGCGAACTTCTCTGGTGAGGAGGAGGGGCTGCTCGGATCGTCGTATTTCGTCGAGCACATGCCCGTCCCGGTGGACAGTGTGGACGCCATGCTCAATTTCGACATGGTGGGCCGCCTGAAGAACGATCGGCTGATCGTGTACGGTGTGGCAACGGCGACCGAGTTGTCGGCATTGGTCGACAGCGCCAACGTCGCTCCGCGCTTGTCGGTGGCTGCGCAGGGTGACGGCTCTGGACCGTCGGACCACGCCTCGTTCAATGCGAAAAACATCCCGGTGCTGCACTTCTTCACCGATCTGCATGAGGACTACCACCGCGCCTCGGACACGCCGGACAAGATCAACGCCGGTGGTGAGGCACGTGTCGTTGCAATGGCCGAGCGTGTCACGCGTGAAATCGCCGATCGCCCGCAGCGGCTGACGTGGGTGCGCGTCGCGGCGCCCGTCCAGGCCACCTCGCGCGAAGGGAACGACGTTTACCTCGGCTCCATTCCTGATATGGCCGGCGGCGACACGCCGGGGTTGCGAATCACGGGCGTTCGACCGGGTAGTCCCGCGGATGCCGGCGGGCTCAAGCCGGATGACATCATCGTGGAATTCGACGGAACGATCGTGAAGGATCTTTACTCGTATTCCGACGCGCTGTACGCCCACAAGCCGGGAGACGAGGTCACGGTCGTGGTGCTGCGCGGCGGACAGCGAGTTTCGCTGCGAGTGAAGCTCGGAAAGCGCGGTGCGTGAGTCTTCACGCCTGGTCCAGCGCCGGCTGCGGCTTTCCCCTTCCTGAAGGGCATCGGTTCCCGATCGCCAAGTATGCGTTGCTGCGGGACACGGTGCTGGCCGAAGGCATCGTCGCGCCCGAAGACCTGCACGTACCAGCACCGGTCCCGCGCGACGACCTGTTGCTCGTACACACGGCCGACTACGTCGATCGGTTCACGAACGGGGAATTGACCGCAGCCGACGTGCGACGCATCGGGTTTCCCTGGTCGCCCGCGCTCGTCGAGCGCTCATGGCGCGCGGCGGGCGGCACCTGGGAAGCCACCCGGCACGCGCTCAGCCACGGCGTGGCCATGAATCTCGCCGGCGGAACCCATCATGCTTTTTCGTCACACGGTGAGGGGTTCTGCGTCTTCAACGACGTCGCCGTTTCCATCGCGTCTTTGCTGCGCGAGGGACGGATCGATCGTGCCGCAATCATCGACCTCGACGTGCATCAGGGCAACGGCACGCACGCGATCTTCGCCGGAGACGAACGCGTTTACACATTCAGCATGCACGGCGCCCGGAATTTTCCGTTTCACAAGGTACCGGGCCGCCTGGATATCGAGCTCGGGGATCGCACCGGAGACGAGGAGTACCTGGCGCACCTCGCACAGGCGTTGCCTCGGGTGCTCGCCGAATCGCGGCCGGATCTCGTCGTGTATCTCGCCGGCGCGGATCCCCACGAACGCGATCGGCTTGGGCATCTTGCCTTGACCTTTGACGGGCTCGCGCGGCGCGACTCGATGGTGCTCGACGCTTGCCGTGAAGTGGGATTGCCGGTGGCGGTGACAATCGCCGGCGGGTACGGCGAGCCCATCGAGCATACCGTCCGCGTGCATACGACCACGGCGCGTATTGCCGCGCGCCATGCATGACCGGGGCGGTCGCCGTCAGCCCGTTAGCAGACTGTTGAAAGAGTGCTGGACAGGAGTCAGAAGCTCGAGGGCATGCGCATCACTTCGAGGGGCCGAACGGCGTTCTTGACGCAGACGGCGCAACAGCTTTTGAACGCAGAGGACACAGAGAACTGCAAGAGGTCGCAGAGAACTGCAGGAGAACTGCTGAGAACTGCAAAAGAAAACTGCAAGCGTACGGAAGAGGGAGGCGCGTATTGGTGGAATGAACCGTGATTGCCGAGTCCACAATCATTCCGCCTATGTCGTTAATGACCACGACCTGGCGATACCCTCGGAGCGTCACGACGGCATCAAACAAGACATCCAGGCGAGACCATCCTTCACGGTCCTCCGCAGTTCTCCTGCAGTTCTCCTGCAGTTCTCTGCGACCTCTGCGTTAAATGCTGTTGCGCCGTTCACAGGGATCCTTCGCTTCGCTCAGGATGACAGCCCGTTAGCTTTCTCGCATGCTCCCCATACCGCCACCACGCGAATCCGGCTTCACGACCAGCACACCCGTGCCGCTATTCTGGGCGGCATATGGGGCGAGCGACGCACCCCCATTGCTCGTGCTCCACGGTGGTCCCGGCGCGCATCATGACTACCTGTTGCCGCAGATGCTGCGACTGGCAGACGGGTATCGCCTGGTATTCTACGATCAGCGCGGCGGGGGCCGGTCAAAGACCGACGATCGCACCCCGATCACCTGGCAGACGCACGTTTCGGATCTCGATCGCGTAGTGGATGAGCTGTCGATCGAGCCCCTCTCGATCGTCGGGTATTCGTGGGGCGGCCTTCTCGCCATGCTATACGCAGTCGAGGCTGCGCACGGCCGCACACGGCACGTACCCAAGCGCCTCGTGTTGATCGATCCTGCACCACCGAACCGGCACTTCCGGCAAATATTTGAAGCCGAATTCGCACGACGACAGAGCGACACCGCGGTCGTGCACCTTCGCGCGGAACTCGCCGGTTCCGGCCTTCGCGAGCGCGATCCCGAAGCGTATCGGCAGCGCGCGTTCGAGCTCAGCGTCGCCGGGTACTTCGCCGACCCCTCCGCGTCACATGACCTCACGCCCTTTCGCGTCACGGGACGCGTGCAGCAGTCTGTCTGGGAAAGTCTCGGCGACGTCGACCTCCTGGCGCCGGGCCAGTTGGACTCGGTGAGCGTGCCGACGCTGATCGTTCACGGCAGGCAAGACCCAATTCCGATCGCCTCGTCGGAATCCGTTGCCGCCACCTTGTCCGCGGCAACGCTTGTGCCCATCGATGGCTCGGGTCACGTACCGTATGTCGAGCAGCCGGAGCCACTGTTTGAAGCAATCGACCGCTTTCTCCACCGAACCGAACATTTGTAAGTCCAGCCGGCTCGCGCCTTGCCAGCAACCACCCCGAACCGTTAGCAGTTGCCATGCCTTCTCCAGACGCCGCCGAGCATCCGCACATAGCGACCATCGAGCATCTGGGACGCCAGTACACCGTCTCGTGCCGCGTCGCATTCGACGGGCTCGAGTTCGTCGGCCGGTTGTGGTTCATCGAAACGGGTGCGAGTAACGGCGGCTTGCCCGATCGCGCCGCCATTCCTGGCCGAACCCGTGACGAGGTATTGCGGTTGGCGCGGCGTCTATCGATCTACGATCTCGGGCTCCGACACCGCCGTGCGCTCGCCGAAAAGCGACGCTTCCTTGCCCTGCGCCGCGTGACCGATGACGTCCTGACGAAGATCCGCTACCTCAACCAGCTCGCGATTTCCGTGCGCGATGGACTGCTCGACGAAGAGGGCGCGGCCCAGGAGATGGAACTCATCGAGCGGCAACTGCACGAGTGCATCGACCATCTGCGGCAGAACGCCGGCGTCGAGGAGTAGCCGCCGTCACGCATGTAATTAGAGATTGCTATGCCGCGAAAACACGCCGTGCGCCGCACCAAGCCAACCCCGCAGCGAGCCGCCGAGATCTACGACCGGCTACAGACACACTATCCGGATGCGCACACTGCCCTCCACTTCAAGAACGCTTTTCAACTCCTCATCGCGACGATCCTCAGCGCACAATGCACGGACAAGCGTGTCAACATGGTCACGCCCGCACTCTTCAAGCGCTACCCGACACCAGCGGCACTTGCCGCCGCCAGACCGGAGGACGTTGAAGAGATCATCAAGACCATCGGCTTCTTCCGAGGGAAGACGAAAAGCCTGATCGGAATGGCGACGGCGGTGGCCAGCCAATATCACGGTAAGGTGCCAAACGAGATGGACGCGCTGGTCGAGCTGCCCGGCGTCGGCCGGAAGACAGCGAACGTCGTCCTCGGTAACGCCTACGGCAAGAACGAAGGCATCGCAGTGGACACGCACGTCGGGCGTGTGAGTCAACGCCTGGGGCTGACGGCACAGACTGACCCGGTGAAGATCGAGCAGGACCTCATGAAGATCTTCCCGCGCGACAAATGGACCTTGCTTTCACATCTCCTGATCGAGCACGGGCGCACGATCTGCGAAGCCCGGCGTCCGAAGTGCGAAATTTGTTTCCTGAACGATATTTGCCCGTCTTCGCAGGTATAGTCATCGTCACCTACCGGTCCGCTATGCGCCGTCCCGCCCTACCCCTCATCATTATTCTCGCCGCGGCCTGCTCGCGCGTCCCATCGCCCGATGCCGCGCCGGCGATCACACCCGAATCTGTGACGGGCGTGCGCATCGCACCAACTGAGCAGCCGGTGGCGCTCGGAGATTGTGCCGAAGCACTCCGACGCGCGGCGGCAAAGCCCGATCTCGCTGTCGATCGCATCCCGTCGCCAATCGCCACCAAGCCGGCGCCATTACGGAACGTGCCGAAGTCGGCACTGCGCAAGGACGGCAGCTCCGAAGTGAAGATCGACGTCCTCATCGACACACTGGGCAAACCCGACATGAAGACCTTCACCGTCGTCGTTTCGTCGCATCCATGGCTGGCGAACAATGTGAAGACGGTCCTGGCGAAATGGACGTTTTCGCCCGCCGAGCTCGCGGGGTGCAAAGTGCCCCGTGTCTTCCACTTCATGGCATCGTCACCCGCGCGAGGCCGGCCGGGCCGCTAGATCGTTTTGGTTATTGGGGCCGTTACTACCGTCGCGGCGAAGGCCGCCCTACCTTTGGAGTATGTCAAAGACCGCTACGTTCGATACGAACAAGGGTACCATCGTCGCCGAGTTGTTCGATAAAGAGGCACCGGGTGCCGTCGGAAATTTCGAGAAGCTCGCCAATAGCGGCTTCTATGATGGCGTGAAGTTTCACCGCGTCATCGATGACTTCGTGGTACAGGGCGGTGATCCGCTCTCGCGCGAACTTGCCGCGGGCGATCCGCGCATCGGTACCGGTGGTCCAGGCTGGACGATCAAGTGCGAGACAGCAGGAAACCCGCACAAGCACGAAGTCGGCTCCCTGTCGATGGCACATGCCGGCAAGGACACCGGTGGCAGCCAATTCTTCATGGTGCTGAGTGAGAACAACACGCGCCACCTCAATGGCGTGCATACCGTCTTCGGTAAGATCACGACGGGTATCGACGTGATGAAGAAAATTCAGCGCAACGACGTCATGAACTCGGTCCGCGTCGCCTGACGGCCGCGCTGCACCATTCCGCTCCAATGACACTCGATCGTCAGCCCAATTCGCATAGGTTCGGCACCGATACCAAGGCTGCATTCCTCGGCTTGGCCATTGGCGTCATCGTGCTGTTCGGCATCATCCGCACAATTGTCTCGCTGACGAACGCGAAGTACGCAAACGAAAAACCAGCGGCTACGGCGACGAAGTAAGCAGGCGGCCGCCAGCAACGGTCAGGGTTCCTGATCAAGCAAACGCTCGATGAAGACGGGGCATCTTCGCGAGCGTTTTGCGTCCCCACCTCTGCCGACTCTCCGGTCGAAGCGAGCCCGGGTGCAACGGCATCTCCGGGCTTCATTTATCCCCGCCGTATCCAACATACGAGTCCTTCGTCATACACGGCGGGATCTCCGCCATCCCATTTCTTCGGCTCCCTTTACCAGCTTACGTGAACCGCTCGATTCACGCCGCGATTCTCTCGCGCCCAAGCTCCGACGGCTCGTCCCAGAACGCGGAGCGCGAAACAGCGGAACGCTGCCACTCGATCGTGTACAACTCGCCGTACGGCATTTGCCGTGTACGGCTTGGCGGACAGTTCGAGGCGGCGAACCCCGCGCTTTGCGAAATGACCGGCTACTCCGAGGCGGAGTTACTCGCCTCGAATCTCGACATTCTGAATCCGGAGCCGGGCCTGCGCGCCCGGCTTCTTGCCGAGTACGAATCGCGCCCGACGGGAATGCCGGTCGAGATGCCGTGGAGGCGCCGGGACGGACGGATCGTTACAGCGCGAGGCTGGGCCTACGCCGAACGTGACGACTCTGGAGCCATCGTACACTTCGACTGCTACATCGAGGACGTCACCCCGCTGCGCGCCGCGGAGAACGCACTGCGGCAAGCCGAAAAGCTCGCCGTCCTCGGACAACTTGTCTCGAGTGTCGCGCACGAGCTGAATAACCCGCTGTCGTCCATCCTGATGTTCACAGAGGACCTCCTTGCGACCGGCCGCTCCACCGACGACCAGGAGGCGCTTGGAATCATTGCCCAACAAGCGCGCCGATCTCGCGAGATCGTCCGCGATCTGTTGTCCTTCGTGCGAAGCCACGAGGTGAATGGCGAGGTGAGCCGCGAACCGGTCAAATCCAGGCTTTTTCTCACCCAACTCACGCGTGCGCTACAACCCCAGCTCGCGGAGTTGGGCGTCTCGCTCCGGTTGTCCACACCGGACGACGAGTCCGTCATTCAGTTCAACCTGGCGGGAATCGAGCAAGTCGTCACCAATCTGATCGTCAATGGCGCGCAGGCGGCCGGCGCAGGCGGCACGGTATGGGTGAACGTCCAACCAGATCCGCTCGACTTGGTTATCCATGTCGTCGACGATGGACCAGGGATTCCGGCTGACGTGTTGCCACGAATCTTCGAGCCCTTCTTCACGACGAAGTCCACGGGCAATGGAACGGGCCTGGGATTGTCGGTCTCGCTTGGGCTAGTCCAACAGCATGCCGGCACCATCATAGCCGACAATCGCGACGCTCTCGAGGGTTCGGGCGCGCGTTTTACCGTGCGGATTCCGACCGCTCACGCCAGGCGGACGGACATCGAGGGCTGCGAGGTAGCGCCGGCCACCGCCGCCGAAACCGTTCGACGTGTGCTCATTGTCGATGATGAGGAGCCGATGCGCTCGGCGCTGGGCAGATTCTACGTTCGGAGAGGATGGTCGGTGAGCGAAGCCAAGGACGGATTGGCCGCCTACCGGTATCTGATCGATGCCGGGGAGACATTCGACTTGATCGTCTCCGATATGAACATGCCCGATCTTTCGGGCATCGAATTACACGCACACTTGCGACAATCTCGGCCTGAGCTGCTCGACCGGTTGCTGTTGTGCACCGGTGAAGCGGAGTCTGCTCGCATCGCGACGTTCGTGGCCGAGACCAACTGCCGCGTGCTGCGTAAGCCATTCGAGCTACGGGTGTTGGCGACTCTGTCGGACGAGATCGCCGCAGTGGCGCCACGAGCCCGCCTGGCGAGCTGAGTATGTGTCAATCGGGCAAACGAACTGCCGGTATATTGGATTAATGCCCTCCCAAGCCCTCCCGACGCGAGCCGATGCGCTCGCCTTGATGCACGAGTACACCGCCAGCGAGTCGCTGCGGAAACACATGCTTGCTGTTGAAGCGGCCATGCGTGCCTACGCCGAGCATTTCGGAGAAGATCCCGAACGATGGGCACTCACGGGCCTGATCCACGACTTCGACTACGAGCGGTTTCCGAACCTGGCGCATTCGCCGACCGACGAACATCCGTCGGAGGGTGTACGCATTCTGCGCGAGCACGGCTGGCCCAGCGACATTCTGCAGGCGATTCTCGGCCACGCCGCGTACACAAACGCGCCACGAGAGACGCGTATGGCGCGCACCCTTTTCGCCGTCGACGAGCTCTCCGGATTGATCACGGCGACCGCACTGGTCAAGCCGACCCGAAGTGTCCATCACGTCGAAGCAAAGTCGGTTCGGAAGAAGATGAAGGACAAGGCGTTTGCCAAAGGCGTGAGCCGCGACGACGTCCTGCTCGGAGTACAGGAGATGGGTGTCGATCTCGATGAGCACATCCAGTTCGTCATTGGGGCCATGCAGCGCTCCGCGGACGCCCTGGGCCTGGCTGGCACGGCGGTGCCCGCCAGCGAGGAGCCGGCCGTCTGAGCATCAACGTTTCTCCGCTGACCAGCGTTATGGAGGGTGGATACCGACCACGCCTCGATGACCGCTGCGACCACATTCGGAATCTCGTACGGCGTGGCGTCAGTGGCTGACGGCAAGTCGGAAGAACGGGCGCTCGTGATTGCGGCGCAGCACGGAACCAGCGATGCGTTTGCATCACTGGTTCGGCTACATCAACGTCGGGCGTATGCGGTATGTCGCGCGATCGTGGTCACTCACGAGGACGCGGAGGACGCCGTTCAGGAAGGGTTCCTCCACGCATTCAAGGCGTTGGATCGTTTTCTTCCTGATCAGCCGTTCGGCGCTTGGCTGTACCGCATCATGGCCAATGCGTCGCTGGACCTGGTGCGGCGGCGGAAGGTCCGCGATGCGGACGAGCTGCCGGAAACCATTCCGATGCCGTTCCGGGATCCCGGAGAAGCGGACGAGTTGCGGCGGCGCCTCAATCAGGCGCTGACGAAGCTCACCGAGCGGCAGCGATCAGTGATCGTGTTGCACGACGTAGAAGGCTTCACGCACGGAGAAATTGGCGAGATGCTCGGAATACCGGAGGGCACGGCCCGCTCGGATCTGCATCACGCCCGAGCGGCACTGCGCCGCCTGTTGAAAGACGTTCGGAGCGACTTATGACCGACATTCGGCTCTTCTCACGCGACGATGACGAGGTAGTGCGCGGGCTTCGCTCGCTGTACGCGGCCCCGGCCGGCGACGCGTATTGGAATGAGCTCGAGGCCCGGATCATGTCGCGCGTCGCCGACGTAGAACTGGGTTGGTGGACGGAGCTCGATCGCTGGGTTCGTCCGGCGATCGCCGCCGCCGCCGTGTTGTTGCTCACTGCCGGGATCGCGATGTTCCGTGCGCGGCAGTCCGAAAATGAAATAGCCATAGACAGTATGTTGTCCTCTCCGTCGGTTCCGGTATCGACCGCAATTCGTCCGGCGCTGCAAGACGATCGGGAAGCGCGAATCCGCTACCTGTTCGGGTGTACATCCCAGGAGCCCTCATGCAGCGCCCAAAACAACAAGCGCTGATGTTTCTGCTCGGCGCCGTCCTCGTGGGCGGCGCCCTCGGCGCCTCGGCCGATCGATATGTCGTGCACGACCGGTTCGCGTCCCAGTTCGGGCCGCGCCCGCGCTTCTACGACGTCCTCGGGCTGTCGGACCAGCAGCGCGCGACGCTCGACTCGCTCACATTCGCCCGCGAGTGCGAAATCAAGGCGGTGCTCGCACCCCATGATTCCGCCGTTCGCGCAATTCGGCGACGCTTTTATATGCAGCGCGATTCCCTTCTCACAGCCGAACAGAAGGCGCTGTTCAACCAGCGCAGACAGGAAGCTGAAAAACGGTTTAAGGCCGAAACGGCCAAGGAGCCCAAGAGGCAATGCTCAGGAAACTGATCACACTGCTCGCTGCGCCGATGGTCGTTGGCGCACAGCAGATGACCGATACGACCTTTCATCCGATCACCAGCGCCGAGGCCGTGCGACTGGCGAAATCGAACAACGTGAGCGCCATCCAGGCAGCGAACGCGACTCGCACTGCGGTGAACGCCGTGCGGGCGGCGCAGGCACAGCTCTACCCTACCCTCACAGCGACGGCGGGTCAGAGCAAGAGCGCAGGGCAACGCCTCGGCCAGAGCGGCCAACCCGTCGATTATACCTCGTCATGGACCTATAGCACCGGGTTGAGCACGGGATTCACGCTCTTCGACGGCGGCAAGACCTTCGCTGACGTGCGCGCCCGCAGGGCAGATGTGGCCTCGCAGGAGGCGAACGAAACGACCACGGCGTACAGCCTCGCGCTTCAGGTCAAAACACAGTACAACTCTATCCTCGCGGCAAATGAGCAGTATGCCGCGGGACAAGCGCAGTTAGCACTCGCGCAACAGCAGCTCGCCGTTTCCATCGCCAAGGTCAATGCCGGCGCGGCGAACGTCTCCGATTCGCTCCGGAGCGTGGTAACCGTTGGAACCGCGCAACTCGCGATCTTGAACGCACAGCAGTCTCTGGTAACCGCCAGTGCCGCGCTCACGCGTCTCGTCGGCACGCCGTACCTCGTGACGGCCATGCCAGCCGATACCGGCGATCACCGTAGCGCACCGCTCGACAGCATCGCGCTCCTCCAAATGGCACTCGGCGGTCCGGTGATCAAGCAATCGCAAGCGGCGGTGAATTCGTCCGACGCTTCTATCCGGTCTGCCAAGGCGGCGTACCTGCCGTCGATCTCGGTGAGCATGAGCCTGGGCGGCAACGGGACTGGCACCTACGGCCTGAACAGCGATCCATTTCCATACAACCGCTCGGTCGGATTGAACCTCAACTATCCGCTGTTCAACCGCTTCTCGCGCGAGAACCAGGTGGCGTCGGCGCAGATCTCCTTGGCCAACGCAGAGGCGACCCTCCGCGACCAGCGGCTCGCGGCGCAGCAGACCATCATCACGCAGCTCGGCCTCATGCGGAACGCGGAAGCGCAGGTCCTCGTGCAACAGACCAGCGTGCGTGCGTCGGAAGAAGATCTTCGTGTCAACCAGCAGCGCTATCAGCTGGGGGCCGGTACGCTCCTCGATGTGCTGACCTCGGAGTCGAGCCTGATCACGGCTCGCCAACAGCTCATCCAAGCGCGGCTCAACTATCGTAACGCCCGCGCGCAGATCGAAGCGGTCATCGGCAAGGACCTGCCGTAATCCTTACTCTCGACCGAGCACAACCAGCAGACCTCGGCAGGCACACCGGCCTTTGCGGTGTGCCTGCTTCGTATTCAGCTCCGGCGGCTTCGTTCTCTACTTCCAGCAGAATGCGCCGCCACCGCGTAATCTTGGATAGACAGTCCGACCAGTACGCGGCCATCCTACCAGGCCGACTTCAGGAGACAGACCCACGTGAGACGATATCTCGGAGCGGCCCTGCTCATCGCCGCCGCCGCCTGCGCCAAGAAGCAATTGGCGCCGACCGTGCAGACCGCTACCGTCACCAACCGCGACATCATTGTCGACGCGCAGGCGAACGGTGCGATCGAGCCGATCGCAATCATCGAAGTGAAATCGAAGGCGTCTGGCATGATCACGCAGATGACCGTCGAAACAGGCACGCATGTGAATCCGGGCGACCTGCTCGTGCAGATCGACACGCGAGACGTGCAGAATCGGTTCGATCAGGCCAAGGCCTCGCTCGATGCCGCACAGGCAAAGCTTTCGGTGGCGGAGAGCGACAAGAAGCGCAATGAGGAAATGTTCAAGGCGCGCGTCATCACGCCGCAGGAGTTCGACCAGGTCGCGGTGAGCTACGAGAACGCCAAGTCGTCCGTGGTCAGCGCCAAGGCGAACCTCGATCTCGCCAAGCAGAGTCTGGAGGACGCGACCGTCCGCGCGCCGAGCGAAGGCACGATCATCGACAAGACCGTGTCCGTGGGCACCGTGATCGCCTCGGCCACCGGTTCGGTGAGCGGCGGCACGACCATCGTGAAGATGGCGGACCTCGGCGTCGTGCGCATTCGCGCGCTATTCAACGAGACTGACATCGGCAACGTGCATCCCGGCGAGCCGGCGAACGTCACGGTAGATGCATATCCCGATCGGCGTTTCAGCGGTGTGGTTGAGAAGATCGAGCCGCAGGCGGTGATCCAGCAGAACGTGACGATGTTTCCCGTGTTGGTGAACTTGCAGAACGCTGAAGGGCTGCTCAAGCCAGGCATGAACGGCGAAGTGTCGGTTCTGATCGATGAACGTGACGGAGTGCTAGCCATTCCCAACGATGCGATCAAGAATCCACGGGAAGCCGCGGCCACGGGAGCAATGCTCGGCCTGAACAGCGACACGATACAGGCAGAGCTCAAGGCACAGGGATTCAGCGGCGGGAATCGAGGCGGCTTTGGCGGAGGGTCCGGCAATGGCGGCGGCGGTCGTCGGGGCGGTGGTGCTGGTGGCCCCGGTGGCGCTGGCGGTCCTGGTAGCCCTCCTGCTGCTGGCGGCACGAGCGGAAGTGCCGGTGGTGAGGTGGCACTGATGGATCCGGTCCAGCAGGGCGGCTTCCAGAGCGGTCAGGGCGGCGGCGGGTATGGCATGCAGGTGTCGGACGCCGACTGCAAGAAAGTCGATGACGTGCTCAAGGCGCACCCAAAGGAGAAGAAGCAACTCGAAACGTTGCGCGCCAAGCTTACGGCGCTGCGCCCGGCAGGCGGCCGTGGCGGCAATAGTCGTGGCGGAGCAAATGGTGGCGGAGGATTTGGCGGCGGGAGCCGAACGCGCGGTGACAGTGCCGGCGGCGGCGGGGCGCGCCGCGGAGCGAACGGCGGGGGTGGCTTCGGCGGCGGGAACCGGACGCGTGGCGACAGCGCCGGTGGCAGTGGGCGTCGTGGCGGCGGCGGAAGCCCCGAAATGCAAGCGATCTCTGAGCAGATGCGCGCCATCTACACCGCGTTGAATATCGATGCTCGTACTGCTGGCGGGTGCGCGCGGCGGCAGCAGGGCGGCGGGAACGCCGCGGCGGGTGCGGGCACGCAACGCGGTCAGCGCGGCGGTATGACGGCGGCGCCTGAGATGGGCGCGCGGCCACAGCGCACGCGCACCGGCCTGGTGTTCGTCTCGGATAGTACCAAGACGATCTTCCATCCGCGCATTGTACGCCTGGGCCAGGGCAACCTCGATTACACCGAAGTGGTTGACGGCTTGAAGAGCGGTGAACGCGTCGTCATGCTGGGTGCGCTCGCGCTGCAGGCGCAGCGTCTGCAGCAACAAGACCGGATGCGGCAGAACGCCAGTCCGCTTGGCGGCCAGCAGGGTCCGGGCGGCGGCGGCGCCCCGCGTGGTGGTGGCGGCGGCGGCCGGGGAGGCTGATCACATGCTTATTGGCGAAATCATAAGCGTTGCTGTCGGAGCGCTCAGGGCCAACAAGCTCCGCTCGCTGCTGACGATGCTCGGCATCGTCATCGGCGTCGGCGCGGTAATCGCGGTCGTCGCGCTCGGAACGGGCGCGCAGCAGGCAGTGAAGGATCGCATCGCGGCGCTCGGCACAACGTTGCTGACGGTCAATCCCGGCCAGCAACGCGGCGGCGGCGTAGCGATCGCTGGCGGTCAGCAGCGCCTGCTGGTCGAGGACGCGAAGGTCGTCGACGAGCGCGCCACGACGTTGCTCGCGGTGCAACCCGAGATGCGCTCGCAACAGCAAGTGGTGTGGGGCAACAAGAATGCGAGCACCACCATCATCGGCACGACGCCGAACTACCTCGATGTGCGCAAGTACACACTCAAGGTGGGTCGGATGTTCACCGCCGCGGACGATGAAGGCCGGCAGCGCGTCGCGGTGCTCGGCTCCGCGGTCGTGGACAACATGGGCATCACCACGCCTGAAGCGTTGATCGGGGAGTCGGTTCGTATTCGAGGCACCCAGTTCACTGTCATCGGCGTGCTGGCAAGCAAGGGCACGGCAAGCGCCTTTCAGAATCCCGATGATCAAGTATTGGTTCCGATTCAGACGGCGCGGTTTCGCGTGAACGGCTCGGATCGGCTCGCGTCGATCAGCGCCCTCGCCGAAAGCGAAGAGAAGATTCCCGATGCCATGGCGGACATCCAGCGTGTTCTGCGCCGCCAACATAGAATCCGTCAGGGCGCGCCCGACGACTTCCAGATTCGCAACCAGTCCGACATTCTGGCGACGACGCAGGAGACGACGCAGGTGATGACGTACCTGTTGTCCGGCATCGCGGCCGTGTCGCTGCTGGTCGGCGGCATCGGCATCATGAACATCATGCTCGTTTCCGTCACTGAGCGCACCCGCGAAATTGGTATTCGCAAAGCGCTCGGCGCTACGAAGTTCAATATCCTGCTTCAGTTTCTCATCGAAGCAGTGGTGCTGTGCATCCTCGGGGGGGTGGTCGGCATCGCACTGGGCGCTGGCGGCGCGGCCGTGATGAGCAAGACCGCCGGTTGGTCGACGCAGGTCTCGTCCGCCGCGGTGGTGATGGCCTTCGCGTTTTCGGCCTTCGTCGGTGTAGCATTCGGCGTCTGGCCCGCGCGACGTGCGGCGGGCCTCGATCCGATCGTGGCGCTCAGATACGAATAGGACGTAGCCACTCGTTGTTGGTGAGTTCGAAAGCCGGCGCGACAATGTCGCGCCGGCTTTCTATTTCATGGAAACGGCCTCTCAGCGGAACACCCTGCCCATCGCCACCGGGCGGACGTGGGCTTCGATTCATCATGCAGGTCCCCATGCCGAAGAGCTTGCGCCGATATAACGCCCGATATATCGTAACAGACAACCGATATATCGGAGATTCGTATGTGCGGACCGTTTGGATTTGCCTTTGGGGCAGCGAGTTGCGGGGAGCGGCGCGGCCGCTGGAATTGGGAATCGTTCGCCGAAGGGCTTGGCGGCCCGCAGCGCGGCCGCGGTCACTGGCGCGGGCGCGCCGCTCGCCTGTTTGAGCAAGGCGACCTGAAGTACGTCATTCTCCGCCTGCTCGAAGAAAAGCCGCGGCATGGCTACGACATCATCAAAGAGCTGGAGAGCCGGTTTGGCGGGTCGTATGCGCCGAGCCCAGGCACTGTCTATCCAACACTGACAATGCTCGAGGATCTCGGCTTCGCACGTGTGGTGCCCGAAGAAGGTGGCAAGAAGATCTTCGAGATCACCGACGAGGGAAGAAAGCACCTCGCCGAGCACAGCACGACAGTGAATGATATCTTCGACCGTATTGCCCGGTTCGTCGAGGGGTTCACTGACACCCCAATGACCGAGTTGAACCAGGCTTTTCAGAGACTCGCTCGCGCCACATACAAGACAGCAACGTCCCATATTAATGACAAAGATAGGCTCGACAAACTGCGAGAGATCCTCCAGCGAGCGGCAGACGAGATGGAAGCAGCAACGAAGTAGTTGCCACCTAAGCACTTGCCGCCCGTCCCACGCTGGACGGGCCACCGCCAGCCGCTAGATTCATCGATGGGTCGCGAATTTCTTCGCGACCCATTTTGCGTAATGCCGTTGCGTTCGTCTGCTCCGGAACTTCACGCGATCAAGCGGGTTCGCCCGCAGCTCTTTACATGACAGCCACGTCCTCCGACGCCACCGACTCACCGGGTGATCCCCGATCCAATCAGGCGCAGCCAACGCACGAAAGCCAACCCGGTAGTGTCCTTCCTCCAGCCTCGACGGTGACGAGCGGATTTCACGCCGCGGTACCGCAGCGGCAGCACGTCGAGACACACCCTACCGGTAAGCGGCTCGGGCTGCTTTCCCTCACGGCGCTCGGCATCGTCTACGGCGACATCGGCACCAGCCCGTTGTACGCGCTGCAGCAATGCTTCTCGTCGAAGGAATTCGCGATGCATCCGACGACGGAAAACGTCTTCGGCATTCTGTCGCTGATCGTCTGGCTCCTCATTCTCGTCGTCGCGGTCAAGTACATCGTCTTCATCATGCGCGCCGACAACCGCGGTGAAGGGGGCATCCTTGCGCTGATGGCCCTCATTCTCCAGCAGGAGCGCCGCAGTACCGACTCGCGGCGCCGGCTGATCCTCATCTCGCTCGGACTCTTTGGAGCGGCGCTCCTCTATGGCGACGGCATCATCACGCCAGCCATCTCAGTGCTATCGGCGGTCGAGGGTTTGCACGTCGCGACGCCGGCCTTCGACCAGTACATCGTCCCGATGTCGGTCGTCATCCTATTCGCCCTGTTCACCGTCCAGCGGTTCGGCACGCGCCGCGTCGGCACCGCGTTTGGGCCGATCATGCTGCTCTGGTTCACGACGATCGGTGCGCTCGGCATCGTCGAGGTCGTGCGCGAGCCACGGATCCTTGGTGCATTGAACCCGTGGCATGGCGTGAACTTCTTCATCGCCAATGGTCGCGTTGGATTTCTCACCCTCGGTGCGGTCGTGCTCGCGGTCACCGGCGCCGAGGCGCTGTATGCGGACATGGGCCACTTCGGCACACGTCCGATCCGCCTCGCATGGTTCGCGCTCGTGCTGCCCGCGCTCCTGATCAATTACTTGGGCCAGGGCGCGCTGCTCATTCGCGACCCCAGTGCCGTCGTCAACCCGTTCTTTCATCTTGCGCCGCGCGCGATGCTCATTCCGCTCGTCGTGCTGGCGACTCTCGCCGCAGTCATCGCCTCCCAGGCGCTGATCTCGGGCGCGTTCTCCCTCACGCAGCAAAGCGTGCAACTCGGGTATTCGCCCCGCATGACGGTGGTGCACACATCGGCACAGGTCGCGGGACAGATCTTCATTCCCGAAGTGAACCGGCTGCTCATGATCGGGTGCCTCCTGCTCGTCATTTTCTTCAAGAGCTCACAGTCGCTCGGCGCCGCGTACGGCATTGCAGTCACGGGCACGATGGGCATCACGTCGCTCCTTTTCTACGTGGTGGCGCGTGGCCGGTGGAACTGGTCGCTGGGGCACATTGTTCCGATCACGGCGGCGTTCCTGATGATCGACATCGGGTTGTTCTCGGCGAACATCATCAAGATCGAGTACGGCGGTTGGGTGCCGATCGCAATCGCGATCCTGGTGTTCACGTTGCTCAGCACCTGGAAGACGGGCCGCCACCTCCTCAACCAAGCGCTGCACGCCGGTGCGCTACCACTCGACCTGTTCCTGGGCGACGTCGGCCGTCGCAAGCCGTTGCGCGTCCCCGGCACCGCGGTATTCATGACGTCGTCGAATGACGGCGTGCCCGTCGTGCTCCTGCATCACCTGAAACACAACAAGGTGCTGCACGAGCAGGTAATCCTCATGTCCGTACTGACCGAGGAAATTCCCGAGGCCAACGCGTTGGAGCGTGTCACGGTCGACAAGCTCGAACACGGCTTCTATCGCGTGACGGCGCGTTACGGCTTCATGGAACAGCCAAACGTTCCGCAGATTCTGCAATTGGCGCGCGAATTCGGCATCACGGCCAAGCCGAACGACACAACGTTCTATCTCGGCCGCGAGCGCATCATCATATCCGACGGCGAGCGTAAACCGGGCACCCGTCGTGCCCCCGACGACATTGGCCTCCCTCGTATGGCGCGGTGGCGCAAGAAGTTGTTTGTTCTCATGTCGCGCAACGCCCGATCCGCCACCGAATTCTTCGGCATCCCGCCCAACCGCGTCGTCGAGCTGGGAGCGCAGGTGGAATTCTGACCGAACGGTGAGAAGGTTACGAGCGGCAGCCCTGGTCCGCGCCTACCATTCTACCCGGTTCCCCAGCCTCCCCAGCACCCGGCCCGCTTCCTCCAGCGCACCGCCGGTGGCGATACGCGCAGTCTCGAGCGTGCGACGAACTTCGTCGCCCATCCTCGCACCGTCGATGCGCGCGACCATGGAAGGAATCATGAAGCTGTCGCCGCCCATGATCGTCATCGCGCTGTTGTGCCGCGGAAGGTCGCTCAAGCGCGCGGCTTTCACCTTCACATTGCGATACTGGCCGTTGTAGTAGACGCGCAGTTCCACATCGTCACCAGGCCGCACTTTTCCGACTTCTCGTTCGAGACGGCTGACGGTTGACGGACGCATCATCAGTTCATCGTCGCCGCCGCGCCTGGCGCGGACGTCGACGCCATTGATCGATGCGATGCGGCTTCCCTCCTCAATGCCTGCCTTCGCCGCCGGACTTCCATCCTCCACCGACATGACGAACACGCCAATCGTATCGCGCGCATTTCCGGTCGTGGCGATGTTCACGCCGAGCGTGGCACGGTCCTCGAGTTTCCGCGCCGCCGGCGCCGCGTACAGATCGTCCGGCGAAACGCTCTTGACCCTGACGTTCTTCGTTTGACCGTTCGCGTAAACCCGGAGATCGACATCGTCGCCGGGTTTGAGCTTGTTGAGCTCGCGCGAGAGACGGCGCGACATCACTCCCGCCATCTCTTCGTCGCCGATATCGGCAGCCGCGAGCTTGAGGCTGACGCCATTGACAGATACGATGCGGTTGCCCTCCTCCAGACCGGCCTTTTCCGCCGGGCTGCCGCCACGCACGTTCGTGACGAGCACGCCAAGGGTGTCGCGGGCCACGGAGCCGCTATTCGTCGTTACTCCGATGACTGCGCGTGGCGCGTTGAACTGGGGCAGCCCAACCGGCCGAACCATTTGTGTTGCTGAGCCGGGTTGAATGCGTATCGTGCGGGGCTCCTGTGCGGAGAGCGCCGATGTCATCGCGGTCGTCGCCAGGACCGTTGGTAGCAGTGCAGGGAATCGCATAACACCTCATGAAACGTTTGGGATGTGCTCATGAGTCACTGCGAACCGGTTGAAGGGTTTCCATCGGTCATCTACCCGCCCTTCTCTTCCCGTCCTAGCTTGCTGCCATGGACAGTTCGCCCACCCCCGACCTCGACGCGTTCGAGCAACACTGGCAGGACGAGGCCGACGCCGCGTACCTGTATCGCCTGTTGTCCGCCGCCGAGCCGGATCCGAAGAAGAAGGACGTGTATCTGCGCCTCGCGCAGGTTGAGGATCGTCACGTAGAGGTGTGGGGCCACTTGCTGCGCGCGCACGAGCGCGAGCCGGGTCGCTTTCGTCCGAGCACGCGCACGCGCATGCTTGCTCGCCTCAGCAAACTGTTCGGCCCGGGGTTCCTGCTCCCCATGCTACTCGCCGAAGAAGGGCGCGAGGTCAAAGGGTACCTCGACATGCATCGCCGCACGAGCAAGAGCGCGCCGGGCGCCCGCGAGTCGTTAGCCCTGGCACGCGAATCGGCGGAGCATGCGCAAACGCTCACGTCCATTTCCGGCAAGTCTGGAGAGCCCTGGCACCGGGCGGAATCCGGTGGGTTCCTGCGCAACGTCGTCTATGGCTTCAACGACGGGTTGACGGCGAACTTCGGATTAGTGGCCGGCGTGATTGGCGCCGCATCGCAGACGGCCCACCACACGGTGATCGTCGCGGGCCTCTCCGGGGTCATCGCCGATGCGCTGTCGATGGGATCGAGCGGGTTTCTCGCCGCAAAGAGCGAACTGGAGGTATACGCCAACGAGATCGCCATGGAGCGCGACGAGATCGCGCTCATGCCCGAGATCGAGCGCGACGAGCTCGCACTGATCTATGAGGCAAAGGGCATGTCGGCGGAGTCGGCGCACGCGCTGGCAACGGACGTGATGGCCGATCCACAGCGCATGCTCGATGAACAGGTGACGCAGGAGCTCGGCATTGGCGACCCCCATATGTCACCGCTGCGCGAAGCGTGGGTCACCGGTACCGCGACGGCGATCGGTGCGCTCATCCCCGTCTTCCCTTTCCTCATCTGGTCGGGGACCACGGCGATTCTCGTGTCGTTCGGGATCGCGATGGCGTCGCACTGGATCGTTGGCGCGGCGCGCTCGGTGTTCACCGGTCGCAGCGTCTTTCGCTCGGGGCTCGACATGTTCGTGGTCGGACTCGGTGTGGCCGCCGCCGGCTATTTCGTCGGCGAATGGGTCGGGCGGCTGATCGCCTGACGTGATGCAACGGAATGGCCTCGCGTTCGCGAGGCCATTTCAGTCGATCACACCACGATGTTCAGCAACCGCCCCGGCACGAAGATCACCTTCTTCGGCGGACCGATCACGAACTTGGCGATGGTCGGATCCGACATCGCCGCCTCGAGCGCCGCGGCCTGATCGCTGCCGAGTGGCACCTGAATCGTGCCGCGCGTCTTCCCGCCCACCTGAACGGCGATCGTCAGCAGATCCTCCGCCGCCAACGATGCGTCGAAGGCCGGCCACCCGGCATCGAACACGCTCTCGGCGTGCCCATACCTTTCCCACAGTTCTTCGGCGATGTGCGGCGCGAAGGGAGAGATGAGCTGGACCAACGGCTCCACTTCGTCACGATGCGCCGTCCGCTCACCCCGCCGCACCACGTTGAGATACTCCATCATGGCGGCAACTGCCGTGTTGTAACTCAGCGCCGGGATATCGGAGGACACTTTCTTGATCGTCTGGTGCAGCTTGCGCAACACTAGCGTTTCCGGCGTGCCCTCGCTGGTGGCATCCGAGACTGACGACCAGAGCCGATCGAGAAAACGGCGAACGCCCGCTATGCTCTGATCGCGGAAGTCACCTCCCTCCTCATACGGACCGAGGAACATGAGGTACGTCCGGAACGTGTCCGCTCCCCAGCGCTCGACGTACTCGTCGGGATTCACCACGTTGCCGCGACTCTTCGACATTTTCGCGCCGTCGCGAATGATCATGCCATGAGCACGGAACTTCGCGAACGGCTCCTCAAAGTCGAGATGTCCCGCATCGCGCAGTACCATGGTCACGAACCGCGAATACAGCAGGTGCAGCACCGCGTGCTCGTTCCCGCCGATGTACGACGTGACAGGCAGCCATTTCCTCGTGAGCGCGGGATCGAACGGCACGTCCGCGAAGTCCGTGCTCGGGTACCGAAGGAAGTACCACGCGCTGTCGAGGAACGTGTCCGACACGTCAGTCTCGCGTCGCGCCGCCCCGCCGCACGACGGGCAGGTCACTCGATACCAGGATTCGACCCGCGCCAACGGCGAGATGCCGGTGTCGTCCGGCTTGAAATCTTCGACGAACGGCAGCTCGACGGGCAGGTCGCGCTCCGGCACCGGCACCGTACCACACGTGTCGCAGTAGATGATCGGGATGGGCGGACCCCAGTAGCGCTGTCGAGAAATACACCAATCGTGCAGACGGTAGTTCACGACACCCCGTGCGTGGCCGCGCCGCTCGAGCCACTCAACGATACGCGCCTTTGCCTCGCCGACGTTCAATCCACTGAACTCGCCCGAGTTCACGATGTGGACATTGTCCGTTTCGGTATATGCTTGCTCGGCGGGCGGCTGCGTGTCGTTCGTGACATCGTCCGCGACGACACGAACGATCGGCAGATCGAATGCCCGGGCAAATTCGAAGTCGCGTTCGTCGTGTCCCGGCACGGCCATGATCGCGCCGGTGCCGTACTCCATCAACACATAATCCGCGATCCAGATCGGGATCGGCTGCTGCGTGGCGGGATTGATCGCGAACGAACCGGTGAACACACCCGTCTTGTCCTTGTTCACCTTGCGCGAGACGATGTCCTGTTTCGCCGCGCGATTCTTGTACTCCTGCACATCGGCGCGCTGCTCGTCCGCCGTCAAGGCGTCGACGAGCGGGTGCTCTGGCGCGAGCACCAGATACGTCGCCCCGAAGATCGTGTCGGGACGCGTGGTGAACACACGGATGTCGATCGGCTGCGCGGTGAACTCACCGCTCATGCCGCTGGCAATCGTCGCGCTGCCAGTGAGCTCCTCCAGGTCCTGCACACGGAAGCCGATCTCGGCGCCGTCCGAGCGTCCGATCCAGTTGCGTTGCGCTTGCTTCGTGGAGTCCGACCAATCCAGCCAGTCGAGATTGGAAAGCAGACGTCCCGCATAGTCGGTAATGCGGAAGAACCACTGCTCTAGGAAACGCTGTTCGACCTTGGCGCCACAGCGTTCGCATTCGCCGGCAATGACTTGCTCGTTGGCGAGAACCGTCTTGTCGTTCGGGCACCAATTCACGGCTGCCCGCTTCTTATAAGCGAGGCCGCGCTTGAATAATTCCAGGAAGACCCATTGCGTCCACTTGTAGTAGTCGGCGTCCGTGGTGGACAGCTCGTGCCGCCAATCGATCATCAACCCAGCACGCGTGAGCTGACGCCGGAAGTTGTCGATGTTCTTGGGGATGAGCACCGAGGGATGCGTCCCTACCTTCAGCGCAAAGTTTTCGGAATGGATACCGAACGCGTCGAACCCCAGGGGTTCGAATACTGTGTGCCCTTGAAGCCGCTGGAATCGTCCATAGATGTCGTTGCCCGTGAAGGCGAAGAGATTGCCCACATGGAGCCCCTCGGCCGACGGGTACGGAAACATCATGAGCGCGTAGAACGGACGCACGCCGGCAGCGAGGTCGGTGTGGTTCGTACCGCGCGTTTCCCAACGCTCCTGCCATTTCCGCTCGATGGCGGCGGGATCGTAGCCGGCCGACTCTTCAGCCGGCGTCTGATGGATCGATTCTGTCATATTGACAGCGAAATTTAGCGGCTGATGAACCTCCGTCCCAGTACAAGCATTCTCTCGATCACCGATGGCGCTGTTGGCGAGCGGTCGGCACAGTCGCTCCGCCGGCGTATGAGCATCAGCGCCGGCATGATCGCGCTGGTCGTCCTGGCCGCCGTCGGCTACGCAGGACAGCTGTTCCTCAAGCGTTCCATGGCTGGTGAGGAGGATGCACGCATCGCGAATGCGGCCTCGCTCTCCAAGCAGTTGGTCGACCGGGTCCTCGAGGAACGGATGCGGCAGGTTGAGCTCATTGCCTCGGCGCCCACCGTCATTGGAGCCGCCAAGAAGGGCGGCGAGCTCTCGCGCCAGCGCAACCTGCCCAAGCTGACCATCGATCAGCTCGAGGCAATGTTCAAGGCGACGCGCTCGCAACAGGTGGACCAGGCGGCCCGCCGGTATCTCACCGACTTGCTCCCGAAACTCGATATCGCCGAAGTCATGGTGACCGACGCGTACGGGTACAACGCCGAGACCACCTCGCCCTCGTCCGACTTCGTACAAAGTGACGAAGGGTGGTGGCAGACAACCTGGGCAAAAGGTGCGACCACCGCGCAGGCAGCTGCAGACCCGGCCACACAAAAGACTGTCGTCGAGCTCGCCGGAATTGTCCGTGACGGGCCCACAAGAGTTGGCGTGGTCAAGGTGAAGTTCGGTTTGTCGGCGGTAGATTCGGTGCTCTCCCAGGGGAGTGCCGGGGGCACGATGCTACGGGTTGATCTCGTAGACTCGACGGGCAAGATCATCGCCAGCTCAATCCCCGCGACGCGATTCAAATCGTTCGGAGGATGGGGATCAGTTGGCTCGCACGAGACAGCCCAGGTCTTCGATTTCACCGGCGATTCCAGCCTGCAACGGGGCGCGGTGGCGCGTTCGAATGGCGGACAGTGGCGAATCGTCGCCCACATGAGCGAAGCGGATGCGACGCAGTCGTATGACGTCGCGCGTTGGGCACTCGCGGCAGGACTAATAGTCATGCTGGGGATGGCCGTCGTCGCCCTGATAGTCGTCGGCCGGTTCGTGGAGCGGCGCATCACCGGACCTGCCCTGGAACTGGCGACAATCGCCGAGGCGGTGGCCGGCGGCGACCTATCGAAGCAAGTCACCAACATCGAGTCGCACGACGAGATCGGCCGCCTGGCCCGAGCGATTTCCGCAATGATCGCCGAGCTGCGCCGCTTGGCGATGGCGCTCAACGAGTCTGCAACGGAAACGGCGAGCATGACGGCAGAGATCACCGCCAGCTCAGAAGAAATGGCGGCATCGGCTGGGCAGATCGCTTCCACCGCGTCGGATCTGAGCCAACAATCCAATGCTATGGCCGGGACAATTCAGGCATTGGTCGGCTCGTCGGAACACCTTGTCGGAGTGGCTGCGGGTTTGGACAAGGGCGCCCAAGAAGGGGTGGAGCGAAACACGCGCCTGCGGTCCCTGGCGCTCGACAACCGAGCGCGACTCGACGACAGCTCGCGATCGCTGACCATGCTGTCGGATGACGTCGCGGCCAGCGCGTCGGCGATCGACCAACTCGCAGTGGCGTCGGAAGAGGTGCGGACCTTCGTGTCGCTCGTGCAGAAATTGGCGCGGCAGTCCAAACTCCTGGCCCTCAATGCGGCGATGGAAGCGGCACGCGCCGGCGAGCACGGGCATGGTTTCGCAGTTGTCGCCGAGGAGGTACGCCGACTCGCGGCAATGTCATCTGATGCCGCGGAGCGTACGGAACGGGTCGTGAGCGGCGTGCTGAACGGCATTGCCCAGTCGCGCAGTTCGAGCGAGCGCACTGTGGAGACGGTGCGCGCAGTACGCGGCGCCACGGAAGAGGGTTCTCGTTCCTTTGGACAGATCGAAACCGCAGTCGCCGAAGCGGACGCTTGGACATCCTCGATTCAGGGCGCGGTTACAGCGGCCAACGAGCTCGCGCGAGAGATGAGCGTACGGCTGGATTCGCTCTCCAGCGGCACCGAGGCGTTCGCTGCAGCAATGGAGGAAGTGGCTGCTTCGAGCGAGGAGCAAAGCGCGAGCACGGAGGAGATCGCTGCAGCCGCAGCAACACTGGCCGGCGCGGCGGACCGCCTCATGAGAATCGTCTCGAATCTCCGGCTCGATCAGGCGTCGCGACCGTCCGGTGAGCATGTGCGCGTGGGCGTCCCCGTTCGTGTGCCCCCCGATGTCACCATTGGTCGCCCGACTCCGGTACGCGGAACGGCGAAAGTCTAGCGCGTGGCGGGCGAAAGCGGACGGATCCACCCATTGAACCGAATGGGGATCCATCGGCTGTCGGGCGAACCGTGCTCCGGGCCGATCGACGCAATCGCAACCGTCGCGCCCGCCGCCGCGAATTCGGCGAGCAGCGAGTCCTGCGCCGCTGAAGGCAAACTCCAAAAAGCGGCGGCGCGGGGCTTGGGGACGTTCGCGGCGATGTGCAACCTGGCAGTACGCACCCAATAAGATTCCGCGTGCGGCCCAACGAGCGCGATGCGTGTGCCGGGGGTGATACCGTGCGCCGCGAGTTCGCGCGCGATGTTCCACTGCACGTTCCCCCATCGTCCGGACGCGCCACGATCGCGCGCATCCAGGTCTTGATTGAATCGGAGCTGCAAGCGCAGAAGCAGCGTAATGAGAAGCAGCAGTCCCATTGCCCCCAGTGTACGCTGCGCAAAGTCCACGGTTCTCCGATTGCGCACCGCCGCCCGTGACGCGAACCACAAGCCGATGGCGAGGGACACGGCGCCCAGGCGCAGGAGCGTTGGCGCGAACGGTGGGAAAATCACGCGGGTGACGACGAGCGCCGCCACGACGAGTATGCCCCACGCGACGCGTGACCGCACGCGAAGCACGGCACCGGCAAGCATGCCGCCGAGCACGGACGTGATCAGTGCAAGTCCGAGGATGGTCTGGGGACTCAATGCCTCGAGCGCGATTGGAACGGCCACGCCGAACAGGGCCAGCAGCGGCAGCATGCGTCGGGGACGAGGGAGTGTCGCAAGCAACACCAACGTTCCGGATAGCGCAAAGGGCATGACGTACCGCGCAGTGACTATCACCATCGCGTAGGCGAGCATGCCTGCGAGCGCCGGCACGTAGACGATCCAGCCGCCCCACCACGCGACCCTGCGCGTCCCCCGCGGCGCGCACGCAATGAGCAGAAACAGAAAGAGCAGCGGCGTCAGATTCTGCACGTAGAACCGCTGAAAGACTCCCAGCGTGCCCAGTTGCTGACTCAGGCTGAAACGTGGGTGCAGCACTGCGTTCCACCGCGCGGGATCGTACCACATCGGATCGCTGCCCGGCGCAGCCCCGGTGACGCCGACACCTGGCAGTATCATCTCCGTACGCGCCGTGCGCGTGCCAGGCGGAACACCGCCGCGCGACGGCGCATCTTCCATGTTCACGTACCACACGTACGTCAAGCGACCCGTGTCGCCGAAGGTGGGATGTCCGGCCACCCGCGACAGCGCCACGGTCCAGGGCAGCACGATCGCGAGCCACACCCCGGCGCTCACGGCCACCGTCTTCCACCGCCGTTGGCGCATGGCGCTAGCGAGCGTCCCGAGACAAACGAGCGCCCACGGCACCATGAACGATTTGGCTAGCGCGCCGACACCAAGTGCGACACCGAGCACGGCGGCATTGCGCCAAATGTGTTCCTCCGAGCCCCGCAATCGTAACAGTGCGCCGAACGCGACGAAAACGGCCGCACCACTCAACAGGTCGGGCGTCGTGAGCTCTAGCGGAATCATCGTGAGCGCGAAGCAGCCGAACAGCACGAACGCGCCGGCGAGGCCCCAGGAGCCGCCGAGCACCGATCCTCTGGTAGATGACGCGATGGCGCGCACCGCGCCGAGCATGTAGTCGAACGCCGCCAGCATCGCGACGAAGCAGGCGAAGTTGACGGCGTGCACCACGCCGATCTCCGTCGCGGGGCCGGCGCCGCTTATGGCACGCGCAATTCCGATCAGCGCTGGGTAGAGGGGACTCCAGTAGACGTTGAGCAGCTCTGACCAGCGGCCGTTGACCACGGCGTCGCTCAGGTCCAGATACGACATGCCGTCCGGACTGATCGTGAATCGCTGCGCGTATGCTTGAAAGCCCGCGAGCGCCAGAAGGATCACCCAGGCTCCGACGCGAATTCGTGATTCTCGCCGCGTCACTTCATTCCGGCCACGCCACGCGCGGGCGTCGGCATTACACCATTGGCAACACCGCAGGTGGTGCGCAGGACATTCACGCCAGCCGGGTCGCCCATCACGATCAGCACGAGCCCCGGAACGATGCGATGCGAATCCGGCGGGTTGTACCGGTAGTCGCCGGTGAGCGGATCCTTGATCGCCAACAGCAGGCAATTCGCCCGATCATGCGTGTTGAGCTGCAGGAGGGTCATACCAACTACGGGCGAATTGTCAGGCACCACGACTTCTTCAATGCGCAGGTTGCGATCGGTATCGCGCAGCATCATATCGAGAAAGCTGACGACGCTCGGCCGAATCAACTCACTTGCCATGCGCATGCCGCCGATCAACGCGGGCGACACGACGCCGTCCGCGCCCGCTTGCCGCAGGCGCACCATGGACCGCTCGTTCGCGGCGCGGGCAATGATGCGTATCGCGGGATTGAGCTGGCGCGCCGTCACGGTGGTGACCAGCGAGTCCTTGTCGATTGTCGTGCAGATGACGATGCCTTCGGCCCGGTTCACGCCGGCCTGAAGCAATACCTGATCGTCGGTGAAATCCGCCTGCAGCACCGGCACGTCGGGAAAGTCGTGTTCGACGCGACTGACGCGCGCCGGTTCGACCTCGAGCGCCACGACGGCCCGTTGCGTCTTCACCAACTCGGCGATCACGGCGTAGCCGGTGGCGCCGGCACCGCACACGATGTAATGGCCGCTCATCTCCTTGACCGCGCGCCGCATGCGGTGTCTCCTGAACCCCTGCGTGAGATCGCCCTCGATGACGAAGGCAGTGATGATCGAGATCGCGTAGACTACACTGCCGGCGCCGATGAACAGCATCACGACAGTGAACAGCATGGCGGTCGGATTGTCGGCGATGTCGATCGCCTCTCTGAAGCCGGTCGTCGTGAGAACGTTCGCGGTCATGTAGACCGCTTGCATCCACGTATGCTGCGGACCGCCAAGCCACTTGTACCCGAACACCCCGATCGCGAACAGACTGCCGATGAGCAGCCCGGCGAACCGAAGCCGTTTGCCCAACGGCGAAAGTTCCGGCGGTGTACGGTCTGCCATGGGCCGGAAAGACCGCTACGGCTTGACCATCACGCCGCTGATCGGGCCCTTCGGCTGCTCCGATTGCTTGAACAGGTAGGCGCAGTCCTCCAGCCGGGCACCGCTCGCGTCCGCGACGGCAAACTTGGAATTCTCATAACAGCAGGCACCGGCGTACTCACCCTTCTTGTTCACGGCGTAGTACTGGAGCTGGAAGTACGGGCGGCCCCGATCGTCCAACAGACGTTTCTCTGTCATGGCAATGACACGCTCCATGACCTTCATGAGCGCCTGCTGCGGCGCCATGCCCTGGCGCATGAACTCCACGGCGAGGAACGCGCCGCAGACCTTCATATTGGCCTCGCCGCGACCGGTCGAACCGGCCGCACCGATGTCGTTGTCGCAGTACTGGCCGGCACCAATGATTGGTGAGTCGCCCACGCGCCCGGGAATCTTCCACGACAGTCCGCTCGTCGTCGTTACCGACGCGATGTCTCCGCCTGCCGTGACCGCGTTCATGTTGATCGTGCCGTACGTATACGGTACGCCCTGCGCGTCAAAGTACACATGGCTGACCGAACGATCATCGCCCTCGCCCGGCCGGCCCGCACCGTTCGGCAAGGGGCGCCGCGCAGGCGAATCGACCGGGTCCAGCCAATTGTCGGTCGGGTTGAGCTTCGACTTCCACCGCAGCCAGGCACGACGGCTGTCTTCGGTAAGCAGATTCTGCTCTTTGAAGCCCAGTTCGAGCGCGAACTTCTTTGCGCCGGCGCCCACCAACATGATGTGATCGGTGTGGTCCATCACCGCCTGCGCCACCGCCGCCGCCGTAGCCACGTCCTCTAAACAACCGACTGCCCCGGCACGTTTCGTGGGTCCATGCATGCAGCTCGCGTCGAGCTGCACCACGCCTTCCTCGTTCGGCAAACCGCCGAGTCCAACGCTCTGGTCGGCCGGATTCAGCTCGACCACCTGCACCCCGGCGACAATGGCATCCAGCGGATCCGATCCGCCGGCCACCATATCGTACGCCACTTGAATGCCGCGTTTCCCGTTCCCGTCGACCGTGTAGCCATTCGCCGCAGACACCACTACTGGCCGGCCAACGAACAATGATGGCACGAGTTCGGAACGGTCGCGGACGGTAATGACTGGCAAAGCGTTGGCGAACTTTGGCAGCGCGAGGCCGGCCGCGGCTGCGGCACCGGCGCCGAGGAAATCACGGCGGGAAACGGACATAGGACGCTCCGGGAAGCGAGGGAGAATCGGAATCATACTGCCCCGGTCGGCCGTCGGCCATCCACTTGGCTGTCACTTTCCAATTATTATGAACGCACTATGTCCTCCTCCCTAGTCCGCAACCGCCTCGGCGGCGCGAAGTTTCTCGACGGCCTGACTGAATCGGCCCTCCACCAGCTCACTAAGCTCGTCGCACCGGCCACCTACGAGTGCGACCAGATCCTTTTTGAAGAAGGGTCGCCTCGTACGTTCATGGCGATCCTCGTGTCCGGTGCCGTCGCCATTGAAAAAGGGCTGAACGGCCGGTCAGTCCGGCTCGTTACCCTCGGCGCGGGCCAGGCGCTGGGCGAAGGGCTGCTGCTCGATTCATCACCGCACGGCACAAGTGCCCGCGCCATACAGCGGACCGAAGCCTATGTCCTTACGGACCAGCAGATCCAGGACTTGGTGAAGGACTATCCGACCGTATACGCGGCGCTGGTCGCGAGAGCTGCACGTTCGATCTCGCAACGACTTGCGGCGACTGATGCCACGCTCGTCGGTCACGGCCGGGCGCTCGGTTTCACCGGCGCTCGTACCCGCTCAGAGCACGACCTGCTCGGCGATCGCGACGTTCCCCAGGAAGCGCTCTACGGCGTGCAGACGCTCCGAGCCATGGAAAATTTCCCGATCACGGGCATTCCGCTGCGCGAATTTCCCGTACTGATCGAAGCACTGGGAGCCGTGAAAGAGGCTGCGGCACTCGCCAACGCCGAGCTAGGACTCCTCGACAAGGGCGTTGCCGAACTCATCGTCCGTGCCTCGGCCGAGTTGCGCGCCGGCCGACACCACGAGCACTTCGTGGTCGACATGATCCAGGGCGGCGCTGGAACCTCTACGAACATGAACGCCAACGAGGTCATCGCCAACCGTGCGCTGGAATTGATGGGGGCTGAACGAGGCGATTACACGAAGGTGCATCCAAACAGCCACGTGAACCTCAGCCAGTCGACGAACGACGTCTATCCCACGGCGGTCAAGCTCGCGCTCCATCACGCGATCGAAGAACTGCGCACGGCCATGAGCCAGCTCGCCGCCGCCTTCCTGGCGAAGGGTGAAGAGTTCGCGCCGCACATCAAGATGGGCCGCACACAGCTTCAGGACGCGGTGCCAATGACCCTTGGCCAGGAATTCCGCGCCTTCGGTCATACTATTCTCGAAGACGTCGAGCGCCTGGGCGAAGCCCAAGCACTCATCCGCGAGATCAACATGGGCGCCACGGCAATCGGCACCGGCATCAATGCGCCGGCCGGCTATGCCGCCACCGTCTGTCGGGAGTTGTCGCGTATCACCGGGCTGTCCCTGATCACGGCGTTCGATCTCGTCGAGGCGACGGCGGACACCGGCGCGTTCGTACAACTCTCCGGTGTGCTCAAGCGCTGCGCCGTCAAGATATCCAAGATCTGCAACGATCTCCGCTTGCTCAGCTCAGGACCGCGCGCTGGGCTCGGCGAGATCAACCTTCCGGCCATGCAGCCCGGGTCGTCGATCATGCCGGGCAAGGTAAACCCGGTGATCCCGGAGGTCGTGAACCAGGTCTGTTTCGATGTGATCGGCGGCGACATGACCGTGACGATGGCGGCCGAGGCGGGTCAGCTCCAACTCAACGTATTCGAGCCTGTGATCGCCTATCGTTTGCTGCGCAGCATCGAGATGATGCGGAACGGATGCAACGTGCTACGTGAGCGTTGTGTGGACGGCATCACGCCGAATCCATCACGCATGCGGTACTTCGTCGAGCATTCCATCGGCATCGTGACGGCGCTCGTTCCGGTGATCGGCTACGAGCAAGCCACGTCAATGGCCAAGGAGGCACTCGATTCAGGGAAGGGCGTCTTCGAGGTAGTGTTGGCGCGCGGAGTGCTCACTCGAGAACAGCTCGACCGCATCCTCGATCCAGAAGCGATGCTCGGCGCGACGTAATGGGGCGCTGCTCGTAACTCGAATCTCGTCCCATATCCATCGCCATGCCTCCTCGTCGGCGTAAGAGACTGGACCCGGCCGCGTTCGGCTTGCCGGTCGAACAGGTACAGAACGGCTTCTATTCCGACGCGTATTTCGTGCGCGCTCGAGAGATCGTGCGGCAGGCCGGACAGTCGCCGAAGGTGCTGATGCAGTTCACCGGGAAGAACGAAGCATGGCTGGGCGGTATCGACGAGGTGATCGCCATTCTGAAGCTGTGCAGCGAGGACTGGAGCGCGCTCGCCGTGCATGCGCTATACGAGGGCGATCGCTGCGAGAGCTGGGACACGGTGTTGACAGTCGAAGGTCCATATGAGGCATTCGGGCATCTCGAGACGCCCTGCCTCGGCACGCTGAGCCGGCGCACGCGGATCTGCACGAATGCAAAGCGGATATGTCAAGCCGCGCGATCCAAGCCGGTGATACTCTTCGGCGCCCACGACGACGTCTACTGCACGCAGGTCGGCGACGGCTACAGCGCGATGGTCGGCGGCGTGAAAATGGTGTCCACTGAGGCGCAGGCGTCGACGTTCGGCGGCCGCGCCGTGGGCACCATTCCGCATGGCCTGATTGCGGCATACGATGGCGACACGGTGAAGGCAACGAAGCGCTTCTGCGAGACGATCCAGGAGGTAGATGTCATTGCGCTCGTGGACTACGACAACGACTGCGTGAGGACGAGCCTCGAAGTCGCGCGCGCCATTGAAGACCGGCTGTGGGCCGTGTGTCTCGACACCGCTGAGAACATGGTAGACCAGTCGGTGTTGCCGCAGATGGGATCGTTCAGGCCGACGGGCGTCAACGAACATCTGGTGTGGAACGTCCGCAATGCGCTCGATGCGGAGGGTTTCGGGGCTGTGAAGCTCATCGTCTCCGGCGGGTTCGACGCGGCGCGGATCAACGCCTTCGAGGAGAACGGCGTTCCCGTCGATGCGTACGGAGTGGGTGCAGCGATGATGGAGGGCCGCTACGACTTTTCGGCGGACATCGTGCAGGTCAACGGCAAAGCGCAGGCGAGAGCCGGCCGAACGCTCCGCGATAATCCGCGGCTGGAACGCGTGAAGTAATGGCTGGGGGCCCCAAGCTCGATGGCGCCGGAATTGCCAAGCTGAAGACGCTGGATGAGGCGATGCTCCTGCTGCAGCGAGTCCATGCCCTGGTTGAGCAGTACGCGCTGGCGATGAAGCGCAATCAGCCAGGCGGACCACTCGTTCAGACGATTCGTCGTACGCTTCCCTCCCTCTCGGAGAATCTCAAGAACCAGTTCGGAACAATTTCCGAGCTCGTGATGTCTGTAAATCTGGCGGCAACTCGCGGCGCCAGCGAAGCCGTTCGGGTCCGTACGTTGCGTGAAGGCGTCGCACAGATCAAACAGGCGCTGGAGATCGCGATGAAGCAGACAAGAGACAGGCATACGTCCAAAGATGATCGAGGCCAAGCCCCAAAGGATCAAGGCGCATCGTAACTCAATGTAGGACAAGCTCCTACATCTGGGCTTCCTCGCTTGCTTTGATCGTCTGGTGCCGATATGCTCTCAGGTGACCTGTCGGTTTATTGCCTACGACGTGTAAGGATTTCACGCAAACGAACGACGGTTCAAGGACCTAACATGCACGTTCCTACCCGCCTGCGCTGGCCGGGTATCCGCAACGCGAGTGCGGTCGCATTGACGATTGGCCTGGCCATTTTCCTGGCCGCCTGTGGTCAGAACCACCCCAACTCGATCTTCCACAGACGCACGGAGATCAATCGGGACGTCGATCATCTTTTCCAGATTCTGATCTGGGCGGGAACGGCGGTGTTCGTTCTCGTCGAGGCGATTCTGGTCCTGACGCTCATTCGGTTTCGCAGGCGCCCCGGACAGCCCGAACCGAAGCACGTACACGGGAACACCACCCTCGAGATCACATGGACGGTCATTCCGCTCCTGATCTTGATTATGATCGCGATTCCCACCATTCGAACCATCTTCAAGAGTCAGACGAAGGCGAGCGCCAACGCACTGCAAGTCGAAGTGATCGGCCATCAGTGGTGGTGGGAATTCCGCTACCCGCAGTACCAGATCGTCACGGCGAACGAGTTGTATCTGCCGATCGGCCGGACGGTGAACTTCACGCTCAAGACGCAAGACGTCATTCACTCGTTCTGGGTGCCGTCGCTCGCGGGCAAGCGCGATGTCGTGTCGAACCACGTGAACTATCTGTGGTACACTCCAGACTCGACGACCGCGAACGTGTTCAATGGATCCTGTGCCGAGTATTGCGGCACGAGCCACGCGAACATGCGCTTCAAAGTGTTCACGGTGGCGGCAGCCGACTTCGAGAGCTGGGCCAAGCATCAGCAGGAACCCGCGGTCGGCAGTCCGAGCGGCACTGACACGACGACGCGAGCCGCTCCGGCGCCGGTGACGCAGGCCGGCTTTCTCTCCTTCCCGAAAGAGCAGATCCCGGGCTACGCCGTGCCGCAGACGCCGCTGCCGCCGTCACTCGCCTTCAACGACAACTTGACGGGCGACCCGGCAAGCGGCGCGAAACTCATTGTCGGCGCCGGCGGCTGCCTCGCCTGCCATTCCATCAAGGGCAATCCCATGATGGTCGGCGTCATCGGGCCGAATTTGACCCACATCGCATCCCGGACGACGATCGGTGCGGGTCTCTACCCAAACGATGCCAGACACCTCGCCCGGTGGATCAAGAACGCGCCAGTCATGAAGGCGGGAATTCTGATGCCGTCGCTCGGCGCCAACCAATATGACCCTGTACGCAAGATGACGATGCGGCCCGGTCTCAGCGACCAGCAGATCGCCGACATCGTGGCATACCTGCAGACGCTGAAGTAACGAACCGCTGAATCGGAGACACAGACGAATGGCAACCGCCGCCGTCAGCCCATCGTATGCTCATGCCGGCATGCATCAGCCCAGTGGGCTCTGGAGTTGGCTCACGACCGTCGACCATAAGCGCATCGGCGTGCTCTATCTGTTCACGGCGCTGACGTGGTTCCTGGTCGGTGGGATCGAAGCGATCATCATGCGGGCGCAGCTCCAGGGACCGAACGGTCGCGTGGTCTCGCCCGAGACATTCAACATGTTGTTCACGATGCACGGCACGACGATGATCTTTCTCGTCGTCATGCCGTTGTCGGCCGCGTTTTTCAACTTTCTCATCCCGCTGCAGATCGGCGCCCGCGACGTCGCGTTCCCGCGACTCAACGCCTTCAGTTATTGGGTGTACCTGTTCGGTTCACTCTTCATGAACTCGTCGTGGCTCATCGGCGCGGCGCCCAACGACGGTTGGTTCGGCTATGCACCGCTCACGACGCTCGCCTACTCGCAGGGCCTGAACATCGACTTCTGGATGCTCGGCCTGCAGATCCTCGGCGTGTCGTCGCTCGCGGCGGCGTTCAATTTCATCACCACGATCATCAACATGCGCGCACCGGGGATGAACCTCATGCGCATGCCGATGTTCACGTGGATGGCGTTCATTGTGCAGTTCCTCCTCGTGCTGGCGTTCCCGGTCATCACGGTCGCACTCGTGTTTCTCCAGTTCGACCGCTTCTTCGGCACGAACTTCTACACGATGACCGCGGGGGCCGACCCACTGCTCTGGCAGCACCTGTTCTGGATCTTCGGCCACCCCGAGGTCTACATCCTCATCCTGCCGGCATTCGGGCTCGTGTCGGAGATCCTGCCGACCTTCTCGCGCAAACCGATCTTCGGGTATCCGGTCATGGTGTATTCGGGGATTCTCATTGCCTTTCTCGGCTTCGGCGTGTGGGCGCACCACATGTTCGCCGTCGGCATGGGCCCGATCGCCGACTCGGTGTTCTCCGTGACCACCATGCTCATCGCGATCCCGACCGGTGTGAAGATCTTCAACTGGATCTTCACCATGTGGGGCGGCACGTTGCGCTTCACCGTGGCGATGAAGTTCGCGATCTCGCTCGTCGCACTCTTCACGATCGGCGGCATCTCCGGCGTGATGCACGCGTCACCGCCGGCCGACTTGCAGCAGACCGACACCTACTTCGTCGTCGCGCATTTCCACTACGTGCTCGTCGCCGGTTCGCTGATGGGTCTCTGGGGCGGCATCTACTATTACTTCCCGAAGATCACGGGTCGCCTGCTGAGCGAGAAGATCGGCAACTGGCACTTCTGGCTCACCTTCATTGGCGTCAATCTCACGTTCATGCCGATGCACTGGTCGGGTCTGTACGGCATGCCGCGCCGCATCTACACCTACGACGCGGGCCAGGGCTGGGGGATGTTCAACCTGATGAGCTCCCTCGGCGCGTACCTCCAGGGACTCGCCGGGATCGTGTTCGCGTACAACATCTTCCGTAGCCGCAAGCACGGCGAGATCGCCGGCAACGATCCGTGGGGCGCTCCGAGCCTCGAGTGGTCGACCACGTCGCCGCCGCCAGACTACAACTTCGCCGTGATCCCGACCGTGACTTCGCGGTATCCGCTCTGGGACGTGAAGTCGCCGGAGCTGACGGCCGACGTGCCGCATAGCCGGCACGGAGATGAGCGCAGCGAGATCTCCCTGGGCGGCAAGAAGGTGGCAGAGTTCCACGATCACATGAGTGCCGGTACGCCGGAAGGCGGACGCAACCCGGGCGCGGTGCAACCACCGACCAAGCTGTCACAGAAGACGGCGGAAGAACTCGGCATTCCAATGCCCTATTCCACGATCAAGCCATTGTTCGTCGCACTGTTCATGGTGTTGATGTTCGGAAGCCTGTTGCTCATTCACAAAGACAAGACGACGCTCGCGATTGGCGGCGTCCTCGTCTTCGCCACCATGATGACGACCTCTCTTTACGCCTGGCTGACAGCGCCGCTCGAACCGCAGCACCACTAGCAACGGCAATCAACATGGCTACCGCAGTGGCATCCCACGCGCATCCCCCGACCAGTACGGGTCTCGATCACCGCAAGATCGGAATCTGGGCGTTCATCGGGTCGGAGTGCATGCTGTTCGCGTCGCTCATCTCGACCTATCTGATCTACAAGGGACGCAGCGTCGTCGGGCCATTCCCGCACGAGGCGTGCGATCCACCGAAATGCGCGACGCACCTCAATGCCATCCTCAACATCCCGGTCACATCCATCTCGACGTTCGTGCTCCTCATGTCGTCGCTCACCATGGTACTCGCGCTCGCGGCGGTGGAGAACAAAGGCAAGCCGGGCTACGAAGGCATCAAAGGCTCGTCCAAGCTCTGGCTGTTGGCGACGGCGCTCCTCGGCACCACGTTCCTCGGCTTTCAAGCGTTCGAGTTTACGTCATTCGTCCATGAGGGACTGACCCTCAGGACCAACCTCTTCGGCTCGTCGTTCTTCACACTGACCGGGTTCCACGGAGCCCACGTTACGGTGGGCGTCCTCTGGCTGGTGACCCTGTTGGCGATCGACATCAAACGCGGGCTCGGTCCAAAGGATGCATTGATCGTCGACATTTCCGCGCTGTATTGGCACTTCGTCGACGTCATCTGGATCGCGATCTTCACGCTGGTGTATCTCATCAAGTAGCAGCCGGAGCCGACGACCATGGCTGATCAGGATTTCACGCACACGAATCCCGCGATCGACGTGCACGCAATGGGCGAGATGCACGAGCACCCCACGTGGCGCGAGTACAGATGGGTGGCGCTCGTCCTCGCTCTCATCACGGTCTTCGAAGTCTGGGTGTACTACACGCCGTTCAACGCTTCACGGTGGTTCGTGCCGGTGCTGTTGGTCATGTCGGCAATGAAGTTCTCGATCGTCGTCCTCTTCTACATGCACCTGAAGTACGACCATAAAGTGTTCAGGGCCCTGTTCACCGGACCGCTGATGATCGCGATCTCCACCGTCATTGCGCTGTTCTTCCTCCTGGCGAAGATCGCGGGGCGGTAAGAATGGTGTCCCTCGCGCTGCTGCACACCGGTGCGCGGCTGAGCCCGACCACTTTCACGGTTCATTCGAGCACCGTCGTCGGCATTGCCGGCTTGGCCGCGTTGTACGAATGGGCAGCGCGCCACGAGTGGCAAACGGTCACCGGCGACGAATCGGGCCATGCGCCTCACTCGACACGCACCGCCCAACCGTCTACCGGGCAGCGCGCCTGTTACTATGGCGCGCTCGTCACGATGTTCTTCACACTGAACGGCTGGCTGCACGATCTCAGCGATTCCTACCTGTTCAGCGCGCATATGCTCCAGCACCTGTTGCTGAGTCTCGCCATCGCGCCACTGATGGTCATGGGCACTCCCGGCGGCATGTTGCGGCCAGCGCTCTCGGTGCGCGGCGTGCGCGCCGTCGCTGCATGGCTGACCAAGCCAATGCACTCTTTCGCAATCTTCATCGTCGTCATGGCGGCTTGGCATCTGCCGCCTCTGTACAACTATGCCCTGGCGCACCATCCCGTGCACATTCTGCAGCACCTGATGTTCCTGGTCGCATCGGTGCTGATGTGGTGGCCGGTTCTCAGCCCGCTCCCGGAACTGCCACGGCTCAGCTACCCGGGACAAATGCTATACATGTTCCTGCTCACCATCCCGATGGCGATTGTGGCCGTATACATCACGTACGCCGATACCATCCTCTATCCGCTGTACGCCAGCGCGCCCCGTATCTGGGGGATCACCCCAATGAACGATCAGCTCATCGGCGGGCTCATCATGTGGATTCCTGGCGGGTTGTACTTCTACACCATCATTTCGATCGTCTTCTTCCGGTGGCAGCAACGAGACGGGGTCGAAACACAAGCCGGCGCGCAAGTGGATTGGCGGATCGAGGAAGGGGCCGTCTGAGAGCAGCGCTTTCAGGGTGGCTACTCGGCGAGTGTCGAGTTGCCAGTGATGAGTTATGCGTTGCGCGTTTTTAAACACTCACAACTCACAACTCACAACTGGACACTCGAACCTCGCCGACCGGCGATGGTGGCCGGCAAACCAGGCCCCCCGCGCGACTACTCTGCACGATTGATGAGATTTCCTCCGCGTTCCTCCGCGCGCTCTGCGGTGTGCTCGCACGGGCACCATCCGCGATCCGTCTGGAGAGGTAGCCACTACCACAAGCCTAGCTCATAGTAGTTCCACGATCGCGACGGCGATGCTCGGCAACCTGCTCGGCAACCTGCTCGGCCAATGGATCGGCACCAAACGCCCCCTCATTGAGCGGCTCAACGGCATGTTCGCGGTCGGCGCGCTCGGCATGATGGGGGCATGATGGGAACTGGTCAATTACCACGGCAAGGTCATGCCGCTCGAGGCCGTCAATTTTCAGTCGGTGTTCCGGACGTGGCTCGATCCGGTAAACGCGTCGCTCGCCTTCGCCCTCACGTTCGTTCTTGTTTGGTTCGGCGCCCTCTACGCGCTTTACCGCAAGGATATCTTTTTCAAGGTGTAGTGCCTGGGTACCATAGTTGCCCGTTGATCATGACATGACGCAGACTTTTTCCCGAGCGGGCTTCGCCGCCCAACTCACCATCGCAGCATTCGGCGCCGTACTCTTCGCCGTCCCAACTGCCGGGGCCGTGGCGCGCCCAAGACTCGAGGTTCGCGCCGAAACAACGGTTGCCGGACACGCACCCGGCAAAGCCGCCCGGACCTCGAAGAAGGCACAGCGCCGTCCGAAGAAAAGACCGCCAACCCAGGCACGGGCGGCTGCCGCCAGGAAACCGCCAGCGGGACCCGCGTGGAGCAGCCCGCGTGGCGCGGTTGCCCTGTCCAGCGCGGTGGGCGCGGCGCTGGCCGGCCACACCCGCAGCGGTGAGTGGGGAGCCATGATCGTATCGCTCACCCGCGGCGACACGCTATTCGAGCAGAATGCCGACACCATGATGCAGCCAGCGTCAACGATGAAGATGTACACGTCGGCGGTAGCGCTCGATCAATTCGGCCCCGATTACACCTTCCGAACGCCGGCATTACGCGACGCACCGGTAGGTACCGACGGCACGCTCGCCGGCAATCTCTATCTGCGGGGGGTCGGCGACCCGTCGATGAGCGCGCGCTTCTGGCACCAAGAAGAGCCGATGGACGTGTTGGCCAAAGCGATCGCCGCCGCCGGGATCAAGCACATTCGCGGCGACATCGTGGGCGATCCTTCGGCGTTTGATGAGAAGCTGGTGCCGGACGGATGGAAGACCAGCTACCTCGGCGCTGCCTACGCGGCACGTGTCTCGGCGCTGTCGCTCAACGAGAATCTCGTCTGGGTGGTGGTGAAGCCCGACGGTAACAAGGCGTCGGTCACGCTCGACCCCGCGACGACGGCCATTCCTCTCGAGAGCTCGGTGCGCGTCAGCGGTGGAGGGGGCGGCCAGATCAGCGCGTCGCGCCGCTCGGACGGCACGATTAGCGTACGCGGCTCCATCGGCTCACGTTCTGGGCCCTTGAAGTACTCATTGGTAGTCGACAACCCTGCGTTGTTCACGACCGGTGCGCTACGCGCCTCCCTGATGAAGGTCGGCGTCACGATAGACGGTCAAACGCGTCTCGGTGCGACACCGGAGAACGCCACACAAGTGGCGGCCGTTGCATCGCCGCCACTCGCCCAGATCATTGGCGAAATGGACCGCGAGAGCATCAACGTGTTCGCCGAGCTGTTGTTCCGCGCATCCGCGCACGCGGCGACGAATCGCGTCGGATCGGCCGAAACCGGACTCGCCAATCTACGCGACTTTATGTCCAAGAAGGTGGGGGCGCCGGGCACGATGGTGGACGTGATGGACGGCAGCGGTCTGTCTCAGCTCGATCACGTCACGCCGCGCTCGATGGTGGAACTGCTCGGGTACGTGCATCAGGCGCCATGGGGACCGGTGTTTCACGCCGCGTTGCCGGTCGAGGGCGAATCGGGCACACTCAAGCGCCACGGCAAGGGCGCTCCATCGCGCGGCAACCTGCATGCGAAAACCGGGACGACCAACACCGTCGCGGCACTTGGCGGTTATGTCACCGCCAAGAACGGCGAGGTGCTGGCCTTTTCGCTGATCTACAACGGCAGCGATCGATGGAACGCCAAAGCCGCGATGGACCAGATCGGCGCGACCATGGCGGAGTTCGTGAGAGAATAGAGACTCGGGTCCCGTCTCTTACGACTCCTTGATGTCGACTCCGCGCTTGCGCAGCTCATCGATATATCCCTGAGCGGGCACGCACTCGTCCGGGGTGTGCACGCCAAGGGGCTGCACTTGGCCGCGCACCTGCATCAGCCCGGTGATCGATAGCGAATACCCCGTCGTCCGCATCATCGCGCTGATCTCGTGCTGCTGGTCATAACAGTCGACCAACTCGAACGTCTTCTTCGCAGCCGCACCGTTCTTCTTGCCGCTCACGATCACGCGCAGCGCCACGAGGTCATGCCCTTTCGGCTTGTTCAGCTTCGGCATCACCGAGGCGATGAACGCGTCCCGCGGCACGATCATATGGCCCTTCACATCCACCGGCTTGAGATCGAGCAGGCCCATCTCCCGAACATCTTCCATGAGCCGGGCGTGCCCGGGATATCGAAGCGTCTTGTACTCCATCGTCGGGATCTTGCCTTCGTACGTGAACGCCATGGTGGACAACCCGCCCGCCGTATGAAACGCCTCGAGATCCGAAAAATCGAACTTCACCGGCTCGATCTCCGACAGCGCCTTCACCTGCGTGCGCTTGCCGTTTCGCAGCACCCACGACAGCGTGGTGTAGTAGTCGAGTGCACCCTCGAGCGAATACACCAGCATGTAGTTGAGCGGCGGCTCCGGATGTTGTGGCAGACCGCCAACAAAGATCTTCACGGAGTCGACGCTATCGAGTTGCCGGATCCCGTACTCAGCGAGAATGTTCACCATGCCGGGCGCCAACCCGGAATCGGGCACCACGGTGATCTTCTTCCGCCGGGCTTCGGCGTCGAGCTCCTTCTGCTTGAACACGATCTCGGTATTGCCGCCGAGATCGCAAAAATGAACGCCGGCCTCGACGGCAAGCCGCGCCATGTCGTAATTGAAGTAATATGGAATCGCGCTCATGACCGCATCACACTCGCGCATCACACCCAACACTGCGGCGTTGTCGCGAACGTCGAGCGGCGTCGGGAGCAGCCGCGGCCCGGAGTAGGGCGCCAGAAACTCAGGAATGTGTCCGACGTGAATATCGGCGAGACGTACCTCGGTAACGTCCTTATCCTGCAGCAGGTCGTAGGCACATGCCGAGCCTTGCAAACCCGCACCCAATACGAGCATCCGCATGCGGTCAGTCTCCGTGAGAGCGTGAAAGCTGTCGAAACCTACATGAGGCCGACTCAGCCGTCACCTGCGCGCGCGCAGGTTCCTCGTTCATTTCACCTGGCATGATGTTTTTTGGAAGAAATTCCGACTGGCGTAGACATCTCATTCACGACGATGCCGGCATCGCCGCCGTGCTCTCTGCGACTCATCGTATCGCGGTGCTGGGCATCAAGATGGACCCCTCCCAGGCCGCATATTACGTCCCCGAATACGCGCAGGGCGCAGGGCTCGAGATCGTGCCGGTGCCAATCTACTACCCGGACGTGACGGAGATTCTCGGCGAGCGTGTGTACCGGAACGTATCCGACATTCCAGGGGATGTGGACATGGTGAACGTTTTTCGTCGTCCGAGCGACGTCGCGGCGCACGTTGACGACATACTGGCCAAGAAGCCAAAGTCGGTCTGGATGCAACTCGGAATCCAGAATGATGCGGCGGCGGAGCGTCTGGCCCGCGCCGGCATCGACGTCGTACAGAACCGCTGTCTGATGGTGGAGCTGCGCCAACACGGCAAATGAGGCGCGATGCAGCGCCTACTCTATCCGGATCTGCCCGCGCCTGGCGTCGAGAGTCCACCGATGCTCGGCGAGCCGTTGCGCTATGCTACGCTCGCCGATCGATGCCCAGTGGCCGGCTTGAAGTACAAGAATGTCATCGTGGGTCATGCGCGTCGCCTGGCCGCTCAGCGCCCTTTCCGCATCCGGCAGCGCTCCGCCCACGCGCAAGCTGATGCGATCGGTGCGTGGATCGAACGTAGGCGCGAAACGCGACAGCACATCCAGACCGATCACGACGCCGCTATCCATACCGCGCGCGACTGAAACGGGAATGTTCGTATAGGTGAGGCGCCCAATCGTGACCGAGTCGGCCGTTGCTGGCCCAGCGCTGGCCGCGGTACCTCTTCCATCCGTCGATGCGAACCGGCGAATGCGTAGTGCCGCTGCCATCGAGTCGCTGAGCATGATTCCGCGCGGCCGGCACGAGATCACCGCCTCCACCGGATGCCCGTTCACTCGGAGCGTCGTACGACCAATGGTGTTATCGACGTCCGTATGTTGGTAGCCCACCGTTAGCACGGAGTCCGGCGCGATGATGCGCGTCGGATGCGCTATCAGCCATTCGGCGCGTTCGCGCTCACCAGCGCCAAGCGACGGCGCCAGGCCGGCGAGTGCCCGGTACTCGCCAATCGAGAGATACACTGGCGCGAGATCGCTGGCGACCAGGGGAGCCCAGTCGCGGCCGCCAAACTGGATCGCCTCCTCCATCAGCGTTGCGCCCACTCGGGGCGCGCCGCGTTCTACCAGGTATCGTCCGAGCGCCCATCGGGCGCCTGGATCATGCGGCTTCGCGTTGACGGCAGCGTAGAACTCCGATTCCGCGCGAACAAGTGCGCCGGCGCGGAGCAGCGAATCAGCGGCGTGATTGAGCTGCGCGTCCGCGCCAGCGGCGAGCGCGAGCGTCCAGCCGATGGCGATGTAACCACGAACCATCATTGCTGCATCAACACCAGTGAAGCGAGTAATTCGACATCTGGATCCAACACGACCCGGGCAGGAGGAGTGCCGAGCGGAATCCGAAGCTCCGTCGTCGTACCCGGCGCCGCCGGCACCTGCATGATCCCGCGATGCATGGTCCCTGACGAATCGACGACGGCCACGGTGAGAGGAAACCGAAATACGCCGAAGCGAGCTCGTTGCGTCACTCTGATGACGACCTCGCGTGCACTCGAGTCATACGACCACGTCGCGTTCACTTCAGGGAAACCCGGCCGTCGCAGCCACTGGTCGAAGAACCAGCCCAGCGACTGTCGAGACTCGTGCTCTAGGGCGGCGCGCAGATCGTCGGTCACGGCCGTGCCGTGCCGGTGCGCACGATAGTAACTCCGGAGGCCATCGAAGAAGGCGCGTTCGCCAACCTGAACACGCAGCATGTGCAGCACGAACCCACCTTTCTCGTAGCTATTCCTGTTCAGTAGCGCAAACAGATTGGTTTCGATCGTGTCGATCACGGGCCGCTTGGGAACCGAGATCGTGTCGTAGAGCACGGCCCGGCGGATTCCACTCATCTGCCCATGAAATGCGCTGTCGCCACGTGCTGCACGAGTCCAGAGAGCGGAGAAATACGTGGCGAATCCCTCCGATAACCACAGGTGTGGCCAATCGCGCTCCGTCACAGCATCGCCAAACCACTGATGCGCCGTCTCATGCGCGATCAACACGTCAGACACACTGTGGCGGCGGAACGCCTCGTCCGAGTAGAAGATCTCGCTGGCGTTCTCCATGCCGCCAAAGCGGGTGGACGACTGCACGTGCGCGAGCTTCTCATAGGGAAACGGACCGATGAGGCTCGAGAATAGCTGCACGATCTCACCCGCGCGCGCGAAGGGACCGGGCATGTAATCGCGCTGTTCCGGCGCCGTATACACTGATTGGGAAACACACCGTTGCAGCTCGGCGAGCCCACAATCCGTCTCGCCAAGGTCGAATCTCGCCAGCGGCGCCGCTGCAATTGCCATGAGATAGACAGGAATGCGCCGCGTTTCGCGCCACACCCACTCGACGTGCGATACGCCATCCGCCGTGGTCACCGTACGCGAAGAGAGAAGCATTCCGTTAGCGACTACCGTACGACCGGCGGGCGCGCGCACGCGCCAGGTCACCGTTGCCTTGTCGCTGGGATGGTCGATACTCGGAATCCAGTGCCGCGCGCGATTCGGCCAGTTGTCGCTGAAATACGTCCACCGTCCAGCGCTATCCTGGTGCACGATGAGCCCATCGCTCACTGCGCCGCCATAATCCACTACAACAATGCGCGTGTTCGGGCGCCCTCGGGCCGTTGGAATCGCGACGATGCCGTCATGCTGCACGAAGGGCGTTTGTCGGCCATCCACCTTGACGCCATTCACCCGAAGATCGAGCAAATCGAGCATGAGCGAGTCGGCCGGCGCCGTGCGCGACACCGTCAACGTGGCGACCGCATGAATGATCGACCCGCTGTCGGGGAGTTCGATCGCGATCGCGTAGTCCGTTACGGCGAACGCGGAACGATACGGGCGAATCTGCTGGGCGCCGGCCGCGGCGACAGACAGACACGCCATCGCGGCGGTGAAGCACGCTGCGCGCGAGAGGCGAATCACGTCAGCGGCCGAACAACTTGCCAAACAACCCGCCCTCGCCGGGCTGGGACGTGCCCTCGGCGGCCGCGGCCGCGAGCGCATCGGAGAATTCGATCGTGTTCTGGTGCCGCTCGTCCGGATTTCGCTGCAATGCCTTACCGAGTACGCGCTCGACACTCTCCGGAAAGCCAAATTCCGGCCGCATCTTCCGGAGCGGTGTTGGGTCGCTGCGCAGACGAGCGATCATCAGCTCTTGCTGCGTGCGCCCATTGAATGGAAGCTTGCCGGTAAGCATCTCATACGTCATGAGTGCGAGCGAATAGATATCGGTACGCGCATCGAGCGGCTTGCCACGCAATTGCTCCGGGCTCATGAATTCCGGCGTGCCGAGAATGATACCGGTCGCTGTGAGTTTCTGCAGCTCCGTGCCCGCCTTGCGTTCCTTGGCGAGACCGAAGTCCATGACCACGGCGTAGTCGGAGCCATCGGCGGCCTTGCACACCATCACGTTCTCAGGCTTGAGATCGCGATGCACGATCTTCAGGTCGTGCGCCACGTGCAGACCGGCCGCAATGTCACGCACCAGGCGCACGACCGAATCGAGCGGAATATGTCCGAGCCGATTCGTTCGATCGGAGAGGATCTCGCCATCGACGAACGGCATCACCACGTACACCAGACCGTCTTCGGTCTCGCCGAGGCGGATGATATGGCAGACATTCGGATGGGCGAGCCGCATCCCGAGGCTCGCTTCACGTCGCAGACGCGCCATGGCGTTGGCGTCCTGTGACAGCGCCGCTGATAATACTTTGATTGCATATCGCTCGCGCGTCGCGACGTCATTTGCATGATACACGAAGGACATCCCGCCCTCGCCCACTTTTTTCACGATCTCGTACCGGCCCTGAAGCGTCGTGCCAACGAGATTGACGTACGTGAGCGGCACACCTGCATCGACGTGACCGTGCGGAGTCGTGGCGCGAGGTGGCGTCGCGGTCCCGGCGGAGCTTTCCACAACTGGCGTGGAGATCGCCGGGGTCATCACCGCATTTCCCGACGGCGTGAGCAACCGCGTCCCGTCGCGCGTGCAGAAGCGCGCGTCATCGGGGTACGTCTTGCCGCAGGCGGGGCAACGATTCATAGAGAAAAATGGCGATGCCATTGCCCACCGTCAAATGCGCCTACGTCACCCCCCGAGAAGCTCGTGCAGTCCGTCCCATTCGATATTGCCGCCGCTCAGAATCGCCACGGTGGGGCCGCGAGGCGTGAACTTCTTCTCGAGAAGTGCCGCGACGGTGATCGCCCCGCTGGGCTCGACGACGAGCTTCATGCGGTCGAGCAAGAGCCGCATTGCCCGACAGAGTGCCGCGTCGTCCACGAGCACGACGTCGTCGACGTACCGCTCATGGTGCGCGAACGTCAGCTGCCCCACCTCGACCGCGAGGAGCCCATCCGCGAGGCCGCCGGTGTGCTCGAGTTTCACCGGCCGTCCCGCTGCGCGGGCGCGACTGAGCTTCGGTGCTCCCGTCGGTTCCACGCCGATGACACGCGCGTTCGGCAACCGCAACTTGATGGCCGCTGACACGCCGGCGCTGAACCCGCCGCCGCCAACCGGCACGAGCACGGCCTCGACGTCCGGAAGGTCTGCCGCGATCTCCAAGCCCACGGTGCCCTGCCCTGCGATGATCGTCGGATGATCGTACGGCGGAACGAGCGTCGACCCGTCCTGTTTCACCAGCTCCTCGGCCTTGCTCATGCGATCGGCCGTCGTCCTGCCGGCCAGAACCACCCGTGCCCCTAGGCGCTCGGCACCACCGCGCTTGGCGGCCGTGACGGTCGTCGGCATGACGACCGTGGCTGGGACTCCAAATAGTTTCGCGGCGAGCGCAACGGCTTGCGCGTGGTTCCCCGATGAGGGCGCGATGACGCCACGCTTCCGCAGCTCCGGATCCATGCGCGACAGAAAATTGTACGCGCCCCGGAACTTGAACGCGCCGCCACGCTGCAACACCTCCGGTTTGATCCAGACCGGTGCGCCGACCTGTTCGGAGATCGCGTCAGCAGGAAGTAAGGGCGTGCGAACGGCGACGGGCGCTAGCACCTTCGCTGCAGCCTCCAGATCGTCGATGGTCACCAAATGCATGTCGCTCAAGAGAACACCCGGTTCCGGCCAGTAGTTTTTGCCTTGTAGAGGGCGGCGTCGGCTTCCTGCAGCAGCACCTCGGTCGAGATGGAATCGTTGCCGCGGCCGAGCGCCAGCCCGACGGAAATGGTTTGACTCAATGAAGCTCCGGCAGGGCCGAATGTGTAGTCGTCGACGTGCTGCCTCAGGCGCTCGGCAAAGGTGATCGCCCCCTGCCAACCCGTGTCCGGCAGAACGATCACGAACTCGTCGCCGCCAAAGCGTGCGACGGCGTCCGTATCACGCGCCGTGGATTTCATGATCGCCGCGAGCTGCTGCAACACGATGTCGCCCACCGGATGTCCGCGCGAGTCGTTGATGTCCTTGAAGTGATCGAGGTCGATCGCGACGACGGCCACTGTGGAGCCCCGGCGGCGCGCGTGGCGCAGGTCGGAGCGGAGCCGCGCTTCGAGGGAACGACGATTCATGCAACCGGTGAGCGGGTCGCTGCCCACCTGTTCCGCCAAACGGTCGTGCATCGCCTGGAAGCTGCGAGCCAGCAGCGTGAGCTCATCGGGCCAGCGCTCCGCGCCAAGCTGCGGAAGCGTCGCGATCTCGCCGCGCTCCACCACCTTGCAATACATCCTCAATGCATCCATGCGTTCGCGAAAGCTGCCGAACGTAGAGATGAGCACCGTGCTGATGATCGAGAACAACACCACGTTGAAGGCGACAGCGAGCGTCGTGGGACGCGGGCCGGTCACGAACTCCGGCATGCGGAGCGTCGCCGCCACATACGCCACGACCGTGAGCGCCGCAGCCAGCGAACCGTGACGACGGCCGAAGTAGAACACTCCGAGCTGCATTGAAAGAAAACCGAGCAGCAGAATGCGATGCATCTGCTCCGGCGTGCTCGTGAGATAGCAAAACGTGGCGAGTGCGCCGATGTCGGCCGTGAGCAGCAGCGATGGGAACCAGAGCTGGACGCGGCGCGACGGCGAGTGCTGAAGCATCCAGGTCGTCGCCATGACGACGCCGACATAACAGGCGCCGATGGTCGCCATCGCGACGAACCCGTCATCGACCGTCGAGGGGAACAGGAGGGTCAGCAGCACCATGGCGCCGAGCGCGAGGTACCGGACCCAGCGCTGCCACAGGAGCACCTCGCAACGCAGCTTTGCCTGTTCGGCGAGCAGTGCCTCTCCGAGCTCCACGGAAACCAGTGGCAGCTCCTGCGTGACCCCCGCCACAGACAGTGGCAGGGTCGTCATCGTCGTCGGTTCGGGCTGACTGCGGACTGGAGAGGACACATCTGGCTTCGCGGGACGAGACTAAGCTACAGTGTGGCAGCAGGGCCGGAAAGATTAGCACCTGCAACGATGTGTTCCATCCATCTGCCAACCCATCTCAGGACAAACGGGGTCAGCGCCAGGCGCTGACCCCGTTTGTCACGCCGCGAACTCGGGAGGCTATTCCTCGTCGCCCTCGGATTCCGGGCTCACGCCTGCGGACTCGTCCATCCCCTCATCGCCCAGATCCACATCGTCGTCGGGCACGACACGCGCGACGTCCATCACTGAATCGTGCGACTCGAGGTTCACGAGCCTCACTCCTTGCGTGTTGCGTCCAGCCACCCGGATGCCCCGAACCGGCATGCGGATCGCGATGCCCTGCTTGGTGATGAGCATCAACTCATCGTCCGGCAGGACTTCCTTGATGGACACCGCGTCGCCGGTCTTGTCAGTGCGGTGGACGGTGATGATGCCCTTGCCGCCGCGCTTCTGCACGCGATACTCGTCGATCGGCGAGCACTTGCCCATGCCCAGCTCTGTGACCACCAGCAGGTTGGCCTCACGCTTGATGACCACCATGCCGATCAACGCATCGCGCGGTCCGAGCTCGATGCCCTTTACACCCGTGGTATCGCGACCCATCTCGCGCACGTCCTGCTCGTGGAAGCGAATGGACAGCCCGTGGCGCGTCGCAAGGACGATGTCGCTCGTGCCGCTCGTCACCTGCACGTCGATCAGCTCGTCGCCCTCCTCGATCTTGATCGCCTTGATACCCGTCGTGCGCACGTTCGAATACTGCGAGAGCGCCGTCTTCTTCACCGTGCCTTTCTTCGTCGAGAAGAGCAGGAATTGATCGTCGGGGAATGAACGCACGGTCACGATGGCCGAGACCTTCGTATCGGCCGACACGTTGATCATGTTGACGATCGGCTTGCCCTTGGCTGCGCGCCCCGCCTGCGGAATCTCGTGCACCTTGAGCCAGAAGCAGCGGCCATCGTCGGTGAACACGAGTACATAGTCGTGCGTCGACGCGACGAAGAGATGCTCGACAAAATCCTCATCCTTGAGCGTCGCACCGTTGTTTCCACGTCCACCACGTCGCTGCTTCTTGTATGTGGACGCCGAGGTGCGCTTGATGTAGCCCGAGTGCGAGATGGTGACGACCATCTCCTCTTCGGCAATCAAGTCCTCGATCGTAAACTCGCCCTCGTCGCTCGTGATCTCCGTGCGGCGCTCGTCGCCATACTTGCGAGCGATCTCCGTGAGCTCATCCTTGAGGATCTTCATGCGCGCGTCCTTGGAGGCGAGGAGCGCACGCAGATCCTTGATGAACGCCTGCACTTCCGTCAGCTCTTCTTCCAGCTTGTCGATCTCGAGGCCGGTGAGCTTGGCGAGGCGCATGTTGAGGATCGCCTCGGCCTGCCGGTCGGACAACTTGAACCGCTTCTGCAGTTGCGCGCTCGCCGACGGTGTATCCTCGGCCTTGCGGATGAGCTTGATCACTTCGTCGATATTGTCGACGGCAATCTTGAGCCCCTCGAGTATGTGTTCGCGCTCGAGTGCCTTGTCGAGATCGAACTGCGTGCGACGGACAATGATCTCATGTCGGTGCGTGATGTAATGCTCCAGCACCTCCTTGAGCGGCATCACCTTGGGCACGAGGCTGCCCGTGGCCGGATCCGGCACGAGCGCCAGCATGATGACGCCGAACGTCGACTGCATCGCGGTGTGCTTGTACAGCTGGTTCAGCACCACACGCGGAATGGCGTCACGCTTCAGCTCGATGACAATGCGCATTCCGTCCTTGTCGGACTCGTTGCGCAGGTCGGATATGCCTTCGAGTTTCTTGTCACGTACCAGGTCAGCGATGTTCTCGATGAGCTTGGCGCTGTTGACCTGGTACGGGATCTCGTTGACGACGATTTGCGACTTGTTCGAGGATTCCTTTTCCTCGATGACCGCGCGGGCGCGCATGACGATGCGTCCGCGCCCGGTTTCCTGGTAATCCGTGATGCCGGCGCGGCCGTAGATATAGCCGCCCGTCGGAAAATCCGGACCCTTGATGAACTTCCGGATGTCGGCGCCGCTGGCCTCCGGATGCTCGACGAGGTGGATAATGGCGCTGACGACCTCGCGCAGGTTGTGCGGCGGAATGTTCGTCGCCATGCCCACAGCAATGCCCGACGATCCGTTGACGACGAGATTGGGAATGCCGGCCGGCAGAACCGAAGGTTCTTCGAGGTGGTCGTCGAAGTTCGGAACGTAGTTGACGGTGTTCTTCTCGATGTCCGCCAACAACTCCATCGCGATCGGCATGAGCCGCGCTTCGGTGTAGCGGTACGCCGCCGCCGGATCGCCTTCCACCGAACCGAAGTTGCCCTGGCCGTCGATCAGCGGACACCGCAGCGAGAACTCCTGCACCATACGCACGAGCGCGTCATACACGCTCGAGTCGCCGTGCGGGTGATACTTGCCTAGCACATCACCGACCACGGTCGCCGACTTCTTGTATGGACGTCCGGGCACCAGACCGAGATCGTTCATCGCGTACAACACGCGGCGGTGCACAGGCTTGAGCCCGTCACGCACGTCGGGAAGTGCGCGAGAGACGATGACGCTCATCGAGTAATTGATGAACGACTCTTTGATCTCGTCGTCGATCAGGCGCGGGAGAATACGTTCGCGATTGTTGGGAGCGGTCATGTCGTGTCGGAGGAAGCGATCAGCGAGCGGCAAGTGCCTGGGCGCGCGCGGACTTCAGCACGCGGCGAAGGACCCCAAAATGGAGACATTCCGAGACTTCTAAATGTACCCGAAAACACAACGAAACGCAACGGCAAGAAGGCGCTGTAAGTTGTTAATTGTCAATAGCTTGCAATGATCGTATTTCCGGTACTGTTGGGTGCGAAAAAGGGCGTCCGAACCGGACGCCCCTCGCACCATGACGCCGAACCGTCGAGTGCTCATTCCGGCGGTGTGGACGATTCTGGCCGCCGCAGATCGGGGTTCGCCGGGCGGCGCATTTGCGCCTCTTCCTCATCAGCTTCGGCATCGGCCTGCTCCTCCTCGTGCCGTTCGCGCGCCAGCGCTTCCGAGCGCTCGCGACGATAGCGCTCGTACCAGTCGCGCGTGATCTCACCGGCAAGCTCACGGTTGCCGAGCCCGAACGACAGCGACAGCGCCAGCGCGATCGCTCCAAACAAAATGGCGAATGCTGTCGTCACGATGTCCGTCGCGATGCCCAGCTGCTGCAACGCCATGAAGATCGCGAGCAGGATGACGCCACCACGGCCCAATCGGGCGAGCGAACGCCCGCCGTGCACCGCACCCGCCGATGCGGCGATCAATCCCCCGACGAATCCCCCGAGCACGATGCCGACGAGAATGATCACGATCGCCGCGATCACGCTCGGGATGTAGCTCACCAGCGTCGACACCACGTTTGCCAGCGAGTCGAGTCCGAGCGAGTTCGACGCGAGCAGGATCACGGTGAACATCACCAACCAGAACACCAGGTTGGCGAGCACACGCGTCGGATTCACGTGCGTCCCGGAGCGCTCCACCGCCTGAGTAACGCCGCCGCGCTCGAGCAGGTAATTCAGCCGAATCCGACGCAGCCCCCGCTCGACCCATCTCTCGAGCAGCTTCGCGAGCAGATAGCCGGCGAAGAGAATGACCAGCGCGCCGAGCAAGGCCGGAAGCGTCTGTCCGAACACCCGCTGGAAGCTCGTTTGCAGGCGATCGCTAAAATCGGTCGTGTCTTGTTGCATTGTGGGTGAATCTAAGGAGCTTGCGTCTGTGGCATAGGGTCAAACGGTCAGGCATCTCGTCTCCCGTGTCCCGTTGTCTGTGTGACCGCAGACGGCGCAACAGCCATTTAACGCAGAGAACTGCAAGAGAACGCAGAGAACTGCAGAGCTATCTGAGGTTATCCGTCAAGGGGAAAAGGACGTCATGCAGTCGCGGGGACGAGGTGCGCGGTGAGGGGTGAGCCGCGGTGTTCGAGCGCGCGGACATAGCGCGCGTCGTCATACGGGATGCTGTCGTGCCAGCAGCGCCAGAGAATCCGGATCCATTTGAACGCGAGCGTGCGAATGGCGGCGTGATGCGACTTGCCGCGTTGTCGTTGCAGGTGATAGAACGCGCGCGCCCAGGGGACGTGCGGTAGCGAGTACTGTGCGAACTCATGAAAGGTCTGGCGAAGAAACTTCGAGGTCGCCCAGCGCCAGTGCACCACGCAGCTCTTGCCGCTGCGCACGGTAATCGGGGCGATCCCTGCGGTTTGCTGCACGTCCGCCGCTGAGGGGTAGCGCGTGCGGTCCGAGCCAAACGCGACCAGGAGCCGCGGTGCGAAGGCCGCGCCGGCGCCCGGCACTGACTGAAAGATCACTGCATCGGGATGGGCGGCGAACGCCGCGGCGATCCGCTTCTCGAGCGCGACCAGACTCGGGTGCAGGGCCAGCAACTGGCGGGCGAGCATCTGCGCATGGAGGGCATGGGACTCGATGATGGCCGGGTCGCGCGTCAACGGGGTGGCCGTGGCGATTGCCTCCAGGCGCGCCGTGATGCCCGACTGGCTGCGGCAATTGTGCGCCGTGTAGAACGTCCGCACCGTCGCGGGGCGCGCGCGCTGCAGGGCTTCCAGCGTGGGCCACCGCTCCAGAAAGTCGCAGGCCAGGGGCGCACTGAGGTCGGTGCCGGCCACGGTGAGGGCGAGGGGGAAATAGGCCTTGAGCACGGCCTGCAACTGCTGCGTGAGCCGGGTCCGCATGTCCACGAGCGTGCGCCGGATCTGCACGAGGTAGTTGAGCGAGCGCGTGGCGGCATCCTCCGGCATCCAGGGGTGCAACTGGGCCTGATGGTGCGTCAGCAAGGCGAGCAGGAGCCGCGCATCCGGCACGTCGTCCTTGGCGCCGTTGGGGGAGAACACTTGGCGGAAGCGGCACAGGCTGCGCGGATTGACGGGATAGAGCACGAGGAACGGCGCCTCGAGGAGCGCGTGGACAATCGGGCCCCGCGAGGTCTCCAGGGCGATGCCGATCGGTTGGCCCCCGAAGCGGTGCGCGAGCGTGGCGAACCAGGCCGCGAGCGCCTCAGGGGTGTGCGCGAGGCGGACGGTCTCGACGGTCGCCGAGTCGGCGGCCTGCAGCGCGATCTCGTGGTGCTGGTCGCCCCAGTCGAGGCCGATCCGGGCCGCGAGTGGGATCAGTGGGGTCAGCGGAGTGGTATCCATTAGAGGAGTGGCATCCATGAGACGCTCCGGACAAAGGAAAGGGTCGCAGCACGGGTCGCCGGGGCCACGCACGCTTCGGCACTCGAAAGTCTTATAGCAGTCGTCGAGGGGTCGTCTCTCGCAGTCGTCTCTCGCAGTCGTCTGCCCTGACCCGCTTGACACACGTCAGTATCTGAGGATTCGTTTCACCGAAGCGCATCATCCGGCTCGTCGGGCTCTGCAGATTCGTCGCACGAAAGACCGTAGGCAGTCGTAGCCGGGTGGTGCGTGTTCCCTCTTCTGCCTACACCGCAGAAGCAGTTTCAACTGGCGCGGAAGACGTGCGACCCGCACCCCTCACTCGGCGCAGCGGAAGAACTAAAGATAGGACCGTGAAGGATTGTCTCGCCTGGAAGTCTTGGCTGATGCCGTCGTGACGCTCCGATGGTATCGCCCAGGTCGGGATCATCAACGATATCGGCGGAATGCTTGTGGACTCGGCAATCACGGTTCATTCCACCAATACGCGCTTCCCTCTTCCGTACGCTTACAGTTCTCTCCTGCAGTTCTCTCGCAGTTCTCTTGCAGTTCTCTGCGTCCTCTGCGTTAAAAGCTGTTCTATCGGTCACCGAGATCCTTCGCTTCGCTCAGCAACTGTCTTGAAAGTCAAGGATTAGACAACGGGGATTGGCGCGGCAGTGAGGTGCCAGGGCGTGTTGGTCCGGACCATGGCGTTCAGGATCGTGAGGAGTTTGCGCATGCACGCCACGAGCGCCACCTTGGCGGGTTTGCCGGCCGCTCGGAGACGAGCGTAAAACACCTTGAGCGCGGGGTTAAATCGCACGCCGACGAGGGCACCCATATAGAGAATGTTGCGGACGGCGGCCCGGCCGCCGCTGATGTGGCGACCGCCGCGGCGCCGACCGCTATCGTCGGCAAACGGCGCGACGCCGACCAGCGAGGCGATTTGCTGGCGGCTCAGGGTGCCGAGTTCCGGCAACAGAGCGATGAGGGTGAACGAAATGCGCGAGGCAATCCCCGGCGTGCTCTGGAGGAGAACATCCCGTGCGCACCACATCGGACTCGCTTCGATCGCGCGCTGCAAGTCAAGCTCGACCTGCCCGAGCTCGCGTTTGAGCCAGTTGATGTGCACGTCGAGCCGGCGTTGGGTCGGCGCACTCACCAGGGCTCGCCGATTCTGCTCGGCGGTGATCATGTCGACGAGCTGGCGGCGCCGCAGCACCTGCTCGGTCACCGCCCGCTCCGCCTCGGTGGGAGCGGTCGTGGCCGGCCGCAACTCCGGCCGCACACGCTCGGCGAACAAGGCGAGAAGCGCCGCGTCCAGGCGATCGGTCTTCGCAAGCCGACCGATCGCCTTGGCAAACTCGCGCACGTGGCGCGGATTGACCACCACCACGGGCAAGCCGGCGGCCGAGAGCGTTGCCACCGCCAGCCGCTCGTACCCGCCGGTCGCCTCGAGCACGATCAGCGTGGGCGCCAGCTGCTTGAGAATGGGCACGAGCGCGGTGAGACCCGCATCAGCATTCGCGACGACCGACCGCAACTCGGCCAACGGCCCCGCGCTGGTGCGGCCCGCCACGTCGAGCGTGCGCAGACTCACGTCAATCCCAATAAACGATTCCATGTGCGCCTTGATGCCCCCACCAAGAATGGTCAACCAGTGAACCCCAGATGCCTGCGGGCGATCGACGTGGCCCAACCTTGCGTTAATTCGGGGTGATCCCCGGCCAACTGTTCGGGCTCTACCGATCTGAAACGGGGTGGCGCTCCGGCTGAGCGACGGCCTCGAGGACCGCAGGATGAACGAGCTACCACCCCGACCAGCCATCCAATTTACGGGCGAGACTTAGTGATTCTCAGAGATACAAGGATGACAGACAATTCGCCCACTCATTTCCGCGAAGACCCCCCTCTAGGGTAGACGCGCCGGTGTCACCGGACCTCCGCGAAGGTCATTAGTTCCTCGTCCCCCGCTTCACGTCAAAGATCACGCTGCGCTTGCACGTGGCGCAGATCAACCATTCGCGCCGCCGCGAGTAGCCCAACCCGAATGAACCGCCGCCGATGCTGCGGGCGGTGAGTTGCGTACCATCGCGTGGGCAGACCGCCGCGCCGCCGCTCGCGTATGCATCGCGAATCGCGCGCTCCTCGACCAGCTCGTACTTCGCTGATTCAGCGGTCATGAGATCCGCACTACGATTTTGCCGAACTGCGCGCCGCTCTGCAGTCGCTCGAAGGCGGCCCGTCCGTCGTTGAGCTGATACACGCTATCGATCGGGGGCAGCAACCGTCCCCGTCGCAGTTCGCCGACGACCGCGTCGAAGTCGGCGTCACTGCCCATGGTGGAACCGAGAATCGACCACTGATTCCAGAACAGTCGGCGCACATCGGTTTCGACCATCGGGCCTGACGTGGCACCACAGGTCACGAGCCGCCCGCGCCGACCTAGCGCGCGCAAGGATTGATTCCAGGTCTCTTTGCCAACGTTGTCCACGACAACATCAACGCCACGTTTGCCAGTCTGATCGCGAATCGTGCGGGCGACGTCCACCTCGTTCCGATTGAGGCATTCGTCGGCACCAAGTCCCGCGGCGCGACGCAACTTCTCGTCACTGCTCGACACCGCCCAGACACGGGCGCCGAGCTGTTTGCAGATTTGAAGCGCCGCCAACGCCACGCCCCCGCCAATGCCCCAGATCAGCACGCTCTCGCCCGCCCGCACACGTGCGCGCGTCACGAGCATGCGCCACGCAGTGAGCGTTGCCAGCGTGAAGGCCGCAGCCTGCTCGGGTGAAACGCTGGCCGGCACGGAACGGACGTTCACCGCCGGCACCACGATGTACTCGGCCATCGTGCCGGGATAATGCTCGCCGAGGATGCCGAACTGCGGACAGAGCGGTTGCTCACCCTCGAGACAATACTCGCAGGTTCGATCACTCAAACCCGGATTGACGACGACGTAGTCGCCGGCCGAAACGTCCGTCACCTCGGCGCCTACCTGGTCGATGACGCCGCAGGCATCGGCGCCCAGTGTCCACGGCGGCGTGATGGTAACACCGGGCAAACCCGGTAGGACGAACAGGTCGAGATGATTGAGCGCTGCCGCCTTCACGCGAATGCGCACATCAGTTGGGCGCTGCACTTCGGGCGCGGGAATGTCGTCACGCCACTCGATGCGATCGAGCCCACCGTGAGTGGAGATGGTAAGTGCTTGCATCACAGGCCGATTATATTGAGTGCGACGGAAACTAGGCCTCTCTCTGAGTACACGCGAATGTCAGCCATCAAAGTGCCGCCGCTCGGGGAATCGATCGTCGAAGCCACGATCTCACGATGGCTGAAGAAGGAAGGCGACCGCATTGTCCCCGGCGACACACTGGTCGAGCTCGAGACCGACAAGATCACCGTCGAGGTGCCGGCCATGAGCGCGGGTGTGCTGACGAAACGCGCACGGGCCGAAGGGGATGTCGTGAAGGTCGATGATCTCCTCGCCGAAATTGACGAGAACGCTGCCGTCGCGGCCGCCCCGGAGCCTTCCCCCGCCGCCACCACGATCGCAGCCCCCACGCCGCTGCCAAACGCGCCCGCGGTGCCACGCGACGTTCGTGTCTCACCCGCCGCGCAACGAGTTGCCGCCGAACGCGCGACGGACTTGTCGACGGTACAGGGAACCGGACGCGGCGGCGTGGTGAGCAAGCCCGATGTAATCGAGAGTGGCGAGCTGCGAGCTGCGACGCCCAAGGAACAGCCGAGCGCGAACCTGACGCCGCGTCGTCAAGAAACCAAGCCTACCCCCGCACCGACCGCACCGACCGCACCGGCCGCGCAGCCCGCCAGCGAGCGCGAGACGCGGGAGAAGATGACGACTCGACGCAAGCGCATCGCCGAGAATCTGCTCGAGTCGCAACACGCGACAGCGCACCTAACGACGTTTAACGAGATCGACATGTCCGCCGTGAGCGCGGTCCGCGAGCGGCTCAAGGAACGAGTGGAAAAGGAACACGGCGTGAAGCTGTCGTTCATGCCGTTCTTCGTGAAGGCAGCATGCCTCGCTCTCAAGGCCTATCCCACGGTCAACGCGCAGGTCGATGGTGACTCGATCGTCTACAAGCACTACGTGAACATGGGTATTGCCGTCGCGTCGGAAGGCGGCCTGGTCGTGCCGAACGTGAAGGACGCAGACCGGAAGGGGTTGCTCGATATCGCGCGGGACATCACGGGACTCGCGAAGAAGGCGCGCGAGACCAAACTCACGATGGAAGATCTCACTGGCGGCACGTTCACGATCACGAATGGTGGCGTGTTCGGCTCGCTCCTCTCGACGCCAATCATCAACTATCCCCAGGTCGGCATCCTTGGTTTGCACAAGACTCAGGATCGGCCCGTGGCGATAAATGGCAACGTCGAAATTCGGCCGATGATGTACACGGCGCTGTCGTACGACCATCGCATCATCGACGGACAGAATGCCGTACTGTTCCTGGTGCGCGTAAAGGAATTGATGGAGGATCCGGCGGCCATGTTGGTGGAATAGAGGAAGTCGGCGCCGCCGCCGGTGACCTCCAGTTACTCTTTCGCCATGAACACTTCTGACGTTGTAATCATCGGCGGCGGGCCGGGCGGCTATGTCGCGGCCCTTCGCGCGGCACAGCTCGGACTCAACACGGCCTGCGTCGAGATGGATAAGACGCTCGGCGGCACCTGCGTCAATGTCGGCTGCATTCCGTCGAAGGCGCTGCTCACCTCGTCCGAACATTACGAGTTTGCGCGACACGCGGCGGCGGCGCACGGCATCAAGCTCGGTGACATCGAGCTCGACCTCCGCACCCTGCTCCAGCGCAAGGACGACGTTGTCGACCAGAATACCAAAGGGATCGAGTTCCTGTTCCGTAAGAACAAGATCACCTGGGCCAAGGGCAAAGGCACGCTACGCCCCGGAAACGTCGTGGAAGTCTCCGACGGATCCAGCTATCAGGCGAAGCACGTCATCATCGCCACCGGCTCCGTGCCCATCGAGTTGCCCTTCCTCAAGTTCGACGAAGAGCGAATCCTCTCGAACGTCGGCGCGCTCAAGATACCCCAGGTGCCCAAGCATCTGATCGTCATCGGCGGCGGTGTGATCGGACTCGAGCTCGGGTCGGTGTGGAAGCGGCTCGGCGCCGCTGTCACGGTGGTCGAGCTACTCCCTGGAATCTTGCCTGGGATGGATGACGACATAGTCAAGGAAGCGCACAGGGCGCTGCGCAAACAAGGACTCGACATTCGCACGGGTACGCGGGTGACGAATGGCGGCCGCACTGAGGACGGCGTATTTATCGAAGTCGAGAAGGATGGGACGGCCGACCGCATCGAGGGCGACTGCGTTCTCGTATCCGTTGGACGCCGACCGGCGACCGGCGGCATCGACGCCACAGCGCTCGGGCTCAACGTCGGCAGGCGAGGGGAGATTCTCGTCGACGACCAGATGCGCACAAACCTGCCGAACGTCTTCGCGGTCGGCGATTGCGTTCCCGGACCCATGCTCGCGCACAAGGCGGAAGAGGAGGGCGTCGTTGCCGCCGAAGTGATCGCCGGCAAGCCGATGCACATGCACTACACGTCGATTCCGAGCGTCGTATATACCTGGCCGGAAATCGCGGCCGTCGGATTGACAGAGCGACAGGTGAAAGAAAGCGGCCGCGCCTACAAGACCGGCAAGTTCCCGTTCTCGGCGAACGGACGTGCACGGTCCATGGGCGAAACCGTTGGCTTCGTGAAGTTCATTGCTGACGCAACGACCGACGAACTGCTCGGCGCGCACATGATCGGGCCGAACGTCTCGGAATTGATCGCCGAGGTAGTGCTTGCGTTCGAGTACAGAGGTTCGTCTGAAGACATCGGCGTGACGGTTCACGCGCATCCGACATTGTCGGAGGTCACCAAGGAAGCGGCGCTCGCCACGCTCGGACGCGCGTTGCACATCTAACGTGTCAGGCTACTTTGCCCTCGACCCGCGGCCGCTGCGGCCGGAAGATACGCAAGACTCGCGCGTACTTCTGATGGGAGCGCTGGGTATCACCCCATACATCGATCGTGCGATCGAGGTATTGGAACTCGCCGAACGCCGTGACGATCCCGAGCATCGCGCGCTCGTAATCGCGCGCGATGGAACGATTGCGGGACTCGTGCTCTACGGCGCTATCGCCGGAACCGACGGTGGCGCGCGGCTGCATACCGCGATTCTTGCACCCGGTGTAGACGTGGACGACGTCGGCGAACGGCTGATGCGCGCCATGTCCACGGCATCGCGAGACGCCGGCGCGCGTTTCATCCTCGCTGAGCTGCCGGATGATCCCGCCATCGGCACTGTTCTGACGCTGCTGCGCGACTTCGGCTTTCAGGAAGAAGCGCGCGTACCCGATTTCTACCGCGAAGGCATCGCGCTCACATTTCTCCGACTGAATCTCTAGCCCGCGATGCGCAGATCGCGAAGAACGCCGAGCCTCAGGGCTTGCCGATCGTCGCCTTGACCTGTTCGAGGAATAGCGCCTCTAGGCGTCCGCTCGTTCCACACGGGAACCGATCGGAGCTGCTGCCGGACATATCCTGACCCATGGGGACGAACGTCGTCTGAACCTTGGTGCCACCGTTCCCGTCGGTCACCACGCTCGTCAGCAGCGACATATAGATTCGATAGCTGGCGGCCTTGGGCCCAGTCATTCCGGTGCCACAATCAACTAGCTGCGCCATCGGCTGGCCGTCGAACTGCCGCGATCGATAAAACATGGGATTGCCGATCTGATGGGCCGCTGGGTTATCGACCGTGAGCGGAATCTCCAGGTCGGCATAGACCTTCCTCACGGCGAGCCAGACAGTGGCCGGGGGCGCCGCGATCGTGATGGCGGTGGCGGTGGGACGATCGGCAAGGAGTTGTCCCGTTTCGGCGCTGGAGAAGATCGCCGCCTGCCGGGGGGTGATTTCCTCTTCGGTGGTATTGCCGGCAGTCGCGCAGCCGCACAGGAGGAGGACAAGGAAGGTACGACGCATGAGAAAATTGGTTGAGGACGGCACACGATGCAGGAAATTGCAGGAGTTGCAACCCCAACATCATCACATGATCATGACGCCAATTCGATTGCTCTGCTGGACCACCGCCACAGCGGTCGTCCTCGGCTGCGCACGTACGACGGTGACTCCACAACCGACACCGGGGAGCCGCACAACACTGTCTTCGGCGGTAACTGAAGCGAACGTTCGTGCCAAGCTATATGTGCTCTCGGCAGACTCTATGGAAGGACGAATGACGGCGGCGCCCGGCGGTGCGCGCGCCGCACGATATATCGCTGCGCAGATGCAGATCGCGGGACTGCGACCAGGAGGCGACAGCGGGTTCTTCCAGCGTATTCCCGTGTCGGTCGCAGCCGGTGGCACGCCACGCAGCGTCGACAGCTTCGCTACATGGGACACCATTCCCGTCGCGCGCCGCGGCATGGCGGTGAATGTCATCGGAATTTTGCCGGGCGAGATCGGCGATAGCGCGATCGTCATCGACGCGCATTACGACCACCTCGGTCGTGCGCCAGGAGGTCGCTGTCGTCCCGAGGGTGCGGACTCGATCTGCAACGGTGCCGATGACGATGCATCGGGCACTGTCGCCATCCTCGAGATCGCAAAATCGCTTGCTGCGGGACCAAAGCCGCATCGCACGATTGTCTTTGTGGCAACAACCGGCGAGGAAGTAGGGTTGGTCGGCACGCGATGGTACATCGCGCATCCCGCTGTGCCGCTCGATCACATGACCGCCAACCTCGAGATCGAAATGATCGACCGCCCGGATTCGCTCGCCGGCGGCGCAGGGCGCGCCTGGCTCACCGGCTACGATCGCTCATCGATGGGCGATATGTTCGCGGTGGCAGGACTGCCAATTGTACCTGACCGCCGCCCCTGCCAAGGATTTTTCGAACGCAGCGACAACATTGCGTTTGCGCGCGCTGGCATTCCCGCGCACACGCTGTCCACCTTCGATCTGCACGCCGACTATCACCACGTCAACGACGAAGCGCAGCTTGCCAACATTCCGCACATGACCGGAGTGATTCGCGGCGCGGTCTCGGCCGTCGATCTGTTGGCGAACGGTCCGTCGCCCAAGTGGTATGACGGCCGACGGCCGCCGGCGACGGGACGGATCATGGTTCCTGGCTGCTCGCCGGTGCGTTAAGGCAGGCATCCCAGCGCTTGGAGCGCGACTGGTAGTGCCAGTCGCGCCCACTCGGCGTACATCACGCCCGATGGATGAAGTCCATCACTTGCCGTGAGCGCCGGATCCCCCGACGCGGTACGCGAAACTGGCGTGATGTCGAGCAAGCGCGCGCCAGCGCGAGCGGTCTCGTCGCGCGCTACTGCATTGAATGCGTCAATGTCCAGCGAGATCCCCTTCCGGTTGCGTCCCGCAGCAAACGGCGTCACGCTCCAATCGGGAATTGAAAGCACGATCACGCGAGATGCACGGGATGCTGCGTACGTGACCGCGTGCGCCAGCAACGCGCAGAATTGCGTTTGGAATTCGTCGATTGGCCGACCGCGGTATTGGTTATTCACGCCGATGAGCAGCGTCACCAGGTCGTAGGACCGGGCCAATCGCGCCGCGTGGATTCCTGCCAATAACTCGTCCGTCGCCCAGCCCGTCCGCGCAACGATCGATGGATCCGCGACGGAAATGCCGCATGTGCGCAGCATCGCGACAAGGCGCGCGGGCCATCCCTCATCGGCGGGAACAGCTTCGCCGATTGTGTATGAATCGCCGAGACACAGGATGCGCACCTAGGACTTCGGTGGCTTCTGGTGCTCCTCGGCGCGGGCATTCTGCCCCATCACCAAACGGAGTTGTGAGAGAAACCGGGCGGGCCCCGCGTCATTCGGCAGTTCGGAGAGTGCCCGCATCACGTCGTGCTGACTCACCGCCAAGCCGGCGCTGAGCGTATTCGGATCGACGCCGACGCGTTCGAATTCGTGGAGCAGATGGGAAAAACGTTCAGCTTGCCTAGACATGCTGCCCTCGGATAGCTGTCCCCTTGAAGGTTCACCGGACACGCGTCCGCGTCAACGCTGAGACCGCTGCGCAAGGTGCGTTCCGCTACGGCAGTGGGTTGAGGAACTAACGGAAAACAGAACGGCCGGCTCCGAAAGGAGCCGGCCGTTCTGTTCTGGAAGGCAAGCTCTTAGTGCGCCGCAGCCATGAAGACCGCGGTGACCGCAGCGACCACTGCCACGAGGGCAGTGGTTGCAGCGAGGGCCGTAACAGGCGTCACGACGAACTCTCGGCGCCACCAGGGCGTAATGACCTGGGGGACGGTTTGTGGCAGCGCTTCCATGATGCGCGCCTCGAGATACGTCGGCGTGTGCATGCGGCGGCGGCGCTCGACTTCGACATTGATGTGTTTCCAGAACTCCACGTCTCGAGCCGTATCGCCCTTGCGGACGCTCGCCTCGGGAAGTTCGCCATCCAGCCACGCATGCAGCGCCGGCGCTAACACACGGGCATCCTGCTCCTGATGACCCAGCGGCACTTCTCGATCGGCAAGCGGGCGCTGGTTTTCGCTGCGCCGCGCAGGCCGAACTTGGTGACCGTCGAACCCGCCAAGGCCGTCATCGGAGCGGAGATCGTCTACCATGTTAGGCGTACTTTTCCTCAAGGAGTGCTTGGAGAGCTTCACGCGCGCGATGTACGCGCATCTTCAGCGCTCCGACCGTAGTACCGAGCAGATCAGCCATCTCCTCGTAGGAGCGGCCTTCTACGTGCTTCATGACGAACGCCTCGCGCAGGGATGCTGGTAGCGTCGTGAGTGCAAGGTCCAGATCACTGCGCAATTCGGTTCGGTCAAGTTCTTCATCTGGGGTCGCATACGCCGACGGTTGATCGTCTTCGTCGTAGCTCAGATGGGACCGGCGGATGTTCTTCAGCCAATCTTTGCAGCCATTGGCGACAATTCGGAACACCCAAGCATCGAAGCGACCGCGCACCTCCGCGAGATGCTGGTACGCCTTGATGAAGCTCAGCTGCAGGATGTCTTCGGCCACGTCCGGACTGCCGGTCATGCACAACGCATGTCGGTAGAGCGGGTCGCTATAGCGGGAAATCAGGACTTTGAACGAGTCGCGATTCCCACTCAGTACGCGCTGAATGATGAGTTGATCGGTGTTGTCCTGATCAACCAGGATCTGATCAGCCCGCAGGGCTGCTTCCGTCGTCTTCACGACAACAGAGTAACGCACTTTCCGCGCTTCGGACAGGGCGCTAGCCCTGCCGTCATGCTCCAGGAGGCTTGTCACGTTGGTATGACGAAAACACAGCGCGACGGGTAACAACGGTCAGAACGCCTTCCATCCCCGAGCCCGTATTGCGGGTCCATGCTCGTCCAATCCGGGGGGGGCGAAGCGGATGCGGCCGCCGACACTCGAGGGCATTCCGGTAACGGCCGACGCGTTCACATCGCGCAACGATTCCAGGACCGTTCGCACAATGCCGTTCGGCACACCGGCGGCATCGAGTAACCGCGACCATGTGGTCGCCGGCTTGGTGGCGAGTCGTTGTGAGAATTCCGTGACGATCCGATCGCGCTGCGCGATGCGGCCGGCATTTGTCGCGAGCGATGCATCGTCAGCCAGCGCATCGAGGTCCAACACGCGCGCGCACGCCACCCATTGCGCGTCACTCCCCACCGCGATGACGATGGGTTTGTCCTGAGCACGGAACAGTTGATAGGGCACGAGATTCGGATGCGCGTTGCCCCAGCGTTGCGCATCCCGTCCAGTGACGAGCGTATTTTGCGCCACATTGACGAGTGCGGCACGAGCGCTGTCGGCGAGCGAGATGATGATACGCGCGCCGCGTCCCGCCCGGTGGCGCTGCAGGAGCGCCGCGAGAACGGCGATCGCCGCGTCCTTCCCTGCGAGAATGTCGGCCAGGGCCACGCCAACTTTCATTGGATCGCCGTCAGGCTCACCGGTGATGGCCATCCATCCCGATTCCGCCTGCGTGACGAAGTCATAGCCGGGCCGATCAATGCCGGGTCCAAAGCCAGTGATCGTGCACCACACCAGGTCCGGCCGCCGCGTGCACCACTCGTCCGGTCCAATCCAGCGACGCTCCAGCGTCCCGATGCGGAAATTGTCCACCACCACGTCCGCTTCACCGATGAGCTGTTCGAGCAACTGCTGATCCTCAGCGAGTCCCAAATCCGCAGCAACACTCAATTTGTTTCTGTTGATGCTCAGGTAGTACGCGCTCAGCCCGTCGGCTGCGAACGGCGGCCCCCACCCACGCGTGTCGTCACCGGCTCCCGGGCGCTCCACCTTGATGACATCGGCGCCGAGATCCCCGAGGAGCATCGTGCACAACGGACCGGCCAGGACGCGGGTCAGATCGAGTACTTTGATTCCCTGAAGCATTCGGTGTGATGAGGATACAAAATTGAATATTGCGATGGTGCGATTAAATTCCTGTTGACGCCCGCGCTACGGACTACCTCGACTTGATATCACTCCGTCTTGCGTAGCTGCTGCAGAATCATATACTTCCGCCACCAAAGCCTCGGGCCGCGCGAAGATAGCGCGCCCGGCGACGCGTGACAACGCAACGCTCCGCCGCACACCTTCGCCTCCCCGGGTTACATCTCATGGTGGACAAGCCGCAAACGAATGACGCGCCCGCTACTGTGGGCTCTGCCGCGACACCGGCGGGGGGGCCACGTCACAGTCCGGGACACCGTGGCGCCGACATGCGCGACACGATGGCCGAAATGGCGGAACGGGCCCAGATCATAAGCCAGGAAGCGGGCAGCAAGGTCGCAGCCGCGATGAAGGATGTCATCAGCGCCGCCGCCGGAATCACCGGCTTCGCCATCGAAAGCGCGCGCGATCTAGTGCAGTACATGGTGAAGCGGGGCCAGATGACGCCCGAGGAAGCCGAAAAGCTCATGCATGAGGCTGAGGTCGCTCATGCGAGGCGGCCAGCCAGCGAGCAAACCCGTCCAACCGCGACAAAGATTGCCGCCGACCGTGCAGCCGTCGCCAAGACTGAAGCAGCGGCGCGTGCTGCGGCACAGGCAGCAGCGATGCCGCCGCGCACCCCGTTTCGTCCTGCGCCGCCCCCCACCCCGACACTCACCGACAGCCCAACGAAACCCGTTGCGAAGAAGCCGGCCGCGAAAGCTGCGAAGCCACTCGAGCCCGCGAAGGCTTCGATGAAGGCACCGGCGAAAGCGACCAAATCGGGCGTAAAATCGCCAGCCAAGGTGGCCAAGGCGCCCGCGAAGGGCGCGAAGTTGGCGAAGCCCGCCCCGAAGAAAGGCGGCAAGCGCTAATTCGTCAGCGCGCCACGGTCATTCCCCGGCGCCGCGCCAGCACGGCCTCCAGCAACTCGCGCATCGCGTCGGTGTCGGGGACACTGAACTCTGCGGCGGTTTCCCCCCGATCGGCTTCCGTGCCGACGCGCACCGTCACGGCATGCGGCTGAACCAGCCGTAGCGCACGAAAAGCGTCTTCGTCGGTGCGATCGTCTCCAGCGCACAACACCGATGCTCCGGCATGCGCCGCCCCCAACCGCTCGGCCAGGGCCACTGCGGCGGTTCCCTTGTCGACATCGACCGGCGGTCGAAGTTCGAGTACTTCCTTTCCGCGCGTGAGACGCAACCCCAAGTCCCGAGCGACCTCCGAAACCTGCTCGGTGAGCTCGGGAACGATGCCCGGGTGCGCAAGCCGGTAGTGAATGCTCAGCGTCCAACGCTTATCCTCGACCACAACGCCCATTCTTGTGCTCGCAATCACGTAGCAACGCTTCGCAGCAGCCGCAATGTGATGGGCGAAGCGCGCCACGTCCTCGAGTACGGCGGCCGGTGCATCCGGCGGCGCCAGCTCCATGCCATGATTGCCAATCGTCCAGAGTCCGGGAACGCCAACCAGGCGCCGCGCATCATCGGCGCCGCGGCCGGAGAGGATCGCGACGTAGGTGTCAGGCTGGTGAGTCAGGCCGGACAGTACCTGCTGCATGGCCGGAGATACGATAGCGTGATCGGGACGCATCGCGATCGGCGAAAGTGTTCCGTCCACGTCGAGGAGGAGCATCAGCGGGCGGCCGGAAAGGCGTGTGGCGAGCGCCGGCGTCACAGGAAGCGCCGGGGTGGTCATGTCGTCACGCGATCACCGGCTGCGGATGTTCGGCATGCTGCGTCAGCATGATTTCGGTGGCGCTGCCGATGATGGAGTCGAGCCAGTCGAAGATGGTGGAGTTGTGCAATTGGCGCCGCATCCGATGCATGCGACGCTTGCGCTCCTCCGGCAACATTTCCAACGCCGTGCGAATGCCGGCCACGAACCCGTCCACATTGAAAGGATTGATCAGGACCGCACCGTCGATCTCCTCGGCACTCCCGGTGAAGCGGCTGAGAATGAGTACGCCTCGCTCGTCGAGCTGACAAGCGACAAATTCCTTGGCGACGAGATTCATCCCATCCTGAAGCGACGACACGATGCACAGGTCCGCGGCGCGGTAGACCGCGGCCAGCAGATCGGAATCCACGTTCTCGTTGATCAACACAATCGGCGTCCATTCGGCTCTGCCGAACTGCTCGTTGATCGCGATGACCGACTGAATCACCTCGCGCTCGAGTGTGTTGTACGCGGGCACATCGGTGCGGGACGGCGTGCAGACGAAGATGAACGTAAAGCGTTCGCAAAGTTCCGGCGATTCCGTCCACATCGTCTCGAGCGCGTGAATGCGCTCGCGAATGCCCTTTGTATAATCGATGCGGTCGACGCAGACGCCGAGTTGGCGAGTGCCCTTTGCATACCGCTGCCGCAACGTCTGAACCCGCGCGACACTGTCCGGCGAGCCGGCCATTGCCTCGAAGCGATCGACGTCGATGCTGATGGGAAACGCGCCAACGTGAACCACTCGATCACGAAAGTGCACGACCTGTTTCGCGTGATCGACCCGCGCATCCGGAATGAACTTGTCCACGCAGTCCAGAAAGTTCACCGCGTACCGGTCGATCTGGAATTCCATCAAGTCGTTCCCCAACAACCCGCGCAACACCGCCTCGTGCGTGCCCGCGGGCAGGAGATGGAGAATGTCAGCTGGCGGAAAGGGAATATGCCAGAACTGGTGGATGAACAGCGCCGGCCGCATCGCACGCAGAAACTCCGCGGCGAGCGCGAAGTGATAGTCCTGGATCCAGGCCATCGCCCGCCCGGTGCACCGCTCTGCCTCATCCGCCACGGCGTGGGCAAAGCGAAGATTCACCGTACGGTACCGCTCCCAGAATTCGGTGCGATACTCGAAGTGCTGAATGAGCATGTGGCAGATCGGCCACAGCGCGCGATTCGCGAAGCCGTGATAATAGCCATTGACGTCAGCATCATCGAGCCAGACGCGCCGCAACGTATAGCATTCCTCCCCGGGCGGCACCGCCACACGGCCGGTTTCGTCGGAGACGTCGCGATCGGCTGTGCCGGAGCCCCACGCCACCCACGTACCGTGGGTGCGGCGCATGGTGGGATCGAGCGCGGTCACGAGGCCGCCTGCCGGCTGCCTCACCTCGACACCGTGCACGCCGCGCATATGCTCGTACGGCTCGCGATTGGAAACGAGTATGAGCTTACAGTCGTTCAGGTAATGCGTGATATCGACCATGACTCGTCAGGACTAGCAACAGCCATGCCCGCTGCGGTACAGCTCGAATTGGCGACTGGCGAACGGCGGGGCGCCGAATACGTTTACCCCGATCGTCCCCCTGTCACACCAGGATCATGCCCTCGCTACCACGCTTGCTGTCGAACGGCGCCGTTTTCTTGCTTGTCGCATGCGCGCAGACGCCGGCCCGGAACACGGCGCCGATACCGGCGACGGCCACAGCGACGGCCACCGTTCGCGACGAGATCGCTGCTACACTCGCACACGGGGCGCGTGCGTGGAATGCCGGCAACCTGGACGATTTTCTCTCCGATTATCTGCCGAGTGGTAGCACAAGCTTCGTGACCAATCGCGGCGTGCTGCACGGTTTGGATGCCATTCGCGGCGTGTATGCCGCGCGGTTCGCCGCAGGTGCGCAGCGCGATTCGCTGCACTTCGAAAATCTCGAGGTCGATCTGCTGACGCCCGACGTGGTCAATGCTATCGCGTTCTATGTGCTCATGCGTCGCGACTCTGTAACGTCGCGCGGGCCGACGTCACTGCTGATGCGCCGTGTGGATGGACGTTGGCGCATCGTACACGATCATAGCAGCTAAGTGGCCGAGTCCATCGTCACGCGCGCGCCGACGCGCATCGATTTCGGCGGCGGCTGGACTGATGTCCCGCCCTACTCCGACGAAGTAGGCGGTTTCGTCTGCAATCTCGCCATCGCGCGATACGCCACCGTGACGCTGACGCGCGGCTCAGGACCGCCGCATGCGGACATGGCCGCTGCCGACCGCTCGATTGCGGATGCCGCCATGCGGCGTTTTCGCGTGCACGACTCCCATATCACCGTGCAGAGCGATTTTCCGCTCGGGGCCGGACTGGGCGGCTCGTCCGCGGCTGGCGTTGCGATCGTGGCCGCACTCGCTGCCGCACGGGGCGAGCGAATGACTCCGACCGCATTGGCCGAACTGAGCCGCAGCGTGGAAATGGCGGATCTCGGGATAGCCGGCGGGCGGCAGGACCACTACGCCGCCGCGTTCGGCGGGGCCCTCGGCCTGCGCTTCTCCGCCAGTGGTGTCGACGTGCGTCACATCCGCATTACTGCCAAGCTCCGCAGCGAGATCGAGCGCCGGTGCATGATCGTCTACACCGGCCAAAGCAGGATTTCGGGCGACACCATCAATGCTGTGCTCCGAGATTACCAGCGCGGCGATGCCGCCGTCGTCGCGGCGCTGGCTCGCATGAGAAAGTTGGCCGAATCGATGGCCGCTGCGCTCGCCAACGGCGACTTGGACACGCTCGCGTCGTTGGTGAACGAGCACTGGTCGCATCAGCGGTTGCTGCATCCTGCCATTCCAACGGCCCACATCGACGAAATCATCGCACGCGCTTACGATGCCGGGGCTCTTGGCGCAAAAGCCCTCGGCGCATCGGGCGGCGGCTGCGTATTGGTGATGGCGCAAGACCGCACCGTAGATGCGGTTCGCAAGGAGGTATCGTTACTCGGCGAGTTGCTGCCATTCCGAATTGATGAGAACGGAGTGGAACGATGCGCGTAGCGCGCGGCGACGCCGTAGCGCTTACACTCGAGTTGGTCCGCATTGATTCACGCAATCCATCGCTCGTTGTGGGCGGCCCAGGCGAATCGGCGGTAGCCCGAGCGTTGTGCGAGGTACTGGCCGCGTGGGGGGTTCGCGTCGCGGTTCTCGAGCCAGTGGCGGGGCGGCCCACCGTCGTAGCACGCGTCGGTACGCCAGGCGCGCGCAGTCTCATGTTCAACGGCCATCTCGACGTCGTTGGCGTCGAGGGCATGACACACGCGCCTTTTGCTCCCGATGTGCGCGACGGACGCCTGTACGGCCGCGGCGCGGCGGACATGAAGGGGGGAGTCGCGGCGATGTGCGCTGCTGCGGTTACCGCTGCAGATCAATTGCTCGAGGGAGAGATCGTGATCGCCGCCGTGGCCGACGAGGAATTCGAGAGCATCGGTACTCGTGCGCTCCTCGATAGCGGCGTGCGCGCCGACGCCGCCATCGTCACCGAGCCGACCCACCTCGCGATCATGCCGGCGCATTTGGGATTCGTATGGCTCGATGTCACCACATATGGGCGCGCTGCACATGGGAGCCGGTGGGATCTGGGGGTCGACGCCATTCGACATGCGGGACTCATCCTGGCCGAGCTGGATCGGTTCGACGCGGAGGAGCTCCCGACGCGCGCCCATCCGCTGCTCGGCCGGCCATCGATCCATGCCTCCGTGATCGAGGGCGGAAGCGGTATGTCGACGTATCCAGATCGGTGCATCGTCCAAATCGAGCGGCGTACGATTCCCGGCGAATCTCCGGAGCTGGCAAGACAAGAATTGGAGGCGCTATGCCGACGTGCCGCCGAGCGTCAGCCGACGCTGCGCGCTAACGTGCGCGTGACCTTCGCACAGCCACCGAGCGACGTGGCCATTGAGGCACCGATCGTACACGCGCTGGACGGCGCGCTTCGCGGCGCGAATGAACCGGTCCGCGTGGAAGGAATGACCGCCTGGACAGATGCGGCGCTGCTCAATGCCGCCGGCATTCCGGCGGTCTGTTTCGGCCCAGGCGACATTACACTGGCGCACGCAGCCGAAGAGTGGATTCCCATGGATGAGATCGAGCGCGCGACCAGTGTGCTGGCGCGTCTCGCAACGAGTTGGTGTGGAGGAAGAAGCCAAGCATGACGCAGTTGACACACGATCAGTACAACACCTTGGAGCATGCCGTAGCACATGGCACGCGCATCGTCGTCCACCGCAAGGGACGACGTCAATATGTGATCATTCCCCTGCGTCTACACGTGCAGGGTAGCCGCGAAGCCATCGAGGCGCGGAACCCGACGACCGGGCACGAATTGACACTTTACCTCGATGAAGTGGACGCGATCGAGGTGGTGAAATGACGCGCGGACCTGATGATTCTGATGGGACCGCGTTCCCCATGTTGGCCATCTATGCCGACGAGTCTTGCCTGGGCAACGGACGGGAAGGAAGTAACCCGGGCGGGGCGGCGGGCGTCATCGAGTATGTACACCCCGAGACCGGAAATCTGACGCGTTGGGACTATTGGGTGTCGGAACCGGGAACGACAAACAATCGGATGGCGCTGAGGAGCGTGATCGAGGCCTTTCGCGGCATCTCGCGCAAGGGCGTGCACTTCCGGGTGACATTCACGAGCGATTCACAATATCTCGTGAAGGGGATGAGCGAATGGGTGTTCGGTTGGATGTCGCGCGGTTGGACGAAGAAGGTTGGTCCGATCCTCAACCTTGAATTGTGGCTGGATGCGGTCGAGGCCGTGCGCGGGCATCAGGTGAGCTGGCAATGGGTGCGCGGACACGAAGGACATCCGCAGAACGAGTATGCAAACGATCTGGCGGTGCGGGCCGCTCGCGAGCAACTCAGCTCGAACGGCATCGTATCGTCAAACTTCGATGCGTGGCTCGCGGCACAGCGCGAACGGGGGCGCATGGCCGTGGATCCGCAACCGTTTCCCGACGGCGCTCGCTTCAAGGCGCTGCGTCCCTATCCCTCGGCGACGAGGCCGACCTTGCTTACGTAGGTCCGCATTTGCGGAAGGCGGTATCAATGAAGCGCGTCATACTAGCACTGATCATCGGCTTGGCCGCGGGGTATCATTGGGGATATGACGATGGGAACGACGGCAATCCCTCGATCGTCTGGCGCACACTGGACAGGTTCGGGGCGGCCAGAGTAAAAGCGGCGCAGGAAGAGACTCAGCGGCGCGTTGACGAGGCGGGACGGCCTTAGAGCGTACACCCCAAACCCTTCCCCTATGGATGCCGTCGATCGGATGTTCCGCCACCTCGTGCGGACGATTCGTTCCCGTTTTCCGCAGTACCTCGGGCAGTCCTTCGACGTGACCGAGCTTTACCAAGACATTATCCCGTACCGCCATCATCGGCGGGAGCTCGGACTCGAGACGAATGACGATTACGAGATCGCACTGACCGAGCTGCTCTCAGGCGCTCGTGATTATCTGGTCGTCGACGACCGCATGCGCGACACACTACGCGCTCAGTTAGCGTCGGTAAATCCAGATCCGACAGGTTTCAAGCAATTCGCCGGCTCCAGCGTCGCCATCTCTCCCTCGGCGCTACGCAGTCTCGATATCGGCCCGGCCGACGATGCCGTGCCACGAACCGCAGTGGTCTCGGCCGACGCTGTTACTGGCGCCGAGAGCCCAGCACCACGGAGCGAGGCTGCGACGCCGCCACCGAATCTTGCTGCTCGGCGATCGGTGGGATTGGCCACGCCTAGCTCGAATGCCATTTCCCCCCGCCTAGGCGAACGCTGCCGATCGTGCAGCGAAGAGCTTCCCAGTGGGCGTGCAATCACATTCTGCCCGCACTGCGGCCAGAATGTAACGACCATGAATTGTGCCGCCTGCGGCTCGGAGCTCGAAGTGGGTTGGAAGTTCTGCCCCACCTGCGGCAAACCAGCCGCGACATGATGCCGGGCAGGTGTATTGCCAACGCACGGCCCGGGTGCTGCATGGAGGAGAACGCGCACCCCCAGATCTGAGACAGACATGATCCACGATAGCTATCGGCGCCACGCTGCCGCTCGCGCCATAACGTTCCTTGGCCTCATGCTCTCCGCCGGATGTGCAACGGCTGGCATGGGCTCGTCCACTGCGACGGCCGGCACCGCGACCGAAAGTCCTGTGGTGCGTCACAGCGTGAACAGCTGGCGGATCGCGACCTTCGAGCACATGGATCTCTGGCTACACGGGTTCGCCCTGCTCACCAGTGATACTGGCCGCGTCCCCTTTTTCGCGCGCGGATACAAACAGCAGATCACCGCGGTGAAACGGCAGCGCAATCTGTTCACGCAGCTCGATGCGAACCAGCAGACGCTCTCGGCGCGCTTCGCGTCGAATCCGGCGCTCACGAATGCGCAATTCCTGGCGATGTACTTCCCGTCGTTCCAGGAAATCGTGAACGCTACGGACCTGTTCATTCGCTCGCAGGGCAACCCGCGCGCCGCAAGCGATCCGCAGATGCAACAGGAGATCGCCATCATGGCCGCGACCTTTCCCTCAGGCGCGGATCGCGACTGGCTGCGGATCTTTGTGCAGAGTCTGCAGGATGAGAACAACCGGTTCTACCACACGTACTGGACGGGCGAGCAGCAGATGCGCGGTGCAGCATACGCCGCGATTCAGCAACAATGGACATCGACGTGGTATCCAAAGCTATCGCGCTTCCTGAATAACACGCAGCAGGGGGCCGGCCAACTCGTGCTGTCGCTCCCGTTGGGGGGCGAAGGACGCACGATCAACGACAGCAAGCAGGCGAACATCATCGCGGTCGACTTCCCCTCGACGGTGGACGCGGCGCCCCAGGCGCTCTTCACCTTCGTTCACGAAGCCGTCGCGCGGATCGTTCAGGAGTCGATAAACGACAACACGACACCGGCCGAGCAGCGGTCGGGCGCAATGGAGGGGTACGTCGGCAATGGCGCCGTCAGGGGCGGAGCGCTCCTGTTACAGCTGCGTCGCGCCCGACCTCGTCCAGGACTACATGCGCTACTATCTCCGTACGATGGGCCGCCCGGCGCCCAGCGGCGGTGCAGCTGTGCCGTTCGCATCCGCTTTCCCCCTGCCCGAGGCAATCCTCACCTCCATCGGCCGACAGATCGACGCGGTACTCGGCGGGATATGACGCGGGCTGGCACTGCGAGAACCGTTTGGCTGTTCGGATGATACGAGTAGTATTCAAATATGGCTGACACACCATCTTCCGGTCCGCCCACTCCAGGCCTCAACCGCGGCGCTCTCGAGCGCGTGCTGGCGCGTGCGGCCGAGCTTCAGAGCGGCCCGAACGACTCGGCGGAAGAGTTCTCCGAAGCCCAACTGCTGGAGCTGGGACGTGAAGTTGGACTGTCGCCGCAGAGCCTGCGCCAGGCGCTCGCCGAGGAGCGCACGCGCTGCGCGCTGCCCGACGACGAGACGGGATGGTCGGCAAGCCTGTTCGGCCCATGCCACGTGGGCGCTGTACGCACCGTGCCTGGTCGTGCCACCGACGTGCTGGCCGCAATCGACGCCTGGATGCAGCGGCGCGAGCTGCTGATCGTGAAGCGTCACCACGCCGATCGAATCGTCTGGGAACCACGCCGGGATTTTCTTGTCGGCCTCAAGCGCGCGTTGCGTGTCGGCGGGCGCGACTACGCGCTGTCCCAGGCCTTCGAAGTGAGCGCGACCGTGATCCCAGTGGACGACGCTCTGGTGCACGTCGGCCTCGATGCCGACTTCAAGTCCGCCCGTCAACGGTCCGCCAAGCGGTTCGTCTTGACCACCACCGCCGGAGCAGCCATCAGTGGGTCGCTGTTCATCATGGGTGTGATGACTGCAATTGCCGCCGCGCCGGTGGTGGTGCTCGCCGGCGCCGGCTTCGTAGGGGCACGGGCGCTCCAGGCGCATGTGGTCGGGCGCGCGCAGCTCGCACTCGAGCAGCTGCTCGATCGGCTGGAACGCGACGATCTTGCCCGTGGCGGTGCTGACTCATTCCTCGGCGCGATCGTCGCCGCGGCGACTGCGCTCCCGCCGCGGCGCCTTTAGCGCCAGCCCACGACCAGCGGTTTCGTGCGGGCGCGCTCCACGAGCCAAGCCATCGCACGATTGCTCAACACCCCGACCATGCTGAGCAGCGTCAACGATTTGACCTCGGAACGCGAGATCTTCACGACCTCCCGGCGGACCAGCGTCCCCGGCGTGCGAGTGAGATCGCGTAGCGTGGCATAGGCGAAGAGCAGCGGCAGCGCGCAGAAAAGGCGGATCGACACGGCGCGGCGCGGTATCGCGAGAAAATATGCCTTCGCTTGGTCGAGATCCTGCCAGGCCAGCTGCACGAGCGCGGCCAGGGCGGCGCGGTTCTGAGACGAGAGCTCGGCGGCGAGAATGGTTGCGTGCGCGCTCCCGTGCTCGCGGAGCAGCTGTTCCGGGATGTAGATGGAGTTCTCGTGCTCGGCGTCTCGCGCGACGTCCTTGAGGATATTGACCGTCTGCAACGCCTCAGCGAAGGCGCGGCAATGTTCGCGCAGCACCGTGTACTGCGCTACGCCGATGCTCGGCGAATGCTCGTACCAGAGATCGGTGAGCAGGTACCCGACGGTGCCGGCAACGTAGTAGCAGTACTCTTTGTACTCGTCGATGCTCTGGATGCGAACGCCATGCGGGTACGCGAGCACGAACTTCCGCATGCCGACGATCATTTCGCTCACCCAATGTCGCACGACGCCGCGCGTCCGCTCGGGCAGGTCACCATAGCTGACGAACACCAGATCGGTGTTCCTGACCAGTCGCGCGTACGCCTCATCGCCGCGCGAGGACGACATCGCTGCAATGAACGCAGCCACGGAGCGGTCATCCACGGCGTGGTCGCTGTGGAAGCAGGCGGCCAGAGTCTCGAACAGCGCCGCCTTTTCTTCCGCCGCCAAGTCGGGCTGATCTTCCACGGTATCAGCGATGCGGCAGAGGAGGTAGGCACAACGAACGGCGGCCCCGAGGTCGCCAGGCAGCAGGCGAATGCTCAAGGCAAACGTGCGCGACACCGCCGGAAGCATGTCCCGACAGAAGTCGTTCGCCTGTTGTGTCCGTGAGTCGCCGTGCACCATGGTCTCGCGTTGCTCGCGTTTGCCTCGCCGCTCCGGTTACACTACAGCGTCGGTACGCGGGAAGATAGCCAAAGAACCATCGCGACGCGTTCACAACCGCTCATGTCCCTGACGCCACCAACCAAATTTCGAGGCATTTTCCGCGCTGACGACGACGCGCGTGCCGTGTACGCCGAGGCGGCGGGCATCGCGCGCATCTGGCCGCGCGCGGTGGCGGTGCCGCTCGACCATGACGATCTCGTGACACTCGTCCGGTGGGCGGCGGCGGATCGAATCCCGCTCATTCCCCGCGGGTCGGGAAGCAGCATGCCGAGCGGAGCGATCGGCGATGGCGTCGTTGTCGACATGAGTCGCTGGCGGCACATCGGAGATGTCGACGTGGCAACGCGCACGGTTCGAGTGGGACCCGGGGCGCTATGCGGCGACGTCGATATCGCGGCGCGGAAGCATGGCCTCCGCTTTCCGGTCGATCCGTCGAGCGGGGCTGTCTGCACGGTGGGAGGCATGGCATCGACGAACGCGGCCGGTTCGCATTCCATGTACTTCGGTGCAATGAGGCGGTGGGTTCGGACGATCGATTGCGTTTTTGCCGATGGCTCACGAGCCGAGATTCGCCGCGGCGCGCAGCCCCCTGCCGGTGTTCCGGCCATCGACCGCTTCTTGTCCATTGCGGACATGATCATGGACGATGAATCGACGAGGCCGTCGATCCATCGTGGCGTGTTGAAGGACTCCTCCGGGTATGCCCTGAACACCTACGCGCAATCGCGCGATCTGGTGGACATCCTCGTCGGCAGCGAGGGCACGCTGGCGTTTTTCACCGAACTGGAGCTCGATCTCATTCCTGTGCCGGTGGCCACGAGTAGCGCTCTTGGCGCATTCTCCACGATCGAGCAGGCGGTGGTCGCGGCAGGACGGGCACGCGCGGCGGGCGCGGTCGCTTGTGAGCTGCTGGACAAGACGTTTCTCGATGTAGCAGCATCCCGCGGAGCGGAACGGCCGCTGCCGGCGGACACCGAGTCGGCCCTCCTCGCTGAAGTCGAGGGAATCGACGCAGCGGCGGCGGCGCGGACGGTGCGAGCGGTGGAGCAAATTTTCCGCGACAACGGCGCAACCACGGTTCGCGTGGCGCTGGATGCGGCGACCGAGACCGAGTTGTGGGAGTTGCGGCATGCGGCGAGTCCCATTCTCGCGAAGCTCGATCCATCACTCCGGTCCATGCAGTTCATCGAAGACGGTGCGGTGCCGCCGGAGCGGTTGGCCGATTACGTGCGAGGCGTTCGGGCCATTCTCGCAACGAACGATACGCGCGGCGTGATCTTCGGCCACGCGGGCGACGCACACGTCCACGTGAACCCCTTGGTGGACGTGAGCCGAGCAGATTGGCGCATTCGCGTTGGAAGAATTCTCGACGGGGTTGTCGAGCTGACAGCCTCGCTCGGTGGCACGCTCACCGGCGAGCACGGCGACGGGAGACTCCGCACGCCAATTCTGCCGCGCGTCTGGTCGAGAGAGGCACTGGAGCATTTCCGCGCTGTGAAAATCGCCTTCGATCCCGCTGGCATTCTCAACCCGGGCGTGAAGGTGGCGACACCGGGCGAATCGGCCCTTGGCGAGATCAAGTACGATCCGATGCTGTCGCCGCTCGGGTCACGAGCCCGCGCCGCGCTCGACGTGGTGGACCAGCAGCGCGCCTACGATCGTTTTCGCCTCGATCTTCTCGATCAGAGCGATTGATTCCCGCTTGTCGCCCGCCGAGCGACGCCGTTGATTTCGCGTCGGCCGGCGATGACGCATCGCCCATCGCCCATCATCGCCCACGCTCACGCCGATTGCATCGATGCCCAGCCCCCGCTACTACGCCGACCCCGTTCTCTCCCTGCTCGCGCGTCCGAGCTTCACGCAGCCCGAGCATCTGGCGGTGAGCTATGTCGGCGACAGCACCGACGGAGAGCGGCTCGCGGAATTCGCCGGCCGGCTGTGCTACATGAGTCAGCACAATCCGGCCAAGCGAGCGACGCGCGACTACCTGGAGAACATCAAGAAGCAGGGGCACGGTAGCGTCCTCGAGCACGCGAACTACTCGATTCTCCTGGAAGGCGTGAGCCGTTCGTTGACGCACGAGATGGTTCGTCACCGCGCCGGATTCGCCTACTCGCAGCTGTCGCAGCGGTACGTGGATGAGTCTGAGGCGAGCTTCGTGATTCCTCCGGCCATCATCGGCGACGAGGCTCTCGAGGGCATGTGGCGCGAGCAGGTGGAGCAGGCGCAGACGGTGTACGTCGAGCTAGTGGCGAAGTTGATGGAGCGCTATGGCTGGGTGGCGGACAAGGTCCACCGGCGGAAGATGGCGCGTGAAGCCGCACGGGCCGTGCTGCCAAATGCGACGGAGACGAAGATCGTCGTCACGGGAAACGTGCGCGCCTGGCGTACGATGCTCGAGCTGCGATCGAGCGAAGGCGCCGAGCTGGAAATTCGTCGCCTCGCGCTCGCCGTGCTGCGACTGCTGCAGCGCGAAGCGCCGGGATTCTTCGCAGACTTCGAAATCTTTCAGGCAGAGGATCGGCGAGAAGCAGCGAGGATCGGTTACCACAAAGTCTGAGGGGGGGACAACTGAGCCCGCTCTGTCGACACAGGATCGATCGGCGTCCAGATGGAATCCCTCGCTGTCTAGATCGAATGCACGCTTGCGCAGCCGGGATCGATCCTCGTCTAGATCGAATTCACGCGTGTTCAGGTGGAAGTCACGGCTGCTCAGATGGAATCCCTCGCTGTCTAGATCGAATTCACACCAGTGAAGATGGAAGTGCCGCCTGTCGAGATCGAACCGGTTCTCACCAACACGCCTCTGACGCGCGCCCACTCGCCTGTCACGCGCGTCCACTCGCAATCCTCGCTTGTTCAGCTGGGATGATGTGACGTCCACCTGCGATTGCCTCTCGGTCAGCTCGGATCCCTTCCGGTCGAGATGTAACCCACGCGTGTCCAGGGGTGACTCGCCGGTGCGGAGATCGCACAGCGCCGGTGCAAGCACGAACCCCTCGCGTGCAAGCACGAACCCTTCGCAATCAACATCGGACTCGCCGCCGTCTAGGAGGCTTCATCGCTCGTCTCGCTCGGATGCCCGCGTGCTCACGAGTAACTGCGCGCCGTGCCGGAGGGATCGACGTGTGTCAACCGAGGATTCATCGCGTACAACATCAGACCCTCTGCCGTCAACAGCAGACCCTCGGCCGTTGAGGCCTCTCTCACGCGACCCCATGTCGGAATCATCCGTGTCGACATGGAATAGATCGTTGTCGACATGGGATAGATCGTTGTCAACGTACAATGGCTTCGTGTTCACCTGCAATAGCTCGGAATTCAGGACCCAGTCGTGCGCGTACAGCAGGGATGGCTGACGTATAAGGTGGAATCGTCTGCTGTGCAGGCCCCACGCTCGATCGTCAAGATCGAATGCGGTCGTGTTGAGGACGGACTCCGCACCTGACAGGCAAGACCATCGCCTCTCACGCAGACACCGATCGGTTCACACGGCACGTCGCGCCGTCCCTCGACGACTCCGACACATCCGAAGGTACCTCCGTCGTTTTCGACGACCACTGCGTCGCTGTCGACGACCATTTTATCGCTTCCGACGACATTTCCGTTGCTTCCGACGACCACTTCACTGCTTCCAATGGCGAGTGCGGCACGTCTCACACCTGTTATTCCTCATTTCGCTCCGGCGCTTCGGCGCCCGCCGGCGTGCCGTTCTCTTTCAGCGCGCACGGAGTCCCTCGGAGGCCATCTGAAAGATCGTGAAGGCCGCACCGTGGAGATGCTCCGCCGCAGCGGCGCGGCGGCACGAGACACGATCACAACATACGAGACGCGGGACACGCGACACGAGACATCAGATCGTGTCTCGATGTCTCGATCGGAAGAAAATCATTGCGCGACAAAATCAGCACTCCTATTTTGCGCGAAGATCGCAGGTGGCATTTGTTTTGCGCCATCGCGTCGCTGGATTGAGCGCACGACTCACTCTCGCAGTTCGAGCATCTGGCGGCCGATTCGCCGCGGACGATCAACAGAGATGGAATGACCCGTATCGGGTTCGCGTACAACCAAAAACCTGAAACGAGCGTGGGCCTCGTGAGCGCTGCGTCGTCGGAGCCGCGCTCCGACGAGGAGCCTCCCAGTATCAGCGACGTCTATGCGGAGTGGGACTCCGCAGAAACGATCGACGCCGTCGCGTCCGCGCTCTCACCGTACGGCGACGTGATCCGCCTCGAGGCGAACGAGGAGTTCCCCGAGCGGCTGCAGGCCGAGCGCCCCGACATCGTGTTCAACATTGCCGAAGGCCTCTACGGCGCGAATCGCGAAGCTCACGTCCCGGCGATCTGTGAGTTCTTCGACATCCCCTACTCCGGAAGCGACCCCTTCACTCTGTCGCTCTGCCTGCAGAAGGCAAGAACGAAGGACATTCTCACGGCGTACGGCATTCCAACGGCGGCGTATGTTCTGATCCAATCGGCTGCAGACGTCGAGTCTATCCTCAAAGGGAATTCCCCCGTCGGCCCTCCATCGCCCACCACGCCGCTCTTTCTCAAGCCGGTTCAGGAAGGCTCCAGCAAGGGAATCACGGAGAAGAATCTCGTACGCTCACCCGAGGAGCTCGCGGTCCAGGCCCGTTTTCTCCTCGACGCATACCAGCAGCCGGTGATCGCCGAAGCATTTCTTCCCGGCGCCGAGTTCACGTGCGGCGTCCTGGGCAATGGGGCGAATGCGCGCGTGCTACCGCTCGTCGGAATCAACTTCCAGTCGCTGCCGCAAGGCGCACTGCCAGTCTACGGCTACGAAGCGAAGTGGATATGGGACACACCACAGAATCCGCTCGCAATCTTCGAATGCCCCGCGAAAATCGACCCCGGCCTGCGGAGCGCAATTGACGACGCAGTGCTCCGCGCCTATCGCGCTGTCGGTTGCCGCGACTGGTCGCGCATCGATGTCCGACTCGACGCGGACGGCATCCCGAACATCATCGAAGTGAACCCACTCCCTGGCATTCTGCCGAACCCGGAGGACAATTCCTGTCTTCCCAAGGCCGCCCGCGCCGCCGGGCTGTCGTACGATCATCTCATTCAGTCCGCGCTTCAGCACGCCGCCGAGCGAACCGGGGTGCAGCTACTCCCCTCGCCGATAGCTGATCTCCCATCACGGGTCGCATGAAAGTCGCCATTCTGTTCGACGGCGCATCCGCCTACGCCACGACTCCCGACCTGCTCATCCTCGGCACCGTGCAGGCAATCGAATCGTCGCTGGCAGCGGAAGGAAACGAAGTGGTCCACGTCCCGGTGTTTCACGACGGCAAGTGGATCGAGAAGCTGCGGCGCGGGAAATACGATCTCGCCTTCAACATGTGCGAGGGGATCGACGGCATCGCCACGATGGAATCCGCCGTGATCTCCGTCCTCGAGCTGTTCAGGATTCCGTTCACGGGTGCGTCGAGCTACTGCACTGCCGTCTGCCTCCGCAAGCAAGTCATCAACGGGCTGCTGGAGAAAGCGGGGCTGCCGGTGCCACGCTTCACGTCCATTCGGCGCGGTGATCCGTTGGTGAGTGTCGGCTATCCGGCCATCGTGAAGCCGGCCGCGGAAGACGCCTCACTGGGAGTAGAGCAGCGGTCGGTAGTGCGGAACACGCGCCAGCTCGCCGAGCGCGTGGAAGCGATGCTCGGCTTGTGGGACGAACTGCTGGTGCAGCGGTATGTGGACGGGCGCGAGGTGAACGTCGGGATCCTGGGCGAGGCGGTGCTGCCGATTGCCGAAATCGACTTCAGCCGCATGCCGAGTGGGCGCTGGCACATCGTGACCTACCAATCGAAATGGATGACGGGCAGCGTAGACGACGTCGGCACCGAGCCACGCTGTCCAGCGCGGCTGCCGGCGAAGGTGGCGAACGAGGCACGACGCGTGGCGCTTCGGGCCTGGAAGCTCGTCGGTGGCGTTGGCTACGGGCGGGTGGATATGCGCATCGACGCGAACGGCCAGCCCTGGATTCTCGAGGTGAACGCGAATCCCGACATTTCGCCCGACGCCGGCCTGGCGCGCATGTCCCGGGTGGCAGGGATCGAGTACGGCGCGCTCATTCGGAACATCTGCGAGCTCGGGCTCGCACGCAGCAACGGAACGGGGCGCGCCGACGCATGGGCGCTCGCTCAGAAGTTGTCCGGTGTAGACAGCCCTCCGCCGGAGTGCGATCTGTTCGCGGTGAACCAGGAGTGAAATGCCGGTGAGGCTCGGCGCCCTGCAGAAAGGGCATCGAAACCGTATTCGTGAAATCCTCGACGCGACAGCCGTCTTTCGCGACGAGGAAGTGGCGGTGGCACTCGAGTTATTCGATGAGACCTTCGCGGCGGGACCGACCCGCGCGCCGTACGATCCGGGCGACGGCGTGGCCAATTACGAGTTCGTCGGGTCGTTCTCGCGCGAAGGCCAACTCATCGGATACGTCTGCTACGGCGCCACTCCGGGCACTGATCGTACCTACGATCTCTACTGGATCGCCATGCATCCGGAGTTTCAAGGCGGAGGCGGCGGCAGCCAGATGCTCGAAGAAGTCGAGCGCCGCCTCCGCCAGCGCGGACGCTCGATTGCTCGTTGTCGAAACGTCGTCGCGCGCCGATTACGCGCCGACGCGGCACTTTTACGAAGCGCGAAGCTACATCTGCACCGCATCGCTGGCCGATTACTATGCGCCCGGCGACGACCGGGTGGTATTCACGAAGAAGCTGCAAGCCAACGAGCCGCGAGCAACGTCCCTCTCCTTCAATCGGAGTCGTCGTGCATGAGTGACTGGCAGAAGATCATCCGCGAGAGCGTGGACACTCTCGACAAGCTCGCCGAGAAGTTCGGACGGGACGTCATCGATGTCGAGGCGCTCCAGCCGGCCTTCGACAACTTCCAGATGCGCATCACGGCGAATACCCTGGCGACGATCAAGGAGATCGGCGACCCGATGTGGCAGCAGTTCGTGCCCACGACGCAGGAGCTCGACATCGTCGATGGCGTGATCGACTCGCTGGACGAGGACGGCGACTCGCCTGTGCCGAACATCACCCACCGCTATCCCGACCGCGTGTTGTTCCTGGTGAGTCCGGTGTGTGCTAGCTACTGCCGCTTCTGCACGCGACGGCGCAAGGTCGGTGATCCGGAGAAGATTCCGCTCAACCAGTACGACTCGGCCTTCGACTACATCCGGAAACACCCCGAGGTCCGCGACGTGATCCTCTCGGGCGGTGATCCGATGATGCTGTCGGACCGCCGGCTGGAGTACATCTTCCAGCGCCTCCGCGAGATTCCGCATATCGAAATCATCCGCATCGGCAGCCGCATCACGTCCCATCTGCCGTCGCGCATCACGCCTGAGTTCTGCGAGATGGTCAAGAAGTACCATCCCGTGTACATGAACACCCATTTCAATCATCCCGCCGAGCTCACTCCGGAGACGGTGGCGGCACTGGCGCGGCTCGCTAACGCCGGTGTGCCGCTGGGGAGCCAGACCGTGCTCCTGCGCGGCGTGAACGACGACCCCATGATCATGAAGGAGCTGATGCAGAAGCTCCTGAAGGCGCGCGTTCGCCCCTACTACATCTATATGGCCGATCAGGTGGCGGGCGGTGAGCACTTCCGCACCACTGTAGAGAAGGGGCTCAAGATCGTGAAGGCGCTCCGTGGCTGGACGAGCGGCCTGGCCGTGCCGCACTTCGTGATTGACGCGCCAGGAGGCGGCGGCAAGGTGCCGCTACTCCCCGAGTATGTGGAGGAGATCAATGAGGACGAAGTGATCTTCCGGAACTACGAGGGGCAGCGCTTCGTCTACAAACAGCCCCGCCTGCCGGCGATCGCCGCGAGCGCATGCGGCGACGCGGCAGCGGCTGAGTCGGATATCGTTCCCATTCAGACTGGCAAGAACCCGCGGCCGAAACGGAAGACGGTGGCGCGGAAACAACGCACCGGGACCTGAGCGGCACCACCGTCCGTCCGCCGCCGCTCAGGGCACGTCTGGTCCTGGGTCCTTCAACTCGTCTTTCCTGAGAAACGGCACACCGTCCGTCATCCACTTTGGTGCCGGCGCGCCCTTCAGGTAGTGATCGAAGAACTGAAAGTAGCGGATCGTGAGATCCTTTCGGTTCGCCAGACCACGCAGCCCGTGACCCTCGCCTGGGTAAGCGAGCAGGATCGCGTTCTTTCCGTTGTAGCGGAGCGCATTGTAGAAATTGAGTCCCTCTATGAACGACACGGTCGGATCCGCCGTCCCGTGCATGATCAGGATCGGCTCCGTCACCTCCGGCACGTGCGTGAGCGCCGACTCATTGCGATAGAGTTCCGGCTTCTCCCATGGGGACACGCCCCACCGCCCCTGGCCATAGATGTAGTACTCGTTCCCATTGGCTCCGCTGCCGCCGCTCACTTGGTACGACCAGCCCCATTCCTGGTTGAAATCGGTGAAGAGATCCGTGACACCGGCTCCCACGCCGACCGCCGCGAACATGCGTGACCTCGTCGCAATGAACGCCGCGCCCTCCCCGCCGTAGCTATGGCCGTTCAACCCGATGTGCTTCGGATCCGCATAGCCCATTGCGATCACTTTGCGCGTCGCCGCCTCCACTGCGTCCAACTGGTCCGTATGCGACGACCCGGTGTGGTAGTACACGTCGGGGACCATCATGATGTAACCGCGACTTACCCCCTCGGTGGGCGACGCGCCCATCCCCGTCAGATACGACGGCGCTGAATAGCGATTCAGGTTCTGTGTGTTCTTCTCGTAGAAGTTCACGATCATGGGACGCTTCTCGCCGGACTTGTAATCATCCGGCAGCGTGAGCATACCCTGCAGCTTGTGCCCGTCGCGATCGGCGAAGTCGAACAGGATGCGATGGCCCCACTGATACTCCGCCTGCTGTGGATTGGCATTGGTAATACGTTTCGCGCTCTTGAAATCCGGCCCGGACACGTAGACATCAGGGAACTCGGCGAAAGTCTGCCGCGTGAACAGGAACTGGTCAGCCTTTGCCGCCCGCGCCGGCACACTGAACGCCGCATCGTCATAGACGATTTCACTCAGCCGCCCATTTTCCAGACGGTAGAACCCGTCTTTCTTCGTCAGCTCGCCAAACACCGAGAGCGTCACGGGGGCGGCAAGATCGATCTCCTGACCCGTGCGTATTCGGCGGCTCGCGGTGGAATCGATCGGCGCCGTCCGCGCGAGACGAAGCGACATACGATTCTTTGCGCCAACGCCAGCGGTGATATTCCGCGCTGCCGACGCGCCATCGAGCGGCAGCAGCCACAGATCGTATTTCGCCTCGACCACCACGTTCTTGCCATCGCTCGTGTAGGCGGCCACACCGTACGGTGGCTTGGGCCCGGGATGGTCGAACTCCGAGTTCGCGAAGTTCGGCGCGCCGGCTCCGAGGACGACCGACGTGCCCGCATCGAGATCATAGGCGTGGAACTTGTCGTCGGCCCAATAGACGAACTTCCGGCTGTCCGGCGAGATGCCGAACACGGCGGCCTGCGTATACTGGCCCGTGAGCATGGGCGTCCGCTCTCCGGTCGCCGTGTTCACACGATAGAAGTCTGCCGCGGCTGGCTTGTAGTCCGAGATATACCGCCGCGCGTCGCGTCCAACCCCCCAGCGTCCGTCGGGCGAGAGCTGAATGTCGCGCATCGTCGAGTCGGTGAGCGCGACATACTTGGCGCCCACCACGTCGAACGCTTCTCGATACGTGAAGTTCCGATCCTGCTCGGCGCGCACCATCTGCATCGACTGGATGTAGCGGTCATTCGTACGCCACACGTCCACGTCGGCAATGGAATCGGTGCTCCGTCGGCGCGTCGTGTCCGCAGCGGCCGTTTGCGGCATCACGCCAAAGAACACACGTGTCCCGTCTTCGCTCCAGGTGAGCGGCGCCTGATCGCTGATTACCCAATCCTTGGGAAATTGCGTTGCCCCGGCGACATCGAGGGTCGCCGGCAGGACGCCGGCTGTCGCCAGAGCGACCCGCACGTTGGGAAAGATGATGAGCACGTTGTCGCGTTCGCGCATCTTCTCCACGTCCTTCCCCTTGAGCACCGTCACGCCCGTACCGGCGTCGTTCCAGGCCAGCCTGCTATAGACGCGGGCGTCGTTGTCGAGCGCTTGCGTGCTACCGGTAGCGAGATCGGTGACAAATAACCCGTTCCCGTCGCGCACTGCGGCATTGACGGTGTACGCGAGCAGATCACCCGCGCGATTGAACTCGGCGTCGCCTACGCTGCCAATGAACTGCGTGCGTCCCGTCGTCAGATCGGCGAGGAGGGCATCGCTTCCCTCCGCAGGCCGCTGCGAGCCTCCACGTCCGCCAGCACTGGCATCGGCCGGCGGCGCACCTCCGCGGCCCCCCCGGCCACCGCCTGCCGATGCCCGCCGCCGCAGCATGAGAAACTTCGAATTGGCGGCAAAGGTGGCCGATTGCATTTCGCGCCACGCCTGCGTCTTGCCGGTCGCCAGCTCGCGAAGCTCAGTGCGCCGGACCGGTGTGGCTGCCGGGCCGCCGCGGCCGCCGGCCGTCGGCGCACCAGGCGCAACCCCACCACCCCCCGCGGGTACGCCCTCCCCCGCGGCTGCGCCGCGGGCGCCGCGGCCATTGCGCGCCGGCTGCGAATCCACCTGATACGCGATCCACCGTCCATCGGGCGAGAAGGTCGGGTTCGATGCGTTGGGAATCACGACGTCCCGATTCGCCGGCAAATCCATGATGTGCAGCTCCGGCTTGGAATCGGCCGGCAAAACGTTCGTGTATCGGTACACCCATATCGCCCACCTGCCGTCGCTCGAGATCCGTTCGCCTTCGATGCTGCGCCAACGCGTGTAGTCGCCTGCGGTGAGCACCTTTTTCGGCATCGAACCGGTGCGCGCGTCACCAGCTTGCGACACGGAGCCGGCGGTCTGTGCACCAGCACGAGGAACACTCACGAACAGGGATAGCAGGCCGAGCGCCGCTGCAATGCAGGCGGTGGCTCTGGCGGCTGGGCGGGGAGCGGGAGAACAGAGCACGAGAACGACTCTCGATGGAGGGGGAGCCGCCAAGATACAGTCAATTCGGCGCCGGGGCGAGGAGGTGCGAGTTACCCGTTGTGAGTTATGCGGCGCGAGTTAGTAAGCTCGTGCCGCATAACTCTTGACTGGAAACCCGAACCTTCGCGACCGTCTCTAATGCGCTCCCGCGAGTTCCTCTTCCTTCTCCTTGTCGTGCTCCTCGATGACCTTCTGCGCCACCTCGTGCGGGGCTTCCTCGTAGCCTTTGAAATGGCGCTTGAAGAAGGCGCGCCCCTGTGTCATTGATTGCAGCGAGCTGGCGTAGCGGTGCAGCTCCGCCTGCGGAACGATGGCGCGAATCACCGTACCCGACGCCGTCCGAAGGATCAGTGCCCAGGATATGGCCTCGGCGCGACGAGAGGTCGCCGAGCACGTCACCCATATAGTCATCAGGGGTAACGATCTCCAGCTCGTCGAGCGGCTCGAGCAACACCGGCCTGCACTTCGCGGCGCACCGACTTGAAGGCCAGGATGCCCGCCATCTTGAACGACATCTCGTTCGAGTCGACCGTATGGTACGAGCCGTCGAACAGCTCGCCAGGAAGTCGACGAGCGGGTAGCCGGCGAGCACGCCGCGCTACGGGGCTTCGACTGAATGCCCCTGCTCCACGGCGGGAATGAACTTGCCGGGAATCGAGCCTCCGACGATCTCGGTCCTCGAACCGGAACCTCCACCTCGCGCGGCACGGAAGCAATGCGCACCCAACAGTCGCCAAACTGACCTCGTCCGCCCGATTGCTTCTTGTGCTTTCCCTGTCCTTCGGCGCGCGCGCTTGAATCGTCTCTCGGTAGGCGATCTTCGGCCTCGAGAGTTCGGCCGACAACGCCGAATTTTCTTTTCAGTTTGCTCATATTCGACTTCCAGATGCCGCTCGCCCAGTCCGGAGACGATCGTCTCGTGCGTCTCGGGGTTGCAATGCATTCGAAGAGGTCGGATCCTCGTCGTGGAGACGATGGAGTCCCAGCTGCAACTTCTCCTCATCGGTCGCGGTTGACGCGTGCACCGCCATCTGGACTGCCCTCGGGAAAACTGATCTGCGCCAGCCGCACCGGATGCTGCGCGCGTCGAGAGCGTGTCGTTCGTGTGCGTATTGCGCATCTTGGCGACACACCCAATGTCGCCGGCGTGGAGACGCGGCATCTCGATGCGCTCTTTCCCCTGCGAAATTGAGAGGTGGTTGAGCTTCTCGATGCCGGAGCGCGTCGCGTTATTGAGCTCGTCCCCATTCGGTGACGGTGCCAGCGTAGAGCCGGAAGAACGTCACCTCGCCGACATGCGGCTCGGACGTCGTCTTGAACACATGCGCGACCGCCGGCGCATCGTCCAGGGCGTGGATCTCGACCGTCTCGTCGCCCTCGGCACCCGTGAAGGCGTGCAGCTCTTCCATCTCGAACGCGCTGGGCATGAGCTCGATCATGGTCGCTCAGCACCGCCTGCATGCCGTAATTCAACTCGCTGGAAACGCAGAAGAGCGGAAAGAGCTCCATGCGCTTCATCGCCTCCTTCATGCCAGCGATGGCTTCGTCGCGCGAAATCTCTCCGCCTTCCAAATAGTGCTCGAGCAACGTGTCGTCGGTGGCGGAGATCGATTCGATCAACTCAGCGTAGTACTTGTCGAACAGCTCCTTCGACTCGGCTGGAATGTCCGTCTCCTCATACTCGCCCGTCTTGGCGCCGCGCTTGTAGACGTGCGCCTTCTTCGAGAAGAGGTTGACGATGCCGTGGAAGCTGGCGCCTTGCCCTACCGGCACCTCAACGGGAATGACCTTCGTGGTCAGGCGCGACTTGATCTGCTGATAGACGCTATCGAAGTCCGCATGCTCCTTGTCCATCATCGTGACGACGAACAGCACCGGGTCCCGGCGTGCAACCGCCTCGCGAAACATGCGTTCTGTGCCTACCTCGACCCCCGCCGTGGCGGGAATGACGCAGAGGGCGCCGTCTGCAGCGGAGAGACCGGCGATCGCGTCGCCCTGGAAATCGAGATACCCGGGCGTGTCGATGAGGTTGACCTTGTTCTCCTGCCACTCGGCGAAAGCGCAGCCTAGGTTGATCGAGAAACCGCGCTCGATCTCTTCCGCGGCGGTGTCCGTGAGGGCGGTACCGTCTTTCACCGAGCCGTGCCGCTTTGAGCTCCCTGACACGAAGGCGAGCGCATCGACCAGACTGGTCTTGCCGCTCGCCCCGTGCCCCACCACCGCGATGTTGCGGATTTCCGAGCCTTTGTACTCCCTCATAATCGTCGACTCCCACGCTTGAAGGCTTACGGCAGAGTGCCGATGCGCGGGGCTACATCGAGCCACGCGCGCAGGATTTCGTCGCCCACGGAGTTGTCCAACTTCGCGATACGTACGGCGATCGCCCGTCCGGATGGGCGGTACGTCGTGGTGCGAGAGGGCAACCTTGGAATGCGCTCCTCACCCTGTCCCCCTTAGCCTGGCGCTGTCGGCAAGGGGCGTCAAGGGGAAAGGCACCTACGTGCAATGCCAAGGTTGCCTGACCGGTCCGGTCAGCGAGGATCATTCTGGGCCTGCCCCGAACGGAAATGGGACCGGCTTTCGCCGGTCCCACATCATCCAACGCTGACAAGTCAGTTTTCCCGTTCAATCTCCTTCAGTATCGAACGCCAGTCCGTCCGCTTCCCTCATCCGCTCAATCACGGACTCGAGCGGCGCGAACACTGGTGCGGTGATTCCAACGACTGGTCCGATCGATACGCTGATGGCGCGCCGAGCACCTTCTGGCCAATCCGGCATCGACAGCCCGGCAACCAGCCTTCGAATCATTTGTCCGCATTCGTTCAGCAACTGATTCGCCGTCGAATGCAACGTCTCGAGGGAGATCTCGAGATCGCTTGTTACGAGCTGCCCCGCTGAATCCCTCCAGGCAGCGTCCCCAACCGCTCCCCGTTCCGGCCAGATGCCGAGGTGACGGATCGCCTCGGTCCGTCCGTCATTCGACCGATGTGACTCGACGGCCGCTGCCAACGCCAACGCCAACGACTCCGGATTCGGTTCCCCGTACAACGTCACGATGTCTCGCGACGGCCGCTCGGACGAATGCAACGGCGACGGGACGGAGTTCACGTGCGCCAGTACGGGCGAGTGATCGGGGTTCTCCTCGAGCATGACGAGGATGTCCATTCCCCCCCTCCTGGAATTGGTCCTGCTCAAAATTGCCTCTTGCTGCAACGATCGTTGCGGCACCAAAGTTTCACACCTTCGGTGAGCAGGCGCACCATCGGTTGAACTCAGGCCACATCAACAATGTTCCTTGTACAACCGCCGGGCAGTGTTCTCCGTCACATACAAGTGGGCGTCCCCTGAACCGCAATCAGGCCTTCTGCAGGGCCGGAATGGCAAAGCGCATGCCCACCACTAGCGCGCCACCCAGAACCAGTGCGAAGACGAGGCGATCTCCGAGCGGTAGCACGCTAGACAAGCCGCTGCCCGCCGACCACGCGACGATCCAGGATATCACGAACTCGGCGGTAGCCACGAGCCCGGCGGCGATGGATTCGCGGCGATGAAGCCGAGCCGCCAGCCAGAGAAACACGATGCTCCACGCGAACGTGGCGACGACATGGAGCACGATGCCCGCGAGGACCAGACCCGCCGCGCCGGCACTCGGCGTCCGGTGCAACACCACGGCACTCACCGCCGCGAACGGCAGCCCGGCGTTGCCGAGACGATGCCCAAAGGCAATGAGGGCGCCGGTCGTCGCAGCTGACGCGACGCCGCCGACGACGAGTATGGGCGATTGCAGGGAGAGTTGGGCTGACACCTTTCAAAGCAAATGACGGAAGGACACGCGCTCAAGCCCCAATCGCGTTTCAACAAAGTGTAACGGGCAACTCCGGCGCTCGCTCGCCAGCGATCGGGGCGGGCGTGTCGTTCATAACATGTCGTCCATAACGAAAAAAGGCCCCGGCGATTGCCGGGGCCTTTTTTGCTGGAACCTTACATCTGGATTATCGGCCCGCCGTCGTCCACGCAGTCCGGGTTATCCGGAGACGGATCGCAGGGGAGCCCGACCGTAATGCTGTAACCGCTGAAGTGCTTGACGCGGCGCCAAACCAGGCCGGTCGAAAGACTGATGTACGTGCGCAACGTCTGGTCAAACGCAGCATCGGTGGCGCCTGCCATGCCGAGGTCAGGCGTGTAATAGATGCCGAAGTTCCGGAGCAGTTCGCGATGCGACGAGAAGTGGCTCGAGATGACCGAAGCATACGCCGCAGTCGTCAACGTAACAGTCTTCGTCGGATTGAATCGAAGCGCTGGCGAGAAATCGATGGCCGGTCCGGCATTGTTGGAGGAACCGTACTTCGCGCGGACCGTGATCGACTGTCCGTCCGCAGCGTCGTGCACGGCTTGTCCCACGTGCCAGCGCCATATCCATTGGCTGGGTTCGTCGGATCGCAGACCGATCCCGCTGGGAAGTTCACCGTATAGAGCCCATCGCCGATCACGAACTTGCCGCCCTTCGCAGTAAGCGTGATCGTCGTCGTGCGGAACCCAGAAAAGTGATACGCGCCGTCCACGTCGAGCGACGGTGCAGCACTCGGTGAAATGCTCTGACGGGCAGTGGGGCTGGGGCTCGTCGCAGTATCGGAGCAGCCGGCGATCACTACGATCGCAGCTCCCGCGATCAGAGTTCTGGAGATTCCGCGCATGGTTTTAATCATCAAGAGGGAGATAGACCCACTTCGTCCGTCTTCGAACGACCAGGGAAACGGTCACCGAAGATACTGTACTCAGCAATTCGGCGCCAGCGAAATTATTGCCGCTTTGGCCCATGCTATCGTTTCGCGAGCACGTCGTAACGTCTTATCATTTCATCGTATCCGAGCTTCTTGACTCGATCGCTGTACCGATCGATTGCGGCGCGGACCGTTTCTCGGTCAAATTCGACTAACGATTCTGCACAGGCAGCTGTAAGCCACGCCGCTATATAGAGATCGGACGATTCGGCCAAAACGACCGAACGCTTGAACATATCTATCGCCTCGTCGCGTCTTCCATCGAGCGCGCTCAACCGAATAGACAACGCCTCGACGATTTCACGGCCCTGAAACCAGTCCGGCCTACTCTTCATCCGCTCCGACACCTCGGCCACAGCTCTGCGAACGCCATCCATTCGCTCCAATTCCAGGTAGCACAGACCAGCCCCAGCCATCGCGCCAATCTCGATGTCCGACTGTCCTATGCGTTGCGCCAGCGGAATCGTTGCTTCGTAGAGCTCGGCAGCCGATTCCCACAACCCAAGCTCTCGCTCCACATGGGCCATGTTGTACAGCGAGGCGAGTTGATACTCGCTGTGCTTGACTGCGGCGAAGAGCGCGAGGGCTTCTCCAAAAAGCTCTCGTGCACGGTCGTACTCACCGCATTTTTGTAGCAACACACCGAGATTGACCGCGCCCACGCCCCACAAATCCGGCATGCCCGCCGCACGGGCAACGGAAATCCCACGGCCGAATGCCTGTTTTGCATCGTCCAACCGAGCTTCAAATTGCGCCGCGATCCCCATGTTACCGTAGCACCGCGCCATCCCCCGCACATCTCCGACTGCCTCGAACATCTCGAGCGCACGAGTGTAGATCTCCATCGAACGGCGCGGCGACTTCACTGATCATGCTGTTGGCGAGACGGTTGAGAGCGTCACCTAATAACGTCCGATCACCAATACCCTCGGCCATTTCGACGCCTTCTGTCGCCGTGCGCTCCGCCGTCCGCCGGTCGCCCAGTCGGCCATGCGTCTGCGATGCCATGATCAGAAGCGCGACGCGTTCGCGGTCTACACCCAACCGCTTCGCCTCGGCATCCAGAGTCGTCAGGGCGTCGAGTGTCACCTTGGCCGGCTGACCCAACTCCATCCGCGCCCGCTCGCGCATTCGGCGGAGAGCCAAAGCACGCACTTCGTCCGCTGCGCCCTCGAACCATTCGATCGCCAGGTCGCACAATTCCTCGACCTCGTCAAAGCGCCCGCCGGTTTCGGCAACGTGAGCGAGCGCGACGCGAATCTCCGCGAGCTGAGCCGGTGTCGTGGCGTTGCGCGCGGCAACATGCAGGTACGTCCCGGCTGCGCCGTGCGCGTACACGCCGTCAGCCGATTTCGCCGCCGTCTGCGCCCAGATGTAGGCCTGTTCACCATCGCCAGCCGCGTCAAAATGCAACGCAATCTCACCAGGCCGGTCGGGCGCTCGCTTCGCCAACGATTGCGCCACCCGCTCGTGAATCTGCTTCACCCGATCACGCGGAATCGAATCGACGAGCACCTCGGCGATTTCGTCGTGGGCGAATGCGTACCCGCCCAGCTTTCGCTCAAATGTCGGCCGCAACAGTCCCGTGTTGAGCGCCTCTGAAATCGCCAGCCGGACAGCAGGCTCGCTGCCAGCGCCTGCCGCTGCGAGCAATCCAACATCGAATTCCCGTCCGACGATCGCGGCTATCCCGAGCACCGCATGAGTGCTCGACGAAAAGCACGCGAGTCGCTGCGCGATGAGCGCCGGACGGCCGGCCGGCAAGCGAAGCTCGGATACCGGCCGCCACTCCCACCGGCTGCCGTTGTGCCAGATCGCGCCGTCTTCGACCAGCGCACGAAGCATCTGCGCGATGAAGAGCGGATTCCCTTCCGTGTGGCGATATAGAAAAGCCAGAAACTCGCGAGCGATCTGCTGTTGGTGAAACGCCGCCTCGAGCCACTGCTTCACCTCATCGCGCGTCAAACGCGACAACACGAGTTCGCGCGCGATATCATATCGCGACAGCATTTGTCGATACGACGACGTGTCATACGCGTTGTCGGGGCGGTGCGCGAGACAGATCATCACGCGATCGGTATCGAGCCGGGTCATGACGTGCTCGAGCGCATCCCACGTCGTGCTATCCGCCCACTGCATCTCGTCGAGAACCAGGACGAGCGGACGTGCCGCCGCCAGCGCTCGAACATAATCCGTCAGTTCACCGAGGAGCCGGTACTGGCTTCCCGTTGTCGACGCGCTGTTCGCTGATCGGCCGAGCGCCGGCTCCAGATGCTGGAGCTCCGTCCACTCTCGTTCGGGGGCGGTCGGGAATCGGTGTGTTGCCCGCAGGAGTCCGCTCCACGCTCCGTAGGGCTGCGGCACGCCGAGCCGCAACGACGACGCCATCGCGAACGCACCCCCGCGCATCCGAACTTCCGACTCCAATTGACGGACGAGCATCGCGGTGCCGAGCCCGGTTTCGCCGAATACCGACACTACTCGCGGTTGACCGGCGCATGCCTCATCCAGCCAGCGAGTCAATGACGTCAGCTCTTGCCGTCGTCCAGCGAGGCGGTCGATCGCCAAGGGACGATGCAACGCCTCGTGATGCGGGAGCGGCGCGGCCATTGCGCCATCTCGGCCCTGAGATTGAATGCGCACGAGCGCCGCAGCGGCGGCGGCAACCACACTGTCGTAAGTTCCACCTTGTTCAGGCGCGGATGCTGAACCGAGTGAGAGCGTCAGGTGCTCGAGGCCATCACCGAACGAGTGCACCCGAACGGCCGCACAGATGCGTTCACCCACCGAACGACCTTCTTCTGCCGTTGCACCGGCAAGCACCATCACCAAGCGGCCGTCCACGCGACCCACGTGATCGTCGCAGCGTAGCGTGTGTCGCACAATCTCTGCGACGGCACTCAGGTTCGATTCGAGAGTCGTGCGCCCGTCAGTCGACGGCTCCCCCGGATCCACCTCCGCCAACAGCACCGCCACCGGCTGCTTGGGGGCAGCCGCCGATAGCGCCGCCTGCGCGGCGACGACGAACTCGTCTGGCGATCGGTAGAAATGAGGCACGACGGGGGGGCTTTCCAGGAAATTCAGCCGAGACTCGCTCAGTGGCCTTTCTACCGTAGGACGCCACACACGCGCACGCAAGGCCGTTCTTCAAGACGTTAACAATACGGTGAATCTACGCGTCTACCAATCGGCTACTGATTGATGGTCTGCCGAGGATCAATTCGGTCTATGCGCTACACCGTCATTTTCTCCATTGCGCTCGTCGCGGCATGCGCCAATCAGGCGCAGCGCACTCCAGCCGGACTTTCGCCGGCCGAAACGGCCGCTCAGCCGCGCGAGCTGCTGCCGGACGAGCAGATCGAGCAGGTCCTCAACCGCCTTGCGTTCGGACCGCGACCCGGGGACGCTGAGCAGGTCCGCGCCGTGGGCGTAGACCGCTGGATCAACCAGCAACTGCATCCGCAACAGATTGCCGACGCCAACACCGGGGCGCTCGTGGCAAAGTACCCGGTGCTATCGACGAATACGGGCGATATCATCCGCGACTACGACGTGGTGCAACAGCTGCAGCGCCGCGTGCGCGCGGCGGACAAGGGCGATACGACCATCAAGCCCGCCGAGATTCGCCGGCAGATCCTCGCCAACAATCCGCAACTTGCGGACGTAGTGCGCAAGTCGCAGCAACTCGTGGGTGAGGTGCAATCGGCCAAGCTCGCGCGCGCGGTGGCTTCCGACCGGCAGCTCGACGAAGTGATGACCGACTTCTGGGAAAATCATTTCAGCGTCTTCGCCGGTAAAGGACAGGTGCGTCTCTTTCTGGCGCAGTACGATCGTGATGTCATTCGTCCCCACGCGCTCGGCAAGTTCCGCGATCTACTCGGCGCTGTGGCGAAGAGCCCGGCGATGCTGTTCTTCCTGGACAATGCACAGAGTGCGGCGGACAGCACGCAGCCGACGCTCTCGGCGCGCTTCGCCGCTCGCGGTGCGCGGCCAGGCGTTGGGGCACGGCGCGGACTGAACGAGAACTACGCCCGCGAGTTGATGGAGCTGCACACACTGGGTGTGGACGGCGGCTACACCCAGCAGGACGTGCAGGAAGTCGCGCGCGCGCTCACCGGCTGGGGCTTCAACCGGCAAACAGGCGCGTTCCTGTTCAACCCCAACATGCACGATGCCGGCGCAAAGACGATTCTTGGTCACGCATTCCCGTCGGGACGCGGCCAAGCGGAGGGAGAGGAAGTACTCGACATCCTGTCGCGCGCACCGTCCACTGCACGATTCATCACCAGCAAGCTGGCGCGGCGCTTCGTAAGCGATGACCCTCCGAAAACACTCGTCGATCGCTGTAGCAACACATTCCTGCACACCGATGGTGACATTCGCGCAACGGTAAGCTGCATCGTGACGTCGCCTGAGTTCTTCAGCCGCGCCGCCTATCGCGCCAAGGTAAAGACACCGTTCGAGGTCGTGACCTCGGCGTTGCGCGCCCTGAACGCGTATCCGGACACAACGCCACGCACGGCGCTGATCGTGGCGCGGCTGGGACAGCCGATCTTCGGCCGGCAGACGCCGGACGGATGGCCTGATCGCGGTGACGCCTGGATGAATACGGGGGCAATTCTCAACCGGATCAACCTTGGCCTGAGTATCGCTACTGGTCAGGTGCCAGGCGCGCGACCGCAGCAATGGGTGTACTTCGACTCGCTACGCGTACTGCCACGCGCGCAGCAGGTGGACGGTGTCGTCCGATACATTCTCGGCGGGCAGGTATCCGCCGAGACGCGCGAGGTGCTGATGAGCGGTGACAACCCAATGCTGTCGCACGCCACCGCGAAAGGTGTCAAAGGCACGACGGTGGACCTGGGGAACTTGCCCCAGATAATCGGACTCGCGCTGGGTGCGCCCGAGTTCCAACGCCGCTAGAAGCAGGG
>CAWFQK010000003.1:0-274199 GCA_963817955.1 uncultured Gemmatimonadaceae bacterium
TGTCTCGACGATGCGTGCACTTGCCCCACCGTCCCCGTAAGGGTTCAAGACCGTGGATAAACCCGACTGGAAAGCCGCAGAATAGAGGGTGTCCAGGGCCGCGCTGATGGCGTGGCGATCGGGCTCGCAATCAATCACACTGGCCGCCTTCAGGCGGCCGCGTTGTCGGTCGCCAATGTTGATCGTTCCTTTGTGGAAAGTCGGAACCTCGGCCAATCCGCTCGATGAATTGCCGACCACTCCATCTACGAACTGTAATGTCGAGAGGTAGCGCTGCTGGCCAAGTGAGGTGACCGCACGGGCGTGCGGATGGTTGGCGACGAAGCGATGAATCTTGTCGAAAAGACCGCGTCCGTTGGTGTCGGCATTCGGCATCGTGAAAATCAACCCGGTGTCGCGCAACTTGCCCAAGGCGGCCAGCAACTCATCCATCTGACGATCCGAGCTCGAAGGTTCGAGGGATACGGGATGAAACGTGATCAGCAGGTTGCGCGGCTGCAGCTGAAAATCCAGCGTCGAACTCGAGCCCCTCGCGATCGAGCAGCGGTTGTCGGCGAATTCCGTCCACGCCAAGGCCACCCACCAAGAAGACTCTATCCGGTTGTTCGCCGAGCTGGATCACGCGTCAACGGTACTCTTCCGCCGCCACGAAATGAAGATGAGACATCTTGGTGACTGCGTGCCGTATCGCTTCGTCAATGAGCCCTTCGGTGGCTTCCCCACCGTGTAGATGCGCGATTGGAATCCGCGCTATCATCGCGGCCGTCACGGCCGCGAGAATCTCAAAGCGATCGCCGAGCACGACCATGATGTCGGGGACGAGTTCCGCCAATACGTCGCCGAACCCGATCATTCCGAGCCCAATTGACTTCGACAGTCCCACTGCAGTATCGGAGCTAAGAAGCATCTCAACTCTGCGATCGATCGTGAAACCGTCTCGTTCGATCTCGCGAAATGTCAGCCCGAACTCGGGCGACAGGTGCATACCCGTGGCCACGACCTGCAGTGAGAGCTCCGGATGCTCCTGAATGCCCTGCATGACCCATCGCAGCAGCCCATACTCGGCACGTGTGCCGGTTACAACGCAAATGCGACGGGTCACAGCTCGATGAATTCGTCGATGGCGAAGTCGCGCCGGGCGATGCGGCCGATCACATCATCCCACCGCATCGGCGACAGTCCTGTGCCGGGGCGCTTGACCGCGAGGTCGGCCTCGTTCAAAAAAGTGCCGGCCGAAATGGCCCGCGCCGCTACAATCGACTTGCGGACCACCGCGCGGTTCTTTGTCTCGCTCGCGGACGGCCGTTTCACCCCATCGCCCAGCGCCTGTTCGATATTGCGGATCGCAGATACCATCGCGATGAGTTCGTCCGGCTCTAGACTCGCTTGGTGGTCCGGGCCCGGCATCGAACGGTCGAGCGTGAAGTGTTTTTCAATCACGGTGGCCCCCAACGCCACCGCCGCAATCGGCACCTCAATACCCTTCGTGTGATCCGAGTACCCGACCGCCACGCCGAACGCCTGCCGCATCGACAGCATCGCTCGCAGGTTCACCGCGATCATCGGTGTGGGGTATTCCGTGCTGCAATGCAGGAGTGTGATGAGCGACCGATCAAGTCCCGACGCTTCCAGGGCCTGAATGGCGCTTTCGACATCACCGAGGGTGCACATACCACTCGATATGATGACTGGCTTCCCGTAGCTCCCGATCGCCCGCAGGTACGGAAGATTGGTGATCTCTCCCGAGGGCACTTTGAAGCGGTTGAGTCCCATCTTCGCCAGCTTCTCTACGCTTTCGATGTCGAAACCCGTCGAGAAGAATCCGATATCCCGAGTACGACAATGCGCCAACAGCGTCTCGTGCATGGCGGCCGTGAGTTCCAGACGGCGCAACATTTCGTACTGGGTTTCGGACGCCACGGTCAATCGCGACTGGTACTCGGCCTTCGGCGCGCCCTTCGTCACCAGCCGGTCCGCATTGAACGTCTGAAACTTCACGAGATCCGCACCGGCGTCCGCGGCGGCATCCACCAGCGCCTTGGCTATACCGAGGTCACCGTTGTGGTTCACGCCCGCTTCGGCGATGATCAACGTCTTGCTCATGTCGCGCGCAGTGAAGGAATCCGTTGCCCGTCGACGCAGTTCGCCAGCACTCGCTGGCCCATGCCGATCACGCAGTGGGCACCGATGGCGAGCCCCTGCCGCACGCTGCTGCCGCTGCCGATGAACGTACCACGCCCCACTTGTACTCCGCTGTTCACGGCGGCGTTGGTGGACACATGGCAGTGATCGCCTATCACCGCGTCATGCTCGACGAGCGAATGGCTGTTGAGAATGCAATTCTGCCCCACCGCGGCGGCCGCATTCACAATCGCCCCGTGCATCACGATCGTCCCCGACCCGACCTGCGCGTGCCGCGAGACGTAGCCGAGCGGCGAAACGATCGTCGGCAGCGCGCACCCGAGTTCCATGAGCCGTGCGAAGATCCGCTCGCGTTCAGCCGAGGTCTTGATCTGCCCCACGGCGACCAGGGCGTGACCGAATCGTTCCGTCAGAACTGGCAGATCCTCGTCGCTACCGAGTACCGGATACCCGAGCACCGTGCTCCCGACCTCGCTCGCCAATCCGATGAGTCCCGAGACGGCAAACCGACCTTCGCGCTCGATCACGTCGATGCAGGCACGCGCGTGCCCGCCTGCGCCGACCAGGAGAATAAGCGGAAGGCTCAACGTGCCGTTCCAATGTTGCCGGTGGAACCGAGCGCCGCACTGCTGGGAATATTGATCAACCGCCGTTCCAGAGACTCGGCTACCGGCAGCGGCATCCGCGGGCATCCGCTGAAATGCGGCAGGCGGTGCATGAGCCGCCAAGCCGGACGAGTCATGATACCGGCGTCATTGGTGGCCGTGAGCACGGCATCGCGCTGGTCGGCGTGTGCTGAGTCCAGAAGGATGGTCTGCAGCCAATAGTTGCTGCGAGTGTCAACCGGTTCCCGCACTAGCGTAACGCCCGGCATGCCGGCGAAGGCCTTGGCGTACCGGGTGTAGAGGTGCCGCTTGGCCTGGATGAACGACGACAACTGCTCCAGCTGCGCGCAGCCGAGGGCCGCGTTCAGGTTGGGCATGCGGTAATTGTAGCCGACTTCATCATGAATGAACTCCCATCAATGTGGTACCTTGGCGGTCGTGCTGAGGTGCTTGGCCCGCCGCCCGAGCGCAGCATCATTCGTCAGGATGGCGCCGCCCGCCCCTGTCGTGATCGTCTTGTTGCCGTTGAAGCTCAGAGTCCCGAGCACTCCGAAGGTTCCAGTGTGTCGTCCGCCCACCGTGCTCCCCAGTGACTCGGCGGCATCTTCAACGAGCATCAGGTGATAGTCGTGCGCCACCGCCAGCAGTCCCTCGATGTCCGACGGATGGCCGAAGGTGTGCATCGGCACCAACGCACGGATGCGGCGGCCGGTGAGCCGGTTGAAGCAGGCGCCGCTCCTTCGCTCAACGATCGAGTCCAGATACTCGCGCAGCGCTTGCGGATCCAAGCCAAGGGTTCGTTCCTCGCTGTCCACAAAGTGCGGGATGGCTCCCGCATGGCTCACGGCGTTTGCCGTCGCGGCAAAGCTCAGCGCCGGCGTCAACACTTCGTCATCGCGCTCCACACCGACCAGTACCATCGACAAGTGCAGCGCGGTCGTGCCGTTGACCACGGCCACCGCACGCGCGGCCCCCGTGATGGCTGCGAGCTCGGCTTCGAATCGGTCGACGAACTTGCCGACCGACGAGACGAAGGTGGAGTCGAGACACTCCTTCAGATATCGCAGTTCATTACCGCTGAACTGTGGCTCGTGCAATACCACCGGTCCCGGGCCAGTCACCAAACGGATGGCAGCGACAATTTCCGTCGCGAGCGGCGGGGCGGTTGGAATGGGCTTGGAGATCACAGGTCGTACGCGTCCGTCTTGTAAGAGGCCAGTATGTGGGCTGGGACGAACGAGCTCACCAGTTCCTGAAGCGCGCCACGAAGTCCGTCGAGACTTCCGTACTGCGGATGACTGTCGAGTAGGTCAGTGGCCATGTACTCGCCCGCCGACAGCTTGCCTGCGGCTTGGACGACAGCCGCTGTGAGAAGCCACGCCGCGTTGTCGAAGACGAAGATGCAGTTCACTGACGCACAGAGTGTTATCTACTTCGTGCCTGGCGAAAGCTGCGTCCCTGGAGGCCGCAAGGATGCACGATCATCTACGCCTTTAGTAGCCAGAATGTTCAAAGTAGGCCCGAAAGGCTTGTCCAACACCTTATCCAGGAAACGGGGCAAGTACTTTCCGATTTTCGCAACATGGCTTGCGCGCCCGCCATTCTTCTCGACTTGCACCGTATGAAATGCGGAGAACATTCGTCTGCACTCAGCTACGGTATATGTCGTAGTCAGCGGATTGGTCAGTCCATTCGTTTCCCAGGCACTCTCGCCGGATAACCTGAGCAACTTTTCTTGAAGGAACATGATCGACCACGTCGCGTAGAGCATGACGTATGCAGTGCCGCCAGGCTTGAGAACGCGAAATACTTCAGAGATAGATTTTGTGATGTCTTCTGAATGGTGCAAAACACCGCTCGAGTAGACTACATCGACGGACGAGTCGAGCAAGGGAATGAATCGGGCATCTGCCTGAATGCCAACCCCTCTTCCCACTTTCCTGATCAGTAACTCGGCGGCTTGTGCTGCCGGAGCCGTAATGTCCATCCCAATGCAATAACTGGCTCCGGCTTCGACAAGCAGCAACGACTCGGTTCCCGCTCCGCAGCCAATATTCAAGGCTATAGTAGAACCGCGCCGAAGATTCTTGACCCGCGATATCAAGGAATTCTCAGCGCGATTTCTCGTGAGCAGTCTATCCGCGTATGCACGCAGAGCCGCCTTGTCAAGCTCGTAAGCGAACGCATGTTCTGGTTCAGCTAGTCGCTTTCCCCATCCATTTCCCCAAAAATCAATCACCTTCCGGGCATGCAAGAATGCCGATTCAGATGCATACATCTCCTTGCAAATGTATGATCCGATGCCGAAGTCGGTGTCGCAGAACTCAAGTTTGCATGTGTGACAGCGGCTGGCCAGCAGATGGGATTTGCAGATTGGGCAAGCGACGATGTGACTGAACTCTATCGTGTTTCCGTTGGAGCTGATGGAGTCGGTAGTCATTCACGCCTCAAATACGTGGCCGAACAATTCGCGTTTGACTCCAAGACGAGAGACTCGGCGTTACGCGTCAGCAATTCACAGTCGCTACTTCTTCGCTTCCTCATCGAGTCCAGATCCTCGCACAACGCCAGGGGATCCGCGCCAAGGGTTCGAGCCTCGCTGTCAACAAGGTGCGGCATAGCCGCGGCAAGGCAAATGGCATTCGCCGTAGCAGCAAAAATCAGAGGCGGCATCAGTAATTCGTCTCCGCGCTCCATGTCAGCCAGCACCATCGACAGGTGCAGCGCCGCGGTGTCATTAACCACAGCCACGGCACGCGCGGTCCGCGTGCTGCCCGCGAGCTCGGCTTCGAATCGGTCCACGAACCTGCCGTCCGACGAGACGAAGGCGGAATCGGGACACTCTTTCACACAAAGCAGCTCGTTGCCGCTGAACTGCGGCTCGTGGAGTACAGCTGTCCCAGGACCCTTCACCGAACGAATGCCGGCGACAATGTCGTTCATTGGCGACGAGTCGGCTGGAGCGGACGTAGAGATCACATGTTGTACGCGTCCGCCTTATATGAGGCCAGGTTGTCAGCCGATGTGAACCAGTTCACGGTCTCTTGAATGCCGCGACGAAAGCCGTCGAGACCGCCGTACTGCGGATGCCAGTCGAGTAGCTCCGCGGCCTTGACATTGGCCGCCCAGAGGCGCTCCACTTCGCTTCCGCTGGGACGCAGTCGCTGTTCATCTGTCAGGATTTCCAGGGGGCGCCCCATCACCTCGGCAACCAGCTTGGCTGTATCGCCGATGGAGATTTCAAAGTTGCTCCCGACATTGATCACCTGCCCTACCGAATTCGGCGACCGCGCCGCTGCGAGGAACCCCGCCACGGTATCCATGACAAAGTTGAAGTCACGCGTGGGCGATACAGCACCCAGCTTCACCTGCTTGGCACCGGCCGCCAGCTGTGTGATGATTGTCGGTATCACGGCACGCGCAGACTGCCGCGGGCCATAGGTGTTGAACGGTCGCAGCACCGCCACCGGCGTGCCGAACGAACTGTGGAACGACATTGCGATCTGATCTGCCCCAATCTTGCTCGCGGAATACGGTGACTGCCCTTGCAGCGGATGCTCTTCGGTGATCGGAACGAAACGCGCCGTGCCATATACCTCGCTGGTAGAGGTGTGTACCACCTTCTCTATCCCGAGGTCGCGGGCCGCCTGCACGACATTGAGCGTCCCCTTAACGTTCACATCCACGTATGTGTCAGGGGAGTGATACGAGTACGGGATCGCAATGAGGGCAGCCAGGTGCAATACCGTATCCTGCCCCTTCACCGCCGCCCGGACACCATAGGGATCTCGTATGTCTCCGGAGAACACCTCGAACTTGCCACGGACTTCCGGCATACAGCGGTCGAGCCAACCCCAGGAATTGAAGGAATTGTACTGAACGAACGCTCGCACATCATACCCGCCACGCACCAGGGCTTCCGTGAGGTGTGAGCCGATGAATCCGTCGGCGCCAGTGACGAGAACTTTCTTCACGAGCGTCTCCCGAACAGCCGGCGAACTGGCGAGGTCACGTCCGCATACAGGACGGCGAGGGCGGCCAGGAACTCCAGCATTCTCGGATCGCCGTCAGCACGACGACGTCTGATGCTGTCGCCGGCCAGGACGAGCAGGCACCCCGCGAAGGTTCCCACAGCCAGTCCCATGAGTACCACCTTCAGTTGACCGCGTGGCTCAGGAACCGCAGGAACAGCGGGAGCTTCGACCATGATGATGACGGGAGTATCGCGCACTTCGCGGAGGCGAACCTCTTCATACGCCTGCGCCAGCGAGGTAACGACCTGCCGGTGGCGATCGAGCTCGGCCAGAAGTCGGTTGCGCTGTAGGCTCACGTCCGATGTCGCATCAAACTGACGATTGCCTCGCTGGAGCTCCTGCATTCGGTCTTCCGTCGTTCGAAGCTCTTGAGTCGCCAGCGCTAGGCGGCCCTCGACAAATTGACGCTCTGCCGCCGCTTGCACCCGACGGCTCTCTTGATTGAAGCGATTGACGTTGCGAACCACGGCATCGACAATGGCCAACGAAAGACTCTTCCATCGCGTTGTCGCCGAGACCTCGATGATGCCAGTCTGACGCGAGACCGATGTCCCCACTATACCACGGAGGATGGCTAGTACTTGTTCCGATCGAAGAGGAGAGTCGGGACCGCTGAGTCCCAACGACTGCGGCAACTGTACCTTCGCCCGCCCGATCTCCCGGTACTTGGAACGAATCTCGCGCCACGGCGAGGAGCAGCGCCCGCGATGTGATCAACTTAGCGTAGTACTCGGGCGACGCCGCTTGACCAGTCCCCGGCATCGCAATCCCGAATTGTCCAGCTAGGCTAGCCAAGCCAGCTCGCCCTTGATCAGTCGGCTGTGATGCGAAGGATGCATAGGCACGAAAGAGGGGTGGACGAGAAACTACCGAGACTGCCGCCACTCCTCCTCCGATAACTGTACATATCGCAATCAACTTCCAGCGCTGGATCAGCTGTGTCAGGATTTCGAGGATGGAAACGTCGCCTTCAATCTGATCGGACATGGTTGTTGATAGATGGTTGGCAACGGAAGTGGTCAAGTACCGGCGATTGAGGTGGTCGCTCCCTCAGCGGGGAGTGCTAAGGCAGCGTAATTGGGGCAATGCGAGCCGGCGAGTTCGAGGAACTAGGCCGCTGGGCCAAGAGCGACCACTTTCCATCGGTGACTGACCCGACCCAGCAGCAAAGTTGCCGCCGCCTAGCCGATTCGCACCGGCTTGACCATCGCGGAGCCGATCGTAAACGCGACCCCCCTCCCAATCTCAGCCACCCAGAGCACCAGTTGGCGCCCGCTCCTCCGCTCGCGCACGATTCCGCGAATTCCGCGGAGCACGCCTTCCTGCACGATCACTTCGTCGCCCGGTGTGAAGTCGACGCTCTCGGTAACAGCTTCGGGTGCAACGCCCTCGCGTCCGATCGCGTCGCGCAGAGAGGTAACAAAGCTGTCGGCGAGAAGAGCCGGCTTCCCATGCTCTGTGATTACCGTAAGAACCCCTGGGGTCCGAAGAATCCGAGGCCAGTCGGCGTCGGTCGCCTGGGCAAAGAGATACCCGGGGAAAAGCGGACACTCGACTTCCCGCCAGCGGTCACTCCAGCGGTGACGCTCCTTCACGATGGGAAGCCACGAGGACAGCCCGAGCGCAGCGATTCGCTTCTCGACCTTCTTCTCCGCTCGCGATTCAGCCCAGATCACGAACCATGGACCAGTCTGAGCCTCGAGAGAACCGGTAGTCTCAATCATGCGTACCCAAGTGCATGGTCAGTCACAGAACGTGACAAACCACAGGAATTACCGCTACGAATCAAACGACATACGCCCTACTTTCCCGCGACTGCGCCCTCGCTTTCCTCTCGTAATCGCTCTATCTCGAGCCGGAGGGTATCGTACTCTTCGATCTTCCGTGCCAAGAAATGTCGCGTGAGCTCGGTCTTGGCGGCGACTCCCTCAGTAGTAAGGAGGTAGACATAGCCTCGCTTCTGCGAGCTCTTGTTGAAGTTCTGGACCTTGACGAACCCCTTGCAGAGCAGCGCCCTCAGCAGGTAGTTCGCTTTGCCGAGGCTCATCCCAAGCTCATGCGCCATCTCGCGTTGCGTGCGGCTGGGGCTCTTTCCGAGAAGCCGAAGGATACCCAGAAGCGAGGAATCGTTCATCGGCCGCGGTTGGAGATGAGGGAGGGAGGGAGGGAGAGATGTTCAACGCATGAACGTATGTAGATGGCTCGACGCAGTCAAGATAACTGAAACCGCTCAGACGCCAGCGTAAATGCTGTCGAAGAGCGTGTTCATTCGTGAGCCACAGGACGTCATTGCCGATGGCAAACTCTCCCGCATCGACCTGACTTGTCTATTCCGGAACGAGATTGATGATGGAGCGACGGATCTCACCTGATGACCAATTCTCCTGCGCGTCGCGAATGAGATGCGTAACGCCATCGGCGTTCTCTTCGGGCGACCCGGCGCCTCGTGCACGCGGGATCTTCGGGTGCTCGGTTGGCGTCACATAGTCTCCCCGGAAGAAGATCTCCTCGAAGAGCTTCTACCGGGGCGGATACCGGTCAAGCGCACCTCGATGTCCATGTCGGGCTCGAGCCCGGAGAGGCGGATGAGGTCCGTGGCGAGATCGAAGACGCGCACGGGCTCACCAAAGTCGAGCACGAAGACTTCACCCTGATCTTCGATGGCAACTGCCCGCAGCACGAGTTGCATCGCCTCGGGAATCGTCATGAAGTACCGCGTCATGTCACGGTGCGCAATCGTGACCGGGCCGCCCTCGGCAATCTGTCGCATGAATGTGGGCACGACGCCACCACGGCTGCCCAACACGTTGCCGAAGCGCACAGGCACGTAGCCGCCACCGCGCTGCGCGGCGCACTGGTGCACCAGACGCTCGGCGATCCGCTTGGTGGCCCCATCACACTCGTGGGACGCACCGCCATGTCCGTGGAGATCAGGACGAGAGGTTCGACATTGTACTCGGCACCAGGATTCACGACATTTCTGGTGCCAAGCACATTGTTCAACACAGCGTCTGCAACATTGGCTTCCATGATTGGCACATGCTTGTGCGCCGCCGCGTGGAACACCGAGTACGGGCGATGTGTGGAAATCACGCTCATCATGCGCCTGGTCCCGTACATCTGCGATGATGAGTTCGATGAGAACCTTTGGAAAGGAGCGCGAGAACTCCCGGAGCAGCTCGAATATGGAATTCTCGCCGCATCCGCTCGGGCTGGAGACGCGCCAGTTTGCCGACAAAGCTCACTGCCGATGGATCCTCCGGCGCGCGTAACTATGACGACTTTGCCGGTGACGAGCGAGCCAACCTGCGCGAGGTCCGTCTGAATGACGTCACGATGTCACGAATGGTCTGGCCAGAGGCTGAAGTCATCGCGATTCCGACGTCGCTCGCGTTGACTCTGGCGCCACTTCTGCGAGAGAAGCCAGCGAGCCGAGTACGGGCACGTTGTTCGAAGGCGAAGCCTGTCCTTAACCGGGACGTCGTCGAGTACGGCGACCGGAATCATACCGAGCTGCGGGTTCTCCACGAGCTCCTTGACGATCACTCCGCCTGCGACCCCAGCGGCAACGATGTATGCCCGCCGGTGCCCACGCTTCTGAGAGGGGCGGTCGCGCCGAGTCGACAGGCGCATTGCGATGCGAGGGTGGTAATCGCAACAGCCCCCCGGACGCGCCGAGAGGAGAACTACCGTATACGGCAGACGAGTCGCGGTGAAACCGAGCGTAGGGAAGTAAAACACTCCCAGCACGGCGTCGATGACCGCGCCATCAACATCGTTCTTGGCAGCGCTGCATTCGGAGTATTCGCCCAGCCCTCGCTCCTCCCGGCGCCTCTTATCGGCACGATGTTACTGCACGGAGGCATTACGGGAAGGTGTAAACTCGGCAGCCGATGTAACTACGCCGTCACGGCTCCTTCCATCACCAATTCGAGTTGGCGGTCCCAGGCTGGCAAGTGTAATCCGACCCGATTGGCCAACTTGTCGCAATTGAGCACGGACCACCGTGGTCGCGCCGCCGCAGTGGGGTACGCTAGCGTGGGGATTGAGACTACTTGGGCGCACCGGTGCTCATTCCGTCGCTGGTCGAGCGCAAGGATCGACTGTGCGAACGCGTGCCACGATGTAGATCCACTCGCCGCCATGTGATACGTACCGGCGTGTTCCCTCACGCCGCCTGCGTAGTCGCCGGATATCGATATCCGCGCGAGGAGCTGGGCAGTTGCAGTCGCAATTGACCGGCTCCACGTGGGCGATCCGACCTGATCGCCAACAATCCGCAGCTCTTCGCGCTCACGCGCCATGCGCAACATCGTGAGCAGGAAGTTATGGCCTCGGAGTCCATACACCCAACTCGTTCGCAGGATAATCGACGACCCACCGACGGCTTCGATCGCGCGTTCACCAGCTAGCTTCGATTCGCCATACACGTTGATGGGCGCCGGGATATCCGACTCCAAGTATGGGATGTGACTGGCTCCGTCGAACACGTAGTCCGTCGAAAAGTGGATCAACGCCGACCCGATGAGCTTCGCCTCCTCAGCCAGCACGCCGGGAGCGTGCGCATTTACCGTGAAGCATAACGCGCGCTCGGATTCGGCTTTATCGACCGCCGTATACGCTCCCGCGTTGAGTATGACCTGTGGTCGCACGCGCCGCACGAAACGTCGTATGGCTGCGACGTCCGCGAGGTCAAGCTCGTCGCGCGGCGGCGCGACGACGTCCCCGAGCGGAGCCAGTTCCCGCACGAGCTCGAATCCGACTTGGCCGCGGCCACCCGTTACGAGCAACACGGGGCGAGCAGCTTCGCGTCTCTCGCTCACGGTTCAGATTGCGTAACGGGGAAGTAGAGCCTGGTCGATCGCGTCGAGCGTCGGCGCTTCACGATCCTTCTGCGACAGCTCAACGTCGCTGATTGGCCACTCGACACCGAGCCGCGGATCGTCCCAGCGCACGGAGCGCTCCGTCTCGGGATGATAGTAGTCCGTGCACTTGTACGAGAAGAGCGCCGTTTCCGAGATCACCACGAAGCCATGCGCGAAATCGGGCGGCACGTAGAGCTGCCGCTTATTCTCGGCCGAGATACTTGCGGCACACCACTTTCCGAACGTCGGCGATCCGATCCGTACGTCGGCGGCGACGTCGAAGACCTCGCCTTCGTATACCGAGACGAGCTTCGCCTGTGCGTGCGGACACTGGAGGTGCAAGCCGCGGAGTACGCCGCGGCGAGAGCGCGAGATGTTGTCCTGGACGAACGGCCCGATGACGCCAATTTCGGCATACCGCGACACGCTGAAAGTTTCCAAGAAGAAACCGCGCTCGTCACCGTACACAATGGGCTCGATCAGGAGAACACCAGGTAAGTCGAGTTCCTTTACTTTCACGGATGATTCGCCTCGGCGACCAGCCGCCGCAGGTAATCGCCGTAGCCGCTCTTTCCGAGCCGGTCAGCCAGACGTTCGAGTTCTCCGTTCCCGATGTATCCCAGCCGCCACGCGATCTCCTCTGGCGAGGCGATCTTCAACCCTTGCCGTTTTTCTATCGTTTGCACGAACGACGTTGCGTCCTGCAACGAATCGTGAGTGCCTGTATCAAGCCAGGCTGTTCCGCGACTCATCAGCTGAATGTGTAGCGCGCCGCGCCGCAAGTACTCACGATTGACGTCGGTAATCTCGTATTCACCTCGAGCTGACGGCTTCAAAGAAGCGGCTATGTCAGTCACGCTTGGGTCGTAGAAATACAAACCTGTCACGGCGTAGTTCGACTTCGGCCGAGCAGGCTTTTCATCGAGACTCACGACATTGCCCGAGGCATCTAGCTCGGCCACGCCGTAGCGCTCAGGGTCGCTGACGTGGTACCCGAAAATTGTCGCGCCATCCGGGGAATCGGATGCGCGACGAAGTTGATCGACGAGCCCTGTGCCGTAGAAAATATTGTCGCCAAGGATCAGCGCCGAGCTGCAACCGCTCACGAATTCGCGACCGATGACGAACGCCTGCGCCAGACCGTTTGGAACCGCTTGAATGGCATACTCGAAACGCATGCCCCACTGACCCCCGTCCCCGAGCAAGGCGCGAAAACGGGGCAAATCCTCAGGTGTCGAGATGATAAGAACCTCCCGCAGGCCGGCGAGCATAGCGTCAACAGCGGGTAGTAGATCATCGGTTTGTCGTATACGGGCAGCAGTTGTTTGCTGACCACGAGGGTTAGCGGATGCAGCCGGCTGCCGGCGCCGCCAGCAAGGATAATCCCCTTCCGCCCACTCACGTGCTTTCTCCGAGACCGAGTCGCTCTCCGCGGTACGCACCGGATTGAACGCGGCTCGTCCATTCTTGATTGCAAAGATACCACTCGACGCATTTGCGAAGGCCCGACTCGAACGTCTCCTGCGGCCGCCAGCCGAGTTCGCGCATTATCTTCGACGCGTCAATGGCATATCGCGAATCGTGTCCAGGACGATCAGTCACGAAAGCAATGAGTTCGGCGTGCGGCCGGTCCCAAGGGGACAGCTCGTCCATCAAAGCACAGATTCCGCGAACGACATCGATATTCCGCCATTCGTTGTCACCGCCGATGTTGTAAGTCTCTCCGGGAACGCCACGCTCGACCCCGGCTATTAGCGCGCGTGCATGGTCCTCGACGAAGAGCCAGTCGCGGATGTTCTCGCCGGTGCCATACACTGGAAGCGGTTTCTTCTCGAGCGCGTTCTGGATGATCAGCGGGATCAGCTTCTCCGGAAACTGATACGGTCCATAGTTGTTCGAGCAATTCGTCGTGATCGCTGGTAGCCCATAAGTACTGTACCATGCTCGTACCAAATGATCGGAGCTTGCCTTGCTTGCCGAATACGGTGAATTCGGCGCGTACGCGGTTTGTTCGGTGAACTTTCCGACCGGCCCTAGCGAGCCAAACACCTCGTCGGTTGAGACGTGCACGAACCGAAATCTCGACTTGGCTGGCTCAGAGACAGAGCGCCAATGTCGCAGACTCTCTTGGAGCAGGACAAACGTTCCCTGCACATTCGTCCGAATGAACTCTCCAGGGCCGTCAATCGAGCGATCGACATGGGATTCGGCTGCCAAGTGGACAACCGCATCCGGCATGTAACGCTCGAAGCAATCCCGGATCGCGTCCCCGTCGCAGATGTCGATCTCTTCGAACCGATGTCGCGGATGAAGATGCAGATCCGGAAGCGATTCGAGGTTTCCCGCATACGTGAGCTTGTTAACGTTGACGATCTCATGGGAGGACTCGCGCAACAGCATTCTTACGAGCGCCGATCCGATGAATCCCGCCCCTCCAGTTATGAGCAGTGTTGCCAATATCTTCTCCGATGTCGGTCGAGTTCGTACGCGCGCCGCAGAAATCTATGACAGCAGCGGCTCAGAGTACAAGAAGTGCCCACTTGCAGAGAACGACTGTTCGTCATCATTTCCTCATCAATGCGAAATCGCCATTTTCTTGTTCTCGACTTGGTGTTATTGGCGGGGCTGCCGTTTGTCGCGCTGAGCCTTCGATTTGAGTCCGTCATGTGGGCGCCTGATGTCGTCCACGGGGTTGCGATCTACGCCACGTTGGTCCTGCCGTTGCGAATTGCCGTCGCCTATGCGATGGGACTGTATCGCTGCATCTGGCGGCATGCCAGCATCAGCGAGCTCGAGCGCATTCTGTTCGCTGGTGCCGTCGCGGCGTTGGGTAGTATCCTGGTCGGAACGGTTGGACTCACGGGAAAGGTCTCGCCGCGACTCGGTTGCCTTACTCGGCGCTCGCCCTGGATGCGCTGTTGACGCTCTGCGCGCTGGCCACGCCGCGCTTGTTTGTCCGTTTCCAGAGCGCTCGAACGCATGGGTCGGCGAACGACCGGCGCGCGATCGTCGCCCGCGCCGGAGCGGCAGGCAAGCTGATTCTGCGCGAAACGCGCTTGAATCCCAAGCTGCACGTACATGTCGTCGCGTTCGTCAACGACGATCCATACAAGCAGAAGCAGTTGCTTGGGAATGTCCCGGTGCTCGGCACGCTCAACGACTTGGCTTCGCTCGAGTTGGTCGCCTCGATGCAAACGAGCTGATAATCGCCATGCCCGATGCGCGCGGATCGGTGATCCGCAAGGTGCTGCAGGCGGCAACCGACGCCGGAATTCCGGCGCGCACTGTTCCGGGGCTACACGACCTCATCTCCGGCCGCATCAAAGTGAGCTCGTTGCGCCGAGTTGAGATCCAAGACCTGCTGCGCCGCGATCCCATCGTCACCGACGTGGATGCCGTGAAGGCACTCGCGACTGGACGCACGGTGCTTGTCACGGGAGCAGGCGGGTCGATCGGCAGTGAATTGTGTCGCCAGATCGCCGCGATCGAGCCGGCGCGGCTGATCGCCCTCGACACAGTGAAAATCAAGATCTTCGAGATCGAGGGCGAGTTGCGGCGGCACTTTCCGTCGCTCGATGTCGTCGGAGTAGTTGCCGACATCCGGGATGCTGCGCGCATCCATGCAATCGTTGAACAGTATCGCCCCCACGCAATTTTCCACGCTGCCGCCCATAAGCACGTGCCGCTGATGGAGTCCAATGTTTCAGAGGCGATCACCAACAACATCCTCGGTACGCGAAACGTCGTCGATGCCGCTCTGGATGCCGATACGGAGCATTGGTAAACATCTCGACGGATAAAGCCGTACGCCCTACGTCCACGATGGGTGCAACAAAGCGGGTGGCCGAGCGGGTCGTGCTGCACGCGGCGATGACGGAGAAACGGAATTTCGTCTCCGTCCGGTTCGGGAACATCCTTGGGTCGCGCGGATCGGTGATTCCGACCTTCTTGCGCCAGATTCAGGAAGGCGGCCCAGTTCTGGTCACGCATCCGGAAATGCGCCGCTTTTTCATGACGATCCCCGAAGCAGTGCAGCTGGTGCTCCAGGCAGGCGCGCTCGGTAAGGGCGGTGAGCTGTTCGTGCTGGACATGGGCGAGCCGATCAAGATTGTCGACCTCGCGCGCGACCTGATCCGGCTGTCGGGGCTCGAGGAGGGAGCCGACATCGAAATTGCCTACACCGGTGTGCGGCCTGGCGAGAAGCTCTACGAAGAGGTCTTCTTCGGCGGCGAGGACATTTGGCCCACGAACCACCCAAAGGTGTTACGGACTGTCGATCAGATCGACGATCCGGAGTTCATGCCCCTGGTTGACGATCTCTGCGGCGACGCGGGGCCGGACACGTGACGAACGATCGTGCGCTGCGCGACGCGCTCAGAAGACTCGTTCCCGAGTATGCGCGAGAAGACGCCCGCACGGATCCTCGGTCTCATCCCGCTGTATCTGGATCCATGCGAATGAGCGGAGAGGGATGGCCTACGTTGGCGAAGTAACGCGTATACTCCCACGGGCACCTCTCCCCCCCCCCTCGGCGGTGACGCGTTTAGCCCGCAGCCGCTAGCCGATATCCAGCAAGACCTTCACGGTCCGCAACACGATTCGCAGATCAGCCGTGAGCCGCCAATTCCGGACGTAGGACAACTCAATGTCACACCGCTCCGGATACCCCACGCCGTGTCGTCCACTCACCGCCCATGCACCCGTCAGTCCAGGGCGCGCGGACAGCAAGAGGTCAACCGAATTGCCGTACATGTGCAACTCGTCCTCGACAACCGGGCGAGGCCCAACGAGCGACATGTCCCCCAGAAGCACGTTCCAGAGCTGGGGGAGCTCGTCGAGACTGGACTTGCGCAAGAACTTTCCGAGTTTCGTCGTGCGCGGGTCGCGATCTTCGGGAATCTTGAAATGGTTCCGTCGGTACTCCTCGTACAGCGCAGGATCGCTCTTGAGCTGCTCTTCGGCATCGATCGCCATCGTTCGGAGCTTGAGACAATTGAACAGCTTCCCGCGATAGCCGCGCGGCGGTGGGCGAAGATCGGCCGGCCGGGCGACTCGAGACATATCAGAGCGGCCAGCACCGCTATCACCGGCGCGGCCACGATCAGGCTCGCGCTCGCACCGGCCACGTCGATGATGCGTTTCAGGGCCAATGCCCATCGCCGTTGCGGGATCCTCGTGAGCTGAACGATCGCTCCTCCCGGCGCTTCGTATCGGCACCATGTTACTGCTCGGAGGCATCTTCGGGTGAGTGGAAACTCGGCAGCCGATGTGACTACGCCGTCACGGCTCCTTCCATCACTAATTCGAGTTGGCGGTCCCAGGCTGGCAAATGTAATCCGATCATATTGGCCAACTTGTCGCAATTGAGCACGGACCACCGTGGTCGCGCTGCCGCAGTGGGGTACGCTAGCCGTCGGGATTGAGACAACATGGACGCACCGGTGCTCATTCCGCCGCGGATCGAGCGCGAGGATCGACTGTGCGAACGCATGCCACGATGTAGATCCGCTCGCCGCCATGTGATACGTACCGGCGTGTTCCTTCACGCCGATTGCGTAGTCGCCGGAAGCTGATATCCGCGCGAGGAGTTGGGCCGTTGCAGTCGCAATTGACCGGCTCCAAGTGGGCGATCCGATCTGATCACCGACAATCCGCAGCTCTCTGCGCTCTCGCGCCATACGCAACATCGTGCACAGGAAGTTGTGTCCGCGAAGTCCATATACCCAACTCGTTCGGAGGATGATCCACGACCCGCCAATGGCTTCGATCGCGCGCTCTCCAGCCAGCTTCGATTCGCCATATACGTTGATGGGCGCTGGATATCCGACTCCACGTATGGGGTGTCACTGGCGCCGTCGAACACGTAATCCGTGGAATAGTGGATCAGTGCGGATCCGATCAGGCGCGCTTCTTCGGCGAGGATGCCGGGGGCTTCGGCGTTGATCGCAAAACAGAGTGCTCGCTCGGTTTCCGCCTTGTCGACCTCCGTGTACGCTCCGGCATTGACGATCACAGCGGGGCGGATCTGGCGAACCGCAGCACGAATGGTCTCCGGGCGAGAGAGGTCGAGCTCGGATCGCGGCGGGGCGACGACGGTGCCGAGGGCGGCGAGCTCGCGCAGGAGTTCGAAGCCGATCTGGCCGGTGGCGCCTGTTACGAGGATGAGCGGACTGGGCACGGGGGCGGTTCGAGGGATCCTTCGGGTGCTTCGCACCCTCAGGATGACAGGGGAGGGATTCGCACCCTCAGGATGACAGGGGAGGGATTCGCACCCTCAGGATGACAGGGGAGGGATTCGCACCCTCAGGATGAAGGGGCGGGAGGAGGTCTGGCGGGATCGAGTCTAGAAACGGGGCCTCTCGGTCCTTCGCCGAGAGCTCGACGTTGGATGATGGGCCACTCGATGCCGATGCGGGGGTCGTCCCAGCGCAGGCTTCGCTCCGACTCAGGATGGTAGTAGTCGGTACACTTGTACGAGAAGAGCGCGGTATCCGACGTGACGACGAATCCGTGAGCGAAGCCGGTCGGAATGTAGAGCTGCCGCTTGTTGTCCGCCGACAGATACTCGCCGCACCACTGCCCGAAGGTCGGCGAGCCGACGCGAATGTCGACCGCGACGTCGAACACCTCGCCCTCGAGCACCGACACCAGCTTCGATTGCCCGTGCGGGTGCTGGAAATGGAGTCCGCGCAACACGCCCTGCCCGGAGCGAGAAAGGTTGTCCTGCACGAACGGCTTCACGAATTCCGATTGCCGCGTAGCGAGCCACGCTGAACGTCTCCATGAAGAACCCACGGCCGTCGCCGAACACCTTTGGCTCGATCAACCGCACGCCGGGAAGGCTCGTCTCTGTGACCTTCATGCTCGGCCGCGCTCCGCGACGAGGCCGCGCAGGTAGCTCCCGTATCCGCTCTTGCCCAACCGCTCCGACAGCCGCTCGAGCTGCGCGTCGTCGATGTACCCGAGCCGCCACGCGATCTCCTCGGGTGAGGCGATCTTGAGCCCCTGTCGCTTCTCTATAGTCTGCACGAAGGCCGACGCATCCTGAAGCGAGTCGTGGGTGCCCGTGTCGAGCCAGGCCATCCCGCGGCTCATGAGCTCCATGCGAAGCTGCCCGCGGCGCAGATACTCGAGGTTCACATCGGTGATCTCGTATTCGCCGCGTGCCGAGGGTTTCAGTGCCGCGGCAATGTCCACGACGGCCTCGTCGTAGAAGTACAGCCCGGTAACGGCATAATTGGACTTCGGGGTCGCCGGCTTCTCCTCGATGGACAGGACACGGCCCGCCGAGTCGATCTCGGCGACGCCGTAGCGTTCCGGGTCGGTGACGTGATACCCGAAGACCGTTGCACCACTGCCCTGCGCTGACGCTCGGCGCAGTTGCTCGATGAGACCGGTGCCGTAGAAGATGTTGTCGCCGAGGATCAAGCGCCGAGCTCTGGCCGGCGAGGAACTCGCGCCCGATCACGAACGCCTGGGCGAGACCGTTCGGCGTGGCCTGTTCGGCGTAGGAAAAGCGCATGCCCCACTGCGCGCCGTCGCCGAGCAGCTCGCGAAAGCGCGGCAGGTCGGCCGGCGTGGAGATGATCAGAATCTCCCGCATTCCCGCCAGCATCAGCGTGGAGAGGGGATAGTAGATCATCGGCTTGTCGTACACCGGCAGCAACTGCTTGCTGACGACCAGGGTGAGCGGGTGAAGGCGGCTCCCCGCGCCGCCGGCCAGAATGATTCCCTTGCGGCCGGTCACGCGTCCACTCCGAGGCCAAGCCGCTGGCCCTGGTAGCCGCCAGACTGTACGCGCGCCGCCCACTCCTGGTTGTCGAGGTACCATTCCACCGTCTTGCGCAGCCCGGTGTCGAAGGTCTCGCGAGGCGCCCATCCCAACTCGCGCGCGATCTTCGTGGCATCGATCGCGTAGCGCGCGTCATGGCCAGGGCGATCGGTGACGAAGGTGATCAGCCGCTCGTGCGGCACATCGTGCGGATCCAGCTCGTCCAGCAGCGCGCAGATGCGCCGGACGACGTCGATGTTCCGCCATTCATTGTCGCCGCCGACGTTGTACGTCTCGCCGGGAATGCCGCGCTCGAGGACGGTGCGCAGCGCACGCGCGTGGTCGTCGACGAACAGCCAGTCGCGCACATTCTCGCCTGCGCCATAAACCGGCAAAGGCTTCTTCGCCAGCGCGTTCTGGATGGTGAGCGGAATCAGCTTCTCCGGGAACTGGTACGGGCCGTAGTTGTTCGAGCAATTGGTCGTGATCGCCGGCAATCCGTAGGTGTGATGCCACGCCCGCACGAGATGGTCGGAGCCGGCCTTGCTCGCCGAGTAGGGAGACTTGGGGGCATAGCGCGTCTCTTCGGTGAACCGGCCGTCGCGTCCCAGCGAGCCGAACACCTCATCGGTGGAGACATGCACGAAGCGAAAGGCGCCCTGCGCTGAAGTTGGGAGCGACCGATAGTGCCGAAGGCTTTCCTGCAGCAGGACGAATGTTCCGACGACGTTCGTCTGGATGAAGACGCCGGGTCCGTCGATCGAACGATCGACGTGGGACTCCGCCGCGAGATGAATCACAGCATCCGGGCGGTGGCGCTCGAAGCAGGCGCGCATGCCCGACGCATCACAGATGTCGAGATGCTCGAAGCTGTATCGCGAGTCGAGGTCGGCACCGGGAAGCGATTCCAGATTGCCGGCATAGGTAAGCTTGTCGACGTTGACGACGCGATGGCTGGTTTCGCGTAGCAGCATGCGCACGAGTGCGGAACCGATGAATCCAGCCCCTCCGGTAACTAGCCAGGTTGTCATTGCACTCGCGGGGTCATAGCGGGGAGAACGCGCCTTCGAGGAGCGCGCGGGCACGGCGCCAATCTGCTGTCGCCACGTACCTGACGAGATGCACCATGCGCGTAGGATAGAACCACGCGGCAAACCTGAAACGCTCGATAATTCCGTAATGCCGCGCGACCACGCGCCGGCGATTCTTGTCTCGTAACCGAATCTGGTTCGGCGTTGGCGGTGCCGCGCGTCCAATCCGGTGCAGCACGCGGGCGGACGGCTCGTACAACAGCGAATAGCCTGCCCGGGTCAGCCGCATCGAGAGTTCGACGTCCTCCACGTATGTGAAGAAACGCTCATCAAATACCCCGACGGCCCGCAACACGTCTGCGCGAATGAGAAAGCAGCAGCCACAAACAAACGTCACAGGCATGCGCTGTTGCGTGGGGTCGCTCGGTAGGTTCTCCAGGAAATGTGTCGGCTGAACTCGTGTCGGAGACACCGTGCCGCCGCCGTACCAGACGATATTGGGCTCGTCGTAATACAGGATCTGCGGCGCCACCGCGGCGGCACCCGTATCTTCCGCCGCACGTACCAACCTGCTGACACACTCTGGATCGATCTCGGTGTCGTCGTTCAGCACAAGCAGGTACTCACTGCCGCGCGCCAACGCCCATTCTATTCCGCGGTTGTTCCCGGCAGTGTACCCGCCATTGACCGCAGCTTTCAGGAAGCTCGTTGCCGGAAAACGGGCATGCAGCCGGTCACCCGAGCCGTCTGGCGATGCGTTGTCCACCAGCAACACCGTGAGGGCATCGTAGTCCGACTTGCCCAGCGACTCGAGACAAGCCGCGGCCTCGGCTTCGTTGCAGTAGGTGAGAACTATGGCGGTGACGCGTTTACCAGCAGCCACTAGGCGATATCCAGCAAGACCTTCACGGTCCGCAAGACGATTCGCAGATCAGCCGTGAGCCGCCAGTGACGGACGTACGACAATTCAATGTCACAACGCTCCGGATAACCCACGCCGTGCCGTCCACTGACCGCCCATGCACCAGTGAGTCCAGGGCGCGCCGACAGCAAGAGGTCAGCCGAGTTGCCATACATGTGCAACTCGTCCTCGACAATCGGGCGCGGCCCGACGAGCGACATGTCCCCCAGCAGCACGTTCCAGAGCTGGGGAAGCTCGTCGAGACTGGACTTGCGCAGAAACTTTCCGAGTTTCGTGGTGCGCGGGTCGCGATCTTCGGGAATCTTGAAATGGTTCCGTCGGTATTCCTCGTACAGCGCAGGATCGCTCTTGAGCTGCTCTTCGGCATCGAGCGCCATCGTTCGGAGCTTGAGACAATTGAACAGCTTCCCGCGATACCCTACGCGGCGGTGGGCGAAGATCGGGCGGCCGGGCGACTCGAGGCACACCAGAGCGGCCAGCACCGCGATGACCGGCGCGGCCACGATCAGGCTCGCGCTCGCACCGGCCACGTCGATGATGCGTTTCAGGGCCAACGCCCATCGTCAGGCGACCAACGCTGATTACTCACTTGCTGAAAAGAGCGCCGCAGTAGTTCTGATGGCCGGCTGCTTGACCTTCGCGGCCTTGACCAGCGCCGACCCAATTGTGAACGCGACCCCCCGCCCAATCTCAGTCACCCAAAGCACCAGCTGGCGTCCGCTCCGCCGCTCGCGCACGATCCCGCGCACTCCGCGGAGTACGCCCTCCTGCACGATCACTTCATCGCCCGGTGCGTAGTCGACGCTCTCAGTAACAGCTTCGGGCGCGGCACCCTCGCGTCCGATCGCGTCGCGCAGTGAGGAGACAAAGCTGTCGGCAAGAAGCGCTGGCTTCCCGCGCTCCGTGATCACAGTCAGAACCCCTGGAGTCCGAAGAATCTTATGCCAGTCCGCATTGGTAGCCCGGGCAAAGAGATAGCCCGGGAAAAGCGGACACTCGACTTCCCTCCAGCGGTCACTCCAGCGGTGACGCTCCTTCACGATGGGAAGCCACGGGGACAGCCCGAGCGCCGCGATCCGCTTCTCGACCTTCTTCTCGGCTCGCGATTCGGCCCAGATCACGAACCACGAGTCAGTTTGAGCTTCAGGAGAACCGGTATTCTGAATCATGCATACCCAAGTGCATGGTCAGTCACAGAACGTGACGAACCAAGAAAAATACCGTGACGAATCCAGCGAGGTACGCCCGGGCCGCCGCTGGAGCTGAGGGAGGGATGTTCAACGCATGAACATATGAAGCTGGCTAGCACTACTCTGCCATGCTCATTCACGCTGTGATGGCAATCGAGTATAGCAGTGCGGGCAGTGCGTGAAGCGGCGATGAAAGTTTGCCACGATCGCTTTGCGGAGCGTGGGGAGCGTCGGTTGCGGTGGCGGTCCGTGGACCAGGGCGTCGAGAGGGGCTGGTTTTTTCCCGCGGCGCGTGCAGGGCCTGCAGGCGCCGATGTTGGAGATAGGCAAAGGCGATCATCGTGAGCAGCGCGTGATGATGCAGGCCCAGCCAGCTGCGGCCCTCAAAGTGATCGAGCCCCAGTTCCTCCTTCAACTGTTGATGGACTTGCTCGCAGACCCAACGCGCTTTGATCGCCCGGGCCAGCGTCAGGAGCGAGGTCCGCGGCGGATGATTGGTCAAGTAGTATTTCTGCTCGCCCGTGGCGCGCCGTTCGCAGACGAGCCAGGCCGCGTCCCCGGGGAGGTGCCGCCCGCTGGCCATGCGCGGCCCATCGGCGACGCGCACTCGCACGGCCGCGAATTCGGCGACGAGCAACCCTTTGGTCCCGCGCCGCCACGACACTTTGCGAAACACTCCTCGACGAGGCCCGCGTCCACGTGGCGTAATCAGGGCCTCAATCCGCGCCTTGGCCGAGACGCTGGGTGCGGTCGGCACGGGATGCTTCTGGGGTCGCCCCATGGGCCCTTGGCTCGGCGCGACGAGGGCCACGTCGGCCGGATAGACGTGCTGCGTCGCATCCACGCCGACGGCCCAGCGGAGGCCGCGGGTGTGAGCCCGGCGCGAAACTCGGGGCTTTTGCCATAGCCCGCATCGGCGAGCGCGAGGCCAAAGCGCACGCCGGCCGCCAACACGCGGTCCACCTCGACGAGAGCAAGCTCGCCTTTCGTGTGAAACGCGATGTCGTCCGGCACTTTCGCCCGCGCACGCCGCACCGGATCATTGGCCCAGGCCTCGGGCAGGTACAGCCGGAGGGCCAGCGGCACGGGCACCTCACCACGCGCCAGCGTGAGCGAGACCAAGGCTTGGCAATTCGCCGTCTTGCCGAGCGCGCCACAGTACTGCCGTGCCACGCCCACCGAGTGGCGGCCCTGCTTCACGAGACTCGTATCGTCGATGATGAGCACCGCGTCCGGGCCGCCGACCAACGAATCGGCCTCGTGCGCGAGCACCGTCTCGAGCGGCTCGGTGGCCCAGGGCGCCGCCGCGACGAAGTGATGCAACTGCTGCGTCTCGCCCGGGCAGACGCGCTCCGCCATGGGCTCGACACTCTTGCGTTCACCCGGGCCGAGCAACCCTTTGAGATAGACCGGAGCCCAACGGCGCTGGGCCGCCCGCTCAAAGGCCTCCGAGAAGGGTGCGAGCCACCGCTCGAAGTCCGCTTCCCACGCCGCGCTCGCTGCCTGCGCCGCGTCTTTGCCGCTCCGCTCGACCGTCCTGCTCATAACTCCCACTCCCCAGCGAAGGTCCGCGTGTTCTTACACCGCGCCGGCCACGGGGTGGCAGAGTAGTGCTAGCCACCGTCAAGATAATTGAAACACCTCAGACGCCAGCAACCGGCCATCAAGTGCCACTCGCCGCCTTTGCCCCGCGCCTGATGGCGAGATCAGGCATCAGCCAGGCTTCTGGTACGCGCGCCTCACGAGACGGCTCGGCCAGCTTCGGCTGCAGCATCATTGGCTGATATTCCGGGACGAGCTTCTTGATCATCCGCCGCAACTCGGCTTCCGGCTCACGACGCCGAGCGGCTTCGATGAGCTTGTCCACGTATACGTCGAGCTCAGTCGATGAGTTGCTGTCACGCGCTTGCAGGATCTTCTCGTGCGTCGTCGGCGTCGCGTCCTCTGGCCCAAAGAAGAGCTCCTCGTAGAGCTTTTCGCCAGGGCGCAAGCCGGTGTAGTGGATCTCGATATCGTCGACCTCGAGACCGGACAGGCGGATGAGATCTTCAGCGAGGTCGGCAATGCGAACCGGCTCACCCATGTCGAGCACGAACACCTCGCCACCCCGTCCAAGTGCCGCGGCTTGCAGCACCAGTTGCACCGCCTCCGGAATGGTCATGAAGTAGCGCCGCATCTCAAGATGCGTGATCGTGATCGGCCCGCCGGCGGCAATCTGTCTCAAGAACGTGGGGACCACGCTGCCTCGGCTGCCCAGAACGTTCCCGAACCGAACGGCCACGTAAGGTCTGTGCGTGCGCTCGGCTACCGAGCAGACCGTGCCTTCGGCGATCCGCTTCGTGGCACCCATGATACTTGTTGGGCGAACGGCCTTGTCTGTCGAGATGAGCACCATGCGCTCGACATTGAATTCGGCACAGAGCTCGGCGACGGTCCGCGTGCCCAAGACATTATTGAGGATCGCCTCGTCGACGCTTGCCTCCATGAGCGGAACGTGCTTATGCGCGGCGGCGTGGAAGACCGTAAACGGTTTGGACGCCTCGAAAACGGCGCGTAGGCGCACACCGTCACGCACATCCACGATCGCCGGCGTCACCGGAATCTGCGGATAATTGATGCGCAGCTCCTCGATCAGCTCAAAGATCGAGTTCTCTCCACGGCCGACGACGACCATTCGAGCAGGAGCAAGTTGAGCGAGTTGTCGGCACAGCTCGCTGCCAATCGAACCACCGGCGCCGGTCACGAGGACCGTCTTGTGGGAAACGAAGCTGGCAACCTGGCTCGAGTTCGTTTCGATCGGTTCGCGGCGCAACAGATCTTCGATCTGGATGGGGCGCAAGGCACTCACGGCCTTGGCGCCCGACAGGATCTCGTACATGCCGGGAACGGTGCGATTGCGAACACCGGCGGCGGCCGAGCGCTGCATGATGTCGCGTATCACCTTCCCGCGCGCCGAGGGCAGTGCGATGATGACCTCGTCTACCGCCTGGGCCAGAACAACTTCCTCGAGGCTGGAGATCGGCCCGAAGACGCGGAGCCCGTGTAGATAGTGACCGTGCTTCGTTCGGTCGTCATCGAGAAAGCCAACCGGCACCAGGCCAAGCTGATGATGGTCGAGGAGTTCTTTGGCAATCATGCCACCGGCGTCACCAGCGCCGGCGATCAGCACCGTGCGCGTCTGGCGTGCAGCCCCGCCGTGTACCGATCGCCCATAGTCCCTTCCTAGGCGGGCGCGCTTGTGTCGCGTCGCAACGCGCAGCAAGAGTCGAGACAGCGTGACCGCGCCGGCGGTGAGTATAGCGTCCATGAGCAGGACGCCGATCGGCACTCGCTGGTGCACGAAGCCGAGCAGGGGCATTGCGACCAAACCAACACCGAACGAGACGATGATCCCGAGTAGGCAGGCGATCAGCGCTATTTCCAGATCGGCAACGCTGGCGTACCGCCACAGGCGACTGTAGAGGCCCACGCGCCAGAACAGAACGATCTTGAGTGGAATGGCGATAGCGGCATAGCCGATCGCAATACCAGCCATTGTCGGCCACCATCCCAATCCTTCAAATCGTGCGGTGAAGGATAGGAGCACGGCCACTGCAGCCAGCAGCACATCGAGAGCAAGGAAAACCCGGTTTCTCATCGTTCACGTCTGCATTGTTCGCCCTAGACCATGGATCGACGCGATTCCAGAACCAATCTGTGCGCTCCGCCCTGACGAGGTGCACCATGCGTGTGGGATAGAACCACGTGGCAAACCGGAAACGCTCGACAATTCCGTGCAGTATGTGAGAATTACGGCGGTGACGCGTTTACCTGCAGCCACTAGCCAATATCCAGCAAGACCTTCACGGTCCGTAAGACGATTCGCAGATCAGCCGTGAGCCGCCAATGACGGACGTACGACAATTCAATGTCACAACGCTCCGGATAGCCCACGCCGTGCCGTCCACTGACCGCCCATGCACCAGTGAGTCCAGGGCGCGCGGACAGCAAGAGGTCAACCGAGTTGCCATACATGTGCAACTCGTCCTCGACAACCGGGCGAGGCCCGACGAGCGACATGTCCCCCAGCAGCACGTTCCAGAGTTGGGGGAGCTCGTCGAGACTGGACTTGCGCAGAGAACTTTCCGAGTTTCGTCGTGCGCGGGTCGCGATCTTCGGGAATCTTGAAATGGTTCCGTCGGTATTCCTCGTACAGCGCAGGGTCGCTCTTGAGCTGATCTTCGGCATCGAGCGCCATCGTTCGGAGCTTGAGACAATTGAACCGCTTCCCGCGATACCCTACGCGGCGGTGGGCGAAGATCGGCCGGCCGGGCGACTCGATGCACACCAGAGTAGCCAGCACCGCGATGACCGGCGCAGCCACGATCAGGCCGGCGCTCGCACCGGCCACGTCGATGATGCGTTTCAGGGCCAACGCCCATCGTCGTTGCGGGATCCTCGTGAGCTGAACGACCGGGCTGTCGCCACTCCACACCACTCGTGGGTCGTGGTCGGCCAGGACATCGGTCGGCATCACCGCGAGCAGCTCGCAATGGTGGAGCAGTGCCAGGTCGGCAACGACACGCATGACGGAAGGCCCCACCGGCCCGGCCATTAGCATCGCATAAACGCCGCCCTGCCCGAGGAGCTCGGATACGCGAGCCGCGACGTCAAATGCATCTTCTGCTCCTACGTCCACGGCCAGCGCGACGTCAGCCGCGAAACGCCCATCTGCGATTGCCGGATGATCCAACGCGCGCGGAATGTCCGAAGGAGCACCGATCACCACGATTCGCCGCTGCGGTTGGCGCAGTGGCGGTACTGGAGCGCGTTGAGCGGTTCCGCCCGCCGTCGCCCGTTTCCCTCGCGGCTCGGCAAGCGTGGTCTTTGGAGTCATCAAGATTGCGTTCGTTCGTTCTGGCGCATGATCACCAATGCGAATGTACTCACACAATGGCTGTGATCATAATCCGCACCATTACCGCTCGACAGCCGAGTATGTCAACTGCGTGCGCCCGAAACTCCCGGCGATGGGCGACATAGCGCCGGTTACGATTGCACGGGCTCTTGGCCCGTCGCGTCGCGACAGGTACCGCACCAGATGGATGGCGCGCGTTGGATAGAACCAGAGCGCAAAGCCAAGCCGCTCAGCCACGCTGTAGTGTCGCCTCACCATTCGGCGCCTGTTCGTATCGCGGAGCACGATCTGTCGCGGCGTGGGCGGCGCCGCGCGGCCTATGCGGTGCAGCACGCGTGCCGTCGGCTCATACAACAGTGTATACCCGGCGGACTGGAGACGAATGGAGAACTCCAGGTCTTCGACATATGTGAAGTAGCTCTCGTCGAACCCTCCAACAGCCCGGAAGACGTCGGCATGCGCCAGAAAGCAGCAGCCGCATGCAAAGGTGATTGCCATGCGTTTCTGCGATCGATCAACGGGTTGGTTCTCCCGCAGATGCGTGCCCATCGCGCGCAGGCGCGAATAGATGCCGCCGGCGTACCAGACGGTTTCCGGCTGGTCGAAGTACAGGATTTGTGGGACTACCGCCGCGACACCAGTATCAACGGCAGCCTGTACCAATCGGCTCACGCAATCAGGATCAACATCCGTGTCGTCGTTCAACACCATGATGTAGTCGGCATCATGCGTGAGCGCCCACTCGATGCCGCGGTTGTTCCCGGCTGTGTAGCCACCGTTCGTTCCCGCTTGGAGGTGTACGACGTTTGGGAAGCGCGCCCGGAGTCGTTCGGCAGAATGGTCGGGGGAAGCGTTGTCCACGACAACGACAGTCAGCGCTCGATATGTCGAACGGGCAAGCGATTCCAGGCAAGCGGCCGCTTCGGATTCGTTGCAATACGTGAGAACTATGACGGCTACCCGCGGAAGCGCACCTTCGAGCTGGGAAACGCCTTCAGTACGACGCGACGCGGCTACCAATGAGAATTCTCCTGGCTGCTTCAATGACTTGGGACGGTGTGATGCTGCTCAAACATACGTTGGCCGAGCAGCGAGCAAAGTCGCGGCCATCGTGGCACGGGCGGCAGGCGAGGTGTTCGCCGCCCCACAGCACCGTAACCGTTTGGTCCATCGAAAGAACCTGGGCTGGAATGGTTGGACCGAACAACGCGAGGAGAGGCGTTCGCACGAGTCGCGCCAGGTGCATTGGACCCGTGTCGTGGGAGATGGCAAGATCGCTGTTCCGAAGCAGTCCCAACGTCTCCACCAACGATAATTCCCCTATACGGTCTGTGGTTTTTATGCCCGCGAAGGATTCGCGCACCCAGGTATCGTGCGGCGCTCCAATAAGAACGACATCGCAGCCGTCCGCCACGAGTGCCCGGGCTGTCTCGGCGTAGTATTCCAGCGGCCAGCGGCGCAGCGGGTCGTCGCGCAGGGCATTGCGCGCACCACCAGGCACCACCATCACCCGCGGTCTCGTACGCCTCGAGTTCGCCGCAGGCACGATATGCCGCAAGTCGGCCATCGAGAACCGGCGCTCGATAGGACCGACGTGCTCGCGACCGCCCGGGCCCGACAAACGGGCGTACTCGTCGCCGAGAAACCGAGCCGGCACCGGATTCATGGCGCCGTGCCGCGAGCGCGACAGAGAGGCTTTCGGAACGCCGATCAGGTGCAGAACGAGTAGCTGATATCGTGGATCGGGGTGCAGCACGATTGCACGGTCAAAGCGACGGCCGAGGCGCCACCATAGGCCGACGATCTCTCTGGCTCGTGCGATGGCGTTTCCATGATACAGCCGCTCCTGATCGACCGTGACCGTACGTGCGATCCCCTGGAACAACCGAACAACGGGCTCGGCGGAAGCGCCGCACACCCAGGTGATCTCGGCGTTCGGTTGTTCGGCACGAAGTCGCTCGGTGACGGTGGACGCCACCGCCGCGTCGCCGATGCCTGCCACGTGAACGACCAGGATTCGCTCTCTCAGCATGTTCCGATATTACTTTGCGACACTCGATCTCTCGACCGTTTTGGAGGCACATGGGGCTGGCGTTCGACATCGTCAAACGCGTGAATGCAGTAGCGCGGGCATCGGGAGCCGCCGAGTCCGTCCTCCAGTTTGAGAATCTGGGCACGCTGTCTCAATATCGCACGCCCTACATGTTAACCGAGCAACATGTTGCGAAGGGCGACCGCGTGCTGGACTGGGGGTGCGGAAACGGTCATTTCAGCTTGTTTTTGGATTCGCTTGGTGCGTCAGTCACCGGCTATTCGTTTGAGCCACCGCCGCGGGTGATGCATTCCTCACGGACCTTTCGGTTCGTGCCGGGAAGCCCCTCTGATCCGCGTGCGCTGCCCTTTCCCGATGGCAGCTTTGACGTGGCGGTGAGCGTAGGGGTGCTCGAACACGTCTGGGAAACGGGCGGCGACGAAGCGTCGTCGCTATCTGAGCTGGCTCGCGTGGTGAGGCCCGGTGGCACAATCCTGATCTTTCATTTGCCGAGCGAGACGGGGTGGATAGAGAACGTGGTGCGGGCGCTACATCTGAACAAACATCTGCACGGTCGCCGCTATGGATCGCCATGGATTCGAGAGCACTGTGCAGGAGCGGGGCTGACGATTGCCGACATAGGCCGCTATAACACACTGCCTCGTGCCGAGTTGAGACTGGTGCCGGGGGTGCTACGACACAGCGAGGCATTCGTTTGCGCGTACGACGGCCTTGACAATCTGATTGCTCAGGCATTGCCGAGTGTCTGCACCAACTACTATGTGGTGGCCCGGAAACCGGTGTGACAGCGTCGTCGCCGCTCGCCCAACCCACCGGCGTCGCCGACCGCGCTGACGGCCACCAAGGGATTTACAAGAAAGCGAGCGCGCTGTTCGGAGCGCAGGCGATTGGTCTGGTAGTGCCGCTCATCAGCATCCCATACCTGGCGCGCGTTCTGGGTCCAGACGCTTGGGGTCCGGTGGTCGTTGCTCAAGCGTTGGGAAATTGGCTGATGCTGCTGCTCGAATTCGGGTTCGAGCTGTCGGGCACCCGCGCTGTGGCGCGAGCGCGTGCTGCGCCGGGTACGATGGCGGAGGTGGTACACGGCGTACAGAGCGCGAAGACACTCCTCGTCATGACCATGGTTCCGCTCGTTCTCCTCGCCTATGTCCTCATTCCGGCGCTACGGGCCGAGGCAGCGTTGATCGGGTGGGCCGTTGTGTATGCTGCGCTGCGCGGATTCAGTCCGCTCTGGTTCTATCAGGGCATCGAGCGGCAGAACGCAGCAGCCTACGTCGATATGGTCACGCGGGCGCTCGCGGCGCTCGGCGTCTTCGTGGTGGTACACGGTCCATTGGACGGCGTTCGGGTGTTGCAATTGCAGGCCGGTTTCTCCGCACTCTCCTTGCTCGTCCTGACCGCCGGAATGACGCGACACGTGGCGCTCCGGGCACCGGCGATGGGGCCGGCGTGGAGCACGCTGCGAGAGGGATGGAGCATGTTCGCCATGCGGGCCTGGAGCGGTTTGTACATTCAGGCTAATGCACTCATTCTGAGCGCAATGGCGAGTGCCGCGACGGTGGCGTTCTACGGTGGCGCTGAGCGTATCGTGCGAGCGGCAATCAACCTGCTGCAGCCGCTGACTCAGGTATATCTGCCACGGGTCAGCTATCTGCACGCCGCCGATCCTGCAGCGGCGCAACGGATGATCCGCCATGCGATGGTGGTCGTTGGGGCTGTGGGCCTGGCCATGGGCGTGGCCGCATTTGCCGGAGCGCCGCTTCTCGTACACGTCATTCTCGGCGCGGGATATGAGGCGGCCATTCCGGTGCTTCGATTATTCGGGCTGCTGCCCTTTCTCGTGGCAATAACGACGGTGCTCGGGATCTACTGGGCACTTCCCTTCGGCCACGAACGTTCCGTTCTCACAGCGATCATCGCCGCGGGACTGGCAAACGTGGGACTCGCACTCGTGTTCGTTCCTCGGTGGGGCGCGGCAGGGATGGCGGCGGCGGCGATTCTCGCCGAATGTGTCGTGCTGGTTTTCCTGGGCACGCTGTATGTTCGGCAAACTCGCCGCCGCGCATGAGTGAGGTACTGTTGGCGCTCTGGATTGCGCTGATCGGCGCCGATCGCGTCGATTTCGCGGGCGGTCACGGGCCATTCGTCGTGACGCCCTTTCTGGCGCTGACACCCATAGTCATGGCGTCGGAGCTCTGGCGACACACTGTGCGCCGGCAGCCAGTTACGGTGTCGCGTTCCACGCTCAGCTACGCTGCAGCTGCCGCGGCGCTGGCTGCCGTGACGCTGGTCTCGGTGTTCCGCGCCCAAGAGATGCCGGTGTCCGCTTCGCGCACGATCTTGTTGATCGCCGACGTGGCGGGAACGTTTGGGGTGGCGTTGCTCTGCGCCGACCGGCGTAATCTGTGGCGCATACTTGCGTGGGGGGCGATAGGCAGTCTCGCACTGTACGCGGCGTTCGACGTCATGCAGGCCCTGTGGTTCGCGGGCCGCGGGCCGGAGCTTGTGCGGGTTGCAACCGCGACGGCGCGGTTCAACGCGCTGCAGAGCATAGGCCCGCTACCGCGCCTGGCCGGCCCAGTCGCCGACGGCAACCGCGCGGGTTTCGTGCTGCTGTTCTATATCGTCGTGATTGCCGGCGCGGGTCTGCGGCCGGCGACGCGGAGAACTGCTCTGGGCGTCGCGATCGTGCTGCTGGCGGTGACACTCTCCCGGTCCGCGAGCATGGCGGCATTGGCCACCGGCGCCATGGCACTGATCGCACGGCGGCGGCGTGTATCGCCCGCGCTGTTGTTGGCTACTTTGACAGGCATCGTGTTGACAACGGCTTATCTGTTCGCGTACCCCGAGACGCTCGAGCGGATGCAGAGGGTGGTACAGTCACCGGTCGCCAGTCGGTTATCCACCAATGAAGGGTCGGCGCAGGGACACCTGCACCTGATCGTACGAGGAATGGAGGAAGCCACACAGTCGGTGCCGCGCGCGACGATGGGGTTGGGATACGGGAACGCTTATCTCGTGCTACAGGACGTGTTTCCGGCGAACCGGTATGGCAATTTTCACTCGCTGTATGTCACGATGTTCGCCGAAGCCGGGGTGTTTGCGCTGGTGCTGACGCTCGTATTGATGGGGGTTCCCCTCGTCATGGGCGGACCATGGCGCGCGCTCGTGGCCGGGTCGTTCGCGTTCAATGTTTTTTATCAGACCACTACGGAGCCGGTGTTCTGGTTCTTGCTGGCGTTGGCTTGGATGACGATGCCGCGTTGGCGAGGTCGCGCCTGTCATCGTGAGTGATGACGATCAGTTCTTGTGCACCACAAACAGAACGTTCGTCGTTCCGCCATTCGTCACACGGAATCCATCGAGCACATTGAAGCCGCGACCCTGGCCGACGGTGTAGCCGAAGGGTGGGTTGATGCGCACGCCGAGTTCGTAGGCGCAGGGCACGCCGGTAAATGTGATGGTGCCGTTCGCGCCGCTACGGTCGAGCTCGAGCTCCTGCAAAGACGTATAGAGGACGGCAGTGACCACGGCGACGGGCGCACCCGTCTGGTCCACTATCTTCGCGACGACAGTTCCGGCACACCGGCTGAGTGTAAAGGTCAGCGACGCTTGCGAGCCCGCGTCGACAACGATGTTGTCTTTCGTCGAATATGGGGAGTCATTGGCGACGACGAAGTCATGAAACAACAGGGGGCGGGTAACGGTCACGCCGTAGTTACCCTGCGGCACACGGACGAACGTAAAGCGGCCAGAGGAGTCCGTTGTGCCATAACCCATGGGGCGTTGGCCAGTGTACAGCACCAGCGACGCGCCGGGGATTGGAGAACCGTTGGGCTGCGACACCAGCGCTTGGACGGTGTTGTAGCGCGAGGGCTTGGTGAGCCAGGCGTCGCAGCCTGCACCGAGCGTGGCGGCAACCATTGTCGCCATGAGGAGCACGTAACGTTTGATCACGTGCGCCAGAGTTCCAGCGCAAGACCGAGCGCCAACGCTGCCGCCATGCCAAGGACGATACCAAGCACGATCATCACCGCCTTCTTTGGGAACGCCGGGTCATCCAGGTTCGCGACGCGCGGCGCGTCCACGACATGCACTCGATCCTGTCGCAGCACGTCGGTCAACTCAGCTTGCTTCAACTGCTTACTGAGCGCGAGAAATATGGCTTCGCGCAGCGTCCGATCGCGCACGAGCTGGCCGTAGCGCGTGGCTGCCGCGGGAAGCGTCTGGAGGGTGTCGATGAGTGCAGTGACTGTTTGTGCCGTGGTCGCCAGCTCCTGGTCGAGACTCTCCAGGTACTGCGGTCCCAGCCGATAGAGCTGCCCTTCGATCTCCGTGATGCGGGTGGTGAGTTGCCTGTACTCCGGGTTCGCCTCGGTGCGCGTGACGCCGAGCACGGCACGTTTGTTCTCCAGATCCACCAGCGCCTGTAACAGATCTTGAATGGCGCGGTTGCTGATCAGCGACGGAAAAGTGGCAAGCTGGCGGTAGGCGGTGGCGTCGGCGCCGCCACGCGACCGCGCCTCAATGATCGCCAGCATCTTCGCGAGCGCGTTGCGTTCGGAGCTGATGGCATCGACGCGCGTGCTGATGGCGCTGATTCGTTTGACCTGCGCCGACGCTTGGTCCGTGGGCGAGATGAGACGGCTCTGTTCCTCGAACGCTCGGAGCGTCATTTCCGCCTCGGTGAGTTGGCGGGCGGTGGAATCGGCCTGTTCTCGAAGCTGTACGACGGCCACGGTGTCTTGCGTCCGTTCCATCCGATTGGAGTACGCGATGTATTCGTCGATGATGCGTTGCACCACCTGCACCGCGAGCCGCCGATCCGGGTCCTCGTAGCCCACTTCGACCAGGCGCGATCCTCCTTCCTGTCGTTCGATAATGAGCCGCTTGTCCAGGAGATCGTGCACCTTGTACCGCGGCAGCACGCGAACAGTGATCTTGCCCGGGCCGCCGCGGCTGAGATCCTGGGACAGCGTGATCATCGCGCCGCCAACGCGCATGGAATCGCCAGCGGCGATGGACCTAGGCAGATAGCGAACTTCCTCGAGCCCGGATTTGTCCACCCGGTAGTGGCCGGCGCTTTCCTGAGTGAGCGTCAGCTGGCCGTCGGCATCAACTGTGGGATCTACCACGCGCACGTTCAGCAGGCGCGCGCGGTCACCGGCCGGCGTTCTTAGCTGGAAGGCGAGGCCGAGCGCGTCGATCGCCGCGTCGCGAACCCGGTCGCTGCGCAACACGGCCACTTCCGTTTCCAACTCGTCACGACCCAGACCAAGCAGTGCGGCACCGGGAACCGCGGACATCTGATCGGTGAGCGCAGACCCAGCCGAATTCTTGGTGTCGATGCGAAGTCGCGCCCAGCTCTTGTACCGCGGGGTGGCGGTGAAGGTGTAGATCGCCACCAGCGTAAAGATCGTGGCAAATACACCAAGCAGCAGCCAGCGCCTGGCGGCAATTCGGCGCGCCAGCTCGCGGAGCGTGAGCTCCTGGGGGGATGGCTCGCCGTTCACCGGCGCCACGCCGCAGTTGAAAGCGTCACGGACAGCGTGTTGTTGATCAAGTCGATACCGGCTGTCTCCACACCAATCCCGACGACGTACGCCTGAAACAGGTAATTGAACCGCGCCGCGTGAGCAAAGTCCACGAGCAGATCGACATCGCGCCATGATCCTCCGGCACGAAGGCCGGCCAACATGGTCACGTCCTGACGCTTGAAGAACGGGACGATGGGCTCCTCGAGCGTTCCATTGTCCCAGCGAATGCGTTCGAGGTACGGACCGATGCGCCAATTCTTGGCGAAGAGTTCTCCGGCGAGCCATTGGCTGGAGGCACCAGGACCGATCGCCGCACCCAGCATCTGGCCGCGTTGAGTGAATCCCTGCGGCACCGCGCGGCTTGTGTATGTGACGGCCGTGGGTCGAAGGCGCAGCGACGGATCGGGCTCCATGTACGATGCCTCGCTCTGCAACCGGAAGCTGCGCTGCCCGCGGGTGGAATGAGCCCATTGAAAGCCCAGCGTGTACCCCTCCGAGTGGCCGGGGTACTCGAGGAAATCGCGCAGGGAGCGCGGCTCCTCGAAGCGCGCCCACTCCACGTATGCCTCGAACCCGGCGTCGGGAACGAGCCAGCGCGCAAAGAAAGAGGTGATCTGGTCTCGCGCATGCTGTGGAACTACGACGTTGGTATCGACGTTGAGGTGCCCAACCGTACCGAACACATTGAATGCGGCGCCGACGGGAAACGCCGTGCCGCCTTGCGAACCCATGACGAGGCGCGCAACACCCAGCGTCAGTGTACTGTCGAACGGTGTGGTCCAGGTGGCAGCCATGCCGGCGAGTGAGCGCTTGTTGTTTGAGGTGTCGGCGTCGAAGTAGTCTGACTCGGAAAGCTGGCCGACGATCCACTGCGCATCGAAAGTGCCGAAATGCGTGCGCAGGGGCTGCTTGGTCTGCAGAAAGAGATGTGGGAATCCAGGCGCGTTGTTGCTGAGCGTGATGGCGTTCCGGATACCGGGTCCCCACCAGAGGTTCTCGGTAGCAGCTCCAAACGACGCCGCACCCGCGTCGATGGTCAGGCTGCTCTGCCCTGGATCGAGACGTTGGAGCCGCCGATCGCCAAAGCGAAGTGGCAGATCGATCGACTCCGGCAGTGGATGGAAGGGATTCGCCCAGACGTTGCGCGGCGACGCCACGTCCTGCCGAAAGGGAATGACCTGAAAGAGCTCGTTGTCCGATGAAACGAGTGTTGGCGCAATTATCAATCGAACGGCGCCCGCGTGAACGGCAAGTGCCGCCGTTGCGGACTCGTTCCAGCCACGACCGGCCCAGAGTGGGCCGTCGTTGAGCGAAAAGGGAATTCCGGAGTTCCTGAGGGCGCGAATTTCCAGCAGACTGGCGCCGAACTGCCAGGCAGACGACGAGTCGTGCGCGGCCGCCATGCGCGATGTGGAACGCAGCAGCAACAGCGCTCGTTTTGTGGAATCCGTGAGCGCATCTAGTCTGAGGCGCTCGTCCGCGTCGCTGCCAATGTTCACGAGCGGCGCGGTGACAAAGTGTTGCGCGTCAACGCGTGCGGCGCCGCGCCCGCCGCCGAGTAAGGCCAGCGTGATCGCCAGGATGGAAATCCGGGGTGGTCGCGCGATCGCGGCTCTCGCGGTAGGAAAGGTGGCCCTCATTGTCACATCGATACTAAGCTTAGGAATGTCGACAAAGCAACTACGTGGGATCCGGCGCGCGGCGACGGTGCTGGTGCTCGCGGGTACCGAGCTGTTGGCGGGTTTCCATTCAGCCGTCGCGCAGGTGTATTCTCGGCTCGATCTGGGTTGGTCGATCGAGGTGGGGGGTGAAGCCGAGCGATACGCGCGCGTTCTACAGCTCGCCGGCGCTGTGCCACTCACGCCGTGGAGCATCCAGCCCTTTTCGCCGTCGCAAGTGCGGGCGATGCGGCCAAGGCAGGGGCACCCGTGGGCAGGGCAGTTTGCCGATAGCCTTCGCACCGACTCGGGCAGCCTTCGCGTGCTGCGGCCCATGGCACGCCTTATCGGCAACTCGACATATGCCTACCAGGTAAGCGGCGGACCGACGTGGGCAGGCAGGGGCCTTACCGCAGACGTGCAGGGCGGCGTGGCCTGGGCATGGAAAAGCGTCTATGCGGAAGCCGCACCGGTGGCATTCGTGGCGCAGAACGCCGAGTTCCCGTTGGCACCGAATGGTCTGTCGGGAAACGGGCAGTACGCGGACGCGCGGTTCCCTAGTAAAATCGATGCCCCACAGCGCTTTGGTGCCGGCGCGTACTCAGGTGTGGGGGCCGGCACGTCGTCACTGGTGTGTGGACTCGCACAACCTGGTTCTGGGCGTGTCGTCTGCCCCTCAACGGTGGGGGCCGCAGCGGGACTACCCGCTGGTGCTCGGACCGAACGCCGGCGGGTTTCCGGCAGTCTTTTTCGGCAGTAGCCACCCTTGGAATTTCTGGCTGTTCCGCGGCCACGGACGACTGGTATATGGCGAGCTCGGGCAGTCAGCCTACGCGCCGCCCGATACAGGGAACACGAAAGCGTCTAGGGTCGGGCATCGTGGTGGTTGCCGAGCCACGTGGCGCGCCAGGACTGGAGATCGGGTTGGCGCGGTTCATCCATCGGCCCTGGGGTGATTTCTCCGCGAACGCCCTCAGCCGGCCATTTTCTGGGGTCATCATCACCAACACCAACGGCTCACTGAACCAGGCAGCGGAGAACCAGACGGCGTCCATTTTTGCGCGGTGGGCAGTGCCCCGGGCAAAGTCCGAGTTCTACGGTGAATTCTACAAAGAGGACTACCCCGGCGGCTTTCACCAAGCTGCGGGGAACCTGGTCGAGCAGCCCGACGATCTCGCCTCATTCGCGCTGGGGTTTCAGCGCCTGCTCATTAGTGACGCGCGTGTGATTCGCGTGCTTCGTGGCGAGTTGGTAAACGGACAGTCGTCGCATCAGGAGCGGTTGGAACGCGGATTCACGTCGCCGGATCCGCCTTATATCCACGGCGTGGAGCTACAAGGTCACACGTTGAACGGTTTGATTCTCGGCTCTCCGGAAGCGTATGGCGGCGCGGCATGGCGGTTAGGCATCGACGAATTTACGTCCCGTGGCCGCCGATCGGTGAGCCTGGAGCGGTCGCTTCGCTTGGACTGGCTGCCGACCGAGCCCGCGGCGGCGGCGGGGGTGGTGCACCCCGACGTCATCTATGCCATCCGGGCGGAGGTCTTGAGCTTTCGTGGGCCGCGCACTGTTGGCGTAACGCTCATCCCGGCGGTGGACCTCAATCGCAACCTGGTCGCGCACCACGACGTGTTGAATGTGACCGCAGCCGTCAGCATGCGCGGATGGTAGCTTTCAACGGCGAATAATCGTGACCAGGATGCCTGCCGCCGATACCAAGGTGGATGCAACCAGCGCCTGATTGCGTTCGAACCAGGAGCGCCGGTCAACAAAAATCTGATCGTTGGAATGCACGCCCGATTGGAGCATCAGACTTTCCACCGATGCCGATTTCACCACCGTCTGGCCGTTCCGGACGACGCGCACACGGTGCAGATCCCCGGTAGGCGTTGCGCCGCCCGCCAGCGCCACCAGGCCCGCCAAGCTGAGTGTAGGATCGGCGAGATATTGCCCCGGCTTGGTGACCTCGCCCAGCACTTGCACACGCCGCAGCGGGGTGAGCGTGATCGACGGGTTCTTGAGCTGCCGTTGGTATTCGGCGATGAGCGAGTCGCGGAGTTGGTCGAAAGAACGGCCCGCCACGTTCACAACGCCCAGCATGGGCAACGTGAGACGGCCTCTTTCGTCCACTTTGAAGTCGCCGGACAAGTCCTTCTCGCGCCAGACCATGGACCGTACGACGTCACCTGGCTCGAGCACCAGCGTCGAATCTGGCCGCGCCGCGGGAGCCTGCGCGCGCAGGCCCCCGGCTAGGCAGCATAGAACGCACGCCAACCGTGAAGCAAGAGATAAGAAGCGCATTGCCGACAGGGTTTGTGTCATGACCGCCGTTCAGGTATGGTAACCACATGAAACGCGCGCCGCTCGATCGGGACTACAGGGCATGGTGACTGTCGACATCATCTGTTCGGTGCTCAACGCCGAACGGTTCCTACCCGAGTTTCTGGCGAGCCTGGCGGCGCAGACGCACGCCAGTTGGCGGTTGTGGCTGCGCGACGACGGCTCGACGGACGGTACGGCGAGCATCTTCAGATCAGCGAGCGATGCAGACTCACGCGTGCGGATCCTTGATGTGGGCGGCCCCAGGATGGGGGCTGCGCAGAGCTTCGGTTGGGCGCTGGAGCGGGTTCCGGATGACAGCTCGTATGTAATGACTGCCGACGCCGACGACATCTGGCTGCCCACCAAAATAGAGCGCACGCTTGCCGTGATGATCGAGAGTGAGGCGTCGCACAGCCCAGCCATGCCCATCCTCGTACACACAGATCTCACTGTGGTGGACGCAGATCTCCGCGAGCGCCACCCATCGTTCTGGCGCCTTACCGATCTCAGACCTGAACCGCCGACGCTGCGCCGCGTCGTGGTGCGTAACGTCGCGACCGGTCCAACGATCATGCTCAACGCAGCCCTTCGAGCGCGCATCGGCACAACACCAGCCGAGGCGACATATCAGGATTGGTGGTATGCGCTCGTCGCGGCAGCAGTGGGTCGCGTGGTGGCGATCCACGAGCCCACTGTGTTGTACCGCCAGCATGGAGCCAACCACGTTGGGGCGCAGGCCCGAGAGCCTGTGCGCTTTTCGAACCTGCCGGGTGCGATTCGCGCCGGCCTGGCGCGGAGCGGTCAGTTCCGAGCGGGTATTCGCAAGACGGCGGCGCAGGCAGGCGCGCTACTCGCGCGATACGGCGACCAACTGACGCCAGAGGATCGACAGTTCCTTCTCGACTACTCGCGTATTCCGGACCGGAGTTTTGCTCGGCGGAAGCTGGAAGTGCTGAGACTGAGGGCGCTGCCGGAGTATGGGCTCGTACGCACTCTGGGAGCGCTGCTGCGCGGTTGACTACGCTCACGGCATTTCCGAATACCGCGGCGCGGCCGTGATGCTGCCGTCCAATTTGAGAATCGCGATCGTCCACGAATGGCTCGTGACCTTTGGCGGGTCGGAGCTCGTGCTGCGCGAACTGCTCCGGCTTTTTCCACGTGCCGAGGTGTTCACGCTGATCGATACCATGGACCCCGATCAGCGCGAGTTCTTGGGTGTGCAGCGAACGAAAGCGAGCTTTCTCAACCGAATACCTGGTGTGGAAGGGCGCCACCGTTCGCTGCTGCCCCTCTTTCCTGCCGCCGTGCGGTCGCTCGACGTGAGCCAGTTCGACGTAGTGATCTCGAATTCGCATGCGGTGGCAAAGGGAGTGCGCACCCATGACCGGCAGCTCCACCTCTGCTACTGCTTATCGCCAATGCGGTATGCATGGGATCTGCGCGAGCAGTACCTGACGGAAGCCGGACTGGCCACGGGCGTGCGTGGGGTACTCGCGCGAAGTCTGCTCGAGGCCCTCCGCCGGTGGGATCGCCGGAACAGCCGCGGGGTGGACGCGTTCTCGACGCTCTCGCGCTATGTGGGCGACCGGATTCAGCGTGCATATGGCCGGCAGTCGACCGTGGTGTACCCGCCGGTGGACACCGAGTTCTTCACCCCCGTCCCGGCATTACGCGCGGCGGCTGAGTACTACGTGACGGCGAGCCGGTTCGTGCCGTACAAGCGAATGGACCTGATCGCGCGCGCGTTTTCGCTGCTGCCGGATCGGAAGCTGGTGGTGATTGGCGACGGGCCGGACGCCGCCAAAGTTCGCGCAGCGGCTGGTGCCAATGTTACGCTGCTCGGCCATGTAGACCGGTCCAGACTGCGCGACGTGCTTCGCGGAGCGCGGGCCTTTGTGTTTGCCGCCGAGGAAGATTTCGGCATTGCGCCCCTGGAGGCGCAGGCGTGCGGCGTGCCCGTGATCGCCTACGGGCGGGGCGGCGCGATGGAGACCGTGCGCGGAATTGGCTCAGAGCGGCCGACTGGATTGCATTTCAGCGAGCAGACTGCGGAGTCGATCGCGGCTGCAGTGGTGGAGTTCGAGCGAGTATCTGGTTCATTCTCACCAGAAGCGTGCCGTGCCAACGCCGAGTGCTTCAGCGAAGCAAGGTTCCGGGAGCAGTTTGGCGAGTGGGTCGAGCGCGAGTGGCTAGTGTTTACTTCTTCACGATTGCCGCAATAGCAACGAGCGAGCCGAGGATGGACGTGAACGTTGCGGTGATCTGCATCCAGTCGCGTTTGTCGGTCGAATCCTTTTCCGGCACGAACACCATGCTGCCCGGCTGCGGTCTTGGCTCCGACGTGAAACCAAACACGTTCCGGTGGTTCGCGTCTACCTTGCCGTTGGGCTGCGTCACGTATGCGTGCCCACGGTCGCCCTTGATCGACTCGCCGCCAGCGGACCGAATGTAGTAGTCGAGATTCGCTCCTGGCACGTACGCGACGCCCACCTGCGAATTCACGGCGCCACGCACCGTTACGACCGGTGTATACCGCGGGATGAGTACCGCATCCCCATCCACGAGCTGAAGATTGTCGATGTAGCTCGGGTCGCGGAGCACGTGCGGCAGATCGACGCCCACTCGGCCAATGGAATTCTGCTTACGAACGAAGACGATTCCGTCAGGATATGCCGCAGTGGTGAGCCCGCCGGCGCGAGCGATGATGTCCGACAATTTTTCGGTTTTCCGAACGAGCGAGTATGCGCCGGGATATTGAACTTCGCCCTCGACGGTCACCGTTTGCAGCAACTGCCACTCCGGCTGACGCTTGATGAGCACGGCGTCGTAGGGCTGGAGCAGGACCTCGGGCGCTTTCGCGGTCGGCGCCGCAAAGCCTGGCGGTCCATGGTACTTACCGTCCGCCCCAAGATCCAAGAGATAGCTGGAATCGAGCGGAACGATGGTCGTTACCGCGGTGACTCCCGCCGCCCGGCTTTCCGGCAGGCGCGCGATCTCGGCGTTGGTGAGCAGAGCGCCCTCCTGCATGCCGCCGGCAAGCAGCACGGCATCGTGCAACGTCATGCCCTCGCGAAAGGGAATCTGACCCGACTGCCGAACCGCTCCATTCACGGTGATGTAGCGGACGGGCCGAAAGTCAGTGGTCGAGAACACGCTGATCTCGTCGCCATCGGCGAGACTGAGGTTGTTCACCGGCCGGCCGATGGTGTCGTACACGGCGGTGCGCAGCATCTGTCGCCTTGAATCGGCCGTCAGCCGCGTGACGAGCACTTCGCCGAGATAACTGTCCGGCTTGAGACCGCCGGCGCGGTGAAGTGCGTCGGATAGTGTCATGCCAGGCGTGAACGCCATGGCGCCAGGCGACCAGACGTTGCCTGTGACAGCGATGCGATTGGAAACGTGCGGCGCAATCTCCAGCACGTGCACGATATCGCCCGGCCGGAGCGGCTCGGTCGAGTTTTCCAGGGAGCCGGATGCGACGTCGAAGAGCACACGGTCCTTGCCGGCCGCGGTGCGCTGTTCAGGCGGCACCACTCGGTCGATCTGCAGGCGCCGCCGGTCGGCCTCGGCGCGGAATCCGCCAGCCATGCGGAGCAGTTCTCGCAAGGTTTCGTTCGGCTTGAGCTCGTAGGTGGCGGGACGAATCACGGCGCCAGACAGACGAACGCGCGCCCCCCGCGGCGGCACGAAGACGATGTCTCCCGTCATCACGCGCAGATCGTTGGAGGCATTGCCGGAGAGGAGATAGTCGTAGAGATCGAGCGTGCCCGCGGTCTGACCTGCACGCCGCAACTCGATGTTGCGCATGTCGCCATTCTGGGTAGGGCCCGCCGCGGCGTACAGCGCACTCATGATCGTCCCGAGCTTGGATACGCGATAACTGCCAGGCGTGGCGACGTCGCCGAGCACCGAAACCTGGCTGGTGCCGAGTCGCGAGACCGTCACGTCGAAGTGCGTTGATGCTCCCGCCCCGCGCCGCACGCCCGAGTACGCACGGCCGAGGCGTGAATACAGCAGATCGTCCAACTGCTGCATGGTGAGGTTGGCGACAGCAACCTGGCCGACATCGGGAATGACGACGTAGCCTTCGCGCGTAATAGGTGAGGTTGTACGCTTTCTCGACGTCGCCTGTGAGGATGAGCACGAGCTCGTCACCCGGGCCAACACGATAGTCGCTCGGCACTGGTCCGGCGAGATTGGCGTCGAACTGCGTGGTCTGGCGGTGAAAGACGTCGATGCCGAACAGCGAAAGACCACTATCGGCCTGCGCCGCTGTGATGGGCACGGCGGCGAGTGGAGCGTTGGAGAAGTCGGTGGCGGTGCTGAGCCCAATTTGCGTACGGCTTCGAATACGTCAGCAGACATCGCCGTGGTCGAATCGGCAGTTCCGCCCGGCAGATAGGCGTCAAGCAGCGATGCCGAATACCCCTCCGCTTGCAAACGGGACCGAATCTGATCGGGCGTCATGCCACTGGCTTGCAACTGTGCCTGGAGCTGGGCGATCGTTTGCGGCGTGGCGCCGCTGATGAGCGCCTGGGCTTGCGCCGGAGTCGGGCGGGTTCTGAGCCAGGGCGGCCGGTGCGCAAAGAACGAGCAATGCGCCTGAAAGCCAGCCGCGCACGCGAGAAGCGATCATGTGTGGATTGGACTTCGGGAGGAAACGGAATGGGGCAGGTATGAGGAATGAATAATGTAGGGCGGGAGAGGGGGTGTCTACGGGGGACACGGGACACGGGACACGGGACACGGGACAGCAGCGGGCGGGACGACGACTGACAACAACCCACCACCGATCACTGACGACCTCACCCGCTGTCTTGGTCGCGCGATCTATGGCCGCCGGCCTGCCGGATTCGTCGGTCAGGATCCGCGGTAGAGTCGTTCGAGGTTGATGAGCTGGACGTCCGCACGGGAGCGCCCGAGCCGCTCCATCTCGGCTGTGAACGCCGGGGCGAACAACAGCAGCTGTGCGCCGGCAGCCCTGGGCCCGAGCGCGGCACGTGCTTGCTCGAGGTGATGCAGGTGGCCCGAGCCTATGGTCTCGCCTGATTTCGCCTCGCCGATTGCGAGCACACGTCTGGCTGCCGGCTCGGGAGCGCCGCCGTCCGCCGCGACGACGACGTCGAGCTCGTGTTCGACGCCACTGATGGTCACGCTCGACGGCCCGACGTGATCCGGCTCGCCCCCCAGGGTCTCTGGGCTTGCGAAGCGACGGACCCAGAGCCGCGCTTGCTCCTCGAACACGGGCCCGCGAACGCGAGCGTCGAAGACCGTCGCGAGCCGGCGGTCCCAGCTCGCGCGCGGATCGCGATCGCGCAGCAGCGTCGCGTGTGGCTCGAGCACGGCGTAATGGAACTGCAGGAATGGATCACTGAGCGCGTACGTGGGTCGCCGCGCGCGCACCGGGTCCTCGTGGCGGACGACGAAGCCTGCGGCAACGAGACGTTTGAGCGCCGGGTCCAGGTTCGGGACTTGGCGGCGGAGCTGGTTCGCGATGGTGCCCGCCGTCACGGCGCCGTTCGCGATCACCGCCAGCAGGCTGTGGTGGAGCGTTTGGCTTGCCGCGGCCAGCGTCGGATCCTCGGCGAGGAGCGTGGTGGCCTCGTGATGCAGCGTCGCGGCAGGGGACAGCACGCGCTCGGCAACCCAGCGGGGAAAGTCATCCAGGTCGCGGGGCAAATCGTCATCGACCATGTCGGTGGCATACCCGACCACGCCGTCGATGACGGCGAACACGCGGGCCGCCAACGTCAGGTCGGGATCGTTCCCGAGGAGCGCGGCAGCCCGCCGGTAGTCAAATGGCTGCATCACGAGCTCGAGGCCTGCGCGGCCGCGGAGCGGTGCTTGTCCGTCCGTCAGCTTGCGCATCATGGCGATCGCGGACCCGCAGAGGATGAGGCGCGACCGGCCGCCCGCGCCGCGCCGCGATGGCCCGAGGAGCGTCGCGATGATGGAATCGAGCCCAGGCTCTGCTTCGAGCAAGTAGCCGACTTCGTCGAGCACGACCGGTGTGGCGCCGGCAGTCCCGAGCTGGAGGAGACGCGTGAGGGCGTCCTCCCATCCGGTGAGCGCGAGAGGACCAACGCCAAGATGGGCACCGAGCGCCTCACCGAGGCGGGTGAGATGGATGGCGGTCTCCGCGCGCGTCGCTTCCCAGTAGAACCCGCGACGCTCCTTAGTCAGGGCCGCGAGGAGCGTCGATTTGCCAATCCGGCGGCGCCCGTAGACGAGGGCGAGGGTGTGACGATCGACCTCGCTGTCGAGGAATCGGGTCAGCGGTTCTGTGGCGTGGCTGATGTCCATGGGCTTGGATGCGTAGGGTGCGGACCAAAGTACACCATGGCCAATACTATTGCCAACAATAGTATCTAATGCGATACTTTGCCCAAGCGGTCAGTAGAAACCGGGCTCGGAGCCCAACCCACGCCTCACGATCGCAGCGTCGTCGTTTATAATGCACATTTGTCGTTTATAGCAGACAATTGTATGTTATAGGCGACAAGGCTCGATCTGCTCGAACAAACGGGCATCGTGACCTACGTCGGCGCCGGTCGCCAGCGTCAGGTCCAATTCCGCCGCGACCACCCGCTCGCGCCGGCACTCGAGGCACTCTTCACCGCAGAGAACACTACCTTCGCCGAGTTCCTCGATGCGCTGCGTGCGGCTGCAGCGAGCATCCCGGGCGCCACGGCAGTATGGCTCGAGGGCCCCCTCACGACCGGGACCGACACGCTGAGCGAGCCGGTGGCGTGCTTCGTCATCGGAGCGCCTGCTCGACTACCGAGGATATCCACGGAACTCCGGGACGCGTTCGCTCCCATCGAACGCATGTACGACGTGACGATCCCGATCCATGGACTCACTCGAAGCGAGCTCGCGACGCGCGATGAAGGAGGCGTGGAGTCGCTCCTCGATGCGATCCTTCTTGCAGGCACACCCCCTGCCGCATTCCACCCGATCGCCCGCGAACGACTTGCGCGGCAGAGCCGCATCACGGGGCACGGCGATCACGATGCCCACGCCCTCGCGACTGCATCGGTACTGGCCGATCTGGTGGCGACGGGACACGAGATGCCTGTCATCCTGAGCAAAGCGAAGGATCTCTGTGACCGGCGGGCCGACCGGTCGCGATAACCGCCCGATGGCGATCCCGCTACTTGTCCATCGCGGCCAGGTCGGCCGCCTCCCGCTTCCGCCGCGGCGATGAGTTGGGAGAGCTGCGTCTTGGCTTTGTGGATGGTAACGGGTTTCACTGTGCTCCCGAGTAGATGCGCCCTGAGCGCTGAGGGTCGGGCAACCCTCGTCAACCGAAGATCAAGCGACTCCGGCCGGAAAGGGCGTACTCAATCTGCGCGTTTTTTACAGGTCGCCGGGGGAGGACGAGGACGTAGCCCTCGGCAACGAGGTAGTTCACGATCTTGGATGCGGCGCTCTGGCCTAACCCCCACATCGCGCGGAGTGTGGTCTGCGTCTGCGTCGCGCCCGGCGCCCTAACTCCCCACGTCCTGAGGTGGGCCGCCCACCCTTTCTCGCTGATGCCGGCGAGCGCCTGGTCGTACCGGCGCTGCAGGATCGGTCGCAGCTGCTCAAGCCCGAGGGGACGGGCCGGCTCGACGAGTCCGAGGAGCGGTTTCACCCCGTCCTCGAGCGCGCGCAGGAAGCCGCGGAGATCACCGCCAAAGAGGTCGTAGAGCGCCTCGACCGCGACAGACTCGACCGGCGGGAGAACCGGCTGCCTCGAGTCCGCCCGAAGATACGTGTAGCGAGCCGTGAGTAGCGCGTGGACCTCGGCGACATGCAGGGGCTCGAGGTGGAGGACGCGCGCGTGGTTTCGCACCTGCTGGCTCCCAAGGGCGGTGTTGACAGCGTCAGTCGTGCCGACCAGCACGTAGTGCAGCCCGTTGTGCAGCAGCATTACATCCCGAAGCGTCTTGAACATCTCGCCGGCGCGCTTGGCGTCCGGGTCGCTCAGGTTTTCAAGGTTGTTGAGGTGCAGCAGAACCCCGCGCGCGTCGGACTCCGCTACGATCATGCGCATGAGATCGCGCATGACGCGTGGTCCGTCGATCATAAGGTCCTTCGGCGTGACGACACTTGTCCCCCGGGAGCCACCGATGCCGCCGATGCCGGGGATCGATAGACTGACACCGACTGAGGAGAGGCGCGTCGCGCGTACGAGGATCTGAGCGTCCTGCATCGCTCGGTTGTCGCCTGAGTACGGGCGGTTCGCCAGGATCGTGTCGTACAGCCCGCCGAGCACCCGCGCGAAGAGGGTCTCCGGCGTATCGGTCTGCAGGACTGGCACGATCGAGTCGGTGGTGAGGAATCCGTCCTCCTGCGTCTGCGCCTTCAGCTCCTTCACGAGCGTCGTCTTCCCGACGCCGAGGGCGCCGGCGACCCCCTGCACGCTACCGTCATCCCCGGCATCCCGGATTGTCCCGAGCAGTTCCTTGAGTTCGGCGGCACGCCCGACGAACAAGCTCAGCGGTCGGGGAGAGTTCGACCCTGCTTCCAGCTCCCGCTGGAAGAAGGGGGACTGGCTCAGGTTGAAGATGCTCCAAGTGGTCGGAAGCGGGCGGTGGTCAGCCATGGTATTCCCTAGACGATCGGAAAGGCGGAATGACACTACGGTATTCCATGTAGGCGGAATACCGCCACGGAATGACGTCAGATCGGCTGGTTCTGGAATATCCACATGTGGACGCGGGTGTGGGGTCCAGGTTTCCGCGAACACTAGGATAATCGCATTCGCCGCACTACCGGCGAACTCGACGCCCCACCGCCGCCGTAATGCGCCCTACGAAAACAGCCGTAGCCACGCCGAGCAGCGCACCCGCGATCATGTCCACCCCGTAGTGGAATCCGCCGTAGACCGCGCCCACGCCTACCAGTAGCGCTACTCCCCACACCGCGTACGACACGCTCCGCTGCCAGCGCCAGGCGAGCATGGCTTGCGTGACGGTCACCGCCATGTGCGACGACGGGAACGCCGCGCCGCGAGAGGAGCCGGCCGCAAGCAGGTGCGTCGCGAGCGAGCGGAACGGGCCCTGGGGGATGCCAGCTGGCTGGGTCCATAGGTACCGAGGGCCCTGCACGGGGAATAGCGCAAAGATGGTCCAGCAAACGGTGTAGGTCACCGTGAGCGCCAGAATGGTCTCGCCGAGGGCTTTCCGATTGCCCTTGAGAAAGAGCAGCAGCGGCGGGACAAAGATGACCGGGTAATACGCGAGGTAGCCGGCGTGGAGGAGCTCGCTCAGAGCGGTGAGCGGTAGAGCGGGCGCCAGGGTGTGGGCAGGCTGGGTGTGGAAGAGGGCTAGTTCCCAGGCCTGAATCAGGGTGTCGTGGTAGGTGGTGCCGAGGGTGGTAATGAGTTGGGGGAGCTCGGCATAGAGGATGGGGCAGACGAGCAACGGGACCAGGGTGGCGAGGCTGTTACTCTGAGCCCCGCCTGCACTCAAGACAACTGCGAGTACCAACAACGCCAGGTGGACGAGCGCCAATATGGCGTGCCCACCAGCGGCCAAAACGCTCCCGGACAGGGCCAGGTAGCCCGCCAGCCAGACGAGGGCCAAGCTGCCTGCGTCAGCGCTGATTTCGCGTAAAGTCGTCTCGCTCCCTACATTCACCCGCGTGTCCGTTGAAATCATCCCAGTAGAGTCGTCGCGCGACCTGCGCCGGTTCGTGGATCTGCCCTGGAAGATCTATAACCGGAAGGACCACCCGCAGTGGGTCCCGCCGCTTCGCATTGCCGTCCGCGATGCGCTCGACAAGAAGAACAATCCGTTCTACCGCGACGCCGACCGGCAGCTCTTTCTTGCGCTGCGGAGCGGTGTGCCGGTGGGCCGCATTGCCGCGATCGAGAACCGGGCGCACAACCGTTTCCACAACGACCGCGTCGGCTTCTTCGGCTTCTTTGAATGCCAGGACGACCAGGAAGCAGCCACCGCGCTCTTTGCGTCGGCCGAAACATGGTTGCGAAGCCGAGGCCTGAACATAATGCGCGGGCCGACGAATCCGTCGACGAACCACGAGTGCGGCCTGCTCGTGCGCGGCTTCCGCTGGCATCCCATGATCATGACGACGTGGAATCCGCGCTACTACTCCACGCTGGTCGAGGGCGCCGGCTTTTCCAAGGCAAAGGACCTGCTCGCGTACTTCTTTCCCATGCAGGGCGAGCGGGCGTTCGAGCTGCCGGAACAATACCGCCGCCACGCCGAGCGTGCGCTCAAGGGCGCCAAGCTCACCTTCCGCGACATCGACCTCAAGAAGTTCGATCCGGAGGTGGAGCGCTGCTGGGAGATCTACAATTCAGCGTGGGATGACAATTGGGGATTCTTCCCCATGTCGCACGAGAGCTTTCTGCACGAAGCCAAGGTGCTCAAGTACATCTGTCTGCCGCAATTCACCTTCATGGCGGAAGTGGACGGCGAGCCGGCAGGCTTCATGATCATTGTGCCCGACTTTCACCACGCGTTCAAAGCGGTGGGAAATGGACGGCTGTTCCCCACCGGCCTGCTCAAGATTCTGGCGGCCAAGCGCCGGCTGCGCTCGGGCCGAATCATGATCCTGGGCGCCAAGGCCGAGTTTCGATCGCGCGGCATCTTTGCGCTATTCGCGCACGAGATGTTCCGCCGAGGAAAGGCCTACGGGGCAGTTGGCGCCGAGGCGTCGTGGATTCTCGAGGACAACGACAAGCTGGTGAAGCCGATAGAGGCGTTGGGGGCAAAGGAGTACAGGCGGTGGCGGTTGTACGACCGGACGATCGCGCGTTAATTGATGACATGCTTTGCCAAGGGTGACAGATTGTGAGCATCTTCGATAAATGTGAGGGTTATACGCTGGCCCGGGACCACGAAGCCGTGGGCCTGTATCCGTATTTCCATCCGATCGAAGAAGCCACCGCCACGGACGCGAAGATTCGCGGCGAGTGGAAGATCATGGTGGGCTCGAACAATTATCTCGGGCTCACACATCACCCCAAGGTGCTCGAAGCAGCGCGCGCCGGGCTCGCGAAGTACGGTAGCGGTTCCACGGGCAGCCGTTTTCTCAACGGCACGCTCGACCTGCACTACGAGCTCGAGGCGCGGCTCGCCGCGTTGTTTCGCAAGGAAGCAGCGCTCGTGTTCACCACGGGGTATCAGGCCAGCATTGGCGCCATCGCGCCACTCGTCGCCCGCGGCGACCATCTCTTCCTGGATCGCCTGGACCACGCGTCGCTCGTAGACGGTTCGCGTCTATCGCATGGCGAAGTGCACCGCTACGGGTACAATGATTTCCTGTCGCTCGACAAGCAGTTGGCGAAACTTCCGGCCGGCGCAAACAAACTGGTGGTGAGCGACGGTGTATTCTCGATGGAAGGGAGCATCGTCGATCTGCCGAATCTGGTGAAGGTATCGAAGCAGCACGGCGCGCAGGTAATGGTCGACGAGGCACACGCGCTCGGGGTGCTCGGCGACGACGGAGCGGGAACGGTGAGCCACTTCGGGCTGCACGACGGGGTCGATCTCGTGCTTGCCACGTTCTCCAAATCGCTCGCCTCGGTGGGCGGTGTCGTTGCCGGCTCCGACATGGTGATCCACTGGCTGCGTCACCATAGCCGCGCGCTCATGTTCACGGCGAGCATGCCCCCGGCGTCCGTCGCCGGCGCACTTGCCGCGCTCAGTGTGATGCAGGATGAGCCGGAACGGCGCCTGCGATTGTTGGCGAACACCAATCGGGTGGCCGAAGGGCTACGATCCCTTGGGTTCGACATTGGGCAGACGCAGACGCCGGTCATCCCGGTGTTGATCGGCGATCTGGAGAAGGTGCTGCAGGTATGGCGCGCGTTGTTCGACGACGGGATTTTCGCTCACCCGATCGTGCCACCCGCGGTGCCAATGAACGCGTGCCGGATCAGGATCTCGATGTCGGCGGAGCACACGGACGAGCAGGTGGACCGGGTGTTGGAGGCGTTCGCGAAGATTCGATCGGCGTTGGGCGACGAACGATGGGCGTTGTCGTCCTGAACGGCATAACGTGAAGGTCGCGCTCATCTGCGACTGGTACCATCCGCGCCTTGGCGGGATCGAGCTTCACTTGCAGGATCTCGCGGCGCGGCTGACGGGGGCGGGACACGAGGTGGTGGTGATCACGCCCACGCCCGGGCTCAGCATGGTCGACGGCATCCGCGTGCGGCGAATAGATGCGCCCCGTGCGCCGAGATTCGGGTTTCTCGTCACGGCGGGCGGGGTACGCGCCATTGGCAGGGCACTCGCCCAGGAAAAAGTGGATGTCGCCCATTGTCACGTGAGCATTGTGTCTCCCGCCGCACTCGGTGGCGCGAGTGAGGCACAGCGGCTCGGCGTTCCGACCGTGTTGACCTTCCACTCCGTGGTTCCGCAGACGCGATTGCTGGCGCGGGGCGTTGGGCTCGCGATGGGCGCGGGGCGTTGGAATGCCTGCTTCTCCGCGGTGAGCAATCGCGTAGCGCGCGACGTGCAGCCGATCGCGGGTGCCAAATCGATTTCGATCTTGCCGAATGGCATCGATGCAGCATTCTGGCGCGTGGAGCGTGCACCACGCCAGAGCGAGACAATCGAGCTGATCTCGGTGATGCGGCTCAACCCTAAAAAGCGACCGATGGCGTTGGTAAACGCGCTGGCCGATGGGCAACTGGCAACGCGTGATGTTCGGCTGCGAATCGTTGGGGATGGGCCGGAGCGGGCGCGCGTGGAGCAGGCGCTTGAGCGACGCGGGCTGGGTGACCGCATTCAACTGCTCGGGCGGCGGACACGCGGGGAGATCCGTGCGCTGTTCGCGGAAAGCGACGTGTTCGTGCTGCCCACAGTGCGCGAATCGTTCGGGCTCGCGGCACTAGAGGCGCGGTGCGCCGGGTTGCCCGTGGTCGCCATGGCGGCATCGGGGGTAGCCGAGTTGATCGAGCATGGGCGAGAGGGACTGCTGGCGCGGAGCGACAGGGAATTTGCGACACATGTCGCCCGACTATCGGCTGACACTGATCTTCGCGGGCGGATTGCGTCGAACAACAGGGCGACCGTGCCGGCGTGCGAGTGGGGATATGTGATCGAACGGCACCTGGCTCTCTACCGGAGTGCGCAGGCGTAAGGCGTCGTCCGCTATCGCTGCGCCTGCCTATTGGCTCGGGTGCTGATCCGTTCGGCCACGTCGAAGACGCGCATCAGGGTGCCGATGGCATTCTCGATCTCTTGCTCGGGACGGTCGCGAACGTGCTCGCGTATGCTGGCCTCTACTACCTCGCGAAGGATCTGATACTCGCGATGAATCTGCTCCTCGCCCCAACCAAGCCGAGCGCGCTGGGCGCCGTGCAGCTCGCAGATGACCTGCTGAATATGCCCGCCGTCGCGCAGCAACGCAGGCGAATCAATCCGACTCTGCTCGTATGTCGACAGAGATTCCGCGATGTCGGCGAGGAGCGTCACGCCATGGTCCTTCAGATCAGCCTCGGTGAGCAGGCCCTTACCGGGGAAGGCGGGATCCTCGGCCATCCGCTGTGCGTGCCGCGTTATGATCTCGTCGGCGTTCGCTAACACCGTCAACATGACCGGCGCCAGCGTCTGCTGGGGCAGGAGCTCCGGCTCGGGGATCGCGGCCAGCTCGTCGGCGGGTTTCAGCGGCGGAAGCCAGAGCGTGAATGTGGAGCCCTTGCCCAACTCGCTCCGTAGCGTGATGTCGCCCCCCATGAGGCGGGCGAATTGCCGGCTGATCGTGAGCCCGAGTCCAGTTCCGCCGCGGGTGCGCTTGTGACCTGACTCCGCTTGCACGAACGGCCGGAACACCGCTTCCTGCTCGCTCGGCGCAATTCCAACGCCTGTGTCCTGGATGCTGACGAAGACCCATGGGCCTTCGCCGGTGAGCTGCGTCCGCTCCGGCGTCTCGCTGGTGGATCCACAGTCGATGATGATCTGTCCACCGCCTGCCGTGAACTTCACGGCGTTCGACAGCAGGTTCACCAAAATCTGCCGCACGCGATCCTCGTCGCCGCGGTAGACCATGGGGACTTTATCGCTGCAACGGCGCTCCACACGCAATCCCCGCTCCGATGCCTGCGGCCGCACGAGCCCGAGAGCGGCGTCAACTGCGTCCTGCAATACGGCGCGCTCCGCCTCCACGGTGACCTGCCCCGCCTCCACTTTGGCCAGATCGAGGACGTCGTTGATCAAGCCGAGCAGGTGGGCGCTGCTCGAGCGCACACGCTCGAGTTGGTTGCGTTGCGCCGGGTTGACGGGCCCGGCGATTCCCATCTCCAGGATCTCGGTGTAACCGATGATGGCGTTGATTGGCGTGCGAATCTCGTGACTCATCATGGTCAGGAACTCGCTCTTGGCCTGGTTGGCCCGCTCGGCTTCCATCCGCGCCGCTTGGGCCTCTTGCAGCAGCCTCTGTCGATCAGTCACGTCCACCACCGTCGCCACCCCACCGAACACACCGCCGCCATCGCGGATGGGGAGCGCGTAGATGAGGACCGTGCGACGCTTGCCGTCGGCTGTTTCGAGCTCCACCTCCTCTTCGGCAACCATCTCCCCGGTGCGGAGCGCGCGGGCCAGAGCCCACTCGTGGGGCTGGACGGGTCCGCCGGAATTCGGCCGGTCAGCCTGCGGGTTGCCGGCTGAGCTAGTCCGTTCAGGGAACCGCAGATAGCCGTTCGAGATCACCTGCGCGGCGCGGTTGGCCTCGACGAGGCGTCCCTTTGCATCGCAGATGAAGACTCCGACCGGCAAGGCGTCGAGCACAGCGCGGAGCCTGCGGCGCTCCAGCTCGACGGGGGACTCCTGATCCATCGGACGGCCATCTGGTTTTGGGTGACCCAGGGGGGTGACCAGAGGGAGGCTTTCGCAGAAAGCACACCAGTAGGAAGAGCGCGGTGGCAAGCGGGTGGAGGAAACCCTACCGCGGCACCGTCGCTCTCCGCCCCAGTGCATGCGCCGAGATGAACCCGTAGCCGATTCCAACGGCTGGCAGCATGAAGCAGACGTGCTGTACGAGTGCCATCGCCAGCGCTTGATCCGCTCCGACGCCGAGTTGTCGGTAGGCGAAGAACACACTCGCTTCGTAGGTGCCGAGGTTTCCCGGAGCCACGGGCAGCATTGAGGCAAAGATCATTGCGGCAAGCACGAGGAGCGTTCCGGCAATGCCGACGTCGACGCCGAACGCATGTTGCACGGCCATGATCGCGAGGCCGGTGACAGCCTTCATCGCCGCCACCCAGCCCAGGGATAACGCTGAGCGCCGGACGCTTCGTAGCGCGTCGAGTCCTGCGGCCCATTTCGCGGCGAACAGGCGCAGGCGAGCGACTGTGCCGCGATCGTCAGATGTGGTGATTCGCTGGTGATTGTGCGCAACAACCACAAGAACTACGAACAGCACCGCGACACCAATGCACACAATAGAGACAGTAGCACGCATCCAGACTGGCAACGGAACCAGCAGCGCGACGAGCAGGAAGAGGGTGACCTTCACGATCCCCTCTCCGAGTTGATCGAGTGCCAGCACGGATAGCGCGGCATGGTCGCCGATGCCGCCGCGCCGGGCGAGCAGGAAGACGGCAGACGCATGCCCGCCGCCGAACGGCATGGTGTTCATGAGCGCCGAGGAGGTGGCGGCGATCTCGAACATGCGGGGGGCGGGGGGGCGCGGAGTGGTGCTGGGGATTAGCGAGCGCCAGAGGCCGCTGAGGCACAGGAGGATGGTCGCGTTCGCGAGGATGGCGGTGAGAAGCCAGTAGGGGTTCGCCGCGGAGAGGGTGGTGGCTAGGCGAGACCAGGCGATCTGGCGCGCAAGGATGACTACGAGCGCGGAGGTGGCGAGCCAGGCGAGGAGGAGAGCGAGGCGGAGTCGGGTTGGGCTCCGGGTGTTGACTGGCTGGATGTCGCTGGCTGCTCCGTAGCGGTCGGCCCACCGGTCGGCGAGTTTCGGGTTTCCAGTTGTGAGTTGTGCGTTGTGAGTCTCGTGTCCCGTGTCGCATGTCTCGTGTCTCACACCCGTGTCTCGTGTCTCACACCCGTGTCTCTTTACTCACAGTCGCCCGTTCGCGGCATACCACCGGTACGTCTCCCCTAACCCTGACGCCAGGTCGATCTGCGGCGTCCAGCCGAGGTCCCGACGGGCTGCGGCGTTCGAGCAGAGCCAGTACTGGGGGAGACTCAATGCCACCTTGTGCGACGTGAGCAGCCCGGTTCGGCCCGTGAGCCGCGCATAGGCGTCACCCACGGCGGCGCCCAGCGCGACCATGGGGACTGGAATCTGGACGTCCATCGACAGTTGCTTGCTCATGCAATCTGCGACGGCGTGGAACAGATCGCCCCACGTCACCGGGGCGTCGTTGCAGAAAAAGAACGTCTGTCCAGCAGCGGAAGGCTCCTGTGCGCAACGAAAGATGGCGTCCACCAGGTCGCGCACATGGACGATCGCGAACTTCTGGTCGCGGTTTCCCGCATGGATCGCGATGCCGCGGCGGGCCAGCCGAAACACCGGCAGAAAGTCTCGATCGTAGGGACCGTAGACCGCGGACGGCCGCGCGATGACGTGCGGGACGTCTGAAGCACGCACGCGGTGCTCGGCGTCGAGCTTGCTGCGACCGTAGGCTTCGACGGGCGCTGGTAGCGTTTCTTCGGTGATCGGCGTGTCGGAAGCCGCCGGTCCGGCCGCGGCCTGGGACGACACGTAGACAAGTCGCTTCACGCCACCGCGTTTCGCTGCCGCGATCACGCGCGAGGTGAGCTCGACGTTCGAGGTCCAGAGCTCGCGCTCGGTCGGCGCACGCGTCGCACCCGCAACATGCACGACGACGTCGGCGTCGTGGACGAGAGACTCGAGGCCGCCAGAAATGAAGTCAGCGCGCTGAATGGGGCGTGTCTCCCACCCCGCGCGGGCAAAAGTCTGCACGACGTGTCGTCCAATGAACCCGTTCGCGCCAGTGATTGCCGCAATCATGCGTTGCAAATTCGCTGATTGTGTTGCGGCGGGGTAGTGCCGGGCTCGGGGGGGGGCGTGCGGGCTGTCAGTCATCAGTGACTGAGGACCCCGACAGCCCTCGGACTGATGACTGAAGACAGTCGGCTCTGTTCCGCTAAAGCGTTGGTCCGGGCGCCCATCCAGCAAAGCTTCAGCGATGTCAGCCCTTCCGGCCCCCCGAGCTAGGCGGCAGGTGCTCCCCTCGGCGCAAAGCATGTCGAAGCGCCTCCTGCTCCTGCAGGAGCGGTCGCCAGTACGCCTCGTCGGCCTGACGTTCGCGAGCCTCCTCCTCTTCCAGAGCAACGCGGATCGCCATGAGCGACCCGCCCTGGGCCAGAGCCTGTACGGCGAACCCGGTCGCCTCGCGCCCAGCGGCCACTTCTCGCGCCGCATTCGGCGCCCGGCGCGCACAGTCCACGAGCGCTTCTGGGGTGCGCAGTTCGCGCAACCAGAACGCGATCCGGCTGTCGGTCGGCTCACGTGCGAACTCGGCGTAGTGTGCGTCTACGAGCCGACGGACCATGGGCCAGTCTTTGTCGCGGCGCGTCTTCTTGGCGGAGACCAAGTCCTCGAGCCCGATCACGTCTACCTCGCCGATCTCGTCGAGGATAGCAATGGTGCGCCGCGCCCAACACGTATCGAAGTCTGGTACGTTCCGCATGACCGCCATGATGTCGAGCCGCATGCCGTCTGCGGCTGCACACCGGAAGTGCACGGAGTGCCCGCGCTCCAGATATTCGCGCGTGAAGGGGGGTACCGCGGTGACGGTTGCGCCCAGCTCATCAAGTGCCGCCTGTAGGCGGCCGAGGTTCTCCGGGTGTGCGTAGATCGCGAGATCAACGTCTCGGCTAAACTCCAAGCCGCCGTAGAGAATGCACGCCTGGCCGCCCATGAGGAGGGCGCGGACGCCATGCCGTCGCGTCGTCGTGAGCACCGTACGCACCGGAGTCGGCATCGAAGTCGTCATGCAAGCGCCCCCCGAGCGCGTTGAACGTGACCCATAGACGGCAGGACTCTCGCCACCGCGCGGCGGGGGTCAGGTGCATCCAGTCCGCGAACTCTTCGCCGTATATCCGTATCCAGTCCTCGCGCGTGAGCGCGCTGGGGCGCAGCGCCAGGACGGGCTCGATGAGCGTTGTCAGGGGGGACGCGGGGGGGCGTTCCGTCATGTCCTTATGATACCTGGACAAGCGGAGCCCTGCCAAACGCGGGCGACGCACCGGCTGTTGAGGGGTCTGGATGTCGCTTGCTGTTCCGTACCAGTCGCGTGCCCCGTGTCTCGTGTCTCGTTCAGAGCGTCACCCGGAATACGCCTTTGAGTGCCGCAGCCATGATCGCCAGCTCGGCCACGAGCCGGCTGCCGGCGACGGCAGTCGTGTGCATTTTGGCCTGCTTCGCGGCGTGCGGGAACCAGCAGCGCCGAGGAGTGACGGTGGCCAGCGCAGCGGCCAGCTCGCGGCCACTGCGCCACCGGTCTGTGCGCACCTTCGCGAGACACCGCTCGATTGCCATGACGAGGCCTTCAGGGGCCGATAGAGCACGCGCCGACAGCGGCATGGGGGACTGGGCGATGTGCTTCGCGGCGAGCGCTTCGAATGTATCGGCGTCAAACGGAAGCATCCCCGACAGCATATAGAAGCCGAGCACGCCCAGCGAGTACAGATCGCTGCGGCCGTCGATGTTCAGTTCACCCACCGCCTGTTCGGGCGACATGTAGTGCGGTGTGCCGAACGCGCGCAACGAATCGGCGCGCACCGGATCGAGAGAGCGCAGCAGTGCGACGCCGAAGTCCGTGAGCATGGCACGTCCGCTCCCGCGCTCGAGCAGAATGTTCTCCGGCTTGAGGTCACGGTGGACCACACCATCGCGGTGTGCCGAGTCAAGCGCCAGCGCGAGGTCGCGCAACACACGCTGCACTTCCGCGGGCGGCAATCGTGGGTCGCGACGCAAGCGCTCGGCGAGCGATTCGCCATCGACGAACTTCATCACGATGTAGACGAGCGGCGCGGCTCGTGGATCGGCTGGATCGGCTGGATCGGCTGGATCGGCTGGATCGCCGGCGATCTCGCCAAAGCTGTGCACCGGAACGATGTTCGGGTGCGACAACCGGGCTGTGGTCCGTGCTTCGCGGCGAAAGCGCTCGCGATGCTCTTCAGATGATGTGAACTCGCTGCGGAGCACCTTGATCGCGACGAGCCTGTGCAGCGCGATGTCGCGCGCAAGAAACACCACGCCCATACCGCCGCGTCCAATTTCGCGCACCACCTGGAACTGCGCACCCAGGTGCGCGACGAGTTGGTCGCGCTCTGGTGCGATGGGTGCCGCGATGGGCAGTGGACGATCAGCGAGATGCGTAGACATGGGAATTTGATTCTTCAGACACCACTCGCTTCCAAAGGGTTTGCACAAAGGCTTTGCACAAAGGAAGCTTCGTGCCTCACACGGACGTCCGGGTGCGGCGCTTACACGGACGTACGGGTGCAGTTGGGAAATAGTTCCCTGGCGCATTCGTCGCCGATCGACGCTCTGGTATCTGTCGTGCAAAGCTGAGCAGTCGATCATGGATGTCATACCCATCAGAGCGCCCGCCTGTCTTGCACTCGTGTTTGCCATCGCCTGTGCACCCGGCACGCCGCGAATTGACGGTGCGCCTGGAGCGCCGGCGGGACCGGCGACGTTGTGGCCGACTCCTGTAAAGGCACGGACGCCGCCGCCGGACACGACTGTCCCCGTCGCACCCGAGGTATCCGGGGCTCTCGTGCATGATTCGCTCCCGGCGGGTTCGGTGCGCGCGTTGTCGCTCACCGACGTGATCGATCTCGCGTTACGCAACTCGCCAACGACGCAGGAGTCGTGGGCGACGGCACGCGCCGCGGCGGAATCGTATGGTGTGGCGCGCAGCGTGTTATATCCGACGATCACGGGATCGATCACCACGTCGCGCACGGGCAGCTCGGCGAGCGGACTTGGCGGCAGTGGCGGAACCAGCTCCATTCCCGGCGCTGCCGGCGACACGACGCAAGCCGGAACCGGTAGCAACACGGGGAACACGGGCGTGATCGGCGGCTCCAACTTCACCCGAACGACCCTCTCGCCGTCGCTATCGCTGACGTACCTGGTGTTCGACTTAGGAGGCCGTGCTGGCACGATCGAGGTCGCCAAGGAGCGCGCCGTTGCCGCGGATCTGGCCCACAATTTCGCGGTGCAGAACGTCGTCTTGCAGGTGGAGTCGTCGCTCTTCTCGTTTCTGGCGACGCGGGCGCTCCGCGACGCGCAATTGGTGAACATCGCGGAGGCGCAAGCGGATTTCGCCGCGGCCGAGGAGCGGCACCGCGTTGGTGTCGCCACCCTGCAGGAGGTGCTGCAGACTCACACGGCGTTGTCGCAGGCGCAGCTCCAACTGGAGACACTGGAGAGCAACCTGCGCGGCGCGCAGGGAGCTCTCGCGGTCGCCATGGGCTTTCCGGCGAATCTTCGCTACGACATTCCCAACATCGTCGCGGCAGACTCCGTGCTGCAGGTATCGGCGTCGGTGGACACGCTGATCAATCGAGCGATCACCCTGCGTCCCGATCTCGCGGCCCAGCGTGCCGATGCCGCCGCGCTCGCGGCGCAGGTGCGTGTAGCGCGCTCGGCGGGATTCCCCGCGCTCACACTCCGATCGACCGGAAGCACCACCAGCGGGTTAGCGGGCACGTCGCTGAGCGCACGCAATTACTCGATTGTGCTCGGGCTACAGATCCCGATCTTCAACGGCTTCTCGACGCAGTACAGCGTGCGCGCGGCGCGAGATGCGTATCTCGCCGGGTTGGCGCACGTGCGAACGGTGAGTCAACAGATCTCGCTTCAGGTTTTCACCTCTTATTACGCGCTGCGCGCAGCGACGCAGCGAGTGAGCACGTCGGCCGAGCTCCTCGCGGTGGCGCAGCAATCGGTGGACATGGCCGCCGGGCGGTACCGTGGCGGCGTTGGCACGATCATCGACCTGTTGCTCGCACGGAGTGCGCTGGCGTCGGCGCGCGCCGAGTCGATTCAGGCGCAGTGGGAATGGCGGACAGCGCTGGTCCAGCTCGCGCACGACGCCGGCATGCTCGACCTCGGCGGCCATCCGGACCTGCCGCTGGGGGCGGACACAACGGGAATTCGCAGATGAGTAGAGCATCAGTTTTTAGATACGCGGCGCTCGTCCTCGCCGTCGCTGCCGGCGCGGCCTGTCACGGAACGCAGCAACCGCGCAAACAACCAGCGGTGCCGGTTCGCGTTGCGCGGGCAACGCGCGTCGATGCACCGATCAGCATTTCGGCAAGTGGCGTGGTCGATCCCATGCAGACGGTGTCGGTGACGGCCCAGGTGAGCGGGACGCTCCGCGACGTCCTGTTTCGCGAGGGCGATTTCGTGCGCGCGGGACAAGTGCTGTTCCAGATCGACCCTCGTACGCTGCAGGCAGCGGTCGACCAGTCGCGGGCGGCGCTCAATCGCGATCGTGCGCAGGCCACCGCTGCTGCACAGAACGACGTCCGATATCAGACGCTCGTCCATGAGGATTATGTAACGCGCGAGCAGGCCGACCAGATCCACGCCGCGGCGCTGGCGGCGGCGGCAACGGTCGCGGCAGATGAAGCAGCGCTGCGGTCGGCGGAGGTCAGCCTGGCATACACCACGATTCGCGCGCCGATCGCCGGCCGTACCGGAAGCTTGCTGGTGCGTCGCGGCAACAACGTGGGAACGAACACTGGGCCTCTCGTCGTCATCAATCAGATCCAGCCGATCCTGGTTCGTTTTCCTGTTCTATCCCAGGATCTTCCGGTGTTGCAGGGTGCGCTCGCATCGCACCCGCTCACGGTGATCGCGACCAAGGCTGACAGCGGCAACGCTCTGGAAACGGGGCAGCTCTCCTTCCTCGACAATGCCGTGGACTCGCTCACCGGCACGGTGACGGGAAAGGCGCTCGTACAGAACAGGTCGAACATCTTCTGGCCTGGACAGCTCGTGTTCCTGACGATCGACGTGGGCGTGCAGCGGAACGCGCTGGCGGTGCCGACCACGGCGGTGATCACCGGGCAACAGGGGGCATACGTGTACGTCGTAGACGCGCAGAAGCTGACGGTGAGGACACGGAACATCGTCACCGGCCGATCGACTGGTCCACTGACGATCGTCGCCAGCGGACTGCGCGATGGCGAGGAGGTGGTGACCGACGGCCAATCGCGGCTCAACCCGGGGTCGACGGTGTCGATCACCGGAGCGGTACGCGACACCATTGAAGGCGCGGCGTTGCAGCCATGAAATTCTCCGAGCTATTCATTCGGCGTCCGGTGATGACGGCCCTCGTCATGATCGCGATCGCGGTGTTCGGTATCGTGGCGTATCGGTCGCTGCCGATCAGCGACCTGCCCACAGTGGATTACCCTACGGTGACCATCAGCGCCACGCTGCCCGGCGCGAGTCCGCAGACCATGGCGGCCGCGGTCGCCACGCCGCTCGAGAAGCAGTTGTCGACGATCGCCGGTATCGACAACATGACGTCGAGCAGCTCGCTGGGCTCGACGCAGATCACGGTTCAGTTCTCGCTCGACCGCGACATCGACGCCGCGGCACAGGACGTCGAGGCGGCGATCGCTAAGACACTCCGCCAATTGCCGCCGGACATTCAGCCGCCGTCTTACCAGAAGTCGAATCCCGCGGCATCGCCAATCCAGTTCTTTGCCCTGACATCACCCACGCTGTCGCTCCAGGAGCTCGACCGGGTGGGCGAGACGATGATCGCGCAGCGGCTGTCGACCGTGAGTGGAGTCGCGGCGGTGCAGGTGTTCGGGTCCACCAAGTATGCCGTGCGGGTGCAGCTCGACCCGGTCGCGATGGCCTATCGCAAGATCGACATCACCCAGGTGGCCGACGCGATCAACGCACAGAACGCCAACCAGCCCACCGGTGTGCTCACCGGCCGCGCGACGTCGTACACGCTCCAGGCGACCGGGCAGCTCCAGAACGCAGCCGACTTTCGCGGGCTCACTGTGACGCAGCGCAACGGCGCCGCGGTCCAACTGGGCGCACTCGGCAAAGTCTTTGACGGCGTGCAGAACAACAAGGTGGCGAGCTGGTACAACGGCACCCGTGCGTTAGTGCTCGCCGTGCAACGGCAGCCCGGCTCGAACACGGTTGCCGTAGCGCAGGGCGTGCGCGCCGCGCTGGATTCGATGCGCGTCGAGATCCCGGGCAACGTCAGCGTTCACACGCTGTTCGACCGCTCGGTGGGGATTCAGCAATCGGTGAACGACGTGAAGTACACGCTCCTGCTGACGCTGGTTCTCGTCGTGCTCGTCATCTTCCTGTTCCTGCGCAACATCTCGGCGACGATCATCCCGAGTCTGGCTCTGCCGATGTCGATCCTCGCCACGTTTGCCGTGATGTCGGTGCTCGGGTACAGCCTCGACAATCTGTCGCTGATGGCGCTCACGCTCGCCGTCGGTTTCGTGGTCGATGACGCGATCGTGATGCTCGAGAACATCGTGCGGCACATGGAAACGGGAAAGCCGCCGCTCGACGCTGCCGTCGACGGAGCGGCGGAGGTCGGCTTCACGATCGTCTCGATGACGATATCCCTCACCGCCGTGTTCATTCCGCTGCTCTTTCTTGGCGGCGTGGTGGGGCGGCTGTTTCGCGAATTTGCCGTGACCATTGCCGTAGCCATTCTCGTCTCCGGCGTGGTGTCGTTGACGCTCACGCCAATGCTAGCCGGCCGTTTTCTGCGGGCGCAACGCAACGCGCAACACGGCCGGTTCTACAACACCGTGGAGCGCGGCTACGACTGGATGCTCGCCCAGTACACGTGGACGCTCGCCTGGGCGATGCGCCACCGACGCGTGATGCTCGGTTTTTCGGCATTGATTCTCATTGGCACTTACGTGCTGTTCAAGCTCGTTCCCACGGGATTCATTCCCAACGAGGATACCGGCACGCTCAGCGCGACGACGGAGGCGGCGCAAGGTACGTCGTTCACCGAGATGGTGCGACGACAGCAGCAGGTGGCGGCGGTCGTCGGACGCGATTCGAACGTGGCGGCTTACATGTCGTCGGTGGGCGCCGGGACGTCAACGGCAAACACGGGACGCATTCAAATTACGCTCAAGGAGCGGGGCCACCGTCTTCCGGCGGACCAGGTGGTGGCCGAGCTGCGACCGAAATTGGCGCGTATTCCAGGGATGACCGTCTACATGACGCTCCCGCCCGCCATCCAGATTGGCGGCCGTCCGTCAAAGAGCCAATATCAGTTCACGATGCAGGCGGCTGGTATCGCGGTGCTGTATCCCGCGGCGGAGAAGTTGCTCGCGGAAGCGCGACAGTCCGATCTGCTACAGGATGTGACGAGTGACCTGCAACTCGACAACCCGCAGATCTCCGTGGACATCAATCGCGCACGCGCCGCGGCCTACGGGATCACGACGAGCGAGATCGAGAACACACTGTTCAGCGCGTACGGGTCGCGGCAGGTGTCGACCATCTACGCGCCGGACGACGAGTATTGGGTGGTGATGGAACTGCTGCCGCAGTACCAGCAGGATATTTCGGCGCTGAATTTTCTCTACGTGCGTTCGTCGAGCGGCGCGCTGGTTCCGCTGAATGCGGTGGCCACGCTGCAGAAGACGGCAGGTCCGGTGACCGTAAACCACTCCGGCCAGGTGCCGTCGGTGACGATGTCATTCAACCTGCGGCCCGGCGTTCCTCTGGGCAACGCGACGGCGGCCGTGGAGCAGATGGCGCTCCGGACCATGCCGGCCGGTGTCTCGACGGCATTCTCCGGCACGGCGCAGGTGTTTCAGTCCACGATGTCGGGGCTGCTCGTGCTCGTGGTGCTGGCCGTGTTCGTGATCTACGTGGTGCTCGGCATCTTGTACGAGAGTTACATCCATCCGATCACGATTCTGTCTGGACTCCCGTTCGCCGCCTTTGGCGCACTGCTCGCGCTGTTCATCACGCGGCAGGAGTTGAGCGTTTACGCATTCGTCGGCATCATCTTGCTGATCGGCATCGTGAAGAAGAACGCGATCATGATGATCGACTTCGCGCTGGACGCCGAGCGTGACCGGCACTTGGAGCCGGAAAAGTCAATCGTGGACGCGGCTCACGTGCGCTTTCGCCCGATCATGATGACCACGGTAGCTGCGCTCGCAGGTACGCTGCCAATCGCGCTCGGTACCGGTGCGGGCGCCGAGTCGCGCCGGCCACTCGGCATCGCGGTGGTTGGCGGGCTGGCGTTCTCTCAGTTCATCACGCTGTACATCACGCCGGTGGTGTACACGTACATGGACGCGTTCAACCGGCGATTGGAGGCGCGCGGCGGACGGCGAGGGCAGGCGGAGCGCGGGGACCAGATCGATCTTGGGCTGCAGGGGGCGGATTGACTGGAGGCGGGACACGAGACACGAGACACTCACAACGCACAACTCACAACTGGAAACTCGAACCTCGCCGACCGGCGATAGTGGCCGGCGAGCCAGGCGCCCTGGTGCGCATGGCCTGTATACTGACAACTGACAACTGATCACAGTACCCGCGATGCCTGTCCTCCTGAGCGAAGGACCTGGGAGATCGGATTGGACTCCGGGTATTGACCGGCTGGTTGTCGCTGGCTGCTCCGTAGCGGTCGGCCCACCGGTCGGCGAGTTTCGAGTTTCCAGTTGTGAGTTATGCGTGGTGAGTGTCTCGTGTCTCGTGTCTCGTGTCCCGTGTCCCGTGTCTCGTGTCTCGTGTCTCGTGTCCCGTGTCCCCCGCCGTGTCCCGTGTCCCGTGTCCCGTTATTTTCCCCCCATGCCCATCTCCCTCGTCACCGGCGGCGCCGGATTCATCGGGTCGCACGTCGCCAAACATTGCCTGAACCTCGGCCACCAGGTTGTCGTGCTCGACGACCTGAGTGGTGGATTCCGCGATCACGTTCCCGAGGGCGCCCTGTTCGTCCAAGGCTCGATCACCGACGTGGCGCTGCTTAGGAAGTTGTTCAGTGAGTACGCCTTCGACCACGTCTACCACCTCGCCGCCTACGCCGCCGAGGGGCTGTCACACTTCATCAGACGCTTCAACTACACGAACAACGTCGTCGGCAGCATCAACCTGATCAACGAAGCGATCGAGCATCAGGTCAAGTGCTTTGTCTTCACGTCATCGATCGCAGTGTACGGTGCGGGCCAGGTACCGATGACGGAAGACATGGTGCCCCAGCCCGAGGATCCATACGGCATTGCCAAGTACGCCGTGGAGCTCGACCTGCGCGCGGCGCACGAAATGTTCGGGCTCAACTCCGTCGTCTTCCGCCCGCACAACGTTTACGGCGAGCACCAGAACATCGGCGATCGCTATCGCAACGTGATCGGCATCTTCATGAACCAGATCATGCAGAACCAGCCACTCACGGTGTTTGGTGGTGGCGAACAGACGCGGGCCTTCAGCTACATCGATGACGTGGCGCCGCACATCGCGCAGTGTGTCGAGATCCCAGCGTCGTTCAATCAGGTGATCAACATCGGTGCTGACACGCCGTACTCGGTCAACCACCTGGCAAGAGTCGTCGGTCGCGCGTTCGGTGCGGATCCGGACGTGAAGCACCTAGCGCCGCGGAACGAGGTCGTGCACGCATACTCGAGCCACGAAAAGGCGCGCCGAATTTTCGGCGACAGCGAGCCGGTCACCCTCGAGGACGGTATCGACCGCATGGCTGCCTGGGCGCGTCGTGTCGGCGCGAGAGAAAGCTCGGTATTCGGTGAGATCGAGGTGGAGCGGAACCTGCCGCCGAGCTGGAACGTGCGCCGCTAAACTACTCCGCCGGCAGCAAACTCTTCGCCCGCGCATGACGAGACACGAGACACGGGACAACGGCGAACAACGGCGAACAACGGCGAACAACGGGGACAACCTTAGATTCCGGGGATCAACACCAATAGGTAGGACATGTCCTCGAATCGAGTCGCGCTCCGGTTGCGTCGCGCGGTGATTATTGCTCTTGTCGGGCTTGGCAGCTTCACGACGCCGGGTCTGTCGCAGGCACCGAAGAAACGGGCGCACCGGAAGGCCCCAGCGGCCTCTCGCGACTCACTGCGCGCCACTCGCCACGTCGACGTGCCCACGTGGCCCGTTCCGAACGTCCCAGCACCGCTACCGGGGTCTATTCTCCCCGCGAAGCGTATCGTCGCGTTCTATGGCAATCCGCTCTCGAAGCGCATGGGAATCTTGGGCGAGCTGCCGCCAGACGAAATGCTCGCGAAGCTGGATCGCGAGGTTGCGGCCTGGAATGCGGCCGATCCGGAGCACGCCGTGCAGCCGGCGCTGCACCTCATTGCCGTCGTCGCCCAAGGCGATCCCGGCACGTCGGGCAAATACAGAACGCGCATGGACAGCGCGCTGATCGAGAAGGTGTATGGCTGGGCCAAGCAGCGGAACGCCTTGCTCTTTCTCGACGTGCAGGTGGGCACCGGCACGCTGCAGGAAGAATTGCCTCGGCTCGTGAAGTGGCTCCGGCGGCCCGACGTCCACCTCGCGATCGATCCCGAATTTTCAATGAAGAAGGGCAACAAGCCGGGTACGAAGATCGGGACGTTCGACGCGGCGGACGTGAACTATGCGTCGAAGCTGCTGCAGGATCTCGTGACACAGGAGCATCTGCCACCAAAGGTGCTCGTGGTGCACCGCTTCACGCGCGACATGCTCACCGGCTACAAGCGCATCACGCTGGACCCGCGCGTGCAGATCGTGATCGACATGGACGGCTGGGGTCCGCCGCACCTGAAACGCGAGTCGTATCGGGCGTACGTCTACCAGTATCCGGTGGAGTACACGGGGTTCAAGCTGTTCTACAAGAATGACCGGAAGAAGGGCGGCACGCTCATGTCGCCGCAGGACGTTCTGGCCCTCACGCCCAAGCCGCTGTATATCCAGTATCAGTAGGGGTAGCGGTCGCCTACCCGCTTCCCCCCTCGCCTACCCGCTCCACCGCCCGCGACATGCGCATCAGCGACATGAACTGGATGCAGGTCCAGGAATACCTACAACACGATGACCGCGCCGTGCTGCCGCTCGGGAGCACGGAGCAGCACAGCCATTTGCGGCTCACGGTCGATTGCATTCTTCCCGAACGTGTCGCGGCAGAAGCAGCTGAGCCACTCGGCGTGCCCGTATTCCCAGTGATGTCTTATGGCGTCACGCCTTACTTCCGCGAGTTCCCCGGGTCGATCTCGCTGCGCGTGGAGACGCATCTGCACGTGGTGCGCGACATCCTCGATGGCATGGCGCACAGTGGGTTCCGTCGCATTCTGATCGTCAACGGGCATGGCGGAAACGGTGCGGTACAACAGTTCGCGCAGGAGTGGGCTGCCGATAACGCCGAGTGCCGAGTGCTGTTCCACAACTGGTGGAACGCTCCGCTCACGTGGGCCAAAGTGCAGGCGATAGACCCCGTGGCGTCGCACGGATCGTGGATGGAGAACTTCCCATGGACGCGGCTGCCCGGCGTCGAGATGCCTGGAACCCAACGGCCCATGGTGGACCTCGCCCGGGTGCGCCTGCTCGACCCCGTCGCGTTGCGCGGATATCTGGGTGACGGCAACTACGGCGGCCTGTATCAGCGGTCAGACGACGACATGATCGCCCTCTGGCAGGTGGCGGTCGAGGAGACGCGGGCGTTGCTCGCGGGCTCGTGGGGCGACGCGTCCTAGCGACGCGAATGACCATGCGGTGTCTCATCTGGGGTGCTGGCGCGATCGGCGGCACATTGGGCGCGCATCTGGCGCGAGCCGGCCACGATGTAACGTTGGTCGATGTGGCCGATGAACATGTCGACGCCGTCGATCGCAACGGAATCCAGATCACTGGGCCCATTTCGGCGTTCACCGTACGCGTACCGGCCTTCACGCCAGAGACGGTGTCCGGCGAGTGGGACACGATCGTGTTGGCGACCAAGGCACACCATACCGAGAGTGCTGCGCACGCGCTCCGCCGGCACCTCACAGCCAACGGCTGTGTAATTTCGGCACAGAATGGGCTCAACGAGCTAGCGATCGCGCAGGTGGTCGGCGCGGAGCGAACGGTGGGCGCGTTCGTCAACTTCGGCGCGGACTACATGGAGCCGGGGGTGATTCATTACGGCGGCCGCGGGGCCGTGGTGGTTGGTGAGATTGACGGATGCATCAGGCCGCGCGTTCTGTCGATTCGCGACGCGTGGCTGGATTTTGATTCCCGGGCAGCGGCCACGCCGAACATCTGGGGTTATCTGTGGGGCAAGGAGGCGTACGGCGCGATGCTGTTCGCCACGGCGCTCACCAATGAATCGATCGCCGACGCTCTGGCGCTGCCGGAACATCGCGATCTGTACATTGCTCTGGCGCGGGAGATTCTCGCCGTGGCGGCAGCCCGCGGCATCGCGCCCGAAGCGTTCGACGGATTCGATCCGGCAGCGTATTTGCCCGATGCGCCACCAAGCGCCGCAGCGCATTCGCTCGACGATCTCGTTTCTTTCAATCGCCGCTCGGCCAAGTCGCACAGCGGGATCTGGCGCGATCTCGCCGTGCGGAAGCGACGCACGGAAGTCGATGCGCAACTTGGCATCGTCGTGGCGCTCGGGAATGCGGCCGGTGTGGCGACGCCACTCACGGCGCGCCTGGTCGAGTTGATTCACGACATCGAGCGCGGCGCACGCGCGCAGTCGCTCGACACCTTAGAGGCGATGGCCAACGCATGAACATGGATTTTCGCGGCAAGACCGCCATCGTCACGGGTGCCGCCCACGGCTTCGGGCGGGCAATCGCATTAGCGTTTGCTCAACGCGGCGCGGCTGTCTGGGTCTGTGACGTCGTCGAGAGCGAGCTCCTCGAGACGCGGCAGCTCGGCGAAACGGCTGGCGGAACGTGCGCGGCGCGTGTGGTGGACGTGCGCGACAAACGAGCGGTGGACGGGTTGGTCGCCGCCGCGTCGGCTGAAACGGGACGAGTGGACATTCTGGTGAACAACGCGGGCGGCGTGCTGGGTCAGGTTGGCCGCCCGTTGGAAGATGTGACGCCGGAGCAGTGGCAGAGCATCTTCGACGTGAACGTGAGCGGCGCGTTCTACCTCTCGCAGGCTGTTGCGCCGGGAATGAAGACGGCGCGCGGCGGCCGCATCGTCAACATCTCCAGCGGTGCTGGGCTGGGGATCAGTCTCACCGGTATTCAGGCATACGCATCGGCGAAGGCAGCGCAGATTGGGTTGACGCGCCAGCTTGCGCACGAGTTGGGACCGTGGGGCATTACGGTCAACAACATCGCGCCGGGATTCGTGCGCTCCAATGCGGCCACCGAGCGTCAGTGGGAATCCTACGGTGAGCAGGGTCAGCGTGACCTGGTTGAACGAATTGCGCTCAAGCGGCTCGGCACGCCAGAGGACATTGCGAACGGCGTGTTGTTCTTCGCGTCAGACTATGCGAATTGGATTACTGGGCAGGTGATTTCGATTGATGGGGGGAAGTGAGGGGGGGACACGAGACAACGGGACAACGGGGCAACGTGATGGATGACGGAGTAGAGGTTCCTGTGATCGCGCGGCTCCGCGCGAGTCATGATCGCATTCTTGGCGAGCTGATTCAGTTCGCGTCGATCGCCAGCGTGAGCACGGACCCGGCTCACGCCGCCGACATGGGTGCGGCGGCGGAATGGGTCGCTTCGGCGCTGGCGTCTGCCGGCCCGTTTACGGTCCGCACCATGCCCACGCCTGGCAATCCTGTGGTGTATGGCGAATGGCTCGGTGCGCCGGGTGCACTGACGGTACTCGTCTACGGCCATTACGACGTGCAGCCGGAAGATCCATTAGAAAAGTGGCAGAGTCCACCGTTCGTTCCAACGGTGCGCGACGGGCGGCTCTTTGCGCGCGGCGTATCGGACGACAAGGGACCGATGTTGATCCCGATCAAGGTTGCCGAGGCATTCTTCGCGACGGCGGGCCGTTTGCCGATCAATGTGAAATGCCTGTTCGAGGGAGAGGAAGAAATCGGCAGCCCCAGCCTGGATGCATTCATTGCGCAGCACAAAGAGCTGCTCGCTGCGGACGTCGTGATTTCGGCGGACGGCGCCATGTGGCGCATCAACGAGCCGTCGCTCACGGTGGCGAGCCGCGGGCTTGCCGGACTGGAGCTCACGCTCACCGGCGCATCAAAGGACTTGCATTCGGGGCGACATGGCGGCGGCATCGCCAACCCCCTGCACGCCATGGCACGCCTCATCGCGACGCTGCACGAGCCGAACGGTCGCGTTGCCGTCGCTGGATTCTACGATAAGGTGCGCGAGCTCACGATGGCGGAGCGCGCCGATATCGCGGCCCTGCCATTCGACGAGGGGGCCTATCTCGCGCAGGTCGGAGCGCCGGCGGCATTCGGTGAGCCAGGGTACACGACGCTGGAGCGTCAATGGACGCGGCCGACGCTCGAGGTCAACGGCATGTGGGGTGGCTACGAGGGGCCGGGGCAGAAGACGGTGATCCCCACGGAGGCGCATGCAAAGATCACCTGCCGCTTGGTGCCGGATCAGGATCCGGACGATATCGTATCTCTGGTGACACGTCACCTGGAGTCTCATGTTCCGCCGGGCACGCGATTGTCGATTGCCGCAAGCGATCATGGTGCGCGCCCGTCGCACATTGAGTCAGATCATTTCGCCTTGAAAGCCGCGGACGCTGCGTTGCACGCCGTCTATGGAGTGCGACCGTTGGTCGTCCGCATGGGCGGCACTGTGCCAATCGGGGAATTGTTCCAGCGTCACATGGGTCTGGATACCGTGTTCTTCTCGTTCTCGACCGCCGACGAAGACTATCACGCACCGAACGAGTTCTTTCGTGTGCACCGGTTGCACGAAGGGCTGGAGGCGTGGGCGCGCTACTGGAAGATTCTCGGCGAGGTGCGCTCCTGAAAATTTCTGCCACCGATTCCAACGTCGCCCTGACTCCAGCGTCCGACAGCGGCCACGCTGGGGTTGCGCAATCCGAGCTCGCCCGAGCCGAGGCGCGCGTCGAGGCACATAGCGCGTCGCTCAAGAAAGAGTTGGGCATCCGCGACCTCGTCCTCACCCAGATCCTCTTCATCGTGGGGCTGGCATGGATCGGCGTCGCCGGAAAGCTCGGCCCCTCGCACGTCGTGTTGTGGCTGGGTGCGCTCGTGCTGTTCTACCTGCCGTCAGCCGCGGTGGTGATGTACCTGAACAAACTGATGCCACTCGAGGGCGGGCTATACCAGTGGGCGAAGCTCGGATTCAATGAGACGGTTGGCTTTCTGCTCGCGTGGAACCTGTGGCTCTACGTGATCGTGTTCACGTCGGAGATCGGTCTGCAGTGCGCGACGTACCTGTCCTATGCACTGGGACCGAGTGCGGCCTGGATGACGAAGAGTACACCGTTTGTGGCGTTGTCGTCGGCCGTAATCCTTTCGATGATGGTCGTGGCATCGACGATCGGGTTATCGGTGGGAAAGTGGGTCCACAACATTGGCGGCGTCATGATGTTGGTGATCTTCGGCGCCCTGCTGGTGTTGCCCGTGCTCAGTCTGCTCACCGGTCATCTGCACGAGTATCATCCTTTTCGCACGAGCGTTCCGGCATTCTCATTGTTCAACCTGAACATACTCGGCAAGCTGGGATTTGGTGCGCTCGGCGGATTCGAGTACGTCGCGATTCTCGCGGGCGAGACCAGAGCACCGGGCAAATCGGTCGGCCGATCCGTGCTCATAGCGGCGCCAGTGATTGCGCTCATGTTCGTACTTGGTACGAGCACCGTCGTCGCGTTCATCCCGGCGAACGACATCGATCTGGTCGGACCATTGCCGCAGGTGCTCCGCGTCGGGTTTGGTCCGTTCGGCATTGCGGCGCAGCTCGTGACTGTCGCGATCCTGATGACGCTGGCGATGCGCGTGGCGCAGGTGAGCGTGAGCTTTACCGCGGTGGCGCGCCTGCCGATGGTTGCTGGGTGGGACCGCCTGCTTCCGGCATGGTTCAGCCGGTTGCACGCGAAGTATCAGACGCCGGTGAACTCGATCGTGCTCGTTGGCGTATGCTCGTTCGGCATCTCGTTGTTGAGTCTCATTGGCGTGGGGCAGGCCGAAGCGTTCCAGTTGCTGTTCAACGCGGGCGGAATGTTCTACGCCCTCACGTACGTCGTGATGTTCGCGATCCCGTTATTTGGACTTCACGGCCTGTCGCCTCGACCGCCGCTGTGGCTCAGGGTGGTATCGACGTCGGGGCTTCTGATGACGGTGCTCTACATTGTGCTCTCTGTTTTCCCGATCATCCAGGTGGCGAGCGTGGCGACGTTCGCGTTCAAGATCATGCTGGTGATCGTCGCGGCGAATGCGGTAGGAATAGTCATCCTGCTTTCGGCGAGGCGGCGGGCGGCACGGTGAGGTCGAGTAGGCGTGTGCTCGGCGTTCTGCACTTCAGGCGCTGACGTTGCCGATCTGAGCGAACAGCTTCGCCGCCGCCTTGGACCGAAATGGGTACACGCTGTTGCGAAGACCCAACTGGTCTTGATGGACAGGCGACAGTGTTGTACAGTACACTTGTACAAGCAATAGCACTCTGGGCGGCCTGGAGAGGACACTCACTCACGGAGTGAAGGATGGGAACCGCCAGCTACAGCCATCTTCGCGAGCACCTCGCTGAGGTGTGGGACGAGGTTGAGGCGACGCAGGAACCGGTGATCGTCAGCCGGCGCGGGCACCGGGACATCGCGATCCTGCCCGCGGACGAACTGGAATCCCTCCGCGAGACCGCGCACCTCATGCGCTCGCCGGCCAACGCACGGCGACTGCTCGCGGCGATTGCTCGTGCGCAGAGCGGCAAGGGCAAGGTGGTGGACCCCCAGGGACTGCGTCGGGAGCTCGAGCTCACCGACTGACCGGCACGACCCGATACGGGTACGCAATGCCACGGAAGCAAAAGTCCGGCGCTGTCGAGGGCGGCCAGAAGAGACAGTGTGTGCTCGACCCCGATTTCCGGGAGGACCTCGAGTGGTGGGTCCAGACCAAACCGCGCGTGGCGCTCCGCTTGCTCGAGCTGGTCGAGGCTACGCTTCGCGAGCCGTTCAGTGGCATGGGTAAGCCAGAGCCGCTGAAGCAGCTAGGCTCGAACGTGTGGTCGCGGCGTCTGACCGAAGAGCACCGGGTCGTGTACGTCGTGCACGACGCTCAGATCGTGTTCGTGCAGGGACGGTATCACTACTGACTACAGCTCCCTCTACAAAGCAAAAGGCACTCGGCTTTCGCTGAGCGCCTTTTGTGATGTTCTCCCCATGATGGCTAGGGGCAGAATCGAACTGCCGACACGCGGATTTTCAGTCCGCTGCTCTACCAACTGAGCTACCTAGCCTTAAGCCGTTCAATTTATTCGAGTTACTGTTGCCATGTCAACGCCCAGGAACCGCTGCCGCCGCAGTTGACGCAGGCCCCAGCCGCCAACTGGAAGGCATGTGACCCGGACAGCCCCTCGCAGCGTTGGATGGTCAGCAGGGATGGGTCGTTGCTGTGAGAATTTCTCTCGCATGACCGGCCCATAGAACATACATTGTGGTCTTTCCGCCGATCTCAGTCCGGCTTGAGTCTACCCTCCGCTCTATATGGTAACGAAACCGTTACCGTTGGCCGAGCAGCCAGGCGACAATCTCTTTTCAGTTTTTCAGGACTGCCCACGCGCTCCACTCCCGCGAGCCGTGTGGACACGGGCGATGCCGAGGTTCGGCATCACACTTTACGAGGACAAACCCACCGTATGAAGATTCCACGTTCGACGCTATGGGGCGCCGTGATGATAGCGGCGTTGTTTGGCGGCGCCACTCGGCTCGCCGCGCAGGGCGTTACGACGGGTGCAGTTAGCGGCACAGTCACGAATGCTCAGGGTCAGGTGATCGAGGCCGCCCAGGTCCAGATCACCAACCGGAATACCGGTTCCCGGGCAGGCGCAGTAACGCGCGCCGACGGACGGTACTACGTGCAGGGCCTGGAAACGGGCGGCCCATACGTCGTCAGCGTCCGTCGCATAGGCTATACGCCGCACGACAGCACCATCCAAAAGATCTCGCTTGGCCAGAACGTGCGGCTGGATCTCGTTCTGCAAACGCAAGCAGCGCAACTCGCGGGCGTTCAAATCGTCTCGGCCACGCCGAGCGCCGTGATTTCATCGTCGCATCAGGGCACGTTGACGACCGTCACCGATTCGGCGATCGCGCGCCTTCCAACCCTGAGCCGCAACTTCACCGACTTCGTCGCGCTCACCCCGCAGGTATCGACGAAGGGTCCGGGCAATTCCGGCGCCGGCCAGAATAACCGCTTCAACGCGATTCAGATCGACGGCGCGGTCGGCAACGACATGTTCGGCCTGAGCTCAACGCTCCAGCCGGGTGGACTCGCCGACGCCAAACAGATCTCGCTCGAGGCGGTGAAGGAATACCAGGTACTGCTGTCGCCGTTTGATGTGCGCCAGGGGTACTTCTCCGGTTTCCTGGTGAACGCCGTCACGAAGAGCGGCTCCAACGAGTTCCACGGCACGAGCACCTACGCATACCGGAGCGAGCAGACGGAGCGCAACGTCCCCTACCTCCGCAGCGCACCCTTCAACGTGAAGCAGGAAGGCTTCTGGATGGGTGGCCCGATCTTGAAAGACAAGATCTTCTTCTCGGTCGCGCCGGAGTTTCAGCAACGGCAGACGCCGCAGTCCGGTCCGTACTGGGGCCAGCCGGCCTCGCTCACGCCGCTTCCTGCCATCACGTCGGCGGGCATCGACAGCGTCGTCAGCGTGCTCAAGTCGAAGTACGGGTTCACCGACCCGGGTAATGGCAACCTCGTGACCAACGGCAACCCGCTGACGAACATGTTCGCGCGGTTGGACTTCGTGAACCTGCCAGGCAACAGCCGCCTGGTCGCGCGGTACAACTATGCGGGTGCCCAGAGCGACCAGGGTCTGTCGCGCAGCAATTCGAGTCTCTCGCTCTCGAACGCCGGCTACACCATGCGGTCGGTCACCAACAGCGGGCTCGCCCAGCTCTTTTCCAACTTCTCCAACGGCAGCTCCAACGAGGCGCTGTTCGGCTACACCACGATTCGCGATAAGCGCCTGACGCCGATCCAGGCGCCGTTCGTGACGATTTCTCGTATGCAAGACCCGAACAATGGCACCGGGTCGATCAAGGCCGGCACCGAGAACTCCTCACAGGGCAATGAGCTCGACCAGAACATTCTCGAGATCAGCGACAGCTACACGATTCCGTTGAAGAGTCACCGGATTACGATCGGCACGAAGAACGAGTTTTATAGCGTGCGGAATTTGTTCTCACAGAATTCCCTCGGCAACTTCACCTTCGGCACGATCGACTCCCTGATCAACAACACCCCGAGCTCGGCGACGTTGGGCATCAACATGGACAAGCTCAACGGTCTCACGACCGACGGCGCGGCGCGCTTCCATGCTCGCACGCTGGGTGCCTATATCTCCGATGAATGGCAGCCGAGCGCGAACCTCGCTGTCACCATGGGAGTGCGGCTGGACATGCCGGGACTCACGGACAGCCCGGGCTTGAACGCCAATATCCAGAATACCCTGGGCATCAACACGACCCAGGTGCCGACGAGCGCGAAGGAATGGCAGCCGCGTCTCGGGTTCAACTGGGATATGACCGGCGATCAGGTCAATCAACTTCGCGGCGGATCGGGGTACTTCATGTCGCAGCCCGCGTACGTATGGTTGAGCAATCTGTTCGGCAACTCTGGCGTGAACGGATACGGCAACCTCACGTGCTCCGGTATGTCGGCCGCTCCGGCGATGCCGAACGCCGGATCGCCCATCGCCACCAACTGCAAGAACTCGACGGGTTCACCGGCCGTGACGGTCAATACCGTTGACCCGAACCTCAAGTTCCCCGAGGTCTGGCGCAGCACCCTCGGGTACGATCGCCGGCTTCCCTGGAACGTGATCGCGACCGTTGAAGGCATGTACACACGTTCCGTGTACAACTTCTACTATCAGAACATCGGCATGGTCGCCAACCCGATCGGACAGGACATCCACGGTCGCCAACTCTACGGCGACATCACGTCGGCCACCAGCAACATGGTCGTCTCCCGGCGCCCGATCCCCGGAACGACGCAATTCCTCGGCGACGTCATCAACCTCTCGAACACCGCCACGAAGGACTACTCGTACAACTTCACGGGCACCCTGCAGAAGCGGTTCTCGAACTCGTTCGAGGGTTCGGCCTCGTATATCTACGGACACGCGTACGACGTCTACGATCTCACGTCTTCGGTCGCGTACTCCAACTGGTCGTACGGCCGATCGTACGCCGGTCGTCAGGACGCGCAGGAGTTGGCGTACTCGAAGTGGGACTCGCCACATCGGTTCGTCGTCTCTGGGACCTATAGCTTGCCGACCAAGACCGACCTGTCGATGACCTTCTTCGCCGATGCAGGAACGCCGTTCGAGTATATCTACAACAACGACATGAACGGCGATGGCTCATACGGCAACGATCTGGTGTACGTGCCGACCAATGCGCACACGGCGAGCGAAATTCAGTTCTCGCAGAACGGGAACCTGACGCCGGCCATGCAGGCCGATTCGTTGGAGAATTTCATTTCCTCGCACGACTGCCTGAACTCGCAGCGCGGCACGATCATGAAGCGCAATTCCTGTCGGACGCCGTGGACCAAGTCCATGAACCTGTCGGCTCGGCAGTCGCTCAGCACGATCGGCGCGCAGCACTTCATTCTGCAGGTTGACGTGTTCAACTTCCTCAACCTGTTGAACAAGAATTGGGGTGCGCAGGATCTCGGCAGCACCAATAGCCCGTATCTCCTGAACCGGCGCTCGTACGTGCAGCCCACCACCGGCCAGCCGATGAAGGTCGCGAGTGGCGCGACGCCGGTGTTCAACTACTCGAACTTCAACCAGTTCAACACGAATAACGCCGCGTCGAACTACGCGCTACAATTTCAGCTCAAGTACACGTTCTGAGAACCTGATGGAACAAGAGACGGGGCTGCCGACCAGGCAGCCCCGTTTTTTTCTGTTCATGAACTCCGGCACGACGTCCGGATGATCCATTTCACGGACGCTTGGCTCCCACGCTTGCGGTAATGACGGACTTGATACCGCCACGAATGTTGAAGTCGCCGACAATTTCCATCCAACGCGGTTTTGCCGCCGTCGCCAAGTCGTCGAGTATGCGATTCACGGCGCGCTCGTAGAAGATGCCGTCGTCGCGGAAGCTCCATAGGTAGAGCTTGAGGCTCTTCAGCTCGAGGCAGACATCGTCCGGGACATAGGTGATGTAGATCGTCCCGAAATCCGGCGCGCCGCCGCTGAGAACGCGTAGCTCGTCGGCATCACTCTCGATGCCGCCGAGCGGGCAGAGCGACGTGAACTCAGGGCACTCCATGGCGATCTCGTAATCGCGTCCGGGATAAGGGTTCGGGAAGGTTTCGAGGATTTCTGGTTTGGGCATTGGGCGGGGAGCGAGACACGAGACAACGGGACACGGGACACGGGACACGTGACACGGGACACTGATACTCTAAAGAAAGAGCCCCCCTGGGCTACGCCAGGGGGGCAAGACCGCCACGCCGTTCTCGCGGCGGCAATGACCAGCGCATAGCGCCAGCCCATCCTCAATATGAAGCGTGGTACAGGGCGCCGCCAGAGCGTTCTTGTGATGGGCTCGCTGACTTCTTAATTCCTGTCCGTTCTGAACTTTTTCGACATCTCCTCCAGCACCGTCCGCTCTTCAGTCGTCAGGCTCTCGATGCCCTCTTCGGAGATCTTGTCGAGTACGCGGTTGAGCTCGTCGGGCTTGGGCTGATGTCGCTGTGGCGACGGGGCGAGAGACGCGACGCGCTGTGAGGCAATCGCTTTGCTCTTTGCCACGATGTCGTCCACTTCGTCGCCCCGCTCTCGCCGCGGCATGTTGCGCGGAATGGCGCGGGGCGGCTCGTCGGCGTCGGGAAGATTGGCTACCCGCTGGCGCACGTGGTCCATGCTGGTCGACATCGCCATGCGCACGTAGATGTAGCCGACGATCGCGCCGCCGATGTGGGCGAAGTAGGCGATGTTCGTCCCCTCGGTGGTGCCGAGAATGCCAAGCACGAGGTTGAACAGCACCAGGCCGACAACCAGCGTACGCACGCGCATGGGCACGACGAACATCAGGTACACCTCGTCGTCGGGCCACTGCATGGCGTAGGCGGTCATCACACCGAATACGGCAGCCGAGGCGCCGACGATCTGGCCGCCACGCATGAACAGCATCTCGAACGCGACACCGCCGAAACCGCAGATGAGATAGAACCAGGTAAAACGGCGGTTGCCCCAGGCATGCTCCACGCGCGGACCAAAGAGGTACAAGCCATACATGTTAGCCGCGAGGTGCCACAAACCGGCATGGACGAACACGTACGTGATCGGCGACCACCAGTGGCCGGGCAGCGCCAGACTATCGAAGCCGAACCAAGCGGCCATGTCGCCGTAGCCTACCACAGTCATCTGCAGGAAGCTCACCGCGACGTTGATCGCGATGAGCGCCTGTACGGCGTGAGTCTGCCGAGGCGGGTCCTGCTCGAATGTTCTTGGTGCGGCGGCCGGATACGACATACGTCCTACTATACCGATGAAAGGGCTGCTCTAACTAACGACTTGGAGAGAGGGGTTCCGGTCACCGCATCGCACTCAGCGCATTCCAGTTGGAGGAGGTAACCGCAGCGCGAAACGCACATCGCCGTGCAGCGCCGCCAACCGCTCAAACAAGACGGTCCAGCGGCGATCGCGATCTACGGGGGTTCCGGTACTCGGATGCACCACTATGGCCGTTTCCGGGCTGATGGCATGCGCACGTTCTACTACCCGCAACAGCTGAGAATCGCTCGTCCGTTCATCCGGGCAGACGACCAGGGCATGCTGGACGCCGGATTTCGCCGCCACTTGAACAGACTCGAATGCTCGATCGGCCAACGCTTCGATCATTGGGCCCTCGAGTGTCACCTGAACCAACCTGAGAAATTTGCTCAGGCCCGCAAGCTCGGCTGGGCGCTGACCGTCGCCGTCGAGCATCACCGGCAGCGGCGACTCCGCCCGGTCGAACACGGCGGAGAGGTACTCGACATTGGCGAGCGGATCGCGCCCGGAGACCGAGATCGAGTGGAACGACGAGCGCGTCATGGCACGGCGAATCTGGTTCACCAGTGCGTCAGCCGTGTACATCGTCGCCGTCTCGGCTTCCGCGGCGAAACGCAAGAACAGCTGGCGACGGCCAGCCCACAGACCCTGCGCCTGCAATCCTGCCGGGATCCCTGCCAGCGCGGCAGTAGGACCCCCTACCTGAGTCATGTTGCGCCTCCCCTCATCTCGAGCGCAAGCTGGACGATGCGGTCGCACAAATCGACAAAGGATATCCCGGCTGCGGCGGCGGCCTGCGGAATGAGACTGGTTTGGGTCATGCCGGGCAGCGTGTTTGCTTCCAGACAGTGGAAATTTCCGTCGGCGGACAGGCGGAAATCGATGCGCGCGCACCCTCTGAGCTTGAGTGCTCGAAAGGCTTTCCGTGCCTCCTGCTGCACTTGAGCCGCTTCCTGCACCGTGAGCTCGGCGGGGAACCGTTCGTCGGCCATGCCAGCCGTGTACTTGCACTCGTAGTCGTAAATCACGTGCTTTGGGATGATTTCGCCAACGGGAAGCGCTTCGCCACCCAGTATTCCTACGGTCAGCTCGCGTCCAGCGATGAATCGCTCGATGATCACTTCATCGTCGAATTTGAACGCCTCGTCGATCGCCGGTTGCAGCTCCGCGGGCTCCCGTACAATAGACAGCCCCACGGTCGATCCCTGCTTCGACGGCTTGACGATCACCGGAAACCCAAGCGCCGAACGCACTTCGTCCACGGTCGCCGGAGCCATCAGCCAGTCGGGCGTCATGACCCCCGCCTGACGGAACAGCTGCTTGGAGACTTCCTTGTCCATCGCCAACGCGCTGGAGAGGTGGCCACTTCCAGTGTACGGGACGCCAATGACGTCGAGCAGTGACTGGATGGTGCCGTCCTCGCCCGTGCCGCCGTGGAGCCCAATGAAGACCACGTCGGCCTCTCCGGCTCGCGGCAGGTTACTCACCAGGCGCGGCAGCGACTCGCGTTTCATCTCGCGCAGTGCCTCTTCCGACGGCGGGGCCGTCTGGACGACACTATCGGTCGCCAACCGATGCTGCTCTTCATCGCCGATCGGCCCGCGCGCCGGATCGACGACGGTCACGACATGCCCCTTGGATCGCAACGCGGCGGCGACACGAATGCCGGACGCGAGGGATACATCGCGCTCGGAAGAGGTCCCGCCCATGAGGAGCGTAATGCGCATCAGTGTGTCCCGTGTCCCGTGTCCCGTGTGGCTCTCTTATCTCGCCATGAGATAGTTCAACATGTCCGACCGCGTGACGATGCCTTGCAACGTACCGTTGTCGCGGACAAGGACCGCGGGGTTCGACTTCGACAGCAGCTTGGCGACGACGTCAACCGGTTGTCCCATGTCGATCACGGGAAAGGGCGCGTCCATCACCTGGCTCACGGTGGCGTCGAGTGTCTTCGTATCATCGAGACTCTTCGCTGACAGCGACCAGTCGCTGACCGAGCCAACACAGTTCGTGCCATCCATGACCGGAAGCTGTGAGACGTCATGCAACGACATGAGGCGCAGCGCTTGGCGGACCGTGGTACCGGCTGCGACGCTCACGATGTGCGGCGTGTCGCCATCTTCGTGCCGTTTTGCGTGGAGCACGGACTCCAGCGTCGAGCGATCGGCATCAAGCAGTTGGTTCTCGCGCATCCATTCGTCGTTGTACAGCTTCGACAGGTACCGCTCGCCCGTATCAGGGACTGCGGCGACAACCAGAGCGTTCTGGTCGTCGATACGGCGCGCGAGGTGCAGCGCGACGTGGACGATCAGTCCGCTCGATCCGCCGACGAACAAGCCCTCCTCGCGGGTGAGTCGGCGCGCCATGGCGAACGCCTCCTTGTCGCTCACCGTCATGAAGTCGTCGATGAGTCCCATGTCGAGCGTGCCGGGCACCTTATCCTGGCCAATGCCTTCGATCTTGTACGGCGTGCCCTCGGGGTGGCCCTCACCTTTCGTACGCCACATCTCGGCGAGAATGGACCCGACCGGATCGCCAGCGACGATCTGGACCTTGGGATTCTTCTCCTTCAGGTAGCGAGCGACGCCAGTCAGCGTGCCGCCAGTGCCCGCGGCATACACGAAGTGCGTGACGCGCCCCTCGGTCTGCTCCCAGATTTCCGGGCCGGTGGTGTCGTAGTGGGCCTGGGGATTCGCTTCGTTGTAAAACTGGTTCGCGAGGACCGCGTTCGGGGTCTCGTGTGCGATGCGCTTGGCCATCATGACGTAGTTGTCAGGATGATCTGGCGGCACCGCGGTGGGCGTGATGATCACCTCGGCGCCGAATGCCTTGAGCAGGCGCACCTTCTCCTGCGACATCTTGTCCGGCATGGTGAAAATGCACTTGTAGCCCTTGAGCGCAGCGGCCAGGGCCAGCCCGACGCCCGTGTTGCCGCTCGTGCCTTCGACGATCGTGCCGCCGGGTTTGAGCCGTCCCTCACGCTCGGCCTGCGCGATGATCGGGCCGCCGATGCGGTCCTTGATCGAGCCACCGGGATTGAAGAACTCCGCCTTGGCGTACACCGGCGTGCGGATGCCGCGCGTCACCTTGTTGAGGCGAATGAGCGGCGTCCAGCCGATCAGGTCGAGCACGGACTCGTACGGCTTGCGGTTGCGCTCCATATGCTTTCTTAAATGGGATATCGTTGATTGTCGGCCATCAGGCCCCGTCCGAGCCGCGCTTGGCCGACCGCAGCACGCTATCACCGGGAAGCGGGCGTGCCTCGGGGTGGCGGAAGTACACTGGAAACAGTATCGAGACGGGAATCGGCTCGCCATGCAGCTTTGCAGGCACGAAGTGCAGCGCCTGCGATCCCTGGAGTGCCGCCGAGTCGAGCGCCGGATAGCCGCTGCGCTCGTCGACGAGTGTCGAGTCTGCGAGCACCCGGCCGTCGCGGTCGATGAACAGCTTCAGCGTGACATTGCCCTGGACCTTGCGTGCGTACAACGCCGCCGGGTACCGGAAGGGCAGCTGAGCATTGACGAGGGCCGGCATCTCGTCGGGACGCGGATCTGGGGCGCGCGCCGGCGTCTCGGACGCCCCAGCCTCCTTCGCCGATCCTTTGCACCCGACGGTCAACAGGAGGGCGAGAACCGGAAGAAGCATCGGGCGGGGCATGCACGGAAATCTAAGTCCGGCCCCCTCTTTACGCCCGCTTCGCATCCTCGACGAGGCGTGCCAGGACAGTCAGCGCTTCGATCGGTGTCATGGCGTTCACGTCGAGAGACGTCAGGCGTTCCACCAGCGGGTGGCGCGCCGCGGCAAAGAGGCCGAGTTGGTCGGTGACGGGCGATACCCGTTGGACGGTGCGCAACGGCACACCCAGCTTCTCGCCACGGGCCAGTTGCTCGCCCTCGAGCAGGGCGAGGATTTCGCGGGCGCGGGCGATCACGGGCTGAGGCAGCCCGGCGAGCCGACCCACCTCTATGCCGTACGAGCGATCGGCGCCGCCTGGCTGGAGCCGGTGCAGGAACAGGATCTCATCGCCGGCTTCCCGCACCGCGACATTGTAGTTACGTAGCGCGGAGAGCTCGTCGGACAACTGCGTGAGCTCGTGATAGTGCGTGGCGAACACCGTCTTGCAGCCGATGTGCTCGTGCATGTGTTCGGTCACGGCCCAGGCGATGGAGACGCCGTCGTAGGTCGCCGTACCGCGACCGATCTCATCGAGCAGCACGAGACTCCGCGAGGTCGCCGTGTGCAGAATGGCGCTCGTCTCACTCATCTCCACCATGAACGTCGACTGCCCACGCACGAGGTTGTCGCTCGCACCCACGCGCGTGAAGATCCGATCAACCACACCAATATGCGCCGCGCTTGCCGGAACGAAGGAGCCGATCTGCGCCATCAACACGATCAGGCCAATCTGACGCAGCACCGTCGACTTACCGGCCATGTTCGGACCGGTGAGAATGATCATGCGCGCGCGTTCGTCGAGCAGCAGATCGTTGGGAATGAACTTGTCGCGCGGCATCATTCGCTCGACCACCGGATGCCGCCCCGCGTCGATGTCGAGCGTGAAGTCGTCGACGATCGTCGGCCGCACGTACCCTTCGCGTGCCGCCACTTCGGCGAACGTGCTCAGCACATCGAGCTCGGCGATCGCGCGCGCGATGCGCTGCAGGCGCCCCACCTCGCGCCCCGCCACCCCACGCACGGTCTCGAACAGCTCGCGCTCGCGCGTCTCGATGCGCTCGGCGGCATTGAGCACGCGTTCCTCGTATTCCTTGAGCGCCTGCGTCACGTACCGCTCGCCTGACGTGATCGTCTGCCGTCGCTGATACTCCGGCGGTACCAGGTGCAGGTTGGCGTTGGTGACTTCGATGTAGTACCCAAACACCTTGTTGAAGCCGACCTTGAGCGATGAGATCCCGGTTCGCGTCCGCTCGTCGGCCTGAATGCGCGCGATCGCGTCCTTTCCACCGTCACGCAATTCGCGTAACTCGTCGAGCTCGCGGTCGAATCCGACCACGATGGTCGGCTCGTCGCCGATGCTCAGCGGCGGGCGCTCCACGAGCGTGGAGCCGATCTGTGACGCGAGCTCGGCGGCGTCATCCCAACCGCCCAGAATTTCGGCGAGCCGGCCAGACGTGCCGACGCGTTGCAAGGTCGCGGCGACAGCCGGGAGTGCAGCAAGCGAATCGCCGAGCGCACGAAGCTCGCGCGGCGTGCTGCGGCCCGAGGCCGCCTTCGCGGCAAGGCGCTCGACGTCGCGTACCTCGTCGATCGCTTCGCGCATCGCTTCGCGCGTCGTGACATCGGCGGCGAGGTTGGACACGGCGTCGAGCCGAGCATCGATGACGATGCGGTCGGTCAGTGGCGCAAGGATCCATTGGCGCAGCATGCGCGCGCCCATTGGCGTGCCGGTGCGATCGAGCACGGCAAGCAGCGTCCCGTCCACACCGCCGCCTCGTAGAGACTCCACCAACTCCAAATTGCGACGCGTCATCTCGTCGAGCGGCATCACGCCACCCAGCCGCTCGATGATCGGGCGCGCAAGCTGTGGCAGACCTGCCGGCTGCAGTTCCCGCAGATATCGCAGCAGCGCACCAGCCGCGCCCACAACGAGCGCGTCGGTCGTGTCGATACCCAGCCCCTCGAGCGACAGCACACCGAACTGCCTCGCCAGATCCTCGCGCGCCAGCGGCTCGTCGAACTCCCACGCTTCGCGCTCGGTGATGAGCGCCTCCGCGCGCGACGCCGGTAGTGGAACGTCGCTGTCCGTGGCCACGAGCAGCTCGCGAGGCGAGAGCCGAGCCATGAGCGGATCCAACTCGGCGACAATCGTAAGAATGAGCCGGAGCTCGCCGGTGGAGACGTCGGCGGCGGCGACGCCCACCAAGGCGTTGCTGGTTACTGGCGGCTGAGTGCTCCCTTTGCTGCGCGAACTGCAGAGCGCTACGATGAAATTATTACGACCGCCATCGAGGAGATCGTCGGAGAAGGTGACCCCGGGCGTAACGGTCTCGATGACTTCGCGGCGGACGATGCCCTTGGCGAGTTTCGGGTCCTCCGTCTGTTCGCAGATGGCAACGCGGAACCCCTGTTGCACCAGGCGACGGATGTAGTCACCGGCCGCTTTGACCGGAACGCCGGCGAGCGGGACGTCCGACGCACCCCCGTTGTTCCGAGATGTGAGCGTCAATCCGAGCACGCGCGCCGCAGTTTCGGCGTCGTCGAAGAACATCTCGTAGAACTCGCCCATCCGGAAGAACAGGATCGCGTTCTGATGGCGACCCTTGATCTCCCGGTACTGCTGCATGAGCGGCGTTTGCGTTACGGTCACCTGTCGTCCGCTTCCGCTTCAATCACGATGGTGTCGATCTTCTTGATCTTGAGCTGCTCGGCGGCGGCAGCGGCAGCGCTTCGCGTTTGATAACGTCCGATGCGCACGCGGTACAGCGTCTTCGTGGCGGCAACGCGCGCGTCGAGGCCGCGTGATACGAGCTTCTTTACGAGGAGCTCCGCGTCGGGGCGCGACTTGTACGCTGCCACCTGAAGCGTGTACCGTCCCTTCACGGCATGCGCCGCCGAAGAATCGCGAATCCCCGCCCCGCGCGGCGGCGCGGGGTGCGAGGCGGGCGCGACGGGCGAGGCCGTCGTGTCGACGCCAACGCAACGCGGCGAGTAGTACTGCAACTGGTTGCGCAGTTCTACGACGGTGTCCGGGACATTGGCGAGCGCGCGCTCCAGCGCGGCACATCCGTGCACGGCGTCGTTCTCCTCGAAGGCCACGCGCACGAGCAGGAGGTTTGCTCGATCGTGGTCCGGATGCTTTGGATTCTCGAACAGGAATCGCTCGAGATGCATTGCGGCCGCCGCCCGATCGCCGCGCGCGACCTCGAGCTGCGCGAGCTGAAACAGCGCGTCACCTGCCTTGGCTGACAGCGGGTACTCGACGACAATTCGACGATAGTCACGCTCGGCATCGTCGCTCGTGGCCGCCAGCGCGGCGCGCCAGTAGAGGGCATCGGCATAGCGCGGCAAGGCCGGGTCGGTCGACGCAACGACGGAGTCGACCAACATGCGCCCGGCGGCGCCGTTGCCGCTCACGACAAGCTGTCGTGCACGCGCAAAGATGGCGGAGTCGGAGTTGGCCCGCTGCGCTTGCGCGGCGCCGACGGCGAAGATGCTGAGGAACGCGGCGATGCGGAGATTCTTCGCTGCGCTCAGAATGACAGGTATGTCGAGCATCAGACCGCCCGGCGACGTTGAGGGCCGTCGCACAACGAGAAAACCAGAGTGGAGAGCAGCTGTTCGTCGGACGACAGACGTGTTCCCTTGAGGGCCGCGTCAGCGGCAAGCAGTGCATTGAGCGCGTCGTCGACGTTTTGCGTGGTCCAGACGTCCGAGGCGCGTGCGCAGGTGGAGACGAACTCACCCCACGAGCGGCCGGTGTACACCGATCCAGACTCTTTCAGGAGGCTGAACAGGTCGCCGCTCAACTTGGCGGGCGACGTTCCACGCTCGCGAGCGGCCTGCGCCCAACCGATGACGAGTGTCTGCGCAGTGAGCGCCATGACGGTCGTGACGGCACTTGTCTTCGGTTGCTGCAGCACGTGGCCGAGCATACCGAGTGCGCTCGTGGCGTCGCGCTTTGCAATGGCGTCGAGGAAGTCACCCATCGTCTCGCCCGGACGCACGCCGACGACGGCCGACACGGCCGCTTCATTGATTGCTCCGCCGCCCGCATAGCTTGCGGCCTTATCGAGCTCGATCCGGAGCTGCGCGAGGTCGGTGCCTGCAGCTTCCTGCAGCAGCGTCACGGCACCATCGGTGATCGTGGTGCCAAGGTCATGCTCGGCGTAATACGAAATCCACTTCGGGATGCGGGCGCCACTCAGCGGCTCGAATTCGACCGCGGTCGTGGCGCTCACCAAGCCCTTGTCCGCCTTCGCGCCCGCCGGCGCAACGAGCAGGAGCAATAGATCGGGCGCGGGTTTCTTCAGATACTTGTCGAGCATCGCGCGCGCGTCCTTCTTCAACGCGTTCACGTCGCGAACGACGACGACGCGCCGATCGGCCATCATCGGCGGCGTGCTCACCATTGTCCCGAGCGTCTCCGCGTCGAGATCGCCGCCACGCAGCATTTCGAAATTGAAATCCCGCGTAGCCGAATCGACCGCCGCATCGATGGCGCGCTTGAGCTCCTCGTTCTTGAGGTAGTCGTCCTCGCCGTACAGATAGTACGCCGGAGCGAACTTCTGCTCCCGGATCGCGGTACGGAGAGGTTTGGCGTCTGCGGTGGTAGAGCGCGGAGGGGACATGCCGAGGAATATACGAATCGACACGGCTATCGGCTGCAGTTGGCGGCTGCAGTTGGCGGCTGTCTCCATCAGTCGCTCCTTGCGAACCGACGAGCAGAGCTAGCGCGTCGTCCGCTCCGTCTCGCGAAAGTCCATGTTCGCGAAGTGCATCGGGGCCTGACCGACCATGAGCACCGCCGGCCAGACGGGCATTCCCGTCGACACAGACGCAACGAACGCAGCGTTTGCCATCGGCACCGCAACCGGCATTTCAGGCGCACTCGCGACCATGGGCGTGACGGGCAGATCCTGCTGAGGCGCGTAGTAGTGCGTGGTCTCGATCGCCATGTACGCCACAACCGCAATTCCGGCGGCGAGCGCGCTGAAGGCGCCAACCGAAACCAGTAGGGATCGCCGCGCGACCACATCCGCGCGGGAGACAGGGCCGAGCTGGTCGATCCGCACGTTGAGGCGTGCCATGAAGTCCGGCGACGGCTGCACCAACGGCAGACTATGTACGAGCATCAGGCTCCGACGAACCGCAACATCCTGACGCGAGCAGCGGGGACATACCTCCACGTGCTGCTGCATGGCCCGCATCTGAACTGTGGGAAGCAGATCATCCACATATGCGACATGCTTGCACCGAAACTCACGACAATCCATCAGAACGGCTCGATAAGTAGGTCAGTGGAAGGTACCCGAATGCCGGTACGCAGTTCCTCACCTGATCGCCTGGATCGACTGCCCGACAACGAAAAGAGGGAGGCCAAACTGGCCTCCCCCGATCGTTCCCCTTCCCATTTTCAGTCGATTTTCGGTTCGATTATCGACGCGAACGCCGTTCGCGCCCGATTCAGCCGCGACTTGACCGTTCCAAGATTGCAGTCTGTGATCTCCGCGATCTCCTCGTACGATTTTCCCTCGAGCTCGCGCAGCACAAACACTTGCCGGTGGTGTTCCGGCAGCTTCCCCACGGTGTCTTCAACCAGCTCCCGCAGGTGGCGCTTGCGGTACAGGTCGTCGGGCCTAGCCGAGGTGTCTTCGAACTGCAGCGGCCGGTCTTCGTCGTCCCAGTTGCCCTTGATCGTCTGGAAGAGCACGAGCGGGTTGCGGGAACGGTTGCGCAGTTCGTTCTTGGCCAGGTTCGACGCGATCGTATATACCCAAGTCGAAAATTTCTTCGACCGATCAAAGCGATGAATGTGGCGATACACGCGGATGAAGACCTCCTGAACGAGATCCTCGGCTTTTTCCCGATCGCCGATCGTGCGATAAATGAAGTTGAGCAGCCGCGTCTGGTATCGCTCAACCAACTCCTGGAACGCACGCTCCTCGCCGCCTAGAAACGCGGTGACTACCGCGCCATCCTCGAGTGACCGGAGCATTTCGCGCGTCGCCGACCCTGGCAACTGCGCCCGTTTGATTGCGACCTCAGCCATTTTAGCCGTGCTCCTTTGGCACTGCTTCAGGGTAGAACCCCAATAGACAGAACCGATCCGCTTGCTGATCCCAGCCAGTGCCCCTTTTCCGAGTACTTGGAAAGGCAGGCCCCGTGCCCGCTGGATGACGCCTGGAGCAAATGCCTAACACATTGGTATTGAATGTCTTAGGCGATTAGCCGCCAACGGCGGGAAGCCGGGATATGTCCTGAATATGCGACGATCAGGTGGGACAGACCCCTATCGTGTGTCCCGGTTTTGACACACGTGCGGTGTAAGGGGTTGCCTACTGGCCGGCGCGAAATCCTGCGGCGAAGAGGATTCCGACTGCCGTCTTGCCGTCCTTGATCACACCCTCGCGGATCAGTTGCAGCGCACGCGACAGGGTGACCGTCTCCAGCGTGATGAACTCATCCGCTTCGCGCGCGTGCTCCCCGTGCTCCAGTCCCACTGCCATGAAGAGGTGGATGCGCTCGTCGGTGAAGCCTGGAGTCGTGTAGATCGTTGTGAGGAACTCGACGCGCGCGGCAGTGCAGCCGGTTTCTTCGCGTAGCTCGCGAATGGCGCAATCGCGCGGATCCTCGCCAGCGTCAAGCCGCCCGGCGGGAATCTCGTACAGGAACTGCTCGGCGGCGTAGCGATACTGCTTGAGCAGCAGGATCTGCGGATCGTCGCCCGTGGGATCGCTGAGAAATGGGACGACAGCGCTCGCGCCGGGGTGTCGGATCATCTCCATCTGCCCGATTGATCCGTCGGGAAAACGGACCGTGTCTTGATCGAGATTGATGATCCTGCCGGTGTGCAGACGCTGACTGATGATCTTTCCCGGCTCCGCCTGTTGCGACACGCTGCTTTGCGGCTCGTCTGGTGTCATGCCGTCAATTGGCCGACGGTATCGTACAACGTCATCGGGCCGAAACCGAGCTTGTCGAGCGACCCGGACACGGCAGCTGGATCGCCGACGACAAGCATCTGCAATGCTTCGGGATGAAGATGCATCTGTGCCGCCTGGAGGATCTGCTCGACGGTTACGGCTCGCACGCGCTCGCGATACCGGTCGTAGTAGTCGTCGGGTAATGCGTGCACCACTAAGAGGCTGAGCGCCGCGGCAATCGCGGACGTCGTCTCAAAACGGAGGGGAAAGACGCCGTCGAGATAGCTGGTCGCCAGCGACAGTTCCTCGGGTGCAATCGGCTCGGCCCGGATGCGGTCAATCTCGAGCAACACTTCGCGCGCCGCCGCGTCGGTCACGTCGGACTTTACCGCCGTGGAGACGAGGAATGGTCCCGCTTGACGCCGCCATTCGAACGCGGAGGACGCTCCGTAGGTATATCCGTGCGCCTCGCGCAGGTTGAGATTGATTCGCGAGTTGAACAGCCCGCCGAGCACCGCGTTCATGACGTTGACCGGAAAGTAGTCCGGATGATTGCGCGGAATGCCAACGTGGCCAATACGCAGCTCCGACTGCGGTGCGTCGTCCTTGGCGACGATGTGCACCGCGCGCTCCAGACGGGCCGGCATGTCATCGGCGACGACGCGCGGCGGCGCGCCGCCCTTCCAGCTGCCGAATTCGCGACGCGTCATCTCTTCGGCTTGTGCCACCGTCACATCCCCGGTGACAATGACCGTCACGCCGCCGGGACGATAGCGCGATTCATAGAACAACAGGATGTGCTCGCGTTGAATGGCGTCGACGCTCTTCTCGTCCCCGCCCTCTGGGTGCGCGTATCGCGATGCAGGCGTGAAGAGAAAGCGCGAGAACATTTCGTCGGCAAGGCCGCGCGGCTCGGCGCGGAGCTGCAGCAGTTCGGCGCGACGTTCGGCTTTGAGTCGCTCCACCTCACGCATACGGAAGGCCGGGGTCCGAAGTACCTCCCCCACGAGCGCGAACGCCGCGGGAAGATGTTCGGACAGTGCCGTCATCGTGACGGTCGTCGCGTCCCAATCGGCGTGTGCATCGATGGACGCGCCGAGCCGCTCGAATCGTTCGGTGAGTTCGGCACCGTCGCTCTTTTCGGTACCTTCAATGAGGAGCTTGGCTGCGAGCTGTGCCGTGCCCTCACGACCGGCAGGATCGCAGACCGCGCCGCCGTCGACGAGCACGACCACTGTGACGAGCGGCAGCTTGGGCACGGGCGCCACGATCAGTTCGAGGCCGTTGTCGAGCGTACGCCGCTCGAAGCGAGGAAAATGATAGACGCGCGGGGGCCCGGGCTGCGGGCGGACCGACGTTGGATCAGCCATGGTGGTGCTCATTGTGCCTCCGCTGCTGCGCCAGCACCAATGAGCTCGCCGGGGGCCAGGTCGCGCGGCACGTAAAGAAGACTGGCGCGGTTGTTCTCGCCCAGCCGCTCATGAATGAAGGCGTTGACGCGGCTGGTGGTCACAGAGTGGTAGCGTTCCACTTCTTGGTTGATCAGCTCTGGTTTGCCGAAATATGTGGCGAAGAGCGACAGACGATCGGCACGCTCTCCGGCCTCCTGCATTGCTGACACGAACGCCGTCTGAATGAGTGCGGCGGCGCGTTCGACCTCGCCGTCATTGACGCCGTCACGCACCACAGTGTCGATCTCGGACGCCACTTCCTGCTCGAGCTGCTCGGCCGGCACGCCGGGCCGGGCCGTCACGTCGACGACAAGGATGTCAGCGCCCTTGGAGAGATCGTACGTGAACGCCGATGCCTCGGCTGCCACTTGTCGTTCGCGTACCAATCGGCGGCGGAGCCGGCTCCCGTTGCGCAGACCGAGAATGGCTCCGCAGACGCTCGCCGCGTAGTACTCCTCCGTTCCGAACGCCGGCGTGCGAAACGCGAGGAAGAGGCGAGGGAGCATGATGTCGTCGGGCACGACCTCGCGTTTCCATTGTCCGAACACGGGCGGCAGGGACATATCGGGCAGCGGCGGCTTGCCTTTGCCGCGCGGGATGCCGCCAAAGTGCTTCTCGACGAGACGACGCGCGTCAACCGGATCGAAGTCACCGGCAATCGACAACACCGCGTTCTCCGGCGCATAGAACGTGGAGAAGAACTGTGCGACGTCGTCAAGGCTCGCCGCGGCAAGGTCTTCCATTGAGCCCATCAATGAATGATGGAACGGGTGCGCATCGGGAAAGCAGAGCGCCGGGAGCTTTTCCATCCAGGTGCCGTACGGCTGGTTGTCGATCGACCAACGGCGCTCGTTCATCACCACGTCGCGCTGGGTGTCGAGCTTCTGCTGGGTCATGGCTGGCAGCAGCTTGCCCATGCGGTTGGCCTCGAGCCAAAGCGCGAGCTCGAGCTGATTCGACGGCACGGTCTCGAAGTAGTTCGTGCGCTCGAGCCAGGTCGAACCATTGAGCGTGCCACCGGCGCGCTGGACGAGCTCGAAATGCTCGTTCGCCTGCACGTCGGCAGATCCCTGAAACAGCATATGCTCGAACAGGTGCGCAAAGCCGGTGCGTCCGGCGGGTTCGTTCGCGGACCCCACGTGATACCAGAGATTGACCGCGACGAGCGGTGCAATGTGGTCTTCCGAGAAGGTGACGAATAGCCCGTTGGCCAACTGGAACGTTTCGATCGGTATGCGCATCGCTCTAAATTGCACTGTTGTGGCGATCACAGGAACCCTGTTATCGATGCCTTGGCAAGATCCCGTGCGACACAAGTGTTCTCGCTACTCGTAGTCGGACTGGTCCTGATCTACGCCGGGCTGCTGCTGGTGCTCTGGCGATTCCAGGAGCAGGTGGTGTTTCAACCGCCAAAAAGCCTCGGCGCATCGCCAGTGCCAGCCCGTCAGGTGCACTATCGCGCGTCCGACGGGGTCGATCTATTCGCTTACGTCGTAGGCGACGACACGTCCCACGGTACGGTACTGCTCGCCTTCCATGGCAACGCCGAGGTGTCACGTTGGCTCGTGCCGTGGGCCATAGAGGTTTCACGCCTGACCGACGCGTGCGTGGTGCTGCCAGAGTACCGTGGTTACGACGGACTCTCCGGCGTTCCGTCATACGAGGCTTCTGGTCGAGACGCCCGTGCGGCGCTCGCGTACGTGCGAGACAGCCTGCGCGTGGCTCCAGCAAACACGGTGTACTTTGGACATTCGCTCGGGAGCGCCATCGCCGCCGAGCTCGCCGCAGTAGATCCCCCACGCGCGCTCGTGCTGCAAGCCCCATTCTCGTCGGCGCGCGAAATGGCTGCACGCCTGATCGTGCCTGGCCTGAGCGCGCTCTGGAGGTTCATCTCGCGCGTGCACTTCGACACGTTCACGCGCGTGCGGCTGATGTCACTACCCGTTTCGGTGGCGCACGGGGACAGGGATATCATCGTACCCGTTCACATGGGGCGCGCCGTGTTCAACGCAGCGCGCGAAAAGGGCGAGCTGCTCGTCATCCACGGGGCAGGACACAACGACATAGCCGCGGTGGGCGGGGCAGACTATTGGCGTTGGCTGGCTGGTGCCGTACGCGGGGGATCGACTATGGCTCGCGCCGTTCAAGCAGAAAGGAGATCGGCGCCTTGATGGACTCGGCAAACATGTACTTCCACGTTTCGCGGCGGTTGAGCGAGATGGGGCTCGTGCGGGTGGGCGACGTGTAGGGCGTCAGCCCAAACCTGCGAGCGAGAATCGACAGCCGAAACATGTGGAACGGGTCGCTGACGAGAATCACCTCGCGTGTTGGCTCGGCGTCCATGAGCAACGAGACCTGCTGCATTGATTCCGCCGTGGAGCGGCCGGCGTTCTCAATCATGATCACACGGGGCGGAACGCCATGGTTGATGGCGTAACGCTGCCCGACGGCCGCCTCGCTCGTCGTATCGTGATCGCCAAAGCCGCCGGTGAAGATGATCCGCGGCGCGAGCCCGCGGCGCCACAGATCGATGGCGTGATCGAGACGCGCCCGCAAGACCGGCGAAGGGCGTCCCACGTACTGTGCCGCGCCGAGAACGACGATAGCGGAGGCAGAGCGGGCGGTGTCGCGGTTTCCCCAGAACAGGACACCGATGAGCGACATCAGCCAAGTGCCGAACGTCAACAGGCCCAGCATCCAGCCGAGCCGCAACCAGTTTGTCCGACGGCGCGGGAGCATTTGGTGGAAGCTAGCGGCGTGCAACGTCCTGCCGCTCGACATCTGTTCGGGATTCTTTCACGGGCGCGAAATCAGTAGTTTGCGCGCCATGGATACCCTGCCCGTTTTCCCCACGCTACGCATCGTTTCGCATCCACTCATTCAGCACAAGCTGAGCATCCTTCGTGATCGCGAGACGCCAACCAAGATCTTCAAGGAACTGGTGGACGAGATCGCCATGCTCATGGCCTATGAGGCGACGAGCGATCTCCCGCTCGAGACCGCGACCGTGGACACGCCACTCGAGCGTACCGTGGGCCGGCGCGTGAGCGGCAAGAAGCTGACGCTCGTTCCGATCTTGCGCGCCGGGTTGGGCATGGTGGAAGGGATCTACCGCCTGGTGCCAGGAGCGCGGGTGGGCCACATAGGGCTGTACCGCGACCACGACACGCTCGAGCCAGTGGACTATTACTTCAAGGTGCCGAGCGATGCACCGGAGCGCGACTTCTTCTTGCTCGATCCCATGCTCGCCACCGGCGGCAGCGCCGCGGCGGCCGTGTCGTCGCTCAAGCGAGCGGGCGCGACCCGCATCCGGTTCATGTGTCTCGTTGCCGCACCGGAGGGCGTCAAACGCCTCGCGTCAGCGCACCCAGACGTGACGGTGTATTGTGCATCGCTCGATCGTGAGCTCAACGAGCACGGGTATATTCTGCCCGGGCTCGGTGACGCCGGGGACCGATTGTTCGGGACGCGTTAACCGAACCACTCCCGAGGACAGTCGCGCTGCTGGCGGGCGGCGTCGATGACCCACTGCTGCGTCTGCGAGTCCGCGATCTCCGCGATCACCCGATTGAACCAGGTGGTTGACAGGGTCGTGTCTCCCACTCGCCTCCACAGCTCTCCGACCAAGTAGGTCAGTACCGCACGCTCGTCGCGCGCAACCCCATCGAAGCTTTCCAGCGTTTCCTGGAATTTCCATGCGGCCTTCCGCCGGAAGAACCGTTCTGCTTCGATGTCCCCTTCATCGACACAACACCACGCCGCTCGCAGCAGGAGGTCTGCAATGTGTCTGGGTTCCGTGCCCTGCCATTCCGCAACCTTCGCCGCGGCTTCGTATTTGTCAGAACCGGCAAGGGTACCGCACGAAACGCCAGGGGCAAGCTCGCTCCATACACGCTCCTTGAGCACGGGCGAGACTTCTGCTTCTTCCGTGAAATCTCGATCGGCGCCGGAGTACCCACAGCGGTTACACGTATGGATCAGATAGGGCAGCGGCTGGGTGCCCGCCGCGCGTTCGTGAAAGTCAGTGCGCTTTCCGCCAAATGAATTCGTCGACACAACAGACTGCGAGCGGAATTTCGTCTCACAGATGGGGCACTGTAGCTCGATTTGCTGTAGCGTGGTCATCGGTCCGCCTCCTGCCTTCACGGTCCTCCCTTCGCTTGACAGGTAAGGGAAAAACTGTGCCACCTACGGCGACGTGTAGCTCTTGTTCGCATTTCCGTACATCACTATCATTCCGCGTCCGAAGTACGTTCGCGTCTGCGCTGTGGACGTGTCTGTGGTAAGCGCGTGCCGTCTTCCCGCCTTCCGGTCGAATGCTGATCAACCTGCTGCCTGATTTTTTTGCTGTTCTCCAGAGCACCGACCGCCTCACCGCGTACCAGCGTTACTTCGCTTCTCATCGCAAGATTCTCGAGCCGTACTGGCACAACTACGTCATCGATCCCGACAGTCGGCACTTCTTGGACATTGTGCAATCGACGGTCACTGCCGACTGCACAGATCTGACCACGATGCTCGAGCGCACGGACGTCGTGACGCTCGCGCGTAGCGCCGAGCAGCAGTGCCGCGAACTGCTCAGCGTCGATTGCGACATCGATGTTGTGCTCATGGTTGGCGTCGGCGCGGCGAATGCCGGCGAGTTGGTCGTTGACGGCCGCGGTATCGCCTTCGTGTGTCTGGAGCATTTCACCGGCAAGGTGAATCAACAGACCCAAGGCCTTGGCCTCGATCCCGAGTTGATGCCGCTCTGGCTCGCCCACGAGATCGCTCACGCCGTGCGCTACACGTCGCCAACAAGCCGCAGCGCGCTGCACGACATCGTGCAGGAGTCGGGTGGTTATTACTCCTTTTGGGACACGGGACGCCGGGCGACGCTGCGCGAACTGTTGATCAACGAAGGTCTCGCGGTACACGCCTCGCGCGCGATCAGCCCGGGCCACGCGGCGTGGGAGTACTTTGGTTATGAACGCCGACAGTACGCCGACGTGCGGCAGATCGAGCCGGTGCTGGCACGCGCGGTCGTTCCCGATCTCGATCAGTCAGGACTTGGTCTGCGCCTTCGTTATCTGTCGGGCGGCATGAGCAACGAAGCGCGTACGGTTGATCGGTACGTGATGCCGGAACGCTCGGGATACTACATTGGCGCGCGGATGTGCGAGCCGGCAATCAACAGTCGGGGGTTAGCGTGGGCTGTCCGGGCGAGCGCCGCGGAAATTGCCGAGCTGGGGCAGGCGGAGATGAAGACCGCGTAAGCGGGGCTTGACTCGCGAGTCGTGGCCCGTGCCGTAAGTCGCGTTCACTTGCCTACGCAAAATCGCCGAAAGACCTCGTCCAGCACCTGCTCCACGTCCACGGCTCCGATCAGATCTTCGAGCGACGTCACGGCCTCTCGCAAGTGCACGGCCGCAACCGGCGCCGGCACGTCGCCGCTCTGCCAACGGTCACGAAATGCGCGCACTTCTTCGAGCGCCTTCGCCACTGCGTAGCGGTGTCGCTCCTGCGTCAGCAATGACACGTTCTGCTCCACCGGTTCGCCGTCTCGCAGCGCCACCGTTGCCACCGTTGCCACCGCGGCGAGCAATGCTTCGAGGCCTTCCCCTGTTTCGGCGCTGACGGCAAGCGCCACAGCGGCCGCATGGCTTGTGCGAAGTTCTAAGAGTTCGGCCGGCGTGACCGGCGAAACATCACACTTCGTGCGCACCGCAATCACCGGCGCCGAGGTGCGCCCGACGAGCGACCGGCGGATGGCCTCGAATGCGGAGTTGCTGTCGCCACAGGCCAGCACTACGGCGGCGCGAGTGACGTAGGACTCGCTCATCTCGACGCCGAGCTTCTCCACCGGATCCAGTGCGTCATGTATGCCGGCGGTGTCCACCAGGCGGAGGGGAACGGTGGGCGTGTCGACCACCGCCTCGATCGCATCGCGCGTCGTGCCCGGGATATTCGTGACGATCGCGCGGCTCTCGCCGAGCAGCGCATTGAACAACGATGACTTGCCGACGTTGGGGGCGCCGGCGAGAACGACAAGTGCGCCCTCTCGCACCAGTTGGCCGGCGCGTGCCGTGGCCAGCAGTTGTTCGAGTCTGGCGATCGCCCCATCCGTGGCCGACAGAATGCGCGCCGGTGCGATCGGCCCGTCGTCCTCCTCGGGGAAATCAATGTCGTAGGCGATGAGGGCTTCGAGGCCGATCAAGTCGTCGCGTAACGCCAGCACTCTGCGGCTCAGTCCACCATCGAGTTGACGGATGGCGGCGCCCTGGGCGGCTCGCGAGGTGGCATTCACCAGGTCGCCCGCCGCTTCGGCCTGGAGGATATCGAGCTTGCCGTTGAGAACGGCACGCCTGGTGAACTCGCCAGGGAGCGCCTGGCGCGCACCACGGGCGATCAGGGCAGCAACGATCGTGGTGGGCACGACGAGCCCGCCGTGGGAGATCAACTCGACGGCGTCCTCTCCGGTGAACGACGCCGGCGCGTCATAGCGAAACACCAACGCCTGATCGAGCTCGGCGCCGGTCGCATCGTGGACGTGTGTCAGCAGTGCGGTGCGCGGAACCGCCGGCCAGCGAGTGAGCGCCGCGCGCGCGATGTCATGGGCGTCTGGTCCCGACAGACGCACGACGGCCAGCGCACCGCGACCGGGGGCGGTCGCCAGCGCGACGATCGTATCAGAGAAGTAGAATGGGCTGCCCGGTGTCGGGCGGGGTCCGATCATGTCGTTCGCGTCTGCGTCGTCAGCTCGAGGGATTCCCCTGGTTCGACAATCTTGACCGACGTCGCCAGGTGGTGCGACTCCAGCCGCTCGCGCAGGCGCCGGATGGCATCGTGCGCGGTGGCCGTCACGTGACGGAAAGTACCCCAGTGATAGGGTACGAGCACTCGCGCGTGCAGACGCTCGAACAGCGTGAGCGCGTCTTCGTGGGTCAGGTGTCCTTTTCGAAACCCTGGCTTCCACCAGGGCGCATAGCCAATCGGCAACAGCGCGAGATCGAGCTGGCGTCCGGTTTGCCAGAGCACACGTTTCACGAGGTAGTGCGTGTCCTCGGCAAGCGCCGTGTCGCCGGCGAAGAAGATCGTTTCGCCGGCGTCGAGCAGATACATGTTGGCGGCGCGGCGCCACCGGTCAAATCCGTATCGGTTGCCGTGGTGCGTGGCGCTCGCCGCGTAGATCTCCACGTCGCACACGCTGGTGCTTTCCCCCGGCGGCAGATCCACAGCGTGCGCGAAGCCGAGCCGGCGCAGCCACTTGGCGATCACTGGCGGCGCGAACAACGGGCTCGTGCTCGGCAGACGCTCGAGCGTCTCAAACGACAGATGGTCAGCGTGCGCGTGTGTCAACAGGATGGCGTCGAGCGACGGCAGCTTCTCGAGCGCGATTCCAGGCGCCGCCACGCGCGGCAAGATCCCCCCGAGCTTCGGATCGAAGTTCGGATCGGTGAGGATCCTTGCGCCGCCGATCTCCAAGAGCAGCGTCGCATGGCCGATGTACGTGACCTTCATGGGGACACGAGACACGAGACACGAGACACGGGACACGGGTCCCGTGTCCCCTTACCTATCCCTTCTTCGCAGTTCGCGTTCCCGTCGCGGCAATCCCGGCTTTGGCCCGTTCTCGCGTCACCATCCACTGCTGCGGCAGCGCCGCGAAATTCTGGACGGCGTAATAGAGATTCAAACCGGAGGCGAAGTTGAGGAACATGACCGTGAACATCACTGGCATCATGTAGCTCATCATCTTGGTCTGCGGATTCGGCGGCATGGAGCGCATGCCGATCCACGAGAGGAGGAACATGGAGGCGCCCATCACCAGCGGCGTGATGTAGGTCGGGTCGCGAAGTGCCAGATCCGGAAGCCAGAGGAAGGACACGCCTCGGAACTCGATCGTGTTCTGGAACACGTAGTAGAGCGCGTAGAGCACCGGCATCGGCAACAGCATTGGAAGGCACCCGAGCATGGGACTCAGCGGGCTCATGCCGTGTGCCTGATACAGCTTGACGAGCGCATCACGCTGCTTGTCCGGATCGCTCTTGTACTTCTTCTGCACTTCCTGCAACTCCGGCTGCAGACGCTGCATGGCCATGCTCGTGCGCATTGCCTTCTGGTTGAGCGGCCAGAGCAACAGACGGATGACGACACCGAAGATGATGAGCACCCATCCGTAGTTCACGTGCAGGGTCGCCTTCATCCACAGCAGCAGACGCATGACGATGGTCGCCAACGGCTGCACCACCGGACGCATGAAGCTCGCGTACGGATTGACGTTCTCGAGATCGTTGCCGTAGGTGTGGAGCACTTGCCACGACTGCGGCCCAATGTAGAGGTCGAACGCGAACTGACCGTTGGTGAGCGGCTGCATGGTCGTCGCCGACGCTGTTCGCGTGATGCGTCCGAGCTTCTCGCCGCCGCGCATCGTGAGCCCAAAGAAGACGCCCGCCGCCTTCTGCCCCACCGGCTGCATCAGTGCCACGAGAAAATACTTGTCGTGCGCGGCTATCCACTGGAATGAGCCGGTGTCAGAACGCACGGTGTTGGAGTCGAGCTTGGAGAACGGAACGCTCGTGACGTCGCGCAGGGGGATCTTGTACGCGTACGCCAGGTGACGCTGGTCGTCGAGCGTGTCTGCCTCAGCCGAGCGGAACGCATGAGGTAGGTCAACGAGCAACGCGGATCCGGCAGGCGCGTTGGCGACCGTGCCGCGCACCGCGCTGCGAAACCCATCGCTGTCTGCTTGGTAGCTGATCGTGATTGCCGGCGACACCGACGTAAACGTCGTCGTCCGGCCAGAGGTGCTGATCGCGAAAGGAACGGTGTTCAGGTCGACCGTGTCGGCACCGAGCGCGAGCCGGTAGTGGAGCAATGGGCCGCGGGGCTGCTCGATGACAACCGTGTCGCGGTGACCGGGACGGAGATTGCGGAAGCCGATCGGCTGGACGGTGGACGGCACGGCGCCCGGACTGACATAGGTGACCTTTACGCGCGGAGCGGCAACCACCACCGACTCGGCAACGAGGGGCTTGGCCGTTGCGGCGCCGATGGCTGGCTGCACCGTAGATGTGCCCGGCGCGGGGGCGGGGGAGCCTGGCTGCAGGCTAGCTGCTGATGATACGGCCGTGGGCGTTGGCGCAGCGGTGCGGGCAATCGCGCTATCGGTGGTGGGGCTCGGCTGGCGTCGCGACGTTGGAAAGAGAAACGGCGTGACGACGATGACGGCCGCCATGAGCACGAGCGCGAGGAGAGTGCGTCTATCCATTCAGGCTGAAGCGTCGCTAGGGAACAGGGTCATAGCCGCCTGGCCGAAAGGGATGGCAGCGGGCAATACGACGAACGGCAAGCCAACCGCCGCGCATCGCTCCATGTTTCTGGAGCGCTTCGACGGCGTATGCAGAGCAGCTTGGATAATAGCGGCATGAAGCAGGCAGAAGCGGCGAAATGCTCACCTGGTAGCCGCGCACGAGAAGGATCAACAGCGTGCGCATGGAGCCCTACGGGCGCGACGCGTCGCTGGTGACACGCGACAGAATAGTCTGGACGTCCGCCCTGAGCATGTCCAGTCCGACGGCGTAGGCTTCGCGGCGAGCGCGAATGGAAACGTCCAACGACGGCCTCTCTCGCAGCGACGGCAACAGTTCCACTCGCACGAGCTCGCGGAGCCGGCGCTTGAGCCGATTGCGATCGACCGCAGAGTGTTGATGACGAGGCACAACGATCCCGATACGGGGAGAACCAAGAGGGGAAGCGAGAATCCGAACATCGAGATGTCCGGTTCGAATTCGCTTCCCCTCTCGAATGACGGTTTGTAGCTCGAGACTCCGCGTCAGCCTGTTCGGCCGCGGGAATCCAAGTTCGTCGTTACGCGCCTGCGTACTTACTCGGGAGTCTAACGGTGAGGCTCTTGCGTCCCTTTTTGCGACGACGGCTGAGGATTGCACGCCCCCACTTGGTTTCCATGCGCGCACGAAATCCGTGAGTCTTGATACGGCGCTTGTTGCGGGGACGATAAGTCGGCTTACCCATAGACCACTCCAAATACGGTACGAACGAAGCTGCGATGCAGTCGTTAAACCTATTCAGGAAAGGAGGATAGAGCAAGGCGCGGAGCGCGCGCGTGGGTGAGTGGTAGACCGGGTGAGCGCCACAGGGCTCGCGCGACCGCTCCTCCGCTCCCTTTGACTTTTCCACATCGGATCTCTAGCTTCGCTCGCCCGCCTCGTTTTCTCTTCCCACGCAATGACGCTGACAGCCCACGAAGCTTGGAGCCGGCTACTCGATCGCGCTCGTTTAGAGCTGCCCGAGCAGACCTTCAGGACATGGCTCGAGCCAACTGAGGCACTGTCGCTCGCCGACGGAACGATCTTCGTTGGCGCGCCCGATCAGTTCGCGGCCGACTGGAACGAGTCCAAGCACGCTGAGCTCCTGTCCAGCCTTGCGCCAGTCGCGCTGGGACACCCATTGGCCGTGATCTTCAAGGTCACTGAGGAGCGCAGGGCGCGCCCACAGATGGACTTGTTTGTGGCTCCTCCCGCCCAAAAGGCTCTGGGCCAGGTTCGGAACGGCGGCATCATCTCGCCACCATTAAGTGATCGGTACACGTTCGACTACTTTGTCATCGGCAAGTCGAATGAGCTGGCGGCCGCCGCAGCGCACGCCGTTGGCCAGGCGCCGGGCAAGGTCTACAACCCACTCTTCATCTACGGTGACACCGGACTGGGCAAGACGCACCTCATGCAGGCTATCGCGCATGAGATCGTGCAGCGCAAGCCGGAGACGCGGATCACGTTTATCGGAACCGAGCAGTTCACCAACGAGCTCGTTGCCGCCATTCAGAACCGAACCACCGCTGATTTCCGTCGGCGCTTTCGTGAGACGGACCTCCTGCTCGTTGATGACGTCCACTTCCTGAAAGGGAAGGAGGCCATGCAGGAGGAGTTCTTCCACACCTTCAACGCACTGTACGAAGGTGGCCGACAGATTGTGCTCACGAGCGACCGCCCGCCGTCTGAGATCCCCGGTCTCGAGGCGCGACTCGTGTCGCGCTTTCAATGGGGCATGGTTGCCGACATCGAGCTGCCCGACCTCGAACACCGCATTGCGATCCTACGGCAGAAGGCGCATCTCGACCATCTCGAGCTCACGATCCCGGAAGACGTCATCCGGTTCATCGCCGAGAACGTCCGGTCGAGCGTCCGTGAGCTGGAGGGGTCGATCATCAAGCTCCTGGCGTACGCCTCGCTCAAACACCGCGAGATTACGGTGGACATCGCTCGCGAGGCGCTGCGGGACAAGCTCAAGGCCGTGGAAGGACAACCCGCCGGCGGCCCGGCAATCAATACCTACGTCATTCAGCAGGCCGTCGCGAAGGAGTGGGGCGTCACGACCGATGGCCTCCGCTCAAAAACGCGTACCAAGAACCTCACCGTGCCACGTCAGGTGGCCATGTTCATGATGCGCGAGCTACTCGGCATGCAGCTCGTAGAGATTGGGAGCGCATTCGGCGGCCGCGATCACTCCACGGTCATCCACAGTCTGGAGCGCGTAGCGGCAATGACGAAGGAAGATCCTGCGTTCGGGCAACGGGTGGCGAGGGTTCAGGCAGCGTTGGAAAGCCTGCGGACTTGAACAAAACATCTACCCTTTTCCACAGGTTGTTCGTCGGAAAGGTCGTCGGTGGAGGGGGATTTCTGGGAAACTCGGGTTGCGCACGTCGAATCAACAACGCGAGGGATAGTCGAACTGCTTGAATTGGTGTAACTTCCAGCGATTTTCCACGCCTCAACAGTCACTACTACGACTACTAGTTAATTGCTCTTAATAGAGAACTACTAGTACCACGCCGTTTTGCACAACCAGGAGCCGTGATGCGGTTTACGATCTCCCGTGAGAAGCTGCAGGAAGGTCTTGCCGCGGTAACCGCAAGCATCCCAGCGAAGACGACGCTGCCGATTCTCGCCAATATCATGGTCGAGGCCACCGAAAAAGGCATTCGCCTCTCGGGAACTGACCTCGATATCGCCGTGACCACAGAGGTTGCGGCCGACGTCGAGACGCCCGGCGCAATCACGATTCCCGCCAAGAAGCTGAGTGAGATCGCCCGGGAGCTCCCGCCCGCGCCCGTGCGCATGGCCGCGGTAGGCGAACAACGCGTGTCGATCGACTGCGGTCGCTCGCACTTCAAGATCCTCGGATTGCCGCGCGACGAGTTTCCTGCGTTTCCAAACGTCAGATTCACCGAGAGCTGGCGCATTCGCTCTGGGGACCTGCAGAAGTTGATCTCGCATACCTCCTTCGCCGTCTCCACGGAAGAGAGCCGACCCATCCTCAACGGGGTGCTGTGGGAGTTCAAGCCGGACATGATGCGCATGGTGGCCACCAACGGCCATCGCTTGGCGAAAATGGAAATGCCAATCAAGTCCGCCGGCGCGCCGCCCTGTGATCTGATCGTGCCACCGAAGGCGCTGGAGCAGATCCGGCGACTCTTTCCCGAAGACGAAGAGCTCGAGATCGCCAAGGGCGAGAACCATCTCGGTTTCCGCTCACCCTTTACCGCGGTGTTTACGCGGCTCATCGAGGGGCCGTACCCGCCATACGACCAGGTCATCCCGCGCGATAATAACCGCGTGGCGATCGCTGACCGTACCGCGCTCACCAGCGCGCTACGGCGTATGTCGATCATCGCGTCGGATCAGACACACCGGATTCGCCTGTCGTTCAACGCGGGCATGCTCAAGTTCAGCGTCCAGACGCCGGACTTGGGCGAGGCGACAGACGAGCTCGCAGTGCGTTATACCGGCGATCCGCTCGACATCGGGTTCAACGCCAACTATCTACTCGAGATCCTGCGCTACATTCCCACGGACGAGGTGCGGTTGACGTTCAAGGCGCCGGAGCGCGCGGCGACCTTGGAGCCGGAAGGCTGGGCAGATCCGGCGCAGTACCTGTGTCTCGTCATGCCCCTGCGCTTGCTCGACTGAGCGTCGCCCCTCCACCGTAGGAGGCCGGTCGCACGTGTTCAGCTTCATCACGCTCGTCCAGGGAATTGGACTGGCATACGCGGCCGGACTCAACCTGTACGCGGCAATGGCCGTCACCGGCATTGCCATTCGTCTGGGCTGGGTGCACAACGTGCCCACGACCATCGAGCCACTGGGTGGCGGCATCATCATCACCCTGGCCGTCCTGCTTTACGCGATCGAATTCGTAGCAACGCTCATCCCGGGCGTTGCGTCGGCTTGGGAGACCCTGCATAGCCTGATCAGGCCTCCAGCCGCGGCAGTGCTCGCCGCCGCCACAGCGTGGCACGCAGACCCGGTGATCGTGCTCGTGGCGGCGTTGCTCGGCGGTGGGGTTGCGATCACGACGCACACCACCAAACTCGGGCTTCGGTACGCCATCGACGCGTCTCCCGAACCGGTGACGAACGCGGTTGTGAACCTCACGGAGCTCGGCTTGGTGAGCGCCGTGGCGATCGCCATTTGGCAACACCCATTCGTCACGCTGGCGGTGGCATTCGTCGTGCTCGTCGCACTCGTGATGCTCGTGCGTTTCATCTGGCGCGCGCTGGGACAGGTCTTTTCCGGCCGGTGGATGCCCGGCCCCGGTCTCATGCAGGCGCCACGCGTGATGGAGCACCACCACGGGCACGCGCACTTCCACGAGAACGACAACAGTTAGACACGGGACACGGGAAATAAAAACGGCGCATCTTTCGATGCGCCGTTCGTCGCGAGTCTATAAGCCGGGTTCTGTGAGACGAATTGCTTCGTCCCGGTGATCATTCCTCTCCGAGCGTAGTCGCCTACGCTCTCTAGCAGCCTACCCGCAGCGTCTTGGTCGAGGTGGGCACCTCTCGCTGCCTATTTGGCCTTGCTCCCGCTGGGGTTTACCCTGCCGCGGCTGTTGCCAACCGCGCGGTGAGCTCTTACCTCACCATTTCACCCTTACCGAATCCGAGGATTCGGCGGTGTATTTTCTGTGGCACTTTCCGTCGTCACTCGGCCGAAGCCGACAACGCCCAGGCGTTACCTGGCAGCGCGCCCAATGGAGCCCGGACTTTCCTCGAGCGGTGTTCCCAAGAGATCACCGATCGCGATCACCCGACTGGCGACTCTCTGAAAGATAGCGTTTCTCCGTGACGCTCGCCTGACGTCCCGCCGATAGGTTGCGCCCGCTTCGAGCCGAGGACGGCTCGATACTGTTGGTTCCGCTCCCTGGGGGGCAAGCGTTTCCATGCAAATTGATCATGCAGGTGCAAGACAACCGTTGCCAATCGCAACGATGCTCACGCCGCACGAACGTATTCGTGTCGATGCGGCGGGCGAAGGATCGTATCGCGCATTTCACCGCAGTTCGCTCGCGGAAGTCGTGCAGGACCTCAAATTGAATCGGGCAAGTGCCGTGCTGCTCTCGGTCACGTGCTGTGATCAGCGGGCCCGGTCGGGGGTTGCCGCGCTCGTGCGCGAGTTTCCACGCGTGCCGACGGTCGCACTCCTCACGCAGATCGACCATGCCACGCCGCGCATCGTGTTGTCGCTCGGTTCCACCGGCGTGCGGCAGGTGGTCGACGTCCGTGACGCCGATGGCTGGCGGGAGCTCCGCAACTACTTGTTGGCCTCACGCGGCGAAGAGATCCAGCGCCAGGCGCTCGGGGAGCTGGCCCTGGATCTGGGTGGGGTGCCACAGGACTGCTGGCGGTTCTTCGAGGCGCTGTTTCTCGCCTCGCCGCAGGTCTCCACGGTTCGCATTTTCGCGCGCCGGCTCGACGTGTTGCCGAGCACGTTGATGAGTCGATTCTTTCGCGCGCATCTGCCGGCGCCAAAACAATACCTGGCCTGCGCGCGACTGGTGCGTGCCGCCCGGTTGTTCGAGAATCCGGGCTTCTCCGTCGCCAATGTCGCGAACCATCTCGACTACTCGTCACCTCAAAGCTTTGGACGACACATCCGTACGATCATGCGCCTCACCGCAGTGCAGTTCCGCGCGCAATACGACGGAGAGGGAATGTTACAGCACTTCCGTCACTCGCTCGTGCTACCGCACCTCGATCGGCTGCGGCACCTTCGGCCGCTCGATCCGACTTGGGGTGGTGCCTACGGGCAAACGGTGGTGCAGTAAGGCCGAAACCGGCTGGCAGGTTTGCTGCATACACAAATGGGTGGCGCGCCGGCCGAACATTGTGCGCCACCCTTACTCGAGCCAAATGGCCGACGACGCACGGACTTTCGACGACCTCGAGCAATTGCTTCGCGACGCAGCGAATGGCGACGCCGAGCCGACCATTCGCCTGGCGACGACGTCCGCTGCCATCGGGGGCGCCGCGGCACGCGCCGGCACCACGATGGACGAGCTGATTGGCGCGTTCGATGTGCGGTTCGGCGCTGTTTTGAACGAGATCACGGCTCGTTCGGCGTCCGCTGCGTCCATTCCTGACGCGCTCTCCACTGTCCAGTCGTTGCACGGAGCTGGCGCAATGGCACGGCGCGCCATGATCGCCGGCTACGGACAAGCGGCAAGCGTCGAGGCACGACATCGCGCACGCATCGCGCGCCACGACGTAGCGAACGCCGTTGGAGCGGTCCACAACGCACTGGTCCTTCTCGAGGACGAGACCGTGCAGCTGTCGCGCGAACAGATCACGGCAATGGCCAAACGGAATTCGCGCAGCTCGGAGATCCTCATGCGCGGGCACCTCTCCGACCAAGCGGCGTTGAGCCCAGCCCTCGGTTGGCGCGAGCTTCGACTGCCGACCAACGGCGCGGGCGGCGAGACCACTCACGCCTTGGTGGTCACCAACATCGCGGCGCTGCACGTCCTGCTCGATGTCCTGCGCGACGCCATCGGTGACGAACGGACGCGATTGGCGCTATCGCTTGGCGAGATAGGGAGGACCTCGGCCGTGGTGCAGGTGCATGCCGATGGGCGCGCCGCCCGCCCGTGGACCGGCACTGCGCTCGACTCGCTCCAAGGCCTCGCGTCCATGCTGGGGCTCGAGCTTCACCCCGAGCCCAACGCGGACGGCGTGCGTGTGGTCGTTCCGCTGTCACCCCGGGATGAGCGGAACGATCTCCGACGCGAGCGCGAGCGACACGACGCAGACACCCTCAGCCTCTAGTGCCTCGCGTCCTCCTTCCTCGCGATCCACCAGCGCCAGGACGCCCACGACAATGCCGCCCGCGGCCCGGACGGCGGAGATCGCCTTTTTCGCGGATCCTCCGGTGGTGATTGTGTCCTCGATCACAACGACACGGTCGCCCTCGGCGAAAGGTCCCTCGATCAACTTGCCAGTGCCGTGCGTCTTCGGTTCTTTCCGAACAGTGAAAGCGCGCAGCGGTGTAACACTGGTGGCGCTGGCGTAGCTGATGGCGCAGGCAATGGGGTCGGCGCCCATGGTCAATCCGCCGATCGAGTCGGCGGTCCACCCCGCGGAATGGATCGCCGTCAATCCGAGCGGACCAATGAGCGCCAGGCCATCAGGGCTCATGGTGGTGATCCGCGCGTCGATGTATAGCGAGGACTGTCGTCCCGAGGCTAATGTGAAGATTCCTCGTTTCGCGGAGCGAGTGGCGAGGAGCGCGAGCAGGTCGTGGTTGCGGGTCATGGCGGCGTAGAAGGAGACGTCGTCGCGAAGAAATAACATCAATCGGTTCTCGAACAGAATATGGTTCGTTCGTCGCTCGCGCGGATCTTTGCCCACGGGACATTCGCGCTTCTGACGCTGGCGCTGCTACTCATGATGGGTGGCCTCATCGCCGGTGATCGGGCGTTGGTGCGTCTCGCGGTGCAGGAGGAGCGAGTCCACGATGTGCGCGTTCGTGACCTGCGGATTGCGTTTTGGGGCATGAGCATGAGCGCCGTGGTGCTGATCGCCATTGCCGTGATTCGCGAACGGCGTCAGGCCTCGCGGATCGCGGGCCGATCGGCGGAGTTGGAGCGCCTGTACAGCGAGGTGGCGCGGGCGAATACCGCGAAGAGCGAGTTTCTGGCGAACATTTCGCATGAGCTGCGCACCCCGCTCAATGCAATCGTCGGTTTTGTGGAGCTGTTGAAGGACGGCGTGTACGGCGACCTGAGTCCGCGGCAGGGTCCGCCGGTGGACCGGATCGCCGCGTCGGCGACCCATCTGCGGCATCTGGTCGATCAGGTGCTCGATATCGCGAAGATCGCGGCTGGCCGCCTCGAGGTGCATCCGGAGACGCTGGCACTGCGGTCGTTCGTGCTGAACGTCGCGAGCGAGCTCGAACCGCTGGTCAACGAACGTGGGCTCAGCTTGTCGATCTCCATCGGTGCATCGCTGCCGCGCGTGCGCACCGACCCGACGCATCTGCGGCAGATCCTCGTGAATTTGATCGGCAATGCGGTGAAGTACACGCAGAGTGGCGGCATTGCCGTCCGGGCGCGGCTCGTCGGCGCCCCACTGCCCGGCATGCCGCCGCACCGCGAGACGCCGGAGGATCCGGCGCTCTCCGCCCAATCGCCCGATCCGCGGCGCACGTGGGTGGCGCTGCAGGTGGTGGACACAGGCCTCGGCATCGCGCCGGCGGACCAAGCCCGAATTTTTGACGAGTTCGAGCAGGTGAATGCCGGTCCGCGTGGCGAGTCGATGCAGCGCGGCACGGGATTGGGTCTCGCGATCTCGCGCCGGCTCGCCGTGCTCCTCGACGGCGACATTCGCGTCGACAGCCAGGTGGGCAAGGGCTCCACGTTCACCCTCTGGCTCCCGGTGCAGCCGCCGGATCTCGATCCAAGCGCGACACCGAGCCAGGGCCACGTGAAAGCTGCCGTGTAGGTCAGCTCTTCTTGGAGCGTCCGAAGAGGGAAGCGATCTTCGCTCCGAACCCTGCTCTTGCCACGTCGTCCGGCTTGTCGGCGGCGTCCCGGAAGTCCTCGGCGAAGGCGAGCACGTCGGGATAACGCTTTCCCGGCTCCTTGCTCAGCGCGCGCATCAACACGGCCTCGACAGCGGGCGAAAAACGCAGGCCCGGCTTGGCTTGGTTGAGCGGAATTGGTGGTTGCGACAGCAACTGCGAGAACATCTCACGCGGGGTTTTCGCGGGAAACGGCAGGGAGCCGGTGAGCAGGAAATACGCGATCGTCGCCAGGCTGTACTGATCGGCGAGCGGACCAACCAGTTCGCCGGACAGGGCCTCAGGTGCGACGTACATCAAGGTGCCGACAAAAAACCCAGCGCGCGTGAGCCGTTGTTCGGGCGCGAGATCCGTGTCGGTGGCGATGCCAAAATCGAGCAATTTCACCTGACGCGTGGCCGGATCGTACATGACGTTGTCCGGCTTGAGATCGCGATGGACGATGCCGACGGCGTGAGCGGCGTGCACCGCGTCAGCGATCTGACTGACGATCGCGCACACCTCGTCGAGCGGCAACGGCCCTTGCTTCTTGGCGTACTTCTCGAGGATCTCGCCAGCGGCCCACTCAATGGCGAGAAAGTGCATGCCGGGGCCGGCCTCGCCGATCTCAATCGTGCGAACCACGTTGGGGTGCTGCACGCGTTCGCCATACCGCGCTTCGCGGAGAAAGCGCGCGACCGCGGTGCGGTCTTGTCGCAGCTTTTCGCGTAACACCTTCACGGCAACGGTGCCGTGTTGGGGGTGATCGGCGCGGAAGACGGCGGAGGTTCCGCCCTCTCCCACTTCGCTTTGCAGCGTATATCCGGCGATCGTCTGTCCGACGAGATTTTCGCGTGGCACGCGCCGAACCTAACTGCCGCCGAGAGGCGAAGCAAGCGAACGGCGCGTCTCGGATACGCGCTGGATGCAGAGTGTTGTCAGGGAATCCGCGATTGCAACCGGGACGTGAAAGGCCTGGTCGTTTCGCGTACGTAAATCAGTGTCCTGATTGTTGATACCGGAACTACGAGCCCGTCTGGCCTTGCTTGACAATTTCGCAACCTGTTCCTATATAGGGCCGCGCAAGCTCGGCGGCTTGTCCAGCACTGCAATGCACCCTCGATTCACCTTGCAGGAGGCAGCGCGAATGGCCAGAGGGAAGGTGAAATGGTTCAACGACGCCAAGGGGTACGGCTTCCTTGAACAGGACAGCGGTGAAGACGTATTCGTACACTTCTCCGCGATCAGCATGGAAGGGTTCAAAACGCTCGCCGAAGGTCAAGAAGTGGAGTTCGAGATCAAGACTGGCGAGAAAGGGCTCCATGCCGCGAACGTGACCCGGGTGGTCTGACACCCGCCTCCACGAAGCGAGCTCCCCTGCACCCGCCCACCCCCATGGCGGGCGGTGCTGTTTTCGCGATGGGGAGATGGGGGCGGCGAATCAGAGGGTTGAGGGTTGACCGTGTGCGGTGGAGCTTTCGGCATGGGCACAATGCCCATCGCCAAACGTCCATCGCCTATCGCATTGTCCTCGCCCGTCGCTCTTCCTCCGTCTCCCCGGCTGTTCCTCGTCGACGGATACGCGCTCATCTATCGCGCGTTCTTCGCGCTCATCTCGCGTCCGCTCACCACGAGTCGTGGCGAGAATACGTCTGCCGCGTGGGGCATCGTCAACTTCCTGCAGCGACTGACACAGGCGCACAAGCCCGACTATCTCGGCTGGGTGCATGACTCCGGGCTGTCGTTCCGCCACGAGCGCTACCCAGCGTACAAGGCCACGCGCGAGAAGCTCACCGAAGAGCTGCAGTCGGATTTCGATCGCGGCATGGAGCGGATCTGCGACGTCCTGGACGCGCACCACATTCCAATTCTCGCATTGCCGGGCTACGAAGCAGACGACGTGATCGGCACCCTCGCGCGCCAGGGCGTCGAGGCCGGCGTCAATGTGATCATCGTGTCGGGCGACAAGGATTTCCAGCAACTCGTCCGCCCGGGTATCTGGCTGCTCAATCCCGGCCGCGGAGGACCGGCGAGCGTCGAAGAGCAGTGGGTTGGCGTCGAGAATGGCAGTGAACGACTGGGTGTGCCGCCGGCGCTCGTGACGGACTATCTGTCGCTGCTCGGCGACTCGTCGGACAATGTGCCAGGCGTCAAAGGCATTGGCGAGAAGACGGCGCAGGAGCTGGTGAACTCTTTTGGCAACATCGAGAACATTCTCGCGCACGCAGCGGAGCTCACCAAGAAACGTCCGCGCGAGGCGCTGCTTGCCCAGAGCGACATGGCGCTCCTGTCAAAGGAGCTGGTTACCATCCGCGAAGATCTGCCGGTGACGCTCGACCTCGAGGCCATGCGCCTGTCGCCGCCCGACTACAATCGCCTGCGTGGGCTGTATGTCGAGCTCGAGTTCCATACACTTGCCAAGAATGCCGCTGCGGCTGCCCTCGCCGTCGCCCCGCCGGCCGCGGTCGATGCAATCGAGGTCGCCGCGGCCACGGCGCCGCACGCAACTCACTATGTCACGATCGACACGGTGGCGGCACTCCAGGAGGCAGTTGCGCGGGCACGGCGTGCACCACATATCGCCGTCGATACTGAAACGGTCATCGACTCCACGGCGCCACAGGCGGTGGATCCGCTGCGCTCGGAACTCGTCGGCGTCACCATCGCGGTCGCACCGGGCGAGGCGTACTACTTTCCCCTCGCGCACCGTCATCGGGCCGATAGCCAGGTCGATCTCGGATTGGGCCACGCGCCGCCAACAGAACCGGCGAAGCCGACACGCGCGAAGAAGACGGTTCAGCCGTCGAGCATCGCTGCGCTCGCGTTGACGCGCGGGGATCAGCAGGTGACGAACCTGCCGCCCATCGATAGCGCGGAGACCGCGCCACTCAAGGCGCTGCTCGAGGATCCCGCCGTGAAGAAGACTGCCCAGAACGCCAAGTACGACATGCTGGCGCTTCGGGTGGCCGGCGTCACGCTGCGCGGTCTGGATTTCGATACGATGATCGCCAGCTACGTCCTCGATCCTGGCCGCCGTTCACACGGACTCGATCTGCTCGCGCTCGAATTCCTCAACCACAAGATGACGTCGTTCGAGGAGCTGTGTGGCAAGGGGAAGGACATGGTGCCGTTCGATCAGGTGCCGATTGCGTGCGCGCGGGACTATTCGTGCGAAGACGCCGACATGACCTGGCAGCTCCGCGCGTTGTTCGAACCGCAGCTCGATGCGCTCCAACTCACGCCCTTGTTCCGCGATGTCGAGATGCCGCTCGTCGAGGTCCTCGCCGAGATGGAATGGAACGGAATCACGATCAACACCGAGTGGTTCACCGTACTCAAGGAGCGGTTCGAGCGCGAACGCAAACGCGTCGAGCAGGAGATCTACGTCACCGCCGGCGAGGAGTTCAACATCAACTCCAATCCGCAGCTTCGCGAAATCCTGTTCGACAAGCTGAAGCTGCCCATGTTGAAGAAGACGGCAACCGGAGCCTCCACCGACGCGAGCGTCCTACAGCAGCTCGCGGACGAGGGACATCCGCTTCCCGTGCTCCTCATGGAGTATCGCGAGCTGTCGAAGCTCGAGAGTACGTACATCGACGCGCTGCCATCGTACGTCCATCCGAAAACGGGGCGCGTGCACACGTCGTTCAGCCAGACCGTCGCCGCCACGGGACGTCTGTCGTCGAGCGAACCGAATCTCCAGAACATTCCCATTCGTCGCGAGCTCGGGCGCGATATCCGCCGCGGGTTCGTTGCGCGGAACGGTTGGATGCTCCTCGCCGCCGACTATTCGCAGATCGAGCTCCGGTTGCTCGCCCACCTCTCGGGCGACCCGGCGTTCGTGCAGGCCTTTCAGTCGGGCGGTGACATTCATCGCCAAACGGCGGCCCTCATCTTTGACGTTCCGCTGGACCTGGTGTCAAAGGAGATGCGCGGTCGCGCCAAGACGATCAACTTTGCCACGATCTACGGGCAGGGACCGCACGCGCTGTCGAGACAGCTCAAGATCAGCCACGCCGAGGCGAAGGAGTTCATCGAGCGATACTTTCAGCGCTTCCACCGCGTGCGCGAGTATCTCGATTCCATGGTGGAGTTCGCGCGCGAGCACGGGTACGTGCAGACCATCTTCAACCGCCGTCGCTACATACCCGAGCTGCGCGATCGCAACTTCAATATTCGAGCGTTCGGTGAACGGACGGCGGCAAATTCGCCTATCCAGGGGTCGGCGGCCGACCTGATCAAGGTTGCCATGATTCACATTCACGACGCGCTCGCGGAGCGCAGGCTGACCACCCGGATGCTGCTCCAGGTGCATGACGAACTGGTGTTCGACGTGCCGCGCCCCGAGCTCGACGAAGTGACGGCGTTGGTGAAGCACGAGATGGAACACGCGACCACGCTTGCTGTGCCGCTCGTGGTGGACATCGGTGTTGGAGAAAACTGGCTCGCCACGAAGATGGATGGGTGATCATCGGTCATTTCGTCTTCGCCGCACCTTGCGAGGTCTTTCGCAAATCGACGTGGTCCAAGGGCGTCGACCACGGCGCTGTGCTGGCTTTGTTTGCCACTAAGTAGTTGTCCCTACGCAGGTTGTGCGATTGGCCAAAGCCCGGCCCCTGCTTTGCCTTATTGCTAAGCCTCAGCAAAGGACGACATCGTCCAAGATGACCGAACCCCCCTCGGGTTCCATCCCTCCAACCGGTTGCCCAGCCATGCATCCCTTCCGACGCGGCTTCACGCTCATCGAGCTGTTGATCGTCGTCGTGATCATTGGGGTTCTTGCGGCCATCGCCATTCCGAAATTTGCGAGCACCAAGGGCAAGGCATACTTCGCCGGCATGAAGAGCGACTTGCACAACCTCACGACCTCCGAGGAGTCGTTCTTCTACGATCACGCGGTGTACAGTCTCTCGATCGATTCCCTTCAGATGAGTACGTCGCACGGCGACGTCGTGACGATTGTCGAAGCGTCACCCGTCGGTTGGTCGGCAACCGCGACCAATCCGGAATCGTATCCGCATTTCTGCGCGATGTTCATGGGATCTGCGGCCGCCATTGCGCCCGCCACGGCGGCCGGAGTCGTGGCCTGTCAGTGACGCTGGCGCGCCCATGACGTGCGGACCACTGACGCTCAGAGAATTCGAAAAACGGCGCGACGGGATGATTCACGCCATGGATGGCGGGCTCTGGCTGCACTTCCACACGTGGAAAGGTCGGCCCATGGCGCACCTCGTATCGACCAACAAACAGCTGCTGCTCGACTACGGCGCCATAGTTGGCGTTCCCGCCGAGCGCCTGCAGTACAAGCCGCTCAAGGATCCGCGCACCGGCATTCGCCGCGCCGCGTGGCACTGGGACCTCGGCGGCCCCTTTCTGCCGCCGCGGCGAGCATAATCACACCTCGCGGAACCGGTCGGGGACACCCCGCAAAATGGACGCGGCGATCACGAACATGATCGCCACCGTGACGACGGCAGCACGATAGGCGATTGCCGTCCCAAGTCTGGGCTCGAGTCCGTCCACGGTCAGACCCCAGACCAACGGACCGAGGATCGCCGCGGCGCGGGACGAGAGCAGCATCAGACTGAAGTAGCGTCCGGCTTCGACGTCGGGCACCAACCCGAGGAGCACGGGGCGCTCGGCGGTAGGCACGCCGCCAAAGTTCAAGCCGATCATCAGACCAACCAGCCAGAACGCGTTCTTGCCCGGCACCGCGATCATCAACGCCAGCAGCGCAATCCACAGCAGCAGGGTCGTCATCAGGCTGCGCTTTGCGCCGAACCGATCGACGAGGTGTCCGTAGATATAGCTGCCGAAGATGGAGGGAATCGTGAGCACGAGAAAGAGCGTGACCTCCGATCCCTTGTCGAACCCCACCGCCTTCACCGCATACAACGTCATGAATCCGACAATCGTGCCAATCGCGTCCTGATACACGAACGCCGCGATGATGAAGCGCAACGTTCCCGGGTGCTGCTTCGCGTCGCGAATGGTGTGACCCACTTCGCGGATTGCGCGCCGCCAACTCACCGGGGTTCCCGGCGGCGCCGGGTTGTGATCGCGGCAGACGAGGAACAGCGGCAGCGAAAACAGCAGGAACAGGAGACCTGTGGGCACGAACGCCGATACGCGGCCGCCGTGGGATGTGAACGGCACGATCGCGTGCAACGCGGACATCACGCCAGCGCTCAGCTTTCCAACCCCCGGGAGCGCACCGTTGAAGAAGGGCGCGACGAGCAGGACGCCGAAAATGGAACCGACATATCCGACGGCCGTGCCGAATCCGGAAAGTCGTCCCTGCTCCTGGATTGGCACGAGCTCCGGAAGCATCGCGTTGTAGAACGGCTGCGCCGCCTGATACGCGAAGTTGGCGAGAACGAACGCCGCGAGCACCCAGAACAGCGGAGCCCCGGATGCGTGCCACCCGGCCGGCAGCACCGCCGGCGTATCCACCTCCGCACCGGTAAGCGGCAGCAGGCGTTGTCCCGCGATTCCCATCAGTGCGCAGGCCGCGCACGACAGGACGGTAAAGCCGATCACCCACGGCTTGCGCCGGCGCCGCACGTCGGACAACGCGCCGAGAAAGGGAATGGAGACCACGACGAGCGCCGACGCCACCGCGTTCGCGGCGGCATCGAGCGTGTTCGACACGCCGAGATCGCTCACGAGCCACACCGTGAAATACAGGGTGGCCACGTTCATTGAGAAAATAGTGTTGGAAAAATCGTAAAGCGCCCAACTCATGCGTTCCACAACCGGCGCGCGTTCTACCGGCCGGATCTCGCCGTCGCTGCGGACCACGGGTCTCGCGTGATGCGGGTGTGCCATGAACGAGCTCCAGTGGAAGCGGTCACGCGCCGCGCCGTTGACGCCGGGGCCGGGCGGTTCAAATTACGAGCATGAAGATGTTTCGTTGGTCCTGGTTCGTGCTAGGCACACTGGTCCTTGCCGCGTGCGAACGTTCCAAATCGTCGATCCTCGCGGACTCGGCTGCTCCCCAAGGCGCGGTGCGCGCCGATTCTAACGTCGCGGCTGTCGCGGCGGCAACCTGGGATCCGAATGCCGGGCCGGTGCTCCTCGTCGCAGGAGAGAATCCAACGCGGGCGATTGTCATCGCACCGGAGAATGCGGCATCGCTCGCCACCCTGCCGCGTCCGGCGTCGGTGACATTGTTCAGTCGTAGCGGAACGGTCCAGACGGCGGAGCTGCCTGGCATTTCAGACGCCGGCACTTGCATTGTCGCCACGCTCAATGCTACGCCACCGCCGCGACCATGGAACGTGGGATTTGTTGGCGGTGTCGTGGCGCCACTTCCCATGGATTCCACCGAGTCTCTGTCGCAAGCGGACTCAGTCTCACTCGTCGCCGACGTGACGCGGCTGGCGTCGGCGCTACCGAACGATTCCGCCGGCCGGTTCTCCGGCTTGCCATTTGTGGTGCGTGCGATCTGGCGAATGACTCTCCCGGACGGACCGCAGGTGGTGGTCGCCAAGCTCGTTCGACAAATCAATCAAGAGGCGACGCCGCTGCAGGAGGACACCTTCATCATTGCCGAGCACGCGACGGCCACGGCGGAGCTCACGACCGCCTACACGGAACGGTCGTATGGCGCCGAGGAGACGATCGAGAGCCGTGACGTGCTCGCCGCGGCACTGCTCGGCGCCTCGCGGAATCCGGCGATCATCTTGTCGCGCGATTTCGGCAATGCAACGGCGTACGGCTTGGTGGAGCGTGGTGACGACGGACATTGGCGCTCGCGCTGGTCGAGCGCGCCTCGGAGCTGCTGAACGTCAGAAATCGTCGGCGCGCGCCAGCGCGGCTGGTGCACGAACGCGGCCGGCCACGCCCCCAAGCGCGGCGAGCGTGAGCAGGTAGGGCAGCGCGAGAAAGAGCTGGTACGGCAGCGCCAACCCGAGCGCCTGTAGCAAGTATTGCAGTGCGCTCGCTGCGCCAAAGACGAGCGCGGCGAGCGCGATGCCGCCGGGGTGCCAGCGACCAAGCACCACGATGGCGATAGCGATGAAGCCGCGCCCGGCCGACATGCCCTCGGCGAACGTACCAGCCTGGGCCAACACCAGCGTTCCGCCGGCGAGGCCGCCCATCAATCCACCGAACGCAATTGCCAGGACGCGAACCCGGCCGACGCGGATTCCGGCGGCAGATGCTGCGGCCGGCGATTCGCCAACCGCGTGCAACGCGAGCCCGGCATGTGTGCGATACATCCACCACCACACCATGGCGACTGCGACGTACGCGACGTACGTGATCGTCGGTTGTTGGAACAGCGCCGAACCGACGATCGGGATGGACGCAAGCAGCGGAACGGCGCGCGGGCCGCTCGTCGCGATCGAAAGCGCGGCACCCGTCGTTCCATACAACGCGCGGTACAGTGTGCCGGTGAGGCCGAGCGCCAGTAACGTGACTGCGGTGCCGGTGATGATCTGATCGGCGCGCAGCCAGACGGTGAACAGAGCGAAGACGAGCGCCAGCGCGACGCCGAATAATGCCGATGCCGCGTAGCCACCGCTCACGCCGAAATGCGTTGCTCCGACGAGTGCGCCGAACGATCCGGCAAGGACTACACCTTCCAGGCTGATGTTGATGACGCCTGCCCGCTCCACGACCATCTCACCGAGCGCGGCCAGTGCGAGCGGCGTCGCGGTTCGAACGGTGGCCTCGAGGAAGGCCGACGTCACCGAGCTCACGTGCCCCTTCCGTTCGCAGAGGGTATACGTGCGCGCTCTATGGCCACGAGTGCGAGAATGATTGCTGCCTCGATCACAGCCACGGCAGCGGACGGCACACCGGCGTCGCGCTGCATGGCAGTGGCGCCGGCTTCCAGGGCGCCGAACAGAATGCCGGACACGATGACGGCGCCCGCGTCGAGGCGTGCCAGCAAGGCGACGGCGATGGCGGTGTAGCCATAGCCCGGCGAGATGTTCTCATACATCGCGTACGTCACGCCGGTGACTTCGATGGCGCCGGCGAGTCCCGCGAACGCACCACTGGCGAGAAAAGCGCGGAGCGTCACGCGCTCGACATCGATCAGGCCCGCCGAGCGCGCGGCGGTTGGATTCGCCCCGACGACGCGCAACCGGAACCCGCCGGCCGTGTAGCGAATGACCCACCAGGAAAGCAGGCACGCGACAACTGCGATCGCGAAACCAGCGTGCAGTCGCGTGGTGTCGCCGAATCGCGGCAGATGCGCGGAGGCGGCGAAGGTCAGCGTTTGCGGATAGACGTGTGTGGGTTCCTGGAGCGGTCCCCGCACGAGATACGAGACCAGGTACGCGGCGACGAAGTTCAGCATGATGGTGCTGATCACTTCGAGCACGTGCAAGCGAAGCCGAAGCACTGCAGCGATCCAGGCCCACGCAGCCCCGGCGATCGAGCCGGCCAGCAGCACCGCCGGGATTACGATCACGCCTGGGGCTGCGGGCAGGCGCAGGGCGAGAGCCGCGGCAGCCGCGGCGCCCACGAGAAACTGGCCCTCGGCGCCAATGTTGAATACGCCGGCGCGAAACGCGACTGCCACCGCCAGGCCGGTGAGGATGAGCGGCGTGGCCCGAACGAGCGTGCCCGATCCGAACGCGTACCAGGAGCCGAGCGCGCCGCGAACGAGCGCGGCGAGCGCCTGAGAGATGTCGAACCCGCTCGCGGCGAGCAGCACACCGGTCCCGATTACGAGCGCCGCGATCAGCCACAGCGCGGCGAGGGTGCTCCGCTGCGGCATGCGGTTGGAGGAGATCCGAGGCGAAAACCTCATCGCGGCGTGGGCCAGGTAGGGTTCAACGACTCGACATTCATGAGAGTATATTGATCGGTGCGGTGGCAAGAATAGTCGAGGCGGGTCGGCACAGAGTGGTCAAATTGACTGGTTTTAAGGCCGCGATGAAGTGTTCAAATGCCGCGATGAAGTGGATGAATGCCGCGGTCGACTGAGCAAATGCCGCAGTCGACTAATCATTTGCCGCAGTGAAGTGGACGATTGCCGCGGTCAAGCAGGCGCGTGCCGCTGTTAAGCAAACGTTTGCCGCGATCAAGTGGGCGGGTGCCGCTGTCGAGTGAGCGTTTGCCGAGGTCGATTGATCGAATGCCGCAGTCGACTGAGCGTTTGCCGCAGTCAAGTAGACAATTGCCGCGGTTAAGCAAACGTTTACCGCGGTCAAGTGGACGATTGCCGCGGTCGCCTGAGCGCTCGCCGAGGTCCCCTGAATGTTTGCCGAGGTCGAGTGGACGCTCTCCCAGGCCAAGTGGACGGTCTCCCAAGCCAAGTGGACGGTCTCCCAAGCCAAGTGAGCGCTCTCCCAAGCCAGCTGGACTGAATCTCACGTACCGTGGCGAAAGTCATTAGTATCTCGCGACATGGGGACTGTCGCGAAACAGGCATTCAAGCCGGGTGCGGACCTGACCATAGTCGCTGATCACGATCCTCGGCGGTGGCGAACGCTCGGATTGCTCGCGACCGCTGAGCTCTTGGGCATGTCGCTCTGGTTTGCGGCGAGTGCCGTCGCCCCGCAGCTTGGCGCGCGTTGGGACCTCTCGACATCCGAGATTGGCTGGCTCACGGCGATCGTGCAACTCGGGTTCGTGATTGGCACCGCGACGTCAGCGGTCTTGAACCTGGCCGATATCGTCCCGTCACGATGGCTGTTCGCGACGTCTGCAGCACTGGGCGCCGCCGCCAATGCGGCGCTGCTGCTTGCCCCCAGCTTTGCCGGCGCGCTGGCGTGTCGCTTTGCCACAGGCTTCGCTCTGGCCGGAGTGTATCCGCCGGCGATGAAAATGATCTCGACCTGGTTTCGCTCCCAGCGCGGTCTGGCTGTGGGGACCATTGTCGGGGCGTTGACCGTCGGCAAGGCAGGCCCGTACCTGGTTCATGCCATTCCTGGAGCCGGCGAGGCGCCGGTCGTTTGGTCCGCGACAGTGGCCGCGCTGGTGGCCGCGCTGATCGTCGGACTGTGGTACGAGGAAGGCCCCTATCCATTTCCGCCGCGACCGTTCTCGTGGGGGCTCGTGGGCGAAGTGTTCCGGGAACGACGGTGGCGGCTGGCGACGGCTGGCTATCTGGGCCACATGTTCGAGCTCTACAGCGCGTGGACCTGGCTTCCGGTGTTCGTAGCCGCGAGCGCTGCGGCGGCAGGAGTACCGGCAGGGCCGGCGCGCGTCTCACTTTCGTCCGCGATAGCGTTCGCGGCAATCGCGATCGGGGGTATTGGTTGCGTGTGGGGGGGCCGAGTCGCTGATCGCCGCGGTCGTGAGTGGCTCGTCACGGTTTCCATGGCGGCGAGTGGCCTGTGCGCGCTGGCGATCGGGTTCACCTTTGGCCAGAGCTTCCTGCTCCTCGTGCCGGTGGCGCTCGCCTGGGGGTTCTTCGTCATCGCCGACTCGGCGCAATTCAGCGTTCTCGCAACAGAGGCGGCACCGCCCCATGCCGTTGGAACCGCGCTGACGGTGCAGACGTCCCTGGGCTTTCTGTTGACCATGATCTCGATTCAACTCGTTCCACCGGTCCAGCACATTGTTGGCTGGAGGTGGGCGTTCATGATGCTGGCGATCGGGCCAGCATCTGGAATCGCGGCCATTCGTCGGTTGGCCGAGGGGGCGCGAACGACGCGGTAGGCTCTGATGGAAGGGTGTGTGCCGACGGGTGACGATCCCAGAAGCATCCGTGTACGAAGGCGGCGCGCGAGTGATCGGCCGAGACGATGTTTAGCGATCCGGGGATGCCGTGTACGTCGATCGGGAATTCGTGTGCGCTGTCGCGGGGCGGCAACCCATCCTGAGCACGCTCATGAGTTTTCTGTCCGTTTCTGCATGCTACGCTGCGAGCGCACGCAGCGTAGCGACGGAGGTGCCATTGCACATCGAGGGGTAAGCGGTTCGGGCTGCGCAACTTCCAATACTGCGATCTCATCTGTCGTCGGTGCTACGCTGCAAGCGTCGCGATTGTTTTGTGCGCACCTGCAGCGTATAGTGACCACCCACTTAGCGTTGAACTCAATCCGCCTGCGGCGGATAGCCCCGGCGTAGATTCCGCCGTGCCTCTCACGGGGTGATTGCCCGTCGAGACTGCGTGCTGTCAAGTCCTCTCGACCTTTTCAGAGAGGATTGTATGACAGCCCTTCGCCGCCGGATGACCGAGGATCTCCAGCTTCGCGGCTACGCCGACCGCACGGTCGCGGCGTACCTACTGGCGGTCTCGCAGGTCGCCAAGTTCTACCGGACCGCGCCCGATCAGCTCACCGAGGAACAGCTCCGCGACTATCTGCTCCACCTCACCACCGTTCGGAAGATCGCCGCGAGCAGCTTCACGCAGACCCTGTGTGGCCTCAAGTTCTTCTATGAGGACACGCTTGGCCGCCATTGGCCCGTGCTCGACGTGGCGCGCCCGAAGCGCGAGGCCCGACTGCCAGTCGTCCTGAGTCAGGAGGAAGTCCGGCGGGCGCTCGCGGCGGTGCGGACGCTCCAGTACCGCGTCTGTCTGACCCTCATCTACGCCTGGGGCCTCCGGCTGCTCGATGGCCATCCGCATATGCACCTCCTCGCGACCGCGGCGGCCTCGCGCCCGACGGGCAGGCGTGGGTCAAGCCTGCCCATGCACGATTCCTCATGCCCGGCTACATGCTGTCGGAACTCTTCCGCGCGAAGATGCGGGACGCCCGGACGCAGGCCGGCTTCGCGGACCAGATCGCGCCCACGGTGTGGGACCGCCGATGGGTGGTCCATCTCCAACAGATCGGGCGCGGCGACCATGCCCTGCGCTATTTGGCCCGCTACGTCTTTCACGTCGCCCTCACCAACACGCAGCTCGAGCGGTTCGACCACGGGCGCGTCACCTTCCGCTACACCCACGCGCGCACGCAGGAGACACGGCATCTCACCCTCCCGGTCGACGCCTTCATCGCGCGCTTTCTCCAACATGTGCTGCCGCGCGGCTTCACGAAAATTCGCTACTACGGACTCCTGAGCCCCGGTTGCCGAGCGAAGCGCGACCGCGCCCGCCTCCTCCTCGAGCTCCACACCGCGCCGGCCCCTCGCCCAGAGCCAGGGCCGGCGGACGCGCGCATCACCAGGACTCCGCTCATCAGGACTCCGCCCACCAGTGCCGTCCCGCGCCCGACGCGACTCCAGTGTCGCGCCTGTCAGCACGGCCACCTCTACCTCATCGAGCGCGTCGACCGACCGCGCGCCCCGCCATGACGCGCTTGGTTCGGTCAACAGGCTCGGATCAGGGATCGGCAACGGTGTCGCTCGCGCCGCCGTCCAGCCATGCTGCACCCTGCCCCGACGTACCACGTCTTGCACCGGGTACATCGGCACGGACCCGCGCTCACCCGCCGCCACTCGGCGCCTTCGCCGAGTCGCGCGCCCCCCTCGGCTTACGATATTCGCGTCGCGCGCGCATTCTGGCTCCGTAGATCCTCGCGGCGGCGGTCCCCATCTCGCTTGAAAGTCCAAAGGGCTGGGTCACTCCCGCCCGTCACGCGCGGATCGAGTTCAACTGGAGATTTTGCCGCGGCTTCGCGCGGCACGAATCTCTACTGCGTTATATGGCCATCGAGTTCCTCGAAAAACGCCGCGCTTGCAGGGAACTGCGAACCGGAGCAACTTTCAGCTATGACTGATCGGCCCAATATCAAGGCTGACGCCCGCGACCTCGTTGACCATCTCCCGGAGTCGGCCACGTGGGACGACCTCGCCTATGAGGTCTACGTCCGGCAAGCGATCGAGGCCGGGCTCGCAGACTCGGACGCAGGACGGACTCTCTCGCACGACGAGGCGATGGCCCGCATTCGTAGTCGGATTCGTCGCGCGTCATGACCCTTCCGCTCCGGTGGACGGAGCGCGCGACCGAGCAGCTCGGCGCCATCGCGGAGTACATCAGTATCAGCTCACCGGTTTATGCCGATCAAACGGTCGAGCGGATTGTATCGCGGCTTCGCCAGGCGCAGGCGTTCCCCGAGTCCGGCCGTCGCGTGCCGGAGATTGCCGCGGTCGACGTGCGCGAACTGATCGAGCCACCCTATCACCTCGTGTATCGCGTGCGCGACACGGCGATCGAAGTTCTTGTCGTCATTCACAGTCGTCAGAACCTCACTGACATCGTGCCAGGCTAGTTCCGTGTGGTGGCCATATAACGAACGCTGAACTTGACGAGTTCTGCATTCGGCCGGTCGTGGCGCCCGTTGGCATCGCGCACTAGTCTTTTGGTATCGAGCCTAATCGGGCTCGCAAGTTAGCTGGGGCGTTCGCCAGCGATTAGCGCCGTACGATGCTATGCGATCTCACCGACCGAGAGAACAACAGTAGTGTCTGAACAGCCAAGCGTTGAGAAACCTGCGGATCACCAGCTATTTCACCGGAAGCATGTTGTAGGCCTAGCTTGGGCGGTGGTCGGCGGTTTGATCACGGCCACTGTTGTGACGGCATACCAAGCGACGCAGCATTCGGTCCTTGAACGCCGGACTGTATTGCGGCATGACACTACCCACCTGTGACCCCCGAGGATGGTGTACGTTTGACCGCTTAAGCTACTGCGATCGTACGACAACTATCCTGACACCGGGGGTTCGGACCTCTCGCGCCCGATACCACGAATAGGGATCGGCCTTGCCGTATCGCTCGTTGTGCATGCGATACTGCGGCATTGATCACCTTGTTCGCTGTCATTACCCTTCTGAGCGACACCAGACCAATGCCCGTCGACCGGAAGGAATGGGGCGGGCGGGCTGTCGCGGCGCTCGCGGCCGGCGTCGTTTGTGCCCTCGCCTGGAGACTGCTGACGCGATTCCCGCACATGTGATCCGGGCGAATCAGGCGCGATTCGGACGGCTCGCGACAACTTTACGTTGGTCGTTCGAACCGGATCAGGAGTCGGCTGGCGAGTCATTGCCGAGATAGTCCATGCCACAACGCGGCAAGCTTCGTGTTCCGGCTGGCGCGCGAAGGTACTGGCATGACGGAAGCATCATACACGACGTGGGGTTCTCGGCCCGCACTTGGCGATGACCCTGAGTTCATGCGGTCGTTTGGTGAGGCGAAGAGATTCTTCTCCGCTCGACTCAGCCAGCAACCGACCACTCGGCGCAAGGAGATCATGCTTCTGACATTTCAGCGCGCCTGCTGCGCCCTTCTTATCGGCCTGGCTGTGTCTTGGCCAGTGGCAGCCCAAAGCGTCATAGAGACGCCCGAGGGACACGTCGAGGTGATCGGATTGAAACGCTGGACCGCGGCGATGCTCGCCGACTCCCTCGGCGTCCACGCTCCGGGCGTCTCATTGTTTCAGACCAAAGAGTGCACGAAGGCACTCACCAGTCGACTGCACTTCAGCAGCGTTTACATCGAGAAGCTCGTCGTGGGCCGCCCCGGCGACAACGCCCAATCTGTTGTTATCCGGCTCGTGGAACCCCAAGACTCGGCGCAAATCCGCTGGCGGCGCGGACTACGCGACACCCTTCCCGCTCGCAGCGAATGGGCCGACCTCTTCCGGGTGCTCTCCAGCCCCGCCGGAAGACTCCAAGAAGGAGATCTCGTCAGCCGCTTGGGGCTGTACGGGCTATTTCTTCGTGATTCCACGGCGGCCCGCCAACTCGCGAACGCATTTGGCTTCGATGCGGATCGCGCGGTTTCCTTCTGGCGTGTGCTCCGCACACACCGGAGCGAACGCGATCGAGTTCTGGCCCTCAGCGCTGTCTCCACGGATGGCAATCCGCAGAATCGAATGGTGGCGGCGGCGGTTCTCGTGAACTTCCCGGGGTCGGATGAGACATGGCGCGCGCTGGCAGACGCCCTTCGTGATCCTTACCCCGGCGTCAACTCAGCTGCACTGGCAAGTCTTGCGCTACTCGGAAGCGATTTTGCTCGACACGTCGATTGGCGACCAGCGGCCTCGACCCTTCGCGCCATACTCGATGGAACGAATCTGCAGGCGTTTCTCCAGACCATGGTTGTGCTGCATCAGACATCTATCTCACCAGCACTGGCAAGGCCATTGCTACGGCGGGGCGGTGAGCTGGTGCTCGCGAACGTTGTCGCAGCAGACGAGCGTTCGCGGCGCGCAGCCGAGGCGCTGCTGCTAGACCTCAGCGGGCGAGCCACGGCGCTGGATGATTGGGGCAAGTGGATCAGGAGTCTGTGACGCGCCTATCGGGTTCATCGCGCCTGCTGGCTAACAACCATTGGAGCAACCGGGCGATTTAAGGATTGCGCATGCTGCGCGCTCTGATTTGGTTCGCGCGCAGCTCAATTCGGACGTTCTATGAGAGTGATCGTCAAGAGCGCACTTTGTGCCCGCTGATCGTTTTCCCTTTTGCTTCTCGGCGATTGGCCCCGAAACAACGCCTTGAGCCGCTGCATCACGCGAAACGCGACGTGGACGGAGCCACGCATGCCGCGGAACCAGTCCACGATCGGCGCGGCCTCGGTGGGCAAGATGGTTCGCGCGAGCACGCGTCCTGTCTCCTCTCGCACCGTCTTCACCGTCGTTGCCCGGTGCACATCGAGCCCGACATACTTCACCGTCCGTTTCGTGAGAGCGCCTCCTGGCCGGCACGTCGAGCTCCTTTGTCAATCGGCGTTCCACAGCACATATTTCGGCTCATGGGTGATCCGGCGTTCAATTACCACGACCTTCCAATCCCCGAGCGGGTGAAGCTCGTTGAGGACATCTGGGACAGCATCGCCGACGAGGCCAACGCTCGACCAGACTCGCTCCCCATCTCACCGGCCCAGCGCGCGGAACTGGAGCGTCGGGCTGTGGACGCTGACGCGCATCCGGACGAGGCGATTCCTTGGGAGCAGGTGCGCGATGAGTTGTTTCGGCGCGGCGGGTGACGCCGCGCTTCGTCTTTCATCCCGCGGCGCGCGCCGATCTACGCGACGCGCGCGACTGGTATGAGGCGCAGCGGACGGGCCTCGGCCGTGAGTTTGGCGACGTGATCGCCGCTACGCTCGACCGGATCGCCCCACATCCCGAGGCCTATCCGGATGTTTTGGGCTCGCTGCGCCGCGCCGTGCTCGCGTCCGAATGGGCGTCGCGCTGAGCACGCCGCATTCCGGCGGCGGCGCTGACCTCGGGCGCTACTCTTGCGAGTCGTCATCATGCGAGCGGTTCATGCGCGCTGACCGGAGGCTCTCATGATTCGAAAACTCAAAGACGGACAGTATCGCTTGTACTCGCGCAAGAAGAACCCGAAGACCGGCAAGCGGCGGAACCTCGGAACCTTCTCCTCTCGCGCCGCGGCGGAGAAGCACGAGCGCGCGGTGCAGTTCTTCAAGCGCGGCGGCTGAGCCGGTTTCAAGGCATCACTCGTAGCGCAACGCCTCGATCGGATCGAGCGCCGCCGCGCGCCGCGCCGGCCACACGCCAAAGAGGAGGCCCACTGCGCTCGCGAACAGGAACGCCATCGCGATCGAGGACGCGCCGATCGCCGTCGTCCATCCGAACGCATCGCGCATGATCGTCGCGCCGCCCACGCCCGCGACGACGCCGATCGCACCGCCCGCCAGGCAGAGCGTCACTGCCTCGGCGAGAAACTGCACGAGAATGTTGCGCTTGGTCGCGCCGAGCGCCTTGCGCACGCCAATCTCCCGCGTGCGCTCCGTGACCGACACGAGCATGATGTTCATGATGCCGATGCCGCCCACGAGCAGCGACACAGCCGCGATGCCGGCGAGCAGCGAGGTGAACACCTGCGTCGTCTCGTTCAGCGTCACGAGAAAGTCGGCCTGGTTGCGCACCCGGAAATCGTCCGGCTGGTCGGGGGACAACCCGTGGGCGCGGCGCATCGCGATCCCGATCTCCGCCGTCGCGTCGGGCAGATCGGCCTCGCTCGTCGCCAGCGCGAAGATGTCGTCCACCCAATCCGTCTTGAAGAGACGGAAGCGTCCCGTGTAGAATGGTATGAGCACCTGGTCGTCCCGGCTCTCCCCGCCGCCGACGCCCTTCTCCTTCAGCGTGCCGATCACGCGAAACTGAATGCCGCCAATGCGAATGATCTGCCCGACGATGGCATCGGGATTGACGACGTTCAGTTCGTGCAGCACGCCGTAGCCGAGCACGGCCACGCGCTGCATACCGAGGTTCTCGCCGGAATCGAACATCCGCCCGCGGTCGATGTCGAAGCCGCGTACCGCCAGGAAGTTGGGCGTGACGCCGAGAATCGTCATGTTAGTGTTCTGATCGCCCCAGACGATCTGGAAATTCTTGTCCTGCTGCGGCTCCACCGCGAGCACGTGCGGCGAGCGCTCCTCGATCGTCGTGGCGTCGATCATCGTCATGCGGCGCCGCGTGCCCAGCTGCACGCCGTTCTGCCGCATCGGCGCCGCGTCGACCTGCAAGATGGTGGTGCCGAGCCGCTGGATCCGGTCCTTCACCGATTGCTGGGCGCCGTTGCCGAGGGCGATCATCGCGATCACCGCGCCCACGCCGATGACGATGCCGAGCATCGTGAGAAGCGAGCGCAGCAGGTTCGCACGCAGGGCGCTGAATGCGATGCCGAGAATTTCGAGCTTCACCCGCTAACCACTCCTCGAGAGAGACGCGTTCGCAAGTGCGTGCGTCTGCGCGACGACCGAGCCCATGCCGGCCACCAACGTAGCCTAACCAGCAACACCTGTCGGGCCGATGACAAGGGCCGGCTAACCGACGACCCACTCAGTCTGTTCTTGACGACAAAATGGGCCGTGGTATCATGGCTATGGCGCAGCTCATGAAATTTCTCGCACCTTGGCGACGCGTCGTCGCGACCGGTTTCATTGCTGCCTCGTGGGCCTGCGGCGCCTCGACGGCGCCCGGTTCGGACGAGGGTTCGACGTCGCCCCCGGCGAGCCCACCAGGCTCGTTCGCGAACGGAATTCCGGCATTCTTCTTCGCCGTGGGGGTGCAGCATCCCACGATGGCATTTCCGCTTTCTACCTCGCTTGGAACGGCTCCGGCTACAGGCCTTCGACTCTGGGACAGCGGGGTCAACTGGTCACAGCTCGAGGTGTGCAATGCGGCGACGAGTGGATGTCGAAGGATGTCGCGGCGGTGATCCGGGCCGTCGATCCGAACGCGAAGACACTGAGTCCGTCGTTACACGGATCAAGTGCTGGGAGTTGGTTTCAGAACCAGTATCTCGCCAACGGGGGCGCTGCGTACTTCCGGCTGGCTCACCGGCGCTCTCCTGTCACCGTGCATTCAGTCGGGAACGCGATGGACCTGCGCGCTCACGCGACCGAATGGATACGCTGCCCAACTGATCTGGGACACGTCCAGGGGTTGCTCGAACGGAGCGTGCACGACAGTGCCGGCGACCGTCGACGCACAGTACGTGCGGTACTCCGACCTGACGGGGACATCATTCACGGTCGCGAACCACGAGGTCCCGGTGGGGATCAAGCCGGTGCTGCTGCAGAATCGATGAGCGATCGATGTGCTCGGGCGCTCCCGGGCAAGCACAGCGCGGACGATAAGCCGCAAGCTGTCGTCGAACAGCCTGCAGATCGTGGGTGACGTGGCGGCTACGCTCACCTTCGACGTTGCCGGCGGCCTCATTCGGAGAACGGGTTCCATGGGGTGGTGGCTAGAACGCCATGTCCTCATCACTCGCCGTCTGGCGGTCCTCCTGCCGACCGTGGCGCACGGTCAGAATCAGGATGCGCGCGCGTTCGACACGATAGATGATCCGATACGGCGGATATGGGACTTGCCGAATCTCAGGCCGAGCGAGATCTGGCGCGACGCGCCCCGACAGTGGGTATTGCCGCAATTGGTGAACGCGGGCGAAGATCTCCCGGACCCACCGAGCCGCGGTGGTGGGCCGTTCCCCCGCGATCTCCTGCGCGATCGCGTGCACGCGCTCCAGCGCGAGCGGCGACCACACAACGCGCATGCGAGGGCTCAAAACGCCAGCGCCGGATCAGGCAGTGCGCTTTCGCGCGTTCCCCGGCGCGCGCAACCGCGCCAACACCAGCGCCTGGGCCTTGCCGTGCGCGACGCCCTGGCCGGCGGCGAGTTGGGCTTCAGCCACGCGGACATCCTCGGCCAATTCGGCGCGCTCCACGAGCGCCTCGTAGGCATCGACGGCCAAGAGAATGGCGGCGCTGCGGCCGTGCTGCGTCAACACCAACGGGCGCTGGGTGGCCTGCACCTGCTCAACGAAGGTGGCCACACTGGCGCGGAACTCGGAGAGGGGGCGGATATCCTGACTGGGTCGGCCGTTGCGCATGAAGCCTCGATGCATATTGTACAAGGGAATGTACAAGTGGCGCGCACCGCTGTCCAGCGTGCGAAGAGGCAACGGCCTGCGCGAGCGCCGACGCATGGGTTGGTCCGTCCGTGGCGACCCCTCGCGTCAGTTCGCGACGGGCAACGTGAGGGTGAACGTACTTCCGACACCGAGCTCGCTCTCCGCCACGAGATCCCCGCCCATGCCACGCGCCAGATCACGGCTGATCGCCAGTCCCAAACCGGTGCCCTCCTTGGTCCGCGTGAGTCTGACGTCGATCTGCACGAACGGCTGGAATACGCGCTCCAACTGGTCACTGGATATTCCACGCCCCGTGTCCCGGACGCGTATGCGAACGTACGCGCCCTCGATGCTGCATTCCATCGTGATGCGGCCATACGGCTCCGTGAAGCTGATCGCATTCGAGAGGAGGTTCAACAAGATCTGTTGAACTTTCTCGGCGTCGGCGCAGGCCGCGATGCCTTCGCACCGGTCCAACTCAAAGGCGAGGTGCTTCGCGCTCATCTGTGGGGCGGTGAGTGCTTCGCACGTCGCAAAAACATCGCCCAGCCGTACGACGCCGACATTATACCGGACCGCTCCAGCATCAACCTTGGCAAAGTTGAGCACACCATTGATGAGGCCCAGTAGATGCCGTTGGCTCCGCTGGAGCCGTTCGAGTGATTGACGTTGTTCCTCCGTGACCGGCCCGTGAATGCCCATCTCGATCAGCTGCGCGTAGCCGCCGATGGCGTTCAGAGGCGTGCGCAGTTCATGGCTCATGATGGCCAGGAAATCGCTCTTCGCCCGGTTGGCGCTCTGAGCCTCCTTCCGCAGCCGTTGCTCAACTTCGACGTCGGTATTCGTGCCGAACCAACGCTGCACGCATCCGTCGGCGTCGTGCACGGGGATGATGCGCGTGAGGAATGGACGAAACTGGCCATCGGCTCCCCGGAGCGGGAAGGTCATCTCGAAGCGTTGCCCTGTTGCAATCGATCTCTTCCAGCGCTCGAGTACTTCGGGGAGGCCGACGGGGTCGTGCACCGACATCCAGCCCCAACCTTCCATCTGCTCCGGGGTCGTGCCGGTATACTCATACCAACGCGCATTGTACCAGTCGATGTAACCGTCCGCCCGAGCCGTCCAGGCAAGCGTCGGGATGGCATCGGCGAGCGTGCGAAATTGTCTCTCCGCCTGCAGAGCTGCCGCTCGCGCGGCTTCGGCCTCCGCTCGAGCGGTCTCGCTCTCGGCCAGAAGACGCTCGACCTCGCGTCGCGCCGCGACATGATCGGTGACGTCCACGCCGTGCACGATCACACCAGAGCGACTCCCGTCGGCTTCGATCAGGGGGTAATACCCAAAGTCGAGCATCCGCTGTTCTGGCGGGGCGCCCGGCGTGCGAGCAAGTCGAGTCGGCACCTCGCGGCCGACGAACGGCTTACCTGACGTCACGACATCGTTCAGCAACGCCTCGAAGCCCTGGCCTCGTGCTTCGGGCAGCGCGTCAAACAGGGGCCATCCCACTACCTCGCGGTGTCCGACGAGTTGATAGAATGCCTCATTCACGAACTCGATCAGGAATGATCCTCCGCGCAGGATGGCGAAGAAGGCCGGCGAATGCTGGATCGCGTACGCGAGATGCGCACGTTCGAGATCCAGCGCGCGGTTAGTGGCCTCGAGCCGGCGTTCGGTGAGCACGCGTGCCGTCGTCTCCTGGCAGACCACCAGAACCCCAGCCACCGCCCCATTGTCGTCGAATGCCGGGCTATGGCTGTACGTCCACCACTCGTCCTCGATCTTTCCGTTGCGCTCGATCGGGATGAGCTGGTCCTCGTTCCAGGTCGCGTCGCCGCCGGCCATCACCTGCGCGATCTGCGGGCCGATGATCTGCCAGACATCCGTCCAGAATTCTGCGCCACGCATGCCGAGGGCGCGCGGATGGCGCCCGTCGGCACCGAAGCTCGGGCGATACGCATCGTTGTAGATCTGAACGAGCTCGGGCCCCCACCACAGGAACATGGGCTGGCGGGAGGCGAGGATCGTGGCAACGATGGTCCGCAGGCTGAGCGGCCACCCGGCGACAGGACCAAGGGGAGTGGCGGACCAATCAAAGGCACGGCACAGTGCCCGCATTTCGCCTGCGCCGGCGAACGGACTGTTGGCCGGCGCAGCGCGCTCGACTTGCTGGTTTTCGAGCGGGACTCCTGTTGTCATGGCAATGCCCTCCACTCGAGCTCGACGTGTTCAATCGACCCTGCAGAATCTTTTCCCTGGCCGACATCGTATCTTACTACATCGTGAACATACGCATATGGACTCGCCTCGTCGCCGCGGCCGCGGGGCTCGCTATTTTTGCGGCCCCGACCGCCGCACAGCAACAAACCGACATCATTCGCGGCCGCGTTCTGGGCCCCGATACGCTCCCCATCCAAGGCGCGCGCGTCACCGCGACCTCCTATCAGGGGAGCATCACCAAGTCGGCCGCGACAGACAAAAACGGCCGGTTCCAGATCATCTTCGTCAACGGCGAAGGGGACTACTGGATCGATATCGCGAAGATCGGTTTCAACCGGAGGCGGTTCGAGATCAAAAAGGTCGGCGACGAACAGGTCATGCTTGCTGACGCACGGCTCACGTCGGCCATCGCCCGGCTCGACGCGGTCATCATCAACAGCGACAACCGGGCGCTGGTCAACCGCAACTCAAAGCCTACCGATGTGAGCGGTGGCGACAAGTCCTTGTCATCGACATCGCCGCTGCTCCCGCCCGATCAAGCCGGCAATCTGGCCGCGATGGCTTCAACCACGCCGGGCGTTCAGCTCGTTCCCGGCATGGATGGCGCCGCAGACATGTTTTCCGCGCTCGGCCTGTCGGGCGATCAGAACGCCACCACCTTCAACGGCCTTGGCTCCGGCGTCAGCTCGCTGCCGCCCGATGCGCAGGTTCGCATCACGTTCAATCAGTTTCCCGCCGACCCCGCGCGCGGCGGCTTCTCCGGCGCGCAGATCAGCGTGGCCTCGATCCCGGGATCCAACTATTCCTTCCGGGGCTTGAGCGGCTATGGTACGGGTCCCGATCTCGAATGGACCGACCAGAGCGCCGATTCGTCGGGACAGAAGTCTACGACGCTCCGCGTCGGCGGCAACCTCCGCGGCCCGATCCAGATGGATCAGGCATTCTACAACGCCTCCTATTCGGCCCAGCGGAACTTCGCCGACATGCTGACCCTGTTGAATACCAGCCCTGTCGGACTGCAGTCGGCCGGTGTCGCCGCGGACTCCGCGGCCCGGTTGCTCGGCATTTTGCGCAACAAGCAGGTGCCGGTGTCGCTGGCCAATGGCCCAACACTGCGGGCGACCGACAATTTGAATTACCAGGCGAACTTCGACTTCACGCCCAGTTCGTCCGGCACGGGCAATTCGCTCACGCTCGGTGTGTTCGGCGGGTATGTGCACGTCCTGCCGACGGGCGGTGGTGTCTCACTGCTGACGAGAACTCCGGCACAGACCGGAGAGGCACGCGGCTATTCCACGTCGGCGTCGCTCCTGCACTCGAACTACTTCGGGTTCGGCGTGCTGTCACAGACCACGTTCGGTCTCGCGGTGTCGCAGCAGTCCCAAACGCCATTCCTGGATTATCCCACAGGCACCGTTCGGGTCGCGTCGAACCTGCCCGACGGCTCGACCTCGATCAAGTCGCTCTCCTTTGGCGGCGGCGCGCCGCCGGCCGATGTCGCGAGTCAGACGGTGCAGCTCCAGAACCAGCTCCAGTGGTTCAGCGCCAACAACAAGCACACCATCAAGATCACATCGAGCGTTTCGCGCGAGCACACCGCCTCCGACGTCAGCGCATCACTCGGATCGTTCTCGTTCAATTCGCTCGCCGATCTCGAAGCCGGAGCGCCCGCGTCGTACACCCGTACGTTATCGTCGATTCATTTTCCGAGCGATCAGGTCACGGCCGGCCTATCGATCGGTGACGCCTGGCGGCCGGCGAGCACGCTGCAGGTGCAGTACGGCGTGCGCGCCGACGGCAACCGCTTTCTCTTCAAACCCGACTTCAACGCCGCGCTGCGCGACACCCTGGGCGTCCGCAACGATGTCGTACCGAATCGCGTGAACGTCAGTCCTCGCGTCGGCGTCCAGTGGACGTATGGGACCGCACCCACCATCGCGTACGTTCCCGGTGCCGCGCGTCCGCCGCTGGCGGTGATTCACGCCGTCGCCGGCGTCTATCAGAACGTCGGCCCGGCGAATCAGCTCAACTCAGCGGTGAGTCAGACCGGGTTGCCCGGTTCGACCCAAACGATCGCCTGTGTCGGCCCAGCGGCGCCGGTACCCGATTGGAGCGCATACCAGAATCCGGGTGCGGTTCCAGGTGCCTGCGCCGACGGCAGCACCGGAAGCATCTTCTCGAACGTCGCCCCGAGTGTGTTCGCGTTCGACCCGCGGTTCGAGCAGCCGCGCGCGTTGCGCACCGCGGGCGATTGGTCGAGCCCGATCCTCGACAATCGCATCGTGCTCGGACTCCAGGGGATTTACTCCTGGAACATGAATCAGCCTGGCATGGTCGACGCCAATCTGAATTCCGGGCGAGGCTTTGGGCTTGAATCGGAAGGCGGCCGGCCGGTGTTCGTCGATCCGTCATCTATCGTTCCCGCGACGGGCACGATTGCGATCGCGAATTCCCGCGTCTCGCCGGCGTTCCGGAACGTGGCCATCAACCGATCCGACCTGCACTCGGCGTCGACGCAGATGGTCGTGCGACTCGTGCCGGTCACGGCCAGCAAATACCTGCGCTGGGACTTCAGCTATTCGCTGCTCGACGTTCGCGATCAGTTCTATGGGTTCGGCGGCGCGGGGAACACCGCCGGCAATCCGTTCGACCGCCAATGGGGTGCGCATGCCGCGGAGGGCAAGCACCAGTTCACGCTGAACTGGAACAGCATTCCGGTGGCCGACCTGTTCTACGTCACGATTGGCACGACGATCAAGTCGGGCACGCCATTCACGCCGATGGTGGCCGGCGACGTCAATGGCGACGGGTACTGGAACGACCGCGCGTTCGTGTTCGACCCGGCGCGCACCGCCGACACGGCGTTGGCAGGCGCGATGCGATCGCTGCTCGCCACTGGCGCTCCGGCGGCGCGGGCCTGTCTCTCGAAAGAGCTGAACCAGCTTGCCGCCCGCGCGACCTGCCAGGCGCCGTGGGTGACGACGGCCAATCTCGTCATCAATCTGAATCCGCAGAAGATTGGCCTGCCCAAGCGCGCGAATCTGGTGATCAGCTTCACCAACCCGCTCGCCATCGCCGATCTCATTGCGCATGGCAACCAGAACACACGCGGGTGGGGGCAGGACATCCAGCCAGATCAGAATTTGCTCTTCGTGCGCGGCTTCGATCCCGTGTCCAAGCAGTTCAAGTATTCTGTGAACGACCGGTTCGGGTCCACGCGGCCGCAACAGTCGGCCTCACGGTCGGCGGCATTCGTCAGCATCAATGTCAGCTACGACATCGGCTTCACGCGCGAGCGACAGATTCTGACGCAACGGCTCGACATGGGCCGGGGCCGCCCGGGGACGAAGCAGACGGCGCAAGCGATGAAGTCGTTCGGCACGAGCTCGATTCCGAACCCGATGACGATGATCCTGCAGCAGCCCGATTCACTGAAGCTGACCCGCAAGCAAGCCGACAGCCTGGCGACGCTCAGCACCAGGTTCGCGCTGCACGCCGATTCGGTTTGGACGCCGATCGCGAAAGTTCTTGAAGTGGAGCCCGACCATTACAGCCACGGCGAGGCGTACCAGCAGTACGTGCACGCGCGCGAGCAGACGGTGGACTATCTCATTCAGATCGCGCCGGACGTGCGGGGCCTGCTCACCCCGGCGCAGAAGCGGAAGTTGCCGCCGATCATCCTGAATTTTCTCGATGACAGAGTGTTGAAGTTCCTGCGGTCGTCGAGTGCCGGTGATGGTGGAAATTTCTTCCTCCGCTAGCCCGGAAAATCTTACTAGACCTATCAAATGACTTTCTTCATGCGCAATGCACATCGCTCGACGATCCTCACAGGCACCCTGTTGTTCGCCGCCGTCACGACGGCCGGCGCGCAAGACAAGATCCCGATCCGAGCGATCGGCCCGATCCTGGCGACCAGCACGGAGAACGTCGGGCTGGCCGTGACCGTGCGCGGGACGTCCGACGGGCACGTGCTCGTCGGCGCCGGCGGCCGCCAGCGCGTCTACGCCTTTGATTCGACGCTGCTCAAATTCACGATCGTGGCCGATTCCGGTACCGGTACTGGTGTGGTCCCTATCCGCACTACAGGCCTCATTCCGTATACGGGCGATACGACGCTCCTGCCCGACTTCGGGGCGAATGCGCTGCAGGTGCTCGACGCGACCGGGAAGACAGTGCGCTCCATCGCGCCGCCACACGCGGCGGATTTGATGTACCTTGGTATCCCTGCGGCGTTCGGCCGGCCCGGGATCGATGCCAAGGGGCGCTTGATCTATCGTTCGCTACTACGGCCAAACTTCCGCCCAGCGCCCACGCCGTCGGGGAGTCAGAAGACGGAGATGACACCGATCAACGCCGACTCGGCGCCGATCTTGCGCGGCGACTTCGACACGCGAGGCGTGGACACGCTCGCCTGGATGAAGACGCCGAGTCAGGGTCGAATGGCCATGGAGATGAAGGAGAACCTCGCCGGTGGCCCGCCGACGGTCACGATGCGGATGATGATGAATCCGTTCCAGATGTCCGATGAATGGGCGCTGCTGAGCGATGGCACGATCGCGATCGTTCGGGTTCAGGATTATCACATCGATTGGATCGATCCTGATGGCGCGCACCGATCGAGCGCCAAGATGCCGATGGATTGGCGGCGGTACACCGACGCGGAGAGAACGCAACGCGTCGATTCCATCAAGAAGTTGATCGATCAGCAGCTCCAGAGCGCTCTCAAGGCGCAGTCCGGCGCGGGCGCGCCGCAGATGAAGATGGACGTGAGCGTGGTGCCGGACAGCGAGTTCCCCCAGTTTTGGCCACCGATCGAGCCAGGGTCGGTCCTCCCTGATCTCGACGCGCATCTCTGGATTCTGCCGACCACGTCGGTGAATTCGGCGGGCGGGTTCACGTACGATGTGGTCAATCGGAACGGCGAAGTGTTCGAGCGGGTGCAGCTGCCGAAAGGCCATGTGCTGGTGGGGTTCGGGGCGCATGGCGTCGTGTACCTGACGAAGAGCGACGGCAAGGCAACGTTTCTCGAGCGGGCGCTGCTGAACTGAGGGCGCTGGTGGGGGCCGCGCTGATGCCCCCATCAGCCTGCGCCACCCGTCTAGAAGAGTCCCGCGTGGTGCACGGCCAGGACGTCCATCGTCAGGGCGACCAAGGCGTGCAGGACTACTCCTCCCCAGAAGGATCTGAAAGTCAGCGCGAGCGCGCCGAGAGTAATTCCGGCCGCGATGGCCCCGAGGCATTCGGGCCACGGTTTGTGGAAATGGATCATCGTATACGGCACGATCATCACGAAGACGCTGAGCCAGCCGATACGTGCTTCGCAGGTGAACAGCAGGTAGCCGCGAAAAAACGCTTCGAGGGCGAGAAACGACACCGTGTACGCACATTCCCAGAGCAGGAATGTGGAGAGGTCCGTGCGAGCGCCGGCGACGAAGGGATATGTCCTGGCAAAGTCCGGGCGATGCGATGCGAAGGCGACGATGGGCACGACAAGGGCATACAGCGGCAAGTACGCGCGGAGATGCCGAACGAGCCCACGCGTGTCCCAGCCTATGGAACTGAGCGGTTCTCGATGCGCCAGCCGCACGACTAGCGCCGGGATGGCCAGGTAAAGCACGAGCAGTGAGGCGACCCAGACGAGGCCCGCGCCGAGGTCCTGGTCGAGGAATCCGATGCCGCGCAGCCATCCATGACGTTTGACCGCGGCGAACGTGAAGAAATACTCTTCGAGTGCGAGAACGAGCGCCGTGTAGACAAGAGCGACGGCGACGCGTTTGTCGGCGCTGCTGAGGCCCGAGCGGAGGCGGGTTAGTTCGGATTCCGAAACGAGCCAGCGCAGAACGCTGGGGGTCACGGAGGATTGCGCCATGCGGGAAGAACTCCCCGACTCAGAACCGAGAATGGGACCTTATCTATCGGAAGTTCACAGTAAATGTTGTCGTTCCCCCTCCGAGCACCGATTGCGTGGCGGAGGGCGTCACGCTAAAAAACGTCGCGCCGGGAGGCCCACCGGATAGGATGTTTATCAGCGTATAGGAGCCGACTGGTACACCGACAAACGTCTGGGACGCTGACGTGCCATTGATTTGCTGCGGTCCGATTAGAGTGTAGCTCATCGGCCCCGTCCAGGGAGAACTCCCGCCCGCACCTGCGAGCGTAACGTTCACGACGATCGTGCCGAGCGCGACCCTCGCATTTTCGAAGGTGCAAATGACGTTGCCCCCAGACCCTATCGTCACCGTGATGCCTGGGACGTTGCCGGTCACGTTCGAGTTCTGCGCGCCGGTTTGGGTGCAGTTGATCGCGCTCACGGCCCACCCGGTTACCGCGGTCTCGGTAACGGTGTAGGGCCCGCCAGCCGGCAGGGTGAACGTCCTGGAGTTGGACAGTGTGTCCGTATTGTTCCCATTATCGTCCAGATCGAAGGCAACCAGGCCCCCTCCTCCCGTGGTTGCGAAGTGGAAGACCTGCGGGTCGAACGACTGGGCGTGCTTTACGATGGTGAGAGTGCCGGTTGGCGGCACGACGGTGTTCGTGGCACACGCGCGATTGTTGGCGAGGTTGGCTTCGTCGGGCGTCGCCACATTGCTGGCCTGCGTTACCGACGCGCAGTTGGTCACCGTGCCCCCGCCTGGTCCGCCGGCTCCGCCCGACGGCACAGTGAGCGTGATGGTGTAGATCAGCTGTGCGCCGGCGGCCAGTGAGGCGCCAGAGGTGCAGACGATGGGCCCGGCGCCCACCCCGGTGCAGGTGCCGCTGGACCCGGTGGCCCCGGAGAACAGCACGCCGGCGGGAGCCGACGGCAACGAGTCCTGCATGACGATCGGGCCTGGCGCTGACACTGCGCCATTGTTCGTTGCGGTGATCGTATACGTCACCGTGTTCCCGCTCACGACGCCCACCTTCGTGATGGACAGGTCGGGCGCGGGGGCGGCGGCCGCCACGGAATTGGTGGCACACGCGCGATTGTTGGCGAGGTTGGTTTCGTCGGGAATTACAGCGTCGCTCCCCCGCTTCACCGACGCGCAGTTGGTCACAGTGCCTCCGCTCGCCGGCGCAGTCAGAGTGACGGTATAGGTCAGCTGTGCGCCTGCAGCCAGTGCACTGCTCGAGGTGCAGACGATTGGCCCCGCGCCCACCCCGGTACAGGTCCCGCTGGACCCGAGGGCCCCAGAGAACTGCACGCCGGCGGGAGCCGACGGCAACGAGTCCTGCATGACGATCGGGCCTGGCGCTGACACCGTTCCGTTGTTCGTCGCGGTAATGGTGTACGTCACCGTGTTCCCACTGACCACGCCCACCTTCGTGATGGACATGTCGGGCGAAGTCACTGGCGGCGGCACTGTGTTCGTGGCACAGGCGCGATTGTTGGCGAGGTTGGATTCGCCGGTTGTCCCCGCGTTGCTCCCCTGCGTCACCGATGCGCAGTTGGTCACTGTGCCTCCGCTCGCCGGCACCGTAAGCGCGACGGTTACGGCAAGCTGCCCGCCGGCGGCCAGCGCGCTGCTCGAGGTGCACACGATCGGCCCTGCCAACCCCCCTGAGCAGGTTCCGCTGGTCCCTGCGAACTGTACGCCGGCCGGAGCCGATGGCAACGAGTCCTGAATGACGATCGGACCTGTCGCTGGCACCGTGCCGTTGTTCGTAACAGTGATGGTATACGTTACCGTGTTCCCGCTGACCACGCCCACCTTCGTGATCGATATGTCGGGCGCAGGAGTCGGCGGCGTTATGATGTCGGTACTACCCCCCCCCCACACGCGGGAAGGATCACCGCGCAGGCCACCACGATTCCGAACAGCGAAAGGCCGATATGGTGACGCTTCGCGAGCGCGCCGAGAGATATTCGTTGCATGGGCGCGCTCCATCTGGGTTGACAAGGGAGAACTGCTCCGCAGAATAGCTCGGACGCAGAGCACGACTATCATAAGGTACGGTTCTCCCCGGGGCAAATGTCTCACCCGATTGTCTGGAACGTCGACCCGGTTCTCGTTCGCCTCGGACCGCTGACAGTTCGCTACTATGGGATCTGCTTCGGTCTCGCCATCGTCACGGGGTTCGCCGTCTGGTTCAGCCGGGTGCGGCGATTTGGCGAGTCCACGGCGTTCGCCGAGCAGATGCTGTATGGGGGAGTGCCCGCGGTAATCATTGGCGGGAGGCTCGGCTACTGCTTCTTCTATACACCCAGACTCTACCTCGCCAATCCGCTTCGTGTCCTTGCGGTGTGGCAAGGCGGGTTCGCCTCTCATGGAGTCGCCGCGGGACTCGTCGTCTGGCTGTGGGTGTTCAGTCGGCGGGAACACATCACCTGGACCCGTTTGGCCGATTACTTCGCTCCCGCAGTCGCGCTTGCGGTCGGGTGGATTCGGGTCGGCAACTTCTTCAACTCCGAGGTCCTCGGTCGGCCCGCGTCGGTGCCGTGGGCGATCGTCTTTGCGCGTCACGACCAGGTGCCCCGACACCCGGCACAGTTGTACGATTTGCTGATCGGCCCCATCACCTACCTGGTGTTGACCGTCATCGAGCGTCGCAACGTTCGGCCGATCGGCTCGGGGCTCATTGCCGGCACCTTTCTCACTGTCTACTTCGGGCTCCGCATCTTCGTGGAGCAGTACAAGGATTTCTATGTCGAGCAGTTGCGCGACATGTCGCCATTCAGGAACATCGAGCAATGGCTCGGCGTGCCAATCCACACGGGGCAATGGCTGAGCATTCTCCCGTTCCTCGCCGGAATGCTCCTCATTGGACGCGCAATGTGCTCGCGTGAACGGCCGTGCGAGATCCACGCCGCGCCCAGCGTGCCAGGCTGATAGTGGAGTCCGGACTCCGCACGACGCCGATCTTGCATTTCCGTCGTCCGAGTGAGCGACCGGTGATGCGCGCCGAGCGTGACCGAGTCACGATCTGGTTCGGCGGGCTCACCATGCGACACGAACAGCTCATCCTTGCTTCGCTTCAGGGGCTCGGCTACAAGGCCGGCGTGATCGCGACTCCGGACAAAGCTGACTTTCAGGCGGGCAAGGAGTTTGGCAACAACGGGCAGTGCAATCCCACGCACTTCATGGTGGGCGCACTCGTGAACCACCTTCGCCGCATGCGTGATGTGGACGGCATCCCACTCGGTGAGATTCTCGATAACAACGTCTTTATGACGGCGGGTGCATGCGGCCCATGCCGGTTCGGCATGTACGAGGCGGAGTTTCGTCTCGCCTTGCGCAACTCAGGGTTCGACGGCTTTCGGGTGGTGCTGTTCGAACAGAAGGGAGGGTTGGACCAGTCGAGCGAGACAGCCGGAGTGGACTTCAACCTGAACTTCTTCATCTCGCTCCTCAATAGCTTCATCATGGGCGACTTGCTCAACGCAGTCGCCTATGCCATCCGCCCCTATGCGGTCGATCGCGGACAGGCTGAGGCCGTGTTCGCGCGTTGCCTCGCCCTTTGCGCAGACGCCATACGTGAGAAGGACTACGACGCGATCCGTGCCGGCCCTTTGATTGCGCTGCTCTCCAGCGTCACACCCGTGAATGGTCGTGCGGCCGCCGCGAAGTACGTGGATCAGCTCTGCGGGACGTACTATGCCGACGTGATCTCGAGATGCCGCACGATGATCGCGGACGACATCGAGGTCGATTATCTGCGCCCAAAGCCCATCTGCAAGATCACCGGCGAATTCTGGGCGCAGACCACCGAAGGCGATGGCAACTTTCGCATGTTCCGCTTTCTCGAAAGCGAAGGCGCCGAAGTGCTCGTCGAGCCGGTGACAACGTGGCTCACGTACATGCTCAACCAGGCGATGACCGCGGCGAGGGACCGCGCCGGACTCCACGTCGATGGCGTGGCCACCCCGGCAAGCGGCATCCGTGCTCGCGCGGCGGCCGCACTGGCGCTCAGCAAGAAGCTGTTCACTCTCGCTCTTGCCCAGCGGATGTTGAGACGAGAATACGAGCGATTTCGTACGGCGCTCGGTGGTACCGCGCATCGACTCGTCGATCAACCCGAACTGCAACGGCTCGGGCATGCGTACTACAACAGTCGTGCGGGTGGAGGAGAAGGCCACCTCGAGGTCGCCAACAACATCTACTACAACCGCGAGGGACTCTGTCACATGGTCCTCAGCGTGAAGCCATTCGGCTGCATGCCGAGCACGCAGTCCGATGGCGCGCAGGCGGCGGTCACGTCGCACTTCAAGAACATGACGTACCTCCCCATCGAAACGTCAGGTGAAGGCGACATCAGTGCGCACAGTCGCGTGCAGATGGCGCTCGGCGAAGCAAAGACAAAGTGCAAGGAAGAATTCCGTCGCGCGGTGGACCAGACCGGCTATACGCTCGACGACATCCGGGCATTCGTCGCCATGCGGCGCGACCTTCGGAATCCATTGCAGAACATGCCGTCCTGTCCAGGGTTCGTTGGGCGCGCGGCGATATTCGCGCTTCACGTTGGTGCGTTGATGCGACGCGAGGGTGTCGAGCCTGGCGCAGGCGCACCATGAGTGAGCAGGACGGCAGGGTGTGACCATGCAACCACCCGTGTTCGCCGGTACGGCGGCGTACCCGCAAGGGCTGCTGGTGGGACTCGATGTCGGCAGCACGACGGTCAAGTTCGTCGTGGTGGACCCGGCGACTGATCGAATCCTGTGCAAGGATTATCAGCGCCACGAGACGCGGCAGCCCGAGAAGTGCCTCGAGATGCTCAATGCGATCCTCGCGCGATTTCCCGCTGTTCCAGCCCATGCTCTTCGTGTTTTCGCGACCGGAACCGGGGGCGCCACGATCGGCGAGCGCATCGGCGCAAAGTTCGTGCAGGAGGTGACTGCGGTGAGTCTTGCCGTCGAGCGGCTGTATCCCGATGTGCACAGCGTGGTGGAACTCGGCGGACAGGACGCGAAGATCATCGTCTTCACGACCGACGAGAGCACGGGGCGCAAGAAGGCAAGTCCCTCGATGAACGACAAGTGCGCCGGTGGGACGGGTGCCGTGATCGACAAGGTGACGGCGAAGCTTGGCATCGCCTCGTCCGATCTGCGCACGATGCGTTATGACGGTCTCAGACTTCATCCTGTCGCGGGCAAGTGCGGGGTGTTCGCCGAAACCGACATCAACGGCTTGCAGAAGCAGGGCGTTCCTGCTCCTGAGCTCATGGCGTCGTTGTTCGAGTCGATCGTCCAGCAGAACCTCGCGGTCCTCACGCGCGGGCACACGCTGCGTCCCGGCGTCCTTCTGCTTGGCGGCCCTAACTGCTACATCAGCGGCCTGCAGGAGTGCTGGCGTCGCAACCTGCTGATCGTGTGGGACGAGCGCGACGTCGAATACGACAGGAACACGCCGCTCGAAGAACTGGTGATCGTTCCGGAGGATGCGCAGTACTTCGCCGCGATCGGCGCCGTGGAGTTCGCGAAGGGCGAACTCGCCGACACGCCAGATATCGGTGTCTTTACCGGTGTCGCAGCGCTCGAGTGGTATCTCATGGAAGGGCGCGCCAGGGAGAGACAAGCCGCGGGTGGCAGGGGACTCTGGTCGTCGCGCGAAGAACTCGATGCGTTCCGCGCTCGATACACTCCAGTGCCGTGGGTCACACGGCTCGTCGCGCAGGGGTCCGTCGTACGCGCATTCATGGGGGTCGACGGCGGTAGCACGAGCACGAAGGCGGTCTTGCTCGACGAAGACAAGAACGTCATCGCCACGTCGTACCGGCTCTCGAAGGGAAATCCCATCGAAGACGCGATGGAGGTGGTCGGCGACCTGCGGTGCGCCATCGAGGACCAGGGCGCCACGCTCGCACTCCTTGGTGTCGGCACGACCGGTTACGCCAAGGACGTGCTGAGGGATGTGTTCCGCGCGGATGTTGCACTCGTCGAGACAGTCGCCCACACGCAGGCGGGGTTGCACTTCTACCCGGATGCGGATGTGATCGTGGATGTCGGCGGCCAGGACATCAAGTTGATCATACTCCAGAACGGCCAGGTCAAGGACTTCAAGCTCAACACGCAGTGCTCCGCTGGGAATGGCTACTTCCTGCAGAGCACCGCGCAGGCATTTGGATACTCGGTCACGGAGTTCGCCGAGACCGCGTTCAGCGCGCAAGCGATGCCGCGCTTCGGGTACGGGTGCGCGGTGTTCATGCAATCGGACATCGTGGACTTCCAGCGCCAAGGCTGGGCGCCGAACGAGATCATGGCGGCACTCTGCGACGTGCTCCCGAAGAACATCTGGCTTTATATCTCGCAGATCCCCAATCTCGCGCAACTGGGACGCCGGTTCGTGTTGCAGGGTGGCACGCAGCACAACCTTGCGGCGGTCAAGGCACAGGTGGATTTCATCGAAGCCCGTTTTCGCGGATTTGCGGTCCGACCCGACGTGGTGGTGCACCGTTTCTGCGGTGAAGCGGGCGCCATTGGCTGCGCGGTGGAAGCCCATCGCCTGTATGTGGAAGGCGGGCACCGCACCACGTTCATCGGGCTCGATCGCGTGCAGGCGATCGTCTACAGGAGCACGCGCTCCGAGGCGACGCGGTGCTTCTTCTGCAGGAACAAGTGCCTGCGCACCTTCATCGACGTGCACACCGGCGGCGACGAACACGCAGGATCGAGCGCCAGGATGCGCGCGACCTCGAAGGTTGCCATGCAGCCGGGCGAGCAGCGTCTGATCATCGCGACGTGTGAAAAGGGCAGCGTCGAGGACGTGGAAGCGATGAAGGAGATCAGGGCGGGGATCGAGTCCGTCGGCGATGCGAATCCCAACTTCGCTTCGCTGGCGTCCCGCGCCGCGTTCATGCCGGCGGGCGTCGCGCTGGTCAGCGATCCCAGACTCGCACACGCGCCGCGATTCTGGTCGCGTCGCCGACGAGCTGACAGCCGCGCCGCTTCGGTGGCTCGGCGTGGACAGATTCGTGTGGGAATGCCGCGCGCGCTAGCGATGTACTCGGTAGGCCCATGGTTCATGGCCTATTTCGAGTCGCTGGGCCTCCTCGCGCGCAACCTCGTGTGGAGTGACTATACCAGCGACGGACTGTACAGAGCTGGCGCGAAGCGCGGCGCGATCGATCCATGCTTCCCGAGCAAGATCGGGATTCCGCACGTGCACAATCTGTTGTACAGCAAGCACACGGTGGAGCATCCGCTCGACTTCATCTTCTTTCCGATGATCGACAGTCTGCCCACCTTCCTCGAAGGGGTCATCGACAGCCGTTCCTGCCCGACGGTGACCACTACGCCCGAGGCCGTCAAGGCGGCGTTCACGAAGGAACGCGATGTGTTCGCCGAACGCCGTGTACGGTATCTCGACACATTCCTCAACTTTGCCGAGCCTGCCCTGCTCGCTCGGCAAATGTATGGTGAATTCCGCGAGACGCTGGGACTGTCCGTCGAAGAAAACGACCTTGCGTGCCAGGCAGCATGGACCCACCTGGATGCGGTCGAAACGCGGCTGCGACGCCATGCGCGGCTCGTGCTCGATCGACTCGAAGCGACCGGGCGGATCGGCCTGGTGCTCCTGTCACGCCCATATCATGACGATCCCGGCGTATGCCAGGAGATACCAGCGGAGTTCCAGAAACTCGGTATTCCGGTGTTCACCGCCGACGTTCTTCCACGCGACCCCGACCTGCTCGAGCGGTTGTTCGGCGACGAAGTGCGCGCCGGCGCGATGCGCAGCGCGCTCTCGATCGACGACGCGTGGAAGAATGCCTACAGCGAGAATTCGAATCGTAAAGTGTGGGCCGCGAAGTATGCGGCGCGGCATCCCAACCTCGTCGCGCTCGAGCTATCCAGCTTCAAATGCGGCCAGGATGCGCCGATATGTTCCGTGGTCGAGGAGATCGTCGAGCGATCGGGCACACCGTACTTCTGCTGCAAGGACATCGACGAGAACAAGCCCACGGGTTCGATACGGCTTCGCGTCGAGACCATCGCCTATTGCCTTCGCCGGCACCGCGAGAACCTTGTTGCGTGCGAGAGAGGGGACGCGAACCCCTAGTTACGCGACAGCGGATTTTCACTTCATCTCAAACTGCGCCGCCAAGCCGCTCAGCGTCATGTTCTCAGCGACAGCGTCGTGGGGAATGAGGAGGTACGTCCACGGCTTACCGTGATACGTTCTCGTGTGGTCACTTGCCCGCTCGCACCACCTCACCGCCACGTCGCGTTTAGCAATGACCATTGGGTCCTGCATTTCACTTCGGGCTTTGGGCTCCAGCATGTAAATCGTGGCCTCCGTTTCGGCCACGAAGTCGGGTTGGTACTCGAGATGATCCGCACCAGATTTGTAGTAGATCTGGAACTGGCCCTTGGCGGGCTTGAACCACTTCGACGCCTCGCGTTCCAAAATAACGGATAACTTGCGCTCGGTATCGGATTGAAATTTCTGCACTGGGTACAGACAGCGATTGAAACCGCCGAAGAGATACTTCGCCATGTTGCTCTTGTCTGAAGGCGGCTTTCGGTAATCGAGCGCCGGCCCACCCGCCAGTGTGGTGTAGGCACTCGGCTTCAACTGGGTGAAGCCCTTACTGATTTTCACCTCGTAGCCCGTCGCCTTTTCCCAAGAATGTTCCTGCATTTGAGCGTGAACGAACTCGGCAATGGTTCGCTGGTAGGAACTGAGCACCTTGCGCACCTCGTGCTCGTCGGGGAGGTAGCTACGCAGGCGATTCACAACCTGGCCAGAGAGATCGTAAAGCAGGTCGGCATGTGCGTCGTACGATACATCGTCGAAATCAACAAGTCCGCTGACGACGTAATCCTCCAGGCGTAATTCCTGGGTGCCACCCTTTCCCATCGCGATCACATCCACTTGATCCGTGCGCAGGTGCTTGGCCCATAGCTCCTCCGATACCGGCGGATAGTTGAGCGTATCCAGTTTGAGAGTGAACGGATTGAATCCGGATTGAATGTTGCCGGTGGGCACAACGAGAATGCGCGGAATATCGATCGTTTGCTGAATCACCAGATCGGTGGTCTTCGCCACAATGGCCGCGATATCGGGCCGGGGCGTTACACCGTCCATCTCGAGCTGTGACGGGCGATACTGGGCGACCACTTCTTTTGCCACCTTGTCCTGCATATCCGCTTTCGCCAGGTAAGAGACACTGGGCAGCAACTGAGGTTGATTCTCAAGTGTCCGGATCACCTGATAGACAAGCTGAGCTACGCTTTCATCTACCGGTGTATTGAACGCAGACGGCTCGGTGCATTTCGACAGTTGTGTGCCGGCAGTCATCCGTTCGGGCTGCAAGCCCAACTTGCTCGCCAATTGGGACTGCGACACCACGGTCACCGTCTTCTCGCCGAGCTCTTCGGGCTCCAGAATCACCTGTTGCAAGCGGATCGCTGAATCCGGCTTCTTCGCCTCGTCCACGATTTCCTGAAACTTGTCGTGCGCGATAATGTTGAGTCGGTCCACCGCGGTGACGCCGGTGCGCTTACCGTACGGCAGACGCAGTCCGCGACCAATGGACTGTTCGATGAGCGTACGCGCATTCGCCGCTCGCAATGGCACAATGGTGTAGAGGTTGGTTACGTCCCAGCCTTCCTTGAGCATGTTGACGTGGATCACGATCTCGGTGGGCTCATCGGTGTGCTCGACCTTGAGCAGCCGCTCGACCATCTCGTCCTCTTCCGCGCCGCTCTTGCTGGAATCCACCTGGATGACCTTGGTCATGTAGCGCCCATCGAAGAACGCGTCGGACTGGATCAAATCGATTAACTGTTTTGCGTGCGTCGTGTCCCGTGCAATGACGAGAACGAATGGCTTCACAATTACCTTGCCGCTTTCCCGAGCGTAGGTCTCCAGTTCGACCTTCACCTGCTCATGCAATCGGACGCCGTCCTGAAGCTTCATCAACTCGAGGGCATCTGCCGTCATACCGGCGGGACTGAAATTCTTACGCGTCACGACGGCAGGCTCTTTCACGAAGCCATCGGCCATCGCCTTACCCAGCGGGTAGTCGAGGATGACGTTCTTGAACGGCACCGGGCCCTTGGTAGTCTCCACGAACGGCGTGGCCGTGAGTTCGAGGCCGATGATCGGTTTCAGCTCGTTGATCGCTCGCACACCGGCGCTGGCCCGATAGCGGTGCGCCTCGTCCATGATCAGCACGAGGTCAGGCAGGGCAGCCAGGTACTCGAAGTAACTCTCGCCTTATGACGGCACCCAGAATGGCGAGTGTGCGTCCGATGAGTGTCGGCTTCAACGGAGTGCAAGCGCGACTGCAACGCGAACGCGAAACCGGTTGGCTTCGAGGACGTACTGAGCCATCTGGAGCAAAGCTGAAGATCGCGAACGCGTTCGCCGCGCCGTCGCCAAGCCGACGCGCGGAGAGTACGACGTCGAGTTTCGCGTCGTGCGGCCGAGCGGAGACGAGCGACGGGTGGGCCCGCAGCATCCCCGGGCTCGACTCGAACGGCGAGATATACCGCATCGCGACGATCACCGAGGACATCACGGAGAGGAACCAGATCGCCGCGAGCCACGAGCGCCTCATTCGCGGGGTTTCGCACGACGTGAAGAACCCTCTTGGCGCCGCCGCCGGGTTCCTCTCGCTCTTGGAGAGCGGCGTGTTCGGCGGAATGACGGCGCCGCAGCTGGCGAGCGTGAAGCACGCACGGCGATCGATTCATCACGCACGGGATCTCGTGTCGCAGCTCCTCGAGATCGAGCGCGCGGACGCGGGACAGTTGAAGATCGAGCGAGAACCCGTGGACCTCGGCGCTTCGGCGCGCGAGATCGTCGCGGAGTTCAGCGCCGCCGCCGCCGAGAAGCGGCTGAGCCTCGCGCCACTGTGTCCCGGCGAGGGCGACTCGCTCGTCCTCGAGTCGTATCGCGCGCGCGTCCGTCGGGTTTTGGCGAACCTCGTTTCCAACGCGGTCAAATACACGCAGCCCGACGGAAGCGTCACGGTCGTGCCGCGCCTCGCCGATGAGGACGAGCGTCCGTGGCACGGACGCTGGGCGGCCGTTTCTGTGGTGGACGACGGACCGGGAATTGAAGCGTTCGCTTGATCCGCGGCGGACAGCGGCTCCTTACCTGGTGTCCGGGGTATCCGTTAGTAGAGGTAGACAACGATTCGGGGCCGTGCTCGCCGCGCGCGATGTGGGCCCATTCTTGCCGTACTCATTAGTAAGGATACCTCTCAATCACGTCGGCTACGGCCTATATGCCGCCGACTAGGCTTTCGAGCCACTTGTCCCCCTCAATTGACGCTCTTTTAATGCGAACGGGCTCGAGAGCGCCGAGATCTGGATATGGTGGAACCGGGGACACATGCAAATTCACCCAAGTATCGGCGACGCGGACGAGCTCACGGTAGACGTTCGACACTCTGAGGCCCTGCTGAACATCGGGGCGCTTCAGAACGCGATCTTCAACAGCGCGAATTTCTCGAGCATCGCCACCGACGCCGCTGGCGTCATCCAGATCTTCAACGTGGGCGCCGAGCGGATGCTCGGCTACACGGCCGCGGAAGTGATGAACAAGATCACGCCCGCGGACATCTCCGATCCGCAAGAGCTGATCGTGCGTGCCAAGGCGCTCAGCGCCGAGCTGGGCACCACGATCCTGCCCGGGTTTGAGGCGCTCGTGTTCAAGGCGTCGCGCGGTATCGAGGATATCTACGAGCTCACGTACATCCGGAAAGATCGGAGCCGTTTTCCGGCCGTCGTCTCCGTCACGGCGCTTCGCGACGCGCAGGATGCGATCATCGGCTATTTGCTGATCGGCACCGACAATACGGCGCGCAAGCAAGCGGAAGAAGCGTTGCTCAAGGCGGCCGCGTTGCAAAACGCGATCTTCAACAGCGCGAACTTCTCGAGCATTGCCACCGACGCCAACGGCGTCATCCAGATCTTCAACGTGGGCGCCGAGCGGATGCTCGGCTACACGGCCGCGGAAGTGATGAACAAGATCACGCCCGCGGATATCTCCGATCCGCAAGAGCTGATCGTGCGTGCCAAGGCGCTCAGCGCCGAGCTGGGCACGGCGATCCTGCCCGGCTTCGAGGCGCTCGTGTTCAAGGCGTCGCGCGGCATCGAAGACATTTACGAGCTCACGTATTTCAGAAAGGACGGCAGCCGTTTTCCGGCCGTCGTCTCGGTCACGGCGCTTCGTGACGCACAGGATGCGATCATCGGCTACTTGCTGATCGGCACCGACAACACGGCGCGCAAGCAAGTGGAAGAGGAACGTCAGAAGCTCGATCAGCGGCTGCGCGATCAACATTTCTACACGCGCTCGCTCATCGAGTCCAATATCGACGCGCTCATGACGACCGATCCGCGCGGCATTCTCACCGACGTCAACAAGCAGATGGAAGCGTTGACGGGGTGCACGCGCGACGAATTGATCGGCGCGCCGTTCAAGAACTACTTCACCGAGCCGGCGCGAGCGGAAGCGGCGATCAACGCGGTGCTGAGCGCAGGCAAGGCCACCAATTACGAGCTCACGGCGCGAGCCAGAGACGGCACGCTCACCGTGGTGTCGTACAACGCGACGACGTTCCACGATCGCGACAGGAACTTGCAAGGCGTGCTCGCCGCCGCGCGCGACATGACGGAGCTCAAACGCTTCGAGCACGCGCTGCAGCAGAAGAACGCCGAGCTCGAGGACGCGAGCCGGTTGAAGTCGGAGTTCCTCGCCAACATGTCGCACGAGTTGCGCACGCCGCTCAACGCGATCATCGGCTTTTCCGAAGTGCTGCGCGACGGCTTGATGGGCGAGTTGACCGTGAAGCAGCGCGGGTCCATCGGCAACATCTTCGAGAGCGGCAAGCATCTGCTGTCGCTGATCAATGACATTCTCGACCTCTCCAAGGTCGAAGCGGGCAAGATGACGATCGACCTCGAGTCGGTCGAGATCCCGCCCCTCTTCAAGAACAGCTTTTCCATTATCAGGGAAAAGGCCGCGCAGCGCCACATCCGGTTGACCATGGACGTTCCCAAAGATCTCGGATCCATCCCGGCGGATGCGCGCAAGGTCAAGCAGATCGTGTACAACCTGCTGTCGAACGCCGTGAAGTTCAGTGTCGACTCGGGCGAGGTGATTCTGAGTGCGGGCAGGGTGCCGCGCGCCGACGTCGGCCAACTGGCCGACGAGCAGCACGGGCGCAGCTTCCCGTTGGCGGAAAACGAGTTCGAGGAGTTCTTCAAGATCAGCGTCAGCGATGACGGCATCGGCATCTCGGCGGATGGGTTGCAGCGGCTGTTCACGCCCTTCACGCAGGTCGACGGCGGATTGGGGCGCAAGTTCGAGGGCACGGGACTCGGGCTCGCGATGGTCAAGTTGCTCGCCGAGTTGCATGGCGGTTCCGTGGCGGTGGAGAGCACCGTGGGCGAGGGCTCGACCTTCACGGTCTGGCTGCCGATTCGCGCCGCTGAGAAGCCCGCGGTCGCGTCGCCCAAGGCTGCCGTCATCTCGCGGGCCGAGGCATTGGACGGCGCAGGCACCGCGCTCGTCATCGAGGACGATCCGCGATCCGCTGAGTTGATCCGCGTTCAACTGGAAGCAGAGGGATTCACCGTGCTCGTCGCCACGTCCGGAGAAGCGGGACTCGAGCTGGCGCGGCAAAACGAACTGTCGCTGATCACGCTCGACGTCCTCCTCCCGGGGATGGACGGGTGGGGTTTCCTTGGGCGCCTGAAGCGGATTCCCACGCTCAAACGCATCCCCGTCGTGATCATCTCGATCGTGGCGGAGCGCGATAGAGGGTTCGCGCTTGGCGCGGCGGCGGTGATGCAAAAACCAATATCGCGCCGCGAGCTGAGTGACGCCCTCATCGAGCTTGGACTCTTGCCGCTCAGGCCGGGCGAAGCGCTTCGCGTGCTCGTCGTGGACGACGACCCCAAGGCGGTGGACTTGATGACCACGCGGCTGGCCGGCTTGGCTACCGAGGTCCTCTGCGCGCACGGCGGGGCCGAGGCGATCACGGTGGCTCGGCGAGAGATGCCGGACTTAATCGTGCTCGACCTCCTGATGCCCGACGTCAACGGGTTCGACGTGGTGGACGCGCTGAACGAAGACGCGGAAACTGCTCGCATTCCGATCATGGTCGTGACCTCGAAGAACATCACGGACGCCGACCGCGACCGGCTGGACGGCCACGTGTCATCGATCATGGAAAAAACCCCGTTCAGTCCCGACCGATTCCTGGCGCAAGTGCGCCGGGCAATGTCTGTTCGGCATACGGTGGCGTAACATGACACGAGTGCTTGTCATCGAAGACAACGCCGCGAACATGACGCTGGCGACATTCCTGCTGGAGTCGTCGGGATACGCCGTGCTCAGCGCGTCGGACGCCGAGACCGGGCTCACACTGGCTCGCGAACAGCAACCCGACTTGATCCTGATGGACATCCAGCTGCCTGGTATGGACGGGCTCCAGGCGACGACGCTTCTCAAGGCGGACAAAGCGACGCGCGCGATTCCAGTCGTCGCGCTCACGGCGCTCGCGATGAAGGGCGACGAGGAGCGCATTCGCGCCGCGGGCTGCGACGCCTACATCGCCAAGCCGATGCGTTACAAGGAATTTCTCGCGGTCGTCGAGGCGCAGCTGGCGCCGGCATGACCGACGTCGGGATTCCCGTGCCTGGAATGGACGGCAACGCGGTGACGGCCGCGATCAATGGCCGCACTCGGACCGCCGCACGAGACGCCTCTCACATGAGCCGAAACAAGAAGATCGTGATCGCGGCCGCGGCGCTGATGGCCGTCGTTGCCGCGTTCTGGTTCGTTCGCCGCGCTCGCGCGGGGGACGAAACGAGCTATCGGCTCGCCCCCGTGACACTCGGAAGCGTGCAGCAGACCGTATCGTCGACCGGCGCGTTGAGCGCAGTGAAGACCGTGCAAGTCGGGACGCAGGTCTCCGGGCAAGTCGCGCAAATTCTCACCGACTTCAATAGCCGGGTGGCGAAAGGCCAACTGCTCGCCCGCATCGATCCGGTGCTCCAGGAGCAGGCGGTACGAGACGCCCAAGCGCAGCTCGAGAAGGCGCAGGCGCAGGTGCTTCAAGCGCAGCAAGAATACAATCGCAACCAACCGCTGTTCAAGCAGCAGTTCATCAGCGCGACTGAATTCGGGACGATGCAGGTCAACCTGTCCGTCGCGCAGGCTGGCGTAAAGTCGGCGCAGGTCGCGCTCGACAAAGCCAAACAGAATCTCTCGTACACGAACATCTACGCGCCGATCAACGGCGTGATCGTCGAGCGCGACGTCGACGTCGGCCAAACCGTCGCGGCCAGCCTGTCGGCGCCTCAGCTCTTTCTCATCGCGCAGGATCTCGCACAGATGCAGATCCTCGCCGCAGTCGACGAGAGCGACATCAGCGCCATCAAAGACGGGCAAGCGGCGCAATTCACGGTCCAGTCGTTTCCCGGAAGCACGTTCGACGGCGTCGTGCAGCAGGTGCGCTTGCAATCGAAGCTCACCGACAACGTGGTCAGCTACACGGTCGTCGTCACGCTCGACAACGCCGACGCGAAGCTGCTTCCCGGCATGACGGCGACGGTCCAGTTCATCACCGGTTCGGCGACGAACGTGCTGACCGTTCCCAACGCCGCGTTGCGCTTCACGCCGACGTCGGACGAGCGCGCGGCATCGGGTCTGCCGCTCTCCGCCGCGACGACCGATTCCACGCGCGGCCCGCGCGGCGCGGGCGGAACGTCATCTGCGCCCATTGCGGGAACAGCCGCCACGCGGCCACGAAGGGCGAACGGATCACCCGGAGGCGCGGGCAGTCTTTGGACGCTCGATGCCGACAAGAAGCTCAAACGCATTCCGGTGCGCGTCGGGCTGAGCGACGGCCAGCGCTCGCAGGTGAGTGGAACCGGGCTCGCCGCGGGAACGCAAGTGATCATCGGCACGAGTTCGGCGAGTTCGACGGCTCCGACGGCTCCGACGGCCAATCCGCTCACGCCGCAAGGCGGCGGCGGACGCCGGGGCGGCGGTTGATGACGACGCGTGTGGTGGCGAGCGAATCGCGCCCCGTGATCGACGTCGCCAAGGTGACGAAGATCTATCGAATGGGCGACAACAAGGTGTTCGCGCTGCGCGGCATCGATCTCACCGTGTTTCCCAATGAGTTGTTGGCCGTGATGGGTTCGTCGGGCTCCGGCAAGTCGACGCTGATGAACATCCTTGGCTGCCTCGACGTGCCGACGACGGGACAATACGCGCTGGACGGCGTTCGCGTCGACGACTTGTCGAGGAACCAACTAGCCGACCTGAGAAATCAAAAGCTCGGATTCGTGTTTCAGGGCTTCAACCTGCTCGCGCGTACGTCGGCGATCGAAAACGTCGAGCTGCCGCTGCTGTACGATCGCACGGGCCGGTTCAAGGATCCGCGGGCCGCTGCCGCCGAGGCGCTCGAGCGCGTTGGGCTTGGCGAACGATTGGACCACCAGCCGAGCGAATTGAGCGGCGGCCAGCAGCAGCGCGTTGCGATCGCGCGAGCATTGGTGACCCACCCCACGCTGCTGCTCGCCGACGAACCGACGGGGAATCTCGACAGTCGCACGACCGTCAGCGTGATGGCGTTGCTCCAGGAGCTGAACGATCAAGGCGTCACGATCGTGATCGTGACCCACGAGCCGGATGTGGCGCGGTATGCCAAACGCATTGTCGAGCTGCGCGACGGCCAGATCCTTCGCGATCATCCCGTGGACGATCGCCGAAACGCCGCGACGGATCTCGCGGGACTCGGTGACGAGGTCATCGCGATGCCCGGCGAGGCGACGGCCGCATGAAGCAGCGAACGCTTTTGCGGCTGGCGTGGCAGAGCATCGTCAAGAACAAGATGCGCACGCTGCTCACGATGCTTGGCATCGTGATCGGCGTCGGCGCGGTGATCGTGATGGTCGCCGTGGGCCACGGCGCGCAGTCGCAGATCGAAGCGCAGATCAGCAGCCTGGGAACCAACCTAGTGATCGTGCTTCCGGGATCGACGGCGCAGGGCGGCGTGAGCCAAGGCGCGGCGACGTTCAATCGGTTGTCGGTCGAGGACGCGCAAGAGCTCAAGCGGGAGGGAACGACATTCGCGGCCGTGTCGCCGGTGGTGCAGACGCGGCTCGTGGTCATCGGTCCGCAGGGCAACTGGCGAACGTCCATCAACGGCGTGTCGCCGGACTATTTCGCGATTCGCGATTGGGCGGCGACGTCGGGCGACGTCTTCACCGACGCCGACGTCACGTCGGGGCGAAAGATCGCGGTCCTCGGTGCGACGGTGGCCAAACAGCTCTTTCCAGGACAGGAGGCGACCGGCGCGCAGATCCAAATCGGGCACGCGCCGTTTACGGTGACCGGAGTGCTCGCGGCAAAAGGCCAAAACGCGTCGGGACAAGACCAGGATGACGTGATCCTGATGCCGTATACGACGGCGCAGACGCGACTGAGCGGCAACGTTCGCATCGGGCAAATCCTCATCAGCACGTTGTCGCCGGGCGACATCCCCGCGGCACAGACGGAGATCACCGCGATCATGCGCGACTCGCACCGGTTGGGCGACGGGGCGGACGACGATTTCACCGTGCGCAATCAGACCGAGATCGCCAAGGCGGCCACGAGCACGACGTCGGTCATGTCGGGCCTTCTGGCGGCGATTGCCTCCGTGTCGTTGGTGGTCGGGGGCATCGGCATCATGAACATCATGCTCGTGTCGGTCACGGAGCGGACGCGCGAGATCGGCATCCGCATGGCGATCGGCGCCCGCGGCTCGGACGTGCTGACACAGTTCCTTGTTGAGAGCATTGTGATGAGTCTGCTTGGCGGCGTCGTCGGACTGCTCGCCGGGTACGGCGGATCGATGCTACTTGCGCGGCTGACCGGCTGGCATACGGTCGTGCCCGCGTCGGCCGTGCTGATCGCCGTGGGCTTCTCGGCGGCGGTTGGCGTGTTCTTCGGCTACTACCCGGCGCGCAAGGCGGCGGCGCTCAACCCCATCGAGGCGCTGCGGTACGAATGAGACACGTCCGCCTGAGACTCGCGCTCTTTCCGCTCGCGCTCGCCGCGAGCGCACCGGCGATTCGCGCGCAAGACACCGCGACGACGCGGCGCGCCAACGGCGGACCCATCACGCTCGCCGAAGCAATTCGCATCGCGCTCGCGCAGAGCAGCTCGGTGCGGCTCGCGCGTAGCTCGACCCTGCTCGATTCCCTCACGGTCCGCCAATTGCGCAACGCGTTCCTCCCGACGCTGTCGGTGAGCTCGCAGTCGTCACAGGCATTTGGAGACGGGTCGAATTCGCGGAACACGTTCTCCACGAGCGGCGGTGTGTCGAGTGGAATCACGCTGTACAACGGGCGGCAGAACACCAATTCGCTCCGCGAATCGGAGCTATTCCTGCGCGCCGGCGGGCAGGACCTCAGCCGCGCCCGGCAAACCGTGGTCTTCACCGTGGCATCGGACTTTCTGAATCTCATCACGCAGCAGGAGCAGGTGCGGGTGCAGGCGGAGAACCTCGTGGCACAGCAGGAGGAGCTCACCCAACTCGAGGCGTTTACCAAAGCGGGGACGCGCCCGATCGGGGATTTCTATCAGCAGCAGGCAGCGGTGGCGGCGACGCGGCTCGCGGCGGCGAACGCGCGCCACGCGACGGAGCTCGCCAAGGTCGACCTCATCCAGGATCTCCTGCTCGACCCGCGCGCGAATTATACGTTCGCCGCACCGTCGCCACGTGACACCACGAGGTCAGGGCCGGCGTTCGATCTCGACAGCCTGATCACCGTCGCTGTCGCTCAGCGCGCCGACGTGCAGGCGCAGCGGTTCCGCGTCGACGCGGCAAAGCGCGAGATTCTGGTCGCGGAGGGCGGGCGCTTGCCCGTCATCTCAGCGAGCGGCGGCTACAGCAGCGGATTCAACAGCGCCACCGACGGCAGCTTCGCCAGTCAGCTCGACCAGCGGCGAGGCGGCTCGCTCGGCGTTGGCATCTCGGTGCCGGTCTTCGACCGCGGCGCGGTGTCGATCGCGCGTCAGCGCGCGCAGATCCAGCTCGAGAACGAGACGCTCCTCCTGCGCGACGTCGAGCAAACGGTCGCGCTCGAGGTGCGCCGCGCGTTGCTCGACTATCAAGTCGCCCAGGAGCAGCTCGTCGAATCGACGGCGCAACAGCGCGCGGCAGCGCTCGCGTTGGAGGCGGCCCAGGCACGCTACCGCGACGGCGTCTCCACGTTCGTGGAAGTCGCGATCGCGCGTGCGACCCTCATTCAGGCGCAAAGCTCGGTGGTGAACGCGCGTTCGAGCCTGGCGTTCCAGCAAGCGCTGATGTCGTACTACACCGGCGTGCTCGGCCCCGGTAATGCGCGGCTCGAGCGGTGATCACATCCCGGACGCGAGCGCCGCGCCGGGCAACGTTCGCGGCCGTGCCAATTCCGGCACGGCCGCAAGTAGGAAGCAACCAAGACACAGTGAGGCACGACGGATGAAGCACATCAAAGTGTTGGGCGCGGCGATCGCGCTCCTGACCATTGGCGGAAGCAGCGTCGCGTTCGCGCAGGGCCGCGGACGCGGGCGAGGTGAAGTTCAGAATCAACAGCAACCGGTCGTTCCCCCCGCCGAGCAGCAGCGGCGCATCAAGGAGGAGCAGCAGCGCGCGGCGGTCTACCAGAAGCAGCTCGACCAGCAAGTGCGCGTGGTCCAGCAGAAGACCGCGGTGCTGGAGAAACAGCGGCGCCAGGCCGCGCTCAAAGCTCAGCAAGACTACGCGCGGCAGCTGGCGGAGCAGCAGCAGCACCTACAGACTCGGCGCGACTACGAGAACGATCCCTACATCAGGACACCGGTCCAGTATCGCTACGTCGTGGCGGGCAGCTCGCGCCAAACCAACGACTACGGCGCACAGGTGCTGCGCGATGCGGTGAACCGTGGCTACCAGCAGGGCTACGTCGCGGGCGAGGCCGACCGGCAGGACCGCTGGAGGTCGAATTATCAAAACTCCCCGGCATATCAGGACGCGAACTATGGATACACCGGTCAGTACGTCGCCCAGGGCGATTACAACTACTACTTCCGCCAAGGGTTCAAGCGCGGGTATCAGGACGGGTATGCGGCACGGCACCAGTATGGAACCAGTGCGGCCAACGGGAGCCCGTCCATTCTGAGCAACGTGCTCACGGCGATCCTGGGACTCGTGAAGATCCCGTAACTCGCGCGTTCACGAGCATAGTGTAAATCGTGGCGACCGGCGACGGCCTGTATCGCTCGTCCTGACATCGGTGGCTCAGTCCTGTTGTGCTAACGCTCAGGCCGTACGCCCAGGACGCAGCGCAGGGCCGCCGCCTGCGCCGGGATATGATCTCGGCCCACTTCGGCAAAGACCCGTGCACCCGAGGCCTGCAGGGCAGCGGCGAGTTGATCGTACATGTATTCGTCACGGAACAGCGAGCTGGCGCGATTCACGTCGTTGAAGAACACGCTGCCCGTCTCGGCGGAAGTATGATTGGGATCAAACCATTGATCGGGTACGAGGATCGGATCCATGCGTGGGAACACCCGACCGAACGCCGCCCGCAGCGCGCTCGTGTCCGGGAGAACGTCCGCCAGTTGGGGAGCGCGCTTGCGTGTGTCGGCCACGGCCTGGGCGAACGCCGTGTCGAGCGCGCGACCGGTCGGATGAAGCCGGGTTCGCACCTCGTTGACAATCCGTAGCGAGAAGAACAGCATCACCTGTTCGGGCGGGAACTGGCCCAACAGATGATCGACTTCCGCCGCCCGCGATGGTTCGAGCGAACGCGCCGGCACGCCGCTCTTCCGCGCCAGAAACCGCAGGAGCCCCGGCTCACCACCGCGACGGATCGCCACGTCGGCCGAATCGGCCGTGGACCCGATTGGCCCTTCGTAAAACGCGATCGTAGGCTGGAGCTTCTCCCACGCCGATGTCATCGTGGCCCACTGCTCATCGGTCGGGTCGTACGTGTGTCGCACGCCGACATATGCAAGGCGCGCCCCTCCCGCGCTCTGCAGATCGAGACCAAACGGCCGCTTCCGATTGCGCGCCGCCTCCATTTGCGATACCACGAGTGTCTTACAGCGCGCGACGCTATCCGCCGACGATTGGGCTGCGCAGACCGAGGAGACACCGGCCAGGATGATGAGGAGGAGCTTGCGCATAACCGCCCTTGATAGTTGATCGCAGAGTTTGACACCGTCCCGTCCATTTTGGTTCAGGCCAGCCCAGTCGTTGATTGCGCAGAACAGGAACTCTCCGAGGCCGCACAATCGCGCGAGTTCGCGCATTCCGCCGCCGCGGGTTGGCCAGGGCTGTAGGTTGCCCACCATGCGTCTTGTTCTTGACCGGTAAGGGGTGTTCCCCGACTCTCGCCGGCGACCTGCTTGATGGGAAGCGTCGTCGCCATTGGGGGTGACCGATGGCCCTTTCAGCCTGAGCCGCAATCCGATTGCCACGAATAACGGTATGCGTCATAATTGCGGCATGCCTCCGTCGTCCGCCTGACCCGTGATCCGCTCGTTTGCCGACCGCGGGACTGAAGACATCTACAATGGCATCGATTCCCGTGTCGCGCGGCGGACCTGCCCGACCTCGCTGTGGCCTGTCGTCCAACCGAAGTTTGACTACCTCGATGCCGCCGTGTCGCTGCGGATGCCGCCCGCCAATCAGTTAGAGGCGCTCAAGGGCAATCGAAAAGGCCAGCACAGTATTCGAATCAACCGACAGTTTCGGATGTGCTTCGTCTGGACACCGGATGGTCCGCAACATGTCACTATTGTCGACTATCACTGAGGGCGCCATGGTTCGCATTCCCACCCACCGACCGCCGACACATCCCGGCGAGATGCTGCTCGAAGAGTTTCTGAAGCCCTTAGCGCTCACGCAGACCGAACTCGCCGAGCGACTCGGGGTCTCGTATCCCCGGGTTAATGAGCTGGTGCACGGCAAGCGGGATATGACGCCGGATACGGCTCTCCGGCTTGAGCGCCTGCTCGGCGTTGAGGCGCAGGCGTGGCTCAACCTCCAGCTCGCATGGGATCTGTATCACGCCACGCATTCCAAGGCTGCGCAGCAAATCCAGCAGATCAAGCCCCTCAAGCGCGCCGGCTGACCCACATGCATCACTTGGCCGCTGTATTACAACGAACGCTAAAGCTGACGAGGCAACAAGAGAGCGGTTAACGTCTCCACTGTTGGTGGTGTCTATCGTTCGTTGCCATTCCAGCCACCAACGAGGATCCTGATGACCAACCGAGTTGCATGCGCGATGATTCTGGCGAACCTGGTGGTGTGGGGCTCTCCCGCTCGCGGCCAAGCGACGAAGGCCGCCGCGCCGGCGACGAGGGCGGCAGTCGGACCGTTCGACGTGGAAATCGTCCAACGGGCCGCAGCGTTGCTTTCGTCTCCGCAGCGCTGGAATCGCGTCGACAACGGGAAGTGCCCGCGCACGGACACGACATACAGCGTTCGGTGTGCCTTGCGCCGCGCCGCGCCGTGGTCGAGGGCGCGGGGCTGGTGTGGAATCCCAATCCCGTTGCGGCGAGCACACGGTTATCGGCGGCGCGGATCGATTGCTCGATAGATGTTTCTGCTGACCATCCGGGCGGATCGTGCGGCACGCTGTGGGACGAGGTTCCCGTGGTCATCCTCTCGCGTGCCAAAGCGAACACCAGCGGCGCGTGGCGTAAGGACACGCGGCCGACCGAAGTGTGGGCCGGCACGATGGCCGACGCGGAGGGTCCGGTGGACTACGAGAGCCTCCACGGCGTCGAGATGGTGGCTCGGCGGCAAGCGTCCGACCAGCGCATCGACTTCAACAACGACTCGACGACTGGATTTGATGACGTGCGGGCGTACTTCCCGCGTTGGAAGGGCGTGTGCTTCTGGAGGGCGCGGCGGATCTCGAACACGCGACGGACAGGGTGGAGATCGAGATCTACGAGGGCGGCAATGGCGTGATCAGGACGTACAACGGCTGGTTCGCGGTCTCCGGCTTCAGTCTGCGCGGCTCCACCATGCGGTTTCAGATCGATACGACGAAAGAGATTGTGCCGAATGCGCTCGACCGCGAGATCGTGGACGAGCGCACGAAGGCGCGAGACTACAATCACCGCAGGATGGACTACAACAATGACCCCACGACGACACTCGCTGACGTGCACAGCCTGTTCGCCGAGGCGCTCGCGCGAATCAAGCCGTGATGTGCAGCGTTCACGTGATGCTCAGCGTCTCATGGATAGGAATATCAATCTCCTCCTGAGAGTAGAACATGACTGACGAGCTGTCGCTGCTACGCGCCGAGGTTCGACGTACCCGTCGTTACGTGGTCGCCTTGTCGTGCCTTCTTCTCGCCGCGTCCGTAACCGCGTTCCGAGCTGCCACCGCGCCGACTCGCTTCAAGGAGATCGATGTCGAGCGGATCAACGTTCGCGAACCTGACGGCAAGCTACGAATGATCATCGCGAATCGCGCAATGTCGAGCGGGCCGATCGCTCGCGGAAAGCCGTTCGGCTATGGCGGCGGCAATCGTCCCGGGATCATCTTCTTTAATGATGAAGAAACCGAGAACGGTGGCCTGGTCTTCGAAGGCAAACGGGAGAACGGCGTTGCAAACGCCGGGGCACAGCTCTCATTCGACCAATACGAGCAAGATCAGATATTGTACTTGACGTACCAAGACGAGAACGGCCAACGAATCACGGGTCTGAACGTTGTTGATCGGCCGGATACGACCGGCGGCCGACGGCCCGGCCCCATTGGAAACGCGCCGCGGGTATTCGTCGGGCGGGACGCTTCCCGGTCGGCCGTCCTGCGATTGTCCGATCCGTTCGGTCGTCCGAGAATACGTATCAGCGTCGACTCGATGGGGATCGGCAGAATCGAGTTCTTGGATGGGCGCGGGCACGTCGTGCAGACGGTTCCTTCCTCCGCACCAGACAGCGCGAATCGGGGAGCTGAGTTCGACTTCGTTAGATTCTTACGATAGATTCTCTCCAAGTCGGAGGTCATCATGCAATTCGAGTTGACGGCCATCTTCCAAGAGGCTCTCGAGGGCGGGTATGTCGCCTTCGTCGAGGAACTTCCTGGCGTGAATACCCAGGGCGAAACGCTCGATGAGGCCCGTGAGAATCTTCGCGAAGCGGTCGGCGGCCCTCAATCCGCGCCGAGCGCCACCGCGGGATCCACCCGCATTGCCCGCCGCGCCGGAACATATGACGCACACAACGCCACGACGCCCAGCAGCAGCGCGACGCCGACATACGTCAGCGGATCACCTGGCCCCACCGCGACCAGATATCCACGAATTGCGCGACCCGCGGCGGCGGCGAGCCCCACCCCAATGATTATTCCCATGACCGCGAGCATCGTACCCTGTCGAAACACGAGGCGCGCAACATCGCGCGGCTGGGCCCCGAGCGCGACGCGTACGCCGATCTCGCGCGTGCGCTGGCTCACCGTGTAGGCGATCACGCTATACAGGCCAACGGTGGAGAGCACGAGGGCCGCGAGGGCAAACACGGTGAGCATCGCCATCGCGAACCGCGGGCCAGCCAGGTTGGCTTGCAGCTCCGTCTCCGACGTGGACGTTCGCACGATTCGTAATTGAGAGCTGGTACTTTGAACGATCTGACGGAGCGTCGCGGCGAGCGCACTGCTCTCGAGGGCGCTGCGATACGCGAACCCCTGTGCCGGAAACCCAATCATCCGCATCGGATAATAGATCTGAAGATCGTAGCGATCCCCGGTGCGGCCGGGGACTCGAAGGTTCTGAGCGACACCGACGACCGTCACCCACGGCGCGTTCGCGCTCGAACGCATCCGCGACCCCAGGGCGTTGCCAGCGGGCCAGAGCCGTCGCGCGAGCTGCTCGCTCACGATGACCTCGTCGCCCGGACCCGTCGCGCGACCCGAGCTGTCGCCGCTGAACGTGTGGCCGCGCAAGTGGATGCGCGCGACCCGGAAAAAGCCGGGCTGCACCATGAAGAACCCTATCGTCCCCACGTGCGCCGTTTCACTGGTGCTGCGCCCTTCCAGTTCGAAGGCCTGGGAGCTGACGCCGCTGCGTGGCGGGAGATCGCCCGCCTCGACCGCATCGTCGATCCCGGGCGTGGCGCGGAGCCTCGCAAGGAAGTCGGCAAACACCGCGATCCGCTGCTCCTTTGGCATTGTGGCGTTCACCCCCAGATAGATCTCCGCGAGGCCGTGGGGGTCGAAGCCAACGTCCGTTTGCTGCATTGCGCGGAAGGAGCGCACGAGCAGACCGGCGCTCACGAGCAGCATTACCGACAGCGCGATCTCGCCCACGATCATGCCGCCACGCACGCGTCGAGCCGCCGCGCCACCAGCCACCGCGCGCGCACCGGCCTTCAGGCGATCGCCCAATCCGCCGACGGATGCGAACATTGCCGGACCGGCCCCGAACAGCAGCCCAGTGGCGACGGCGAGCGCTGTCGTCCACAGCAGCACCGCCGGTTCGATCCGAACGCCATCGAGCTTGTCGAGCGCGTCGGGACGCAGCTTCACGAATATGTGAAGGGCACCCCAGGCCAGCGCGAGTCCAACGACGGCGCCCGAGACCGAGAGGACCAGGCTTTCCGCGAGCACTTGTCGCGCGACCCGCGCACGGCCGGCGCCGAGCGCGGTCCGAATGGCGAACTCGCGCTGCCGCGACCACCCGCGTACGAGAAGTAGGTTCGCCACGTTCGCGCAGGCGATGAGCAGCACGACGCCGACGGCGCCGAACAGCAGCAGCAGCGCGCTGCGATAGCTCGTCCCGAGATAATCCTGGGCGCGCATCGCTTTCGCCGACATGTTCTTCGAACCCGCGGCGCTCGGCAGCGACGCCGCGATCGCCGCCAATTCCTTGCTCGCCTGCTCGGCCGTGACTCCCCGGCGCAGCTTCCCGAATGCCGAAAGTTGACCAGATGCGTTCGTTGCCAGCGGCGTCCAGATCGCTCGCCCTAGCTCGTCGCTGAACGGAAGAACGAACCCGGGCGGAGCGACCCCCACGATCACGCGCGGCAGGCTGTCGACGGTGATGAGCTTTCCGAGGACGTCCGCTGCTCCGGCAAATTGCTGCTGCCACAGTGCGTAGCCGATCATCACCGCGGCCGGAGCGCCGGGTCGTGCGTCGGCATCGTTGAACTCGCGCCCGTGCGCCGGCCGTACGCCGAGAAAGCGATACATGCCGGGCGAGATGGCCGCGCCGGCAAGCTGATCGGAGTGGCCGGCGATGACGACCTCGTAGTCCGCCTCTCGCGACGCCACGATCGATTCGAGCGTGCGCGTGCGCGCACGCCAGCCGTCGATGAGCTCCCCATCCGGCTGCAACATGATGCGTCCGTCACCCACCGTCTGCAACAGCTCCACCATGCGATTCCCGTCGGCGTATGGCAGCGGCGCCAGCAGCAGATGGTGAATGACGCTGAAGATTGCGCTGTTCGCGCCGATGCCCAACGCGAGCGTCATGACGGCGACGATCGCGAACATTGGTGCACGCCGAATCTGGCGGCCCGCGAAGCGGAGGTCCTGCGTCAGCTCGGCGGCGGCGTTCCCGACACGCTGGCGCGCTCGCGAGCCGGCGGAGATCGACGCGGCATGCCGGCGCACGTCGGCGTCGTCGCCGAAGCGCCGCCATGCCTCCGTTACCGCCTCCTCGGCCGACAGGCCCGAGGCTGCGAGCTCGGCTGCGCGCATGTCGATGTGAAAGCGCAATTCCTCGTCGGCATCGTTCGCGAGTCGCGACGCAGTGCGCCATGGGAGCCGGAAGAGCCGGCGAACGCCGGGAGGAAGCCGTCGATTGGTCATGAGTATATCCTCACGTCGTTTCGAGAACGGCGTTCATGGCCGCCGAGTAGCGCTGCCAGGCCGCGACTTCCTGCCGCAGCAACTGACGTCCCCGCCGTGTGATGGAGTAGTACTTGGCGCGACGGTTGTTCTCGGAGAGGCCCCACTCAGCCTCGATCGACCCGTCTTCCTCCAAGCGGTGGACCGCCTTGTATAGCGCCGCGTCCACGACTCCGAGCTCGCCGTGGGTCTGGTCTTCGATCCATTTGGTGATCGCATACCCGTGCATCGGTGCCCAGCACAGCGCTTTGAGCACCAGCACGTCGAGCGTGCCGCGGCGAAGGTCGTCGGTCTGTCGGAGCATGGCATTCCACTAACTGAGTTAGTGGAATGTGTCGCCGATGACAAAGGGCGTCAAGAGCAGTCGGAACGCGGTGGACTTCTCCATGATGCGGCCGGCTATGCGATCTGTGATATCGCGCGGCGTGGCGCGGACCGCTGGCGTACCTGCGACAATGACGTAGTTTCCCAATGTGATCGACCTCGACGACGTTCGAAAGTCCTATGGCTCGGTCACCGCGCTTCGCGGTGTGTCGTTGCGCGTGCGGAAGGGTGAGATCTTCGGTCTGCTCGGACCGAATGGCGCAGGCAAGACGACGTTGATCAAGACGCTCGTCGGTTCCGTCCGGGCCGACAGTGGCTCCGTGCGCGTGATGGGACTGGATCCGTTTCGCGATGTGGCCGAGATTCGCCGCCAGGTCGGTTACATGCCGCAGGCTCCCGTGCTCTACGAGGACCTCAGCGCGCGCGACAACGTACGGTTCTTCGCCCAGGCGCATGAGTTGTCCGATCTGGAACAACGCGTGGACGCCGTCATCGAACTCACCGGTCTCGCCGCGCGCGCGCGCGACGCCGTGTTTGGTCTTTCCGGCGGCATGAAGCAGCGCATCTCACTCGCCTGCGCGCTGGTGCACCTTCCTCGCCTGTTGCTCCTCGACGAGCCCACTGCCGGCGTGGACCCACAGTTGCGTGAAGCGTTCTGGCACCACTTCCGCCGTCTGGCCGTGAATGGAACGACGCTGCTCGTCAGCACGCATCTCATGGACGAGGCGCTGCAATGCGACCGCATCGCGGTGCTGCGCAATGGAACTGTGCTCGCGTGCGACACTCCGGCAAATCTGCTGAGTGCGGGACATGCCACGATCCACGTACACCGCGGTGACGTGATCGAGACGACGACGACCGCGGACTACGCGACGACGCTGCCGGCGGTGCTCCAGCGCTACGGACTCGATCCGTCGGTGACACGCATCGACGTCGAGCGTGACTCCCTCGAAACCGTCGTGCTGGCGATGATCCGCGCCCGCGAGAGTGACAATGTCGCACGCGAGTAGGCGTACCGTCGCAATCGCGAGCCGAGTGCTGCGTCAGTTGCGCGGCGACCGGCGGTTCATTGTGATCTCGCTGGCCGTGCCCCTCGTTGTCATCTATATCGCGCGCGTCTTTCTCGGCGCACTCGCCACACCGTTCTTTCAGCCGACGACGCTGGCCCTTCCGATCGGGGCGTTCATCGTTCACTTCCTCACCTACATTCTCTGTGCGCTCGTGCTGGTGCGCGAGCGGACGGCCGGCACCCTTCAACGGATGTTCGTGAGCGGCTATCGCCGGACCGAGATCATCGGTGGGTACGTTGCGGCGTACACCTGCCTGGCCACGCTGCAGAGTTTCCTCGTGCTCGGGGAGTTGAGCCTGTTGTTCCGGCCCGGGTACAGCGCGGTGCAATATCTGTCCATGTACCTGGTGTTCTGGCTGCTCGCCGTCATCAGCATCTCACTGGGCATTTTCGTGTCCAACTTCGCGCGCACCGAGGGACAGGTCTTTCCGTTCATTCCGGCGGTGATCATTCCGTCGGTTCTGCTCTCGGGTCTCGTGCTCTCAGTGAATCAACTGCCCCGCTGGGCGCAGTGGTTGGCGCCGGCGATCCCATTCTATTGGGCGAACCGCGTCATCGATACGTTATTGAAGCCGGGCGGCAGCTTCGCGGACGACTGGGTGGGAGCAGTCTGCCTGCCGCTATACGGAATCGTCGTGCTCCTTCTGTCGACGCGGACGCTACGCGAGGTGGAGTGACGGTGTTTGTCAGTGAGGCCGCGAACGCCTGCACATCTATCAGTAGTCGACGCCTGGCTCGAACTCACCGCCCTCCACGACCCGTACGACGTCGCCGCTCGGCGAAACGTAAAACTCTAACGAACGAGAGCGTCTCGCGAGCTTAACCTCCACCGTCCAGTATGTCTCGCCGGCAGCGCCGCCGAAGCCCACGAACGACCAATACCTGACCGACCCGCTCCGGATTGCTCCCGTGTCCGCCGGCGACACTCCGCGCGCATTGGCCAGCCCGTGGGCGACGGCGGAGTGCACTAACTCGCCGAATGAACAGTTGAGCGGCGCATCCAAGTGCTGGACGGCCGTAACCGGAAAACGCACCGTGCGACACGGATACTTGTTGACAATGGCGGCGCGTTCCGCCGCGCTTGGCTCCTTGCGTTGCGCAACGGCCGAAGCGCACGGCCAACAGAACAATGCGGCCGCGACCATCGGAGCCAGTGATCCCATTCGTAGAAGCACGCCAGAATCTTCGGCGCGGTTGGCCGGGATCTCGAGGTAACAGATCTTGCCGTGGGGCATCAGAGAATCCTCCAGTATCGGTACAGGTTCGGTCCCATCGTCAGCTCGCGTGCGCGTTACGATCCTTCTCGAGGCCAAAGGCTGGTGCGTTGTCGGCGGCCCAGTGATGGAAGCTTCTCGCTGGCGACCCAGTGATCTCCTGGACCGCGGACGTGACAAACGCTGGATGGCCGAGCGTCGCCTGCCACGCGCCGAGCAGCATCTCGGCAACGTGCGGGGGCCATGCGGCCGCCGTCTCACTTCGGAACTCATCGGGCGACAGCTCCACGAACTGAAGCGGGCGCCCGATTGCGTCGCCGATCGCGTGGACTTGGGCGGCTTGGCTCAACGAGGCGGGACCCGTCAGCACGTAGTCGCTGCCCGCGAATCCAGGCTCGAGCAGCGCCTGCGCGGCCACGTGTGCCACATCCCGTTCATCGATGGGCGCCGTTTCGGCGGCACCGAACGGCCATCGCACCACGTTGCCCGTTCGGATCTGCGGCGCCCACCAATGCAGCGCGTTTGACGCGAACATCCCTGGCCGAAGCACGACGTGACCTTCCGTCGCCTGCCGGAGGAGCCGTTCGACCTCCACGTGAACAGCACGCATCGGGTTCGGTTGCTGAAAGAACGGGTGGGACGTTTGGTGAGGGGCGGATAGGTAGACGAGGCGACGAGACCGCGCGGACGACTCCGCGGCAAGGCGAGCGATGACCGCTGCGGCGCTGCCGATCGGGGCAGACCAGACGAGGAAGACAGCCTCAATTCCTTCGAGCGCTGCGTCGAGCGACGCCGGGTCCGTGAAGTCTCCGCCAACAATCTCGGTGCCCGCGGGAAGGATCGCGCGTTCCGGCCGGCGGGTGAGTGCGCGAACGCGCAGGCCGAGTCGGACCAACTCATCGACCACGAGGCGCCCCACCCGCCCCGTGGCGCCCGTTACGAGGATCGTGCGTGAATGCGTCACGTCGCGGCGCGCGGCTCGGTGCAGCTACTCAGCACGCAAACAACTGCGACTCCCAACACGTGCGTGACGATTCTTCTCATACCACGAAGCTAATCACCGAAAGCAGCGCTACGGAATATGCCGCGCAAACCGTGCCTCCCACTGGGTGAGCCTCGTGGTCCAAGATGAGTCCTGAGATGCCGGTAAGAGCGCGGGGCGAAGTTCCGCGCAATCCTTAACCGCGGCGCGCCGATTCGATGGCAGCGATGTCGATCTTCTTCATCTGCATCATCGCATCGAACGCGCGCTTGGCTGCAGCGGGATCGGGATCGGTGATCGCGTGCGTCAGGGCGATTGGCGTGATCTGCCAGGACAATCCCCATTTGTCCTTGCACCAACCGCACGCGCGCTCTTCGCCGCCGTTGCCGACAAGGGCATTCCAGTAGCGATCGGTCTCGGCCTGGTCGACCGTCGCGATCTGGAATGAGAACGCCTCGGTGTGCGTGAACGCCGGTCCGCCATTGAGCCCGAGGCACGGAATGCCGATCACCGTGAACTCGACGGTCAACACGTCGCCTTGCTTCCCCGACGGAAAGTCGCCCGGCGCGCGGTGCACGGCGCGAACGGACGACTCGGGGAAGGTTTGGGCGTAAAACCGCGCCGCGCCCTCGGCGTCGCCCTTGTACCAAAGGCAAATCGTGTTCTTTGGTGGCTTGACCATGTCACTTCTCCATCGAGATGAGCTAATCCTGGCCGGAGTCGGACTCATTCGGCAGCGTCTTCTCGGGCGAAGAGAGTCTGCACCATCAAACGATTCGCCGTGCGACTGCTCGTGGAGTGCACGCTGCCCGTACGCTGGAGCGATCGGAGGGCCCGCTCCAGGAATGCGATCGAGGTTCTCGATTTCGGTCGCCACATTGTAATCGCTCTCCGCACGAAGGAAGAATCCATCGCGAGAGCGACTGACGCCCCGTACCGGTTCCCAGAACCGTTCTCGCCAATGAGGAAAGTGACAGGTTGCGGAAACGCCAGGCATTCCAGATTTACGATCGCCGGCAGGGAAGAGTTCGACACCGCCATCATCATGCGATGGAATTGCGACGAGGAAGCGCTTGACTGACATGGGAAGTTGGTTGTCTGGATAACGCGTCACATCCACCGCGCCAAGCGGATGGTGAACGTGAGCTTCTCGCCGCTATCTGTCCACGGTCCAGAAAGCTCCAGTGTGTCGCGCTGCACGCGGTATCCCACGACGTCCCACTTCCCCTCATCCGCAGGATCGAGGGACATGATGCTCTCGATCCGCACCGTGTGCTTCGTGGTGTCGCACTCGTACCGTCCCGCATGCGCGCTGGCCCCCTCGAACGTGTCGCGCAGCTCGGCCGGGGTCACGGTGTCGCGCCGCCACGAAGCGCCATACGCCTTCCACGGCAGGATCGCGTTGTTGCGCGGAGACGGCGGCTGGGGTCCCGGTCGCGAGGATGATCGAGACGACCAGGGTAAGTACGTGCTGCTGACGCATCGTCATGTCGTCAACCCGAATTAGCGGCGGGGAATTAATGAAGGAGAATTCAACCGGCCGCCGAATTTGTGCGAGGCCCTCAATCTGGAATGCATGAATCCAGGGCGGAAGGGTGCTTGCGAGGAAGTTCACGCTTAGCGGAAGATCACGCTTAACGGTTCGCAATTGCCATCGTCTTACACGGTTGACCGTTCGTTCGTTGTTCCATCGTGGCACCTAATCGGAGAGATACGCATGCGGTTTTCGACGAAGCTCGCAGTGCTGGGAATGACGTTGGTGGTTATCGCGGCAGCGCCGAACATGGCGAGCGCCCAACGGCCCCACGCCGGAGCGCGTCCGGTCGCGGCGGGACGTCCGAACGCCCGCAGGGCCGCCCACGGTACGCCTGAGCAGCAAGCCTGGTTCAAGGCGTACGTGGCAGAGCGCAAGTCGTTGGCGACCCAAGTAAAGGCGGGGACGCTCGACAAGAAGGGAGCGGTGGCAGCGCTCAAGACATGGCGCGAGGCCAACAAGCCACCCAAGAAGCCGTAGTCGGACACTCGGTCTGTTTCGCGCCGTGCTGTCGGCGCAGTCCAGGCAGTACGAGAGACGAAGTGTCGCCGTGACGATCGTCGCGGTGGCGCTTCTGTCTTGCCTGTCAGCTCCGTCGGGGGCACAGGTTTCCCGGTCGCCGGCGCCGCGTGACACCGCCGGTTCCGGCCCGAGCGCGACGGAAGGGGGCGTGCAGCAAGTCCTCACGTTCGGCATCAGCTACCGCGGGTACCACATTGGCGATACCGCGGTGAGCGAGCGTGGCGTACCGGTGTCGTACGAGCTGTCCGCGACGCGCCTGCGCTTTCAGCTCGACGCCACGTCGCTGCGATATGCGGCGCCCGCCTCCGCGATTGCTGGGAACTCTCCGCTGTCCGGCCGGCTCGAGCTCATTTCTCGACGGGGCGACACGCTCGCGTTGGTCGGCAGTTCGGGCAGCCGGCCCGCGTACCTGGACGCTGTCCAAGCGGCTGCACTCGGTGCGGCCCCTTCCGCAACGATTCCGTTGGAGGCTTTTTCGTTCGGAACGCCTCCGATGTTCGGTGCACACACGGCTGTCGGGTTTACCGTGGGCGAGGCGGTCTTGTCGTTGCGCGGCGGCGTCGAGTCCGAGCCGCGGCCGGCCGGCACGCTGCCGGTCTATTGGCGCGGAACGACGCTCCTTGGCGGTGCAACGCTTACCGGCGACGCGGGCGACACGCGACTCAGCGCCGGTATTGACTACAGCCGAAGCTCCGGTGATTCGCTCGGCGGGCGCAACTTGTTTCCCGGCGGGGGCGAGCTGACGGCGCTCGGCTCTCTGGCCGGCGGCGTGACAAATCCGTTCGATGATCTTGGCGATGATATGGATGCTCGCCTGAGCGTATTCGTCAGCCATCCGTTCGGGGATGCGCGCAACGATCAGCCGAACCTGCTCGTGCCGCTGGGGAATACGATGGGCGCGACCGGATCGCTCGCCGTGCCGAACGGTATCGTCGTGTGGTCGCCATCCCTCGATCTGACGCGAGAATCGAGTGCATGGACCCGGACCGCCGTGCTGACGCACGCATCACAGCGCAATACGGCCACCGCGTGGGTGGCGAATCTCGGGCTCGACGCGATCGTTACAATTTCCTCGTTCGCCGACCTGACGCCGCGGATTGGCTACGCGGTGGGCAGCGTGGATGCGAGCGTTTCGCAGTCGGGTCTGACGGCTCGGCGGGGACGTCCCGTATCGCGATCGGCGTCGTTCACCGACGCCGTTCGGGGCTGGTGGACAGGAATGGAGCTTTCGGTCAGCTGGTAGAGCTGGGAAATCAGAGGTGGTCGGACAGGTCAAGACAGTGAGGCAGCTGTCTTAGGTACACGAGCGCAGGGTGATGGTGCAGTGTAGTTCGATGCTTGTCATCCATGCGCTCAACCGATCACGACCTGAAGAATCCATCGCGAGAGCGACGTACGCGCCGTTCCTGTTCACTTCAGTCGCGCCAATCGGACGGTAAACGTGAGCTTCTCGCCGTTATACGTCCACGCCCCAGAGAGCTCCAGTGTGTCGCGCTGCACGCGGTGTCGCACTCGTAACGTCCCGCATGCGCGCTGGCCCCCTCGAACGTGTCGCGCAGCTGGGCCGGGGTCACGGTTTCGCGTCTCCACGTGCGCCCCTTCGGCATGATCGTCGACGACATGTAGCCGTGCGGGTAAAGATCAGGAGGCCATTGTAACCACCGGCAGGGCCGGCCGACAGAGCACATGAATGCGCCGCCATGCCGGCCAACGCAATCTCAGTTCCCTTGTCAGCTGAACCGATCGTTGGGTACCGTCAACAGCTCTCCGCAGCGAGGGGCTGATGGAAGTAGTAGCACAACCCATCGGGCGCGACGACGAAGAATACCTGAACCCTAATGCCATGCTGTTCCTCGACACGCCAGTCGCCGGTGGTGACCCCCTTGGCCTCCAGCTCCGCGCGCGCCGCGTGGATATTGTGTACCAGGATGCCCGCGCCCTCTTGCGAGCTATCGCGGCCATTGACCGCAAACCCGATACGGACGCCGTCTCGTTCCATAATGACTGTGGGCCACGGCTCCAGCGTACGCTCCACCTGAACCATGGTGAAGTGTTGAGCGTACCAGGTCGCGGCGGCATCCAAATCGGCGACCGGTAAGGCCAAGATGTCGTCGCCGTATGGGAAGGCCTTCTCGAAAATGACGCGTTCCGCCATGGGGGTTCCCTCAGCTTCAACGTTCGTTGTGCGTGCGGCGACGAAGGCAGGATGTTCGAGGCCTAACCGGTCGGGCTGTCCTCTACCAGTGCGCGGCTGGAGTTTCCGAGTGGGCGACCGGGAGCCACGAGTCCTCATGCTGGCTGTACACGGTCAGCACATACAAACGCGACGGGGCTTTCTGACCCCAGCACGTCGCGTCGACCGTGGCTTTGTAGCTGATCGTTGCCGTTCCGCCGACATGAGTAACACGAAAGTCACTCAACGCGTAGCTCACCGTCTGGCATCCCAGCACATAGCGAGCTGTCGACGCTGGAGACGTTCGTTTGATGCCGCTGACGTCGATGTCGACCACGTCGCCGCCCATGAGGCGCGCGAATGTCGTCGTGTCGCGCGCCTTCAGTGCCTCCCATTGGGCGCGTTCGCGCTGCGCCAGGAGGGAATCCTGTGCGGTGTGCGCAGCGTCGAACGTCGGGTGCACGTCTGTCTGCTGGGCGAGTAAGCGCGCCGGCTGGCTCAGGACAAGCGCGCTCGCAGTAATCAGCACTTGCGCGGCAAATGACGCTTTCATCGTGAACACTCCGTGAACGGTGGACCTGCACGAACAGCGTGCCGCGTCGTTGAACTATCCGGTCTTCAAAGGCCCAGCGACCTTGTACGTACTGAGGATGATGCCAGACGGCATTACTTTCGTGCTGACGAGCTCGAATGAGCGCGGCGGGGTTCCCTCCGCAAAGAAGCGCTTCCCGGTGCCCAACAGGACCGGATAGACGACCAGCACGATGTCATCCGCGAGCCCCTGTTCGAGCAGGGTCGATGTCAGCGTGGAGCTACCCGAGAGGATGAGGTCCGCGCCGTCCTGCGACTTGATGCGGCGAACGCCCGCGATGATGTCCGGTCCAAGCGCAGCGAACGGGCCCCATTCAAGACTCTCCGGACGGTGGGTAACGATGAATTTTGTTGCCGCATTGAGTCTGTCCGCCATCGGACTGCTCGGCGCCGTTGGCCAGAAGCCCGACCAGCTATCGTAGGTGCGACGGCCAAGCAGCAGGTCGAAGCGCTCGCCATACGCGGCGAGCATTGCGTCCCGGCCAGCGGGGGTCCGATAGGGTGCGGTCCAGTCGCCGTAGGGGAAGTCGCCGTCTTCGCCGGAGACCTGGATCACTCCGTCCAGGGAGATGTGTTCGATAATTTTGAGCTTTCTCATTTGACCCCGGGTTCTGGCCCGCCTCGACGGCTGCGAGATGTGTTACGGCGAGCCCGCCTGTTGAGTACAGCGGAGTGTATTTGCCATCGCAATCCTCAGGCCGCCCGGCAGGTTCAACGATGGTCAGGCGACACGGAGCGGCTTAATCCGACTGACGTCTCCCTTGAGTTTCTGCGCGGCGTCCCACAGGTCGACAGCCCGTTGCGCGTTCAGCCAGAACTCGGGTGAATTCCCAAAGAGCCGCGACAACCGCAGCGCCATCTCGGGACTGAGGGCGCGGCGCCCGCGGAGCAGTTCGTTCACCGATTGCCGCGACACACGCGCCGCTTCAGCTAGTCCGGCCACCGTCAGTCCATACTCCGGCATAAAGTCTTCGCGCAGCATTTCGCCCGGATGGATCGGCCGTCGCAGCAGGGGCCGACTATTGGGGATCGACATGGCTCCTCCTAGTGATAATCGCAGATCTCAACGTCGTCGGCGTCGCCGAACAACTCTTCCGTGCGGCGATCGGCGAACGACTTGATCACGCCGTAATGTAACGCGTCACGTGACGCGCGTCAGTTTCCCCTCGGTGTCATCTAACACTCGAGCTAAAGCTGCAAAGCGATCACTAAGGGTGGAGTCCTCGGTAAGCGGCGCGGCTTCGAGCCAGCGGCCGTCGGGGGCCAACGAATGCAGTTTGCCTCGACGCTGTCGTGGTCCAATCTCTTGATCGTCATGTCATATCGCAGAGCCCGTGCGCGGCGACACCCGCTCTGACGCGCGTGGAGGGGAAGGGCGTTCGATCGGACCGAGATCGAATGGGGGATGCTTGCCGTTGAGAAGGCGATACGTTCCGCTGAGGTCGACATTCGCGCCGAAGCCGCACGCTAGGTCACTCCCCTCTTGCGCCACGAGCACTCGGCCAGGCGTAAAGCGCATGCGAATGCGACAGTGGGTCTTAGCCTCGCGCTGCTCATACACCAGCGAGTCACCGAGCAACGGCAGCCGCGCATCAAGGACACCAAGGTGGTGGCCGGGCGCCGGATACCGACAGAGCACTTGCACGCGCACAGAGTCCTTAGTAATCGGCGCGGCTTCGAGCCAGCAGCCGTCACGGCCTGACGATGGCAGATGTGTCGTTCCCGTCGCATACGTGCCCATCACGGGTGTGGGGCGTGGTGGCGATGCCTCCTGCGCCACGGCCACGCCACCTACCCCGGCGACGATGAGCATCCCCATGGCCCCCCGAGCCAGCCGGCAGTAAGTCCCGCGGCGCGTCCCACGTTGGTGCAAAGGATCAATCTGCCCAATGGCACTCGGCGAAGTGCACCGAATGCGACGATTGTCCCCAAGACAGAACCCGCGAGGCCCGATCGTCATTCACCTAGACTCGCAGCGAACATCGGAATCCCCGAGCGGCATAGTACGAGTCAGCACCGTTGTGATATACGAAAACTGTGTCGTAGCGGCGATCGCAGAACAGCGCGCCACCAAGCTTCCGGACCTTGGCCGGTGTTTGCACCCAGCTGGACGTCGTCGTATCGAACTGGCCGAGCTCTTGGAGCCGCTGGTACTCAGCGACAGTGAGAAGTGCCGCACCCATGGCAGTCGCCATTTCAACCGCGCTGCTCTTGGGCTTATGCTCCTTCCGCGCCTCACGTGCTTCGCCGTCGTAGCAGACGCTTCGGCGCTCCTTGGGGCTCGGCGTTGAGCAATCCATAAAGATGATCTCGCCTGTCGCCGTATCGAGATCAACGACGTCAGGCTCACCCCCAGATTGCTCCATTTCGTTGAGCGACCAGAGTTTGGCAGCATTCGACTCGAGTCTCGCCTGCACTGCCGTCCATTGGAGACTCGCGTGGCGATGCCTCTGTGCCTCGAAGCGGGACTTCAGCGTTTTCAGCAAGGCGTCGCGTTGCTTCCCTGTAAGATTCTTTGCTTTTGGCATCCGTATCTGGGCTGTTGCGTAGCTGTCAGTGGGGCAAGATGTGCCGCTTAGACGTTGTCACTGGGCTGGCCCCGGGTCGGAGGTCATAGACCAGCCCATTCTCAAAGCGGATGATGGTCGTATCCTGAGAGTGACGGTGACCGAACTGGAATCGGCGTCGGCGCGCGCGGCGGCAGGAACACGAGCGTGAGCTGCGAACCGAAGATCAGTTTGAACGCGCCCACGACACCCCATACGGTGCCAAGCCCGAAAGAGACCTTTGCGAGCAGATCAGACGTCGCCGGTGAAATGGACAACTTCCAAGAAGGCGTGAGTTCTCATCCGTAAGGTATGAGCCAAACTGTTACGACTGGCAAGAGGTCGGCTCGCGCAGGGTCGCTTCAGCGTTTGTTCCCCGGTCGTTCTCTGACAGGAGCCTCGGCCAGTGAGACTGACACTGCTGGTGCAATGCCCACGCGAGGGATCTTCTCGCCGTTCCATTGAACGTACTTTGCGGACCCAATGATGACGGCGGACCCGAGGTGCGGGTCTCGCGGTTGAGCGACCTTGAGATGCATGGATGCACCGCTCTCGACAGAGAAGAACACATGGGCACCCGCACCGAGAGCGTTGACGGCGGTGAGAACGAGGGGCCCAGATGAACCTGGAGGCAGCGCGCCCCAGAGACGGACCTCCACGGCATAGCCCTGGAACTGCTGGAGCGCTCGTGTGAGGGGCTGGCGATTGGTAAGAACGCTTGTGGCGAGTAGAGCGGCGGAGCCAAGGCCCAGCACGAAGAAGATGAGCTTCGGGAAGAGGGCACCAGCCGTGAAGGCGCCCATGGTGATCGCAGACAGCAAGACGCGAGAAGAAAGAGGGCGCATGCCTCACAAGGATGGCGATTCGGGCGTCAGGTTCAGCGATCGGTGGTAGGAAGCGGCCTAGCGAGACTGAACGTCGAGAACGGCTACAATCCCGAGAAGTAAGATGGGAACCGCTATGAGCGCGAGTGGTAAGTAGACCCGGCCATTTCCTAAGTTGGGCGTTGTATTGCTAAACGGAGGATCCGTACGCGGCCAGCGCTTCGGGTGAGACGGAACGAAGAGACGAGAATCACGCGCGCTCGCATAGAAGAAGTGGAAGCAATGCCAGTTGCTCTCGTTCTGCCACTCCTCTGCATTCCTTTCAGTCGATGCCAAAGACATTCTGTGATCTCCGATCGCTTCAAGCGACGGTGTGAATCTCGGGATCGATGCGCACTTGCGCGACCGTGCTCACGTCGCGAAGCGGCTCGAAGCGGCTCGAAACGGCGAGCGCAACGACGATGATACCGAGTAGGCTGCCGTCAGTCAGAGGCCTTACACCCGAATGTAGGCGCACCCGGCATTTTGGGCGCGGGCGAGTCCGAATATTCCCGACGGCACGGCATACGCCCCCTGAAGCAAGCCCGCGCGAAGGTCCGCATGCACATCCTCTGGACTTCTGCCCGACTTCGTAGCCAGCCGCTTGGACAGATGCCCCATGGCAAAGTCGCAGACCAAGATGATGGCTCCGCGGTCGACGAGATCCGTGATGGTGGGTACCGTGATGCCTGGTGCAGGACTCGGGGCCCGATGCCAGAACGGATTACGAATCGCTGGCTGCTGCGTTACCGGATCCTTGGCATTGTATTCGGCGCCAAGGGAATACTGCTCCCAGAGTCTGTCGGTCATGGCTGCGCCAATGGCTTGGGTGCGGATATTCAGAACCACTCGCGCATCGTAGGCGCTCGCACCATAGGCGCTTCGACAGTTGTCGAGGTACCGCTCCGCGATCTCGAGGATTATGGGGTCGGCTGGGTCACCAAGGCTCGGCCAATCGAATACGGCGCGGTCGGTGGCTGAGCGAAGCGTGTCGATCCAACGTAGATCCCAGTCTCCGCTCCCGCCGGTCGAAACATGCTGAATGCTCGGAGTAGAGGTTGCGACGGAAGGCCGAGCACATCCGGCGAGTGCGACCGTCGAAGCCAGTCGGCCCACATTGGTGAGAAAACCGCGGCGCGATTCTGCCGGTGTATCGATGCTCATTGCCTTCCTTATTTAGAAATCCGTGAGGTGGCCGAACGTCCGTCAGGGTGGTCCGGAGTCGACTGATTAATCGGCCTCGTGGCGGTACGCATCAATCACCGACCAGACATTCCACACCAGCGCGACCAGCAATGCCCGGCGGCCACCCAGGCCCAGCGCGCCGAGGACATACGCGGCAACCGTTCCGAACTGAACGAGCGCCGTGATCCAGCGGCCTTGCATGAGCTGACCGAGTCCCGGCACGAGTGCACTCAAGCCCGCGTGCAGAAGTGCTCGCTCGCGATGTTCGCGTACCTCGACTTGCATGGACTCGATTGTCATAGGTGGCTCTGGAGTCGCCGCAAAAATGCTGGTGGTCATTGACATTCCTCTTTGAGCAGGCGTGACACTGCCTACCGTATGAAGTTCATACATGCATCGGCGCGCTGATCCCTATCGGCGGATTCCGACCTGGGCGCCAATCGTGAATCTCGCCACCAACGAGACGCAATGCAGTGGCAAACTCCTCGTTCGGCTTCAGCGCTTCAGGCGTTGAGGAGAGTTCAACCACTTTGATTTGGACCGCGATGCTGCAGTCGCCGGCAGTCACGTCGACCTCCGTCACCCCCCGGGCCTTTGGATATAGCCGTCCATTCCGTAGGACCACGACTTGAGTATCACGCACCGAGGCTGTCCCGGCGAGCAAGGTGACGGGATTCCCGTCGAGGCCGACAGCGCCCACCATTAGCTCGCGCGGTGGATCGGTGGTGAGCAATCGCACGGTCGCCGGCAGCCGAAAGCCGAGAATAGGTCGGCACCGGACAATGAAGCGCGTCGAGAGTTCAGCGCGCGTCACTCGAATTTCAGCATCGGTCGGCTGCCAACAGGTCACGACGCCATTGTCGGACAGTTGGACATCGCCACCGGACACGAGTTCATAGCGCGTTCCGCTTGCGCTCACAATGCGTCCCGCCGCATTGCGGGCGGCGACGGGCAAGCGTGTCGCCGTGCGGCTATTCACCACCACCCTATCGGGTACAGCCAGGCGCGCGGGGCGCCGGTCGACACATGCTGTGATGAGGAAAAGGAGAGCGGGCCTACATAGCCAGCGCACGTGCGTTCCTCACCAGTGAGTTGGTGGCAACCGAACGCCCGAGCTAAGAGCTGCACAGGGGATCACATAAGAGTGATGCCGAGGGCATCACAATGCAATAAACCCTTCGTCAGCTTCAGCGTTCGTTGCGTGCAGGTTGAGATGGCGATGCTACGCGGGTGGGCGATCAGGGTCGGGGAAACGCCGCGTGGCGCGGAAGACCGTCAGGATTTCGACGCACGAATCTCGCAACTCGTAGACGATGCGATAGCTGCCGTGAATCACTTCTCGCACGGTGGACTCGCCCAGTTCCGGCACGACGCGCCCACTCTCTGGGAACTGAGTCAGCCGCGTAACCGCATGCACCAGTCGGTCGACGACCACGGCGGCATACCGCGGTGAGGTGCGCGCAATGAAGGCTGAGATCTCGCTCAGATCATTGACCGCCGCGGCAGACCAGACGATGCCCGGAGAAGTCACCGCGCGGAGAAGCGGCGAACCACCTCGTCGTGGCTAATGGTCCGCCCCGCCTGGAGGTCGGCCCGACCGCGCTCGATGCTTTCAAGGAAATACAGGCGCTCCATGGCGTCCTCGAGCGTCGCATCGTCGGGAAGCTGTTCGATGGCGTGAAGAGCGAGTTGCTTGGGCGACGAATCAGCCATGAGAACTCCGGGGTCTCGGTGCGAACCGAAAGATATGCGAAGTGCGTACTCGATGAAGAGCTGAGCTCCGGAAGTTGGCCGAAGAATTGTGTCGGTCCTCAGCCTCAGAGGATCACTGCGGAAGAGTCGATTCACGGAAGAGCAAACCGTGCAGGTCATGCAGGAGTGGGATGCCGGCGGCAAGATCGCCGATCAAGCGCTGAACCTTCAGGTCATGAAGGACCTCATCCAGTTCTCGTCAGTGGGAGTCTGACCGGGGCCGCTATCGGCCCACAGGTGTCTGGACGAGTTGGCGCACACGGCAGCCGTGCAGCAGGCCCGGTGAATACCGCCACGAAGTGAACGTCAGCCGGGCCTCCATGACAACGGCCGAATCGCTGACCTTCAGTGCACGAAAGGTGCGCGGCTGTGGCACGCCGACAGTATCGACTACGAACTGAATGAGATTATCAGGATTACGGACGGCCGCGGTCGGATGCACCCCCGCGGCGGTATCAGGCAGCCAGCGGACGGGCGTGGCCATCTGGTACTCGAAGTGGATGCCTGAATCGGCACATACCGGAGACTGGCCGAATACCGTCGTGGGAAGTGCGAGCAGCGCGAGCATTAAGAGGAGTCTCATCGGCGTCGTCCAATAGTAGTGTGTGCCAGTCTAGAAAGTATAACTGGGATGGCCTCCGACCATCGCGTGGGGCAATCGTCAGATGAAGGTCATGCGGGCCGCTTCCCGCTTGCCTTGGGCGAAACCGGCACGAGCGGTGGGGATACGGGTCGCCAGGTCCATCAGGTTCGTGCCCATTGCGGCTCGGGAATCGGCGTCCGGCGTAATCACCTCGACGCGGCTGCGCTGTTTGCGCAGGTCCTCGACCTGGCTTGCCAAGTCCGTGCGCCATTCCGGTGCCCTGCGCAGGCCCTCGAACTGTCCGGGTTCTGTCCGGGTCCGTCCGCCCAATGGCGAGAGCACCACGACGTTCGCATAGCCCGAGGCAAGGTCGGCGTTTTCGGCGGAGCGCACGCCACCGTCTATGTAGCGAGCGCCGTTGATGCGGTGCGTGGGGACCAGACCAGGCAGCGCGCAGCTCGCGGTGACCGCGTCCACCAGCTCGACGCCGGAATCGCGGTCGAACGCAGCCAACTCGCCGGTGTGTGCGTCGATGGCCGTCACGATCATCGGCCTGTCCGGCCATTCAGGGCGAGGCAACCTGGCGGCGACCGTTGCGCGCCGCTGTTGCGCCGCGGGTTCGAGTATGGAGTCGCTTTCCAACCCGAACGCGCCCATCGCACGCTGTAGGTCGGCTGCCGAGGTGGTGGCGGCGCCGATCACCAGATCGGCGGCCTCTGTCATATCGAGACCACCTTCGGCTAGACCTGCGATGATACCGTCAGCCACGTGTTTCCGGCAGCACCACCACCACCGAGAACCAGAGCAACTCTGTGAGTCATTTACCCACTATATGCAATCGTCCTTGGAGACGCCAATGCGCCCCATGTCGGCAGAGCCTGCTACCTTTCCTGCTCGGTCAATCATCTATCTCGAACAGGTGGCAAGAGACACCTTTGCGCGAGTAGCATTAGGGAATGCCTCCTTCCCCGCCACGTGGTACGCCCGTTCCTGACCTGCTCTACGCGCAGGCCCGCGCCGACCTTGCCGCGGGGCGGTGGCGAAAAGCGCGCGACGCCTTCAAGGAACTCTGCAAAGGTGATCGCGCCACATTCCAGCCACTCCTCGTGGAAGCGAATGTCGGGCTCGCCCGCGCCATGCTGGCCAAGGGCCTGATCTCCGACGCACGACAGGTTCTGTCGTACCTCCGGAGGATCGCTTCTCCGGCAACCATCACCGCGCTCGATGCTGAGATCGCCGCATGTGCAGCGAAGTCGCCGAGCGCCGCTCCCGATCCGGTCGCGCTCCTCGCGGATGGTGCTCTGGCGCCGGACGAACAGCGCAGGGTGGCGGATCAACTCGTCGTCGCATTCACGAGCGGCAGCATAGACACCGCGTCACCAGCGTCCGCACAGGTGGTGGCCGATCTTCGCGCGATTCATCAGGCGATCGAATCCGTGTGCCACGGAGACCACGAGCGCGCGATGGAGTATGTGCGTCCCCTCAAACGAGAATCCGTGTTCGCCCACTGGCGACTCTTTGTGCGTGCGGTGGCAGCGTTTCAGCGAGGTGACGCAGACAAGGCCGTGCAGTACTTCGAGGAATTGCCGGCGTCCTCGGTGCCTGGGCGGGCATGCGATGCGTGGCTCCTTGCGCTTGGCAAGCAAATCGACACTGGACGAGGCGCCGAATCGGAAGCCGTGCTCGAAGCGGCCGGAACGCTGGCTGGTGAACCTGGATGGGGCCGTGCGCTGGCCCGGGCCGAGGTGATGTGGCGCGCAGGTAGGCATGCATCATCGTATCGCGCAGTCGCTGGCGCGAAGGGGTCTTTTCCATCGGACGGGGCGGACTTTTGCTCCGCGCTCTCAGCCTTCTTTTTCAATGCCATCTTCGCGCTTCCGGAAGATCAGCGCTACGAGTACGCGGACGCGCTCAGCGAGATCGAAGTCAGCCGCCGCGGGACGAGTCCCACGGAATTGATGCTGATTCGCCGCACCCTGTCGTTGCTGTACGCAGCCGACGGCACGGGCGAAATCGACCCATCCTGTCTGCAGGGGATATGGGAAGCGTTCCTCCGGGACCACCAGCGTATTCACGGCACCAACCCCCGCCTCGCCTCGGCGGGGTTGTGCTGGTTGGGCAAGGTCCTCGCGCAACCGCGACCACATTCACTCCGTCATCGCCCCCGGGCGAAGCGCGACCGCGGCGGCGCTGCCATCGCCGTGCTGGAGAAGAGCATCGAGCTCGATCCGGGCAATGTCGACGCACATCTCCTGCTGGCGTCGTTGTACGGGACGGGATCGCGCGCGCGCGATCGTAACCGCCTCCTCGATCTCATCGCTGTCCGATTTCCGGACCACAAGGAGGCGCTTCTGGCCGTGGGCGCCGGCTGCGTCGATCGCAAAGCCAACGCCAAAGCGCTCGAATACTACGAACGCGCGCTCACGATCGACCGGTTGGATCCGGCGATGCCCGATCTCGTCGCGACCGCCTGTTTATTACTTGCCGCTCAATTCTATCAGAAGGGAAAACTCCCGGCAGCGCGGCAAGCATTGACCCGCGCTGACGAATTAGCGGTCGATCACGCCGAGCACTTCGTGCGCAGCCGGTGGTGCCTCGAGGCGCGGCGCGCCGTACTGGAAATGATGTATGGCGACGCATCCGTGGGCGCAGTGGCGTTGGACGAGGCGCGGGCGAGCAGTCCGTCGCGGGCGGCGTGCCTGTTTTTCGTGCGGCTCGCCTGGTCGTTCTACTATTCCCGATCTCTCCACCGGCTCTTTCCGGCGCCGCTCAAGGCGGAGCTTGCGCAGGAGGCGACGCGGGAGTCAAACGGTCGCGATGCAGTGACGCTCGTGCAGCTCTGGCGGTACTGGGGCACTGGTGGGAACTCTCGAGCTCGGACCATGGACGAGGAAGGGTGGCTCCGGCGGTATCTCAAGGGTGCGGCGAAAACGTCGATGGCCCGCGATGATGCGTCGCGCCTCCTCGAACTCCTCCGGGCTTTCCCCGAGTTTGGCCAGGAGGCGCGAGCGGTGGTGGCGCGAGCGTTGAAGGGAGATCGAGCGGATCCGTTGTTTCTACTCTATAGGGAACTGCTGCAACCCTTCCCGCGACTTGGACCGGTGGAATACGAGTCCATCCTGGCGGAGGCTCGTCGCCGCGGCGACGACGCGGCCGAGCGACTTGCGCGCGAGTTAGACAGTCACATCGCGGGGAGCGGCTCACCACCATTCGCACAGCCATGGGATGATTCCGGACTGGACGAATTTGAGGACGACGATGACGTCGCGGAAGACATCCTTGGGTCTCCAGAGGTAGCCGCATTCATTGATCTGCTTGCCGCCGCGCCGCCGGGCGAAGTTGCAAAGATGAGAAAGAAGCGCCCACAATGGATGCCCATGGAGCTGTTTGAAATGTTGCTGACGTTCGCGCGGGCGGGGAGAGGGAATCCCGATCAAGGCGACCTGTTCTGAGTATCAACGATGAACCCATATTTCATTCTTGGCGTGCCTCTCGATGCGGATGATGAGCGCATCCGCCGAGCCTATCTCGACTCGATCAAGCTTGCGCCTCCCGACCTGGACCCCACGCAATTTCAGGCGGTAAGCGCGGCCTACGAGCAAATCAAGAACGAAGCGAGTCGACATCAGCATATCTTGTTTGATCGAACTCCGCCGGGAGATTCACCGGTGGACGTATTGGTCCGGTACGCCAAGGTTCGTCCGCAACCACGGGCCCTTCCCCTCGACGCAATGAAAGCGCTTCTCCGCGCATGCACGAAGAACTGATGCCGACCGCAAACGACTCCAATGCCGGAGCGCTGGAGGACTGGAAGCGCGAGCTTCGTGAGAATGTCGAGCGCTGGCTCGAGTCGCTCGACGACATTCCCGACAGCGATGAGGCTGATGCGGACGAAGTGGAGACGCCGGATCTCTATTCGTTCTACGGGCAACTTGCTGCCGCAACCACGGAGGCGCGCAAGTCCAATCGCCGGACTGCGGAGGCGTTCAGTCAGTGGAGCGATACGCTCTCGAAATTCGATGACGAACTGCGGCTGCTTCGCGAACAGGGATCGCGACAGCCGGTGGCAGACAATGACGCGTTGCCACGCGCATGGTGTCTCGCGCTCGTCGAGATCACGGACCGCATGCATCGGCTTTCAGCGGCGTTCGCGACACCGCCGCGCCGCGCGTGGCTGGGCACCGACCACCAGTGGCACCTGGCCTGGGAAACCCAACGGCAAGGTTTCGATATTCTCCTGAGTCACGTCGATGCGCTTGTTACTCGCGCCGGATTGACCCGGATACCGGCGCTCCACCAACCGTTCGATCCCGCCATGATGTCGGCCGTCATCGCCGAGCCCGACGCCGGCTGGCCACACGACACGGTGACCGAGGAGATAGCCCCAGGGTACCTGTTGCGCGGCGAGCTTCTTCGAGTTGCGCAGGTCAAAGTCTCCACGCGCGAGCGCCCATGAACCACACATTGCCACACTCGAGATGAATGAGCTGATCGTCGGAATCGACCTGGGTACCACGAATTCCGCCCTCGCGGCGGACGTCGATGGCGAAATCAGAGTTATCGATATCCATGGTCAACGGACCATGCCGTCGTGTGTAGGAATAGATGCGAGCGGCACGCTCGTTGTCGGGGAGGCGGCCAGGAACCAGGCCATCGCGTCGCCCGACGCGACGATTCTCTCCATCAAACGACGGATGGGAGACGATGTCCGGTTACCGCTCGGTGGCAGGCAGTTCTCGCCTGAAGAACTTTCCTCGTTCATCCTGCGTGAGCTCAAGCTCGAGGGGGAGAAGCAACTCGGCCAATCAATCAGGAAGGCCGTGGTCACCGTGCCCGCCTTTTTCACCGAACGGCAGCGCAAGGCCACGCAGGTCGCCGGCGAGCTGGCCGGCCTCGATGTGGTGCGGATCATCAATGAGCCCACCGCTGCGGCGCTCGCTTATGGCGCCGGCGACACCCCCGACGAGACGATCGTCGTCTATGATCTCGGCGGCGGCACCTTTGACGTGTCGGTCGTTGTCGTGCAGGAGGGAGTGGTCGAGGTCCGCGCGAGTCATGGCGATACGCACCTGGGCGGCGACGACTTCGATCAATTGCTCGTCGAGCACGCACTCCGCGAGTTCGAGCGTCGTCACGGCACCAATCTCTCGGGAAACGACCGGGTGCTTCGCCGGTTGGGCATCGTACTCGAGCGCGCCAAACGCCGGCTGTCCGACGAACCGTTCGTCGCCGTGCGAGAGGAGTACCTGGACGGCACGCATCATCTCGACATGGAGATCGAGCGCGGTGCGTATGAGGCGATGATCGCGCCACTCCTTGAGAAGACGCTTCTCTCGGTTCATCAGGCAATGCGGGGCGCGGCCTTGCTGCCGGGCGCCATCGATCGCGTCATGCTCGTTGGTGGTTCCACTCGCACGCCCCTTGTTCATGCCATGTTGCGTGAGCGGCTGCAGATGGAGCCGAGATGGGAGATAGATCCGGATCTGATCGTCGCGATGGGCGCGGCAATTCAGGGCGCCGTGCTGGCCGGGCAGAAGCGTCATTCGATTCTCGTCGATATCACACCGCATACGTTCAACACGACTACGCTGGGGATGATGGACGGCATGACTCGTCTCGTGTCCGTGCCCATCATTCCGAGGAATACCCCACTTCCCGCAAGCAAGTCGGAAGTCTTCTTCACGATGTACGACAATCAGGACGCCGTGGAGGTGGACGCGCGCCAGGGCGAGGCGACCGTTCCCGAGCTGAATGCACTCGTGGGCGAGTTCTTGGTGGAGGGACTCAGCCAAGTGCCCGCCGGGAGCCCCATCGTCGTCCACTTCGAGCTCGACCTCAGCGGCGTGCTCCGTGTGACAGCGACGGAAAAGCAGACCGGTCTGGCGAAGACGGTCACGATGGACACGCGGGGTACCCACGTGCTGAACGTGGACGAGGCGCGCCGCAACATCGCGTCGTTGCTGGAGCCATTGGTCGTGCGCGCCGAGGACGCGGAGTCTGACGACGATGCCAGTGACGCTTCCGAAGCGCGAGAGCGGTTACTGGCGACCGCCAAGGACCTCCGGAAACGTGGCGAAGCATTGCTGGCGAAGAACGTCAATGACGATGATGCGCGGGAGATTCGCGATCTGATTCACGCGAGCGCCGGAGCGATCACGGGGCGCGACTGGGGGCACCTCACCGAGATGAACGACAAGTTGTCCGATCTCGTTTTCTATCTCGAGGACTGACGTGCGGGTATCCTGTCCGGCGTGCGGCAAGACCATGGTGGCTGCGCTCGCCGCCGATGTGGCGTGCGACAGATGCGGATGCGATCTGTCGCGGCTCCGTGATATCCTCGTTGCGGCGGCGGCGCGCCTCCAGTTGGCACGATCGGCCCTGGCGACGGGCGAGTATGAAGTCGCGCTTTCGTACGCCGACGAGTCGTGGTCATTGGCGCACAATCCACTGTGTGTGGACGTCGCGTGCCTGGCTGCGTCCGCTGGTGGCTACGTCGGCGATCTCGTGCGCTGGCAGCGCCGTGGAGGTGGTGCGTCAGACTCTGGTCTATCACCGCGGACTGCGTGATGTACGCCGTAGTGCGCCGCGAGCGGCGCATTGTGGGCAGGCTCTCTCACCCCGAACACAGCAAGCAACGTTATGCGGAAAGGCGTACCGACGCTCCGTGGGCGGCGGCGTACAGCATGTCCGGATCCAGATCCACCCCATTCGGCCACACGATCGTGCCCGCGTCTGCGTCCACGGAGACGCGCGCGAAGAAGCTCGGATCCTGTAGGGGCGCGATCTTGACCGGCGACTCGTCCGAGTGGAGCCGACGCCAATTCTCAAGCAGTTCGGCTTCGTGGAGTGTAGTCCACTCCACCACGAGCGCCAGGCTCGAGGCGGAAGGTTGCCGGAGAGGAGCCCGACTGGTTGGATCTGCACCTACGCCTCTAGGAATACGGCGGTCAGATGTTGTAGGGTGATCATGTTAGCTCGCTCGGGTGTGGAACTCGAAGGCAAGTCACCGTAGCCGCCACGACAGACCCACGCGGGTGGGTTGGGCACCCAATCTCGTTATATGGCCGCTCCGCGATGTCCGTCTAGCCTTCGCCTAGCACGCCTAGCACTGGTGTATGCGAAGGCAGGATCCCGGCGGTCGCCGAGCGTGTCAGCGGTAACGTCCGGCCCCAATCTGGACCGAGCGGCGGCGGGCTTCTCACGTAGAGTGCAACCGGCAAGCGTTGGCGGGTTATCGCCGTGCCTCCAGGGCGAGCGCTGCGCTCCTGCAGGAAACGGTGTGCAAACCGCGATGCTTGCAGCTGTGAGAGCGAGGCGGATACGCGAACGCATCGTGATCCGATGAGAGGGTTGGACGCTCTCTAACGCCGAGTATCACCTGCAGGCGAATTCACAAGAGCGGCGGTGAAGCCGCCGTCAACCTTGGCTCGCCTGCCTGGTGCATGCAACGTTAGCCGTCACGGCGAGTGATCGTCCAGTCGATTTCGTCTTGTCGCACATGTCGACAGGCGAGAACGACGATCTCGTCGCCGAAGATCTCGTACACCACGCTGTACGGAAACCGGTGAAGCAGTGCGCGACGGACTTGCCCTTCTTCGGTCACGGCTCGATGCACCTGTGGAAAGATCGCGAGCACCTCAACCGTCGCATCGAGTTCGCCAAGGATGGCACGGCCGAGCCCACGGACCTGTGATTCGTACCACCTTCGGGCTTCTCGAATCTCCGCGCGCGCCTCCGGCCGAAACCGAACGCGCACGAGCTTCAGCCAGTCCGGCGCGGACCGCGCGCATCGGCGCGATCGTCCGCCTCTTGATCAGCGGCCAGCTCTGAGCGAACGGTCTTCCAGTCGACGGCAGCGGAGGGATCACGACGATGCGCGGCGCGACGGGTTTCGATGAGCTCTCGCTCCTCGGCGCTCATTGGGAACGCGCCCGGCTTTGTTCGTAGTGAATCCCAGAGTTGCTCAATGAGCTCGAAGCGCTCACCGGCTGTCAGTTGGTCGATGTTGAATGCGGGACGGACCATGTTTGGGAATCTGGCCGCTACCTCATCGGCCGGCAAGTCCGGCCGCCAGAGGACGGTTCTCGCAACTTGGCCATCGGGCGGCGATCGCCTCAGCGATGCCGGGGTGTAGGGCATAACGCTTGAGCTAAGCTGCGAACGCGCAGGGCTGGAAGATTGCTGCCGGTGCGAAACGATGCGCGCGTTCGTCAGCTCCAGCGACTTGTTGGGCGGCGGCGCGCTAGCGGGTGACCGCCGTCTGCACGAGCTGCGGGACCCGGCAGCCGCCACTCACGGCCGGCGTGAACGCCCACCGGGTGATCACTTGCCGCACACTGTCCGCGGCGGCCGCCGACGGCGTCCGCAGAACATGGAACGAGCGCGGATCGACCGCGCCAAGCGTGTCGACGACGAACTGCACGATCACCGCCTCCGGGTGCGCCTGCATCTGGATGAACCGTTCCCTGGCGGGCCGCGGCACGAGCAGCGTGTCGCCCCGGTAGCTCGCCGGCTGGTCGACCTGGAACTCGAACAGCGGCTGTGGCGGCGCGACACACCCCTGTGCGAGCGCGGCCGACCCGGCCGCCGAACCGAGGAGCGCCAGCGCGACAGCAGCGACGGATACGGAGCGCATGCTTAGCTCGACTTTGGCCATTTCTCACGTGCTGTGAACGAGGCGCGTATAGCAGCCTCATGACGTGACGAAGCGGGTGACCTCGTAGACTGACGTATCTCTTTGGCAAGAGTGATCTGTCATGTCTGCGCTGCCGACCCGCTTCGTCTCGATCATCCTAGCATTTTCCGGACTCTTTCGCCAGCGGACGTGGCGGTACGCGGAACGGCTCCTCGTCGGCGCCATTCTCGCGCCGGGTATTCGCACCGTCGCGAGCGCCCTGCGCGTCCTCGGGCTGGCCGACGAGCGCCATTTCGTGAACTATCATCGCGTGTTGAGTCGAGCCCCATGGTCCCCCCGTGCGGCGAGTCGGATCTTGCTTGCTCTGCTCGTGCGCGCCTTCGTGCCGACCGGTCCGATCGTGCTTGGCCTCGACGACACCATCGAGCGCCGGCGCGGCGCCAAGATTCACGCCAAAGGCATCTACCGGGATCCGGTCCACTCCTCGCACAGCCACTTCGTGAAAACGAGTGGGTTGCGCTGGCTCTCGGTCATGCTCCTGGCCCCGATTCCGTGGGCGAAGCGCGTCTGGGCGGTGCCGATCCTCACGGCGCTGGCGCCCTCCGAGCGCTATGCCAAGGAGCGCGGACTGCGGCACAAGCGGCTCACGGATTGGGCACGGCAACTGCTCGTCCAACTCCAGCGCTGGTTGCCCGGGCGCGCCCTTATCATGGTAGCCGACGCGAGCTTCGCGGCCTTGGACCTCCTCGCGGCCCTCTCGCCCAGGATGACCTGCATCACGCGTCCGACTGGATGCCCAGCTCTTGCGCTCGCGCCCGCGGCTGTGCCGGCCCTGCATCACGTCCTCGGTCGTCGAGCGACGGAGTGGACGCGTCTGACGGTGCCGGCCTGGTATGGCGAGACGAGCCGCGACATCGAGGTCACCTCCGACACCGCCGTCTGGTACTCGCATGGCGTCGCGTTGCCCATTCGCTGGGTGCTCGTGCGCGATCCGTTCGGCCGGTTCGATCCGCAGGCGCTGCTCTGCACCGATCTCGCGCTCGCGCCGCTCGCCATCGTCCAGTACTTCGTGCAGCGGTGGCAGGTCGAAGTCACGTTCGAAGCGGCCCGGCGACATCTCGGCGTCGAGACGCAACGGCAATGGTCCGACCGCGCCATCGCCCGGACGACTCCCGTCCTGTTGAGCCTCTTCTCCGTGGTCACGCTCTGCTGGCCCACCGCCTCGTCCGTGCCGGCACGCTGCCAGTCCGCCGCACGGCCTGGTATCGGAAACCGACGCCCACCTTCAGCGATGCCCTCGCCGCCGTGCGGGCCGAGCTCTGGCGCCAAGAGGGTTTCCATATCTCCACATCGCGGGCGGACGTGTCAAAACTCACACGACGCTTGCTCGCACGCCTGACAAGTATCTTATGCGAGGCCGCCTAAACGGCCAAAGTCGAGCTGAGCAATCCGATGCGCGGCCTTTGCCCCGTCAACGCCAAGGAGCGCCGTGGTCGGCCAACCATGCTCGCGGATGATCTCACGTAAGCGTGCGGATGTTTGAATCGTGAACAGCCGCCATGCGCGGGTTGTACCCTTGAAACAATGCCCCGTCGGACGCCAACGTGGCACGGACAGTCTGATCGTAGTCATCCATCGCGATGAGCTCTGCTCGCAGCACCTCGTCTAACACGACACCTCTGGCAACGATCTCGTTAATCGCCACAGGGCGGTGGCGCGGTGCCGGGCGACGGAGGGGGCGGCGGGTCGTACGCGATAGCGGGCCCAGGCCCAACCCCGACGTACCGCCAGCGTCCCGCGACGCGTCGAAAGGTGTACTCGTAAACGTACCCCGATGCCCATGGGCCGCCCGCCCGCGGACACCAGCGCGTGCCGCGGTCCACTTCGAGCACGGCCGAGTCGCCGCGGACTTCGGCGCGCTCCACCTGGAGCAGTGTCCAAATGCTGTCGCCGGGCGCGCGGGCGCGAGCACCCGTGACGCGCAGCACTGCCGCGCGTAGCGCCGCCTCCTCGGCCGACCCGGCCTCCGTGCGCGCCCGCACATCCCAAACGCCCCAAGCCGGCGTCCCCGCTCGCTCGTCGCCGTGGGACGGGTGCCCCGTCGCGAGGTCCGCGGTGAGCGGCGGGATCAGCGCCCGGACGAGTGCCGGCGCTTGGGGCGCCACCTGCGCGCGAGCCGACGCTGGGCAGCAGAGCGCCAGCCCGTAGAGCACGTGGGAGAATCGACAGGTCATACGTCCCTCACATGACGATGTGTTCGTATGCGCCTAACGCGGGCCCTCGTCGGTACTCTTCGGCGCGAGCTGCGCCGCGTCGGCGCCGAGTACGCGCTCCTGCAATACGAGCAGGCGGTCTAACTTGGCGTGGATCGGATCCAAGATTGCTCGGACGGTCGCTCGAATGAAGGCGGCGGTCGCTCGAGCGAAGATGTAGATAATCGCGCCCAAGATTAGGAGCGACATGAGGCCACCGACTAACTGTTCCATCGATCGCGTCTCCTCAGCTGCAGCGTTTGTTCCGTGATCGGCGCGGCTAAACGTATCTGAGGACATCGAAGAGTGCTTGCTTCGATGCAAGCGGAAACTCCCCGCGTCGGCTGACTTGGCAGTCGACGAGCTGTATCAGGAATGTCAGATAGTCTGGCTGCGGCAGATGGAAGTGCGACAGGAGAAAGTCATTGGTCACGGTGTGGCGAACCGCGTCGGCGTCGTCGGCCACGAAGTCCACGTCCTCCGCCGCACCGCATCGCGTGTGATCCCAATGGCTGACATCAAGATGTGCATACCGATCGTGACGCCTCCGGTTACGGCGACCCGTGCGACGTCTATGTGGGGAGTGAGCCGAGGCAAGCAGTCGTGCAGAAACTGTGAATTCATCGGAACCGATCGTCAGGTGACGCCAGGGCTCAGTCGCGCCCGTCACGTGCAGCGCAACGTTAGCGGGGCGGCTCCAAGATCAGGAAGTGCTGCCCCCGAGTGCTACTCGTGCGCGCTGGCGGCTTGGTACGCAATAGCGCTGGGCGACATCACCGCGCGGTAGCGTACTCTGGTCAACAGCGATTAGCGTATCCGAAAGGAGAGACTCCACCAATGCGGATGCCCAATAGGTGGTCTCTGCCTGACCTCCGGGGGAGGGCCGAAGGACGCGCGCATCAAGGCATACACGGCCATCGGTCGGCCCTTCCTGCCAATCCGCGACCGCGGCGCGCAGAACGGCAACATCTGCCGCTACATGTTGCGGCGCTGAGTGGCAACCCGAGGAGAGCACCGGCGACTATCCATATAGAGCGCATTACTGATCCGTTGAGAGCATGAATGAGGCTCGCTCGTGCGCTGTAATGCGGTCCAATCCCCGCACAATGGCCTCCGCAAACTCGTCGGCGAGACCCGCCCGCTGCTCTTCGTACCACTTACGGGCGTCGAGCAGATCACGTCGAGCCGCAGGCCGAAAGACGAAGCGCGGCGTCATCCGCCGCGCTTGAAGAGTTCAGTTCGGACCGTGTCCCAGGGGATGCTTTCCTCGGGACGCTCCTTCGCGTCGGCAATGCTGTCCCAAATATCCTCGACCAACTGCAGGCGCTCCTACATGGCGCGCGGCACGGAACGTCCCGATAGCGGGAGGGACGAAAGCCGCCATGTCTGCCGAATAACGCGTCAGCTCAACTGCAAACAAATCAACAGATCCTGGACAGCTGCACCGCACGTTACCTGGCGTGAGCGACGAACACAGCCAGCCCCACCACGAACGCGACAACAGCAGTGAGTATACCCCAAAGCGTGAATTGAGCGCGACGGTGAGCCATGTTCAGCGTCCAACCGAGGCCGCGCTGTGCCGGAACAAGGAGCCGGGGATCATCGGCGCAGCGGTATACGCCAAAGGCCTCCCAGTGCCGCGGGTCGCGCCACATTTGATCGCAGTCACGCTGGATAACGCGCGTGTCGTCTGTCACGCAGAGTGCTCCGGTCGCCACCAAATTCTCGAATTAACCTGCGAGCGAATCAAATGGATGCCGGACGGTCATCGGTCGATCAAGTCAGGAAGCCGATCGAGCGCCGCGACATAGGAATCGCGGTCGTACGGTTGGTTATTCCGGATCATCACGCTCATTTCCTGAAGCAGAGCAGCGGAGATCCAACGGACCGCTTCATCCTTGGCAATACCTTCGCGCTGAAGACGAGCAAGCGTCAAGGCGGTTTCCGGAGGATCGTTGTTGGCGATTTGGTCGAGGACCGTTTCGCGTAGAACGCGCTCAACCTCGGGATTAGCGCTCTCTGACATATTGAGATGTGTGTTGTGCGTATAATGCCAAGCAGGTGGTCACTATACGCTGCGGAAGCGTACAATACAACCGCGACGCGAGCAGCGTAGCACCACGGAACTTACGCCGTCGTCGTCACGTGACGCCGAGCATGGCGCGGCCGACGGTGTCTCGGTCAAGCGGGCATTCGCGAACCGTTCCGCCGTGAATCACCAACACGCGCGTCGCGAGACTGAGCACCTCATCGAGATCGCTCGAGTACACCACCACGGCCGCGCCGCGTGTTGCCGCACTGCGTAGGTGTTCATGCACCGCGCGCGTCGCGCGAATGTCGAGACCGCGTGTCGGGTTCTCTGCCACGAGGAGAAGCGGCTCGCCGTCGAGCTCTCGCGCCAGCACGAGCTTTTGCTGGTTGCCGCCCGACAGGGATCGCGCCAGCGTGGTGGGGTCGCCGCCGCGCACATCGAATGTTCTGACAAGCCGGTCTGATCTTCGCCGGATGTCTTTCAGTCGCAACCGCCCCCGCCGCGTGCCGGCGTTCTTGAGCGCCACGTTCTCCGCGAGCCCAAAGTCGAGGACGAGCGCGTCGCGAAGCCGGTCCTCGGGTACGAAGCCGATGGCACTCGGTGCGCGCAACTCGCCGCTCGTGGGACGAAGCCGGCCGGCGAGCGCACGCAACAGCTCGTGTTGGCCGGCGCCTTCGACGGCGGCGATGCCGACGATCTGGCCCGCGGCAATCTCGAATGTGGCGCCGCGAACGACGCTGGCGCCACGCGAATCCGAGATGTTCACGTTCGTTGCACGCACGATGATTGATGCCGGTCTGTCCTCTCCCCTGACCGCAGCTTCGGCTGGCATGTCTTCGCCGAGCATCGCGGAAGCGAGCGCACCTGTCGTAACGTCAAAGGCCTTGCTCCGCAGGGTCACGCGTCCTCGGCGAAGCACGGTGACCTCGTCGGCCACGGCAAGCGCCTCTTTGAGTTTGTGTGTGATCAAGACGACGGCGTTCCCCTGGGTGGCGAAGGTGCGGAGCCAGCGGAGCAACTCCTCGGCTTCGGCCGGCGCAAGTACGGCCGTCGGCTCGTCGAGAATCAACACGCCGGCATCGCGCGCCAGCGCTTTGACGATCTCGAGCCGCTGCTGCGCACCGACTGGCAGGTCTTCGGCGCGAACGTCAGGATCCAACGTCAACCCGGTACGCTCGGCGATCTCGCGCACGCGCGCCGCAGCCGCACCCTTCCGGAATCGTCCGCTGCCGCCGAGCGCGACGTTCTCCGCCACGGTCATCGCCGGCACGTTCGTAAAGTGCTGATGGACCATGCCGATGCCGGCGGCGATGGCGTCGGCCGGAGACGCAAGAATGTGAGTGCGGCCGACGATCACCACGTTTCCAGCATCCGGAGCCAACAGCCCGAACGCAACGCGCATGAGCGTTGTCTTTCCCGCACCGTTCTCGCCGAGCAGCGCGTGCACCGTGCCGCGACGCAGCGCGAACGACACGTTGTCGAGCGCCGCCGTAGCGCCGAACCGTTTTGTGATGCCGGTGAGCGCGAGCACGACGTCGTCGCGCATCGCCGCTTCGGTGATCACAGGCCGGTGGGAGCGTCGATGAAGGTAGATGTCATGCCAAACGCCGACGCGAGTCGCTCGCCCAATGCACGTACGCCGAGCGTTTCCGTGGCATAATGGCCTGCATAGAGAACGACTATTCCCAGCTCGCGCGCCTCGACGGCGGTGTGATGCGGTCCTTCGCCGACGATCACCGTGTCGATTCCGCGCTGTGCCGCTTCACGCAGTGTGGACGAGTCGGCACCTGCGCCGGTGCACACTCCCCACCGGCGAGTAATGCGATCACCGTCGAAGGGGGTGGCTACCAAGCGACCGCCGTGCTCCTGCGCCAACTCCTCGGCGCGTTCAGCAATGATCCGCGTCGGAAGATCGGCGTCGCCGCTAAGGCCCACATCGATTGTCTGGTACTTGGCGAAGCCGCCGGACGGGGTGAGGCCGAGCCGTTTTGCCAGCAGCGCGTTATTGCCGATTTCCGGATGCACGTCGAGCGGCAGGTGCGCCGCATAGACAGCCACGTCGTGGGTGATGAGCGCCGAAAGGCGTTTGTGGCGATGCGCGGTGATCGGCTGCACACCGCCCCAAAACATTCCGTGGTGCACCAGGAGGAGGCGCGCGCCGGCGTCGATTGCGCCATTTACGGTATCAGTAGAGAAATCCACTGCCGTGGCGATCTGCTCGATGTTCTTGGCGTTCGCCAACTGCACGCCATTCACGGCATTGGGATAATCAGGAACGCCGCCAATGTGCAGCGTGGTGTCGAGAAAGTGCGCGAGCTCGGCGAGTGCGGGCATGGTCAGGGTTTCGCAGGCGCGTGATCGAGTGGTACCGAATACTGGCCGGCGAGCATGCGTGATTGCAAAGAGTCGATGTGCGCGCGTGTCGCGGCAGGGACCTTTGCCTGGAGGGCCGGGTTCAGCACGAGCGTAACGACGTGGCTCTTCTCTCCCAACTCAATGACCCCGGGCTTGAATGTGCCGTCCTTGACCGCGCGCGCGATCGTCAGGAACGCACGCGGGAGATCGATGACGACGCTGGCGAGCGTGACATCTGGCGCAACATCATTCTGGTTGGAGTTGGAGCCAATGACGTAGGTGTCCTTGGTTTCTCTCGCGGCCTGGAAGACGCCCAGTCCCGCGGCATCCGCGTTCTGGAAGATGACGTCGGCGCCTTGTGACAGTTGCGCGAGCGCCTGTTCCTTGCCGGCGCTTACGTCGTCCCAGTTGCCGATGTACGACGTTATGATCTTGATGTTGGGATTCACGTCGTGCGCACCTTTCTCAAAGGCCCGAAAGCTTTCGACCACCGGTGGTAACGCGGTTCCGCCGAGCACACCGAGTTTGTTCGTCTTCGTCACGGACGCGGCGAGGATGCCAGCGAGGTACGAAGCGTCGGCGAAGGCGAAGGTCATGCCTGCGAGGTTGGGACCTGACGTCGTGCCGGATGTCGTCACATATATGGTATGCGGGAACTCGGGTGCGACGCGGCGGGCTGCGTCCTGAAACTCGAATCCATGACCGAACACCAACGTGTAGCCCTGCGCGCCGTACTGCCGGAAGTTTTCCTCGAATTCAGCCGGGGTCTTTGTCTGGATATGGCTGACCTGGGCGCCGAGGGAGTCGCGGATTTGTAGGAGGCCTTGGTAGGCACCGCCGTTCCATGATTGGTCGGAGACCGGTCCCGGCGTGAGCAGCGCGACTTTGAACGACGTGGCGTGCGTGGTGTCGCCAGACGTTGGTTTCGCCTGACGGTTGCAGGCGGCGATGGCAGCAAGCGTGACGAGCGAAGCCGTCACGATAGAGCCTCGTCGGCCGTTATACAGGCGCCTTAGTGGCGCCAGGTTGGGTTCAAAAATCACGCCTCTGCTCCCTGAGGATCAGGTCGAGCATGCGGTCGAGATCGTCGGCAGAGTAGAACGATATCTCGATTTTACCCTTGGATTCGCCGGACAAATGGACGTGGACGTCCGTCTGGAGGTACCGGCGGAGGTCGTCCTGAATACGCCGGACCGTCGGATCTACCGTTGAAGGAGATTGTGCCTTTGGCTGTGTTGCACGCGCCTTGTTCCGCTCGATAGACGGAGGGGCTGGTACGCCGCTGAGCACGCGGACGTATTGCTCGAGCTCGCGGACCGACAGACCGCGCTGTGCAGCCGCGCTTGCTACTTCGGCCGCAGAGATAGATGGGCTGAGGGCGAGCAACGCACGGGCGTGTCCGGTGGTGAGCGTTCCCTGCTCAACCATCTGCTGCACGGCGTCAGGTAATGTGAGCACTCGCAACAGGTTGGTGACCGTTGTGCGGTCTTTTCCAACGACCTCGGCCACCTGCTGCTGGGTGAGTTGGAACTCGTCTATCAACCGGCGATAGCCGCGCGCCTCTTCGATCGCGTTGAGATTGGCTCGCTGCAGGTTCTCGACGAGCGCGAGCACGAGCATCGTGCGATCGTCGAAGCTGCGAACAATGGCCGAGATCTCGGTCCAGCCAAGGTTGGTGGCGGCGCGAAAGCGGCGTTCACCGGCGATGAGCTCATAGGCATCGCCGCGTTGGCGAACGGTGATTGGCTGGAGCAGTCCGCTCGTTTTCAGCGAGGCCTCGAGCTCGGCGAGCTCGGTGGGATCGAACTCTCGGCGGGGCTGAAATGGATTGGGCCGAACGCGTGCGATGGCGATGCGCTGGAGGTCGCTCGCCGGCGCGCTCGGCGATGCAGCCGAGCCAATCAGCGCTTCGAGCCCGCGTCCAAGACGGCGGGGCTTTTCGCTGGTCACTTGCGCCTCGCGATAAGTTCTTTGGCGACACTCATATACGCCTGTGCGCCGACCGAAGCAACGTCGTACAGGATGATCGGCTTTCCGAAGCTCGGTGCCTCTGCTAAACGGACGTTTCTCGGGACGACGGCGTCAAAGACCTGCGATCCGAAATACTCGCGTGCCTCGCTGGCAACTTGCCGCGACAGGTTCAAGCGGGCGTCGTACATGGTCAAGAGCACGCCGTCGATCGCCAGTTCTGGGTTTACGCTGTGCTGAACCAGGTGCACGGTGTTGAGTAGCTGAGACAGCCCCTCAAGCGCGTAGTACTCGCACTGGAGCGGGATCAGCAACGCGTCGGCAGCCGCTAGCATGTTCAGCGTGATCAAGCCGAGCGATGGCGGGCAATCGATCAGGACATAATCGTAATTCTGCGCAACGGACGCGACCGCAGTGCGCATCATCAGCTCGCGATTTGGTCGGTCGACAAGCTCGACCTCTGCGCCGGCGAGATCGGGCGTTGCGGGCACCACATCCATGTGCTTGAAGTGCACCTGTCGTATTGTCGCGTCCGCGATTGTGCGGTCGCCGATGAGCACGTCGTACACGGTGGGTCCGAGCTGATCGCGTAGGAGCCCGACGCCGCTGGTCGCGTTGCCCTGTGGATCGCCATCGATGAGCAGGGTTCTTTGCTCCGCGGCAGCGAGGCTGGCAGCGAGGTTGACGGCGGTGGTCGTCTTACCGACGCCGCCCTTCTGGTTTGCGATCGCTATGACGCGAGCCACTATTTGCGAAGCTGAAAGAGGGTGTCGTGCCCACGCAGCGAAACGTCGCATGCGATTGGGGTAATTCGGGCCGACGGCGCCAATCTATTCCCCAGTAGGGCGCGAAACAACGTGCCACGTGGCACAACAGCACATGCAGGTCCTTCGCCTTCGGCTCAGGATGACAACCTCTATGTGCCACGTGGCACTTACTTCCGATCGACTATCGCTGCGGAAGGAATGTCCAGCGTGCCGACACGGTCGTGGTGACAGCCTGCTGCCCCGGCTCGATGGGCGTGGGGGCGAATGCATCCGCCGTCATCCGCGCCATCGCCATCTCGGTCCGCGGCATCTGGAACGATGAGGTCTGTAGCTCGAGCAAGGGACCGAGCGCTCCGCCGGCAGCTCGCGCGAGCGTCTCCGCGTCGGCCCGAGCGTTGACCACCGCAGCGGCAAGTGCCGCGCGTCGAGCCGAATCGGCCTTGGATGAGTAAAATTGGAGGCTGGAAATCTGGTTCGCGCCCTTGGCGAGCGCTGCGTCGATCAGCCGGCCGACGTCGTCCAGCTTTCGAACTTCCGCGCGGACGGTGTTGGTGACGGTGTAGCCAGTCACTCTGGGCGGAATCTGCCCGTTCGGACTGTACTGCATCTCCGGCGACACACTGTAGTTGATGGTCGATAGCTCGTCGCCCGTGAGACCGAGCGCGCGAAGCGTGTCGAGGATCGCCCGTTGACGGCGAGCGTTATCGATGCCGGCAGCAGCAGCGGTCGTTGCCCGGCTCTGTACTCCGATAAAGATTGTTGCGCGATCGGGCGAGACGCGGGCTTCGCCCGAACCCGTCGTGATGATCTGGGGCGGCGCAGCGGCGGTCTGCGCCGAAGCGCGCGTCGTCGTCGCCGAGGCTGCCGCGGCGACGACGCCTGCCGTGAGTATCCAGGTACGCAAACCAAGTCTCCGTGTGAGTGGGTGTGGCGAGCTGACGAGTGCCCGCAAGGCTCGTGCTCGATATTAATGCGCAAGTCGATACTAATTGCGAGCGCGCAATGGTCTGAGACCCTGAACGGGTCAGCGCGCCTCCGATCTGCGGCGCCGCTTCTCGATCTCGAGCACGAGGTTCTGTAGGTCCGTGGGGCTGACACCGGGAATGCGCGCCGCCTGGGCCAACGTCCCCGGGCGAATGGCGGCGAGCTTCTGCCGCGATTCGAAGGACAGCGACACCATGTCTCCGTACGGAACGCTCGCATCGAGGGCGAATTGCCCCAGGCGACGCATCTTTGCTGCCTGATCGCGCTCGCGGATGAAGTAGCCCGCGTACTTGAGCTCCAGTTCCGCCGTGATGATCGCATCGCGCTGCAGGTCCTGTCCGACGTGCGCGGCATCAAACAACTCTGATAAATAAACTCTCTGACGCCTGGCTACCTCGGCGATCTTCACGGAATGCGCCAGCGGCGCGCTGTCGGCGCGCACCAGCAGTGGATCGGCCTGCGCCGGTACGATGCTCGTCGCCTCGGCCAGTGCGCGCGCTCGGTCTTCGTGCGCGAATCGTACGTCGATCATCGCGCGCTCGGTGTCGCTGAACAACCCAGCTTCGAGTGCGATCGGCGCAAGGCGGCGCAGGGCGTTGTCCTGGCGCACCGTCAAGCGGAACTCGGAACGCGACGTGAACAAGCGATACGGCTCGTCGACGCCGCGGGTGACCAGATCGTCGATCAGCACACCGATGTACGACGTCTCGCGCCCGAGCACGAGGCTCGAAGCGCCGAGGGCCCGGCGCGCGGCGTTCAATCCGGCAACGACGCCCTGCCCTGCGGCTTCCTCGTAGCCCGTGGTGCCGTTGATCTGTCCTGCGAAGAACAGGCCTGGCAGCGCCTTCACCTGCAGGGTCGCGTCGAGCTGCGTCGGCGGGTAGTAGTCGTATTCAATCGCATATCCGGCGCGCGTCATGCGTGCCTGCTCCAGGCCCGGCACGGTATGCAGTACGTCGAGTTGTACCTCCGCGGGAAGTGACGTGGAGAGACCGTTGACGTACAGTTCCGTCGTGTCGTGGCCCTCCGGCTCGAGGAAGAGCTGGTGGCGTTCCGCCGCAGGGAACTTCACGATCTTGTCCTCGACCGAGGGACAGTAGCGCGGTCCGCGAGCACCAATGGCGCCACCATACATTGCCGACCGGCCAATGTTCTCCTGGATCACGCGCTTGCCGTCCTCCCCGAGGAACGTGATCCAGCACGGCATCTGCGTCGGATGGCGAGTGACCTCGCCCACTCGCCGAGCCGTCGTCCAGAAGTGCGACCACGAATAATCGAACGCTTCGATCTCCGTTTCTTGCCGAGCGAGGCGCGAGTAGTCCACAGATCGACCATCGATGCGCGGCGGCGTCCCTGTCTTGAATCGATCGACGACGAGTCCCAGCTGCTCGAGTTGCTCGGCGAGATGTGTCGCCGACGATTCCCCTGCGCGGCCTCCAGCGATCTTCGTCTCAGTGCCGATGTAAATGCGCCCACGCAGGAACGTTCCGGTGGTGATCACAACGGAGGTCGCGCCGAAGCGGCGTCCCTCGAGCGTTTCCACGCCGGCGACGGCGCCGGTTGCCGAGTCGGTGAGCAGGCGCGCGACGGTGCCCTGGATTGTCTGAAGCGCCGCGTGCTCCTCGAGGAGAGCCCGAACGGCGCGCCGATACAATCCGCGATCGCACTGCGCGCGCGGCGACCACACCGCGGGCCCCTTACTGCGATTCAGCATGCGAAATTGCAGCGAGGCAAGGTCGGTGGCGCGCGCCATGATCCCGCCCAACGCATCGACTTCCCGGACGACGGTGCCCTTCGCCACACCGCCGATGGCGGGATTGCACGACATCTGACCGATGGTCTCGAGCGCGCTCGTCACAAGCGCCACCCGCGCGCCGGCGCGTGCGGCCGCGACGGCGGCCTCGGTGCCGGCGTGTCCCGCCCCAACGACGAGAACGTCGAACGTGGCTTCGAGCTTTCGGGTCGCGTGCGCGGTGGTCATGCCAAAAGGTATGGTGCCGCACCACATGCAGGGAGCACGCGACGCTTGCATATATTGCAGGCCGTCAATTGCACGCAGGGAGTAGAGAGATGGCTCTGAACATCAGCAGCGGCGCGCCCACGTTGTTCATTCGACGCCCGGCGTACGAATTGAGTGGACTCACGCGGGCCGCGCTCGATGAGCGACTGGGGCTCACGGCAGATGAGTTTCAGGTGGATGGCAACCTCGTAGCGATCGGTCCCATCTATGGCGCCGATGGGGGAGCCCTTGGCGATCTGATCGCTGAGCTCGAAGGAATGGGCCTGGTGTATTTCGACGACTTTTTCGAGCTCTCGGGAAACTGGCCGGAGTGGCTCCGACTACACGTCTCCGCTCGTTAATGACCTTCAGAGAGGTCATGCGCCGAGGAACTTGCGGAACCAGCCGATCGTCAGCGGCCAAGCTTGACCGCTGGCCTTGACGTTGGCGTCGATCGGCGCGCCTGACTGGGGATCGTTGCGCTGACGAAGAAATCCGTGGCCAGCTCCCTCGAATGTGTGGGGATCGTACGTCTTGCCGTCCGCCTTCATCACCGAGTCGGTAGCGGGGATCGTAGCGCCAATGCGCTGATCGCTGCCGCCGTAGAGGCCGAGGACAGGCACCTTCACGTTCTTCACCTGTGAGTACTGTGCCGGCGTGATCGATCCGTAATACACTACCGCTGCCGCTAGCCCCTTCGGTGAGAGCAGTGCGTGGGCGAATGAAGCAGACCCTCCCCAGCAGAACCCGACAATGCCGTACTTCTTCTGTGCGGAGGGCAGGTTCATGCCCCAGTTCGCCACGGCCTCGAGCTGCCGCTGGTAATCCTCCGGCTTGATGTTTCGGATGGCGGCCGTTGCCGCCTGCGCTGCGACGGTGTCACCCTGAATGTGCTCGACCTTCCCTGTGAGCAGGTCCGGGGCAATCGCGATGTAGCCGTCGGCGGCGAGCTGATCGGCGACGCCACGAATCCAGGTGGAGAGGCCGTAGATCTCGTGGATCACGACCACGACCGGTGCATTCGTGCGCCGCTGCGGGTACACCACCCAGGCGAGTACGCTGTCCGATGGTCCCGTCTTGATCATTTGATATTCGCCATGCCGTGGAGACGCGGCGAGCCGCGCGGCAACTTCGGCCGAGCTTGCAGGATATGCCAAGTTCTGCTGCGAGAGCGGCACGGCCACGACTCCTGCTGCCGTACCGGAATCGTGGTGGCTATGATCGGAGTCCATGGTGCTGGTTCCACGCGCTTCGCAACCGGCGAGAACGCCGAGGGCGACGACGGGGAGCAACCCGAGGGGACGAACGGTCATGCGGCTCTCCTGCTGACGTGGTCAGCGCACCTGAATAGCAAATGAAGCGGTCGAGACTCTATCCGCTCATTTGCAAGTCAAGCACCGAACGCCGTTCTGAGCTCCTCGTTCAGAAATTCGCAGGCCCGCCACTCCGCATAGTAGATCGGGTGCCAGGGCCATCGTCCCGCGACGAATCCGACGTGCCCGCCATGCTCAGAGAACTCCGGCACGAGGCAGCTGTTGTGATCGGCAATCGCACGAACTTCGTCGAGCACTTCGGCGGGCAGGAACGGATCGTCTACGGCGCTGAGCAGCAGCGTTGGCCGAGCAATACGAGCGAGCCAGTGGAGGGAGCTGGAGCGCGTGTAGTAGTCATCTGCGTCGGCAAAGCCGTGCACGGGAGCCGTCACAGCGTCGTCGAAATCGTAGACCGATCGAGCGCGCTCGAGGGCAGCGCGGTCAAACAGGCCCGGATACCGCTCCAGCTTGGCGAGCGCCTTCTTGCGTAGTGATCGCAAGAAATGCCGGTCATAGACGCGGGCGAATCCATGTGAGATGAATCGGCAGCCGCGCTCGAGATCAAAGGGTACAGATATGGCCGCCGCGGCTCGCACACGGCTCGATAATGCGCGTCCCTGCTCCCCGAGATACTTGAGCAGCACGTTGCCACCGAGCGATACGCCGGCGAGCAGGACCGGCGCAGATGGATCTTCCGCCAGGATTCGATCGAGCACGAACGCGGGATCGGTGGTCTCACCCGAGTGGTAGAAACGCGGTGTCCGATTTGGCTCCTCACCGCACCCGCGAAAGACGAGGAGGTCGGCTGCCCAGCCGCGCCGTTTAGCTTCATTGAAGAAGCCGCCGACGTAATGCGATCTGATGGTGCCCTCGAGCCCATGGAGCAGGAGCAGTCGCGGCGCACCCCTTGGCGCGTCGAGGCGGTGGAGATCGACGAAATCGCCGTCCGGCGTGTCCCATCGCTCCCGGCGTGTTGGGACGAGCGGACGCGGACGGAAGAACTTGCCCCACAGGGTCTGCACATGAGCACCCCGTACCCACCATGCGGGGCTATAGGTATACTCGCTTTGGCGATGTGATGACACGAAAGGCTGATTCCCCGGCGAATGGTGGCCGGCAATCAATAACAGACCAGCGCGACCGATGGAAGTTCAGATCTTTGGCATCAAGAAAAGCTCCGATACACGGAAGGCACTTCGCTTCTTTTCCGAGCGGCGGATCAAAACGCACTTCGTCGATTTCGACGAACGCGCCGCCAGCCTGGGGGAGTTGCGCCGTTTCGTACAGAAGTTCGGCCTGGACCGGCTGATCGATCGCGAGTCGAAGCGCTATGGCGATCTTGGCTTGCGCCACGCGCGCATGTCCGACGAACGCTGGTTGGAGAAGCTCCTGGACGAGCCACTCCTGCTGCGGATGCCGCTCGTACGCAACGGCAACGCACTGACTGTGGGCTTGGCTGAAAACGACTGGAAGGACTGGACGACAAAGTGACGCACCTCGCAGTCTCGAATGCAGTGGTTGAATTCGGCGCCACGCTCCTCTTCAAAGACATCTCCTTCACCGTCGAGGCTGGCGATCGCTGGGGGATTGTTGGCCGCAACGGCACGGGCAAGACGACTCTGTTTCGTCTCCTCACTGGGGAGATGCAGCCGTCGAGCGGCCAGATATCTCGGCAGCCGGGCATCCGTGTGTCGCTCATGGAGCAGCACCGCGAGTTCGCCGGAGCGACAACCATCTGGGAGGTGGCGGCGGGCCAGTTCGCGGACTTACTCGCCCTCGAACAGTCCATCATGGAGCAGGCGAGCCAGCTCGAGCACGACGCGAGCGAAGCAGCGCTCGAACGATACGGCCGAGACCTCGAGCGTTTCGAGCGAGAGGGCGGATATACGATTGCACCCCGCGTGGACGCGGTGTTGCACGGCCTTGGCTTCGATCCGGCAGCTGCGCGTACGACGCCGATCGTGCAACTGAGCGGCGGAGAGCGAGGTCGGCTCGGTCTCGCGCGGCAGCTCGTCAGCCCGGCAGACGTTCTGCTGCTCGATGAGCCGACGAACCATCTCGATCTGGAAACGACCCGTTGGCTGGAAGAGTATCTCGCCGGCGTGTCTACAACGGTGCTGCTGATCAGTCACGATCGCGCGTTTCTCGCGGCCGTCGTCGATCACGTGCTGCACTTCGAGGGCAATTCGGCAGACGCCTATGTCGGTAGTTACGCCGCGTTCGTGGAGCAGCGAACGCTTCGCCGCCTCACGCAGCAGCGCCAGTTTACCCAGCAGCAAAGGAAGATCGCGAGCGAGCAGGACTACATCGCGCGGAATCTCGCGGGCCAGAACACTAAGCAGGCCAAGGGAAGGCGGAAACTTCTCAACCGGATGCCGCGGCTCAGTGCGCCGGTGGGTGAGGATGGCACGATGGCTGTGCGCTTCGACGTAGCCGAGCGTGGTGGCGATCGTGTGATATCCGCCGAGCATGCAAAGGTGATGGTTGGGGACCGCGTGCTGATTCAGGACCTCACTGCAACGCTGATGCGTGGTGACACCCTCGGCCTCCTGGGGCCGAATGGGTCTGGAAAGTCAACGCTCATCCGCACCTTGCTCGGCGACCATCCGATCTCGGGGGGCGAATTGCGCATCGGTGGCGGAATCAAGGTTGGCTATTATCGCCAGGACATGACGCAGGTACCGCTCGACAAAACGCTGTTTGACGTGATCAACGACCTGCGCCCCACGTGGGATCGACGCATGGTGCAGGGTCATCTCGGTCGCTTCGGCTTTTCCGGCGACGAGGCGCAGCGACGTGCCGATACGCTGTCCGGAGGCGAACGCGCTCGCATCGCATTGGCGATGTTGATGCTCAGTCGCGCAAACTTGCTGATCCTCGACGAACCGACCAACCATCTCGATGTCGAGTCGATTGAAACACTGGAAGACGCGATCGAGCAGTACGAGGGCAGCGTACTCCTCGTGAGCCACGATCGAGAGCTGCTCCGAGCATTGACGACGCGATTGTGGGTGTTGCACGAACGGCACGTGACGGACTTCGACGGCAACTTCGCCGAGTGGGAGGTGGTGTCCACGGAGCGACAGCACGCGGCAACGGTGCGTGCGTCGGAAGACGAAGCACTGCGTCGTGTGCAGGAAAAGAAGAAGACGGTGCGGCGCGAAGAGGCGAGTCGTGGCACGAAGCACGCGAACCGTACTGCGGAGCGCACCGCCGAGCGGCGGGTGGCGGAACTGGAGGCGGATATCCAGAGACTCGAGCTGCGTATCGAGACGCTGACGCACGAGCTCGAAGATCCGGAGCTGTACACCAAGCCGAACGGTGTGTCCCGGGCAACGGAATTGGGATCGCAGCTCGAGGTGCTCAAGCGCGATCTGGAACGCGCGCTCGACGCATGGGGTACGGCCACCGAAGCGCTCGAAACTTTCACGAAGAGCAGTTCCTAGAGCGCGCCGACTCGCCGCGAATGCTCAGCCTTCTCTTGTTCGCCCAGCTTTCGGTGAGCGCGCCGAAGGCGGACTCCACGTACTCGACCGCCGCGCTGCGGAGCCTGGTTGCCCGCGCGGCCGTCGAGAATCACCGCCCGCCTGCCGAGCTGCGATCATACAGCAGCCACGTGGAAACAGAAGTCGCGTTGATGCTCCGCGACACGCTCGGCCGCGAGCGTTCCGCGGAGATGGAACAGATGGCCACGAATGCCACGTGGGATCGCGGCGGACGATACGATCTGCACATCGTGGGGTATCGTTCGCAGAGCGTGGGCGTGCCGTATTCCACATTGAGCATCATCCGCGCGTGGACGGTGCCGACGCTGTATGGCGAGCGGCTTTCGCTCGGCGCGTACTTCACGCGCACGAACCTGGGCGACACGCTCATCGCCGTACATCCGTTTGCAGCCGACCGCGATCGCTATTATCGCTTTTCCGGCGGTGATACGGTTGCAAGCCTGCACGCCGGCAATCGGACCATTCAGATCGTGCGAGTCCGGGTGCACCCGGCATTTCAGTCGCGAACACCGCTCGGTGCATTTGACGGCGAGATCGATCTCGATGCTGAAAGAGGACAGATCATTCGCATGCGCGGCCAGTTCATGAGGCTCGGACCGGCGGCGAGCAAACGCGAGGCGCTGTCCAAGTGGAGCGGCATGGTCGCGGTGGCGTATATCGAGTTCGTCAACGCGGAAATCGGCGGCAAGTACTGGCTGCCGTCGTTTCAGCGCACCGAATTTCAAGCCAGCTTTCCGCTTTTTGGACAGACGCGGCCAATCTTCCGCATCGTATCGACGATCAGCGCCATCGCGGTGAACGATACGGGTGCGGTGACGCCAGACACGATCGACTTTCCTCGAGTGATCGTGAGCTGGGCGCCGACCGACAGCGTGAATCGGTTTGCCGATTGGCAGCGCGATCTTGGCACGCAGACCGCGTCGGTGCACTCCGATGACTTCGCCGACATGGCGCCCGACGAGTGGCGTTCCGATGGACCGCCGCGACTCGACATGTTCCCGAACAGCACGGCGCGAATCATCCGATTCAATCGTGTGGAAGGCCTGTACACGGGTGTTGCGCCGACGGTCAATTTTCGAAGCGCGGCGCCTGGGTTGAGCGTCGGCGCTGATGCCGGCTGGGCGTGGACCGAAAAGACGGTTCGTGGTGGCGCCTTCGTGAATTTCACAACGCAGCAGTGGACATATGGTCTGCGTGCGGAGCGTTCGCTGGAATCGACGAATGATTTCGTCTTGCCATTCAGCCAGGATCCCGGCGTCGGGGCCATCCTCAACTCGATCGACCCCTACGATTATGTCGATCGCCGGACGGCGATGGCCTCGGTCACGCGGGTATTGCGTAGCGTTGATGTGGGCGTCGTGACACTGCAACTCGGCGGTGGCAGCGACAATCCCGAACGCGCGCGACTGTCGCACGGTTTGATCCCTGGCGGCGCGCCGTTCCGTCCCAACCGCGGTGCCGCCGCAGGGAGCTACGCCATTGGGCGCGCTGACCTGGAGTTCCATCCGAACGTGACCGGAGACTTCGTGGAGCCCGGCCTCGGAATGCGCGCGCACTACGAAGCGGCATCGGGAACGCTCAACTGGCAGCGTGCCGAGTTGTCGCTGTCGGCTCGGAAATATTTCGGACCAGTGTCGCTTGCCGCACACGCGGACGGGGGCCTGCTGTTCGGCGCCGCGCCACCACCGCAAACGTTATTCGAGTTAGGCGGATCACAATCGCTCGAGGGCTATCAATACAAACAGTTCGCCGGCGACCGCGCTGCCCTGTTCCGCACCTTTGCGAGCTACCGATTCGATCTCTGGAAACGTCCCTGGCATTTCTGGCGAAACTACTACCTGCCTGGAATCAGCCCCGGAGTAGCGGTGAGCGCGCAAGGCGGTTGGACTGAAATCTCGTCGCCCGGCGTAGCTCAGGCTGTGCGGGAGCTGGGTCTCGATGCAAATGGCAATCCTGTTTCGACCGCGACGGGCGGCGTGCGGGCTACCATTGGCGGCGGGCTCACGCTGTTTTCCGACATCGTGCACATCGGCATCGCTCGCCCCGTGGACCGTCCCGCGCCATGGAGGTTCGTCATCGGATTCGGGCCGGCATTCTGACGCGGCTCCAACGCGCCGTCAGAACTCGCCGATGAATCCAATTTCCGGTTCGAGGAGAACACCGCACTCGGCCACCACCTTGTCTTGAGCGATCGAGATCAACTCGCGAACATCCTTGGCGGTGGCAGCGCCGAGGTTGACCATGATGTTCGCATGCATATGTGAGATCTGGGCATCGCCATGGCGAAAGCCCTTGAGGCCGCACTGATCAATGAGACGACCGGCGCCGACGCCCTCCTTCTTCTTGAAGATGGAGCCGGCGCTCGGATGCCACTCGAGCCAGGGGTGCTTGCTGCCGCGCCAGCTCAGGTTCTCCTGAAGGATGCGTTGCAACTCTGCCTGATCGGCACGCGCCAACTTGAAGGTGGCCGACAGCACGATATCGCGCCGATGGTGGAAGACCGTGTCGTCGTACCTGAAGTTCACATACGACGCGTCCACGACCCGGCGCTGGTCATCCTCGGACAGGATCTCGCAAGATTCAAAGACCTCCGCAATGAACATCGTCCGCTCGCGCTTTGGTGCCGGCGACAGAAAATGTAGATTCTGCCAGATGGCGCCGCCCACGGTGCTGGGAATTCCGACATAATGTTCGAGGCCGGACCACCCGCGGCGTACAGATTCCTGAATAAGATCCTTGATGATCGCGCCGCTCTCGCTCCGCAGATGACAGAGGTCACCTTCTTCGCGGAACTCGTGAGCGTGGGCGGTGTTCCGAATGACCAACCCACGAAAGCCGCGGTCGCCGATCAGCACATTGGCACCGAGACCGAGCACGAAGTAGGGTACGTGTGCCTCGCGCGCGGCGAGCACGGCATTCGCAAGGGCGTCGGCGGACACGGTCTCGAAGAACAAATCGGCCGGTCCACCAATCTTGAAGGTGGTATACGGGCCCAGCGGCTCGTCGCGTTTGAGGTGCGTCGCATTTAGGCGCGCCGCCACACGGTCCAATGCTTTCGGTTCGGAGCTCGACATGATAGGGGTAAAAGAAACCATGGATGACCTCGAGGCGCCACCGTGCTCCGTCCGGAGCAGGCGCGCAACGCGCGTGCTGGCGCTCCTGCTCTGGATTCCGTCACTGCTCGGCGCGCAGCGCGCCGAGCTCGTACGGCGCATTCAGCGAACGACGTTGCCGAACGGCCTGGACGTTATCGTGGTCCAGAATCGCGGGGTGCCTCTCGTCACGATCGAAGCAGACGTGAAGAACGGTTCGTTCACACAGGGGCCGGAGTTCGAGGGACTCTCGCACCTGTACGAGCACATGTTCTTCAAGGCGAACGCGTCGTATCCCAATCCTGATGACTTTGTGGCGCGTGCGTCGGAGCTTGGCGCCGAGTTCAACGGCACGACGAGCGAAGAGCGCGTCAATTACTACCTGACCGTGTCGGCCGACAGTGTGGAAGGCGGCATGAAGTTCCTCGCCGCCGCGCTCATGACGCCGCTCTTTCGACAGGACGAACTGGAACGCGAACGCGAGGTTGTGATCGGGGAATACGACCGCAACGAGTCCAGTCCGTTCTTTCAATTCAACACCGCGATGAGCAAGGCGCTGTGGACCACCGCATGGAGCCGAAAGAATCCGCTCGGCGAGCGTGCAGTCATCCAGAGCACGACACCGGAGAAGATGCGCACGATTCAACAGCGGTATTACGTGCCCAACAACACGGCCATCATCATCACGGGCGATATCGCGCCGGACCGCGGCGTCGCGCTGGCCCGTACGATCTTCGGTGGCTGGAAACGGGCAGCCGACCCATTCGCCGATGACCCAATTCCGGCCATTCCACCGCTCCTCCGCGATACGGCCCTCATCATGGAGCAACCGATCGGAAGCGTCATTGTCATGTTGCAGTGGCAGGGACCGAGCGCGCGAAAGGACGTGGCGTCCACCTATGCGGCAGATGTGTTCTCCGACGTGCTCAACCAGCCCGGTTCGCGTTTTCAACGCCGATTGGTGGACAGCGGCCTCTTTCAGTCGGCCAACGTCAACTACTACACGTTGAACCAGGTCGGGCCAATCACGATACTCGGCGAGACGACAGCCGCGCGCCTGAAGGAGGCGCTCGCGGCGTTGAACGACGAAATCAAGAAGGTGGACGATCCGGGCTACTTCTCCGCTGAAGAGCTGAACGCCACGAAGCAGCACCGGATCGTCAGCACCATGCTCAGCCTGGAGCGCGCGTCCGGCTTTGCGCACCAGCTCGGATTCTGGTGGGCTGTGACGGGACTCGACTACTTCTATGGATACGTCGACACCATGGCCGGTCAGTCGCCAACCGACCTGCAGACGTATGCCAAGAAATACATTCTCGGCAAGCCGCACGTTGTCGGCGTACTGCTCTCCGCCGACGCGCGCCGGTCGCTGAACCTTACAGCGGCCACGCTCGTTGGCCCGGGAGCACGCCGATGATCGCGCGCATTGCTCTCCTCGTGCTGTTGCTCGCTGCGCCCGCGGCGTCGGCACAGACCGACACGGCGACGTCGAGCTTCGACGTCAACGGCCTGAAGGTGATTCTACGCCGCAACACGGCGAATGACGTCGTCGCGGCGAACGTGTACCTGCTTGGCGGAACGCAGCAGCTCACGCCGGCGACGCAAGGCCTGGAGGTCTTCCTGCTCCGGGCCAGCGAACGCGGTACGCGCCGGTTCCCTGGCGACGCCGTGCGCCGCACCGTCGCGCAGCTCGGCACCGACATCAACGTCGAACCGTCCGCCGACTGGACGATGTTTGGCTTTACCAGCACGCGCGCCACGCTCGATTCCACATGGAGTGTACTCGCCGACCGGCTCATGGCGCCGCGGCTCGATTCCGCCGAGGTCGAGCTCGTGCGCGCGCGCATGCTCGCCGACATGCGCGAGGTGCAGAACAATCCCGACGAACTCCTCAATCAGCTTGCAGACAGCCTCGCCTATGTCGGTCACCCATACAGTTTCTTGCCCTCCGGCAACGAGTCATCGCTCGAGTCGATCAGACTCGCGGCGCTGCGAAATTATGAAGCCACCCAGATGGTGACGTCGCGCATGCTCGTCGTGGTAGTGGGGAACGTCGATCGGCCACACGTGGAGCAGCTCGTGCAACGCACGCTCGCTCATCTTCCGCGCGGCAACTATACGTGGTCAGCGCCTCGGCTTCCGGCGCAGTTCGGACGTGCGTTGGTCGAGAAGGATGCAACGCTTCCGACGAACTATCTGCTTGGCTACTACGCTGGCCCGCCGGCGCGCGACCCGGACTATCAGGCGTTGCGTGTCGCGACCGCCGTGCTCTCCGGACGCTTCTTCACCGAAATCCGATCGCGCCGCAATCTGTCGTACGAAGTGGAAGCACCGTTCGTCGAGCGCGCCGTGGCGAACGGCGGCGTATACGTGACCACGACCGATCCGAACACGACGTTGCAGATCATGCGCGCCGAGATCACCCGTCTGCAAGAGGAGTTGATCGACCGCCGCGGCCTTGACCGGCTCATTGGCCAGTTCATTACTGATTACTTCTTGAAGAACGAAACGAACGGCGACCAGGCCACGTTTCTGGCGCGCGCGCAGATCTACCAGGGAGATTATCGCGGCGCCAATCGTTTCGTGCAGGATCTGCGTCGCGTGAGCCCCGAAGATGTTCGCCGCGTGGCCCGACAGTACATGCGCGATTTTCGTTTCGTGTACATCGGGAATCCCGCGTCACTGTCGCGCGCGCTGCTCGCGACGTTTTAATCAAGGCAAACGCTAGCCGCCGAACTCCTGGGCTATAGATCGCGGGTCGAGCAGGCCTGAGTACAACTCCGCACCGAGCAATACGGCCGAGATGCCGCGGTGCTCCAAGGCGCGCAGGTCGCTGACGGACGTTACCCCGCCGGCGGCGATCACCGGGAACGCGCAGGCATCCGCTATGTCTTCAAGTAGCGTGAGATCGGCGTTGCTCCAGTTGCCGTCGCCGTGGGCCGCGGAAATCAGTAGCCCACCAAGAGGAAGTGAATTCAAGTCCTCGACGACATCGAGGATATCGAGCGGCAGCGTGCGGACCCACCCGCGTGTCACCAGCCGCCGCTCGCGAACATCCGTTTTCAAAACGATGAGTCCTGGATACGACTCGGCCGCACCGGCCAACCACTCGGGCTCTTCAATTCCGCGGCCTCCAATGATGACCCGCGCGGCGCCGGCATCGAGGAGCCGTTCGATTTCGTCGTAAGACGCGATGCCGCCGCTCGCCTGTATCTCGAGCGTGCTATCGCGAATGATGTCTTCGACGATGCTCGCATTGGACCCGTTCCCGCTTGCCGCGTCGAGGTCAGTCACCTGGATCCGACGGAATCCGGTGGAGGCCCAACCTCTGGCGACGCCAACCGGGTCGCCGCCGACAGGCCCAGTGTCACCATTGGCGGAAAACGGTGCACACACGCCGTCACGGATGTCGATCGTAGGAATGGCTATCATGCTCATGCAGCATACACGGCTGACATAGGTAGGATGTTGACGGTCCAGCGGCCCGAGCTTTGCACGCAGTTGACTCGTTTGCGTTGGGGATAGGATGTGATACTTTCACAGCCTCCGCGACTTCGCGGCGAGCGACTCTAAACGATCTCAGCTAGGCACTACTGGAGGCACTAAGAAATGCGGTTCAACGGACTTGCGCTCTTGGCGGGCGCGGCTGTTCTCGGTGCGTGCGGCGGCGGCGAAAAGAAGGCGTCGGACACGACCAGCAGCACTCCTGCGGCTGGTGCACCGGCAACACCGGCTCCGGCCGGGAGTGCGGTTGCGGCAATGCCAGCGACTGGCGATACGGTGCAGGTCAAGATGATCGGCGACGACAAAGGCTATCGGTTTGATCCCGCCAATATCACGATAAAGAGCGGTCAGGCGATCAAGTTCATCATGGTCAGCGGCGGCCCGCACAACGTAGCGTTCGATCCGGCTACCGTTCCGGCCACCTCGAAAGATCAGCTCAACGCCAACATGGTTGGCCAGATCTCCGAGCTCTCGAGCCCCATGCTCATGAACCCGAATGAGTCATACACGATCTCATTTGCCGGCGTGAAGCCCGGGGTGTACCCATTCCACTGCACACCGCACCTCGCGATGGGCATGAAGGGCACGATTACGGTCCAGTAAGCGCTACAGGCGTATTGTGTTGGAAGAGCGGAGTCCTTCGGGCTCCGCTCTTTTGCGGAGCAGGATCAACAATGCGACATCCTCCTTGCGTGGTGGCCCATTGCCTGCCACGGTACGGACGGGGGTCGCGTCACGCTTGCGCCGCATGCCCCGTGGGTGAGAGTATCGCAGCATGGCACCAATGACCGGCGACGTTCCTCGAGCGATCGCACGCCCCGCGTGGCTCACGGCGCGTGCTCGCAATGCGGTGAATCGACCAATATTCATTGCCGCTGTGGGCGGCGGTGCGTTCATCGCTGTGCTCATCGCGCTGCTCTTCGCCCCGCAGCAGGTCAGGCGCATCGCACACGCGCCGTCGCTCCCCGTCGAGGCACGGCCGGATACCGCTCCGCTCATTGCGGCACTTGCGCACGCGCGCACTCGTTTTGGGGCCGCGGAGGGCTCACTCTCGGCAGCGCGGTCCCATGCCGCGGAGGAACCGGCGCAGGTGGTGGACACGATAAGCCCGCGGCTCATTGCTCTGCGGGATACGCTTTCCGGCGCGGTCAACGATCTCGATGCGCTACTGACTCGAGTCGAAACCGCGCCGCTCACCGCGTCGTACCGCGCCCTCGCTGAATCCCCGCAGCTTACGTCGAACCCGCGGGTCAAGGCACTTCTCGACTCGCTGGCCGACATCGAGCGCGACCGTGACTCGTTCGGGACCACGGGCGCCGCCGACCCCGTGTACGTAGCGCTCACTGCGCGCGCCATGGAGATCGGGCGCGCCATCCAAGCCATTGCCCAGACGAAGCGTGACGCCCTGCGACTGGAAATATCAAAGCTGAACGCACCAGCCGTACGCCAGGCTGAGGTTCAAGCGCCCTCTGCCGACACGACCGCCTGGATAGCAGAGCGCGACTCGGCGCAGTCGATGCTGCTGCAGGCAAATACCGCGCTTGCCGATGCCCGGATGAAGGCGACGGAATACGATGTGGAAGTAGCGCACGCGACGGAGGCAGCGAAATTCAATGCCCCGCCCGTGGCGCTGCTCGGAGCTGCGCTGGTGTTCGGTATCGCACTCGGGTTCGGCGTTGCCTTCTTTGGCGAGATGCAACACCCGCGGGTGCGCGACGAGCACGAAACAGAGCGATTGACCGGAGCGCGCGTGCTGGCGACGATTATACCTCGCCCGCCGAGGCCGGACCGGCAACGCCGGGCGGCCGACAAACAGGCACCGCCTCACTTCGATCCTGGCGCCGACGGATATCAGCTCACGTATCTCCACGTGGCGCGGGCCGGCGCCAGTCGGCTGATGCTGACAATTGCCAGCGAACACACGGAAATTGCAGCGGTCATTGCGACGAACGTCGCGGCGATTGCTGCTGATGAAGCCCGCAGCACCATCCTCATCGACACCGATGAACGGAACTCGCCGGTTGCGGCCGCGCTGCGGATACACGCCGAACCCGGCGTGGCGGACGTCATTGATTCCAAACTGGACTGGGCGGAGGTCACCACCCAAGTAATGGTGGGGCGGGATCGGGTGATAGACGTGCTTCCTAGCGGCACGTCGAGCGGCGTGCGTAACCCGAGGCAAATTCTCGACCTGTTCCGGCAGGAGGGGCCTCGCCTGGCGCGCCACTACGAAGCGATCATCCTGGTTGCCGCGATGGAACAGACCAAAGCTGGGCTGCCCGGAGTGCTGCCGATTCCCGACACGATCCTCTGCGCGCGAATTGGTCATACCAAGATCGCCGACCTACGTAACGCCCTTTCTGCGGTGCGGGAGTCAGGAGGACACCCCGTAGGGGTGGTCTTGTGGGATGCGCCGCCTCCGTCACTTCCGTCGCCGGAGCGGATTGCCAGGGCGCCCCGGACGCTGCGCACCGATGAGATGAAGGCGCTCAGCCGCACCTCCTGATCGGCCTTTCGCTCCTCGAGTACCGGATTGGGATGAACATTGGGCTCGATGCGGGTTACCTTGGGGCATGGCCGAAGTTGCGCTCGATCTTCGTCATCTGCCCAAGGACCGGTCGTACGCGCAGTTGCACGCGTACGTGCTGAACACGCTGGCGGGCATCGACGACGAGATTGCGGCAATGGCGACGATGAGCGCAATGATTCATCATGCCTTCGGTCATCTCTGGACGGGATTCTATCGTGTCGTGGGCCCTGGCTTGCTGCGCGTGGGCCCGTACCAGGGAACGCTTGGCTGCCTCGAGATCGCCATCGGTCGCGGAGTGTGCGGCACGGCGGCTGCGGAGCGGCGGACGATGGTCGTGCCCGACGTGGACCAGTTTCCGGGCCACATCGCTTGCGATGCACGGTCAAGGTCGGAAATCGTCGTGCCCGTGTTCGACAAGTCGGGGGCGCTCATTGCGGTTCTCGACGTCGATTCCGACCAGCGTGGAACCTTCGACGAAGAGGACGCACGCGCACTCGAGCGCATCGTGCGCTGGTTCGCCGGCGAAGGTCGCAGTTGACGCGAATGATCCGCACATATAGGGTGTTCTGCTCATGACGATTACCGGATATTCGGACCGCATCAATCACGCACTGGCGTTCGCGGCCAAGCACCATGATCAGCAGGTGCGGAAAGGCACGCGCCTGCCGTACCTGACGCATCCGGCAAACGTTGCGATCATCCTCACACGCTATGGCCAGAGCGACGGAACCGTCGTCGCCGGCATCCTGCACGACGTGATCGAAGACTGCGTGCGTGAGGCCTACACGCAGGAGATGCTCGAACAGCGCATCGGAGACAAGTTCGGCGACGAGGTACTAGAAACGGTCCTTGCTGTCACGTATCGCCTCATTGACGATGACGGCGTCGAGCTCTCGCATGACGACCGGCGAGATGACTATCTCGCGCGGCTCGCGCAGGCGAACGAATCCGCGCGTTGGGTGTGCGCGGCCGACAAGCTGCACAATGCCAGCACGATTGTCGCCGACCTGCGTCGCACCATCGAATCGAACAGCGTCTGGAGCCGCTTTACCGGAGGCAAGGATGCGACCATTCGCTGGTATCGCCGCGTCTACGACCGCTTGAACGAGATCGGGTTCCACGGCGAGATCATGATCGAGCTCGAGAAGATCGTCGTCGCGCTCGAGGAGCATGAACCGGCGGAATCGGCGCGTTCCTGACGTTCGCAGCACACAACGCTGGACTGGAAAGCCGAACCTGACCGGACCCGAGATAGTGGCGAGGGCCGGGAGTGGCTCCAGTACCCCACTTATATCGACATTGCTGGATTATACTTGATATCGAGTATAGTCGACTATAAGTAGCTCGGCATGGATCCGATCAAGAACCCTTTCTCTCCGGGCGCCGGGGCTCCGCCGCCTGAGCTCGTTGGTCGAGACCCTGTACTCGAACTGACTCGAGTGCTGCTGGGGCGAGTACGACAACGCCGACCAGAGAAGAGCGTGCTCCTGACGGGACTACGAGGCGTCGGCAAGACGGTTCTACTCAATGAAATCGAGCGGCAAGCAACCTCAGCGGGCTATCGGACGATTTTCATTGAAGCCCACGAGGAAAAACCCCTCGGGCCGCTACTCGCACCCTACCTCCGCAGCACTTTATACGAGCTCGATCGTATGGCTGGGGTCGGCGACAAGGCGAGGCGGGCTCTCCGAGTGCTCCGCGGCTTTCTCGGCTCGCTCAAGATCACCTACGCCGATGTAGAGATCGGCTTGGACGTCGATCCCGAACAGGGAACTGCGGACAGCGGCGATCTCGAGATCGATCTGCCCAATTTGCTCGTCGCGGTCGGCGAGGCAGCGGAGGAACGAGGAATCGCGGTAGCCGTTCTCATCGACGAAGTTCAGTACTTCGCCGAGAAGGAGCTGGGTGCGCTGATCATGGCGATGCACAAGGTGCAACAGCGCCAGCTTCCCGTCGTTCTCCTCGGCGCTGGCCTTCCCATTCTTCCGGGCCTCGCTGGCGAGTCCAAGTCCTACGCCGAGCGGCTGTTCAGCTTCCCCGAGGTCGGCGCGTTACTAGAACAAGACGCCGCAAAGGCGCTGCGTGAGCCGGCTCAAAACGCCGGCGTCGTCTTCGAGCAAGATGCGCTCGACGAGACTTACCGGCTGACCAAAGGGTATCCGTATTTCCTGCAAGAGTGGGGTTATCAGTCCTGGAACCATGCGCCCACGAATCACATCACACTCGCCGTGGTGCGGGCCGCGACAACGAACGTCATCGAACGGTTGGACCGAAACTTCTTTCGCGTTCGCTTCGACCGCCTCACACCAAGTGAGAAACGATTCCTCCGCGCGATGGCCGAGCTCGGTCCGGTCGCGCAGCGAACCGGCGACATCGCCGACGCTCTCGGCGTGAAGGTGACGAGCCTCGGCCCCGTTCGCGCAAAGCTGATCCGCAAGGGAATGGTGTACAGCCCAGGATACGGCGAGATGGCCTTCACAGTTCCGTTATTCGACGAATTCATGCGTCGTGTGATGCCGACATTCGCGCGTTAAGCAGGAGGCATCCGGCAAGGAAGGCTGGACCGTTTCATCTCGCGTCAGCGGTTGCCGCCGTTCCATCCGATGCAAAATGCGATGCGACGTAGTCCTCCAGGATCTTTAAGAAATCCTGAACGATGGTGTCGCCCTTCAGTGTCGTGAACAGCGCGCCATCCACGTACACGGGCGCCTTCGGTTCCTCGAAGGTGCCGGGGAGCGAGATGCCGATGTTCGCGTGCTTGGACTCGCCGGGCCCGTTCACCACGCAGCCCATCACCGCGACCTTCAACTCTTCCACCCCGGGCCGTTGCTCGCGCCACACCGGCATCTGTTCGCGGATATAGGTCTGGATATCTTCCGCCATGTGCTGGAAGAACGTGGAGGTCGTGCGGCCGCAACCGGGGCACGCCGTGACCTGTGGCGCGAAGCTCCGCAATTCGAGCGACTGCAGAATCTGTTGTGCCACGAGTACTTCCTCGGTGCGATCGCCGTTCGGTTTCGGGGTGAGGGAAACGCGAATCGTATCGCCGATGCCTTCGGCGAGCAGAATCGACAGGCCCGCCGTGCTCGCGACGATGCCCTTGGTCCCCATGCCGGCCTCAGTCAGCCCGAGGTGCAACGGGTAGTCGCAGCGCACCGCGAGACGACGGTACACTTCGACCAGATCCTGCACTCCCGACACCTTCGCAGAAATGATGATGTACTCATGGGCAAGTCCCACCTCTTCGGCCATCTCTGCTGAGCGAAGTGCGCTGGCGAGCATCGCCTCGATATAGACATCCTTCGCGGTCCGCGGCGTCGTCGCGCTCGCGTTCGCATCCATCATCTCCGTGAGCAGTTCCTGGTCGAGCGAGCCCCAGTTCACGCCGATCCGCACGGGTTTGTCACTGTCGACGGCGATCTGTACGATCGTCCGGAAGTTCTCGTCACGCCGTTTGCCGCCGACGTTGCCAGGGTTGATGCGGTATTTCGCCAGCGCGCGCGCCGTGTCCGGGTACTTCGCGAGTAGCAGGTGCCCGTTGTAATGGAAGTCACCGACGATCGGCACGATGACTCCAGCGTCGATCACACGCTGCACCAGTTCGGGCACCGCCGCCGCCGCCTGCTCGTTGTTCACGGTCACGCGGACGAGCTGCGACCCAGCGCGCGCCAAGGCAACGACCTGGCGGGCGGTCGCGCTGGCGTCCGCGGTATCGGTGTTCGTCATGGACTGTACGACAACTGGCATGGCGGAGCCCACTGGAACACCGCCTACCCAGGTCGTGACCGTCTGTCGCCGCCTCTCAAATGCCACTGTCAGAATCCTCTGCTTCGGGGCCGCCGAAAGATAGTTGCCGTGCGGCGCCCTCTCACCTGGCTCGGCCGATTGTTCACAACGTGCTTGACCGAATTTTAATGGTTTGCTACCTTGGCGTCGCTGGAGGCGGGCCGCCGGGAGTGCCGGGAGCCGTTGGCGCCAGCGAGTATGGCCCCGCACAACATGGTGTTGTGGCGGCAGTTCTTTCAGGAGTCGGACATGCGTACGACTGGAAAGGTGAAGTGGTTCAACGACGCCAAGGGCTTTGGTTTCATCACGCCGGACGGCGGTGAAAAAGACTGCTTCGTCCACTACAGTTCCATCCAGGGAAACGGCTTCAAGACGCTCGCCGAAGGTGATCCGGTCGAGTTCGACCTTGTGCAGGGCCAGAAGGGGCCTGCGGCCGAGAACGTGAGCAAGGTCGCCGCGCAGTAACCGCGCGTCGTTCTCGCTGCAGGACAACGGGACGCCGGATGCCGGCGTCCCGTTTTTTCGGCCACAAATGGCGGTACTCGCTCCCGATGGCGTCTCGCCTCATTCGCCATGTGGGACCGCGCCTGGCGGGCGTCCACGCCGGCGGGGGACGACCGACTCGACGGCTTCAGCGACGAGCGCGTCCACTGTTCGCTGGAATGAGTCTCGGTCGAGCTTGAGCTCCAGATCGGCGCCGAGCGTTACATGCGTAGCGTTTGTGGTCAGGAGTTGGCCGGCCAGTTGGACGGCCCGCTCTGTCGGGACGCCGAATTCCAGGCACAGCCGCCGGATGAGGGCGATGTGGTAGATGCCCGTCGAGGAAACCCTTCGCGCAACGCCCTGCTTCCCACCGTCAACACCCGGAATGTCGAAGTGGGACAGGAGGTTGTCGATCCACTTACGATCGACAGTCGCCGCGAAGCGTGCAATGTCAACGTGATAGTGTCGGGCCATTATTTATCCTGAAATAGTAGGATAAATACTATCAGCCAGCAATAGAATAATATTACTTCACTGGAAGGATAATATCCTATCGGAACAGGGTCTGGGGGTTGGCCCTGCGAGGTCGCACCGGCCGTCGCAACGTATGTAGAGTCTGGCACGGAACTGGAAGCCGTTTAGCCGTCACTGCTCACAGGAGACACAATGACTCGTCTGCTACGCTGCGGGGTTGTCCTCGCCCTGTTGGCCGCGGAACCGGTGGCCGTGCGCGCCCAGTCCCCGTCGAACAAGGTCACGCTGAACATTGCCGCCGGTCTGTCGCTGCCTACGGGATCGTTCTCCAATGGCAACGACGCAGGTTACAACCTGATCGTCGGCGCCGGTGTCATGCCGCCACTGTCGCAGCTTGGATTCCGCGTCGAGGGCATCTACACGGAATTCAACGCGAAAGACTTCAACGAGAAGTCGCATGCTGGAGGGGTGACTGCCAACGTCGTATACGACCTCAACCCCGTGAACCCCCGCCAGCCGGGAAGCACGATCTATCTCATTGGCGGCGCCGGCTACTACAGCACACGCGACGTCTTCTTCGACAATGGGGGAAACCTCGGGTGGAATGTGGGGGGAGGATTCCGCTTTCCGCTCAGTGGCTTTTCGGCGTACCTCGAGGCACGGTACCACGCTGTCACCAACACCGAGGTGAGGTTCGTCCCGATCAGCTTTGGGCTGGAATTCTGACGGGTTGCACCATTGCCGGAGGCTACCCGATCGCCGTCTGCGCGGCTTCGAGTTGCGCGCGCACGGCACTCGGGCCGGTGCCGCCTTCCACCTCGCGCTGTTCCACCGATTGCAGGGCCGACAGTGCGTCAAATACGTCCTGCTCGAACAACGGATGCGCGCTGCAAAAGGCGGAGAGCGGTAGCGTGTGCAGTTCGAGCTTCTCTTCCTCGCATTGGCGAACGAGCCGGCCCACGGCGCCGTGTGCTTCTCGGAAGGTCGCACCCTTGCGAACGAGATAATCCGCCAAGTCCGTCGCCATCATCGTGCTCGACAGCGCCGCACGCATCCGCTGCGGCTTGAATTCGCACTCGTCGAGGGCTCCGGCAACAGCTGGGAGTACCAATAGGAGCGTGTCCACCGCGTCGAACAGCACGCGCTTGTCGTCCTGCAGATCCTTGTTGTAACTCGTTGGCAGACCCTTGAGCGTCGCCAGGAGCGCGGTCAGGTTGCCGAGCATACGCGCCGCGGACCCGCGCGCCAGCTCGAGCGCGTCGGGGTTCCGTTTTTGGGGCATCATGCTCGATCCTGACGTATACATGTCGCCAAACTGTACGAAGCCGAACTCGCTTGAGCCGTAAATAATGAGATCTTCGGCGAGGCGCGACAGGTGCGTACCGATCATCGTCGCGGCGAACAGCAATTCAGCTACGAAGTCGCGATCGCTCACTGCGTCGATGGAGTTCGGTGAGATCGCACCAAAGCCCAGGCTACCCTGGAGAAGCACACGCGAGATCGGATAGGCGCACCCGGCCACCGCGCCGGAACCCAATGGCAGAACACCAGCGGTACGCTGCGCTGAACGCAGGCGTGCGCGATCGCGCTCGAGCGGCCAGAAGTGCGACAACATCCAGTGTGCGGCGGAAACCGGAATTGCGCGCTGCATGTGCGTGTACGACGGCATGATCGCGGTCTCGAGACCCTGGGCCTGATCGATCATCACCTGCTGTAGCGTGCGCACGGCCAAGTCGAGCCGAATGGCGGCTTCCATCGACCAGAGGCGTGTCGCGGTCGCGACCTGATCGTTGCGGCTGCGCCCTGTGTGGAGCTTTGACGCGACGTCGCCGACCTCGGCGTGGAGCAGCCGATCGATGAGTGTATGCACGTCTTCGTCGCCGTCGCCTGGCCGCTCACCGGCCGCGAGTCGCGCACCGACGGCGTCGAGACCGATCTCGATCTCGCTGCACTCTCCCAAAGTGAGCACGTCGGCCTTGTACAGCGCCATCGCCCACGCTTTGGAGAGCCGGATGTCGTATGGCCACAGGCGAAAGTCGATGTCGATGGAGTTGTTCAGTGCGTCGAACTCCGGGGCAGGACCGCCAGAAAACCGGCCGCCCCAGAGCTTGTGCGACTTTCCCGACAACAGGGGGCGGGACGCAGCGGCGGCCGTCACGCGATCTGCAGTGCTGGTGCTTCCTGCGCTTCCTTCCTTAATGGTGTCGCCGGCGCCAGCCCCATCTCCTGATCCTTGAGCGCCCGGACGCGCGCCGGCAGCGCGAAGAGGCGGATGAAGCCTGCAGCGTCGCTCTGCTGATACACGTCGTCCTCACCGAATGTGACGAACCGTTCGTCGTACAACGCATGCACGCTCTCCCGACCGATGACCTGCAGGGAGCCCTTGAACAGGCGGAGCGTGACCGTGCCAGTGATCCGCTCCTGGGTGATGTTGACGAAGGCGTCGTACGCTTCGCGTTCGGTCGTCCACCAGCGGCCCTCATAGACGAGATCCGCATAACGTGGCGCGATCATGTCTTTGGCCGCGAGCGTGCGGCGATCGAGTACGAGCTGCTCGAGCTCCGAATGCGCGGCGTAGAGCAATGCTCCACCCGGTGTCTCGTACACGCCGCGGCTCTTCATGCCGACCATACGATCTTCGACCAGGTCAACGACGCCGACACCGTGCTTGCCGCCAATGCCGTTGAGCGCGGCAATGAGATCGACCGCGCCAAAACGGGCGCCGTTCACCGAGACCGGCGTGCCCTTTTCGAAGCCGATCACGACCTTCTCCGGCGAGTCCGGCGCATCGGTGACGTTCCGCGTGAGCATGAGCAGATCGTCCGGGGGCGCGTTGTTCGGATCCTCGAGCACGCCGCCTTCATGCGACAAATGCCAGAGGTTCGCGTCACGGGAATAGATCTTCTGGCGTGTGGCCGTGATAGGAATGCCACGCGCTTCAGCGTACGCAATAGCGTCCTCGCGGCTCCGGATGTCCCACTCACGCCAAGGCGCGATGACGGGTAGGTCGGGAGCAAAGGCAGCGAAAGTCATCTCGAAGCGCACCTGATCGTTACCCTTGCCCGTGCATCCGTGGGCAAGCGCATCCGCACCAACCTGGCGGGCGACCTCCACCTGCCGCCGAGCAATGAGCGGGCGGGCCATGGAGGTGCCGAGCAGGTATTTGCGGTTGTAGATCGCCCCAGCGCGGAGCGTGGGGTAGATGAAGTCTTCGACGAACTCCTCGCGGAGGTCTTCGACGAAACAGTCGTCGGCGCCGGACGCGATGGCCTTGGCGCGCACGCCGGCCAGCTCCTCGCTGCCCTGCCCGATATCGGCGGCAACGCAGATGACGCGGGCCCCACCATAGTTCTCCTTGAGCCAGGGAACGATGATGGAGGTATCAAGACCGCCAGAATAGGCGAGGACGATCGTGCGAAACATGGGCGCTCCTTAGCATGCACTGTTATGCAACCGGAACGCATATTTAATCACAATTTGCCCGCCCGTCAATCCTTAATTCAGTGTTGCGGGTTCATCCAGGCTGCCAACGCCGTCATTTGCCGTGCGACAGGCGCACCAGGCGATCGATGAGCGTTTGGCGAGCCTCGGCAGACCGGCAGACAATGAGTACGGTGTTCTCGCCAGCCAACGTGCCGATGATCTCTGGCCATCCCTGCGAGTCAATGGCCTCGGCAATCGGTTGTGCGCCACTGGGAAGGGTGTGAAGGACGACGAGTTCACCGACGCCATCCACGCGCGAGAATAATTGTGGTAACAGCATGCCAAGAGCCGGCTTAGACTCGTCGGACACCATCTCCGGCAGCATGTAGCGAGAGCCGTCTTCGCCCGGCGCTCGCACCACACCAAGGTCGCGTAAGTCGCGCGATAATGTCGCCTGGGTCACGATCAGCCCACGGGCCGCAAGGAGCTGCTTCAGCTCCTCCTGGCTCGCCACATGGTGACCGCTCACGAGCTGAACGATCGCGTTCTGGCGCGCTTCCTTGTTGCTCATCGATGGTTCGGTATCAATAGCACCGGAATTGGCCACAGGCGGCCTCTGAGTGATCGTGGGATTGACTTCGGAGCGGTGAATTATTATGCATCACGTGTGAATATAATACCGATCGGGGTGCTCGGGGCCAGCGGTTATGCCGGCCGCGAGCTCTGCGCACTCATTCATCGCCACCCGGCGCTTTCGCTCGCCTTTGCCACGGCGAACGACCAACGCGGCAGCTCCGCCCGCCTCGGCGGACGGGACGTAACGTTCGTCGCGCCCGATGATGTCAATCTGAGTGACGCCGAACTCGTGTTCAGTGCCCTGCCGCATGGTGCATCCATGGAATGGGTTCAGCGTGCGCAAGCGGCCGGTGTCCGCGTGGTTGATCTATCGGTAGACCTGCGTCCCGGCAATGGGTGCCAGGGTTTCGCCTACGGTCTCACGGAACTCAACCGGGAGTTGGTGAAAGGCGCCAGTGTCGTCGCCAATCCAGGGTGCTATCCCACGTCCATCCTCATGGCGCTGGCACCCCTGGTGGAGCGCGGACTCGTCGCCGACGGTGGGACGATCATCGCCAACTCCGCAAGCGGTGTGACGGGTGCCGGCAACTCGCCGAAACGCGAGCTGCTGTTCGCCGAGGTGGCGGACGACTACCGCGCGTACGGCATTGGCAACACGCACCGCCACCTGAAGGAAATGCGGGCGACGCTCGACAGCTGGGGCTCTCCGGCAGATCTGGTTTTCACGCCGCACCTGCTGCCAGTCGCGCGCGGCATCCTGTCATCGATCACCGTGCCGCTCACCAGAGCACTCCCCGACGCGCTCGAGCCATGGCGGGCCGCGTTTGCCAATGAGCCTTGCATTGAGATCACGGATTGCACGCCGTCTCTCAAGGACGTGGCCCACCGGAACATTGTCCGCATTTCGGCGACCATGGTGGCTGGAACGCGCGCGCCGATGCTGCTCGTGACCTCGGCGATCGACAATCTGATGAAAGGCGCTGCCGGACAGGCGGTTCAGAACGCGAACCTCATGCTGGGTCTCGACGAAACCCTCGGGCTGCCGTTATGACGCGCGTCATCAAGGTCGGTGGCCGGCCGCAGAGCAATCCCACGTTATCGGCGACGCTTGCCGCGGTCAGTCGTACGAATGGGGGCGTCGTGCTCGTGCATGGCGGTGGAGATGAAGTGACCACGCTGCAATCGATCCTTGGCGGGAGCACGACGTTCGTGAACGGCCGTCGCGTGACAACCGAGAAAGACATAGAGATCCTTCGGATGGCGCTCTCGGGAAGCGCGAACAAGCGGCTCGTCTCGTCGCTCATCACGAGCGGTGTTTCGGCGGTGGGCGTGTCCGGCGAGGACGCCGCGCTGATTGGCGCCTTGCCGATGGACGCTGAACGGCTCGGCCATGTCGGTACGCCGGCGTCGATCAACGTCACGTTCCTGAGGCACCTGCTCGCCGGTGGATATCTGCCGGTGATCTCGCCCGTCAGCCGCGGCGCGAGTGGCACTCCAAACGCGGCCCTGAATGTGAACGGGGACGATGCCGCCGCGGCAATCGCCGTGGCGCTGGAAGCGACTGAGCTGCTGCTCGTGGCCGATGTGGAAGGGGTCATGCGAGATGGCGTGGTGATCCGCTCGCTCACCCCGGACGGGGTGCACGAGCTGATCGCGGACGGAACGGCCGCGGGCGGTATGCATGCCAAGCTGCAGGCGGCGTTGACGGCGGTGGCGGGCGGAGTCCGGCGCGTGCGCATCTCGGATATCGCGGCGATCTCAGACGCCGATCGTGGAACGGTATTGCAGCCCATTGGAGAATTGTGATGACTATTTCACTCGAGTCGGCAGGCGTGGCGAGCGACGCGACGAGCACGACGGCCGCCGCCGGCGTCTCGCCGGCGGATGCGCTGCTCGGCACCTACAAGAGAGCGCCCGTTCAGTTTGTGCGCGGAGAAGGCGTGTATCTCACGGACGCCACCGACAAGCGCTACCTGGATTTCGTGAGCGGTATCGCGGTCAATGCGCTTGGCTATGGCGACCCGGGCCTCCGCGCCGCGATGCACGCCGCAACCGACGGCCTGATCCACGTGTCGAACCTGTACGCAACCGAACCCGGCGAGCGCCTCGCCGCCACGCTCGTGGCGAAATCGTTCGCGGACAAGGCGTTCTTCTGCAACTCCGGCGCTGAGGCGAACGAAGGCGCGTTCAAGTTCGCACGTCGCTGGGCAGGCACGCGGGCCGATGCCAAGCACGAGATCGTTTCCCTGCGCGGAGCATTTCACGGCCGCCTCTTCGGCACCCTCGCGGCCACCGACCGGCCCTCGTATCGCGCGCCCTTCCAGCCGCTCGCCGGTGGCATCAGTATCGTCGAACGTGACATTGAAGACATCGCAAGCGCACTGAATTCCGAGACGACTGCGGCGCTCATTCTCGAGCCGGTGCAGGGCGAAGGCGGCGTGCGCGTGCTCGACGCCGGCTTTGTTCGCGAAGTGCGCGCGTTGACCAAGGAGCGCGACGTCGCGCTGATCCTCGACGAGATCCAATGCGGCCTCGGCCGAACCGGGACGCTGTTCGCCTACGAGCAGTTCGGTGTCGAGCCAGACATCCTTACGCTCGCGAAGCCGATTGCCGGTGGTTTGCCGATGGGTGCGATTCTCATCACGCAAGCAATTGCCGACACGATCAAGCCTGGCGACCACGGTACCACATTCGGCGGCGGCCCGTTCGTGGCGTCGGTGGCGAACTACGTGGTCGGGCGCCTGTCCGACCCGGCACTCCTCCGCCACGTACACGACAACGGCCTCTGGTTTGGCAAGCAGCTGCAGGACATCGCACACCGCACCGGTCGCATTCGTGCTGTGCGTGGCCTGGGATACATTTGGGGAATTGACGTCATGGGCACTGCGTCGCACGTCGTGAACGAAGCCTTCGCGGCCGGACTGCTCACCTGCGCGGCCGGCGATTACACCGTGCGTCTGCTGCCGCCGCTCGTCGCGACGCGCGATGAGCTCGCCCTCGGTCTCGGGATCCTCGAAGAGATCCTCTGATGACGGCCGATGTCGTCATCCGGCGCGCACGCCCGTCGGATGCGGAGGCGATCGCCCGCCTGATCGCGGTATTCGCGGCCGAAGCGCTGATGCTTCGCCGTACGCCCGAGATGGTGGCGCTGGCGATCGACGATTACGTATTGGGCGTGAACCCCAACGGCGACATCGTGGCGTGCGGCGCACTCAAGGAGTACTCGCCTTCGGTCGCGGAGGTCGCGGCGATCGCCGTGTCGCGTGACGTGCACGGCTGCGGGGTCGGCAAGGCAATCGTGAGCGCGGTAGAAGACCTGGCGCTCAAGCGCGGCATCTACGATGTCTTTGCGCTCACGTTGCAGCCGGCATTTTTTTCGGCGATCGGCTACCAACGCGTTGATCGGGCGCGCTATCCGGAGAAGATCCGGCGCGACTGCCTGTCGTGTACGCGGCGCTTTGCCTGCAACGAGATCTGCTTCGCGAAGAATCTTCAGTTACAGGCAATGGCAGCCGCATAGGCCTGCTCGTTGCTGGCTGCTCGCTATGGTCAAGATTCGAACTTGATAGATTCTGAGGAATGAAACGTCCGAAGCACACTGTTGGGCTGCGCGGACTTCCTCAGGCGTTCGACGAGGTCCGGTTTGGTGCGAAGCGCACGTTGAATCTGCGCGAGTCGCTACCGACCGCGGCCGACGCGTCGGCGCGCGCCGAGGCGTGGCTAAGGCAGCAACAAGTGGATCGCCCGGACGAAGTGCTGATCATCACTGGCCGCGGGAATCAGAGCGAAGGCGGTTACTCAGTGGTCCGCGAGGCGGTCATTCGGTTGTTGTACAGCTTGAAGCGCAAAGGCGTCGTCGGCGGCCACCAGGAGCACACCGCTGGCTCGTTCGTCGTCACCCTTGCCCCCGTATCCGCCCTCTGGGAGTCGCCGAAGCGGAACAACGGGCGTGGAGTGGCCCCACCACCAGCGACACCGCCTTCGCTCGACGACCTCGATGGCGAGACGCAGGTGCTGCTGCGCAATCTCGCCGAGCGTGCACTTGAAGAGTTGGGTGTCAAGGACACCGCCGCGTTCCTGCATGGCGAAATGCTGAAACAATTCGGCGCACTCGCAGCCACGGTCGGTAGCGCCCCGGGGCGCGAGGCGCGCCTTCGCGCTGCCGTCCGCGCCGCGCTCGACCAGCACGAATGAGCGATGTCCGTTCTTCCGCGGTAGGTTGTTTGTCTCACTTCCACACGGGTCTACACGTGCACACACGCATTGCCCTGGCGTTGCTCGTCGGATTGAGCGCGTCCGCGTCGTCGCAGCAGATGGTGGGATACTCGGCCAATAGCGCCACCCGCGAACGCCAGATCGAAGCCGACGCCATCAAGCGTCCATCCCCGGCGAGTGCGGCGGCGCAGTCGAAAGTGCTGTCACGCGAGACCCATGTTTCCGGTACGCCGGCGCAGGCTCGCACGCGCGATTATGTGATCGATCAAATGAAGAAGTGGGGAATCGACACAGAAGTGCGCACGTACGACGTCTGGATGCCGCATCCGACGTCGGTGCACGTGTCGCGCGTGTCGCCCCAGCCCAAAGAGTTTGCTCTCGCCGAGCCGCCTGTTGCCAGTGATCCCACGTCGAAACTGGCACAGTACCCGACAGTCAACGGCTACAGTGGGGAAGGCGACGTCACTGCCGATGTCGTGTATGTGAACTACGGCCTCATCGAGGATTATGCGCAGCTCGACTCGATGGGCGTGTCGGTAAAAGGGAAGATTGCCATTGCGCGCTACGGTCGCTCGTTCCGCGGCATCAAGGCGCGGGAAGCGGAGAAGCATGGCGCCCTCGGCCTGATCATCTATAGCGATCCGCAGGACGATGGATACGTCGCAGGCGATGTGTATCCTGACGGGCCGATGCGCAACAGCAATGGCGTCCAGCGCGGAAGCGTTCTCAACATCGACGGAGATCCTTCGACTCCCGGGTACGGCAGCACCGCCGGCGTCCCCCGACTGACGCCCGACAAGATGGAGATCCCGCACATCCCGGTCGTCCCGATCAGCTACGGCAATGCCAGCGAGCTGCTGAAGTACCTAAAAGGAAAGGACGTGCCGCGGGGGTGGCAGGGCGGCTTGCCCTTTCACTACCATGCCGGTCCCGGGCCGGTGCGTGCGCGCGTCGCCGTGAAGGATGATCGGGCAACCAAGGCGATGAAGCCAATCTACGACACGTTCGGAATCGTGCGGGGCAGCGAGTTCCCGAACGAGCTGGTCATCATCGGGGGGCATCGCGATGCCTGGGGTCCCGGCGCGGCCGATAACGTCAGCGGCACCGTGAGCATTCTCGAAGCAGCGCGCGCGGTGGCTGAAGGACTCAAGGCCGGCATTCGGCCCAAGCGGACGATCATCTTTGCGACATGGGATGCCGAAGAGTGGGGTCTGCTTGGTTCCACGGAATTCGTCGAAGACGATTCGTTGCGACTGAGCCGTGATGCGGTGGTCTACTTCAACCAGGACGTTGCCGCGCAGGGCGCGCGCTTCAGCGGCGGGGGTTCGCCGTCGCTACGCGCGACACTTCGCGACGTCGCCCGCACCGTGCCCGATCCGAACGGAAAGGGCAGTGTGTACGGCGAATGGCGCCGCGCAACCGCGGTCGCGGATACAGCGGAACCGGCGATGGGAGATCCGGGCGGCGGTTCGGATTTCGCCGGGTTCTACAATCACCTTGGCATTCCGATCGCGGAGTGGGGCTTCGGCGGCCCGGGCGGAGTGTACCACTCGCAGTACGACAGCTACACATGGATCTCCAAGTTCGGTGATCCCGGCTTCCTGTACCATGCTGCCGCGGCCCGTGTTGGCACGGCAATGCTTCTGCGGATCGCGAACGCCGACGTGCTGCCATTCGACTACGTGGAATACGCGCGCACCATGCGTCGCTATCTGCCCGGCATTGACCGGGCCGTGGCGACGCATCACTGGAATGCGCCGACGACTGCGCTCGGTCTGGCGATCGATCGGCTGGAGCGAGAGGGCGCCGCGTTCGGCAGCGCGCGCGATTCGGCGCTCGCGGGCTCGGTGACGACGACGGCGCTCCAACAAACGAATCACGCGCTCATGCAGGTGGAACGAGCGCTCGTTCGGTCGGAAGGGCTGCGCACGCGGCCCTGGTTTCGCAACCTGATCTACGTGGCCGACGAAAATAACGGATACGCGAACATGGTCTTGCCGTCGATCAACGAAGCGATTCGCGGCAACGACGAAGCGCTGACGCGGAGTGAAATCGCGGACCTGGCTGGCCGCTTCGATCGCGCGGCGCAAACACTGGTTACGGCGCGTGAGGCGCTGCGGGTCCACTAGCACGTTGCGGTAGGCACAACCGAGCCGGACCGTGTGGCGGGGCTCCGCGTCCAGCGAAGCTCCGCCACTGATCGCCGATCAGCGAACTGTCAAGCGCGGCCCGGACATTGCAACCGCGAAATACGGGTTGCGGATGTGAGGATGGTTGTGAGGGAGACAAACATGGGATTCACGCGGCTGACCGACAGCGAGCGTGAAGCGCTCGCGGCGTACGCGGCACGCGCGTCATGGCCTGCCGGTTTCGCGATCTACCAGCGCGGGGCCGCCGCCGATGGCGTATTCGTGGTGACCGGCGGCCGTGTCGTGCTGCGGAGCCGAGTACGCGCAGGTCGCGGATTCGTTCCATGGATCGCGATGCCCGGTGAGACCTTTGGGTCCGAAGGGCTGTCGCAGAACAACCGCTATGCCACGGACGCGCGCGCTGATGAGGAAAGTGAAACTTTGTTTCTCAGTGCCGCACGCTTCCGAGCGTTCGTGCGCGAGCAGCCGCAACATTCGCTCACCCTGATCAACCAGCTGATGGCGGAGCGGACGGCGCTGCTCGACAGACTCCGTGAGCTCACCACGTTGAGCGTCGAGCAGCGGCTCGTCGCGACGCTCGTTCGCATGGCCGACCACGACATCTTCACGTGCGAGGATGGTCGGGTCACGCTCTGTGCCACGCGCTACCGGCTGTTGTGCGAGCTGGTCGGCGCCACGCGTGAGTCGGTGTCTCTGGTGCTCGGGCGGCTGACAGGCGAAGGGCTGGTCGAGCGAAAGGGCACGACGCTGATCATTGCCCGGCCGGCGCAGCTTGTCGAGCGCATGGAGCTCGGGGCACTCGATAACGAGCTGCAATTTCCGGCGATCGCCGACGGAGCCGAGCAGGCGCTCCAGTAGGCAACGGACCAGCGGCTCGTGCGCGCCCATTCGCCTCGGCGAATGGGCGTACGTATTTTCGTACATGATGAAAGCACATCCCGCCGCGGCATTCGCGGCTCGTCGTCGTTCACCTGGCTGCAGCGGCTGATGCCGATCCTCGCGGCGGTTATCGTCGTCGCTGCTGCATTGATATGGCGCGCGTCTTTCCTTCGGCGAAGAACGGCGCAGACCCTGCGTCACCGCCGGCTGGGGCCAGACGGCGTTGTGATTGGCGGCGAAGGCTTCGTACTCAATTGCGCCGGCGCGCCGGCAATTCTGCTGCTACACGGCGGCGGCGACACGCCGCAGACACTACGCTACCTCGCCGACGAATTGCACGCGCGCGGGTTTCACGTCGTCGCGCCGCTACTCCCAGGTCATGGCCGCAGCGTACGTGATTTCGCGCGCGTGACCGCGGACGATCTGACCCGCGCCGCATTCGCGAACTATGAGGAGTTGAAAAACGCCCACCCGTGGGTAGGCGTGATCGGGCTCTCTATGGGCGGGGCACTGGCCGTGCAGATTGCCGCGGCCGACCCAGGGCTACCCGTGCTTGGGCTCCTCGCACCGTACCTGGCCATGCCTCCGCGCATCGCGCGAGCCGCGCGGTTGTCCCGCGTCTGGGGATTGTTCGTCCCGATCGTTCACTCCGGAGATAGTGCTTCGGTGCGCGATCCCGTGGAGGCACGTCGTGGCCTGGCGTATGGTGTCTTCACCGCAGCAGGGCTGCGGGCACTGTATGTCACCATGCGGCGGGCCGTCGATGTTCTGCCTCGGGTGGCCGCGCCGACACTGATGATTCAGTCACGCGAGGATAACCGGATTGCGGCAATCGACGCCCAACGTGCCTTCGATCGGCTCGGCGCGACGGAGAAGCGGCTCGAGTGGACCACCGGCGCGGGCCACGTGATTACTGTCGACTACGGACGTGAACACGTGATCGCGTCAATGGCGGCGTGGATGCAGGCGCACCTGCCGGCGCGCGGATCCGGTGCGAGCCGGGACTAGTTCACGACTAACAGACTGTCGAACTACGAGTGAATCGCCAGCAATCGGTTACGCGGCTGCGAAGATCGTGATCTGAGCGAAACCTGTCATCCTGAGCCACTGGATGTCATCCTGAGCGGAGCGAAGGATCTCCGTGAACGGCGCAACAACTCTTAACGCAGAGGACGCAGAGAACTGCAAGAGAACTGCAGAGGACTGTGAAGGATTGTCTCGCAGGGAAGTCTTGGCTGATGCCGTCGTGACGCCCCGATGGTATCGCCCAGGTCGGGATCATCACCGATATAAGCGGAATGATTGTGGACTCGGCAATCACGGTTCATTCCACCGATACGAGCTTCCCTCTTCTGTACGCTTACAGTTCTCTTTTACAGTTCCCTTTTCCAGTTTCTCTTTTGCAGTTCTCTTTTGCAGTCCTCTGCAGTTCTCCTTGCAGTTCTCTGCGTCCTCTGCGTCCTCTGCGTTAAAAGGCTGTTGCGCCGTCTGCGCTAAAGAACGCCGCCCGACCCTCGAACTGATCTGACTCCTGTCCAGCACTATTTCAACAGTCTGCCAACAGAAAACGGCCGGCAACAGCCGGCCGTTCTCCATTCGCTCTATTCGCCCGACGCTATGCGTCGTCAGCTCGTGACGCGATCGACGATCGATTCGCCGAAGTCCTTGAGCGTTTCCACTCCTTCCGTTACCGCGGTCGTTGCCTGCTGTGCTACTTCGCGCGCGACACGCGAGACGCGCGTCAACGGATTATTCGACTGACGTGGTGCAGCCTTCTTGACGGGACTCTTCTTCGCGACGGTCTTTTTCGCGCTGCTCTTCTTGACCGCGCTCTTCTTCACGGCGCTCTTCTTCACCACGTTCTTCCTGGCGCTGCTCTTCTTCAATGCCGGGCCGCGCGAGCGAGCCACACTCTTCTTCTTCGCCGTTGGACGCTTGGCGCTCGAAGAACTGCCACGTGACTTCGCAACGCTGCGTTTCGGTGCAGCTTTGCCTCCAGACTTCCCGCGAGATGTCTTGGCGCGTGTTGCCATGTTCTTTCCTCGGAGTCGGTGGTGAACGTCAGCCTTGAGGATAGCAAGAAGTGGACACAGCGGTAAGAGCGGGATGTTGCCGCGCGACGAACCGGCGCATACAATCCACCTTCTTCACGTCCCACCTGCGTCACCTCGCCCGGCGCCTCCCCCCCTCCCGCCCCCCCTTCCGGCCCATGTCTCCTCTCGTCATCCCACAACTCGCGTCGGGCGACCGCGTGACCGGTGAGTTGCTGGTGTATGACCGCGCCGAGAAGAAGACGAGCGCCGGCGATCCGTACGTCGTGCTCACGCTGGGCAATTCCAGCGGGCGTATCGACACGGCCCCCATCTGGTCGGACAAGCTGGAATGGGCTGACGGCGCGCGCTCGGGCAAAGTGATTCAGGCGATCGGGGACATTACGATCTACGCCAAGGGCGGCCCGGGAAAGAAGCAGCTGCTCCTCACCGCTCCCGTGCGGATTCTCCCCGACGAGAGCTTCCGGGCAGAAATGTTTTTGCCCTCCATCGATGGCGACTGCACCAAGCTCTGGGCCTGGATCGATCGTGTGCGGGGCGAGGTCGAATCCAGAACGCTCGGACGCGTGCTGGACGTGTTCTTTGGCGACGACGATTTTCGCGTACGCTTCGAGCGCACTCCCGCATCAACCGCTGGACATCACGCGAAACTCGGGGGGCTGCTGCTTCATGTCTATGAGGTGACGAGCATCGCCCGGCAGACGGCGCGCACCATGCGCGCCAACATCGATCTGGTGATCACCGGCGCGCTCCTCCACGATGTCGGTAAGGTCGAATCCTACGAGGTAGGGCCCGGCGGGTTCACGTTTACCTCGTGCGGGTTGTTGGTCGGGCATGTCGTGCTTGGTGCGCTGATGCTCGAGCGGCGGCTCGCGGCGCTCGGAGCGCCGTTGTGCACCGACGCGCAGTTGACCGAACTGCATCACATGATTCTTTCGCATCACGGGTCGCTGGAGTATGGCAGCCCCATACAGCCGATGACCACGGAAGCCGAAATCGTTCATTGGGCCGACGAAGCCTCGGCCAAGGCAGCCGACATGACCGAGATGCTCAGTGATCCGGAGTTGTTCGGCGCTGGACGAGAGTACTCCGATCGCTCGCACTGGCGATTGGGCCGGCGGATCTGGCGTCGACCGCACTCCTGGGACTGACGGGTCGCGGTTGCGGCCGGCCTCTGCAACGTCCAATCAAGGGAACCATTGATTGCCCTGGACGTATATACAGATGTACCGATGCGCGCGCCAAAGCGGGCTCGGCTACCTCAAGGCCTCCAGGTGACAAAAGCATACCCTGGATAGTCTTAGAGCATTAGAGGGTTAGTCGTGTATAAGGCGGTCCGGCGCCGTCAAACCGGGGCTGTTTTGTTGTTGAGGAGGTACAAATGCGCAAGCCACGTCCGGCTACGTACAACCCAGCGCAAGCACTGAATCTGATCGCGAACGACAGAACGGGTTCGGCGCTGCGCTGCCCGTCGTGCTCTTCTGGTTCGATCGAGCGCATCCCCGACGAAGTTCCACCGCCGCCACGATCCCACGTCACGCTCCGCTGCAGTGAATGCGGCCGTGTCGCCCGATACATCGCGGGCGCCGCCTGAGCGACTGGTTCTCCCACAAGTTTCTGGTACCGCCGACGGGACTCTCAATCCCCCGGCTGGGCCGCGAGTTGCACAGAACTTGCTCGACGACCAGATAAGCGAACTCGCCGATTCTCTACGGGTTCGCGATGCGGAGGTAGGATCACGCCTCAGAGCCGCAACATGCTCTCCGGCGCGGGATCAGGATCACAGCTTCTTGCAAGAGGTACGATCAATGGCTCGTCTTACCGGCACCGTGAAGTGGTTCAACGACGCCAAGGGCTACGGTTTCATCTCCCGTGAGGGCGGCCCTGATGTGTTCGTTCACTTCAGCGCCATCCAGGGAAATGGCTTCAAATCCCTGGCTGAGGGCGATCAGGTGGAATTCGAGATCGTGCAAGGCCAGAAGGGACCGCAGGCAGCAGACGTCACCAAGCCGTGATCCCGCGCGAATGGGCAGGAGTAGCGCCCCGGCATTCGCCGGGGCGTTTTCACACAAGCGAACCCGTAAAACCTCCTCGCCGCCGCACACCGACGCCGTCATCCACCGGGGCCATCGTCCGACAGCTCGAGGACATCGAGCGCGACACGGGCAATGGCACCCTGGAATTCGCGCCGGGCCGAATGCTGCACGTGTCCAGTCTGGACAAGCCGTACTTCCCGCTCGACGGGATCACAAAGGGCGACGTCATGCGTTACTACGCCACTGTCGCCCCCGCGTTGTTGCCGGTCATCAAGGACCGTCCGCTCGTACTCAAGCGGTATCCCGATGGCATCGAGGGCCCATCGTTCTTTCAGCAGAATGCCGGCGAGCATGTGCCGAAAGGCGTGCGCGTGGAGCGCATCACGACGGGGGGAGGGCGTGGAACGGTCGTCGACAGAATCGTCGGCGGCGATCTACTCACGCTGCTGTACACGGTTCAGATAGGCACGATTGCGGTGCACACGTGGCAGGCGCGCATCCAAAGCCATCGGTACGCCGATACCACGACGATCGATCTCGATCCGGGCGACGACGTGAGCTTTCGCGAGGTTGTTGAGCTCGCAAAGAACGTCAAGGTCGAGCTTGACAAGGCAGAGCTGAAAGGCGGAATCAAGACATCGGGGTCCAGTGGCATTCACATCGTACTCCCGCTTCCGCCGGAAACCACGTTCGACGAGGCGGCGCGTGTCGCTCAGGTGATTGCCGAACGCGTAGTGGAAGCGCACCCCGAACGCGCGACGCTCGAGCGGAGTATCAAGTCTCGTCCAGCGGAAACGATCTATGTCGACGCCTTGCAGAACGCGGAAGGAAAAAGCGTGGTCGCGGCCTACTCTGTGCGGGAACGACCAGGGGCGACGGTCTCGGCGCCATTGGATTGGCGAGCCCTCCGGAGCACACTCCGTCTCGACTCGTTCACGATCGAGACGATGCCGGCCCGGCTGAGAAGAACCGGAGATATTTGGGGCGCCGCGATGTCGCGCCGCAACACGAAACGCCTGATCGACCGCGTCCTGCGCGATACCTGAGCTGGAGAGGAGACTGGTGATGGACCCAGAGATGATGAGCGAAGATGTCGCGCCAGTCTATCGGCGTGAGTTGCCCGGCGGCGGATATGTCGCGATCGATGTCCGTCGCGAACGCGAAGTGCCGCGGACGTGCGTGTCGGTGGAACGTCGTGCGAAGCACGACCGCCGCCCCGGACACAAGCCGGTCGTGATCGCCGAAGCAGAGGGCGACGATCGCTCGCCGGCATTTCAGGATCTCTACCGGCTGGCGGCCGACAACGCGGCCATCGCACGCGCGATCCTCGTGATCGAGGGCCCGCAGCGCGCGGACTGAGGTCAGCCGAGTAGGTCGAAGCGGATCCCGTGTCGGGGCCGCCGCCGACGCGGCGGCGCGTAGCGGAACAACTGTGCAGGCCGTCCTCGGCCCTCGCTACGCCATTCGTCCGTGGCCTCGACGAGTGCCGAGGCATGCAACGAGCGTCGGAAGCTGGCCTTATGTAAGCGCCGCCCGAGCAACAATTCGTAGACGCTTTGCAGCTCGCTGAGGGTGAAGGACGGCGGCACGAGCTTGAACGCAATCGGTTGCTGATCCACGCGGTTACGCATCGCGGTCAACGCGCTGTCGATGGCCGCGCGATGTCGCGTCGCAAGGTTGTCGGCCGCCGACATGGCGACCCACTCACCTGCATGCCGCGACACATCACCTCTCTCGGAAACGAGCCCGAAATAGATGATGCTGATCTCGGCGCCATCGGGCTGGCGTCGCGCGCCGCCAATGGCGGCCGCCTGTTCCAGGAGCGACGGAACGTCACCCCACGCCTCAGATGCCACACGCAACGCGGCGTCGTTCAGCGACTCGTCGCCACGCAGCGTGCCGGACGGCAGCGACCATCCGTCTTGCGCACGGCCGCGCCCAGTAGGCGGCGACAACAGAATGGCCAGTTCGCTCCCCTGAGGCGTGAAGAGCACCACGTCAATGGCGAGCGTCAAGCGGCGAGTGGCGGCTCCGCGTGGGGAATTCGACCGTGCAGGCATCGCACGCGAATTAGTAGCAACTTGCTAATAAAGTCAAGTCCGCGTACGTACCGGCTTCTCTACGGACGCGCGCGCGGCGCGGCGGGCCGGTCGAAGCCGGTGCCGAACGGCAACAGGGGGGGAATACTGATGGGGAGACGTCCAGTAATCGGCGCCGTGCCAACCAGGGCACGGCCCGCAGCGGCCTGCGACACCGGAAAGCCTCCCCACGCCACCAGGTAGCTCGAGACTCCTGGCACCTGTTGCAGAAGATACGGGTTCCCGAACGCTACGAGAACCGTGCGCGCATGACGTTGTGCCAGATCACGGATGAATTGTGCGATCGCTTCCGGCGCACTCACGTTGGAGACGGTCGTGCCGGTCGTCAGGTACGATCCTACGACGGCGACGTCGACTGAATCGGCTGCGGCGAGCAAACGGACGAAGTTGGGCGATGGATCGTCCGGGTTGATCAACTCCGTGCGCAGGCCCGGAATGACGCGCCGTAACTCGCCATTGAATGTTGCGCCCGCTGGGAGATCGGTGCGGCTGGCGATCGTGATGGACAGCACCCGCGGCGCTGGCATGCCAGGGCGAACGAGCGGTACGACGCTCAACGAGTCCTTGGCGAGCGTGATCGACCGCTGCGCCGCCGTGGCGGCGATCGTCAGGTGACTGGTGTCGGCGACTGTGATGCGCACGCTGTCCAGGCTGACGACGCGCTGGCGATCGAGGGCGAGCCGTTGTTTCGTCTCGAGCACGCGCCGCACTGATGAATCGACGCGCGCCTGGGTAAATCGGCCTTCGCCCACGCCAGCGACCACCGCGTCGATGGCCGCCGGGACGTCGCTCGGCATCAACAGGATGTCTGCGCCCGCGACGATGGCCATTTTGCACGCCTCGGCTATTCCGATGCTGTTCCGAAGGACGCCGTAGTTACCGGCAACCGTCTGCGCCTGCACAGCCGGAGCGGCGCTGATGCGCGACAGCACGCCGTTCATGTCCATCGCGTCGGTGATCACCATGCCCTTGAATCCGAGCTGTTGACGCAGCAAACCGGTCATGATCGTTGGCGACAGCGTCGCGGGCACCGGCGTCGTGTCGAGCGCCGGGACCATGCCATGGAACGTCATTATCCCTTGCACGCCCGCGGCAATGGCGCGGCGGAACGGCACCAACTCCACACTGTCCAGCCGGGCGCGGCTGGCGTGAATCGTCGGCACGGTGAGGTGGGAATTCTCGTCCGTGTCGCCATGGCCGGGGAAGTGCTTCCCCGTCGCCATCATCCCGTGCTCCTGCAAGCCGTGGATGAGCGCTGTGCCCATGTCGCCGACGAGCTGCGGGTCTTCTCCAAATGAACGAACGCCGATGACCGGATTCGCTGGATTGTTGTTGACATCGAGCACCGGGGCGAATGCGATGTGCACGCCCATCGCGCGTCCCTCGAGTGCGGTAATTCGACCCTGCTCGTACGCCAGCGACGTGTCGCGCGTCGCGCCGAGCCCCATCTGTGGCGGGAACATCGTCGCGCCGCCCAGATAGATGTTGTTCGGCAGAAAGTAGCCGCCGCGCTGGCGAAATGCCGCACCCGTCTCGTAGTCGGCGCCAATGACCAGCGGCAGCGCGCTGAGTCGCTGCATGGCATTCAACTTCTCGGCGGTCTCGATCGGCGAGCCGATGGACATGATGAAACCGCCAACATGCTGCCGCGTGACCAACTCATCGATGCGCGTCCAACTGGCGCTCGATGTCGACGTGAAGTCACCGAATAATTGCGGCCACACGAGTTGCGCTGCCTTGTCGCGAGGCGACAGGGTGGCCATGACGGAGTCGACCCACCGCGAGTGTGCGGTGGAGAGCGGCGATGGGCGAGAGGAGTTGGACGCCGGTGCGCACGCGAGCGCGGCCATTGCCAGCATTGCCCATCGCGCTCTCACCATTCGATCGTCCCCTTCTTCGTCGTATCGACGTCTTCTTCGCTGCCCGTCTTGAACAGGAACGCCTCCATATTCTGCTTGAGAAAGGCGCGTGCCTGCGGGTCCATGACGTTCAGCCCATAGTGGTTGATGAGCATGGTCTGCTGTCGAAGCCACAGGCCCCAACAATCCTGGCAGATATTCTCGGCCACGCGTTGGCCGATGGCGCCGGGAAAGGGCATTCGGTCAAACCCAAGCTTTGTTTGGCCGCAGCGGGAGCAGGTGATGTCGGTCATTGGGATCCTCAGGTGTCCCGAAATTTAGTGACACGGGACACGGGACACGGGACACGGGACAAGCGCGGCGACTTAACGTTTGATGGGTGGAATTGGCGGCACCAGGCCACCTGCGGTCGAAGCCGCTGTGCGGTCTGGGGGCGGGGCGTCGCCCCAGACGTCGTTGGATGCATTGAAGTCGGGTACGGTCGGATCCGGCCACAGGCGCACGCCTACGACCGGGCGGTTCACGTCGATGCTCGCCATGTACCGGTCCGTGCGAGACCATATCTGCACGGGCAGCTTCACATCCTGTGTCGTTCCGTCATCGAACTTGAGACGCATCGTGACGGGGAACGGAATACTCGTCGCACGCCGCAACTGAATCTCCGCCACGTCCTGTCCGCTCACCTGCCGCATGGAAACACCATCGATTGCGATATCGAGCACATCCGTGCCGTAGAAGAACGCGTTCCAGAACCAAGAGAGATCTTCACCAGACACGTTCTCGATCGTGCGGAAGAAGTCAGCGGGCGTTGGGTGTTTGAAGGCCCATCGACGCGCGTATTCTCGCATCGCCCGGTCCATTGCATCGCGGCCAATCACGTTGTCACGCAAGGCGAGGAGCACCGCGCCGGGCTTGCGATACCCGATCGCGCCAAGTGCGGCTGCGTCGATGCGATCCGGGGGCGTCATGAGTGGCGACTGCGTCCCGTCTTCCACGGATTGGCGCCAGTTCGACACGTAGGACGGGAATTCATTGGTGCCCGGTGCGCGCCGTTCATTGGAGAAGGCATTCTGATAGGTGTTGAAGCCTTCGTCCATCCACGCGTAGCGCCGCTCGTTCGATCCGACGATCATCGGGAACCACTCGTGGCCTTGCTCGTGATCGATCGTGCCGAAGATCGACGTGGGATCCGCCGAGCCGTAGTGCACCATGACGAACATGGGATACTCCATGCCGCCGACCGGCCCGGCGACCGACGTCGCCTGCGGATACGGGAAGTGCAACCAGTGCTCCGAATAGGTACGAATGGACCACTGGGTTTGCTCGGCCGCCGATTCCCACGCCCGTCCCGATTTCGGAAACTGATAATACGCCTGCGTCAGCACGCCGTCCCAGCTCGTCGCGTCCCATCGGAAATCCGGCGCGGCAGCCCACGCCACGTCGCGGACGTGCTCGGCCCGGAACCGCCAGGTCTTCGTACCATTGACCGCGCGGCGCTTGCCCGCCGTGGCCTCGTCAGCCGTGATGATCTGCACGACACTGGCCGCGTGTGACGCCCGTTCGATTCGCTCCGACTGTGCCGGCGTCAGCACCTCGGCGCGGTTCTGCAACACGCCGCTGCCCGCGACAACGTAGCCCGCCGGTACGGTCACCGAGTAATCGATGTCGCCGTACTCGAGATAGAACTCGCCCTGGCCAATGTATGGATCGGTATTCCAGCCGCGCACGTCGTCGTACACCGCCATGCGCGGATACCACTGCGCGATTTCATAGAGTGTGCTGTCGCGGCCCATGCGATCCGAACCGTGCTCGGGAACCGCGAAGGCATACTGAAGTCCGATGTTCAGCACGCCGCCATGTGGCGCGAGCGGCGCGTCGAGATCGATGCGCATCATGGTGTCGTCAGTCTTGCCCGCGGCGCCGCGACCATTGACCTGCAACCCGGTGATGTCGTAGCCCCCCTGAAAGCCTCGCACGCCCCAGCGTGACTCGGCCGGAAACATCGCCGATCCTTTGCTCCCCGGGCGATACAGATTCTGGTCGAGCTGCAGCCAGACGAAGCGCAGTGTATCGGGCGAGTTGTTGGTGTAGTGAATGCTCACCGTACCGCGGATCGTCTTGGCGGCGGTGTCGAGCGTGGCGGCAATGGTGTAATCAGCCCGCTGCTGCCAGTAGTCCGGGCCCGGCATTCCGCTGGCGGTGCGGTACTGGTTGGGCCCCGGCCAGTCCATGCGATCGATCCGGTGCATAGGATCGTCAGCTACCGTCATCAAAGGTCGCGTGGCCGTCGGCACGGGGGCGGGGGCGGTGGTCGTCACATGGACGGTGTCGATGCGCACTGGCGTCAGTACGGGTGTCTGATGCACGGCGCACGCGCCGAGAAACGCGATCAGAGATGCAGCGAACGATGGTTTCACGCGGTTCTCCTTGGGACACGGGACACGGCGACGAGACACGGGAGACGAGTTGCCTTACTGTTCGGAGTTGGTGGCGGGGATGACTCGGTATCCGTTAGCAAAATGTATTCGGGCGCATTCGTTCGCGTGTCCCGTGTCTCATGTCTCGTGTCTCAAAATGACCAGCCGCTCTCGAATCACTCGCTTGGAGTCGGCGCCAAGCGTCGACGGTAGCCAGCTCCGCGCCACGGCGGCGGGCACCGCGCAATACTGCAGGCGTTTCCTGTCGCGGTTCTCTCCGGACTATTTCAGAGCGACCACCTTCGGGGTGACGGTTTCGTCGATCGGTCTCGGAACCTATCTCGGCGAGAGCAATGCCCAGGACGACGCTGCGTACGACGCTGCGATCGGGCGCGCCATTGAGTCGGGGATCAACATCATCGACTCGGCGATCAACTATCGCTGCCAGCGGTCGGAACGTGCGGTGGGCGCAGCACTTCAGCGTGTCTTTGCCGCCGGAACCCTGTCCAGGCAAGAGCTCGTCGTGTGCAGCAAGGGCGGATACATCCCGCTGGACGGCAATCCGCCCGCCACACGAGAAGCATACCAGGCCTACGTGCGGCGGGAGTTCGTGGATCCGGAAATTCTGCATGCCGACGACATCGTCGCCGGCGGGCACTCCCTGGCTCCGCGCTTCCTGCGCTATTGTCTGGCGAAGAGTCGCCAGAACCTGGGGCTCCGGACGATCGACGTCTACTACATCCACAACCCCGGCCAGCAACTGGTCAGCGTAGCCCCAGAAGACCTCCGCGAACGCATCCGCGGCGCCTTCACGGTGATGGAAGAGGCGGCGGGACGTGGCGAGATTGGGGTGTATGGTTGCGCCACATGGGACTCACTCCGGGTGCCACCGGGCGAGAAGGCGCACCTGTCACTCGAAGACCTGGTGGAGTTGGCGCGCCAGGCAGCGGGGGGCGCTGACCACCACTTCCGGGTAGTCCAGCTACCGATCAACCTGGCGATGGTCGAGGCGGTTCGAGTGCCGACGCAGAAGCTTGGCGACAGGATGGTGACGGTGCTCGAGGCAGCGACGGAGCTGGGATTGACAGTGGTCGCGAGTGCGGCGCTGATGCAGGCCCGTCTCGCCAGTGGACTACCGGACCAGCTTCGGGAGGCTTTTCCCGATTGCATGACGGACGCACAGCGGGCAATCCAGTTCACGCGGACGCTGCCGGGTGTGACGACAGCGCTCGTCGGGGCGAAACAGGCCGATCACGTCGATGAGGACATTCGCTCAGCGCGAGTGACGGAAGAGGCGCCTCATTCGTCATATCGGGCGTAAGACCTTATGGCGTATTGGGTTGGCGTGTGCGCCACCCTGCTCGTCGTACGCCGCGTTACACTAGTCGGTCCAGGTGTAACGGCTGGATAATGGTGTAGCCATTACTATGCGCCCTGTTCCCGTGCCTTCGTCGGGCCTAACGCGGCGATGACGTCGCGAACGTAACATTGAATAGGTGACCATGATGCTGAAGACTATGACTCCCGCGCGCCGCCGCGCTGGTTTCACACTGATCGAGACCATCGTCACGGTGGGTCTCATCGCGGTGCTCGCCGCCTTCGTGATTCCATCGGTCATTCAAAAGGCCGGCGCGGGCGATCCGGTCAAGGTTCAGAACGACCTGAACACGGTTCGGACGGCAATCGAGACCTTCGCCACCGACACCAAGGCAGGATTTCCACATCAAATATCGTTGTTGACCTCCAAGCCAGTCGCGGCGACCGATCACCTCATCGACAGCACCCTGATTACCAGCGGACAGGTGTCGCTCTGGAACGGTCCATACCTTGGGGCGACGATCTCTTCGACAGTCAAGGACAGCATCGCCACTGGCTATACGGCGTACATCCGCAATTTCATCGACCGCTACGACATCGTGAATAATGCCGCGGCTCACGATACGCTGGGTGTAGTCAATGTGGCATTTTCGGCGACGAGCACGCTCTTCGCAGCAATACGCATCGACGGACTGACCGTCGCGCAGGCAAAGGCGATGAACACGTTGTTCGACGGCGCAAACGACGCGAACCTGGGGGACGGATCGAATACGACCGGCCGGTTCCGCTTCCTCGCTCCGGCGCTGACGGGTCCTCAAGCCAACCAAGTCGTCGCCTACTATATGGCTGCACCGATCACCCAATAGGCGCACACCATGGTCAGCGAGCTGCAGGACAGCATGGTCGACATGCGCGCGTTGCGCCAGCGGCGTGGCTTTACCCTCATCGAGACGATCGTCACGGTAGGACTGATTTCCGTGATGGCGGCGTTCGTCGTGCCCTCTGTACTCAAGAAGGCCGATGCCGCAGATCCGGTGAAGGTGGCGACCGATCTGAACTCCATCTCAACGGCTATCCAGTCGTTCGCGTCAGACGTCAAGGGTGCTTTGCCTGGGGATCTCGAAGATCTCACCGATCCGTTGATGACCAACGGGACGTGCAACACGATCAATCCGTGCGATTCCACGGTTACGCACGTCAACATCTTCACGGTTGCGCAGGCGGCGCTCTGGCGTGGACCGTACTTGCAGGCGTCGATTGGTCCGAGCCCAGATGCGGCGATTCGTAGCGGATATGTGGCAGATATCCACAATACCCTGGTGCGCTACGATGCCACGAGCGGGGTGCCAGAGTGGTGTTCCGGCATCGGAACACAGCTCGTCCCTTGCGCTGGATTCATCGTGACGAATCCACTGTACGTAGCGGTGCGGGTGGACAGTCTCAATCTTGCCCAGGCGCTGATCGTCAACAACATCATCGACGGACCAAACGAGGCGCAGCCAGGCTTGCAGGGACGCTTCCGGTTCCCCACGCCAGCGTCGCCAACGGCTTTGGCGACACCGGCTTACTTCCTGGCTACGCCGGTGCCGTAACAGTGTTTGCCGAGAATTAAAGATTGCGGGGCCGAGAGCCGATACTCAAATGTTGGTACCCGGCCCCAGTTCGTATCAGGGATACGAAAAGTGGCACAAAATGCTCCTTGCAAGAGTTGACATTTAGTGCCACTCTTTAGCCTGGTGGGAATGCTTTTGGCACCGATGTAGGTGCAGCACGAAGTTCGATCGCGCGTGGCAACGCTGGCCGCGCGTTGGGCAAATCAAATTTGTGACATGGATGGCGGCGCGAATCTTGTGTTCGTTGCCGATGTGTTCGCGCTGTTTCGGCACTCTGCCGTGAAGTATTTCTTTGGACGAGACCTCGACGATGATCTCTCTCCGGTCGTTCGCTTCCTCTACGGTTCTTGCGTGCGCTGCGCTGCTGGTCGCAGGCTGTACGGACGGCCCAATGGGCCCCCTGAGCGCAACGCGTCAGGCGGGCAAGGCGAATTTCGACGGGAAGGTCGGTAGCACTGGCAATTCCGCCAAGAACGGCTCGATCGACGTGCGCGTGCTGCTCGACAAGAGCGGCGGCGCGGTGCTCGAGATCCGTACCGGCACCTTTGACGACGCCACGAATACCGGAACGCCTAACGGCTACTTCCAGAATGTTCAGTACAAGGTGTATGACGGGTCAAAGAAGCAGGTGCAGGTAGAGAACGTCAAATTCAAGACCGACGGAACCACCAAATACGTCACGTCGATCAACCTCTGCTCCACGAATGAAGATGAGGAGTACGACGACCACAACCACGACCACGACCACGACCACGACCGCGACCACAACCATGAGAATCGCACGCCGTCGTGCGCAAAGACGTTCGGCGCCGGCTGGACCGTGTCTGTCCAGGCGAATCTCAAGGGCGTCGGCGGCGACGACAAGAAGACCGACGTTGTTCGCGTCGATGGAACGCCGGTGTATCTCCCCGACGTCGACCTGACCAAACAGGGCATTTACGTTGTTGGCGCCGACGGATCGCAGTCGCCCGCATCGCAGGTGACACCTGGCGTGGCAACGACGTACTCCGTCACGATTCCCAACAACAAGCCTGTGCTTGGCTTGCCGAACAGCGTTGGCGTCGTCACGACGTGCGCCGTGTCCGTCGATGGCATCACGCAATTCGCACTGCCAACGTCAGGTTTCGGCAAAAGCTCCAATCCGAACCTGTTCAGCTATGTCGGCAGCGGCACGCAGACGATCGCCGGTGGAGCGAGCGCCCCCTGCCAGTTCACGCTGACATTGTCAGCCGGCAAGCACACCGTCAAGGTGACCGCAGTCGTTCTGTATCCCGGCGATTACGATAGTTTGAACAACAGCACTCAGGCGATCACCGTCACGGCGGTCTCCGGGTCGCCGGACATCGCGGCCGGCGTGCTGCAGGCCGACATCGGGAACGGACAAGTACAGACTCTCGACAAGACGATTTACGCGGGTCAGTCGCTCAACCTCGACCAATGGGTGTCGCTCGTCAGCGGCGCTCCGCCGGGAACCGTGACGTGCACCCTGACGATCACCAATACCGCCACGAACGCCGTTACGACGGCGAGCGGCTCCGTGGCACTGACGTCGGGCGATGCCAAGGCTTGCGCGATTCCGTACAGCTTTGCAGCGGCAGGCACGTACTCGGTGACCAGCGTCGTCATGCCCCCGTCCGGCGTGACCGATCCAGTCCTTGCCAACAATACCGCGACGAATACGGTCACGGTGAGCGTGGCTGTCGCATCGGCGAATGTCGTCGTCAGCAGCCTCGCGTTCACGGACGCCGCGGTGAACGCGACGACGCAAGTATTCTCGCCGTCATCAAATCCAGCGGCAGACACCATTCATTCTGGCGACGTCGTCACGTACGCGGCGACGGTCAGCGCGAGCAACTTCCTGAACGCCACGTCGGTCCCGTCAGTCACCTGCACGGCAACGGACAACGGAACCGACATCACCAAGTCCGTTACGTGGATCAAGCAGGCGGTGGCGAGCTTGGGGACGAGCGCCCAATCGTGCAGCTTCCAGTACACGATCACCGAGAGCGACGTGAATTCGTCGCACCCGCATACGATCGGCGTGTCGGTCTCGACCGGGAATTTCACCAATACCGCGACGACCAACGCGACCGGCACGGGAACGGTCACGATTCCGGCGGTTTCCCCGCAGGCTGCGGTCGTCGTAAGCCAGCTGTCGTTCACGGATGCAGCCGAGCACATCACGTCGCGCGCCTTCTCGCCCACCGCCGATCCAACGGCGGATACCGTACACTCGGGTGACGTGGCCAGGTACGAGGCAACGATCAGCGCCACGGGCTTCCGAAATGCTACGGCCGTGCCGGTGACGTGTTCTGCAACGGTGGATGGAGTGAGCGTCACGTCCGGTTGGGTTACGCAGACGATCAGTCTTGGTACGACGCCGCAAGTGTGCAGCTTTACGCGCGCGATCACTGAGACTGACAATCTGATGCACCCGCACAACATCCAGTTCTTCGTCACGACCGGCACGTTCGTGAACACGGCGAAACCGGCAGATACGAGCCGGCTCGGTGTGATCAATGACTACCGACGCGTGGATGTTTCGGTGGGCGCGCTTCAGTTGCTCAATGCGAGCGGCAACCCGATCGATCTTTCAAAGAACGGTGTGCAGCAAGGCGCGACGGTAACGTTGCAGGTTCCGATCACGAATCTCGATCCGACGACGGCAACGTCGGTGAACTGCGGTATCCTCTCGAACGACACCGGCGCCCCTATTACCACATTCGCGTTGCCGTCTGCGGACATCGTGGCGAGCTCGCTCAGGCCGGTGACGCTCACCACCACCGCCATCACTCTGGCGGCGAATGGCACCGGCGTATGCCAGTACAGCGTTACGGCACCGACCGACCAAGGCCTGATTTCAATCCCGCTGGTTGCGTTGGTGACGTCCACGACGGATAGTCCGCCCGATCCCGATCCCCGGAACAACGCATCGTTCGGTAGCCTGACCGTCGTCAGCAGCGGCGCGTTCACGAATGTGGCCGGCGGCGTCTTCAGCCTGGCGCAGGAGTGGACAAATCCGTTCACCCCGGCGTCTGATTGGCCGGTGGTTGGCACGCTCGACAACCAGAACTTTAAGGCGTCTCAGCTCTCACTGCTGGTCGTGCCGACGAAAAATATTCTGGGAACGTTCGCGCTGAGCGGAACAGTGATTAGTGGCCCAGCCACTGCACCCGTCACGTTCGGCACCGGGACGCTTCCGGCGGCCGAGCTTCGTGCTTCGACCGGACCGGGCGATACGCCGTGCATCACCATCGGACCGTTGGCTCCGCTCGGCAACGCCGGCGAGCCAGAAATCAAGTATTTCGCACAGGTCTGCGCGACGCAGGCGCCTCAGGACGGTTTCCAGGCGATCTTTGTGAACTACTCCCAGTCGATGCAAGGGCCGCTGGCGCCGACTCCGACCACCCTGTTCTTCACGAATTCGGTTGTGATGAAGATCCGGCTTGATTTCACGCTTACAGGCAGCACCATTGCGGATAAGGTCACCGCTACTATTACCGTGCCGGTGATTACGCTAGCCGATAATTGCGGCCCCAACCAGGGTGGGACCGCAAATGCATGTTCGACCACCTTCGGAGCCCCCACGGTTTCGACCCCGTAAGCTGCGCCGCGCACTTCGTAACGCGCCATCGACTCGGATCGTCTGAGTGATGGCGCGTTTCGCGTTCCGTACCCGCGTGTACATCATGAAGCGTTCTCATCGACTTGGTCGCGGCTTCACCCTGATGGAGGTTGCTGTCGCCGCCGCCATCTTGGCGATGCTTGCCGCGGTAACGTCTCCGTACCTCGTTGAGTTCATCGACAAGCAGCAGGCCCAAACGACCGCAGACAAGCTCGCGGCGCTCGCCGCAGGCGTGGCTGCCTTCGAGAACAATGTGCACTCCGGCGCCGCCGCCACGGCTCTGACGTATCCTGGACGCATTGGCGAACTGGCAAACGCCATCACTGCCTCGAACGCGTCATACCGTAATAGTTGTGGGGTTAACTTCAACGCGACTGCCGTCACGGGCTGGAATAGCTTTGGCCCATTCGTAACGTTCTACGTCGACAGCACCAACGGCTACAGCACGCCGCTTGGCATGGTGAGTGATGCAATGGTCCGCAATCCGACCACCGCGAACGGCAGCAGCACGGGCGCCGGCACGTTGGCCCTTCGCATGATTGCGATCGACTCTTCCGATGCCGTCGATCTCGATCTCATCGTTGACGGTGGCGATGGCGGTGCCTCAGGTGTCCTCCGCTACACCATCGGCACGACGACGGCACATATGGCCGACGTGTCGTATTTCATTCCGGTCGCGGACCAAGTGCTGAAACGCCGCCGCGCACAACAGGGCTTTACGCTCGCCGAAGTGCTCGTGGCCTTCGTGTTGATTGGCGTGCTCGCGGCCGTCATCGTTCCCACCGTTCGCGGCCGGCTGCAGTCGGGCTACGAGAGCGCCATCATCTCGGAATTCACCAACCTGTCGTCCGCCATCACCGCGTATCGTCAGGACGTCGGCAAATACCCACCCAGTCTCGATTATCTGTCGGCTCTCCGGACGCCGACGCCGTTAGATCGGTGCGGCATCGCGCTCAGCGCGAATGCGATTGCCTCGTGGCGCGGACCCTATACCACGCGCACCATTCCGATCGTCGGTGGCGGCGGCGGCTACATGTTCGCGTCAAAGGACACCATCGCCGATCTCATGTCAGTGAGCACCGCGCCAGTCGGCTTTTCGATCACGCTCAAGGGCCCCGACACGCTCACCGCTCACAACGTCGATCTTCAAGTGGATGGCGTCGCCAACGCGACCGCCGGCAATCTGCAGTGGACGGTCAACGGGGCGGACGTCTGGATCAACTACATCATTGCCACAAAATCCGGAGCCTGTTGATCCTCAGCGCCGGACGGCGCGCCCCGGAAGCTCTACCAGCAAGTCCGAAAGCGCGACAGTGCTTCCCGTAGCTCGCCCGCCAAGCCACAATTGCGCGGGCGTTGCCATTTCATCGCCAAGAAACTTGAGTGAAGAACGCCAGCGCACCTGACCATCCACTGAGAACGTCACGACTTGGTCGCCTCCGATCGTGATCTCGACCGTGTGGCTGTCGGCTGGACGGAACAGAGATACGGGCTCCGACGAAGTCTGCTGGCCCACCGAGTACATGAGAACGCCAGCCGCGCCGTCCCAGCTCACTGCGGCCATGGGCGCAAATCGCGGCGCCGCCCGATCGATCGCCGTCACATCGGCCAGCGGCACGAGTGCCATTGTTGCCGTGGCCGCCGACGGACGCCCGCTGAATGGCGCAAACAGACGGGCGCGCACGTGCAGTCCGGAACGCAACTCGAGGCCTGGACGCAAGAGAACGCCGCTTTCCCATTCCATGTCGCCGTTCGGATAGACCGCCCGCTTCGCCGAGCCGGCGATGACGCCCACGTACGGGAGTGGTGCGCCGAGCGGCAGCCACTGCGCACTCACGGTGCTGCCTATGAATTCATCGGTGATGTGAAGCCGCTCCGTCGATGTCACCGCGAGCGTGAGTGTGTCGGCGCGCCAACCAGGAAGCAATGCGACGACACGAACGTTGCCTACGGCGCGCCCGACGACTTTCAATCCGGCGGTGTTTCCCGTCCCCGGCGCCGAGTCGCTCAATGCAATTATGCCTGGGTCGAGCACCTTCCAGTCAGCAATCGTTCCGCTGACGAGCGCTCCCGCAACGGAAACGGTGAATGCGGTCAGCCGCACCGTATCTCCCACGCCGAGCGCTGCGCTGCCGAGGACCCGGACGCGGTCGATGTACACGCGCGCGGCCCCATCCCACCGTGCGATGCCGAACTGCCGGCCCGGCGGCGTGACACGGCGGGGTGATCCACCGAGCGTCGGCCGAACGTAGATCCCCAGATCGCCATCTCGCACCGACTGGAATGCGAGCATGCGGCCATCGGGCGAGAACACCGCACCATCGTCGCCATTCCGATCGGAGACGGGCCACAGTCGCGCATTGTCGAAATCGTATACGTAAAGACGCGGTCCGCCATTCCGTGTGCTCGTGAACACGAGCATCGAACCATCCGGCGACCAATTGATGTTGTAGTCATCAGCTGGATTAGCACTCAGGTTTCGTTGCTCCGAACCATCCGGTCTGCTGACGAACACGTCGCGCTGCCTCCCGGAGGTGGAGCGGGCCACCCACGCCACCCATAAACCTGTCGGCGACCAGCGTGCTTCCGTCACGGTACGCGATGCAGACGTGTCGATTGGAACGAGCACATTGCGTTGGTCAATCGACGCGCGAAACAGATCGGTGTCGAAGCTCCCGTCGTCGAGCGTGCGCGACCGGGACACCAGCAGCGACCTGCTGTCCGGCGACCAGGCGAGTGCCGTATTGTCTCCGGGGCCTGCCGCTATGATCAGTGTGTCATGCCGATCGGCGGACAAGACATACACCTCCCGTCCGCGAGTGGTAACCCGCTCGAGCGCGACGCGTTGGCGATCGGGAGCGACGATTGGTGCGAGCCAGGGTGCGCCGAGCGAATCAATCCATTGCAGCCCGGCGGCGTTCGTCGGAATCGGGACGAGCACACTGGCTCCCCGAAGCGCCCCAACGTCGGCGCGCAACTGATTCTGTCCGCGCGCGTCGCGCTCCGACACGATCAAGGTATCAGCCACGCTGCCCGCGGCCATTCGCGTGGTGACGGCGCGGCGAAAAGCCATACCGGCGAGGAACACGACGATCGAAATCGCGATTGCGCGAGCCCATTGCGCCCGAGTGGCCCTTTTCCGGACGGCGAAGGGAATGTGCGCGGTGGCGGACGTCGACGGCTCCGCTGTCTGCGCTGGCAAGTCGAGTGGCTCGACCACAACGTCAGGTTCGCTCGCCTCGACGGTCTCGACCGCCGGCGCCGCAGCCGCCTCCTCAGGCGACGGCAGGGCGAGTCGGCCGCCTCCAAACGCGACCAGCAGAGCGTCAATGTCCTGGCGTGCCGCGGCGTTCGGCGCAAAGGTCAGCGCGATGCCGAGTAGGCGCACGACCTCTGGAGAAGCTCCCATTGATGCCGCGGTGAACGCAGCCTTTCGTGCATGCGCGAACGCCTCGCGCGATCTGCCGGCAACAGCGTAGAGCGCCGCGAGCTCAGAGTCGGTGCAATCCGGCTCTGCCGCGAGGGCATCCCCTGCCCACCCTGCGAGCAATGCTCGTCCCGCCAGTCCGCTGCCGTCCACGAGAAAAGACGTCGTCGAGTCGTGCGACACGACGTAACCATCGGATATCGCGCGCAGCAGTCCGACGCGCGTCAGGTCCTCCACGGCGTCAAAGGTCGCGCTCTCCGGAAGATGCGCCGCGGCAGCGAGCAAACGCAGCGAGGCGGTACGCTCAAAGAGAGACGCAGCAAAAAACACGCGTCGCTGTGAAGGCGACGCGCCTTGAAGTCGCGCCCACAACATGTCGCGCATCGATGCAGGAAGATCACTGGCTCCCTGACCAGCCGCCGCGCGCCGCGCCAGCTCGATGGCCGTGACCGGAACGCCCCGCGAAGCGTGGGCAATCCGCTCGACGTCAACCGCCGTGCGCGTTGCCTCTGGAAGCTGCTCGCGCACGAGCGTCGTCGTCTCGTCATGGGACAGCGGACCAAGCTCGATCCGGGTGTCGGGGCTCTGTTCATCGACCGTCGCCAGCTCGCGCAACCGTTCGATGGTTTGCTGTGCGCTTCGATCGGGACTGTAGGCGACGACAAATAGAATGGGCGAGTCGTGCAGACGGTGCGACAGATACGTCAACAGGTCGAGCGTCGAGCTGGATGCATGCTGAGCGTCGTCGAGTAGCACGCAGAGCGGACGTTCGTACGCGGCGGCGTCGGTCAGCGCAGCGATGCCCTCGAAGAAGCGAATACGTCCGGCCTCGTCCTCCACTGCCGGCGCGTTCGGCAAATCGAACGAGTCTCGGAGCTCCGGCAGGAGCCGCGCGGCCTCCGCGAGCAAGTGCCGGCTTGCACCAGATATCCCCGACGCACGCACCAAGGGCCGGAGTGCTTCAGCGATGCTTGCATAGGGAAGGGCGCCCCCGGTCGTGGCCTCGTGGCCGCGAAGGACCTGCACTCCGCCAAGGCTGCGCACCCGATCGGCAAATTCGTCGAATAGGCGCGACTTGCCCATGCCCGGATCGCCCTCTACGAGAACCGTAGCTCCCTTTTCGGATCGCAGGCGCGTGAGCCGCGCGAGCATGCGTGAGATTTCGGATTCCCGTCCCACGAACGTGGCGACCTTGCGACCGTTGGCGGCGACTTCCGCCTGGGCGCGTGGCGTGTCTTTAGGGTTCCGCCGCTCGAGCCGCTCGATGATGGCGCGGATATTCGACGGAACCGGAAGGTCCAGCTCTTCCTTCAGGCGGGCCGCGTAGGCCTTGGCAGCTGCGAGCGCGTTGGCATGGCGTCCCGCAGTGACGAGCGTATTGACCTGAAAGACGGCCGCTTCCCCGTCGAATGGCGCCATGGTCGTGAGCCGCTCGGCGAGCTGGATGGCGTCGCGAATCCGGCCCGAAGCGACTGCCTGTTCACCGGCCGCAAGGAGGGCTTCCTCGAAATGCGACCGAAGACGCACTCGCTCGGCGTCTGCCCAGCGGTCGAAAGCCGACTCTCCCACCTCAAACGCCTCGAGGAATTCGCCGCCGTATGCGGCGATGGCGTCGTCCCACCGCCCGTCCTCGAACGCAGCAACAAAGACGTCGCGATCGGTGGCAAGTCCACAGTTTGGTGCAATGGCGACGTCGTCACGGTGTTGCGGGAGCACCTCGTCGCCCAATGCGGTGCGCAGGCGGTGGAGAGACTGGCGGAAGGCGTTGCGTGCCTTTTCTTCCGGGATCTCGCCCCAGAGAATGCTGATCAGCTCGTCGCGCCGGGATCGGCCGCGTACCGCGATGTATGCCAGCATTGCCAGAGACTTGCCTGGACCGAGTCCGGGCAGCGCCCGTCCGTCCTGCGCGGCGATGGCGGGCGAGCCGAGAAGCCGCAAGGAGTAGCGGGGTGGCTCGTTGGATGGTGGGTCTTGCGGCTGGATTGGCGGCGTCACGCGTCAGTTGATGAAGACTAGACGTAAAGTCGTAAACGAAACCACAACAGCATCTTGCGAGGCCGTAACACGCGAAAGGACAGGAGTAACGGCCAGCTAACGGTCGGGGGCGATAATACCAGCGTATGCAGCAAACTGAAGCACGTACAGCAGGGGTGGACGGCAGATTCGGATGGCCCAAGTCTATGGTTTAGACGGCTATTTGCCACCTCCGTAACACGGCAGCCGTGAGCAGTAACGGCGGCGTAACCCTGCACTCGTATGTTCGTCTTTGTTGGATGGCAGTACTGAACAGTGACTGGGAAGGAAGATGAACCTTCGACGCAGAAGCACGAGACGGAAGACCGGATTTACCCTGCCGGAAATCATCGTCACCATCTCGCTGATCGCGGCACTCGCGGCGGTTGTGGTGCCGACGGTGATCAGTCAGGTGAAGAAGGGAGATCCATCTCGTATCGGGAATGATTTCCTCGCCGTGCGCGGCGCGTCGGAGCAGTTCCTGACCGACATACGGAAATACCCGAGTTCGATGTATCAACTCACGAACGTCATCACGACGTCGCAAACGGGGCTCGTGGGTACGTCGATCGCGAACTATGGGCAGGCCGAAGTGAACCGCTGGCGCGGGCCGTATCTGAATAAGGACAGCGCGGCCGCACGCATCACCGGCTACGGGCTGACAGATGAACATCAACTTCGATACGGTGTCGCTGGCTTCGAGCGGCGCTGCGAGCGCGGCGGGACAGAAGTATATGGTCATTGCGATTCCGATGACCGACTCGCTCTGCTGCTCTCGAGGTGGACCGCCAGTTCGACGACGGCGTGTTACTGACCGGTGCAATCCGGTATTTGAAAGGGGCGACAGACACGCTGAAATTTTTATTGATGCCTATTTACTGAGCCGATTGCGGCTCTGATGGACTTTTCGATTCCCCGCAGCAGGCAGTTCGTTCCCTACTCGACCCTTAGGAGAAGACAGATGAAGAAGAACGTTCGTCGCGGCTTTACGCTGCCTGAGATCTTGGTGACGGTGACGGTAGTGGCGGTGCTCGCCGCCGTGGTCGTGCCGGCGGTGACGCAGTATGTGAGCAAGGGCGACGTCGCCAGCGACCCTGTCGGACATCCAGCAGGTACGCAATGCGATTACGGCCTATATTGCGGATACACGTGTTAATCCCCACGTACTTTTACGATCTGACGTCGACCAGTAATGGCGTCACGGGGTACAAGGGTTCGTATCTGGCCGCCACGCTTACTGGGGTAACTGGGGCGGGCACGTTCACGAGCGCGGGACTCGGAATCAAATTTGGTCCGAGTCTGGACGCTGATTAATACCACCGGGGTACTTGACTACTTCGCTCAAGTTCCCGGATAACACTAAGTGCTCAGTTCTCTTCGCCCTGGACCAGGCGATTGATGGCGCCGGTGGCGTCACCTCCTCGGCGACGTCAGGGACCACGGCAACCACCGGTTCCCTCGTCTGGAGTGCCACCAATACCTGTAACACCAATCCAAACGGCACGATAACCGGCACTGATGTCACGCTCAAACTTGTGGCGATCGGAACCTGATCTGAGGCGCGCGATGTAAACGAGAGGGGCGAGCGTATGATGTACGCTCGCCCCTCTCGTTTAACCTCACCGGACTACTTGCCAATAATGATATGTCCAATCGCCATGATCCGTATTGGAAGGTGCTGACGCTCCAACTCAGGTTTTGTGACTACATGCACCGAGACATGTCGCGCTTTCATTGAGTCCACGAAGTTCCGCGGCAGCTGGTCCGCATTGAAGATCTTCGGCACGTCGCGCAAGAACGGATCGTTTCGCAGTAGCTGGCGTCCCCACATCACCTGATCTGACGGAAATACGACGGCGTCTGCCCGCAGCGACGCCATCCACTCGTAGCCGCGCCGGTACGGTCCAACGATGCGCTCGACGCCATTTGCGCGCAGCGGGATCTGCGCCACGATCGTGATACCGACCGAGGCCAACACCAGTCTGGCGGCACGACGCCAGCCAACCGCGCGCGCCAGCAACTCGGCGCCGATAGCGGCCAACAACGCCAGGTTGCCGAGCCCATCATACATGTATCTGTAGCCCCAACCCTCGCCTTGCAAAGGGCTAAGAAAGGTCCGTGCGATTACGATGAATAGCAGTGACGCAGCAGCATCGCGTGAAAACGTGTCGAGCCGCCGCCACCGGATTATCGCCGCCACAGCGAGAATCGTCACGATCAATCCATTCCAGCTCGGGAATAAGTGCGAGGTCCATGGCTGAAGTCAAACGGACTTCGGCAGCCGGGATCGAAAACAGGTGAGCCGCGACGCCGGCCGTCGCGCTGGGAGACGCAAAGGTCGATGAACCTGGCGACGAGAGTCCCTGCATGTACCCATACCAGTACGAAAGCCCCAACAGGTACACGGCAGCGACGTATCCGAACACCGCGAACCGCTTGTCGCGCAAATACCGCAGGATAAAGACCGCCGCAAACAGACCATGCGGAAACGGACTGTGGACGCCAAGCGCAATCACGCCGACCCATGGCAGCAATAGCAGGCTGGTGCGCCGGTTGTCGACGTACAACCAGAGCCAGACGAGCGACACGAGCAGGTGTGTCGGCATCGAGAAGAAGGTCATCGACATGAACATGACCTGCGTCGATGTCGCGAAGAACAGCGCCGCCAAGTAGGCGCGCGCCGGCCGATCGGGCCACACCTTTCTCGCGATCGATGCCACGAGGCAAAGCGATAGTGCCGCAATGACGGGTCCACCGAGCCGTCCAACGCCAGCGGCAATGAACGGCGCGTTGATGAGCGAGTGGAGCGGCAAGAAGCCCAATCGCCAGGTACAATCGGCTCCGGCAACGATCGACGTCGGCGTCAATGCGTTGATGTAAGGGCACCACGCTGCGGGAACCGTCGCAAAGGCGCGCCCCCGCGCGAATATCTGCGCTTGAAACCATGCCGAATACTCGTCATCGGCCAGCAGGTATCCGTGAAACACGAGCCGGATGCCCGCGTACACGACAACCAGCAACGCGAGGGCGAGCAGGGCGATTCGCCACTGCTTGAATTCCCACTGTGGCACATCTCGCGGTATGTCGCTGTCGCCCGCTGCGGTCCTCAGAGTGAGCAGCACCACGGCGGCAAAGGCCGCGACCAACAGCAATGCGGGCGCCTCTATCTTCACATACTGCTCAAAGAAGAGGCTGTACATCGTGTATTGCACGTTGTCGACGACAGGGATGGCGAGAAGCCCTGCGCCTATAATGCCGAGCGTGCCGAAGCATGCCAGTCGAATAGCCGCGCGAGCAGACGGAACGTCCATCTGATCGCTGATTGGGACGGGCATGTCTGGTCCTCCGGCGAGTGGATACGCGGCGCTACGGTTTCACGCGCGCATTGACGATCAATTCCGCCACCCCGCGCCCAACGCCGAACCGCTTCATGATCGCGTCCGCCGAGAGCGAGTCCACATTCACCGGCAATTGATAGAACACCACTGCCGGCACGCTTGGCACCTTGCTCGCCGAGTTGGTGCTCTGGAGCGTGAGGTTCGCCACCGACAACACGGACTGTATGGCTTGGGACACGGGAACGTCGATCAGATGCAGCCGCACTTTCTTGTTCACGTCAGGCGAGTAAATGAGACTGATCCCCGCCTTGCTCGCCAGGAAGTCGAGGATTGGGCGCACGTCCACTTCGGCGCCATGGGTATCCAGCTCGACTCGCGCTTCCGTCGTCGTATCCACCGCTAGCCCTGCAGATGGGCTGGTCGACGGTCGTGATATAGGCGGAGGTGTCACCTGCTGATGCGGAACCGGCGGCGGTGCCACCTCTACTTTCATCGTCGGCTGATGGTGGCATGCGGCCAGGGTCAACACGCCAAGGGTCATTCCCACTCGGTTCATGGCGCGAGTCTCCGGAGCCCGGCAATGTGATGCTTCACGTCGTCGATGTTCTCCTGCGCGTACTTACCGGGTGCCAGGTCCACGAATAATTGGTACTCGCGAATGGCAGCGCGGATCTCACGCTGGGTCTGCAGGTACTTTCCGTACTCGTAGTGAACGTTCGCGTCCTTGGGCGCAATCTTTACCGCGTCTTCGTAAATGCGCCGCGCGCTGGCCGTGTCGTTGATCGCCTGGTACTCGGCCGCGAGCCGAACTTTCGCTGCGACGCTCGACGGATCGAGCTGTGTGGCACGCGCGTATGCCGACATCGCCTCCACGTGATGACCGATCACGTTGTACGCGTCGCCCAGATTCACCCACGCATCAATGTTGCGATCGTCGCGCTTGATGGCTTGCAGGAACATCTGCGTGGCGGCGATCTGATTGCCGCGTTGCGAGAGCAATGCGCCGTAGTCGTTGAATGCCTCTGCCGACGCCTGCGGCAGCGCGATCACCTTTTCATACAGCTCTTGCGCCCGATCGAGATTGTTGCGCATGTGCTCCGCGTACGCCTGACGAAATAGCGAATCCGCGGGACGGGTGCCGTTCGGATCCACGATGACGTGAACGCCGCCCCCGCCGCCAGCCGCCGTACCTTGCGGCTGCACTATCGGAGCAGTCGCTGGCGGTGACGCGAGTGGTGCGGCCGTCCGAGTCGGCGTATCGACCTGGCGAGCTGATGAATCCTTCACGCCGCTCGTTTTCGGCGACGCCGCCGCTTGCTGATGAGTATCGACCGCCGCCGGCTTCTTCGACGCGCCTCCCGGCAGGTCGGGCTTGGCGCGGGGTGGTACCTGCGCAACAAAAGATGTCTTTGGCGCTACGGCCACCGGCGCGGCCGGTTTCTTCGTGACGGGCAACGGGACGACTGCAGCGAGCACCGGCGACGGTATCGCCGTGCGCGTCGGCGCATTCGTGCGCCTGTGTAGCATGGTGGCGCCGCCAACAACGAGCACGACTACTGCCAACCCGCCAATGACGAGCAGCGGGCTTAACCGACGGCCTTTCCCACGTAGCGGGAATGGAAAGAACGCGTCGCCGGCCTCGCCTCCATCCCGTCGCCCCGATCGCTCGCTTCGCTCGCGTTGCGCTTCCTTCAACGCCTCGTTGATCAGGCTCATGGCTGGATGCCGGTCGGTGGCTTCGCGGAGCGCTCGTCATGCAACGTTGTTTGGCGAACGATGGAGTCGGCCGGCGCAGCCGCGGTGCGGGTAGCGCACAGCGTCGTGACCGAAGCGAGTTGCCGTGACACGGCCGTGTCCGACACTACGGTCGGTGCAAGATCAGCAGACAAGACCCCGCAGGCTGCGGTCGTATCGGCGCCGTCAAGCTGCGCCAGCGCCGTAAGGAGCAGCGCACGCGTGTGCATGAACCCCGGTGGCGTGGCTTCCGAGAGCTTTGTGAGCTGCATGATCGCCGTTGAGCGATCACCGCGAGACAGCGCAAGTTGACCAATCCGGAGCAGGGCATCGTTCAGATACCTCGACGTGGGATAGGTCGCCACCAGATTGAGCAGATCGTGCTCGGCGTCGGTCGCGGTCTCCGCCGTGGTCGCGCGCCAATACAACGCCGCGTCCGGCGCGGTGGGAGTCCGCTTGGGCCAGAACGCGACAGCGGCGGTGCCGACCGCCGCAAGGACGATGAGTGCGGCGATCGTTGCGGCTTTCCGGCCCCACCCTTTGCTTCCTACGCTCTTTGCCGTGCTGACGTTCGCGTTCACCTCGGCGTCCTCACCGCGCAGTGCCGCGACGGCCTTGCGCACATGCTCGGGCTCGATGTCACGCGTCTGTACCGCATAACCGGCGAGGAGCGCCCGGTCGCAGATCAGATTGATCAGGCGAGGAACGCCGTGCGACGCGCGATAGATCTCTGACACCGCCCGTTGGCTGAAGCGAATCTGTCCGCGCGCACCGGCAACGTTCAGCCGGTGATGCATGTACCGGTCGGTCTCTTGCTCGTCGAGATCGTTGAGGGTGCAACGGATGGACACACGCTGATCGAGCTGCGACATCTGAGGCGTGCGGATCTTGTCGAGCAGCTCGGGCTGGCCGACCAGCACGATCTGGATCAGCTTCTCCTGGTCGGTTTCCAGATTCGACAACACGCGAATCTGCTCGAGGAACTCCGACGTGAGATGCTGGGCCTCGTCGAAGATGGCTACGCAGCTCTTGCCCAACGCCAACTGCGCGAGCAGGAACTGGTTGAGACGGTCGAGCAGGTCCTTGCGCGTGCCGCCGGATGGCGCACTGATGCCGAACTCCGTGAGCAGCGCGGCGAGCATCTCGCTTCCGTTCAGGAACGGGTTGAAGATCAGCGCCGACTGGGTTTTCGAACTGTCGAGCTTCTCGATCAGATCGCGACAGAGCGTCGTCTTACCCGTGCCGGGCTGGCCGGTCACGAGCATGAAGCCCTCGCGGTTGTTGATGCCGTACAGGAGCTGTCCTTCCGCCTCGCGATACTGTTGCGAGTAGAAGACGAACCGCGGATTGGGCGTGAGCGAGAATGGCTTGTCGGTCAGGCTATAAAACTTTTCGTACATGTCAGCGTCCCCCGCCTATCGACACCGGCTGCCCGCTGATGATCGTGGGTGTGAGAAACACTACGAGCTCCGAACGGGTTTCCGTGGTGTTGATCCGCTGGAACACCTTGCCGATCAACGGGAGGTCCTTGAGTACTGGAATGCCGCTCACTGTGTTTTCCTTGCGCGTCTGCACCAGGCCACCAATGATCATCGTTTCTCCGGCGCGAAGCCGTGCGATGGTGTCGCCTTCGCGGCGGGCAATCACCGGCGCGCTCGCCGAGGTTCCATCCGAGGTGGTGATGGTCGCGATGTGATCGATGTTCGTCACCGCCGGGCGAATGTTCATCGTCAGCACGTTGTCCGCCGAGATCTGCGGCAGCACGTCGAGCACCACGCCCACCGAGATCTGCTGCGGAATGATCTGGCTTTCGATGCTCACCACGCCGCCGTTTGCGCCGAAGAGCGGCGTGCGCGTCACCGAGAAGAAGACTTCGTCGGTGGTGACATTGAAGATGGCGCGCTGGTTGTTGAGTGCCGTCGTCTGCTCGTTGGAGAGCACGTTCACTGTGCCCTGCGTCGAGAGCGCCGTGAGCACCGCGTTCACCTGTGTCGCACCGTTCTGCAGCGTGAAATTGACGGTACCGGCGTTGCCGGTGGTCTGCACCGATGGGTCGCTGCGCAGCGTGACGCCAGACGTGCCGGCGGCGGTGCTCGTCACCACGCTCCAGTCGACACCGTACTGGAATGTGTTCGACAGACTCACCTCGACGATCTTTGCTTCGATGAGTACCTGACGCAGCACTGACGATTGGAACTGGTTGATGAACGATTCTACGGCGGCGAGCTTGTCCGGCATGGCCGTGACATTGATCAGCCCTGACATGGGACTGATCACGAGGCTCGAGCCATCGCCAAAGGGGGTGCTCGATGCCCCGGCGCCAACGCCGCCGCCCGCCGCCGACTGCACCGTCGCAGGCGGTGCGTTCGGAGTGCCTGCGGCGCGTTCGGCCTGCTGGCCGGCCTGCATGATCCCAGTGAGTGAGACCTTGATTTCCTGCCAGATGTCGGCCACGGATTGCGCCGACAGGACGTCACCGCCGCCGGCACCACCGGCGATCGCGCCGGCCGCGCTGGTGCTCAGGCCCGACGCCGTTCCCACCACCGGCCCCGCCCCACCGCTCGACAACCGGCGCTGTACGACGGTGCTCATGGTGCCGACGCGTGACAGCGCGACGTAGTCCAGTGTGAACGTCTTCGTTTGCATGCGAACGGGAACCACTCGAAGCACGCTGCCCTGCAGTTGGTAGGCGTACCCGTTCCGTGACACAAGTTCCTTGAGGGCATCATCGAGCGTCACGTTTCGCAGTTTCAGGTCACCGTTTGCCGTGCCACGAACTTCAGGATCGACGTTCACGGTAAGACCGAGCTGTGAGCCTATCTGCGATACAGCCGTGGCGATCGGCGTGCCGCTTGGAACGTCGATCACGCGAATGCGCGCCACAGGAGCCCCCGAAACCGCCGGCTGCTGCGTTCCAGGGAGCTGTGGCAGGGTGGTCGGCGTGTTCGGTTCGAGCGTGCCTGCGGCTGGCGCCGGACTCAAAGGAACACCGGCCTGCGCCGGCTGTGCGGCTGGTTCCGTGTGCACCGAGGTGCGCACTTGTGGAACACCACCGCCGCTGGCGCACGCAGTGAGCAGAACGACGACTCCCACAGCCGCCAGGTGCGCGCGTGTGTTCCTACCGTTGCAGAGCGGCATCAGCCGTCTCCCTCCTTGACCGCGATTATGTGCGAGGCGCCCTGCGCGTCAGTCACCACGACGCGATCACGCTCGACCGACGTGAGCTTCCCTCCGCCCGGCAGCCGATCACCTACGTAAATGAGGATATCGTTGATCACGGCCGCGCGGTGCGTACCTGCCACGAGCGTCGCCGATACGCGCCAGTGTTCGCCTTCGACCACCGCTGGTCGCGGCGCCGCATCACCAGAGTGCCGCGATTGAGCTACTGCCACGGCTTGCGCCGCGAATGGATCATGTCGCAGCACGATACTGTCGCTGGAGGCAAGCGCAAAACTGCTGCTGTCGGCCATCGGCGCCATCGGCGCCGTATAGGGCATGAATTGACTCAACTGCGGATGCGGAGGAGGTGCGCCGGCGAGGCCAGACTGTCGCGAACCCGTGCCATTGAGCGACCACCATCCAATGAAACCGATCGCCGCGACTACGCCGCCGACGAGTCCGATCCAGCGATGGATGTTCTTATCCATGCTGGTTCACCCCGACGGTTTCAAAGACAGCAAAGGTGAGACTGTACTGCGTTCCGCTCTTCGTGCGAATCGCGACCAGGCGCTGCAGCGCGATTGACGGCGGTAACTGATTGATGAGGGACAACACGGCTCCGAAACTGCCGGAGCACTCGAGAGCCAACGAATAGTCTGCGAGCGCAACAGCGCGGTTCGTCATGTCCGGCTTCGCTGGAGGTGCGGCGCTGTCCGGACCTGCGAACCTCACGCGCACACCGGACAATCCCCGTCGCTCGGCGCCCGATGCGAGTTGCTCGGCGAGCGAAACACGCAGGTCATGTGCGACGCCGACCTGCAGATCGTCCGGCAAGCGCGCGTCGGCGTCTTCCTGCGGGGTCAGTGGCTGGAACGCCGAGCGGAAGGTGGAAATCTCTGTCTCCACCACGCGAAGCGTAGAGATGTCCGTGCGGATCGGCAGGAGCCGGCGGCGCGCCGCCAAACCCAATCCAACAAAGACGAACAATGCGAGCAACGCCACGCCGAGCACTTCGCTCCGCAGGCGATGCTGGCGCATTGCCGCTCGCACATCAGCCATGGTCACGGCCATCAGCGTGCCGCCTCCGGTTTCGGCGCCATGGAGAACGACAGATGGAACTGGATCACCACTGGTGCGGCGGACGCGCTGTGCGTCGAGTCCTCGACCGCGGCAGCGGCGGGATAGTCGAAATGGTCGAGCGTTGGCACGGCGATCCCAGGCCGCGAACGCACCGACTGATAGAAGGTGTCGAAGCCGCGAACCGCCTGCGCTGCAGAACCACCGGCGGATTGACCGCCGATCGCGGCGGACCAGCCCGTTGGAGTTCGCGAGACGCGCACACTGTCGAACCGGACGCCGGCCGGCAGGCCTTCAGCAAGAGCTTGCAGCGTAGTGGTCAGCATGCGCCGCTCGTCGTGAGCACCGCGAAGGAACGCCATCTGCCGCGCGAAATCCGCACGACGCTCTGCGACCAAACGCATTGGTTCTACCGCCGGCACTCCTGCGGCTATGGCCTTCTGCACTGTCGCCAACTCGCTCCGCGCGCCAGCGAGCGTGGTGAACTGCAGCACCGCCCACATGCCGGCGATCGCTGCGGCAGTAGCCGCGGCGGCGGCAATCGCGTTTGGGCCGCGAAGCATGGCGCCGACGCGTTTGACCACCGTTGGGGCATGCGGAAAAAGATCCAACGGCGTCTGGCGCTGCGCTTCCAGCACTGCGCCCATGGCGACCGCCACCTCAGGCGACGTGGCTCCCGCGAACAGCGGCTTCACGCGCACGCCGAGTCGCTGTTCGAGCGCGGCTCCGAGCTCGTCATACTCGTCGTCGGGGGCGGAGAGCAGCAGGCGCGTGGCGGTTGCGCCGCGAAACTGCTGCCGGAAGTACACCACGCCGCGATCGACTTGATCGAGGATCATCGATACGGGCGGACGTTCCCCTTCGAGCGCGATGGGCGGATCGATTGCCAGCTCGAGCCGGCCGCCCAGGAAGAATGCGAGGTGCGGCCCGCCTTCGAGGCAGACGAGCACCGCTGTTGGTTCCAGTGCGCCGCCGGTGGCTTCGTACAGGCTGTGAATGGCCTTTGGTACGACGGTCGCAATCTCAATCTCGATGTGCTGCGGAGTCAGTTTGTCGCGCAGCGCATCAACTACGTCGCGAGGAGCACCGCCGATGAACACTTGCCGGGGCGCCGCATCGTTGGTGTCGCGTTGCTTGGGTTCATCGGGCTCGCTCCGCGTGAACGCAATGACTGGATCGGGCACGCCGAACACGCGCTGCACCTCGCGGCGAATCACCGGCTGCAGCACCTCGTCCGCTGCACCGGGGAGTGTCATCACGTGGTGGAATACGCCGAACTGCTCCACGGCAATGGCGATCTTGGCTCGCGTGACATTGCGCGATGCCAGGAGCGCCAGGAGCCGGTCGAGCGCCTCGTCGATCGACGTCGATCGCCCGCGGTCCATCCAGTGTTCGAGAATGCGAGTGCCCGTGCGCTCGGCATGGTACTCCACCAGGCAGACGCCGTCGAACGCGATCAGCGCGCCAAACCTCCGAATTGCGCTCATCGGTGGCCGATCGAGTTGTAGATGTTCAGGATCGGCAGAATGATCGCCAGCGCCACGGTCAAGATGACACCGCCAATGAGCGCGATCAGCGCTGGCTGCAGCAACGTGATCATCCGCCGCACCGCTGCGGGAATCTCGCGGGCGTAATAGTCCTTGGTGCGGGCGAGCGCGTTGTCCAGGTTACCCGTGGCCTCGCCCAGGGCGACAGCGCGCAGCACGACGTTTGGAAACAACGGGGATTGGCCGAGGGCGGCGGCGAGTGAAATACCTTGCGTCACCTGGTCGCGCGCGTTGCCAACAGCCAGCGCGACCGACTTGTTCGTGATGATGCGTTCGACGATCGTCATCGAGAGCACGAGGTCGACACCGGTGCGGTAGAAGAGACTGAGATACGTGACGACGCGCGCCATGTTGACGTCGCGAATCAATACGCCGAAAATCGGAAGCCGCAGAACCAGGCGATCGACGAACAGCCGCCCACGTTCCGTCCGCCGAGCGAAGTAGATGATCAATACAAGCGCGTTGAAGGTGAGCAACGTCGCCAGCCAATCCTTGCGGACGATGTTCGACGTGAACAGGATCACTTGGGTCGGTAGCGGCAGCGCTTGTTTGGAGTTCTGCACGAGCGGCAGAATGCGCGGAAACACGAACGCCAGCAATCCGATGACGAGCAGGATGACGGCGCCGACGACGACCAACGGATACATCGTCGCCTGTGTGAGCTGGGAATTGATCGTCTCCTGCCAGTCCATGTACTCGACGAGTTGCCGCAACGCGTATCCCAGCTCACCACTCGCCTCGCCGGCGCGGATGGTGCCGACGCATAACTCCGGAAAGGCGATCGGATGTTCGCCCATGGCGGCAGAGAGACTCTGTCCCTCGTCGGATACGGCGTACCGCACCTCGCCGATGATGATGCGCAGACGCTTGGAGCTGAGCCGGTTGGCGACGTCGTCGAGCGATTCGAGAATTGGAATGCCGACGTCGAACGAACCAGCGACGTACTCCAAGAAGGCGAGCAGCTCTTTTCGCTCGATCTTTCCATCTGTGATCTTGCGGACCACGGCCGGCTTGTCGCGCATCTCGGCACGAATGAGAAAGGCCCCGCGTTGGCGGAGCTGATCCTCGATCACGGTCTCATTCGGGGCAGTGAGATACCCCTCCTGCACCGCTCCCGTGTCTGTGAGTGCGCTATACCAGAAATCCGGCAAGTATGCTCTCGGGTCGCCTAGGCGGTCACACGCAATACCTCATCGAGCGTCGTAATGCCCGCCCGAACCTTGTCCACGCCGTCGTCCATGAGGGTTGGACGAGCGGCGATCCGCCGAATCTCGTCCGATGACTTCCTCTCATATATGGCAGAGACGATTGCCTCGTCGATCGGCAAAAATTCGAAGATGCCGATGCGGCCACGGAAGCCGGTGTTACGGCAGAGGTTACATCCCGCTCCGCGATACACCGTCGAGCCCTCGAGCCGAAAGCGCTTTCGAACCGCATCCGGGATGTCCGCCGGCGTCTTACAGTCGCTGCAAAGGCTGCGAACCAGTCGCTGTGAGGCGATCAACGAAATGGCTGATGCCACGATGAATGGTTCGGCTCCCATGTCGAGGAGGCGCGGGATGGCTCCCGCGGCAGTCGTCGTGTGCAGCGTCGTCAGGACCAAGTGGCCGGTGAGCGCCGCGCTCAGCGCGATCTGCACCGTTTCTTGATCGCGCATTTCACCCACCAAAATGACGTCGGGGTCGTGGCGGAGTATCGACCGCAAGCCTGACGCGAAGGTCAATCCGGCGCGCACGTTGATCTGTGACTGCCGGATCCGTTCGACCTCGTACTCCACCGGATCCTCGAGCGTGATGAGGCAGCGATCGCCGGTGTTCATTTCCAGCAACGCGGAATAGAGCGTCGTGGTCTTTCCGGAGCCCGTCGGGCCGGTGACGGGGAGCAGGCCAAACGGCTTGTCCAGGGCGTCGCGAAGCAGCTTGATGTCCGCGGAATTGATCCCCAAGACCTCGAGCTTGAGGTTCACGCGGCTGCGGTCGAGGATACGAAGTACTGTGTCCTCGCCGTACACCGTTGGGAACGTCGAGACTCGGAGATCGATGGCTCGCCCGTCAACCCGCGATCGAACCCGGCCGTCCTGGGGCAGGCGGCTCTCAGCGATATCGAGGCTGGAGAGAATCTTGATGCGACTGAGGAGTGCCGCCTGGAGGGCCTTGGGATACGCTGGACCGTTCTGAAGCAGACCGTCTACGCGATAGCGTATCTGAACGATCTCTTCCAATGGCTCAATGTGAATGTCCGTCGCGCCGAGCAGTACGCCACGACGAATGATGTCGTCGGCCAGCTCCGCCGCGGTCATCCCGTCGTCGGTGGAAAGCGGCGCGTTGGCCGGCCGGGGCGGCGCCACGGCGGCCGAGCGGCCAGCGTTTGCCGACCAGGTCGCTTTGGCTCGGGTTGCGGCCTCAGCGCCAGTTGCGACCGATCCGAGGGATGCCCGCATGTCGGCGCCGCCATAAACCGTTTCCACGAGCGCGGCGATCTCGCCAGGATCGGCTGCGGCGACGCGAATGTGCTTGCCCGTCGACCGTTCGAGCGAGCGGATGGCGCCGACGTCGAACGGGTTGCCCATGGCAACGAGTAGCGCGTGCGCTTCCATGCGGAGCGGCACGAAATTGTGCGATCGGGCCACCGGCGCCGCGACGAGACCGACGACCATGGGATCGACGATGAGCTCGCGTGGCTCGAGGAACGGAATGTCGGCGTCGGATGCGAGGGTCCGTAACAGATCGCGCTCGGTGATGAAGCCGAGACCGACAAGTGCCTCGCCGATTCGCTCCCCCGTGGTCAGCCGACGCTTCAAGGCCTCATCGAGTTGTGACTGAGTGATGAGGCCTGCATCGACAAGCGACTCGCCGAGCCGAATTCTGCGCGACATGGACTTTACCGTTCCGGGATCGACGGGTACGCGTCAGACGCGGTTGGCCGGCATCGGCCAACAACCCGTGGATCGGACTGGGGGGGATGACTGTGGAGCGAGGAAGGCTTAAGACATCCAAATGTACGTGAAGGACGAAATGCCCGCCAATATGATACGCATATTTTCTCGCCCGGCGCCCCAACGCCTCACTTCCAGTCGGCGATGAACAAGTTGAGCTCGCCTTCCTTCGATGACCGGCCCGACGCCCAAATCAGTTGCTTGCCGTCAGGACTGAACATCGGAAAACCATCGAACTCCGGGTGATCGGTTACTTGCTCGAGGTGGGAACCGTCGGCATCGACGAGATACAGCTCGAAGTTGCGGCTACGCGGGTTCTTGTAGTTCGACGAGAAGATGATCCGGCGATCGTCTGGCGTGAAGTACGGCGCGAAGTTGGCGCCGCCAAGGTTCGTGATCTGGTGTTGGTCGCTGCCATCTGCGTTCATGACCCAGATCTCCATGCGATTCGGACGCACGAGCCGTTGCCGCAGCAAGTCCTGGTAATTCGTCAGCGCCGTGTCGCTCGGGTGCCAGGCGCGATACACGATCTTCTTGCCATCGTGCGACCAGAACGGTCCACCATCATACCCTTTGGCGGTGGTGAGCTGTTTCAGGTTGGTGCCGTCAACGCTCATGGTGTAGATGTCGAGGTCGCCACCTTTCAGCGACGTGAATACAATGGTCTGTCCGTCGGGTGAGAGTGTTCCTTCGGCTGTGTAGACACCGTAGTTCGTGAGCCGCTGGAGGTTGGATCCGTCTGGATTGGCCGTGTAGATGTCGTACGGGTCGAGGCCCCACACGTAGCCTTTGGAGGGATCGGGCTTCGGCGGACACGCCGTGTCGGCAGCGTGCGTGGAGCCGAAGAAGATCTTCTTGTCGGCATCAAAGAAATATCCGCATGTCGTCTTGCCGAATCCCGTGGAAACGCGGTGGACGTCGCTTCCGTCAACATTCATGACGTACTGTTGATCGCACGGCCGGCCGCCCCGCGTCGATTGAAAGATCAGCCGTTTGCCATCGTGGCTGAAATACGCCTCGGCGTTCTCACCACCGAACGTGAGTTGCCGGATGTGGGCGAAGTGGTGCTCGTTCGTTTCGGGCGCGATGCTGACGCCCTCGCTGCGCGGCGCGGGGTGGGCACACGCAAAAACCGCCGCCGCGAGAGCAATCGCGACGGCGGTTGATGTGATTGGTCGCATGTCGTGAATCTATGGCTTCTTCGTCGGCGCGGGAGCTTTGGGTGCGGCTGCGGCGAGTGGCTCGCCGGCCATGGTGAACAGCGCGCGTTGGGTCGAGCTGTGGTCGAGCAGATCGATCGCCTTGCGGAGCGGCGCGTCGTACGCCAGGTCACGACGCTTGGCTGTGGAATCGCCGGATACGAAATGCGCGACGCGCTGCTCGATCATACGATTCACGTACCGGCTCGCCGCGTCGTACGACGCACGATCGACGGTGACTCCCTTTGCCTGCAGGCGATTGTAGAACTCATTCGTCCACGCCGGCTGCACGGTGAAGGTAGGCGGAGCGCTCTTTGCCAACTCCATTGCGTAGTCTTGTAATACCGTCAGGAAATCCTGGCCCTTGGGGGCGATGGTCTTGGCGAACTGCTGCTCGGCCTTCGTGAGGGTGTCGTCCTGCACAATGACGTCGGGCGTGATACCACCGCCCCCATAGACGATGCGCCCTGCGTCGGACTTGTAGGCCGGCCGCTTGGTCTTGGAGGCGTTCGTTTCTGTGGTGTCGGGCAGGTCTTCCACGAACTGGCCGTTCACGAACTTACGCGGACGCTGAATGGAGCGGCCGCTCGGCGTGAACCACTTGCCCGTGGTGAGCTTGAGCGCATAACCGCCGTCCAGGTTGTATATGCCCTGCACGAGGCCCTTGCCGAAGCTCGTCTGACCGACGACCAGCGCGCGGTCGTGGTCTTGCAGCGCGCCGGTCACGATTTCGGCGGCCGACGCTGTGCGCTCGTCCGTGAGAATGATGAGCGGAATCGATGTGGACAACGGCATCACGCGCGCCGTGTAGTTCTCAGCCGCCCCGTCACGTCCCTTCACGGCCGCGATCTGCTGACCCTGCTGCATGAACATGTTGGCGATGTCGAGGCTCTCGGTGAGGATGCCGCCTGGATCGCCGCGCATGTCGATGATCAGCCCACGGTCGCCTTGCCCCTGTAGCTGCTTCACAGCCGCCGCGACATTCTCCGCGGCGTTCTCGTTGAATTGCTGCAGCGGGATGTACCCAATCTTGTTCCCGAGCGTGAGCGTGAACGGCACGGCCGGTATGTGAATGATCGCGCGCGTGAACGTCGCGTCGATCGGCGCACCGACGCCAGTACGCGCAAAGGTCACGTTCACCTTCGTGCCTGGCGTGCCGGTGAGCGAATCAGACACCTGGCTGAGCGTCCAGCCCTGCGTGGACAGGGCGCCAACCTTGACGATTCTGTCTCCCTCACGCACACCGCCATTCTCGGCCGGCGTATTGGGATAGACCGTGGCGATTGAGATCTGATGCGTCTGCGGATCCTCCTGGATCAGCATGCCCAGTCCGCCGTATCGGCCGTTTGTGCGGCTATTGAATTGTTTGAGATCCTTGGGCGCGAGCAACTCGCTGTAGGGGTCGTTGAGCTCCTGCACGAGGCCGCGCGCCGCCTTCTCGTAGACGTCGGGCAGAGGAAGGGTGTCGACGTAGCGATCGCTGACGAGTCCCATTACCTGCTCGAGGAGTTGGGCGCCGTCGCGCTGAGACCGCGTCTGCAGCACGAAGCCGCCGACGATTACCGGAATGACGAGTGCGCCGATCAGCGCGAGCTTGCGAGTTGGTGGCATGCGAGGTTCCAGCCTGGTGTTGGTTCGTTAACGATAACTGCAATAGCAACGCCCGGCGCCGCGCGCCGGCTGCTTCAGCCGTAGTTGTCCTGGTCAGTCGATCCGCCGAGCTGTTCGTTATTATCGGCGTGCCGATTCCAGAGAGACTTCCAGGATAGTGCCACGCCGGAGCGAAATCGCTTCTTTGTGAGCCGGAATCCCTGGGGCGAGATCGTGATCGTGAACAGCGCACCGTCAATCTCGATCTCGCGCCGAATCGTCTTGTCGAGCTTTGTGGGCATACCCTTGATACCCTTGCCGGGCGACGATGTTCTTTCAGTAGGACCCCAACACCTTCCCTCTTCTCCCCGCGAGAACGTAGTCGACATACCACTCCCTGTCCCTCTGTCTCACGGCGGCTTCCCGAATGATACCGGCGTTGGTCAATAGTTCGTGCGCAGGTTGCAGTACCCGTTGGAGGTGTGACGGGTAGCGCTGTGTGAGCGGTAGTTGTTCCCGCAACCGGTCGAGCGAAACGCGCCAGGCAAGAACGCCGTCAGCGCGGGCGACCTCAATGAGACGGTAGAGACGGCGGGCGACAGGAGAGGGGAGTGCGAGATAGCGGGTCACATTGAGCGTGACGACGTGCCGGGCAGCGAGGTTCTGACGAAGGACCGGGGAAATCACCACGCGCGCTTGGCCAGGCTCCGCGGCGACGACGGCAGGAAAGAGCGCGAGCTGATCGCGCTCCGACGATCGGCGCCGCTCGATCATGACGGAGCTGAGCACGGCGAAGCTGAGATCGGCGACACCAGACACCGCCGCTTCGAAGTAGCTCTGCTCCGACTGTAATACCGTGCGCTCGAGACGTGCCAGCGACCCACGAAGCTGCTCGTATGTCCGCCCATCGGCCTGGCGGCCAATGGAGCGAAGAAATGAGTGCAGCGTGAAGGAAACGGCTCCATCAGCGGGCTCTCCTGCTTCGTGGAATCGATGCATGAGCTCCACGTACACGTCCTGATCGAACGTGCCCGGAATCCGGTCGCCTGGCACTGCCAGCACGCGCCAGCGGCCGCCATCGGCCGTGACGTAGCTGATGGCGGCATCCTCAGACGAGTCGCTCAAACGGAAGAGGGGGAATTCCTCCAGGGAGCGGTCGAGCAGGGCCGTTCGGGTGTGTGGCCGGCTGCGCGTTGCCAGCGTCATGTGAGCAAGACGGCGGTCAAGAACCTCGATGGTCCGGTATAGGGTTTCGGGCGTTTTGTCTCGGGTAAGGATGGCACGCGGGAGGCTCCTGGACCAGAACTGACCCGGTCGTGGCACGGACCGTGTTACCGTAGTTCGCGCCCATGGCACGAATCAAACGCGTCGGTCTCGTCATTCTTGGCTTCATCGTCCTCTCACTCGCGCTCATCGGCGCGCTGACGGTGACGCGTGGTACTCCACTCGGCCGAGTCGTCACGTTGTCTGCGGCCGAGCCGCCGCGGGTGACCGACTCGTTGTTCGAGCGCACGTACGAACTATTCACTGGCACCCATATCTTCGCCGGGAACGTAGTCACCCCAGAGTTGAATGGGAGCGTATATCCGCCGCTCTGGGCGGATCTGCGCTCGGCGCGGAAGTCGATCACCGTACAGATGTATTACTCGCTGCCAGGCAAGGTAGCGGACACATTGGCGACGATCCTCGAGGAGCGCGCGCGCGCCGGCGTCCGAACGTTGTTCCTCATCGATGCCTTCGGCTCTCAGCACTTGTCGCGAGCGTATCTACGCCGGTTGCGTGCCGCCGGCGTGGAGGTAGCAAAGCTGCGGACCCTGCACTGGTTCACCATACATGACGCGAGCGACCGTTCTCACGTTCGCGTCGTGGTCGTGGACGGTCGGGTGGGGTACACTGGTGGGTTCGGTCTGGCGGACTACTGGCTGGGCGACGGCCATCACCAGGACCAGTGGCGCGAGTCCAACGTTCGATTCGAGGGGCCCGCGGTCATGCAGCTCCAGGCTGCGTTCTCCGCTGCCTGGGGCGAGGCGACCGGCGAGCTGATCACCGGCAGCCTCTTCTTTCCGAACAGCGGATTCCAGCCCGTCGGAATGACCCACGCCGGCTTGATGTATACGGCACCGACCACGGGCAGCACTCCCGCCGAGCGCTTTCTGGCGTTGACGATCAGCGGCGCGCGGAAAACGCTCTATATCGCGAACTCGTATTTCGTACCCGACGCCGACTTTCGCGGTTTGCTCGAACGGGCCGCAAGGCGCGGCGTGGACGTCCGCATACTCACTGTCAGCGGGAAGACCGATATCAAGACGACGTGGTACGCCGGACGCTATCGCTATGAGGAATTACTCAGGACCGGCGTGAAGATCTACGAGTACAAGCCAACCATGCTGCACTCGAAGACTATCGTCGCCGACGGTCTGTGGAGCTCGATCGGATCGATGAATTTCGACAACCGGTCAATGGCGTTCAACGATGAAGCCAATCTCGTGGTGCTCGACTCGGCGTTTGGCGCGTCGATGGACGCCAGCTTCCTCGACGACCTGCGTTACTCCAAGGAGATCAACCTCGCGGAGTTCCAGCGCCGTTCCGTGTGGAGCAAGATGCTCGAAGCCGGCGCGACCCTACTGTCTCGCCTGCTCTAACGTCCCTGTCTCACGGCTCGCCGTCATCGAATGTCCTCGCGGCCCAGCGCGGCGCGAATGGCTTCCCGCATCGCGATGAGCGCTTCGTCGCGCGAAGCCGGTGAGTCGTCGCGCACGTGCAGTTCAATGCCGTCGGCCACGGGCATGCGGCGCCAGCTTGGCGATGGCTCATCGTCGTTCGCCTGCTTTCGTGTCTCAATGGTTGCGCCGAGTGCGGCGGCCAGCGATGACGCCACGCGCCGCTCGAGTGTGTCGCCGGCAAACTCTTTCATCTCCCGCTTGATCGTCTCCAGCGTGTGCCCTTCTCGCTGGCGGATCTTGATCGCCAGGAGCTGGAGGAAATGCCGGTAGTTGTACGTGGCGGCCGTTCCGGTGCCCTCAGGCCGTTCGAGCAAGCCGTTCGCGACGTAGAAGCGGATCGATCGCGCGCTCGGCGCCGCACGCGCCGATGCGTTCGTTGGGCGTACGCCGGCCGCGTCGACGAGCGCGGTGACATGCGCGGCGAGTCCGCGGGCGTTCCACGGGGCGTGACGCGCGTGGGCGCGCAGGAGAGCGATCGGAGAGTCAGCCATGTACAGCGAGAAACCTATGGGATGGGCACTCGAACAGTAACGTGCGAGTGCCCGAACGATCACCGAACGACGACGAGGAAGGGATATTAACAAAAAAAAGCAGCGGAGCGCGCATGCCAACGCTCCGCTGCCGTAGAAAGCTGAGTGAGCCTAACGGCGCCCTGACTTCTTGGCTGCGCCCTTCTTGGCACCCCCCTTCTTTGCAACCGTCTTCTTGGCAACCGTTTTCTTGGCGCTGCTCTTCTTGGCCGCCTTCTTTGCAACAACCTTCTTCACCGCACCCTTCTTGGCCGCGGGCTTGGCGACGCCCTTCTTGGCAACAGCCTTCTTCGAAGCGGCCTTGCCAGCCTTCTTGGGGGTCGCTTTGCTGACGGGCGCTGCTTTCTTTGGCGCCGCCTTCGAAGACGCCGCCTTCTGAGCGGGCGCGCTCTTGGCCGCGGGTTTTGGAGCTACGGTCTTGGCAGCAGCGGGTTTTGCCGGCGCTTTCGCCACTACCTTCGCTTGACTGGCTGCCGGCGTTGCCCCTGAGCCACTCGTCGCGGCCGCACCAGCACCGCTCGTCATCGCACTGCTGCTGCCGGAGCCCGCGGGACGACCGGGACGGGACGGACGCGCGCGACCGAACACGTCGCCCTCGTCCTCCTCGTCTTCACCGACTTCCAGAGTCACGGCGCCGGTTTCCTCCTCGTCTTCATCGGTGTCGTCGGTGCTGTCCCAGAGGTCGTCGCTGTCGTCCTTGTGGGTCATCCAGCCACCATCCTCTTCGTCGTCGTCGTCGTACGACGCGCCACCACCGCCACTACCATATCCCAGATCGTCGACGTCGTCGTCTCGATCGGAAAACCGGAACTCCTCGCGCAACTCGTCACCTCGCGGCATGCCCGCCTCCTGAGGGGTGTGTGATCAGGCGAAATATTTCGTCGGCACACGACTGCTTGGTGGGCAGCACGTGTCATGCCGAGCACTGACATGCGCAATGTCGTCGCGCACGGTGTGTCTTTCAACGACTTAGTATACTGGGCGGAGCGCTTCGTCAAGAAGAAGACGAAGGGTGCAACACGAAAGCATCGACACACAGTAGCCTAGCCTAGCGCCGCGACGTAACCCCTAATCAGGGCGTCTTGGTGCCCAGCGCCGCGTTGATATCGTTCTCGTGGTTGAGGTATTCCTGGAGTTGCTTGGCCCGTTCTGCCGGCGCGGCCGCCACGAGCTTGCTGTGATAGGTCTGCTCTGCAGCTGTGTTCTTGCGTAACCGCGCGGCCTCGCCGGCGAGTATCAACCCGAGCAAGTGGTTCGGATTCTTGGCGAGAATGGTGTCGGCTTGGGCGCGCGCCATCCGTTCGTCGCCCGTGATCGCCGCGATGCGGCCAACGTCATAGTGTTGGTCGAGATCCAGCGTGCCGATCATCTGGTACGCCGCGATGGCCATTGGAGCAAAGATCTGCACGGAATCTGCTCGACCGCGTTCGTGCTGGCCCATGACCCGGTTGTACAGGCGTATAGCCGCCTCCCCGGGCGAAAGATTGCTGATGTCTGACGCCTGCCCATTGCCGGTAGCGCCGGTGTTGTTCGCTATCGGCGCCGGAGTCGTGTCGGACGGTGCGCGACTGAACCGCTGTCCGGCGACGAGCGCGATGAACGCAACGAGCGCGATTGCCGCGACGCCCCACGGGAGCGCTGATGAGAAGCTGCGTTCCTGTGAGACAACAGCGCCAGCCTGGGCCGGCGCGCCGCACCGATGGCAGAATTTCGCGCCGGGGGCGAGCGGAGCGTCGCACGATGCACAGGTGGCGCCGGCGAGCGTAGCGCCACAGCTGGAACAGAATTTCCCCGCAGCGGCGGCGCCGCAGGCGGGACACTGGTCCGGCTTACCTGCTTTAGGGGTCGGAGAGGAGGCCATGCAATCAATTTACACGCGGGTAGGCG